>NZ_JASSYY010000004.1:0-5000 GCF_030243905.1 Kaistella rhinocerotis | reverse complement strand
ATTGCGGGTAATCGGCATCTTCACCGATACTACAATTTCACAGAGCTCATGGTTGAGACAGTGCCCAGATCGTTACACCATTCGTGCAGGTCGGAACTTACCCGACAAGGAATTTCGCTACCTTAGGACCGTTATAGTTACGGCCGCCGTTTACTGGGGCTTCAGTCAATTGCTTCGCATTGCTGCTAACAACCTTCCTTAACCTTCCAGCACCGGGCAGGTGTCAGACCCTATACTTCATCTTTCGATTTTGCAGAGTCCTGTGTTTTTGATAAACAGTCGCCTGGGCCTCTTCACTGCGGCCAGCCTTGCGGCTGGCGTCTCTTCTTCCGAAGTTACGAGACTATTTTGCCTAGTTCCTTAACCATGATTCACTCTAGCACCTTAGGATTCTCTCCTCGACTACCTGTGTCGGTTTTGGTACGGGTTGCTTCACTTCGGCTTTTCTTGGAAGCGAGTTCACTACAACAACTTCGCCCGAAGGCTAGGTCTTGACTATTCCGTCAGTCTCCAGTAGCTACGTCACTCCGTCCCCTTTTTAGTGTGAGCAAGTATGGGAATATTAACCCATTGTCCATCCACTTCCCCTTTCGGGTTCGCGTTAGGTCCCGACTAACCCTCAGCTGATTAGCATGGCTGAGGAAACCTTAGTCTTTCGGTGAGCGGGTTTCTCGCCCGCTTTATCGTTACTTATGCCTACATTTTCTTTTCTGTACGCTCCACCACACCTCACGATGTGGCTTCTGTGCAAACAGAATGCTCCCCTACCAGATATAACTCAAAAGTTATAAATCCATAGCTTCGGTACTATACTTATGCCCGATTATTATCCATGCCGAACCGCTCGACTAGTGAGCTGTTACGCACTCTTTAAATGAATGGCTGCTTCCAAGCCAACATCCTAGCTGTCAATGCAGTTCAACCGCGTTATTTCAACTTAGTATAGATTTGGGGACCTTAGCTGTTGGTCCGGGTTCTTTCCCTCTCGGACATGGACCTTAGCACCCATGCCCTCACTGCCGACGAACATTTATTAGCATTCGGAGTTTGTCAGGAATTGGTAGGATTTGACTCCCCCGCATCCAATCAGTAGCTCTACCTCTAATAAACTTAACATCGACGCTGCACCTAAATGCATTTCGGGGAGTACGAGCTATCTCCCAGTTTGATTGGCCTTTCACCCCTACCCACAAGTCATCCGAAGACTTTTCAACGTCAACCGGTTCGGTCCTCCACTTTGTGTTACCAAAGCTTCAACCTGCCCATGGGTAGATCACAAGGTTTCGCGTCTAATCCTACTAACTATGCGCCCTATTCAGACTCGCTTTCGCTCCGCCTCCGCACCTGAAGTGCTTAAGCTCGCTAGTAAAATTAACTCGTAGGCTCATTATGCAAAAGGCACGCCGTCACCCAACTTGTGGGCTCCGACCGCTTGTAGGCGTACGGTTTCAGGTTCTCTTTCACCCTTCTATTCGAAGTGCTTTTCACCTTTCCTTCACAGTACTTGTTCACTATCGGTCTTTCAGGAGTATTTAGCCTTGGAGGATGGTCCCCCCATATTCAGACAGGATTTCACGTGTCCCGCCCTACTCATTTATCACTTATGTATGCCTTTCATATACGGGGCTATCACCCTCTATGGCTGTTCTTTCCAGAACATTCTATTAAACATATAAAAGCTTTTGGGCTAATCCGCTTTCGCTCGCCACTACTTACGGAATCTCTTCGATTTCTTTTCCTCCGGGTACTTAGATGTTTCAGTTCTCCGGGTTTGCTCTCTAAATAAATTTAGAGTAATACATCTTCAATGTATTGGGTTGCCCCATTCGGACATCTCGGGATCAATTCGTGTGTGCCAATCCCCCGAGCTTTTCGCAGCTTACCACGTCCTTCTTCGCCTCTGAAAGCCTAGGCATCCGCCATACGCCCTTAACGATTTCTTTCCTAATAATAAAATTAGTCTAGTTTAGTTTTATCCAGCCAACGCAACCGCGCTGACCTTCTTATTTTTTAAACTCCGCACCCACAGGTGCTCGGTTTTTTCTTTGTGATGTTCTTACCGTTAATGTCAATGATCAATTTTCTTATTACTTCTTTAATAAACAGATATTGTTTTTGGCTCTATCCGTCACTTTTAAACTAAAGTGGTAATACGTGAATAATATAGGTCCCGATCCTATCAAACTTCTTAATTTCTTAAGCCGTTTCGCCTCCTAAGGGCATAATTCTTCAATCTTAATGTAAATATCTTCTGTTCTTGTTGCTTTTTAAGGCAACTTTGTGGAGAATAAGGGAGTCGAACCCTTGACCTCCTGCGTGCAAGGCAGGCGCTCTAGCCAGCTGAGCTAATTCCCCTCTAGGTCAGACTCGAGATTTTCAGATTTGAGATTTGAGACTTATAAATGGTCTCATATCTCTCGTCTTTTTGTCTCCCGTCTTGTCATTAGTAGTCTCGGGCAGGCTCGAACTGCCGACCTCTACATTATCAGTGTAGCGCTCTAACCAGCTGAGCTACGAGACTGTCTTGTTAGACTTTTAGATTCAAGATGCTAGATACAAGACTTCTACTGTCTTGATTCTTGCCTCCTGGCTCTTGTATCTCCTCCCTAATACTAATTTCTAGTGGGTGTATTTTTAAATAATAACCAAAAGTAAAAACTAAAGCATCTTTTTCTTTAAGCAGATGCGTGATACATTTAAGTATCTTGTTTGTTTATTCTCGCCTAAACGACGAGACTCAAAAATGAGATGTTCCAGCCGCACCTTCCGGTACGGCTACCTTGTTACGACTTAGCCCTAGTTACTTGTTTTACCCTAGGCAGCTCCTTTTACGGTCACCGACTTCAGGTACCCCAAACTTCCATGGCTTGACGGGCGGTGTGTACAAGGCCCGGGAACGTATTCACCGCGCCATGGCTGATGCGCGATTACTAGCGATTCCAGCTTCATAGAGTCGAGTTGCAGACTCCAATCCGAACTGAGACCGGCTTTCGAGATTCGCATCCTATCGCTAGGTAGCTGCCCTCTGTACCGGCCATTGTATTACGTGTGTGGCCCAAGACGTAAGGGCCGTGATGATTTGACGTCATCCCCACCTTCCTCTCTACTTGCGTAGGCAGTCTCACTAGAGTCCCCAACTGAATGATGGCAACTAGTGACAGGGGTTGCGCTCGTTGCAGGACTTAACCTAACACCTCACGGCACGAGCTGACGACAACCATGCAGCACCTTGAAAAATGTCCGAAGAAGGGTCTGTTTCCAAACCTGTCATTTCCCATTTAAGTCTTGGTAAGGTTCCTCGCGTATCATCGAATTAAACCACATAATCCACCGCTTGTGCGGGCCCCCGTCAATTCCTTTGAGTTTCATTCTTGCGAACGTACTCCCCAGGTGGCTAACTTATCACTTTCGCTTGGTCTCTGAATCCGAAGATCCAAAAACGAGTTAGCATCGTTTACGGCGTGGACTACCAGGGTATCTAATCCTGTTCGCTACCCACGCTTTCGTCCATCAGCGTCAGTTAAATCTTAGTGACCTGCCTTCGCAATTGGTGTTCTAAGTAATATCTATGCATTTCACCGCTACACTACTTATTCCAGCCACTTCAAATTTACTCAAGACCTGCAGTATCAATGGCAGTTTCATAGTTAAGCTATGAGATTTCACCACTGACTTACAGGCCCGCCTACGGACCCTTTAAACCCAATAAATCCGGATAACGCTTGCACCCTCCGTATTACCGCGGCTGCTGGCACGGAGTTAGCCGGTGCTTATTCGTACAGTACCTTCAGCTACTCTCACGAGAGTAGGTTTATTCCTGTACAAAAGAAGTTTACAATCCATAGGACCGTCATCCTTCACGCGGGATGGCTGGATCAGGCTTTCACCCATTGTCCAATATTCCTCACTGCTGCCTCCCGTAGGAGTCTGGTCCGTGTCTCAGTACCAGTGTGGGGGATCTCCCTCTCAGGACCCCTAAAGATCACAGACTTGGTGAGCCGTTACCTCACCAACTATCTAATCTTGCGCGTGCCCATCTCTATCCACCGGAGTTTTCAATAATAATTGATGCCAATCATTATATTATGGGGTGTTAATCTTCCTTTCGAAAGGCTATTCCCCAGATAAAGGTAGGTTGCACACGTGTTACGCACCCGTACGCCGCTCTCAAAGTCCCGAAGGACTTCTACCGCTCGGCTTGCATGTGTTAGGCCTCCCGCTAGCGTTCATCCTGAGCCAGGATCAAACTCTCCATTGTATGTTTGTTTGCCCTTACTCAAAAAAAAGTTAATTGACGCTTTAGTTTTTCCTTACTTTTTGGTTGTTATTTGTATGTCAATGATCTCTATTCTTCTCGCTTTAACTCCGGTCGCATGCTTTATCTGTCATGCTGCTTCCGAATTGCGAGTGCAAAAGTATGAACTATTTTTTAACTGGCAAAATATTTTGGAGGAAATTTTAAAACTTTTTTTTCGTAAGCTTTAACCCTCCGCTTTATCTTAACCTGTCCGTTCTGCTTCGCTCCCGCCTCTCTCGATTTGGACTGCAAAGATACAACGTTTTTCTTTCCGGCAAAATGTTTTTTGATTTTTTTTAAACTCTTTAAATGATTTTAAAATCTCAAATCTCACTCACCGTCTTAATGCTCATCTCCGCTCCTTTCTTCTTTCGAATTGGGACTGCAAAAGTATAAACTATTTTTGAACTGACAAAATGTTTTTTGAAAAAAAATTTAGAAAATTCTAAACCCTTATCTATCAACATTTTCGCTCCTTAAAATAATGCTCTTCTGCGCTCCCCCTTCTCTCGATTTGGGACTGCAAAGATACGCACTCTGCCCAATAATCCAAACCAAACCCCGGAAAATTTCTTCCACATTCCACAACTCACTGATTATGCGGGGGAAAAATTTTGCCGGAAGTTTCCCAATAGTAACGATTAACCCGCCCCTGCCACGGCAGGACATAAAAAATCCCGCCAGAGGCGGGAAAGGTATATCT
>NZ_JASSYY010000003.1:0-426102 GCF_030243905.1 Kaistella rhinocerotis | reverse complement strand
GTTTTAAATGCACTCAACTGTAACTCCACATGCGGATACTCGCGGCGGGCGTATCACTAAACCCTTACTTCAACGCGGACTATGGTACTGTCTCGTCATCTGTGACGAGTAGAGAGTAGGGCGCCGCCAGTTTTTTTAATCCGCCTCGGCGGGACATCGTCATCAATCATTTAGTTGATTGGGGATTTTTTTTGCGCAAAAGCCAAGTATTGCATTGTTGTAGACTGATTTCGATCCGTCTGGTGCACGCAGAGAATGATTGTCTATATAATCTAATGACTTCAGAGGTTCAACTTTAAAGCGTAAAGGTCTTAACAGATGCAAACAGTTGGTGGATTGGTAGGGACCGATACAGGTTATTATTAATTTAGTGATACGTTTTATAGTAACGCTAACTCTATAAAACAAGAATAGGTTGGGTTTCAATGGAACGCAAGAGGGAAGACACGTTTAAATATACATAGATATTATTCCTGAAGAACCATTTAAAGTTGCAAGTGATTGTAGTTGTAAATTAACTAAGCTATTCGCGGCGGTGGGGATCTATAAAGAAGAAACGCTAAAGTTCCACAGGTCTTATCAAATGCTCTACGGTAATTCGTATTCAAATAAAAAATGCTTCAGTCAATCGAAGCATTTTATTTTACTTAAAAACCGTCGAAGGATTAAATCTTTTCCATTTCAGCGGTTTTGTTCTCCTCTGACATTTCAGCCAGTTTTTTACGGTATAGCTTTTCCGTGCTCCATTTTGCGTGCTTCGAAGGTTCAATCTTGTAGCCTTTTTTATTTGAATAAACCTTAGTGAATTCCGCACCGAAAAATATCAGCATACAAGAATAATTAATCCATAACATGATCAGAATCACGGTTCCCGCCTTACCAAACGCCGATTCGGGTTTGAATTCAGCGAAATAAAAACTTAAGAGAAATTTACCGATTGTGAAAAGCACAGCCGTCAGTGTAGCACCTGCCCAAACGGACTTCCAACCGATTTCGGCATCCGGAAGTACTTTAAACATGAACGCGAATACAACCATTACCAGGAAAAAACCAATCGCAAAGTTTACAACTTCCATCAGGTAATATGTTTCCAATCCAAACTGGGCTGCAATGAAATTATTAAATAAACTTATAAGTGACGATAGGACCATCGTAATCATAAGCAAAAAACCGATAACCAGAATCATCCCCAGCGAGTTTGCACGGTCCAAAATTAGTTTTATAAATGCTTTCTTTGGTGCTGCTTCAACATCCCACAAATAATTAAGCGACTTCTGTAACTGAAAGAAAATGGTGGTTGCACCAAATACCAAAGAAAATATTCCCACGATTTTCATGAAGATATTTTCCTTATCAATCAGTGCACCAGCGATCATCTCTTCGATGCTGTCGGCAACACTTTCTCCCATCATTCCGCCTATTTGTGCACTGATTTGTCCTTGAATAGCTTCCTGACCGAAAAAGTAGCCAGCGATCCAGATGATGATAATTAATAAGCCGGGAATCGAAAAAATAGAGTAGTATGCCAGGCTCGCAGAATCTTTTCCGGCCGGTGAATCGTTCCACTCTTTATAGGTTTCTTTCAGGGTTTCCCAGTAGAATTTTAACTTTTTCATCACGTAAAATATTTAATTAAAACGGATAGCCAATCGCAATATTTAGTATAAGGTTATCTCGCCGCCAGTTTCGGTCCCCGAAATCTATGCTGTCAAACGTCCATCGGTCACCTTCCTCAAAATAGGGAACGCGCAGCGGCATCGCTAAATCAAGTCGTAGGAGTAAAATATTAAAATCAAGTCGCAAGCCAACACCGGCTCCCACCGCGATTTCTTTTACAAATTCTTTTGAAAACTTACCGCCTGGCCTTTCAGGATCTTCGTTCACAAGCCATACATTGCCTGCATCCGCAAATACCGCGGCATTTAAGAATTTGTAAAGGTTTGCACGGTATTCAGCATTCAGTTCGAGCTTAATGTCACCGGACTGGTCGAAGAAAAACGAGGCGTTCTGCACGGTCGGGTCGTAGCTGCCAGGCCCTAATGTTCTGGCGCGAAATGCCCTAATACTGTTGCTGCCTCCTACAAAAAACTGCTTAACATAGGGAATCGTAGTCGAATTTCCGTACGGATAACCAATTCCTGCGATAATTCGGCTTGCGAAGCTGCTTTTGTCACCTACTTTTCGGTAGTAGCGGAAGTCGTGTTCCATTTTCGCATATTGACTGAACGGAATATTAAACAGTTCTTTCTGATTGCCGGCTTTTGCATCGGCGCCGCTTAGGATTCCGGCCAAAGTGCCTGCGAGGTCCACACTGCCCTTATAATACATCGTGTTTTTTTTCGGCAACATCGTGTTGGTGTACGTATAAGTATACGTTGGGCCGAAAATCAATTGTTTGTCTATGACGCGCTGCAGCGAAGGATTAGGCATAATACCGTTGGCCGGATCACCTTTTATTTGTTGCAGATATTTATCCGAAACATTTTGCGGTGCTACTACAGTTACATCCAGAACCTTCAAATTATGCTCTTTGCGCTCATTTTCTTTCCAGAGATAGCCGAATGATCCGGTGAAATTGTGAAGCGTGTAAAGCTGGGTTCGGCTCAAATATTCATAGCCGATGTCAAAATTGGTACGCGGTACATACGCACTGGAAGATCTGAATCTGAATGGCGCCACGATGCGAGGTATGGAGAGTTGTGCATTGGCACCCACCCGAATGATGTTATTGGCATCTTTCGGACCACCAATCTGTACGTCAAAAGCACCGTAAACACTCGCTTTTAGTTGTTCGGCTCCCCGAAAAAGATTTCGGTGCGTCCAGTTCAGGTTCACTTCGCCGCCAGTGTAATTGGCTGAACTTGTCTTACCTAATGTTTCGAGCCGGAGCGACTGAAACGGCCGCGGCGTGAGTAGATAATACGCATCAAACTGATTATTCAGAGAGTCTGAAACTACAAATTCGTTTTTTACAAATTTAAAAACACCTAAACTGATCAGCCTGTTCAGCGAAAGGTTGTGGTCTTTACGGTTGTACAGATCACCTTTGCTGAAATATAGTGCACGGTTGAAAATTCTCGAATTGAATTTTTTCTCAGGATCCACGATATATAAATCGTCCTGAACTTCCACCGAATCCGTTGCATAAGGAATTCCGTATTTTCCGACCTTCACATCATCGATATTATAATCTGGAAATACGATGGTTTTATTGATGGTGAACGGTTCTTTGGCAAGTTGCGGCGTATTATTCTTAAGTTTTACGAACAGTTCCACCTTTGGTTCTTTCAATACGGTACTGTCTGCCTGAACAATGATATTGTCTGGGCTGAAATAATAAAACCCACGGTTTTTAAGATGCTCATCAATTCGTTCACGTTCGGCTTTTATAACGTCTAAATCAAATGGGTTACCCGCTTTTAAAAGACTTTCAGATTTAATGGACTGAATTTCGCTGTTTATCAATGTAGAATCTACCGGGAAATTTACATTACTGATCAGGTATCGTGCGCCCGGCGTAAGCGTGTATATTACTTTTGCTTTTTTGTTTTTAGAAATCGTGTCTGATGTTGCGCGCGCATTGAAAAAACCTTTGTTTTCCGAATAGTTTACGATAATGTCTTCATTAAATTTACGGTCGACATCGCCCAGCAGAACGGGTTTTTCGCCAATTCTGTATTTCAGCCAATGTCTTAGACCTTTATCCTTTTTAGGTTCTTTCGTAATATTATAGATGTAAAGTTGTGGCCGCAGACCTAAAAAAGAGGAATTCGGTTTTGGTCTCAACTGATCTTCAAGCGCTTCTGCAAGATTTGATTTTTCTTTTTTGCTAAGCGTATCATTTTTAATGTTTACTTCCGCTCCTGTGTACAAAAGCTGGCCTTCCTTCAAAAATTTTGTGTTGCTGCACGAATTCAGGACCATCGCAGCCATGGAAGCGCCGAAATAATGTTTCAGTTTTAATTTAGTCATTTTTTTCAAGGCGTTTTTGTTTTTTAACCTCGCGGTTTCGTTTCATCTGGTCGAAAATATCGCGGAATTTGTCATAATCAAGTGTTATGATGAAGCCTACACCGGTTTCTATCACTTGTCCCTGCAATGCGACCTGGTAATCATTTTTCCGGTATGCCCGCAGCATATATCGGCCATCGCGCGACAGTTTATAATCGAGTGTTACGTCTCCGGCGATATTGGTCATCTGCTCATTTGCACGTGCATCTCCTTCAAGTCCGAAATTGTTGCCAACCGTAACGGTCAGTCGGTCATCAAGCAATGTTTTGCTCAATGCAACATTAAGGTCAGTGCGTTCGTTCCGGTTTCCGGAAGAATAATCTTCTGTGGATTCAAGGTCAAAATTGAGTTCTACACCACCAATTAGATCCTTCGCCAGATTGTTTAGCTGTTCAGAAAGGATGCGGCTGACACTTTGTTTAGCCAAAGTAGTGGCAGAAATACCCGTATCGCTCTGGAAAGGGTTTTCACCGATGAACCTATTCAGCAGCAGCAGCGCAAAAACCTGCTTGTTGAGTTCTGCCTCTTCACGGCGAAGCTGCTCAAGTTTGGTTCTTGTATTATCAAGCACAGTCGACGAAACCGAACTGTTCTGTTCATCAGTAGTAATGTCGAATGTAATGATTGGCTTCATCAGTTCACCTTTCATGATGAGCAGGGTGTTAAACGGGATGCGCTGTTTGTACTGGTTCAGTTCGGAACCGGACGCGCCCGTTAGCTGTTGCTGCAAAAGGTCAAGCGGCGCCGCATTGGTTTTGTAGACAGCGGTGATGTCCAGATTTGCACTCGTAGGTTCGCCGGTCCACGTGATCGTGCTGCCTTTTTGTATCTCAAACTTGCGGCGAAGCAGGCTTACAGACATTTCGTATGCGCCCTGATCTACTTCGTAAACGCCTACGAGCGTTGTCTTACCCGAAGGATCAATGCCTCCTGTAAGTTCTGCGTCACCCTGAAGTTTCACGAAATCACCATTTGCCTTATCGATCAGGAGTGAGATTTTCGCTTCTTTAGTGACTGAAATATTTACATTCACGTCCAAACCTTTGATGTCACTTTGGTTTGTAAGTGAATCAGCTTTAATGGTTTCCTGCAGTGCAATCAAATCCTGGTCGATAAATTCCACAATTCCTTCACGGTCCTGAAGCTGTGGAGAAGAAGTTGGTAGCACAAAAGTAAAATCGGTAACGTCTGTTACTCTAAGGTTTCCGTCCACTTGCGGCAGATCGAGTTTTCCGCGCACTGCCAGATCCGCATTCACGGCAAGGACACCGTACATGATCTGATCGTTATTTTTTTCAGAATCGACTACTTTAAAGTCAGTCGCATTCAGATCCACATTAAATGCGAAGTCCCTGTAGGTCTGCGTCAATATCTCACCATCGATTATAAAGTCGTTCCCCGAGTCATCGTTAATGGTAAAATTATTAAAGTCGATTCCGCGGCTGGTGAAACTTATTTCGTCATTGATATTTCTAAACTTACTGCCAAGCTGCGTAATACCCAACCCGACATCATTGAACTTAATTCCTCCAAGTATTTTTGGTGCTGAAGTAGTTCCGTTTATGCGGAGATTTCCCGAAAGGTAGCCTTCAGCATCTTCCATCGCGTTCATCGAGAGTCCCTGTACCGTTTTCATCTGCATCCGGTTCAGATCAAGATTCATGTCAATATTGCCCGTCGAAGAATTGAAAGTTCCGGTAATCCGCGCATCATTGTCGAAGCCGGACAGCGCGGCGTCTGCCCTGATAATATTGGTTCCGGCACTGTTTGCTTTTAAATCAAGGTTTCCGACAGGATTTCCATACACAAAGAGATCGGTCACATCAATATCGGCGTCAAAAGTCATGTTTTTCTGTAGGTTGCGGAGTTGCGCAGTACCGTTGATATTTCCTTTGGCTAAAAGCGAATCTTTCCTTACCAGTTCTGTGATAGTCTCTATTTTAAAGTCTGTGATGTTAACATTCAGCGGGCTGTTTGGAGAATTGGTTTGAGACTGTAGCAGGATTTGGCTGCCCTCATTGGAAATGCCGAAATTATTCGCTACAATGCCACCACGGCCAATCTGCAGATAATTGTTTGGCGTAACCTGCCAGTTTGTATAGTTCAAAGTCAAACCGTCGGGATCGAGGTGAATACGCGTCAGGTCACCCATTTTTTCCACATTTCCCGCGATAAGAAACTTATTCTGATCTTTTTCGTCCTTCGTGGAGGCCTTATACGTAATCACATTATTGCGGACATCACCTGTGAGACCTACTTTTTTTAAGGCGATACTTTCATTGTTAAATTCGGCAAGTTGAACATCATACACCAGCGCGTCGCCCTGATTGTTCACATTTATAATTCCGTCCCGAATCACATTTTCACCATAAGTGACTTGCGGAATTTGGCCGTTCAGCTGAATTTGCCTTGTATCTGCATCATAATTTCCCGTAATGGTAATAGGCTCAAAAGCAGTGAGTTCGGGCACGAAACGTCGCATCAGATTATCGTCTTTTACTTTTGCGTTTAAATTAAAATATTGGTTCGGATCTATTCGGGCTGTGTTAGATCCGGGCTTTTGAAACTCATAATACTGATTGATCGTTTGCTGTAGCGAGCCGAAAATCTGCGTCAGTTTGTATTTACCCGTAAGTTCCACATCCGCTACCTGCGAAAGCAGTTCAATCCGGTTGCTGTCTTCTGTAGATACCGCTTTGAGCATCACTTCTTCAATTGGGAATACATCCTTTGTATCTGAAATCGCGAAGTTCTTCAGATGGAGAAAGCCATTCGGCGCATCCGGATTCAAGCTTGTAAAATCAGCATCCAGGTTTCCCGCCAGGATCATTTGATCACTGTAGAACCCTAATTTATTAAGATCAAGTTTCTGGATGGTGCCATTCACCTTCACGGTTGGATTTTTTTCATTGTAAACGCCGGAAGCGAGCAGTTTCAGATTGGCGTTCGGATCTTTAGAATCCAGATTTAGCCTGTATGCCCCGCGGTTTATTTTTCCCGCTAACGCCATATTACGGTAGGTGTAACCGTTATAATACACAGATCCGATATTACCTTTAATGTCGGCTATCGCAGATTTTGGTTCAAAACCCTGTCCTTTCACCGAAATTTGTCCTGTAATTCCCTGTAAATCTTTATTCTGGATTATTCTACCGATCTGCAGATTCTGCAGGTTAGCCAAAACATCGTACCGCTCCTGATTTTTACGCCGCATGTCCACTGATCCGCGCACCGCGGCATTTCCAAGTGTAGACGTTAGCCGCAGATTTGTATTGAGAAGCTGCGTGGTTCCTTTTGCGGTACCGGCGATCTTAAATTGCGATGGCAGCGAAATATTTGAAGGAATTGTGTTTTTCGGAACAAGATTGAAAACGGTTTTAGCAGATGACGAAAATTCACGGATATTAAGGTCGTAAGCCAAATTTTCCGGTGACATCGCATTCCTGATGGTTCCTGAAGCATTAATGCGCAACTGGTCCAGTCCCGAAAGTTGCAGCGTTTGAATGTTCAGATCATTGATGGTTCCGCGCAGCCTTGTATTTAAATTTAATGTAGCATTCGGATATTTATTGAAAGGCGCGGTATTTCTGAGCTGAGGAGCGAAAAGTAAGACATCGGCGAACCCTATTTTAGAGTTCTCAATATCCGCGGCTATCTTCACCGAGCCCGGATTTGCAGAAAGTTGCTGTATAGAATTATAGTTCAGCACAATTTCATCCCGAAGCGTCGTGCGGGGAGTTTGCAGATAGAGATCTTTCAGATACGCCTCTTCGTTATTATAGACAAAATCAGTATTGAATTTTTGAATCTGGAGCCCGCGGCTTTCTTTAATCTCAGCTGAATTTACGGTGCCGGCGAACGTTTCGTCCAACATTTTAAAGTTTCTGAGTTCAAGATTCAGTTTGGAGAAATTGAGATGATTAAAATCAATTCCGCTTCGCGTACGTGCCACCGCGGTATTGTCGTACGCCAGTTTCACATCATCAAACTGCAGTTTCCCGAGTTGCAACGCAAGTGGCTTTTGGGATGCGGAAGTTTTAGTTTCGCTGTTTGCGGAAGAACTGTTCGCAGGCGAAAATAGTTTCGCGTCAATGTTGGCACCACGAAGTAGGATATTGTCAATTCCGAAACGGTTATTTTCAAGGTCCAGCTGGTTAATTTCCGTATAAAGCTCCTTAAAGATAATTTTCGCGAAAGTCCTGGAGTTGTCATCGCCGTAATCGATATTGAAATTGGTGAATTTAATTCGGTTCAGACCAATTTTCATCGGTTTTTGCTGATTCAGAGAATCTACTTTTTCCTCTACTTTCCCCGCCACTTCTTCGAGCAAATCCTGCTTAAGTTTAAGCCGTAAACCATCCATCACAATATTATTGGCGGCGTAAGAATTATTCTGCAGGTCAAAAGTGCGAATTCTGGTATCGAATGATTTGAAATAGAGCGCAATGTCGTTTCGTGCCTGATTGTCTATGAAAGTGACCCGGATATCGCGAAGTTTGATCTTATCTAGCGAGATGATGAAAGGTTTCGATTCACTTTCCTCCGAATCTTTCGTGGCGAAAGCATCAATGATATAGTCGAAATTAAAGCGTCCGTCTTTTTCGCGCACCACATTTGCCGCTACACCTTCGAGATCTATTGAGGTAAGGTCTGCAGTGCTTTTCAGAAGTTTCGGAATATTAAGACCCACATCCAGCTTTCGTGCGAAAAGCAGCGTATCTACAGTCTGGCCCTGCAGATAAAGATTTTCCATCACCAAACTGTTCGGAAAACCCACGTGTACGCGATCCAGAGTGACTTTTGTATGGATTTTTTCTTCGAGGTAATTTACCAGTTTTCCTTTAGCAAAATTTTGAACACCCGGCAACTGTAAACTCAGAATGAGCAGAATGACGAGCAGCAGCAGTGATCCGAGGAAAATGCCGGTATATTTAAGTGTTTTTTTTAAAACTTTCATGGATATTGGTATTGGACGCCTTACAAAAATACATTTTCTTAAAAAATAAGCAGTTACGGATCTGTTAAGTGGCAATTTTCAGCCAAATCCGGGTCGTTATACCAAATGTTTATATTAGTTTTTTATTCATAAAATAAAATTTTCCCATTCTAAACCTATTATATTTGTAAAAAAAGTACGGATGAATATTTTAATCGTAAACGGTCCAAACCTTAATCTTTTAGGCACCCGAGAGCCTGAAATATATGGCAGCGAACCGATGGACAGCTATCTGCAAAATCTTCGCCAAGAGTACGGCGATACTCAAATTTATTTCTTTCAGAGCAACATTGAGGGTGAGATTATAAACAGGATTCAGCTCGACGATTTTGATGCACTGATCATCAATCCGGGTGCGTACACCCACTATTCCTATGCTATTGCAGACTGTTTAAAGAACATTTCGAAACCCGTGATCGAGGTGCACATCAGCAATATCTACAAACGGGAAGAATTCCGGCAAAAGTCTGTCACAGCCGCGCATTCTCTCGGAGTTATCAGCGGTTTCGGACTTTCGGGCTACCGTTTGGCACTGATAAGTCTTAGAGCAATTCTTTAAAAAAGCATTTACAAATTGAAAGCTACAAAAATATGAGGGCTCAAAAAGTCGAATCTGCCGCGCAAATCTCCGAATTCCTTTCTTTTCCGGCGAAGCTTTACAAAGATGATCCCCACTATATCCAACCGTTAAATAACGATGTTGAAGCGGTTTTTGATTCTAAAAAGAACAAATTTTTCCGCTACGGTGAGTGCGAACGCTTTCTTTTTTTTAATGATAACAATGAAAGTGTGGGCCGTGTAGCGGTTTTCGTCAACCGAAAATACCGCAATGAGCAGCCGACCGGTGGTTTTGGTTTTTTTGATTGTATCAATGATCAGCCAACTGCCGATTTTATATTTGATTTTTGCCGGAATTGGCACCAGCAACGTGGCATGGAAGCGATGGATGGCCCGATAAACTTTGGCGAACGCGATAAATTCTGGGGTTTACTTATCGAGGGATTCAGTGAACCGCTTTATGGGATGAACTATAACGCGCCTTATTATCAGCAGCTTTTTGAGAATTTTGGCTTTCAGATTTACTTCAATCAACTCTGTTTTGGGCGCAAAGTGCACGATCCTGTTGCACAGAATTTCCTGGATATGCACGCGCGCGTGAAACGAAACCCTGCAATCTCCGCCCAGCGGATGAAAGTCCGCAACCTCGAAAAGTATGCGGCGGATTTCACTGAAGTTTACAACCGCGCCTGGGCGCAACATGGAGGAGGAAAGGAGATTTCAAAAGCCCAGACGCTGAAACTTTTCAATACTTTAAAGCCCGTTATCAATGAGCATATTTCGTGGTTTGTGTACGAAAATGAAAAGCCAATCGCAATGTGGATGAATATTCCGGACCTGAATCAATGGTTTAAATACACCGGTTCAGAATTCGGTATTTGGCAAAAAATCAAGTTTCTTGTCGTTAAAAAATTTAAAAAGAACACGAAAATGGTCGGGCTCGTTTTTGGTATTGTACCCGAATGGCAGCGCAAAGGAATTGACGGTTTCATGATTTGGGAAGGAACAAAACATTTTCGCCGCACCACAGATTTTGAAGATTATGAGATGCAGTGGATAGGCGACTTCAATCCCAAAATGATCAAGATTGCCGAAAATCTCGAAACTACGGTTACGCGAAAACTCGCGACTTACCGCTATCTTTTTGACCGGACGAAACCTTTCGAACGTCACCGGAGGCTTTAAAGTAGATTATTCCGCAAATTTCACGTCACGAATGTTGAGATAATAAGTAACGTTTCCTTTCCAGTGATTTTCTTCTGCAGTGAAGGCAATATCAAATGTTTTGGTGCGGAAGTCATCTGCAAATTTGCCCAGCTTGAAACCTACACATTCAATGTTTCGGCCTGTTGACTCCTGTTTAATATAGAATTTCAGGTGACAGTTGTCTTTGCCCATTGTTTTCACGTATCCCGCGACGCGCTGGTTTTTCAGTGCTAAAATGGGTTTCATGTTATTGGGGCCGAAAGGTGCAAGTTTACGATGAAAATTAAAGAAATCCTTGTTCAGATCGTCCAAGTGAACATCAGAATCGATGGTGAGGCAAGGCTCCTTTTGATGCTCCTGAATTTTTTGTGAAACCACTTCCTCAAACTTCTGCCGGAAGAGATCAAATTTATCCTTTTCCATCGAAAGTCCTGCTGCCGCGGGATGTCCACCGAATTTAAGGAAGAACTCCGAACAGTTTTCTAGCGCATCATGCACATCAAAATCGGCCACTGAACGCGCGGAGGCTACCATTTCGCCATTGTTGCCGTCTGTAAAAACCAACGTCGGTTTATAATAAGTTTCGGTAAGGCGTGAGGCCACAATTCCGATCACACCTTTATTCCATCCGGCGCCATAGACGACGGTGGTGTAATTTTTTTCCTGCTGCGTCTCTTCTATCTGGAGCAAAGCTTCAGTGGTGCTGCTCATATCCATTTCACGGCGGGAGTCATTCAGCGTGACGATGTCGTTTACTATTTGGTGCGCCTGTTTAAGGTTATCGGAAACCATCAGTTCAACGGCTGCCTTTCCATGCGAAATTCGGCCGGCGGCATTTATTTTCGGTGCAATTTCAAATACGATGTTCGAGATTTCGAACGTAGCCAGTTTTTCTTCTGGGATGAGTAACCTTAAACCTAAATTCCGGGCTTTGCGTAAGATTTTTAAACCTTGCTTGGCCAAAACGCGGTTCTCGCCGGTCATTGAAACGATGTCTGCAGCGATAGATATGGCAAGTAGATCGGTGAGTTCGAATAGTTCAGCTTCCGGGAGTTTATAAATTGTATTAAGTCCCTGGCACAGTTTGAAACCCACGCCGCAACCGGAAAGTTCTTTGAAAGGGTAGCGGCAGTCTTTGCGTTTGGGATCAAGAACTGCCACGGCATCCGGAATTTCTTCGCCGGGCAAGTGATGGTCACAAATGATGAAATCCACACCCTGCGTCTTGGCATATTCTATTTTATCAATCGCCTTGATGCCACAATCCAGTGCGATTATCAGCGAGAACCCATTGTTTTTGGCATAATCTATTCCTTCCAGTGAGATTCCGTAGCCTTCGATATTACGGTCCGGAATATAAAAATCGAGATATTTTTTGTCGACAATCTTACTTAAATACAAATACATGAGCGCCACAGCAGTGGTTCCGTCTACATCATAATCTCCGTAAACCATTATCTTTTCGCCATTTTCGATAGCGGTTGCCACACGGTCTACGGCGAGTTGCATATCCTTCATCAAAAAAGGATTGTGGATATCGTTTAAATTGGGCTTGAAGAATTCTCTGGCTTTCTGGTAATTGTCTATACCACGGATTACGAGGATTTTGGACTCGAAGCTTCCAAATCCCAGTGATGAGCTGATTGCATCTACAATTTCTTCATCTGGCTCCTGCTTGTAAATCCATTTTTGACTCATAGTTACAAAAATACAAAAAGTTTGGTAGAGAAATTTTTAAGTTTAAACATAAAAAAACCGCTCGGGTAATGAGCGGTCTTCATTTTTAAGAATAATACTGTTCCTGTAATTCTTTTACTTTCTTGTCTGCCAGATATTCATCGTAAGACATTTCGCGGTCAATAATACCTTTTGGCGTAAGTTCCACGATCCTGTTACAAACGGTTTGCAGCATTTCGTGGTCATGTGACGCGAGAAGGATGTTACCTTTAAAGTTAGTCAAAGAGTTGTTTAACGTGGTGATACTTTCAAGATCCAGGTGGTTCGTCGGTTCATCAAGCACAAGTACATTGGCCTTCTGAAGCATCATGCGGGAAAACATGCAACGCATCTTTTCGCCTCCGGAGAGCACTTTGCAGGATTTCAGCGCTTCATCACCGGAGAAAAGCATCTTTCCGAGGAAGCCGCGCATGTATTCTTCGTGTCTTTCCTCGTCGTTTTTGGTGTACTGTCTCAGCCAATCAACGAGATTTATGTCTTCCTGGAAAAAGGTAGTGTTATCGAGCGGCATGTAAGATTGCGTGGTAGTGATGCCCCACGTGAAGTTGCCTTTATCTGCAGCAGATTTGCCCATCAGTACTTCAAAGAATTCGCTGATCGCCAAACTATTTTTAGATAATATGGCCACCTTATCATTTTTCTTAAGATTAAGGTCAATGTTTGAGAACAATAATTCACCGTCCTTTGTTTTTTCTAAACCTTTAACCTCCAGAATTTGATCTCCCGCTTCACGTTCGGTATCAAAAATAATAGCCGGATAACGTCTGGACGTTGGTTTGATGTCTTCAATATTAAGTTTATCGATCATTTTCTTACGTGCGGTTGCCTGCTTAGCTTTTGCAACGTTGGATGAAAATCGCGCGATAAAGTCCTGAAGTTCCTTCTTCTTTTCTTCCGCTTTCTTATTTGCCTGCTGACGCTGGCGTGTAGCGAGTTGCGATGCCTGGTACCAGAAAGAATAGTTACCGGTATAAAGGTTCAGTTTAGAATAATCGAGGTCAGCGATATGTGTACAAACCGTGTCGAGGAAGTGTCTGTCGTGCGATACCACGATGACGGTATTCTCATAATCTGCCAGGAAGTCTTCAAGCCATGAGATTGTTTCAATATCCAAGTCGTTGGTAGGTTCGTCGAGAATCAGTACATCCGGTGTACCGAAAAGAGCCTGTGCGAGCAAAACTTTTACTTTATTCTGGTTTTCAAGCTCACCCATCAACTGGTAGTGCATCTCGTCTTTGATCCCAACGTTTGAAAGCATGGTCATCGCATCTGATTCCGAGTTCCAACCGCCCATCTCATCATATATTACACCGAGTTCTCCTGCTTTGATGCCATCTGCATCGGAGAAATCTTCCTTGGCGTAAAGAGCATCCATCTCCTCCTTTATATCAAATAGTTTTTGGTTTCCACGAAGCACAGTTTCAAGAACGGTGAATTTATCATACGCGAAGTGGTCCTGCTCCAGGACAGACATTCTTTTTCCGGGCTCAAGGCTTACGCTTCCGGTGGTAGGATCCTGTTCGCCGGTAAGGATTTTGAGAAATGTAGATTTTCCGGCACCATTTGCACCAATTATACCGTAGCAGTTACCTTTTGTAAACATGATGTTTACGTCGTCAAAAAGTACCCGTTTGCCAAATTGCAATGATAGGTTAGATACTGTTAGCATATACTTTTGTAAATTTGGTGCAAAATTACGAAAACTTATCGGCTTAAGCAGGCTGTTTTAGAAAGGTCTGCTAGAATTGGTTTTCAGATGAAATGTTAAGAAAAATTCAGTTAAAATATTATAATATTAACATTTTGTCAAATCATGTTTAAATATTGAGATGAAAATAGAAAAATCAGTTACCATATTAAACCGGCGTGCCAGATTTGAGTATGAGATTTTGGAAGAAATCGAAGCAGGGATGGTACTTACGGGCACCGAAATAAAATCCCTGAGGTCATCGAAAGCAAGCATCACAGAGTCATTTTGTCAGTTTATTGAAGGTGAACTCTATATCATTAATATGATGATTGATGAGTACAAATTAGGCACATTTTATAACCACAAAACAAAAAGGGAACGGAAGTTGCTGTTGCACAAAACAGAATTGAAAAAATTCGAAAAGAAGTTAAAAGATGTTGGTAACACCATTATTCCTTTAAAACTCTACATAAATAACAGCGGAAAAGCTAAGGTTCTGATAGCGCTCGCACGGGGTAAAAAACTCTTCGACAAACGGGAGACTATAAAAGACAGAGAAAACAAACGTAATCTGGACAGGATATTAAAGAAAAGTTAAAATTTCGCTGTAATAACTTGGACTATACGGAAAATTTATATTTAATTTGCAATATCAATTATTTAATCATTTAATTCTATGAAAAATCTAAAATTAGGAATTTCAGCATTGGCACTTACTGTGGCCACTACTGTATTCGCTCAGACGACCAGTAACCCGTGGCTTATCGGTGTTGGTGCTCACGGAGTAAATCATGCTGCAGCGGGTGGAAACGCAGGTGATGTATTTGCTACAGCATTTGGTGGCGGAGACGGAGGAGAATTGTACAATATCAACAATTTTACTATCGTTCCACCATTGTCTAAACTTACTGTGGCAAGAAACATTAACAGACTTCTTGTTGTAGATTGGCAGACTTCTGTTGGTAATGTTGATAACAAGAAAATTGGCATGGGGAAAGAATTCTTCCTAATGACAGGTCTTGGTCTTCAATTTAAATTTAACGGTCTTTGGGATGAAGAATCTTGGTTTGACCCGTACTTAAGAGTTGGTGCTAATTACTTGAGACATGACTATACAGGTGTAAACTTTCCGCTTACAGATACAAATGGTCAGGTAATCAACGGATTCTCTGATAATGAACCAGGTTCAATGAGAAGAGCTGATCATTTTGCTCTTGCTACAGGTATTGGATCAAACTTCTGGATCACTAAGAACTTCGGTTTAGGTGTTCAGGGAGATTATGTTTCTACACCAGTAGATAATTCTACTATTGCAAACTTCTGGCAAGCTTCTGCATCATTGTTATTCCGTTTTGGTAACACAGACAGAGACAAAGATGGTATTTTAGATAAGGATGATTTATGTCCAGATACTCCAGGTTTAGCTGAATTCCAAGGTTGCCCAGATACAGACGGTGACGGAGTTCCAGATAAAGACGATCAGTGCCCAGATGTTGCCGGTCCTATTGAGAACAACGGTTGCCCTTGGCCAGATACTGACGGTGACGGTGTAGTAGACAAAGATGATGCTTGTCCTGAAGTTGCAGGTCCAGCTGAAAACAATGGATGCCCTTGGCCAGATACTGACGGTGACGGAATCCTTGACAAAGATGATGCTTGTCCTACCGTTCCAGGTTTAGCTCAGTACAACGGTTGCCCTAAACCTCAAGAAGCTTGGGCTGATGATGCAACTAAAGCACTTGATAATATTCTTTTCAACTTTGACAAAGCTACGATTAGACCAGAGTCTAAAGAAAAACTTGACAATGCTGCTCAAATCATCAAAGACTCTCAGGGTAGATTCATGATCATCGGTCATACAGACAAAAAAGGTTCAGATTCTTATAACTTGAAACTTTCTCAAAGAAGAGCTGCAGCTGTAGTAGATGCACTTGAAGCAAGAGGAGTAAGCAACACATCACTGAAATCTATGGGTGTAGGTGAGCAAGATGCTACAGTTCCTGAAACTGCTTCTAACGCTGAGAGATTGAAAGATAGAAAAGTGGTTGTTAAGCCTGCTGACGAAGCGACTTGGGAATCAATGAAAAAGAGAGATTACTAAGAAGTAACTTTCATCTATAAAAATGCACCTCCGAATTTTCGGAGGTGTTTTTTTTATGTCTGAATTTATTTACTTTTGCATCCAACTTTAAACAAAACTATGGGACGCGCATTCGAATATAGAAAAGCCTCAAAAATGGCCCGTTGGGACAAAATGGCAAAGACGTTTTCTAAAATAGGTAAGGATATCGCACTTGCGGTGAAAGCCGGTGGTCCCGACCCGGAAGCAAATCCCGCTCTGCGCCGCTGCATTCAGAATGCAAAAGGGGCAAACATGCCCAAAGACAATGTAGAGCGCGCTATAAAGAAGGCAAGTGGAGCAGAGGCAGAAAACTATGAGGAAGTAACTTATGAAGGTTACGGACAGGGCGGCGTGGCTTTTTTTGTAGAATGTACTACCAACAACACCACGCGTACCGTTGCAAACGTTCGTGCGATTTTCAATAAGTTTGACGGTAATCTCGGTAAAAATGGTGAACTGACCTTTATATTCGATCGCAAAGGTATTTTCACAATTGATCGCAGCCTCATCAAAATGGAGTGGGATGAGTTCGAAATGGAAATGATCGACGGCGGAGCCGAAGACATTGAAAGTGATGAAGAAGAAGTAATGATCACCTCAGCCTATGAAGATTTCGGAGCCGTGGCGCATAAGCTTGAAGAACTCGGAATCGAAGCGAAATCTGCCGAACTGCAGCGAATTGCCAACATCACCAAAGAAGTCTCACAAGACCAGTTTAAAGCCAACATGAAGATGCTGGAGCGCTTTGAGGACGATGACGATGTGCAGAACGTCTATCACAATATGGAAATCACAGACGAATTGCTGGAATCACTTTAAATTTTTAGTTTTTACAAAAACTGGCTTTATCGGTGAAGCAGAATATCTTCTACGTCATTCATACGGTTCATCACGCTTCGGGCGTATGAGCAGTGCGGATAAACTTTCCAGTTGTTGTCTCTTGCATACTTCAGCGCCTCCTCGATGAGATATTTCCCCATTCCACGGCCTTCGAACTGGCGGTGAACCAATACGTAAGAAATTACCATTCTGTCGTGCTCAGGAAAAATTGTGTAGGTCAATCTTCCAACCTCTTCCGCGTCGTTGCTAAGCGTGATTACTCCGCCATTGCCTGACTTTTCATTGTGATAATTCATATATTTATTCTTTAGAAACTTAAAGGTAAAGATTTTTTTTAAACTTAAATTCAGCCCAAATGAAAGTCACGCTAAAGCGCATCAACAACGATTATCTGTTTGAAGGATCCAATGCTGCCGGTGCAAAAATTTTACTTGATAACACTTCAGAACCCAATTCCAATGGCGTTTCTCCGATGGAATCTGTGCTGATGGCAGTGGCAGCGTGCAGCGGAATTGATATCGTATCTATACTGAAAAAGCAGCGTCAGACCATTACCTCATTTTCGGCAGAAATTGAAGGTGAACGCATAGTTCTAGATGAAGCTAAACCGTTTAAAAAGATAGAAGTTCGTTTCCATCTCGAAGGCGAAATAGATCTAAATAAAGCCCGCCGCGCTGCGCAGCTTTCTTTTGACAAATACTGCTCCGTATCGAAGACATTCGAGCCTAATGTAGAGGTCAAGTACAGTATTTCGGTAAATGGGCAAAGCTAAAAAAAGCCAAACATTATTTTTAAGAAGGGCAGTTTCTATAATGTTTGGCTCTGAATTATAAACGCTTTATAAAGTTAAAAGCTACGAGGCTTTGGGTTTTAAAAGTTTGGCTACGGTTGCGGTCCAGCCGGTTTGGTGTGACGCCCCGATTCCCTTGCCGTTGTCCCCGTTAAAATATTCGTGAAACATGATGTAATCTTTGAAATTTTCATCATGATTGAGTAAATTATTTCCGCCATTGAACGGTCGCTCGCCCTTTTCGTCCCGAAGGAAAATCGAACATAGGCGCTGGCTGATGTTATCGGACACAAATTCAAGATTTCTCATTTCGCCACTGTTGGCCGGAAATTCTATCTGCAGACTTTCCTGATAGTAATAGTGGTAGCGCTGCAAACTTTCAACAATCAGAAAATTAATCGGGAACCAAATCGGCCCACGCCAGTTGCTGTTACCGCCAAACATCCGGCTGTCGCTTTCCGCAGGCGTATATTTCACCACGAAATCTTTGCCGTCTACTGTAAAGTTGTACGGATTTTCTTCGTAAACTTTAGACATCGAACGAATTCCGAAGTCGGACAGAAACTCATTTTCGTCCACCATTCTCGAAAGTACGCGTTTCAGCCGTGTTTTGCGCAGGATGCTCATCAGATGTTTTCCTCCACGGCCTTCTACTTCCCAGTGCGAAACAAGGTTCGCCAGTTCGGGTTTGTTCTTTAGGATCCAATCCATGCGCGTGCGGAAATTGGGCAGCTTCTCGAGCGTTTCGTGGTCTATGATTTCTACTGCGAACATCGGGATAAGACCAACGATGCTCCGCAGTTTTAATGAAACAGAATCGCCGTCATTCAGCTGCAGCACGTCATAGAAAAAGCCGTCTTCCTCATTCCATAAACCACCTTTTTTTCCGCCGATATTTTCCATGGCCTTGGCGATGTACAGATAATGTTCGAAAAATTTGATCGCCATATCCTCGTAAACCGGATTGTAAAGGGCAAGCTCCATCGAAATCCGCATCATATTCAGCGCAAACATCGCCATCCAGCTAGTGCCGTCAGCCTGCTCCAGGTGATCGCCGTTCTTGAACTGCATATTTCGGTCAAAAGCGCCGATATTATCAAGACCTAAAAAGCCGCCGCCGAAGACATTGTTCCCGTTTTTATCCTTGCGGTTCACCCACCACGTAAAGTTGAGCAGCAACTTTTGAAAAACGCTTTCTAGAAACTGAATGTCAGGTTTGCCGTTATATTTTTCGTCTATTTTATACACGCGGAAAGTTGACCACGCGTGAACAGGCGGGTTTACGTCGCTGAAATCCCATTCATACGCCGGTAGCTGCCCGTTTGGGTGCATGTACCATTCTTTGGTGAGCAG
Organism: Kaistella rhinocerotis; assembly: GCF_030243905.1. Taxonomy (NCBI): domain Bacteria; kingdom Pseudomonadati; phylum Bacteroidota; class Flavobacteriia; order Flavobacteriales; family Weeksellaceae; genus Kaistella; species Kaistella rhinocerotis. The sequence goes on along the minus strand of NZ_JASSYY010000003.1, from coordinate 406,799 downwards.
TTTCAGCTGATCTTTGGAGAAGGCTGGATCTATGATGGCAAACGGAACGCAGTGAAATGCCAAATCCCACGTAGCAAACCACGGATATTCCCATTTATCAGGCATCGAGATGATGTCTTTGTTCTGCATATGCTCCCAGCCGGTATTTCTTACAAAATGGTCGAAATTACGCGGCGCGGGATATTTTGGGTCGCCCTTGAGCCATTTAGAAACATTGTAATTATAGAATTGCTTGTTCCAAAGCAGTCCGGCAAGTGCCTGACGCTGGATATTCCTTTCTTCGGCCGATTCTATGTCACATTGTACGTAAGCATAATATTCGTCTGCATCTGCTTTTTTTGACTTGAAAACGTCGTCGAAATTAAAGAATGCCTCTTCCATATCATGCGGGCTCAGCCGAAAATCAAACGTCCTGCTCTCACCCGCATCCAGCTCTGCATTGATGACGAAAGCTGCTTTCGTTCCTGTTTTTTCAGGATTTACTGCAACTGCATTTCGATGAATTAAATATTCATTAATTCCGTCTTTGAAATATTGGGCTTCAGACATGTGGTGTTCTGAGAACTTGTGCGGATTGGTTTCATTATCGCAGAAGACGTCTTCAACACCGATATCTTTTGAATAGAAGAATTTAAAATCAACTGATTCATGCTGAATTCCAACTTTCCCGTCAGTATCTGCTTTAAACTGAGGTTTGTAAGTGCCGTTGCCCCAAGCCCAGTTATTTCTGAACCAAACAGTGGGGATCACTGTCAGCGGCGCGCGTCTGTTGCTGCGGTTTACCGCCGTAAGCCGGATGGCGATATCATCATGATTAATTTTGGCGTATTCTATAAACAGGTCAAAATATTCATTATTCTGAAAAATCCCTGTGTCGGTAATTTCAAATTCCGGCTCCCGTTTAGACCTGCTCTCATTCACGGAGACCAGCTGCTCATACGGAAATCTGTTAATCGGATATTTATATACCATTTTCATGTAGCAATGCGAGGGTGTATTATCAAGATAATAGAATATTTCCTTCACATCTTCGCCGTGGTTCCCTTCGTAGTTGCTCAATCCGAAAAACCTTTCTTTCAGCATCTCATCGGCACCGTTCCAAAACGAAAAGGCGAAGCAAAGCAACTGTTTGTCATCGCAGATACCCGCAATCCCATCCTCATTCCAGCGGTAGGCGCGGCTCATCGCATCGCGGTAAGTGGTGTAACCCCAGGCATCACCGTTACTGCTGTAGTCTTCGCGCACCGTACCCCATTGTCTGTTACTTACGTATGGCCCCCATTTTTTCCAGCTGTCATCGGCCATTCGCTTCTGTATTGCGGTCATAAAACTGTTTTTTGAGCTGCGAAATTAGCAATTTTTAAATTTGGCCACCGCTTGTACATTCGGAAAAATCATCTACTTTTGCAGCAGACTTCGTTCATTTACATATTGAAAATGTTATCAAGAAAGGTGGAGAGATTAGACTCTGTGAAGCCTTGGCAACCCTTCGTACGCGAAGAAGGTGCTACATTCTATCCCACAACCGGGTACAGATAACGCGAATACATTTTACCTTTTCTGGTAGCATTTTCAGTTTTATTATTTTAAAAAAATTGAAAATGCGTTCAAATAATAAGCTTTTTTCCGAACTCAGTAATAGAATCCTTGTCCTTGATGGCGCGATGGGAACTATGCTTCAGCGTTATAATTTTACCGATGAAGATTATCGTGGCGAAAGGTTCAAAGAGTGGCCGCATTCATTAAAAGGAAATAATGACCTTTTGTCCCTTACGCAGCCGCAGGCCATAGAAGCGGTTCACCGCCAATATCTTGAGGCAGGCGCAGATATCATTGAGACCAATACATTTTCAGGTACCACCATAGCCATGGCCGATTATCACATGGAAGACCTAGTCTATGAACTGAATTATGAGTCCGCAAGAATTGCCAGAAAAGTTTGCGACGAATTTTCCCAAAAAACTCCTTCTCAGCCGCGTTTTGTGGCAGGTTCTATTGGACCAACAAATAAAACCGCGAGTTTAAGTCCTGATGTGGATGATCCCGGTTTTCGCGCGGTAACCTTCGATGAACTTCGTGTGGCGTACAAACAACAGGCGGAAGCACTATTAGACGGCGGTGCTGATATCTTACTTGTCGAAACTGTTTTTGATACATTAAACGCAAAGGCCGCGCTGTTCGCAATCGCCGAAATTAAAGAAGAACGTGGCGTCGAAATTCCCGTGATGCTTTCGGGCACAATTACAGATGCTTCGGGCCGCACCCTCAGCGGACAAACTGCTGAAGCTTTTTTAATCTCGGTTTCGCACAGCGATCTTCTCAGTGTGGGCTTTAATTGTGCACTTGGCGCAAAACAACTCACTCCCTACCTTGAATCGCTGGCTTCAAATTCAGATTTCTATATTTCCGCTTATCCGAACGCCGGCCTGCCGAATGCCTTTGGGCAATATGACGAATCGCCTGAGGATATGGCTGCACAAATCAGGGAATATCTCGATAAAGGTCTCGTAAATATCATCGGGGGCTGCTGCGGAACCACGCCCGAACATATTGCCGCTATCGCTGATCTGGCGAGAAATTATCAGCCGAGAAAAACTGAATTATCCACTGAACTGTATAAGTAATTTGTTATCAATTTCTTACGAATAATGTTTTTTAGCAGTTATGCTGCAATTAAATATAAAATGAAACACCTTAAACTTTCTGGCCTCGAGCCTTTAAATATAAATTCAGAATCCAATTTTATCAATGTGGGCGAACGAACCAATGTTGCAGGTTCGAAGAAATTTCTTAGGCTGATCAAGGATGGTAATTTTTCCGAAGCGCTTGAAATTGCACGACATCAAGTAGAAAATGGAGCACAGATCCTTGATGTGAATTTTGATGACGGACTTCTCGATGGTAAATACTGTATGGTAAAATTCCTGAATTTGATTGCTGCCGAGCCCGATATTGCCCGAGTCCCGATCATGATAGATTCTTCTAAGTGGGAAATCCTTGAAGCCGGTCTTCAGGTTGTTCAGGGCAAGTCAGTGGTCAATTCGATCAGTCTGAAAGAAGGTGCGGAAGAATTTAAAAGGCAGGCGAGGTCGGTGCGGAGATACGGTGCGGCCGTGGTGGTGATGGCTTTCGATGAGGTTGGTCAGGCAGACAACTTTTCGCGAAGGATTGAGATTGCTAAGCGTTCCTATGATATTTTGGTGAAAGAAGTGGGTTTCCCGGCTGAAGATATCATCTTCGACCTTAATATTTTCCCTGTCGCGACCGGCATGCAGGAGCACCGCCGTAACGCGCTTGATTTCATCGGGGCTTCCAAATGGGTACGTGAAAATCTGCCATACGTCTCGGTTTCTGGCGGTGTTTCAAATGTGTCGTTTTCATTCCGTGGAAACAATGCAGTGCGCGAGGCAATGCACACGGTTTTTCTCTATCACGCCATACAGGCCGGTATGAATATCGGTATTGTGAATCCGGCGATGTTGGACGTATATGACGAAATTCCAAAAAATTTACTTGAATTGGTGGAAGATGTTATTTTAGACAGGCGGCCAGATGCAACCGAAAGACTTTTGGAATATTCGGAAAAGAACAGATCGGGCAAAAAAGAAATCGCCGAAGATCTCACGTGGCGAAATGCGCCGCTGCAAGACCGGATCACCCACGCATTGGTAAAAGGAATAGACCGATACATCATAGAAGATGTAGAACACGCACGGAGGCAGACCGCTCGGCCACTTGATGTGATTGAGATCAACCTGATGACAGGAATGGGCGTGGTAGGCGACCTCTTCGGCAGCGGAAAAATGTTTCTGCCACAAGTGGTGAAATCTGCACGCGTAATGAAAAAAGCGGTGGCGTGCCTGCAGCCATTTATCGAAGCGCAAAAAGACATTTCGAAGCCCGCCAACGGAAAAATTGTGATGGCTACTGTGAAAGGCGATGTGCATGATATCGGTAAAAATATAGTTTCCGTCGTACTTGCGTGTAACAACTATGAAATTATCGATTTGGGCGTAATGGTGCCAGCCCAGAAAATTATTCAAACTGCAGTTGACCTGAAAGCCGATGCAATAGGACTTAGCGGTCTCATCACGCCGAGTTTGGATGAGATGGTACATATCGCTGCTGAACTTCACCGGCAGAACCTCGATATTCCATTACTAATCGGTGGCGCTACCACTTCTAAAGCACACACCGCGGTAAAAATCGACCCGAAATGTGAGAGTGCCGTGATACATGTTAATGATGCCTCGCGCGCGGTTGGCGTGGTGAGTACATTGCTTAGCGACAAAAGCGGCCAGTACAAAATTGACCTAAAGACCGAATACGCAGATTTCCGTGAAAAGTTTCTGGAAAGGCAGGTGGAAAAAGCGTATGTGTCTCTGGATGAAGCACGTAAAAATAAATTTAAGATTGAATGGAACCTTGAAAGTATTCATCCGCCGCGAAAATTGGGCGTTCAGGTGATTGAAGACCAGGATTTAAGTGAAATTGCCGAATTTATAGATTGGTCACCGTTTTTCCGGAGTTGGGAATTACACGGCAAATATCCGGAAATTTTGGATGATGAGGTTGTGGGTCGGGAAGCTACAGAACTTTTCCAGGACGCGCAGCAAATGCTCCGGCAGATTATTACTGAAAAGTCGCTAAAAGCCAAAGGGGTCATCGGGATCTTTAAAGCAAACGCGGTGCACGATGACGACATTGCTGTGTACGATAAAAATGGAAGTCAAATTTCAACTTTTCATACACTCCGTCAGCAAGTAAAGCGTTCTGCGGGTAAAGAATATTATGCACTTGCCGATTTCATCGCGCCCGAAACATCTGGTGTACAGGATTATATCGGATGCTTTGCCGTAACGACGGGTTTCGGGACCGAAGAGTTGGTGCAGAAATATAAGAACAGTCACGATGATTATAATGCGATCATGGCGAAGGCATTATCTGACCGGTTGGCTGAAGCATTTGCAGAGTTTCTTCATCAAAAAGTTCGCACTGAAATCTGGGGTTACGCTTCTGACGAATATCTCCGGAATGAGGATCTGATTGCCGAAAAATACCGTGGCATTCGGCCTGCACCCGGTTATCCGGCCTGTCCCGATCATCTCGAAAAACTCACCATCTGGCAGTTGCTTAATGTAAAAGAAAATATTGGTCTTGAACTGACCGAAAGTCTCGCAATGTTTCCTACGGCGGCTGTTTCAGGGTATTATTTTGCAAACCCGCACGCGAAATATTTCGGTGTCGGGAAAATTACCGAAGACCAACTCACCGATTATGCGAAACGTAAGAATGTAGATATTGATTTTGCCCGAAAATGGCTTCGTCCGAACCTGAATGAGTAGATGCCGGAAATCCTGCGTGAGCGATTGCAGTGGAAATCCCGCAGGCCACGCCGAGGAATTGAAACGGAAAGCGCGGTTCTGAGCAAGGGCGCAAGCCCGAGTGAAGAACACGCCCAAATAAATCAAAATAATTAATGAAAATAACCGAACACATAGAAAAAGCGCAGGGCAAAACCCTGTTTTCACTCGAGATTGTACCGCCGCCAAAGGGCACCGGCATTGAAGATCTTTATAAAAACATAGATCCGCTGATGGAATTCAAGCCGCAATTCATCGATGTGACGACTTCGCGTGAAGAATATATTTATCTCGATAAAGGAAACGGACTGATGGAACGGAAAATCACGCGTATGCGGCCGGGCACACTAGGGATTTGCGCTTCCATACAACACAAATACAGTGTAGATACCGTTCCGCACGTGCTTTGTGGCGGTTTTTCGCAGGAAGAAACCGAGTATTTACTTGTTGACTGTATGTATCTTGGCCTTGAGAATGTGATGGCACTGCGCGGCGATGCGATGAAAGGGGAGAATCACTTTGTGCCAACTGCGGGCGGCCACCGGAATTCGGTGGATCTCGTGCGGCAGATTGATAATTTAGGAAGAGGGAAGTTTCTGCATGATGAAAGTGCCTGCAGCGATAGGAGTAAATTCTGCATTGGTGTGGCCGGATATCCCGAAAAACACATTGAAGCGCCATCGATGAAAAATGATCTGAAATGGCTGAAGCAGAAGGTGGATGCGGGTGCAGATTACGTGGTTACGCAGATGTTTTTCGACAATAAAAAGTATTTTGAATTTGTGCGTCAGGCTCGTGAAATGGGAATCAGCGTCCCAATAATTCCCGGCATCAAGCCGATCGCGACGAAATCTCACCTGCAGATGCTGCCAAAAGTCTTCAAGATTGATTTGCCGGAAGATTTGATTTCGCAGGTTGAGAATGCTAAGAACAACGCGGCTGTGCAACAGATCGGTATTGAATGGACCGTGAACCAATGCCGTGAACTACGTAAGTTCGGTGTACCGGTGCTGCATTTTTATTCGATGGGAAAAAGCGATAATATCAAAAAAATCGCGGCTGAGCTGTTCTAATAAAAAAGCGAAGATCATTTCTTCGCTTTTATATTTAATTATTTAAAAAGTTGTTCAGTTTTATCAGATCCGGCTCTGAAGTAAGCTTGATTTTATTCATTTTGATGAAATTTGAAAGTTCAGCTTCACGTTCCGGAAAATTCGGTATCAGGTCCTTTGTATTTTTAGGAATTCTAATCAAACCTGTTTCGGTTTTGATAAAATAGGCCGGCTTCAGTAACTCGAATCTCGCGGGAGTTCCGGGAATCATAGAGTTAGGTGCAGGAACAGCATCGTGGAACTTTGTTATCACCTTTTTGAGCAGACGGTTTTTTCCGCCTGAAAGTTCGAAAAAGTAACCTGCATTCTCATCATGTGTATTGACCAAAACCAGTTTTTCGCCGCTGTTTTCGAAAATGAATTTAGGATAAGATTCTTCCCGCGGAATTTCAAAAACATCTGTATTAACCAATATTTCTACCGTATCCAAAAAGCTGTTGTAGCGAATCGGCACAGAGGCTGAGGTATCGCCTACACGAGCAGGCAGAAATGTTCTGTTGTAATACGGTATGCCCTCAATATCGCTATACTTTATCTTTTGTTTGCCGTTGTTTACTTCGTCGATTAGTTTAGTCCACTTGGCTTGTCTGGCGACCTCGCCCACGGTAATTTGTTGTGCATGAAGGGATACGGACACCGCAAAAAGACTGATTATTGTGTAAATTGTTTTCATCTTTTTTAAAAAATCGGTATTAAAGGTATTGCAAATATACATTATGTGTGAATATGATAAATGTCTTTGCAGATATTATTATTAAAAATGCAAGATTTATGCTTTGTCTAAACTGTTATACTTGCGCATCAGGTTTTCATACATATTTTGCGGAAGCATCCATTTAAGCGGAACACCTATTTTTTGACCGAATTTCCCAAAATAGAAATGTGCTTTCCAACGGCTTGAAGCCAGCAATTTCTCAATATAACGGGCTACTTCCAACGGTTCTGTGCCCTGGTCAACGTGCGAATTCATCAGCGCGTAAACTTTATCGAAAGTTGTGCGGTAGGGTTCGCTGACATTTGTTTTGACGCGGTTTTCGGCAATGTTGGTTTTAATGTCACCCAAATGCAGCGTGCAGGCATCGATATTCCAGGGTGATATTTCGTAGCGGATCGCTTCGGTGACCTTATCGAGGGCAGATTTAGAAGCTGAATAGAATCCGCGGAAAGGCAGGCCCATCTCAGAACCGATGCTTGAAATATTGATTATTTTACCGCTTCGCTGCCCGCGCATTGCCGGCAGCACCGCACTCATCATCTGCACAGCGCCAACCAGATTCAGGTTGAACAGGTTCAGGATTTCTTCTTTCGACGAATCTTCTACCGGACCAACCATTCCCATTCCGGCATTGTTGATCAATACATCGATGCGCCCCGATTTGCTTAAGACTTCCTGAACTGCCTTTTCTACCGCTTCGGCCATGGTGATGTCTGTCGGAATTGTAGTGAAGTAGGGAGATTCTACATTTTTTCGGCTCAAACCAAAAACCTGATGCCCATTTTTGCCAAAGTATTCAGCAAGTACGAAACCGATTCCGGAAGATGTTCCGGTGATTACAATTGTCATCTTATTTAAATATTACTCAGTTAGATACGAGAAATCCTTCCAAAAATCAGGATATGATTTCTCTACCACCTCAGGATTTTCGATTGTTAACGGCTTTAATAGACTGAACGGCGCGAAACTCATGGCCATCCGGTGATCATTGTATGTTTTAATGGAAATCGGCTCGGCGGGACTGAAGAAATGTACAGAGCAGATTTCCGCATCAGTAATCTCAGTTGCACAGCCAATTTTAAATAGTTCATTCTGAAGCGCGACAAGCCTGTCTGTTTCTTTTATTTTTAAGGTTGAAAGACCACAGATCTCAAATGGAATTTGAAGCGCGGCAGCTGTGACACAGATCGTTTGCGCAATGTCTGGCGCGTCGCGAAGATCCAGTTTTATCTTTTTAGGCAATTCAAATGAAGTTTCCGGATAAAGTGAAATCTTCGATTCTGCACCTTCCGAAATGGTGTTAACACCAAAACATTCCCAGTAGATTTCGCGCAGAACGGAGTCGCCCTGTAATGAAAACGGCTTGAAACAGCGTAGATTAAGGCTTTCTCGTGAGATTGCCGCCACAGAATAAAAGTACGATGCAGAGCTCCAGTCACTTTCCACCACGAATGGTGCGGACGAGAGATTAGCGGGATCAAACCCAGCAAAAATCTTTATTGTGTCGCCTTCCCATTCATTTGGGATCTCAAGTGTTCTGAGGATTTTCAAAGTCATTTCAAGATAAGGCCTGGAAGTAACTTCGCCCTGGAGTTTTATTTGCAAACCGTTGTGAAGTTTTGCACCGATGAGCATCAGTGAGGTGATAAACTGGCTGGATACGTTTGCGGGAATAGAAACGGTGCTTTTGGTAAGCTTTTTTCCGGTTATTTTTAATGGCGGAAAGCCTTCATTTTCCAGATACTGAATTTCCGCTCCCAATGTTCGAAGCGCATCGACAAGAAATTTTATGGGACGCTGCTTCATGCGCTCAGAGCCGGTCAGCGTAACGGTTCTGCCTTCATCAATTGCGAAATACGAGGTGAGGAAGCGCATCGCCGTGCCGGCATGATGCACATCGATGATTTCAGAATCGCTTTCCAGCGCTTTTTGCAGCAACTGTGTGTCTTCAGAATTCGAAAGATTCTGGATCCGGAGATTTCCGAACAGCTTCTGTAAAATGAACAAACGATTCGAAATGCTTTTCGAACCGCTTATTTCAATGGTTTTATTGGCTGCAATTGTGGTTTTGTCTAAAAACATTTAATTATAAATATGAGCGCATTCCTAAAGTTCAGCATCTGGTATTTCTCCGAAACGTCCGCGAATCAGCTACTTTAGTTTGTCGTTATTTTGATGACGGTCGAAATCTCGTTCGGTTTTTTTCTTCATTTTATTGTCGAAAGCCTGCTGCAAATCGGTTCCGGTTTGGTTTGCCAGACATAAGGTAACGAACAGCACATCTGCGAGTTCTTCGCCAAGATCTTTGTTTCTGTCGCTGTCTTTTTCGCTTTGTTCGCCATATCTGCGGGCGATGATCCGCGCCACTTCGCCTACTTCCTCAGTCAGCATGGCCATATTGGTGAGCTCGTTAAAGTAACGGACACCGATAGTTTTAATCCATTCGTCTACCTGTTGCTGAAGATTGGTGATTTCCATTGTTCGGTAAACTTGGTTATTCGTAAGCGCCTATCGTAGGAGGATTCTTTCTGGCAACTCCGGCGATATCTGTCGGAAAACCGGCGAGATTCGCACCTTTACCTTTTGCCGGTGAATCGTCTTTTACCCTTAAATTCATTTTGTGGGTGAAATAATTCTGGAATTTCGGGTCTTCATTTTTAATGTTGGTCCCGTCAACAGTATAACCTGCGTCAGTACCGTATTTGAGAAGGTTGTTTTGGAAAACCATCGCGAAAGTCTGTCCCGACGTCTGTTTGAACACGATCGCGTTTTCTTTTTCCGTGTAAATGATTGAATTCCGGATATTCAGCGTCAGCGGCCCGTTCTCCACCGTCGCTCCGTTTTGGTATTCATTCGTGGCATAGATGCCAAGCGCCGGCATGGCGGAGTTCAGATTCCAGTAATTGGCGATGGTCGCGTGAGTGATGTTGTATGTTCCGCCTTTAAAAATACCTATCGCTGCTTCACCAAAATTGTTCATTACCAGATTCGATGTACTGATGTTCGACTTTACCGCGAAAATACCGTACTCCTCGAAAGTATGGATGATCGTATTGCTGATGTTTGCCTGGGTTTCCGTCATTTCGAGTCCGCGTATTCCGCCAAAAAGCTTCGCATAGTTCATGTTGAGTTTAGCTCCGCTCCCGAACTGGATTCCTTTCCAATTTTTCGGAATGGTATCGTAGCGCGTGTCATTGCGGTCACCACGGAAGATCACTTCACTGTTGAGCTGGCCATTCACATTGAGTGTTGCGTTTTCAGAAATCTTTAATCCACCGTTCTTAAAGAAATAGACTTTCGTGCCCTGTTCTATGTTTAATGTTTTGCCGTCTCCCAGCGTCAGGTCACCAAAAATAATTTTAGCTTTTTCGCTGTTCCAGGTGGTGTTTTGCGTCAGAATATTTGGGTTCGTTTCATTTTGAATGAAAAATTCAGCATCCTGAACAACCGAAAAGAGGGTAACATGCTGATTTCCTGCCGGCGACTGTATTTGGATACGGTCTTCCGCGATCGCTTCAGTTGCATTGGCAACGGGCGCAATTTCTACGAAAACATACAAACTGTCTTTTTTTCTTAAAGCCACATTATTGAATTCAGTGCCTGATTTGCCGTCAAGATTGATCCGATATGGAGATGTGGCGCCGGTTTCAAGACTGATTTTAGGAATCATAACGTCTTTGTCTTCATCATTATAGATTTTCACGGCATAGGTTTCCGATCTCACCTGATTGTAAACTGTATCAAGAAAGAGTGTATCGGCCGAAAAACGCAGCAGTTGGGAAGGGTTTTCGAAGCTAATATCGTCGCGGCTACAGGCTGTGGCAGTGAGCATCAGCCAAAAAGCACCGGCAAAAAGAAATAGGAATTTATTCATCGAAATTTGTACGTTGTATTGTTTTCAAATTTAACTAAAATTGTGGAACGGAAAAATAGCGAAAAATTCCGTAGGAGTTTTTGCGAATTACGAAAATATTTGTACTTTTGCGGTCTAAAAAATTAGCGGAGGAAAATCCATTACTACTTCTGAAGCAAAACTTTAATTTTTACTTTAAAATTTTTAATTATGAAAAACGGAATCCACCCGGAAAATTATAGACTTGTTGTTTTCAAAGATATGAGTAATGACGAGATGTTCCTTTGCAAATCTACAGCTGATACGAGAGACACCATCGAGTATGAAGGACAGGAATACCCTTTGATCAAGATGGAAATCTCTTCTACATCTCACCCTTTCTACACTGGAAAAGTGAAATTGGTAGATACCGCAGGTAGAGTAGATAAATTCATGAGCAAATACAAAAAATTCTCAAAATAATCTTTGAGGATACAGAGAATACAAAGTCTTTCAGGTTGCTGAAGGACTTTTTTTTATTGTAAATTTGGGATGCGATGGTGAAAATCATTCCACTTTCTTAACACTTAACTTCAATTCAAAATCTAAAATCATACGTATGCAGCTTGTTTTTTCTGATGCCCAGTTTTGGGAAGATTTTTTACCGCTAACATTCACAAGACCTGTTGCAGAGATGCGTTGCGGGATCCTCACGTTTTCCGAGCGGTGGCAAAAACTGTTGGATTCGGCCCAAATTTCTTACATCACGGAAGACTTTCTTCAGGAAAAATTTCCAAAACCCGAAAAAGTAGAAAGCCTGTTTTTGGTTCCAAATTTTCTTCCGACCGAAAAGGTTTTAGGTCAAATTAAGGATTTGAAAACGGGCGAAGCGCTGGTGTACGATAATGAACTGCTGGCTGTAAAAATCAATATGGACAATTTTTCGTTGAACCAAATTGAAAAAATGACCGATATCGAGGAAAAACTCACGTTCTTCAAACAGCCCACCGATTTATTCTCTTTCAATGAGGAAGCGATAAATTTTGATTTTGACTTGCTCACAAAAGGCCGAAAATCTGCGGAACTTTCCGAAACGAATGGTTTTTTAGGGAATAAACAGGATTTATTCATCGAAGAAAGCGCGGCTGTGGAGTTTTCAACCTTAAATACAAAAACCGGAAAAATCTATATCGGTAAAGATGCTGAAGTGATGGAAGGCTGCAACCTACGCGGCCCGATCGCACTTTGTGAAGGTTCGAAATTCAATTTAGGTTCAAAAATTTACGGAGCAACTACCGTCGGACCACATTCTAAAGTAGGCGGTGAGGTGAATAACATCGTGATTTTTGGATATTCAAACAAGGGTCATGACGGTTTCGTGGGCAATTCTGTGATCGGCGAGTGGTGTAATCTGGGCGCTGATACCAATTCTTCGAACCTTAAGAACAATTATGCAGAAGTAAAACTTTGGAATTACAGAACTAAAAGATTTGCAAACACCGGGCTACAGTTCGCCGGACTGATAATGGGCGATCATTCAAAATCCGCGATCAATACTCAGTTTAATACCGGAACTGTGGTTGGTGTTGCGGCGAATATTTTCAAAAGCGGCTTCCCGCCAAACCTGATCGACAGTTTTTCGTGGGGCGGAATGAAAGGTGATGAAAAATTCAAGCTTGAAAAAGCTTACGAAGTCGCTGAACTGGCGATGGCACGCAGAAAAGTTGCGTTTACGCCACAGGACCGCGACATTCTTAATTTTATCTACACCAATTTCTAATTCTCAATTCTCAATTCTCAAATCTCCAATCCCCAAATTTTCAAATTAGAATCAGTATCTTTGCACCCATAATTTTTCTCACTTAAACCGTTTATAGAATGCAACTGTACAACACTTTAAGCGCAGAAGAAAGAGCCCGTCTTATTGATGAAGCCGGTAAGCAACGCCTTACTTTGTCTTTCTATGCGTACGCCAAAATCTCAGATCCCAAAAAATTTCGCGACGAACTCTTTATAGCCTGGAATGCACTTGATGCGCTCGGCCGTATTTACGTTGCTCACGAAGGAATTAATGCTCAGATGAGTATTCCTGCCGAAAATCTCGAAGCATTCCGCGAAACTTTGGAAGTGTACGATTTCATGAAAGGCATCCGACTGAATGAAGCTGTAGAGCACGATGACCACTCATTTTTAAAGCTTACGATAAAGGTTCGTAACAAGATTGTTGCAGACGGTTTGAATGATGAAACCTTCGATGTGACCAACAAAGGAATTCATTTGAAGGCCAACGAATTCAATACTTTACTCGAAGATCCGAACACAATTGTGGTTGATTTCCGCAATCATTATGAAAGTGAAGTAGGGCATTTCAAAGGCGCGATAACGCCTGATGTAGAGACTTTCCGGGAAAGTTTACCAATCATCAATGATAAACTGCAGGATTTCAAAGAGGACAAAAACCTGCTGATGTACTGTACAGGCGGGATCCGCTGCGAAAAAGCCAGTGCGTATTTCAAACATCAGGGTTTTAAAAACGTTTTTCAGCTTGAAGGCGGCATCATCGAATATGCGAGACAGGTAAAAGAAGAAAATATAGAAAGTAAATTCATCGGTAAAAATTTCGTTTTTGATCACAGGTTGGGCGAAAGGATTACAGATGACATCGTTTCACAGTGCCACCAGTGCGGAAAACCGTGCGATAATCATACAAATTGCTTCAATGACGCGTGTCATTTGCTCTTTATTCAGTGTGATGAATGCAAAGCTGCGATGGAAAACTGCTGTTCTCCAAGATGTCTTGAAACCATTCATTTGCCGCTCGAGGAACAGGCAAAACTTCGAAAAGGTCTGCAGGTAGGTAATAAGATTTTCCGCAAAGGTAAATCTGATGACTTGAAGTTCAAGAAATCTGGTGAACTGCTAGATAAACCTTTAGCAAAGGCGGTTACAAAGAATATCCGGCAAAAAATTTCGGTGAAAAAAATGCTGATTGGCAAAGCTGAACATTATTATCCTAAGTCGAAAGTCGCTCAGTTTCTGCTTGAAGACGGCGAAGTTTCTGTAGGTGATAAAATTTTAATTTCCGGACCCACAACCGGTGAGCAGGAGATGGTTTTAAATGAACTTTTTGCGAACGGAAACGCTTGCGAAACAGCGAAAGCAGGCGATCAAATAACGTTTCCTTTGCCATTCAGAGTTCGTCTTTCCGATAAGTTGTTTAAGATTTTAAATTAAAATGACGGCTTCAGGAAAAATGGAGTTGATGTCACCAGCCGGTGATTTCACTTCGATGCAGGCTGCTTTGGACAGCGGTGCAGATTCCGTTTATTTCGGTGTAGAACAGCTGAACATGCGCGCACGGGCGTCGATGAATTTTACAATCGATGACTTACCGGAAATTGCCAGAAGATGTTCGGAGAAAGGAGTTCGAACGTATCTAACTTTAAATACGATCATCTACGATCACGATTTATCTTTAATCAGGACACTTTTAGACAGGGCGAAGGCTGCCAATCTTACGGCTGTAATTGCCATGGATCAGGCTGTAATTTCGTACGCTCGACAGATTGGGATGGAGGTTCACATTTCCACGCAGATCAACGTCACCAACATCGAAACCGTGAAATTTTATGCGCTGTTTGCTGATACGATTGTGATGAGCCGCGAGCTCAGCATTACTCAAATAAAAAAAATCTGCGACCAAATCGTTAAAGATGATGTACGGGGACCTTCCGGAAACCTTGTTGAGGTGGAAATTTTTGGTCACGGTGCCTTATGCATGGCGGTTTCGGGGAAATGTTATTTAAGTTTACATTCTCATAATTCATCGGCGAACAGAGGCGCCTGCAAACAGAACTGCCGAAAAAAGTACACAGTTATCGATCAGGAGACGGGTTTTGAGATAGAACTCGACAACGAATATATGATGTCGCCGAAAGACCTGTGTACCATCAGTTTCCTCGATCAGGTGGTTGAATCAGGAGTAAAAGTTCTGAAAATTGAAGGTCGCGGCCGCGCACCGGAATACGTAGCGACTGTTACCAAATGTTACCGCGAAGCGATCGACGCCATCTTCGACGGAACCTACTCACCCGAAAAAGTGGCTGACTGGATGGCTAGGCTCGAAACCGTGTACAACCGTGGTTTCTGGTCTGGTTATTATTTAGGTCAGGAACTCGGCGAATGGTCTGAAACCTCGGGTTCAAGTGCGACGCAGAAGAAAGTGTACATCGGAAAAGGCCGCCACTTTTATCCAAAATCAAATGTGGCTGAATTCTTAATTGAAGCGTACGACCTCGCGGTAGGCGACAGAGTTTTAATCCAGGGACCTACTACGGGTTCGCAGGAAATGCTGCTTGAATCAATGATCGTCGATCAAAAACCTGCCGCAGAAAAAGCTTCAAAGACTGATGTCATCACTTTCAAAACAGATTTTCGTGTGCGACCTTCGGACAAACTCTACAAAATTGTACCGAATAACTGATGGTGATCGTGACCTTGCAGCGCGAAAAGTGCATTGGCTGTAACTACTGCGCAGAATTTGCGCCTGAATTCTTCCGGATGTCCAAAAAAGACGGTAAATCTGTGTTGCTGAAAACACTCGATAAAAAGGGTTTTTATACATTCAAAACGCCTAATCATGAGGCTTTTGACCCCTGTGAAAAGGCTGCAAAAGCCTGTCCGGTAAAAATAATTTCGGTAAAAGCGATATAAAATGACCAAAGCTGACATCAGAATAAAATACCGACAAAAGCGTACGATGCTCTCGCAGCAGGACGTAGCGGAATTGTCCCGGAAGATTTTTGAAAATTTCAGTAAGTACTTTGAGCTAACTGAAGGTCAGAATATTCACTGTTTTCTTACAGCATACTCTAAGGAGGAAGTACAGACTGAACTTTTCATTCAATATTTCAGGATCAGTAACTGTAAGATTTTCGTTCCGAAAGTTGTGGGTGAGAAGATGATCGCGGTAGAACTGTTACCGCAAACCTTCTTACTTCCGAATAAATGGGGGATTCCTGAACCGAAGACGAACACTGAAATTAAAGGTGTAGAATATGATCTCGTAATCGTTCCTTTAATGTACGCAGACCAGTTTGGCAACAGGGTGGGTTACGGCAAAGGATTTTACGATCATTTTTTTGCTGATATTAATCCGCAAGCGAAGAAAGTGGGAGTCAATTTCTTTCCGCCGGATGAAATCATCGATGATGTATGGGATGAAGATATCCCGCTGGATTATCTTGTGACGCCTACCGCGGTGCTGTCATTTGGCACCGGTGCATCAAAGTTTACAAAGTAAAACTTGAATTCTTTTTTGAATTTTACCGGCGAAGGACGAAGGATATATTCCGCATTTTTAAAGAAAATTCCAAGCGTTCGGTTGCTGTCATCAAAATATTCCACATCAAACTTCGCAAAATCCAGTGTGTCAGAACCCACGATACGCTTATTCACAGCTAAATTGCCCACTTTGGCTGATGCTACATTCAGGCTGTCGAGTTCTGCGAGCAAAGGTGCGAGCTTGGTAGAGTCAGGATTTGCAAAATATCTCTGCATCTGTGCGTAGATCACTGAATCTATCTCTGTATCACGGTTTCCCGAGGTGTAGAGCGTGGAAAGATCAAGCAATTCCTGAATTTTCTGCTTTGTGATAAAAGAAATCGCCTGAGCGCTGTCCATCTTATTTGCCGGATAAGAGACTTTGTTGGTGTTGTTCCGGATTTTTTCCAGGTCAGACGGACCTTTAGTTTCCTTATTACATGAATAAAGTGTCGCGAGCAACAGAATAAGGCTGTAAAATAATCTATTTGTTTTCTTCATTGGTGCCGATTTTAAATTTAATCATCACTATTTTCCCGGATTGATTGGTCTGTGTATCAATCACTTCAAGGTTTTCCAGGGAGGTTGACGGTAATGTTACGAGATTGATGTACCGCTGTTTATCCATTGTTTCGACGCCATAAAACTGATTGTCGAAAACCTGATAAATCAGCGCATTGTCGCTGATCAAATAGTTCAAACTTACCCGTTTCTTTTTCAAGTCTGTTATAGATTTCGAATAATAAAAGAGCATGATCGCGTAGTCGTTGGGCTTCAATTCGATGTTTTCCGCTTCCGGCGCCGTTTCCAGATTACGCTGTATGGTGTCCGTTCGGTAATAAGGAGACGAAACAACCATCGTAAGGTCCTTTGATTTTGTGGTGTACACAAAAGGTTCATTCGGTTTCGCGGAATAGAGGATTGGCGATTCATTTTCTTTCAGTATCTGCACCTGTAGTTCCGCATTGATTTTCGAATTGCGGTCAGCATCGATGAAGCTGTAATAATATTTTTTACTGAACAATTCGTCTTTAAATATAAGAAGACCTACAGCCAATGCAAGCAATACTGAAATGCCAAGCCAAACGTACTTTTTGATCACCGTAAAAGCAGACTTGGAATCCTGCGTGTCGTAAGTTTCGAGCGAAGAGGTATTTTGTTTAATTACTTGATTATCAGTATTTGATTTTTGTAAAATATCGTTTTCATCAGTTTCTGAACTGCTGGTGGGCAGTCTTTTTTCCTC
The DNA here is from genome assembly GCF_030243905.1 of Kaistella rhinocerotis. Lineage (NCBI taxonomy): Bacteria > Pseudomonadati > Bacteroidota > Flavobacteriia > Flavobacteriales > Weeksellaceae > Kaistella > Kaistella rhinocerotis. Next base: position 389,209 of record NZ_JASSYY010000003.1, on the reverse strand, counting down.
ATTTTTCTGCGCGATGCGGGAATCAGAACTTGCTTCAGGAATTAAATCTCCAGTAGCACTATTTTCTACTGCTTCTTCTCTTTCCTGTAACACTTCGTCGGCGAAAAGATGATTCTTTTTAAAGTCGTACCACGAGGCGTATCCTGCATAAACAGAGAGCAAATTGAGCATATCGATACGCGGAAGCTTAGTTACAGGTGAGGTTTTGAAATAGGTATAGAAAGTCTTCTCACTGATGTTTCCTTTCGCGATTTTACGCAGATCCTCCTGAAAATAAATAATGTCAATCCCTTTCCACTTAGAAATTTCTTCAAAGGACGGGCTGTGATTTTCCAAATATCGGCTTTCAACCTCCTTTTTGAGTTGTTCAAAATGTAAAATATCTAAATGGCTCAATGTAGTCGTTTTATTTAATGTCCTGATTTACAGGTGTTGTATTTTGTAAAACAGCTTTACAAAGGTATTACAATTAATTTGTGCATACAAATTTATTATCCGTTCTACCTTTGTCCTGTTCAAATAGAGATACTTGAACGGATTTTTAAAAGAAACAAAAACAATTAAATTTATTTATTATGAAAAAGTCATTCTTCGTAGCTGCTATCGCTGCTGTTGCTCTTGTAGCTTGTAACAAATCTGAAACTGTAGAAACTGCTAACGGTGTTGATTCAGCTGCTGCTGCTGCTGTAGATTCTTCAGCTGTTGTTGCTGATTCTGCTGCTTCTGTAGTTGATTCTGCTGCTGCTGTAACTGTTGACGCTGCTGCTGATGCTGCTTCTGCAACTACTGCTGCTGGTGCTGATGCTGCTAAAGATGCTGCTAAAGCTGCTGGAGATGCTGCAACTGGTGCTGCTGACGCTGCTAAAGATGCTGCTAAAGAAGCTAAAGATGCTGTAAACAAATAATCAGCATTATTTACACAAACAAACCGCTCGTGCTTTCAGCATGAGCGGTTTTTTTTATGGCCTCGCCTGAAGTTTTTGTCTGCTGATTTCGTAGGCCGTGATTGCTACGGCATTGCTTAGATTCAATGAATCGATCGTGCCCGACATCGGTATCAATGTATTCCTCCCGATATTTTCCCAGAATTCACTCAAGCCGGAATGTTCTGTACCGAAAACCATAGCGGAGCGAGCGGTCAACTCTTCTGCAAAGAGATCGCCCGCTTCTGCTGACATCATCGTGGTGTAAATATTAAACTTATTCCGCTCTAAAAACTGAACAGCACTTTCGTTTGTTGCAGCAAAAACATTCATCCCAAACAGACAGCCAACGCTGGACCTGATCACATTGGGATTGTAGAAATCTACTTTCGGATCTGTAATCACGAGTCCATCAATTCCGAAAGCTTCACAGCTTCGCAATATCGCACCGAGATTTCCTGGTTTTTCTATTCCTTCCAAAATAATGACGGCTGAATCCGGTTTGGGTTGGAAATCCTCAAGCAAAGCATTCTTTGTCTGATAAATGCCGATGATTCCTTCGGATGTCCCGCGGTAGGCGAGTTTTTCGTAAACTTTTTCGGACACGAAATGTACTTTTCCCTGCGGTATCGCGGCTTTGAAAATACCTTCGCAGATATAGAACTCCTCACTTTCAAAACCAAACTGCTGCGCTCTCGTATTTTCCTGCTGGCCTTCCACAGCAAACAACCCCGATTTTTTGCGGAAACGGTTATCACTCAAAAGCCGTGTAACGTGCTTGATTTTCTCATTTTGCAGACTCTCAATCATTGGTAGGTTGGCTTTCATCATTTTGATAATCGATTTCTTCTACGTTTGCACGTTCAAGTAGCGCTCCGGGCAAATTTTTCTTTGGTTTTATGCCCAGTTGACGCAGTTTTTCGGCGGAACGTACCAGGTTTCCGTTGCCCGAAGCCAGTTTTTTCATCGCATTTTCATAATCTACCTTCGCACCGTCCATTTTTTTGCCGATGCTCAGTAAATCAGATACGAATCCTTCAAATTTATCATAAAGCGCTGCGGCCTGCCGTGCGATCTCTTCTGCATTCTGGCTTTGGTCTGCACGTTTCCAAACATCAGAAATAAGTTTAAGGTAGGCAATCAAGTTCGTCGGACTTAGCAGAATCACGTGTTTATGGTAGGCGTAATTCCAAAGTTGCTGATCATATTGCACAGCGGTAAGGAAGGCCGGCTCCACGGGGATGAACATGATGGTGAAATCTAAGGCTTCCTTCAGATTATCATACCGCTTCAGCGCCAGTGTATCAATATGTTTTTTGATTGCAGCTACGTGAAGATTGAGATTTTGCTTCCGTTCTTCTTCGGTTTCGGCAGAGCACATCCTTTCGTAAGCGTTCAGCGAAACTTTAGAGTCGATGATAACGATTTGGTTTCCGGGAAGTTTCAGTACAAAGTCTGGGCGTTGGTTTTCGCCGGTTTCGGTCTTAATGTTGTATTGGGAGAAATATTCACGGTCTTTGCAAAGTCCTGAATCTTCCAGAATTCTTTCGAGAATCATCTCGCCCCAGTTGCCCTGCGTTTTAGTCTGACCTTTCAATGCCGTTGCCAGATTATTGGCTTCCTGGCTTACTTTCGTAGTCTGCTCCATCATCAGTTTGATGGTGCTATTTAACGAGTGACGCTCGCGGGCTTCGTTATCATAGACTTCATTGACGCGTTTTTTAAAAGTTTCCAGATTTTCACCTAACGGTTTCAGCAGCGTGTCAAGGTTTTCCTTGTTGGCTTCGGTGAATCTTTTTGATTTCTCTTCAAGAATCTCATTGGCTAAATTTTTAAATTCACTCTTCGCCATTTCCTGAATTTTCACAATCTCGGATTTCTGATTGTCCAAAAGTTGTTGCAAACTTTCATTTTGGGCAGAAAGTTGGGATTTTATCGAAATCAGGTTTTGTTTTTCATCAAGCAAACTGCGGATTTCTGTGCTTTGTTTTTGGTTAAGTTCCTGCTGTTCGGCAATCTTCTGATTCTGAGAATTGTTTTCTGCCGAAATTTTCGCTATCTCATTCTTCAGCTGATTCAGGATTTCCGTCTGTTCGCTGTTGGTTTTCTTTTCTGATTGGTACTGGTTTTCCAACACGCTGATTTTCATTGCCGAATTTTGGAAATCGGAACTGGTTCTGATAAAGTTATTGTTTAGTTCATCGAACATTTTTCGCGGAACATGGGCAGATTTCAGAATAAAATATAAAATAACAGTGCCCAGAATTGCACCCACGACCAGTCCGATAAGCAGAGATGTAGTTTCCATGTTTCAAAAATAGGAAGAAAAAAAGTGATTTGAAGCATCCTTTTCAAAGTCTCAGACTATTGTGGCAGACAGTATTTCGATATTTTTATGAACGTCACTGCTTTCGCAGGATTTTAATTTTTTCAGGATGTTTTCAGGTGTTTTTTCGGAAACGATAATGTTTCTGGCTACCAAAGTCGCTGCGTTGTCGATCATCCTAATTAATGAAGGCCGAATTATCTGAATGGAATTCGAAAGAATAAAAGCGCTTGCCCACGACGTATCGCGCGCTTTCGAAATCGCAAAATCGAGCATCACATTGTCCTGCCCATTTGAAAGTTCATCGATTATGCTAACCGGATAACAGATTTTGTTCAGCGAATCCTGAACATTTTGGCTAATGGCTGCAATCACGTTATTGATAGTGTTGAAGTCATTTTTCAGCGGCGTGATCCTACGGTAAGGCATTACAGAAGCCGCCGAAACTCCCAGATCCAGATTGATATGCGCATTGATGCCAAGAAGAATGTGCTGCATGATCAGCAGGTCCTTATTTTTAGCTGCTTCGAACGCGGTGAACCACGCGTTGGTGCATTTTCTTCCGTGACGGTAATTTTCAAAAGCCTCCAGGTAGCGGCTGGCAAAAGCAACATCCAGCCGCTCCATCCGCGGCCCGTCTTCGAATTTATTCTTTTTAATGCCGTGCGCTACGGCTGCAGTCATACATTTGTAAGTGGAGGCGAAATAGCCCGCAGGGTTTTTCGTCACTTTGCTCCAGGCAATAATATCGTCGAGTCGCTGCAGGACTTCGTCAATGTTGGTCGGGGTTTTCATCAGTTTGTGTTTGAAGGTAAAATTAAAGTTTTTACCGCACATGAAACAGCTTTAAATTTAATTTAAAGATTCCGCACATTGTCATTATGAATAGTTCTGAAAAATAAGTCAAGTATTTAATACTGAAGAAGATTTAATAAAATACTTCATACAGAAGATTCTTTTCTGATCGGGGGTGGAGGGACGTTTAGTAAGTGCTTAGTTATGTCAGAAAACGGGCGCGAAATATGAAAAACAATTTGTTTGTCAAATGAATTATCAGAAGTGATCTGCAGTTTATTTGCCCTTAACAAACCAAAAAAAACGCTCCCAAATCTGGGAGCGCTGTCTTGTGCCCGGAACAGGACTCGAACCTGCAAGCTTGTGGGCACCCGCACCTGAAACGAGCGTGTCTACCAATTTCACCATCCGGGCTAAAGGAGTGCAAATATAATTTTTTTAGTTCAACACAAGGTGATATTTCTGCTTATTTTTCAGCGTCCGGCGGATTGATGATTTTCAGACGCATCTCCTTTAGGTCAAAGATGTCATGTTCGCTCATCAGATGGATGGTCATATTTTCAAATGACAAAGGTGCGCCATCCACAACCTCAAGAAGGTTGCTGCCACTGATCTTTCTACCGTCGAGCAGAATTGCCATGCCGGAACCTACTGCTTCCATTTTATCGCGGTGAATCAGCAACGCTGTATTTTCTTCGAGGCCCACGCCCAAGATCGTGGGGTTACTCACCACAATCTCAAAAAGCCGTGCTATTCGACCACGTTCGATGAAATGTGTGTCAAATATAATATTGTTGACCAAACCGAGTCCGGTGGCGGTCTGCACTTCACCTTTGTACGCGGCATCATCGCTGTTTCCCTCAATGATCATACTGTTTGATGCAGCGGCAGCGCCTGCGGAAGTTCCTGCATACATGAAATCGGGATCTTTGAGTTTTTCCAGCAGCATTTTGTAGAATTCGGTGCCGCCCAGGATGGAGGTAAGCGCAAGCTGGGTTCCGCCGGTCACAAAAATAGCGTCAGCTTCTTTCAGACGACGCAGGCTGGTGGGCTTTTCCGCGTCTTCTCTGGTGCGGATCATCAGCACGCCGCAATTATCAGCTCCGGCTTTGTGGAATGTCTTCAGATATTCCTTCCCCATTTCTTCCGGAATGGTAGATGCAGATGTAATGATCTCAATCCGCGACCGCTTTTTGTGCTTTGTTTCATCTACAAAACGCTGCAAAATGCTGAGGTCTGAAAAAGGATCCGTATTTCCGTTTTTGTCTTCGGCGCCGCCAATCACCAGAATTTTTCCTTTCATATCAAACTTTATTTTATTCTTTATCTAGTCGATTCTTTAAAATAAATTGTTGCTAAAATTGCTGTACAATCTTGGTCACATTTTGATAGTTGTCGCTTAAGGCTACCACCAGATCGCTGGTTCTTGCAATGGAAAGTGCATGTCTTATTGCGTCTTCCTCATCCGGAATCAGTTCATAGCCAGCGCAGCGCTTTCCTTTTTTCATTCCCTCAATCATTAATGAATTCATTTCTGCGAGTTCGCGGCCACGAAGACTGTGTTCCTGTCTTACGATGATATGGTCGAACATATTAGCAGCTATCCGTGCAAGCTCGATTATATCCTCATTACGCCGGTCACCGACTGCCGCGACAATGCCAATTTTCCTTCGCTGCGAGCTGTGGCAGAAATAATCCTGAAGAGCTGTTAACCCGTGTGGATTGTGTGCGTAATCTACCAACACCTCAAAATCCCGCACTTTGAAAAAGTTCATTCGGCCGGGTGTAAGTTCGGGACAGGGCGAGAAATTCCGTAGCGCGTAACTGATCTGTTTGGCTGTAAAACCGTAAGCGAAAGCACCAGCGGCCGCAGCCAAAATATTAGCTGTCATGCACCGGGAGGTTCCATTGAGTGTCAATGGAAATTCACTGAGCGTTCCCAGCACATTTTCTTCATCATCTTTTTGTATAATAATCCTGTCATCAGAAACGAATGCAGCCAGACCACCATTCGCAAGGTGTTTCAGTATTTCGGAATGATCTGCGTCTAAGGAAAAATAGGCGATGTTGCACGAAAGTGTTTTTGAAATATTGAGACAGTGAATATCTTCTGCATTTATGACCGCCCAGCCCTCGGGTTTTACATTGCGTACGACGGTAGCCTTTACTTCCGCAAGTTCTTCGAGTGTATTGATGTTTTTAAGACCTAAATGATCCGCTGCAATGTTGGTCAGAATGCCTACATCGCAAAAATCAAACGCTAACCCCGAACGCAATAAGCCACCACGGGCCGTTTCGAGCACGGCAAAGTCGACCATGGGGTCGCTTAGAACCAGTGAAGCGCTGGTTGGACCAGAACAGTCGCCGGCCGCAATTTGAAAATCACCGATGTAAATGCCGTCTGTTGTTGTATACCCCACCATGTGTCCACAACTTTTGGCGATATACCTGAGAAGTCGGGTAGTGGTAGTTTTACCGTTGGTTCCTGTGACAGCGAAAACCGGAATACGTCCGTTTGATTCACCGGGAAAAAGCATGTCGACAATTGCCGCGGCTACTTTCCCGGGATTTTCATTGGAAGGGGAAAGATGCATCCGCAGGCCCGGCGCCGCATTCACTTCTATTACCGCACCACCGTTTTCTGTAAGTGGAGTGTGTAGGTCTTTTGCGACCAAATCAATACCGCAGATATCAAGTCCAATGATGGCAGCGATGCGTTCCGCCATAAAAACATTAGCGGGATGCACTTCTGCAGTCACATCTGTCGCTGTACCTCCGGTACTCAGGTTTGCAGTGGATTTTAGAACCAGGGTCTCGCCCGGTAGCAGTACGGTTTCAAGCGATAAATTTTTTTTTTTAAGCAGATTCTCTGTATCACAATCGAGGGTGATTTTGGTCAGCAGTGCTTCGTGGCCATCTCCGCGTCCGGGTTCTTTGTTTATTTCTTCGATAAGTTCGGAAATGGTATTCGTTCCGTTACCAACCACGTGCGCAGGTTGCCTTCTGGACGCCGCGACGAGTTTACCACCGATGACAAGCAAACGGTGATCGTGACCCGCGATGTAATTTTCAACCAAAACTTCACTACTGAATTTCTGTGCATGTTGAAATGCTTCCTCTGCCATTTCAATACTCTCAATTGCTACGGTGACACCTTTTCCCTGGTTTGCATCAAGCGGTTTGATGACAATTGGGAAACCAATTTCTTCGACGGCCTTCTGCAATTCGGCAAGTGACTTGCAAACAATCCCGCGTGGAACAGGAATCTGCGTTTTTTGCAACAAAATTTTAGTCTCAAACTTGTCATCCGCTGTTTCGGTGGCGATACATCCTGTGTCACCAGTAATAGTCGCACGGATGATTTTCTGCTTCTTACCGAATCCAAGTCTGATCTTTGAACGTTCATTCAGCCGTTGCCAGGGAATTCCGCGCCGTTCAGCCTCTTCAATGATGCTCAGTGTACTTGGGCCCAGGCCAGTCTTATGTTTTGCCTGTTCATAAAAATTCGGAGAAGGTACCAGTGGATTTTCAGTCTGCAAACCTTCGGTATCCGGGACCGAAAAATCTTCATCAGAATTTATATTTTCTAAGGCAGCTTCGTACTCGTTTAGATCAGACGGATGCCTGTTTTTGCCATTCATAGTTTATTGTTTTTAATGTGTTGCAGCAGGTTTTTTGTCTATATCCTGAAATTGCCCGCATCAAAACAAATGCCATGAAATCACCCGTAATCAAGTCAAAATTTTTACTTAAAGTGCTCAACTGCTGATTAAAAGAATTCAAAAACATAAAAAAAAGCGCAAATACCCGGAGGCATCTGCGCTTATAAGTTTGTAAATGTACATTGAAGAATGATCAGTTTTTTATCCTTAAAAATTCTTTAGCCAATTCAGTCATCTTTGGGTCGCCAGTGTACTTTCCGTGCTCGTCTGAAAGCTTGACAGTAGGAATCCAGTCGCCGGTTACAGATTTTGCGGCGGTAAGTTTTATCACGATATTCATCGGCTTCAAACCGACATCATTGGTCAAATTGGTTCCAATACCAAACGAAATTCCGATTTTTCCGCGGCAGGCTGCTGTGATTTCGGAGACTTTTTCAAGGTTCAGCCCGTCGGAAAATATGATGAATTTAAATAATGGATCAATGCCATGTTTCCGGTAGTGAGCGATTGTCTTGTTTGCAAATTCGATCGGGTCACCGCTGTCGTGCCGTACTCCATCAAAAAGCTTCGCGAATTTTTTGTCGAACTGTTCGAAGAAGACGTCCGTGGTGTACGTATCAGACAAGGCTACACCTAAATCTCCCCGGTAAACATCCACCCAATGCTCCAGTGAGATTGCGTTCGCCATCTTGAAACCATATTCAGCGGCGTGGAACATAAACCATTCATGTGCATGGGTTCCGATGGGTTTTACGCCATATTTCATCGCAAAGTGAACGTTCGATGAACCTATGAAACCCGATGTTTTATCTCGCGTAAGAACGTCCATTACAAGATTGTGTACCTGATAAGAATGTCTGCGGCGCGTGCCAAATTCAGCAAAACTGACACCCAGACCTTCGAGTTTCCGTGCTTTTTCTAATGTCTTGGAGATCACGGCGTCATCGTTATCGCGTTCTAGGGCATTCATTACATAATGAAGTTCCGAGATCAAAGCCAGTAGTGGCACTTCCCAAAGAATGGCGCGGTACCATTCTCCTTCAACCGTCACCTCAATGTCATTGCCGTCTTGTGAGATCTGAACTTCGCGCGGATCGTAATGGTAGCCACCAAGGAAATCGAGGTAGGGCAGATCGAGATACGGACATGTGACGCGCAGATATTCTTTTTCTTCTTTCGAAAGTTTCAGTTCGGCCATGGCATCTACCGATTTGCGGAGTTCCTGATCAAAATTTTCGGGGAAGTGATGCTTTCCACGGTTGATGAACCGGTATTGCACGCGTTCATTCGGGAAGAGTTTCACGACCGCATTCTGCATCGTGAATTTGTAAAAATCGTTGTCTAGGATTGATTTCAGGGTGATAAGGCTCATGTCAGGCTTCTTTAGTAACAAATTTAAGACTTTAGACAGTAAAAAATCGCCCTTGTAGCAAAGGCGATTTTATGCTGTGATTTATTGATTTTTTATTTACCAAGGTAAGAGTTGTACATCCAAACCTCTTTTTCCTGCTCGGTGATGTAGTCGCTCATTTGCGAATTGGTACCTTCGTCACCTGCTTTTTCAGTGTAATCGAGGATGTCACGCTGTCGGTCAATAATTATCTTGAATGAGGCGAGAATGTTTTCGACACATTTGGCTGCATCTGAAACTTCGCGACTTTCTTTGATTGTTGACATCGCAAGATAATCACTGTAATTGTGGTTTGGAGTTGCGCCAAGCGTAAGGATTCTTTCTGCAATCTCGTCGATCTTCAACACTAAGTTGTTATAAAGTTCCTCAAATTTAGGATGAAGTGTGAAAAACTGATTTCCTTTGATGTTCCAGTGGGCTCCGCGGGTATTCTGGTAAAACACCGAATATTCTGCGAGCAACACGTTTAATTTTTCCGCGATTTGTTGGGCATCATTTTCATTTAGCCCGATGATTTTAGTATTATTCATAATATTTACTATTTATTTCAAAGGTACAAGTTGCCGAAAGTCGTTCAAAAGCTGTGCCTTTTCTGCTAAATGCAAATAACTGCGTTAGTGTTTGATGAATTTAAATGATTTCAGTGCGTCCGCAGTTTTTATGGAGATTACGTAAGTTGCTGACGGCAGCGCCCGTACATCAATCTGTTTCGATTTTGTAGTGAGGAGTAGCTTGCCGCTGAGGTCGAAAATATAGATGTTTTCGATATGTATCTGGCTGGTTTTGATGTTCAGATAATCGCTGGTAGGATTTGGGTAGATGATGAGGTCCTTCAGTACTTCCTCTGTTGCAAGCTGTTTCACAAGGGTGACCGGCTCGCGGAAGAAAGAAATTTCGAGAATTTCCTTTGGCAGTTTTTCAAAAAAGTATGCCTCGCAAGTGTACTTCGTATAATCTGATTCTTCTGTTTTACTGATAAAATAGCTTTGCGTGGTTTGTGGCGTTTTTTCTTCTAAATTCTTATACCACGAAAACTGATATTCAGGACCTGAAAGCGATTGCGGAATAGACGCGCTTCCTCCAAGTGGCGCGGCCAGAGTTTGAGCTTCGTCGTACCGCTGAGGCGAATAGGTGAAATCTGTCACTGGATTTTCCTTTAAAACAAAATCTTTGATTTCCTGCTTGCTGAATCTGTTGTTTTCAAGGAATGTAAGTGCAGGAATTCCGTCCGGAATAGTGCCGGAAAGCTGATTTCCGATAAGGGAAAGCATCTGCAGGCTTTTATTTTGGAGCAAAACCGCCGGGAAAGTTCCCTCGATAAGGTTGTAGTCCAGATAGAGTTGGGTAAGTTTTTTTAATGGTGCCAACGATGCAAAACCACCGGAAAGTTTATTGGAAGAGAGATTAAGATGGATGAGATTCGTAAGCTGCGCCAATTCGGCCGGGAAGGTTTCAATCTCGTTATTGGAGAGTGAAAGCCACTCAAGACTTTTCAGGGATGTAAGCGTGGTGGCATAATTTGAACTGAAGAGATTCGCGGAAACATCCAGTGATGTAAGCGGCAAAGTGGAAATTTCCGTGGGAATTCTGGTGAGTTTGTTGCCTGAAAGATTCAGTTCTGTGACATTACTTAATGTAGACAACGCTGAAAAGTTCTGCGAAATACTGTTGCTGCTGAGATTTAATGATTTTAAAACTGTCAGTGCAGTGATTTTGGAGGGAACTGCCGTGAGGCCAATCGCGGAGAGATCCAGGATTTCCAGCTTCTTAAAATTTTCAATAAAACTGCCGACATCATTAAAGACAAAGAAATTGTTGCCCAAAGAAATTTCGGTAAGATTCAAAAGTGGAGTAACGGCCGCAGAAGGATCGCCGGTGAGGCGGTTATTGCTGATATCAAGACGTGTCAGATTAGCCAGCCCGGAAATAGAATTAGAAACTTCGCCGGTGAGTTGGTTTGAACTCAAATCGAGCCGTTCCAGCTTGGAAAACGTGCTGAAGTAAATGGGAAAAGCGCCTTTCAGTGCGTTACCGCGAAGGTTGATCTCAATCACGTTTCCATTGCGGATTTTGATGCCGTACCAGTAACGCGGGTCTTTTTCAAGGTCCCAGGTTTGGCTCCATCCTGAGCCGGAAGTGCTGTTGTAGATGTTTACCAGCGCGGTTCGTTCGGCAAATGAGATACTGTATTTTTGGGCAAAAAAGAGCTGAGAAAAGAATAAAAGGAGTAAAATTTTCTTCACCGGATTCGTGTTTTGTAAGATTGCAAATATAAACATAAGTTGATTTCAATGACGGAAATTTGCATATTTGCCTAATGACGAAGTATTTATATATACTAATGCTGTGTTTTACGGCAATCACCGGGTTTTATTTTTTTTTGAGTTGGGCGCAACTGCCACCGGGACAACGGTATATTTACCCGATTGATGATGTTTATATCCACTTGGCTTTGGCCAGAAATTTCGCTGAACTCGGCGTTTGGAGCGTGAATATTTCTGGGTTCGACAGTGCTTCGTCATCTATATTATATACGCTGCTGCTTGCGGGTCTCATCAGGCTGTTCGGAGACTGGGAATATTATCCGTTATTGCTGAATGTTGTATTCGGATATCTCACGGTCTATTCGGTTTACAGATATTACAAAGATTTCTACGGTTCTGCGGAACTGAAGTGGGCTGCTGCATTAATTTTGTTCTTTCCATTGGTATATGTCATGGTTTTGATCGGGATGGAGCATACGATACAGATGTTTCTGATGGTTTTGGCTGTGTATTTCATTCGCCGGAATGTAAAGTCAGATTTTAGATGCAAAGATTTCTTGCTGCTGCTTACCGTAACTTTTTTTCTGTCGATGGTCAGGTTCGAAAGTATGTTCTTTACTGTTTCACTGGCATTCGCGCTTTTTCTGAGGAAAAATTATTTAAAGGGAACATTGATTTTGGTTGCAGGGTTTATTGCCATCGTGGTTTTCGGAATTATTTCTGTGCAAAACGGGGGTTTCTTTTTTCCGAATTCGGTGATGGTAAAAGGGAGTTATCCGGCCGAAGACCATATTTTCATGAGCATGTGGCAACTATTCGAAAACGGAATTTTACTTAATGTCAGCTTCTATAAATGTCTCTTCTTTCCATTAGTGATTATAGCGGTTTATCTTTTTGAAAAATACCGCGCAGCGCGATTAAAAAATCTGTTAAACGAAACGCTGCTCATCGTGGTGGTTCTTACAAGTGTTCTGCATGCGTTATTCGCGGTGCTGATGTATCGGTATGAGAATTATTTAATGATTTCACTGCTGCTGATTTGTATCCCAATTATCACACATTTGCATGAAAAATACAGGAAAACAGAACTGAACAAAAGCCTTTTAAAAATACTGACGCTGGGTAGTATTACTGCAATTGTACTTATATCTATATATCGTTTTGGCTATCATCATTTGCCGTTAACCTATATGAGTAAAGGTATAAACAGCCAGCAGGTGGAAATGTCGAGATTTTTGGGTAAATATTATAAAGGAGAAAAAATAGTGGCCAATGACATAGGCGCCATTTCGTACTTCAGTGGTGTGCAGTTGCTGGATATTGTGGGGCTTGGAAGCACCGATATTGCAGAGGAAATCGTACGGAATAAACATCTTTCTGCAGAAGAAAATGCATTTAAAAACAAAAAATTCATCGTGGAATACGCAGCAAAAAACAAATTTAAGGTAGCAGTGATCTACCCTGAATGGTTTCCCGGCGGTGTGCCCGATGAATGGATCCCGGTAGCAACTTGGAAAATCCCCGAACCTTATGGGCCCGCGCGGCAACGCATTGTCTTTTACGCATTAAGGTCCGAAGAAGAAGCATCGCTGAGGAAAAACCTGATGGAATTTGATAGGAATCCGAACGTTAAACAGGAGTTATTGAATAAAGTGACAAAATAAGTGGCATATATTGCATAAATAATTATAAATCAGTGTTTGCAGGTTTAAAATTATTCCCTACTTTTGCACCCTAAAATAAAAAGCAATTAAATGCCTACTATTCAACAATTAGTTAGAAAAGGAAGAGTCGCACTTACCAAGAAGAGTAAATCGGCTGCACTTGATTCCTGTCCACAAAGACGAGGTGTATGTACAAGAGTATATACTACCACCCCGAAGAAACCTAACTCTGCACTTAGAAAAGTTGCAAGGGTAAGACTTTCTAACGGGAAAGAAGTCAACGCTTATATCCCGGGCGAAGGACACAATCTTCAAGAGCACTCGATAGTATTGGTACGCGGAGGAAGGGTGAAAGACCTACCGGGAGTACGTTATCACATTGTTCGTGGAGCTTTGGATACCGCAGGAGTAAACGGAAGAACTCAGAGAAGATCCAAGTACGGAGCTAAGAGACCAAAACCAGGTCAGGCAGCTGCAGCACCTGCTAAAGGCAAGAAAAAGTAATCATTAAATTTTAAAGAAACGAAACAATGAGAAAGACGAAAGCGAAAAAAAGACCGTTGTTACCGGATCCTAAGTTTAATGATCAGCTGGTAACAAGATTCGTAAATAACCTGATGCTTGACGGTAAGAAGTCAATCGCATTCAAAATTTTCTATGATGCATTAGATATCGTAGAAAGCAAAAAAGGAGAGAACGAAAAAACTTCTCTTGAAATCTGGAAAGATGCCCTTACCAACGTAATGCCACACGTAGAAGTACGTTCACGCAGAATCGGTGGTGCAAACTTCCAGATCCCAATGCCAATTCGTGCTGACAGAAAAATCTCTATGGCGATGAAGTGGTTAATCAAATATTCTAAAGCTAGAAACGATAAATCAATGGCTCAGAAATTGGCTGCTGAAGTTATCGCTGCTGCAAAAGAAGAAGGTGCTGCTTACAAAAAGAAAACAGACACTCACAGAATGGCTGAAGCAAACAAAGCATTTTCACACTTTAAATTCTAATCTGAAATGGCAAGAGATCTTACCCTTACAAGAAATATTGGTATCGCTGCTCACATTGATGCAGGGAAAACCACCACGACAGAAAGAATTTTATTTTATTCCGGAAAAAACCACAAAATCGGTGAAACTCACGAAGGCGGTGCTACAACTGACTGGATGGAGCAGGAAGCTGAAAGAGGGATTACCATTACATCTGCAGCAGTAACTGTAGACTGGAAATTCCCTACCGAGCAAGGTAAAGCACTTCCGGATGCGAAAAACTATCACTTCAACATCATCGATACACCGGGACACGTTGACTTTACCGTAGAGGTAAACCGTTCTCTTCGTGTACTGGATGGTCTTGTATTCCTTTTCTCTGCGGTAGACGGGGTAGAACCTCAGTCTGAAACCAACTGGAGACTTGCGGACAACTATAAAGTTGCACGTATGGGCTTTGTAAACAAGATGGACCGTCAGGGAGCTGACTTCCTGAACGTTTGTAAGCAGGTGAAAGAAATGCTTGGATCCAATGCAGTTCCAATCGTATTGCCAATTGGTGATGAAGCAGACTTCAAAGGAGTTGTAGACTTGGTGAAAAACCGTGCTATTGTATGGCATGATGAGAACCACGGTTCTACTTTTGATATTGTGGAAATCCCGGCTAACATGGCTGACGAAGTGAAGCAGTTCAGAGCTCAGTTGATCGAAGAGATCGCTGCGTACGATGAGAACCTTCTTGAGAAATTCATGGAAGACGAAAATTCCATCACTGAAGAAGAAATTCACGCGGCACTTAGAGCTGCAACATTGGATATGAGCATCATCCCAATGACTTGTGGTTCATCATTCAAAAATAAAGGTGTACAGTTCATGCTTGACGCTGTTTGCCGTTACCTTCCTTCACCAATGGATAAGGAGGCCATCGACGGAACAGACCCAAGGACAGACGAGCCTATCTCTAGAAAGCCATCAGTGGCTGAGCCTTTCGCGGCGTTGGCATTTAAGATTGCAACCGATCCTTTCGTAGGTAGACTTGCATTCTTCAGAGCTTACTCAGGAAGACTTGATGCAGGTTCTTATGTATTGAACACAAGATCAAACAGCAAAGAAAGAATCTCACGTATCTTCCAGATGCATGCGAACAAGCAAGAGCCTATCGAATATATCGAGGCTGGAGATATCGGTGCAGCTGTTGGATTTAAGTCTATCAAGACTGGTGATACACTTTGTGACGAAAAACACCCAATCGTACTTGAATCTATGGTTTTCCCGGATCCCGTAATCGGTATCGCGGTAGAGCCTAAGACGAAAGCTGACCAGGATAAAATGGGTAACGCTTTGGCTAAATTGGCTGAAGAAGATCCTACTTTCCAGGTTAAGACTGACGAAGCTTCAGGACAGACCATCATCTCAGGTATGGGTGAACTTCACCTCGACATCATTGTTGACCGTATGAGAAGAGAGTTCAAGGTTGAAGTAAACCAGGGACAACCTCAGGTAGAGTACAAAGAAAACCTTACAATGTCTGCAAACCACAGAGAAGTTTACAAAAAACAATCAGGTGGACGTGGTAAATTTGCTGATATCGTGTTCGAATTGGCTCCGGCTGATGACAACAAGCCAGGTCTTGAATTCATCAATGAGATCAAAGGTGGTAACATTCCGAAAGAATTTATTCCAGCTGTAGAAAAAGGTTTCAAAGAAGCGATGAAGAACGGTCCTTTGGCAGGTTTCGAAATCGAAGGTATCAAAGTGACATTGAAAGACGGATCTTTCCACCCGGTGGATTCAGATGCACTTTCATTCGAACTTGCTGCTAAGATGGGCTTCAAGGAAGCTGGTAAGAAAGCCAAGCCGGTGATCATGGAACCTATCATGAAAATCGAAGTGGTAACGCCGGAAGAATACATGGGAGATATCGTAGGTGACCTTAACAAACGTAGAGGAACCATCAACGGTATGGACGATAGAAACAACGCGAAAGTAATTAAAGGATTCGTTCCACTTTCAGAGATGTTCGGATATGTAACTACACTTAGAACACTTTCTTCTGGTAGAGCTACATCTTCTATGGAATTCGAGAAATACGAAGCAGCTCCTTCTAACGTTGCTGAATCTGTAATCGAAAAATCAAGAGGGTAATCTTTAAATCTAAATTAAAATGTCACAAAGAATCAGAATAAAATTAAAATCTTACGATTACAGTTTAGTAGACAAGTCTGCTGAGAAAATCGTAAGAACGGTAAAAGCAACCGGTGCGGTAGTAAACGGCCCGATTCCTTTGCCAACGAACAAAAGAATCTTCACAGTTCTTCGTTCACCTCACGTAAACAAGAAGGCAAGAGAGCAGTTCCAGCTTTCAGCTCACAAGAGACTGATGGATATCTACTCTTCATCTTCTAAAACTGTAGATGCCCTGATGAAATTAGAGCTTCCTTCAGGAGTTGATGTAGAAATTAAAGTGTGATTTTGGCGGCTTGCTTTTAGCCAATCGCTATTAGCTATCAGCCAGAAGCCACTTTGCTATGATAGAAATCCCTTTTCGAAAGAAGAGGGATTTTTTTTGGCTTAGGAGCAACAAGATATTTGCTGTTTGCGAAATCCCGTCCCGCTTTTCACTGCAATCTTTTTTGGGCGCGGCGCCAGCCGCGCCCAAAAAAGGATTTCCGTTGCAATCGGGGCTAAAAGTCAGGTATCTCTTCTTTTCGTAAGTAGGTGAAATTATTTATGGATTTTAAATAACTTTATTCTAAAATTTAAAACCATGAAACCATTCAAACTGCTTATTCCCATATTGCTCACATTTTCTTTCTTGGCTACAGCACAAACGCACAGATTCATTTACGCATTTCAGTTTAAAAGCGATTCTCTGGCAAAAGAGTTCCGCGAAGAGAATATGGTGCTGGATGTAAACACACAGGACGTGAAATTCTATCCGTACATGTATGCCGAAAACGATTCCCTGAACAAAGTGCGCGACTATAAGAATATCATTTGGGATGACAGTGTTCCCACGCTCTCGCGCAAACGAAACTCGAACGAGAACGTAAGTTATTTTTTCAGCGGCGATTATTTCAGTATTACCACAGCAGATCCGGTCATCTGGCGGCTTACTGAAGAGACAAAGAGATCGGCCGACTATACCTTGCAAAAAGCCACAACCAAATTTGGCGGCAGAAACTGGACGGCCTGGTTTAGCAAGGATGTTGTAGTGCCCGAAGGTCCGTATAAATTCCGTGGTTTGCCCGGACTTATCTTTGAGTTGTATGATGACCGTGATCAGTTTAGGTTTTCACTGGTTAAAAGTCAGAAGTTCAAAGACACCTATGATACTTCAGGCTTTCTGGAGTCGTTTGCCGGCAAGAAGCCTTTGGCAATTAGCGAAAAAGTCTGGGTAGCCAAGCAACTGGAGCAGTACAATGATCCCCTGCGGCAGTTTAAGGAGGCCTTTAAAAACAATACCGATCCAAGCGCGAAGTTTATGTATGGCGGCACGCAGGTGATCAGTCTGGACCAGTTCAAAACCATGTCGGATGATGCGCAGGCAAGGATGCGGCGGGAGAATAATCCGATAGAGCTCAGTAAGGCAATCCGTTACCCGCAACCTAAGTGATTATGCTCCAAAATGGCGCGTGAAAGCGGACGGAATTTCAGATTTCGTAAAGATTGATAGCAGTACCTCAGGATTTTTCTGAGGTATTTTCATACTGTGCTGATTTTCAAAATATTTTTGCCACAGTGTTTGTCATTTCAGAAAATCTTCATACATTTGCACACTCAATTTAGGGAAGAAGTATGCCTATTTCAAACGTAGAAATCACCTCGCCCTGTGTTGAATACAGAGAACACATATAATATATATAAATAATGTCAGGTATTATTGGTAAAAAAATCGGGATGACTTCCCTGTTCGACGAGAACGGCAAAAATATGCCGTGCACCGTTATTCAGGCTGGTCCTTGCTCGGTTTTACAGGTCAGAACCTTAGAAAAAGATGGGTACAAATCTGCTCAGCTTGGTTTCGATGACAAGAGTGAAAAGAACGTTGGTAAAGCGTTAGCCGGCCATTTCAAAAAGGCTGGTTCTGCTCCTAAAGCTAAATTGGTAGAATTCTATCATGAATTCGTAGACAAATTAAGCGTAGGAGATGAAGTGAAAGTTGATCTGTTCGCAGAAGGCGAATATGTAGACGTAACAGGAACTTCAAAAGGTAAAGGTTTCCAGGGGGTTGTGAAAAGACACAACTTCGGTGGGGTAATGCAGGCAACCCATGGTCAGCACAACAGATTGAGAGCCCCAGGTTCCATCGGTGCAGGATCAGACCCGTCAAGAGTATTCAAAGGGATGCGTATGGCAGGTAGAATGGGTGGTAAGCAGGTTACTGTACAAAACCTTCAGGTGTTAAAAGTAGATCAAGAGCAAAATCTTTTAGTAGTAAAAGGTGCTGTTCCGGGAGCGAAAAATTCTTATGTAATTATCAGAAAATGGAACTAACAGTATTTAATACATCAGGAAAAGAAACCGGAAGAACAGTTGAGCTAGACGAAGCAATCTTCGGCATTGAGCCTAACCAGCATGCGGTTTACTTAGAAGTGAAGCAATATCTTGCCGCTCAGCGTCAGGGGACACATAAATCTAAAGAAAGAAGCGAGATTACAGCTTCTACGAGAAAGCTTAAAAAACAGAAAGGATCCGGATCTGCGAGATATGGTGACATCAAGTCCCCAACTTTCAAAGGTGGAGGTAGAGTTTTTGGTCCAAAACCAAGAGACTACAGATTCAAACTGAACAAAGCTTTGAAGAGACTGGCTAAGAAGTCTGTTCTTTCTCAGAAAATGAGAGATAATTCTATCAAAGTTCTGGACGCGATCAACTTCGATGCGCCTAAGACTAAAGAATTTATCAACTTGAACAATGCATTAGGTTTCGAAGGTAAAAAATCTCTGTATATTTTGCCTGAAGCTAACAAAAATGTATACTTATCATCACGTAACTTGCCTAAGACTAAGGTGTTGACTTACAACGAGATCAGCTCTTATGATTTGGTACACGCAGGTGAGATTGTATTTTTGGAAGGTGCTATCGAAAAATTTCAGGAAAACTTAAGAAAATAAATCATGTCTATTATCATTAAACCTATCATTTCAGAAAAAGCAAACTACCTTACGGATTTGAGAGGCGCTTATTCTTTCTTCGTAGACACGAAGGCGAATAAAATCCAGATCAAGAAGGCGGTAGAAGCTGCTTACGGTGTGAAAGTGGCAGACGTAAGAACCATGATTTACGCTCCGAAAGTTTCAGCTAAGCACACCAAGAAAGGCTTGCAGATTGGTAAGACCAACAAATTGAAGAAAGCCGTTGTTTCCCTTGCAGAAGGTGAAGTGATCGATATCTTCGCAGTATAAATAAAGCATAAGCTTAAGCTTTGCAAAGAGCTTCCCGGCTTTCCCGCATACAGCTTAAAGCAATTTAATAATTATAATCAATAGTAATGTCTGTTAGAAAATTAAAACCTATCACCCCGGGACAGAGATTCAGAGTTGTAAATAACTTTGAGGAAATTACTACCAACAAACCAGAGAAGTCTCTAACAGTTGGTATTAGTAAGTCAGGTGGTCGTAACAATACTGGTAAAATGACCATGCGTTACACCGGAGGTGGACACAAACAAAAATACAGAATTATCGACTTCAAGAGAAATAAATTCGATGTTGAGGCAACGGTAAAATCTGTAGAATATGATCCGAACAGAACTGCTTTCATCGCACTTTTAGAGTACGCAGACGGAGAGAAGAGATACATCATCGCTCCGAACGGTATCAAAGTAGACCAGAAAGTAATCTCTGCGGAAACAGCGGAACCTAATGTAGGGAACGCAATGAAGTTGAAGAACATCCCATTGGGTACTGTAGTATCTTGCATCGAGCTTCGTCCAGGTCAGGGTGCGGTAATGGCAAGAAGCGCAGGATCTTCAGCTCAGTTAACTTCAAGAGACGGTAAATATGCAATCGTGAAATTGCCTTCAGGAGAATCAAGAATGATCCTTACTGAGTGTATGGCTATGATTGGATCTGTATCTAACGGCGATCACCAGCTTACAGTTTCTGGTAAAGCAGGTAGAAGCAGATGGTTAGGCAGAAGACCTAGAACAAGACCGGTAGTAATGAACCCAGTAGATCACCCAATGGGAGGTGGTGAAGGACGTTCATCTGGTGGTCACCCAAGATCTAGAAACGGTATGCCATCGAAAGGTTACAAAACAAGAAAGAAAAACAAAGCGTCTAACCGATTTATCGTATCTAAAAGAAAATAATCATGGCAAGATCACTTAAGAAAGGACCTTTCATTCATCATACTTTAGATAAGAAGGTTCAGGCAAATATAGAAGCCAATAAAAAGACAGTAATTAAAACTTGGTCCAGAGCATCAATGATCTCCCCGGACTTCGTAGGACAAACCATCGCAGTGCACAACGGTAAATCTTTTATCCCGGTATATGTTACTGAAAACATGGTAGGTCACAAGTTAGGCGAATTTTCTCCGACAAGATCTTTCAGAGGTCACGGTGGTAACAAAAATAAAGGAGGTAGATAATCATGGGATCAAGAAAAAGAGAAAGTGCATTAGCACGTAAAATAGCAAACCAGGATGTGGCAAAATCGTTACATAATGATTGCCCGTCTTCTCCGAGAAAAATGAGATTGGTAGCTGATATCATCCGTGGTGTAGAGGTAGAAAAAGCTTTATCCATCCTGAAGTACTCTAAGAAAGACGCTTCAAACAAGTTGGAAAAAGTACTTCTTTCTGCAATGGCCAACTGGCAGACCAAAAATGAAGGTGCAGATATCGAAGAAGCTAACCTGATCGTGAAAGAAGTTTTCGTGGACAGCGCAAGACAGCTGAAAAGACTGAGACCGGCACCACAGGGTAGAGGTCACAGAATCCGCAAAAGATCAAACCACATCACGCTAATTTTAGGTACTAAAGACAACAAATAATCAAGGTATGGGACAGAAGACAAATCCAATTGGTAACAGATTAGGTATCATCAGAGGATGGGATTCGAACTGGTTTGGTGGTAAAAACTACGGCGACAGAATCGCTGAAGACTACAAGATCAGAAGATACCTTGAAGCAAGATTATCTAAAGGTGGTATTTCAAGAATCTATATTGAAAGAACCCTGAAATTAGTTACAGTGACAATCACTACTGCAAGACCGGGACTTATCATCGGGAAAGGCGGCCAGGAGGTTGACAAACTGAAAGAAGAGTTGAAAAAGATCACTGATAAAGACATCCAGATCAACATTTTCGAAATCAAAAGACCAGAGCTTGACGCAGTATTGGTTGCAGACAGCATCGCAAAACAGATAGAAAACCGTATTTCCTACAGAAGAGCTGTGAAAATGGCAATTCAGTCTACCATGAGAATGGGTGCAGAAGGAATCAAAGTAATGATCAGCGGTCGTTTGAACGGAGCTGAGATGGCAAGAAGTGAGTCTTTCAAAGACGGAAGAATCCCATTGTCAACTTTCCGTGCAGATATCGATTATCATATCGGTGAAGCACTTACACAGTACGGTAAACTTGGTGTAAAAGTTTGGATCATGAAAGGTGAGGTATATGGTAAAAGAGACCTTAGCCCACTTGTAGGACAACAGAAAAAAGGAGCACCTTCAGGAAGAGGCGACAGAAATGATCGTAATGACAGAGGAGACAGAGGTGGCGACAGAAGACCAAGAAGAAACAACAACAACTAAAATTTTAGATATAAATTTTGAATTTTAAATCACCGTTACTTTTTTAAAATCTGAAATCTAAAATCTGAAATCTAAAATCTAAAATTTAAGACAATGTTACAACCAAGAAGAACCAAATTCCGTAAAGTTCACAAGATGAAGATGAAGGGAGTGGCCCAAAGAGGGAACCAACTCGCTTACGGAACTTTTGGGATCAAAGCAACAGAAGGTGCTTGGATCACTGCAAGACAAATTGAAGCAGCGCGTATTGCTGCTACAAGATATATGAAAAGAGAAGGTCAGCTATGGATCAAAATCTTCCCGGATAAGCCTATTACCAAGAAACCAGCCGAAGTACGTATGGGTAAAGGTAAAGGTGCTGTGGAATATTGGGTATCTGTAGTGAAGCCAGGTAAGATAATGTTCGAAGTTGGAGGGGTTCCTTATGAAGTAGCAAAAGAAGCATTGCGTCTTGCTGCACAGAAGTTACCGGTAGTTACCAAGTTTGTAGTCGCTAACGATTTTGTTCAACCTCAATAATTTTTTAAAGAAATGAAAAAAGCTGACATCAAAAATCTAAGCGCTGAGGATATTCAGAACAAATTGACTGAAGTAAAGGCAGATTTTAACAAAATGAAATTAGCCCACGCTATCAGCCCGATTGAAAATCCTATCCAGATCCGTGATATGAGAAAGACAATCGCAAGACTGGAAACTGAACTAACACTAAAACAACAATAAGAATTTCATTTTATCATGGATAGAAATCTAAGAAAAGAAAGAATCGGAATTGTTTCCAGCAATAAAATGGAAAAGACCATTGTTGTAAGTGAAACTACCAGAGTAAAACACCCAATGTACGGTAAATTCGTCCTTAAGACGAAAAAATATACCGCTCATGACGAGAACAATGAGTGTACTGAAGGCGATACAGTATTGATTACTGAAACAAGACCTTTAAGTAAAAGTAAGAGATGGAGATTAGTAAGAATCATTGAAAAAGCTAAGTAATGTTACAAACCGAATCAAGATTAAAAGTTGCTGATAACACAGGTGCCAAAGAAGTACTGGTTATCAGAGTTCTGGGAGGAACCAGAAGAAGATATGCTTCAGTTGGTGATAAAATCGTAGTTACTATCAAAGATTCTACACCACAGGGTAACGCAAAGAAAGGAACAGTTTCCAAAGCTGTTGTAGTAAGAACGAAAAAAGCAGTAAGAAGAAAAGATGGTTCATACATCAAGTTCGACGACAATGCTTGCGTACTTCTGAACGCAACCGGCGAAATGAGAGGAACACGTGTTTTCGGACCTGTTGCCCGTGAACTGAGAGATAAAGAATACATGAAAGTCATTTCATTAGCTCCTGAAGTACTTTAATTTTAAAATTTACAAAAATGACAAAGTTAAAAATCAAAAGAGGAGATAACGTAATCATCACTACCGGCAAGAAAGAAATTAAAGGTAAGACTGGTGAAGTTATTGAAGTGATCCGTAAAGAAGGCAAAGACGCCAGAGTGATCGTTGCAGGTTTGAATATCGTTAAAAAACATACTAAACCTTCAGCCGGTAACCCACAGGGCGGAATTGTAGAGAAAGAAGCATCGATCCATATTTCCAACGTAATGCTTGTTGACAAAAATGGTAAAGCTACCAAAACTGGAAGCAAAGTAGAAGGTGATAAGAAAGTGAGAGTGGCTAAGTCAACCGGTGAAACTTTATAAATAAACAACGATGGAATATACAGTAAGACCAAAGAAAAACTATAAAGAGAAGATCGTTCCGGCAATGATGGAAGAATTTGGGTACAAATCTGTGATGCAGGTACCTAAATTAGAGAAGATCGTTATTTCACAAGGTTTGGGTGCAGCTACTGCTGACAAGAAAATTGTGGATTATGCAGTAGAAGAACTTACCGCAATCACTGGCCAAAAAGCTGTTGGTACTATCTCTAAGAAAGATGAGGCAGCTTTCAAACTTAGAAAAGGTATGCCGGTAGGAGCAAGAGTTACTCTTAGAGCTGATAAGATGTATGAGTTCTTAGACAGACTTACTTCCTCAGCTTTACCACGAATCAGAGATTTCTCTGGTATTAAGGCAGAAGGTTTTGACGGAAGAGGAAATTACAACCTGGGAATCACTGAGCAGATTATTTTCCCTGAGATCGTAATCGACAAAGTGAAAAAAATCCAGGGGATGGACATTACTTTCGTTACTACAGCAAAAACCGACAAAGAAGCAAAAGCATTATTAACGCATTTTGGTATGCCTTTTAAAAAGAACTAAAAATGGCTAAAGAATCAATGAAAGCGCGTGAGCGCAAAAGAGAAGCTACAGTAGCTAAATATGCTGAGAAAAGAAAAGCTTTGAAAGAAGCCGGAGATTACGAAGCACTTCAGAAGCTGCCAAAAGACGCTTCACCCGTAAGACTGCACAACCGTTGCAAACTTACAGGAAGACCAAGAGGTTACATGAGAACCTTCGGTATTTCCAGAGTAATGTTCCGCGAGATGGCCAACCAAGGTCTTATCCCGGGCGTTAAAAAAGCTAGTTGGTAATACATTTAGAACAATCGAGATAGTAAAGTTGATTGTGAGAATCAAGAGCCAAGAAGCAGGAGCCAGGATGTAAGTCTTGAATCTTTTGTCTCGGTTCTTGAATCTCAATCAAAACTAACTATCATAAACCAATAATTTAAATAGAAAAATGGTAACAGATCCAATTTCAGATTTCCTAACCAGAGTAAGGAACGCACAAAGCGCAGGCCACAAAGTGGTGGATATTCCTGCATCGAAAATCAAAAAGGAGATTACAAAAATTTTGTTTGAGCAAGGCTACATCCTGAACTATAAGTTTGAGGACAGCGCTGTTCAGGGAAACATCAAAATCGCTTTAAAGTACGACAAATCAACCAGCAAACCTGCCATCAAGAGCATCCAGAGAGCTTCAAGACCAGGTCTTCGCCAGTACAAAGGTTCTGAGGAACTGCCAAGAGTACTGAACGGTTTGGGTATCGCGATCGTATCTACATCACGTGGTGTGATGACAGATAAGAAAGCACGTCAGGAAAAAGTGGGTGGAGAAGTAATCTGCTATGTTTATTAATTTTTAATCAAAGGAAAATGTCAAGAATTGGTAAAGCAATTATAGAAATTCCCGCTAACGTTACCGTAACTGAAAAAGACGGACTGGTAACTGTGAAAGGCCCAAAAGGTGAACTTACACAGCAATTAGCCGAAGGAATTACGCTAAAACAGGAAGACGGCGTGCTTACACTAGACCGCGCGTCTGAAGCTAAACAGCACAAAGCATTACACGGTCTGAACAGAGCGTTGATCAATAACATGGTTCAAGGTACATCTGAAGGATGGACAAAGAAACTTGAACTGGTAGGGGTAGGTTACAGAGCTTCTAACCAGGGGAACCGTTTAGAAATGGCTCTAGGATTCTCTCACGGTATCGTGATGGACCTCCCAAAAGAAATTATAGTAGAAACTTTATCTGAAAAAGGTAAAAACCCTATTATTACATTAACATCACACGATAAACAACTTCTGGGTATGGTGGCTGCAAAGATCAGATCTTTCCGTAAGCCTGAGCCGTACAAAGGAAAAGGTGTAAGATTCGTAGGAGAAATTGTAAGACGTAAAGCTGGTAAATCTGCTTAATTTTTAAAAACTTAAGAAAATGGCACTAAGCAAAGTAGAAAAGAGAAATAGAATTAAGAGAAGAGTAAGAGGAAAGATTTCCGGCTCTTCAGAATTACCACGTCTGTCTGTTTACAAAAGTAACAAAGAAATTTACGCTCAGTTAATCGACGATAAAGAAGGTAAAACTTTAGCATCAGCTTCATCCAGAAGCCTTAATGCTACAGGTACAAAAGTAGAGATCTCTGCAGAGGTAGGTAAAGCAATCGCTGAAAAAGCTAAAGCTGCAGGAATTGAAAATATAGTGTTCGACAGAAACGGATTCGTTTACCACGGTAGAGTGAAAGCTCTAGCAGACGGAGCCAGAGAAGGCGGATTAAAATTCTAATCAATAAATTTCGGATAATATGTTAGGACTAGATAATATAGAAAAAGTAAAACCGGGAGGATTAGAACTTAAAGATCGTCTCGTAGCTGTGAACAGAGTAACGAAAGTTACTAAAGGTGGACGTGCTTTCGGATTCTCTGCCATCGTGGTAGTAGGTGACGAAGCAGGTACCGTAGGTTTCGGACTTGGTAAATCTAAGGAAGTTGCTTCTGCTATCGCTAAAGCGGTGGAAGATGCTAAGAAAAACCTGGTAAAAGTTCCGGTAATCAACCATACAATCCCTCACCAGTCTTCAGCAAGATACGGTGGTGCAGATATCTTCCTTCGTCCAGCTTCTCACGGTACCGGGCTTATCGCCGGTGGTGCTGTAAGAGCGGTATTGGAGTCTGCAGGTGTACACGATATTCTTTCAAAGTCTAAAGGTTCATCTAACCCGCACAACGTAGTGAAAGCTACTTTCAAAGCATTGTTAGACATCAGAAGACCTGAAGATATCGCTAAACTGAGAGGAGTTTCATTAAGTAAAGTGTTTAACGGTTAATATTAAAACAATGGCAAAAATTCAGGTAAAACAAGTAAAGAGCGCTATTGGTAGAACTAAAACCCAAAAAAGAACGCTTGAAGCATTAGGATTGAAGAAACTTCACCAAGTTGTAGAACATGACGACAGCCCGGCGATCCTTGGGATGGTACAGGCCGTAAGTCACTTAGTGGAAGTTCAAAAATAAGAAAATAGGTAAGGGAAAGGAGACTCTCGCAGATTGTCTCCACTCTCTAATCTTAAACTCTCAAATCTAAAACATAATGAATTTAAATAATATCAGACCGGCATCAGGTTCTACTCACAATTCCAAAAGACTTGGTAGAGGCCAGGGAAGTGGAAAAGGCGGTACTTCAGCTAAAGGTCATAAAGGACAGAAGGCAAGAGCAGGTTACTCTCAGAAAATCGGTTTCGAAGGTGGACAGATGCCTTTGCAAAGAAGATTGCCTAAATTCGGTTTCAATAACGTAAACAGAAAAGAGTACAGAGCAATTAACATAGATACCATTCAGCTTTTGGCAGATGCAAAAGGCATCACCGAGATCACTAAAGACATTTTAGTAGAAAACGGATTGGCTAAGAAAAGCGAAATCGTGAAAATCATGGGTAGAGGCGAATTGAAAACAGGTGTTTCAGTTTCTGCACACAAATTCACAAAATCTGCTGAAGAAGCAATCGCTAAAGCAGGAGGTAAAGCAATTACTCTTTAATCTACACGAATGAAAGAATTTATACAAACACTGAAAAACATCTGGAGCTTAAAGGAACTTAGAGACAAAATACTCTTCACCTTAGGTTTAGTCCTAGTGTATAGATTCGCATCTTATATTTCCCTACCCGCCATCAACATGGCCGAGGTGGGGAATCTTTTGGATCATTACCAGAACCAGGGTGGCAACAAGCAGGGAGCAGGTCTTCTTGGGTTGCTTTCTTCTTTTACGGGAGGTGCATTCAGCCGGGCGTCTATCATGGCACTCGGTATTATGCCTTATATCTCCGCATCAATCATCGTACAGCTGATGGGTATGGCAATTCCATATCTTCAGAAGCTGCAGAAAGATGGCGAGAGCGGTAGAAATACATTGAACCAAATTACAAGATGGTTAACCATTGCAGTATGTTTAGTACAGGCTCCTTCTTACCTTACATCGATCACGCAGATGTTCCTGCCGCACGCACAGTTCGGCTCGGCATATTACGTGCACCCGGAATCTATTATGTTCTGGCTGCCGAGTATCGTGATCTTGGTAGCAGGTTCTGTATTCGCAATGTGGTTGGGTGAAAAGATTACGGACAAAGGTATCGGTAACGGTATTTCCATCCTTATTATGGTGGGTATCCTTGCAGACCTTCCGGGCGCGTTTATTCAGGAAGTAGCAACACAGACAGGTAAAGGCGGATTGGGAACTATTATGATCCTTATCGAAGTTCTTTTCTGGATGTTGGTGGTGCTTTTAGCAATCATACTCTCGGTAGCTGTAAGAAAAATTCCAATTCAGTACGTAAGCCGTGCGCAGGCACGTGGCGGAGCAAACAGAAACTTAATGCAGGGCGCCAGACAGTGGATCCCACTTAAGGTAAATGCATCCGGTGTAATGCCGATCATTTTCGCGCAGGCGCTGATGTTTGTACCTGGGCTTTTAACTAAAGTAGATGAGTCTAACTCATTCCTCGCAGGTTTCAAAGACGTTTTCAGCTGGCAATACAACGTGCTTTTTGCAGTGTTAATTATCATCTTCTCGTTCTTCTATACTGCAATCACCATTCCGGTGAACCAGATGGCAGACGATCTGAAGCGTAACGGCGGGCTGATTCCGAAGGTGAGACCGGGGAAAGAAACAGCTGATTATCTGGATGATATTCTCTCGAAAATTACTTTGCCAGGCTCAATATTTTTAGCTATCTTTGCAGTCCTTCCGGCAATAGTGCACGGAGCGTTTGTTCAGACGGATAGATTTGCCCTGTTTTTTGGGGGCACATCGCTGTTAATTATGGTTGGGGTGATCCTCGATACGGTTCAACAAATCAATACGTATTTGCTGAATCATCATTATGACGGACTGATGCAATCGAAACTATCCAGAACAACAAACCCATAATTCGTAAATGGCAAAACAGAAACATATTGAACAGGACGGCGTGATTACCGAAGCACTTTCGAACGCGCAGTTCCGTGTTGAACTTGAAAATGGGCATATTCTTATTGCCCATATTTCTGGTAAGATGCGTATGCACTATATCAAGCTTTTACCTGGTGATAAGGTAAAGCTTGAACTTTCTCCTTATGATTTATCAAAAGGCAGAATCACATTCAGATACTAGTCTTGGAGAAATCCATAGATTACTATATAGAAAACAGAATAAAACCAGTGCGGTTTTATTGATCATTTAAATATTTAAACAAAAGGGGGTGAAGTACTTTGAAATTCATCTAACCGTTGGAAAATTAACTCAAAACAAATGAAAGTTAGAGCATCTATCAAAAAAAGAAGTGCTGATTGCAAGATCGTTCGTCGTAAGGGCGTTCTCTTTGTGATCAACAAAAAGAACCCAAAATTTAAACAAAGACAAGGCTAAAATTAAATTATGGCGAGAATTTCCGGTATTGATTTACCAAAAAACAAAAGAGGCGTTATCGGCTTAACTTACATCTACGGAATCGGAAGAAGCACTTCGTCCGAAATCCTGAAAGCAGCCGGCATCAGCGAAGACAAGAAAGTCAACGAATGGAATGACGATGAATTGGCATTGATCAGAAACTACATCACTGAAAACATCAAAGTAGAAGGTGAATTGCGTTCTGAAACACAATTGAACATCAAGCGATTGATGGATATTGGTTGCCAACGAGGAATACGTCACAGACTGGGATTACCTTTAAGAGGCCAAAGAACTAAAAACAATTCTAGAACCCGTAAAGGAAAGAGAAAAACTGTTGCTAACAAGAAAAAAGCAAGTAAATAATCTTTAGAATTATTAAATAATGGCAAAACAAACAAAAGTTGTTAAAAAAAGAAAAGTAAAAGTTGAAGCGATTGGTGAAGCACACATCCAGGCGACTTTCAACAATATTATTATTTCTTTGACGAATAAAAGCGGAGAAGTTATCTCTTGGGCATCTGCCGGAAAAATGGGGTTCAGAGGTTCTAAAAAGAATACTCCTTTTGCAGCTCAGATGGCTGCTGAAAATTGCTCTCAGGTAGCACATGATGCTGGCCTTAGAAGAGTAAGAGTTTTTGTAAAAGGTCCTGGCGCGGGTAGAGAATCTGCGATCAGAACCATTCACAATTCAGGAATTGAAGTTAGCGAGATCATTGATGTGACTCCAATGCCACACAACGGATGTAGACCACCAAAAAGAAGAAGAGTATAATCTGGAATTTTAAATTTTGTGATTTTTAAATTTTGAATGTTTTCATTTTTAAATCTAAAATCTAAAATCTAGAATCTAAAATCTTAATAAGAAATATGGCAAGATATATTGGACCAAAAACAAAGATTGCAAGAAAATTTGGAGCTGCAATCTACGGAGATGACAAAAACTTCGAGAAAAGAAAAAACCAACCACCGGGACAACACGGTGTGAATAAAAGAAGAGGATCAAAGAAGTCTGAGTACGCTGTTCAGCTAATGGAAAAGCAGAAAGCAAAATACACCTATGGTATTTTGGAAAGACAATTTGCAAACCTATATGAAAAAGCACAAAGAGCAAAAGGCGTTACAGGTGAAGTTCTTTTACAGCTTTGTGAGTCTAGATTAGACAACGTGGTGTACAGACTTGGTTTTGCTAAAACCAGAGCAGGTGCACGTCAGTTGGTTTCTCATAGACACATCACTGTAAACGGAGAATTGGTGAACATCCCTTCATATTTGCTTAAGGCAGGTGATGTAGTAGCGATCAGAGAGAAATCTAAATCTCTAGGTGTTATTGCAGATTCATTGGCTTACAAAGCAAATTACGAGTGGTTACAGTTCAACGACGAGAAGAAAGAAGGTACTTTCGTGTCTGCACCGGAGAGAATCCAGATCCCGGAAGACATCAAAGAACAGCTGATCGTCGAACTTTACTCTAAATAATTTTTCAAATTTTTGCTCAACCCCCAATTATATGGCAATTTTAACATTTATTAAACCCGATAAGGTAATCCTGCTAAACTCCGATGATTTCAAAGGTAAATTTGAATTCAGACCGTTGGAGCCAGGCTTCGGATTAACGATCGGTAATGCTTTGAGAAGGGTATTACTCTCTTCTCTGGAAGGATATGCTATCTCATCTATAAAAATAGAAGGCGTAGAGCACGAATTTTCAACTATTCCCGGCATCATTGAAGACGTTACAGAAATTATTCTGAACCTGAAACAATTGAGACTTAAAGCTAAATCTGAATCAGCAACCGCTGAGACCGTGACGGCTAAGGTATCCGGACAAACTACTGTAACTGCAGGTGACTTAGGAAGATCTATCCAGGGCTTCGATATCCTGAACCCTGAACTGGTGATCTGTAACCTGAACAAAGAGGTGAAGTTTGAAATGACTTTCAACATCGAGAAAGGACGCGGGTATGTTCCATCGGAGCAGAATAAGTCTGGCAGCGCGCCAATCGGCACCATCGCTATCGACTCGATCTTTACACCGATCAAAAAAGTACAGTACAGCATTGAGAATTACCGTGTAGAGCAAAAAACAGACTACGAGAAACTCGTTTTGGATATTGAAACTGATGGCTCTATCAGCCCTCAGAATGCTTTGACAGAAGCTTCTAAGATATTGATTTATCATTTCATGTTGTTCTCTGATGAGAGAATTACATTAGAAACAGAAGCGGTGAAAGCCTCAATTCAGTACGACGAAGAAACCTTGCATACAAGACAGCTCCTTAAATCTAAATTAACAGATATGGATCT
This sequence comes from Kaistella rhinocerotis, assembly GCF_030243905.1. Lineage (NCBI taxonomy): Bacteria > Pseudomonadati > Bacteroidota > Flavobacteriia > Flavobacteriales > Weeksellaceae > Kaistella > Kaistella rhinocerotis. The sequence goes on along the minus strand of NZ_JASSYY010000003.1, from coordinate 357,955 downwards.
TTCTGTAAGAGCGTTAAACTGCCTGAAAGCTGCGGAAGTGGAAACATTGGGCGAACTGGTTTCTTATACAAAGTCTGATTTGATGAAATTCAGAAATTTCGGTAAAAAATCATTAACAGAATTAGAAGAATTAGTGCATGCAAAAGGTCTTAACTTCGGTTTCGACGTTGCTAAATATAAATTAGACGCTGATAAATAAAAAACAATGAGACACGGTAAAAAATTCAATCACTTAGGAAGAACGTCGTCGCACAGAAGCGCAATGCTTTCCAATATGGCGTGTTCCCTAATTGAGCATAAAAGAATCAACACTACGGTTGCTAAGGCCAAAGCGTTGAGAGTTTTCGTTGAGCCTATCCTCACAAAAGCAAAAGAAGATACTACGCACAACAGAAGAACAGTTTTTTCTTACCTGCAAAGCAAAGAAGCGGTTACTGAATTATTCAGAACAGTTGCTCCTAAGATTGCAGAGAGAAACGGTGGTTACACAAGAATCATCAAAACTGGTTTCCGTCCCGGTGACGCTGCAGATACTGCAATGATCGAGCTTGTAGATTTCAATGATATCTACAACCCGAACGCGGAAGAGAAGAAAACAACAAGAAGAAGCAGAAGAGGTTCTTCAGCAGCCAAAGCAGAAACCGTAACGGCAGAAGCTCCAGCAAAAGAAGAAACAAAGTCTGAAGAAACTACCGGCGAAGCCGCAGAATCTTCAGATCACAAAACTGACTAATCCTCAGTTTTATAATTCCCCAAAAAAGCCACTCAATTTATTTTGAGTGGCTTTTTTATATTTTATATTTAAAGTTGAATTCTTCGTCTCGAGAATAATTCAACTACTCAACAACTCAAACACTCAACCACTCTCCACCTCCAAACTCTACAGAGTTTTAAATCTGTAAAACCTCAATAACTCAATTACGCCCAACTCAATTACTCTCAAACTCTCCAATTCCTACTGCCCTCTCGCTTTCTTCAGCCTGATCACGTTATCGCCCTGCGTGATTGTAACGCTGTCATTTTTCACCGCAATTTCAAAATCGTAATTTCCGTACAGACTGTCAAATTTTAGCGGAGCCGAAATGGTTTTATTATTGCTGCGGATGCTGATGCTTTTGTCATCGTCATTATTTTTAAATGTTACAAGTGCCGAAGAACCGTCTTCAGCAACATACCGAAGGGTTTCATCTTCATTTTTGGCATCAGCAGAGGTGTTTTGTTGCTCTACCACGCCTTTGTTGCCATTTTCAGATTTACCGCACGAGGTCGCGAGTGTCGCTGCGATAGCTATACAGATTAAAAAGGTCTTTTTCATAATTTAATTTTTGCATTTCATTTTAAAGTATCTACTAATTTAAGGAAAAGAAACAGACCGAAAAGCAGTGAAGAGGTTATCTGGTTAATTTAACAACATTTCATCCTGCTTTTTTACGCGCGCAGTCTAGCAGTTTAAAATAACGGCCAAAGCCGATTTAGAACTGTGGTATTCTATGCTTTGATGCATATAATTTCCGCCCGCGAATCCCGAAAATACGAGTATTTTAACTAAATTTGTAAGAACATTATTAAAGTTTAAAAAACATCAATATGAGTTACATTTCTTACATCGAGGCCCGGCAGATTCTAGATTCTCGCGGTAATCCTACAATCGAAGTTGACGTATTCACCGAAAGTGGCGCAATGGGCCGTGCCGCAGTACCATCCGGTGCTTCTACCGGTGAACATGAAGCCGTAGAACTGCGTGACGGTGGTTCAGATTATCTGGGAAAAGGCGTGATGAAGGCCGTAGAAAATGTAAGAGAGATCATCGCTCCTGAGCTTGTGGGCATGCCGGTTTATGACCAAAATTATATCGATCAGATTATGATCGATCTGGATGGTACCAAAAACAAAGGAAATCTTGGTGCAAACGCAATCCTTGGTGTCTCTTTAGCGGCTGCAAAAGCTGCTGCGACCGAGCTCAGAATGCCGCTTTACAAGTACGTTGGTGGAGTCAATGCAAACACACTTCCTGTTCCGATGATGAACGTAATCAACGGAGGTTCACATTCAGATGCGCCCATCGCTTTCCAGGAATTCATGGTAATGCCGGTAAAAGCTGATTCTTTCTCGCACGCTTTAAGAAAAGGTACTGAAATCTTCCACAGCCTGAAAAAAATCCTTCACGATCGTGGCCTTTCTACAGCCGTAGGTGATGAAGGTGGTTTCGCGCCAACTTTCACCGGAACCGAAGATGCTTTGGATACATTGCTTCAGGCCATCGAAAAAGCAGGCTACAAGCCGGGCGACGACATCATGATCGCGCTTGACTGTGCTGCTTCAGAATTCTACAAAAACGGAATTTATGATTACACGAAATTCCAAACTCCTGATTCTGCTAAATTCAGCAGCAGCGAGCAGGTTTCTTATTTAGCAGAATTGGCTTCAAAATATCCGATCATTTCCATTGAAGACGGTATGCACGAAGACGATTGGGCAGGTTGGAAAGAACTTACCGATAAGATCGGCGACCGTGTTCAGCTTGTTGGTGATGATTTGTTCGTAACCAATGTGGAGAGACTTTCAAGAGGTGTAAAAGAAGGTATTGCGAATTCAATCCTTGTGAAAGTAAACCAGATCGGTTCATTATCTGAAACAATGGACGCTGTACAGATGGCTCAGCACAACCGTTACACTTCGGTAATGTCTCACCGTTCGGGTGAAACCGAAGATTCTACCATTGCAGATCTTGCGGTGGCAATGAACTGCGGTCAGATCAAGACTGGTTCTGCTTCCCGTTCAGACCGTATGGCAAAATACAATCAACTTCTTCGTATAGAAGAGGCATTGGGTGAAAGCGCGTACTTTCCGGGATTAGATGCATTTAAAATAAACCGTTAATAGAAAATAAATATCAGGATGAGCTCACGCGGGCTTGTCCTTTTATTTTAATAATTATAAATTCGTAAAAAAATAAATTAAAATGTCAGATAATAAAGTAGTACTGAACTACGACGGAAATTCGTTTGAATACCCGATTGTAGATAGCACCATCGGTGACAGAGGAATTGATATTTCTAAACTTAGAGACCAAACCGGTCTTATCACACTCGATCTTGGTTACAAAAATACAGGCGCAACCCTCAGCGACATCACTTATCTTGATGGCGACAACGGTGAACTTTACTACCGCGGCTATCCGATTGAGCAGATCGCGGAGAAATCAAACTTCAGCGAAGTAATGTACCTTTTGCTGCACGGCGAACTTCCAACCCAGGATCAGTTTTTAAAATTCGAAGGTGGAATTAAAAAATACAACTACGTCGCAGACGAAATGAAGAAAATCCTGGACGTATTCCCACGTTCAGCGCATCCTATGGGCGTACTTTCTTCGCTTACATCTGCACTTACAGCATTCAACCCGAAAGCTGTGAATGTAAATTCAAAAGAGGAAATGGATGAGGCGGCAGAGATGCTTTTGGCTAAATTCTCTCACCTTTGTGCTTGGACTTACCGTAAAAAACTCGGTCTTTCTATCAACCACGGCGATAATAACCTGAACTATGTAGAGAACTTCTACAAGATGTGTTTCCGTCGTCCGAATATGGATTTCGAATTGGATCCGGTTGTGGTAGGCGCATTGGATAAGTTATTAATCCTTCACGCAGATCACGAGCAAAACTGCTCTACTTCTACCGTAAGAATGGTTGGATCAGCTCACACAGGACTTTTCGCTTCAGTCTCAGCAGGTATTTCGGCACTTTGGGGCCCACTTCACGGTGGTGCCAACCAGGCAGTGATCGAAATGCTTGAGATGATCGAGCAGGATGGTGGTGACGTTGCTAAATATGTTGAGAAAGCGAAGAACAAAGACGATAACTTCCGTTTGATGGGCTTCGGACACCGCGTTTACAAAAACTTCGATCCACGTGCTACCATCATCAAGAAAGCGGCAGATGACATCCTTACAGCACTTGGAATTGAGGACAAAGCGTTGGATATCGCGATGCAACTTGAAAGAGTAGCGCTTGAAGACGAGTATTTCGTAAGCCGTAAACTCTATCCAAACGTAGATTTCTACTCCGGAATCATCTACAGAGCGTTAGGAATCCCAACTGAAATGTTCACCGTAATGTTCGCATTGGGTAGACTTCCGGGCTGGATCTCTCAATGGAAAGAAATGCGTTTGCATAATGACCCGATCGGCCGTCCAAGACAGGTTTACCAGGGCGCGCAAAAACGTGATTATGTAGACCTGAGCGCAAGATAAATTTTGCAGATTTTTATACCATCCCTTTCGGTTTTTATCGGAAGGGATTTTTTTTTGGGCGCCATTTCCGGCTGTCGCTACTCGCTTCCCGGCGCCTGGCGTCGCCGGGAGAGCTCAAACAGGCCGCTCCATCCGGGGCGCGGGCACCGCAACGTACAAAAGTGGATTCACAACCGCACGACATGCTTCCGCACGCGCAGGAAATGCTTCCACAAGTGAAAGAAATGGTTCCGCAAGTGAAAGAAATGGTTCCGCAACCGCAGGAAATGGTTCCGCAACTGCAACAAATGGTTCCGCAAGTGCAGGAAATGGTTCCGTAAGTGCAGGAAATGGCATCGCAATAATGCGGGGCCATTTCTGTTGTTGATTATTCGACAACTGAACTTAATTTGCTTTAATAAATTCAAAAATATCTTATAAAATTAACAATAAAATAAAATTTAATGAGAGTTGTAAGGCTATACACTCATCCCTGCATCAATGCAGCTGCACAAAAACTGAAAATTTCAGTATCTTAACACGCAGAAAGTTCAGCTTTAAAAGGAAAACCGCGATTTCAAGGTTGTGGCAATTTTCGGCAAATGTTGGCTTTCTGAGCACACGTTCAAATAAAATTTAATGTTCCGAACCTTACACAGAAAATGGCTCGCGCTGGGCCTCATCACGCTGCTGGGCCTCAATTTCCTGGCTGTTTATATCCTTAATCAAAGCATTGAGAACCGCAAACTTCTCGCACACGCTTCAGCAGAATTGAAAGAATCGCTCCAACAGAAGGATCTGCAGAGCGACCTCATCATTTCGGCCATATTCACGTTGGATGTAGTGGTGATTTTGGTGGTGCTCTACCTCCTTGTGAAGACACTTATAAAGAAAATGAAAACCCAATCAAACTAAGATGAAACTCAAAAATTATATCGCTGGCCAGTGGATCGAAGGGTCAGGTGAAGAAATTCCATTATATAACGCCGTTAATGGCGAGCTTGTCGCAGTTTCCGATACTTCCGGCCTCGATTTTCAGCACGCATTAGATTACGGCAGAACCGTAGGTTACAAAAATCTGTCATCCATGACTTTCTATGACCGTGGCGAAATGCTGAAAAAAGTGGCGCTATATCTTCTCGAAAGAAAGAAGAAATATTACGAACTTTCCTATAAAACAGGCGCCACACACGCTGATTCGTGGGTTGATATCGAAGGCGGTTTCGGTACTTTTTTCACCTATTCCGGCCTGGCGAAAAGGATGCTTCCCAACACGCCGTTTTGGGTGGATGGCGACACGCAAAAGATTTCTGCAAACGGAACTTTCCTTGGCACGCACATCCTCACGCCCAGCGAAGGTGTTTCTGTACAGATCAACGCTTACAATTTTCCGGTGTGGGGAATGATGGAGAAATTATCAACTTCACTGCTTGCCGGCGTACCCAGTGTGGTGAAACCTGCATCAGCGGGTTCTTATCTTACGAACGCCGTATTTTCGGACATGATCGAAAGCGGGATTCTCCCCGAAGGTGCCCTTCAGCTCGTGTGCGGTGAACCGGGAAATATTCTGGATTATGTTCAGGATGGAGATTCCGTTTTGTTCACCGGTTCTGCAGCTACCGGCAGAAAATTGAAATCTTTACCTTCTGTTTCCAGGAATTCTGTGCGTTTCAACATGGAAGCTGACTCACTTAACGCTTCGATTTTGGGCTTGGATGCAAAACCGGGCACACCGGAATTCGACCTTTTCATCAGGGAAGTCCGTAATGAGATGACCACAAAAGCCGGCCAGAAATGTACCGCCATCCGCAGAATTATCGTTCCGGAAAATCTTGTTGGTGATGTTCAGAATGCTTTAAGCAAAGCTTTAAACCAAACAAAAATCGGGAATCCATTAAACCGCGAAACCCGTATGGGCTCCATCGTTGGTAAAAAAGAAATGGAAGTTCTGCAGGAGAAAATCAAGCTTCTGAAAGCAGAGACAGAACTTGTTTACGATGGTAAACACGAACTTGTGGATGCTGATTATGAGAGCGGCGCCTTCATGTCGCCAAAAGTTTTCTACAACGATAAACCTTTTGAGAAAAATTGCTCTCACGAAGTTGAAGCTTTCGGTCCCGTTTCAACGATCATGCCTTACAATGACGCTGACGAAGCTGCAGCCTTGGCAAAACGCGGCAAAGGAAGTCTTGTCGGCTCCATCGTTTCGCACGACGAAAAATTTGTGGCTGAAACTTCCTGGAAGATGGCTTCCTCTCACGGACGGATTTTCGTCTTGAACCGAGATAACGCGAAAGAATCTACCGGCCACGGGTCGCCGTTACCCACTTTGATGCACGGTGGTCCCGGAAGAGCCGGAGGTGGCGAAGAAATGGGCGGTTTGAACGGACTCCATTTCTTCCTTCAGAAAACTGCAATTCAGGGTTCGCCGGATATTTTGACGGCGATCACAAAAATCTACCAACAAGGAGCCGATAAAAAATATTCGGATAAGCATCCATTCAATAAATATTTTGAAGAAGTTGAAATCGGCGATTCTCTTGAAACTGCCGGTAGAACCGTCACAGAAGCTGATATCGTCAACTTCTCGAATGTTTCCTGGGACCATTTCTACGCGCATACCGATGCTACAAGTTTGAACGGAACAATTTTCGACAAAACCGTGGCGCATGGCTATTTCATTCTTTCAGCAGCTGCCGGTTTATTTGTTTCGGGCAAAAAAGGTCCTGTCATCGCGAATTACGGACTCGAAAATGCAAGTTTCTTCAAGCCTGTTTACGCCGGTGACACAATTACGGTTTATTTGACGGCGAAAGAAAAGATTAATAAAGGCGTAAAAGGCAGAAATATTCCGTCCGGTGTTGTGAAGTGGCTGGTGGAAGTGGTGAATCAGCGGGATGAAATTGTATGCGTTGCTACCATTTTAACACTTGTTGCTAAACAATCACCTTTCATTCAGCTGCACGCAAAATCTATCCAAAAAATGCTGAACGGCTTGACGGAAAATTCTGAAAGAAAATTCGGAATGATGTCACCTCAATTGATGGTGGAACATTTGGAAGAAGTGTTGCGAAACGGTTTCGGTGCTTTAGAGCCTTCTGATTTCCCTGGAATTCCTGCCGATAAACTCGAGCTGCTTCAGGACTGGATTTATACAGATCAAAAGATTAGACCGGGCGCGAAATATCCACTTTTAAAAGAAGGTGAAGAGCCGCAACTTCGATATAAAAATCTTACCGAAGCCAAAGAAAAACTTCTTGAAACTTTAAAAGAATTCCTGATTTATTACCGTGAAAATCCGCAAGCAGAACATTTTCACCCACGTTTCGGAATGCTGAACAAGGAAATGATGGAACTGTTCCACAGGAAGCATTTTACACATCATTTTGAACAGTTTGGATTATAAAAGGAGCGCACAGATTTCACAGACTCAAACCACAAAAAAAATAGTTTGAAAACCTTCGGTGAGAAAGTTGTAGAATTCAACAGCAATTTGAAATATACAGGAAATCTTCCAAAAGATTTTCAGGTGATGAACCCGTTTCTCGACAATCCCGAGACTTTGGCGGTGATGCAGCAATTCTATGAAAAATTTTACCATGATAATCGAGGTAGAAAATTCATTATCGGAATCAATCCCAGCCGCCATGGAGCGGGAGTGACTGGTGTTCCTTTTACCGATACCAAAAGGCTGGAAAGCGCCTGCGGAATAAAAATGGACTCGGCGCGTACGCATGAAGTTTCTTCTGTTTTCATCTATGATATGATCGAAGCTTTTGGCGGCGCGGAACAGTTTTACAGTGAATTTTATATCAATTCACCTTTCCCGTTGGCCATCACCAGACATACCAAAAACGGCATTTATCTGAATGCCAATTATTATGATGACAAAAAACTTTTTGGATGTGTGGAGGATTTTATGGTAGAGTCTTTAAAGAAACATATTGACTTGGGATTGGACACTTCAGAAGTTTTTGTGCTCGGCGTGAAGAATGCCGCTTTTTTAAAGAAAATCAACGACCGCGAAAAGCTGTTCGGTAAAATGACGGTTTTGGAACATCCACGATATATTCAGCAGTATAAAAGCAAGGAAAAAGAACTCTACATAGACAAATATTTAATTGCCTTAAATAAAAAATAATGAACAACGGATTCGTAAATACAGCAATCAAAAATCAAATTTCCGAAATCACTTTCGGTACCGAAAAGAGCAACGCTTTACCCGGTGAAATCCTGGAAAAACTGGCCCAAACGATTCTTTCTGAAGGCGCAAAACCTGAGGTAAAAGCCATTCTTTTAAAATCAACCGGGGAAAAAGCGTTCTGTGCAGGTGCAAGTTTCGATGAACTGCTCTCCATTGAAGAACTGGAAACTTCTAAAAATTTCTTTGGCGGTTTTGCAAAAGTCCTTAACGCGATGAGAAAGTGCGGAAAATTAGTCATCGTGCGCGTTCAGGGAAAAACCACCGGCGGCGGCGTAGGAATCGCGTGTGCAGCAGATTACTGTTTTGCCACCAACGATGCAGCAATGGCTTTAACGGAATTGAATTTAGGTATCGGACCTTTCGTTATCGGGCCGTATGTGGAGCGCAAAATCGGTAAGTCAGCGTACACGGCAATGTCTGTCGATGCCGATTTCCGAACTGCGAAATGGTGTGAAAAGCACGATGTCTATCATTCTGTTTCGGCTAATATCCTCGCGATGGACGAGCAGATTGAGATGTTCCTCAGTAAACTTTCAGCAAGAAGTGCCGAGGCTTTGGCTTTGATTAAAAAAGTTTCCTGGGAAGGAACGGAGCATTTTGATGACCTTATGCCGGAGCGTATTCACATGAGCGCAAGTCTGATTCTGAAAGATTCAGCCAAGAAAAATATAGAAAGTATTAAAGAAAGACTTCGCGCAAAATAATTGGATAAATGCCGGAAATTTCTAAAACTGTTCTCGTTCTGGGCGCCAATTCCGATGTCGCCAAACAGTGTATTTTGCAGTACACCGAGAAAGGCTTTACGGTTTTGGCAGCTTCGCGTGATTTAATTTCACTTCAATATTTTATCAAAAAAAATCATCTGGAAAATAGGGTTCAGGTGATTTTCTTTGATGCTTCCGATTTTTCGTCTCATCAGAAATTTTATAATGATCTTTCTGTAAAACCGCATATCGTTGTTTACGCAGCCGGATTTTTAAGACAGAATAGTGAAGCAGTTAATAATTTTGACGATGCGTTCCAGATGATGAATGTGAATTATGCCGGTGCGGTTTCAATTTTAAATATCATCGCCAATGATCTTACCAATAAAAATCTGGAAAGAATCATCGGTTTATCCTCACTTTCCGGAGTTCGCGGCAGAAAAAGCAATTATATTTACGGAAGCACAAAAGCGGCTTTCACAACTTATCTTTCGGGCTTGCGTCAGGATTTAAGTTCTAGAAATATTGTCGTCAATGTAATCGTGAGCGGTTATATCGATACCAAAATCAATGAAGGTTTATCGCTGAATAAATCTCTGATGATGCAGCCCGATTATGTTGCTCAACATATCGTCAATGCGGGGAATTCTTTCACTATAGTTCCGAACTGGAAATGGAAAATCATTTACTGGATTCTGAAATTTTCACCCGAATTTCTGGTGGCGAAACTGCCTTAAAATATTTATAAAAAAAGAGGAAGCTAAACTTCCTCTATTTATGATTGTAATGTAGAATTAATCTTCAGGTTCAATTTCAATTCAAGCTCATCCAACTGTTCCTCAGCAATCGCCGCAGGCGCATCAATCATCACATCTCTTCCGGAATTGTTTTTCGGGAATGCGATATAATCGCGGATCACTTCATTACCGTCAAGAATCGCAACCAAACGGTCGAAACCTAATGCCAAGCCAGCGTGTGGCGGCGCACCATACTGGAAAGCGTTCATCAGGAATCCGAATTGTGCTTCTGCGTCTTCTTTTGTAAATCCTAATAAATTGAACATTTTGGCCTGCAAATCTTTATCGAAAATTCTTACGGAACCACCGCCGATTTCATTTCCGTTCAGGATAAGGTCGTAAGCGTTCGCTCTGGCTTTTCCGGGGTCGGTTTCCAGTAAATGTATATCTTCCGGTTTTGGGGACGTGAAAGGATGGTGCATTGCGTGAAATCTTCCCGTTTCTTCGTCCCATTCCAACAGTGGGAAATCGATGACCCAAAGCGGCGCAAATTCATCGCCTTTTCTTAATCCCAAACGATTTCCAAGCTCCATTCTCAAGGCAGAAAGCTGGGTTCTTACTTTATTTTCGTTTCCGGACATCAGCAGGATTAAATCTCCCTCTTTTGCCCCGAATTTTCCTGCGATTTTCTTTAAATCATCTTCGTTGTAGAATTTATTTACCGAAGAAGTTATGACACCGTCATTTTGATATTTTACCCAAATCATTCCGGAAGCGCCAATCTGTGGACGTTTTACCCAATCGATAAGTTCATCGATTTGCTTTCTGGTGTAATCTGCCGCGCCTTCTACATTGATTCCGACAACCAGTTCTGCATCATCGAAAATCTTGAAGTCTTTTCCTTTCACTAAATCATTTACTTCCACGAACTCCATTCCGAAACGGATGTCCGGTTTGTCATTTCCGTATTTTCTCATGGCATCTGCGAAAGTCATTCTCGGGAATTTTCCAAAGTCTTTTCCTGTGATGTCTTTCAGTAAAGTTGCGGTCATTCCTTCGAAGATTTCCAGAACATCTTCCTGCTCTACGAAAGCCATCTCGCAATCGATTTGGGTAAATTCCGGCTGTCTGTCAGCTCTTAAATCCTCATCACGGAAGCATTTCACGATCTGGAAATAACGGTCCATTCCGCCAATCATCAGCAATTGCTTGAAAGTTTGCGGAGACTGCGGCAATGCATAAAACTGCCCCGGATTCATTCGGCTCGGCACCACGAAATCTCTCGCTCCTTCGGGCGTAGATTTGATGAGAACCGGTGTTTCAACCTCAATGAAACTCTGGTCAGAGAGGTAATTTCTTACTTTCTGCGCCATTTTATGACGGAAAATCAACTTGTCTTTTACCGGATTTCTGCGGATGTCGAGGTAACGGTATTTCATTCGAAGCTCTTCGCCACCGTCGGTTTCATCTTCAATGGTAAATGGCGGAAGCTGAGATTCATTTAAAACAATAAGTTTTTCAACTAAGATCTCGATTTCTCCGGTCAGGATGTTCGGGTTTTTGCTCGCTCTTTCAATCACTTTTCCTTCTATCTGAATCACGAATTCGCGACCCAATTTTTTAGCCTCTTCAATCAATTCGGCAGAAGAACGGTCCTGATCGAAGACCAGCTGCGTAATTCCGTAACGGTCCCGGAGATCAATCCACATCATAAAACCTTTGTCCCGAATGGTCTGAACCCAACCGGAAAGGGTTACATTTTCATTGATGTTTTTAAGCGTGAGCTCTCCGTTGGTATGCGTTCGGAACATGTTTTAAGCGTTTTTTAATGATGAATTTTTCGATTGCAAAGATAAGTCATTTGGCCTAAAGTTCACTTGCATCTGGAGACTGTCAACGGGATTATTTGAGTAGTTTTGGGCAAAATTTTTAAATTTAATTATGAATAAAATATTGTCTCTCGCCTTCTTAATCCTTTTTTCTCCTAACATTTTCAGCCAGCATATCACGGCAAAAGTTATTGGTGTAAAAGACGGCGATACCATGGAGATACTTTTCGAAAACAAACCGTTGATTGTACGTCTTGCACACATTGATACGCCCGAGAAAAAGCAACCATACGGTCAGAAAGCCAAACAGTTTGCGGCTGATTTCTGTTTCGGAAAAACCGTAAAAGTGGTTGGCGAAGGCAAACGCGACAGGAATGGCCGCCTCATTGCCGAGATTTTTTATAAAAATCAGAATTTGGGGAAAGAACTTGTGCGCAACGGCCTCGCCTGGCATTTTAAGAGATATTCCAAAAGTTCGAACTATGCCGCACTCGAAACGGTAGCGCGAAAGCAAAAAATAGGTTTGTGGAAGGATAAATCGCCCGTGGCACCGTGGGATTTCCGAAAGAAGAAAAGGCGGCCGGTGAGAACTTTATGATATTTTAATAGTCTGATTTTGGCATATTTCGCTAATTTTGAGTTAAATCATTAACCAAAAACAGATAAAATTTATGGGAAAAGGAGATCAGAAATCCAGACGCGGCAAAGTGACCGCCGGAAGCTATGGTAAACGACGACCGCGAAAAGCCAATTCCGTAAAGAAGATTCCGGTAACGGTAATGGATGAAAACGAAAACGAAAAATCTAAAGTTGCCGTACGGCAGGAGGTAGGTTATCCGGATGATAAATCCGAAAATGCAGATCCGCCAACGGACGTAAAAACTAAAGCTGCGAAAGCAAAAACTGCGGACAAGCCTAAAACGAAAAAAACCGAAGAATAACTCTTCGGTTTTTTTTATTTCTTTAAGAATTTACCGGCCGCCCAGTATATTGCCGAGAATTCCGCCAAGCCCGCCCTGGCTGGATTGGCTTGAATTTCCGCCGCCTAAACCGCTAAGAATATCGTTGAGCGGGTTTCCCGAAGACTGATTGCCGCCGCCACCAAGTACGCTTCCTAAAATATCGTTCAGCGGATTTGAAGGTTGAGCCTGCGCTTCGTTTTGCGCGCCGCCTAAAATCCCTCCCAAAAGATCACCTAATCCTCCACCGGAAGCTACGCCGCCAGACTGTTTCTGTTTTCCGATATAACCCATGATCAGCGGTGCAAGCATCGCCAGAACCGGACCGATCTTGTCCATCGAAATGCCGGTTTTTTGTGAAAGCTGGTTCTCTACCTGGTTTTTCTGGCCGCCAAAAACGTGATCGAGAATTGATCCGCCTTCCTGCTGACGCGCTTCAGCCTGCGCAGGATCATTCAGGATGCTTCCGTCATGGTCTTTATCCAGCGCGTTGTTTAAAGCTTCAGCCTCGTTGGGGTCATCCTGGGATTTTTTTCTTAAATAAGAAATTACCAGTGGTGCAGCTACAGCGAGTAGTGCAATCACCTGGTTTTTGTCGATGCCGAATTTGTTTTCGGCTTGCGAAGCCACCTGGTTTCCGGCGCTGCCTGTGATTAGATCGATTAAGCTCATGATTTGGTTTTAAATTAGACTTCAATCTGCACCAAAAACCATTCCGACAATTATAGACCGCAAATCGGTGCTTTGTTAACGCGCTTTGATCTCGCCCTCCGTCAGACCCTTACTTTTCAGTATTTTGATGTACTCTTCGGAACTTTTCACCATCCACGTCACTGCTTCTGGTGCTGTCCGTTCTTCAGCTGTAAATTCCAAGATGCCAACGTTATCAGTCATCCAGGGAAGCAGATAATATCGTAAGCCGCCCTTGTATGATTTAGCTTCATCAAAATTTTTAGCAGCGGGTACTTCCGAAACAATTTTATACGTGAAGAAATAAATTAAAGGTATTAAAACACAAGCCGGCGCAAACTGAGCGACGCGGTTTTGATTTCGAAAACTTGAAAGTCCAAGCCCGATTGACAACGCGAAAATGTAGTTGAAAGGCAGGAAAAATACGTAGTTGTCGGTCACCGCGTAAAAAGTTGCAAAGCCGTATATCAAAACCGCTGCTGCCGAAATCACCCAAAAGAGTTTTAGGTCAGTTCGGAAAAGCATGATGATACCAAATATTCCGGCAACTGTGAAGAAATTGAAATTATACAGGAGATATCCGAACGCTTTGACGAAATCTTTAAGATAGGTGACGAAATCTTTTTTAAATGTGTCGGAAACCCACGTTTTGTCGCCGGATTTAAAGATGCTTTCAGCGGGAAGATTTTGGCTGGAATTCAACCAAATCATCAGCGCAAAACTGAGGATCGGAAGCAAAAGTGAAACAAAAGCAATGCGCCTGTCATCTTTAAACATAATCAGCATCAACAGTAGTGACGGCAGGAAAAACAGGTTCTGGATATGAGCCCAAAGGCTGACAGATATTAACAGAGACGCAATGATAATATGCGTCGCGCGGTTTTTCTCAGTCAGAAATACTTTGATGAGGTAATGCAACAGCAGCGAAATCCACACCATATTAAAAGTGTACACTTCCACAATTTCTGCATTGCGCCAAAAAGTGAAACTGAAACCGAACACGAAAGCCGCGACTACGGAAACCCAATCTTTTTTTGTAAGCAGATGTACGGTTTTGTACACCATCATCACCACAAAAGCACCCGCAACAATCACGAGATAACGGCTTACCAAAATTGCATCGAGGTTGGTGATGTTTTTAATAAAGATGGCTGCATTGCTGTACAGAAAGTGCGAGGTGGGCGTGGCTCTTTTTATAAAAACACCGAGTTCCGTATCCAAAACAAGCGGCATACAGTCGCCAAACGGCACCTTGCTGAAAGAACCGAGGACGTAGATCAGCAGAAAAATAAGGAAAATCAGCGCCGGATTCCGGTATTTCTCCATAAGTGCTTAATTTTTGAAAATCGGCACATTCGAACAGGCTTCGCCGAACATCAGCGATTTCGCAATTGGTTTCAGTCTTTCAACCAACTCGATGTAGGCGTTTTCTGGGATGTTCTCATCGGAACAGCCTTTTACCAAAATTCTTTTACCAGACATTTCAGAAAAATCGTACTGCTGAATCGCGTCATGCATTAAGACCATTTCAAGATCTTCACGGCTGCCGTACACAATTTTTCGGGCGCTTTCCGTAATTTTTGCGGTCAGCAGGAAGTAGGCCCACAAGGGAACAATTGCTTCCGCAGAATTAAAGATGTAAACGTAACTATTGCTGAATCCTTCCGCAGAAATGGCGGCTACTTTTTCGCGGAAATCTTTCTCTTTTAAAATCATTCCTTCCCACAAAAAATCCTTTAAATCGATGCCGATTCTTTTTCCTTTTGGCAGCAGTTTTTCGAGGTCAAAATTCACCAAACCGCTGTCGGCTACTTTATTTTTTATTTCAAATCCGTCGGACATTTTATTTATCTTTGACAACAAAAATACGCTAATTCCAGCGAACTAAAAATCCCTGCTTTTGGATAAAAACATCGACCTTCACTGTGATCTTACCGCCTATCTTATTCAGGATCGTGCGGCCGTAGATGGTGACATACGGTGTTCGCTGCCGAAACTTCTTGAAGGCAACGTCGCGATGCAGGTGATGGCCTTTTATTCCGGTACGGAAAAGGGAAGTGTTGATTATGCAAAACGACAGCTTCAGATATATAAAGATTTAGTAAATCTTCCTGAGTTTTTCGAAATCGACCCATCGGATATTCTACTTCAACAAGGTAAAATTGGAATTATTGCCGCAATTGAAAATGCTTCCGGACTTTGTGAAGAAGATATGCCTATTGAAAAGGCTTTCGAGAATTTTGATTTGCTGAATCGCAACGCGCAGCTGATGTATGTGGGACTCACCCATCATTTGGAAAACCGTTTTGGTGGCGGAAATTTTACGGAAGCGGGATTAAAAGGCGATGGAAAACTTCTGATTGAATATTTAAACAACCGAAAAATTGCCGTAGATCTTTCACATACGAGCGACGAATTAGCCTACGATATCTTGAATCTCATTGACGGTAAAAACCTAAATATTCCGGTTATCGCAAGTCATTCGAATATACGCGCCGTCTTTAACCATAACCGTAATCTGCCCGATGAATTGGTGCAGGAAATTGTCAGACGTGGCGGATTGATCGGGTTGAATTTTGTGAAAAGCTTCATTAATCCTGAAGATCCAGATTACCTGTACCGTCACATCGAGCACGCTGTGAAATTAGGCGCAGAAAACCACCTTTGTTTTGGCGCTGATTTCTTTGATGATAAATCACATCCGGATCAGTCGAGATATCCTTTTTTCTTTGACGAGTACGGAAATTCTACTGCTTACAGCAAAATCAATGAGAAGATTACAGATCTTTTTTCCGAAGATTTTAAGAATAAAGTAAGTCAGGAAAACGTTCTGAACTATTTTAACAGATTGTACAAAAATTAATATTTAGCGACTTGAAATACTACATCATTGCCGGCGAAGCCTCGGGAGACTTACACGCTTCCAACCTCATGAAATCTTTGAAACAAAAAGATTTGGCTGCGGAATTCCGCTTTTGGGGCGGTGATCTGATGGCGGATGTGGCAGGTTTTCAACCCGTAAAACATTATAAAGATCTCGCTTTCATGGGATTTTTGGAAGTGGCGAAAAACATCCGGACAATTCTGAAAAACATCCGGTTTTGCAAAGATGACCTTAAAGCATATAAACCCGATGTGTTGATTTTGGTAGATTATCCGGGCTTTAATCTAAGGATTGCAGAATTTGCAAAAAGTCTCGGAATCAAGGTCGTGTATTATATTTCGCCGCAACTTTGGGCCTGGAAAGAGGGCCGCGTAAAAAAGATCCGCGCTTTCGTAGATGAGATGCTCGTGATTTTACCATTTGAGAAAGATTTCTACAAAGGTCACAGCGTGGACGCTCATTTTGTGGGCCACCCGCTGCTAGATGCGATTTCAAATCTTCCTCCGGTTGATTCAGATGAGTTCAAAATGGAAAACGGTTTAAATTCCAAAGAAATCATCGCCTTACTGCCGGGTTCGCGTGAGCAGGAAGTGACGAAGATGCTGGAACTGATGCTTTCGGTGAGGCCTTATTTTAAAGAGTATCAGTTTGTAATTGCGGGCGCGCCGGGTCTGCCACGGTCTTTTTACGAAAGATATGTTGACGAAAACGTGCATTTCGTTTCAAACAAGACCTACGATCTGTTGAGCTGTTCGTCAGCGGCGCTCGTCACATCGGGTACTGCGACGCTGGAAACGGCGCTGCTTAATGTGCCGCAGGTCGTGTGTTACCGCAGCAGCCAAGTTTCCTATGAGATCGCGAAGCGCGTGGTGAAAAACATTAAATACATCTCGCTCGTTAACCTGATAATGGATCGCGAGATTGTGACGGAACTTATTCAGAAAGAATTGAATACAGACAGATTAAAGCACGAGCTTACGAATATTCTGCATGGTGAAAACCGTGAAAGAATGCTGACACAATATTCAGAACTTCGCCACAAACTGGGCGGCAGCGGTGCGAGTGAAAGAGCTGCGGATATTATTGTGAATGGGTGATTTTACGGTCTGCAGCGGGTGATTTTAAAGTAAATTTATCTGAAAAACACTCTTGCACAAGCAGCCGCTACTCATTCTCTGTATCAGTTTCAGTCTCGGGATCGCGCTGCAGGATTTCGCGGAATTTCGTGCGGCCACTGTTTATGCACTTCTGGTCATTGGTTTCATAAGTCTTTCCAGCTTTTTCCTGAATCACTTCTATCTGCGCACGCTCAGACATGCATCGCTCATTTTCCTCTTTTTTACACTCGGCATTTTCGCGCACGCCACAAACTCTGACAAGACCGATTTTCCGCATGTTTTGGGGACTGCAGAAGCGGTTTTTAAGCTTTCAGGGAAGCTAAACTCGAATGAGAAAAACAGGCGCTACGAGATAGAGATTTGGCAGGATTCGGTTAAGATTAAAAGTGTCCTCTCAGTTCCAAAAGAACAGCCTGAACTCGATTTTCGCCATTACTACAAGACGGAACTTTATATTTCGCGGCTCGAAAAGCCTTACAGTGATTTCCAGTTTGATTATGCCAAATACATGTCGCGGCAGCAGATTTATTTTCGCGCATTTGCAAGTAATCAGATCGCCGCCGCGGAGCGGGATGACCTCGCTTTCGCAGAAAAAATCAGGCAAAAAAGGCTGGAAATTTTGCGCAATATTGATGCTCAGGCATACAGCAAACGGGCAAGAGAATTCACGAAAGGGATTATTCTGGCAGACAGGACAGAGATGGACGCGGGCACGGTGCAGGATTTCAGCAAATCCGGACTTACGCATATCCTCGCGATTTCGGGTTCGCACATGGCGGTAATATTCTGGTTAATTTTACTGGTTTTGAATCCAATTTTTCCGCCACGCTTCCGTAATGTGAAGATTATTATTTCCCTCGTGCTGATCTGGAGTTTTGCCATATTTATCGGTTACGGAAGTTCAGTAGTTCGCAGCTGCATCATGATTTCGGCGTATTACTGTTACGTCCTGCTTCAGCGGAAACCCGATTTTCTGCATGCGATGGCGCTGGCGGCTTTTATTATATTGATTTATGACTCGCATCAGCTTTATGATGTAGGTTTCCAGCTCAGTTTTCTGGCCGTATTCGGGATATTTTGGTTTAACAAACCGGTTTTGAGATACCTTCCGAATCCTAAAAATGATTTCCAGAACTTTTTAGTCAATATTGTTTCAATAAGTTTTGCCGCACAGGTCGCTACGTTACCGCTCGTGATCTATTATTTTCACCAGTACTCATTCATATCGCTGCCCGCTAATCTGCTGATCATTCCGTTTTCTCAAATATTGATTCTTTTTTCTCTCTTAATGACGTTCCTCGCTGCTTTTGGCGTTAATTCTAATTGGCTGGCTGCGGTATTTGATGCATTTGTAAATGTAACTTTAAAGATAATCCATCATTTCGCTGAAGTAGATTTTGCCTTTAATACGATGATACCGATGTCATTTCCGGAAGTGGTTGTCGCGCTGGTCTGTGTCTATCTGTTGAAATTTGTCATTGTGAAATTCAGTATCAAAAACAGTTTAAGGCTGATTTATTTTTTATTGATATTCGTTTCGCTGCGCGGTTTGCTCAATTATAAATCTTCCCAGATCAATGAAATTTTGGAGCACAGATATTTAAAGGAAAACATTATTTCTGAAAAGACGGGAAAACACGTGCTTTTTATCATGAGTAACAACGCCGATAGAGAGAAGGTGCAGAAATATGTGATGGAACCGTATCTCACCTCCCGCAGAACGCAGAGTTATATCATCAAGATTTTACCGGCAGAAGTGAAAAAGGTGACAATTGGCGACAGGACTTACCATTTTGAGCGGAAGCGCTAAGCTGTTTTCAGGACGTTTGAGTATTTAAAATCTTATTTAGAAAGATTACAAACTAAACTATTCTGATATTTCTCATCTGCTTATACCTGCTCAATTTTCTAACTTTGGGAAAATTCAAATTTAAACAATTATTATGGCAGGATTAACGAGTTCTACGATTGGTAGAAAGTATGCAATGGCATTGTCTGCGATGTTTTTGCTGATCTTCCTCATTATGCACCTCACGGTGAATTTTCTTTCAGTTTTCGGTCCTGATGCGTTCAATACAGCGTCAGATTTCATGGGTTACAATCCACTGATTCAGTTTATTATGCAGCCGGTTTTGGGTTTCGCGGTGATCTTTCACTTTGTGATGGGTTTCATCCTTGAAATCAGGAACCGTAACGCAAGACCTACAAAATATGCCGTAAATAACGGTGCTGCAAACTCCACATGGACGTCGCGCAACATGATCATTTCCGGTTTGGTAGTATTGGCATTCCTTGGTCTTCACATGTACGATTTTTGGTGGCATGAGATCAATTTCAAGTACATCGAGCGCAATGAAGTTGATAACCTTAGATATTGGGGCGAACTGCATGAGCGGTTTGCAAACCCGGTAAGAGTAGTTTTTTATGTGGTGTCTTTTGTGCTTCTTGGTCTTCACCTGGCGCACGGTTTCCAGTCGTCATTCCAGTCGATCGGCGCACGTCACCCGAAGTACACACCAACCATAAAATCCCTCGGGAAATGGTATTCAATCCTTATTCCTGCAGGTTTTATCTTCATCGCTTTATTTCATTTTCTAACTCAATAATTTAAGTTTTAAAGGTTAATTTAAAATTTAGTATTTAAAATTTAAAAATCTTCAAATGAGCAAATTAGATGCAAAAATTCCACACGGGCCTCTGGCCGAAAAGTGGACAAATCATAAAAATCACATGAATCTTGTTGCGCCGAATAACCGCGACAAGATTGATATCATTGTTGTAGGGACAGGTTTGGCAGGTGGTTCAGCTGCGGCTACACTTGCAGAACAGGGCTACAACGTAAAAGCGTTCTGCTACCAGGATTCTCCAAGACGTGCGCACTCTATCGCGGCACAGGGAGGTATCAATGCAGCAAAAAATTATCAGGGTGACGGTGACTCAACGTACCGTTTATTCTACGATACCATAAAAGGTGGTGACTACCGTGCGAGAGAGGCGAATGTTTACCGTCTTGCTGAGGTTTCTGCCAATATCATTGACCAATGTGTTGCGCAGGGCGTGCCTTTTGGTAGAGATTACGGCGGCCAGCTTGATAACCGTTCATTCGGTGGTGTACAGGTTAAAAGAACTTTCTACGCCAAAGGACAGACAGGTCAGCAGTTGCTTTTAGGCGCTTACTCCGCAATGAGCCGCCAGATTGGTAAAGGCCGTATCAAGATGTACAACCGTCACGAAATGCTTGAACTGGTAATTGTAGACGGGAAAGCACGTGGCATTATCGCAAGAAACCTTGTAACCGGTGAAATCGAAAGACATTCGGCCCACGCCGTGGTGATCGCTTCCGGCGGTTATGGAAATGTTTACTTCCTTTCAACGAATGCAATGGGATCGAACGTTTCTGCAGCGTGGAAAATCCACAAAAAAGGAGCCTATTTCGCGAACCCGTGCTACGTACAGATTCACCCAACATGTATACCCGTTCACGGGACTCAGCAGTCGAAGCTAACATTGATGTCTGAATCTTTAAGAAACTCAGGAAGAATCTGGGTTCCAAAGAAAATAGAAGATGCAGTGGCAATTAGAGAAGGCAAACTTCGTCCGGAAAACATTAAAGAAGAAGACAGAGATTACTATTTGGAAAGAAGATATCCGGCTTTCGGGAACTTAGTTCCGCGTGATGTAGCTTCCAGAGCCGCAAAAGAGAGATGTGACGCTGGTTTTGGTATTGAAAACAACGATACAAAAGAAGGTGTTTATCTGGATTTCTCTACCGAAATAATGAAGAAAGGTAAGGAAGCAGCGCTGGAACTCAATATCCACAATCCGTCCGAACAGATGATTTACGATTTGGGTAAGGCTTGGGTTGAAGAAAAGTACGGTAACCTTTTCGTAATGTACGAGAAGATCACAGCCGATAACCCGTACGTTACACCGATGAAGATTTATCCGGCAGTACATTACACGATGGGTGGCGTTTGGGTTGATTATAATTTGCAGTCTACCATTCCGGGATGTTTCGTCTTGGGTGAAGCCAATTTCTCTGATCACGGTGCGAACAGACTAGGAGCTTCCGCGCTGATGCAGGGTCTGGCAGACGGTTATTTCGTGTTGCCGTATACCATTGCAGATTATCTTTCTGCAGACATCCGAACAGGGGCGATTCCAACTTCAAGCCCGGAATTTGAGCAGGCAGAAAATGAGGTGAGAAAACAGATCGATTTCTTCATCAACAACAACGGAAAACATTCTGTAGATTATTTCCACAAAAAACTAGGTCACATCATGTGGAACAAGGTGGGGATGGGCCGTACACCGGAAGGTTTGCAGGAAGCCATCAAAGAGATTGAAGAAGTACGCGCAGAGTTCTGGCGTGATGTGAAGGTACCTGGAACCAATGATGAAATGAACATGGAGCTTGAAAAAGCGCTGCGTGTTGCAGACTTCCTCGAATTGGGTCAGTTGATGGCGATTGATGCCCTGAAACGTGAAGAATCCTGCGGCGGGCATTTCCGTTGGGATCATGCTACGCCTGAAGGTGAAGCCGAAAGAGACGATGAGAACTTTAAGTATGTTGCAGCCTGGGAATATCAGGGCGCAGACATCAATCAGGAGGTATTGCACAAAGAAGAACTCATCTATGAGAACATCGAAGTGAAAACAAGAAGTTATAAATAATCTCCAAAAATTTAATATAAAATGAGTGCAAAAAAAGGATTAAACCTGACTCTGAAAATTTGGAGACAGAAAAACAATAAATCAAAAGGACAGTTTGAGACTTATAAGATCTCGGACGTGTCTACAGATTCTTCTTTTCTTGAGATGCTTGATATGCTCAATGAAAACCTGATCAACGAAGGGATAGAACCTATTGCATTTGACCACGATTGCCGTGAGGGAATCTGTGGAATGTGCTCGCTTTACATCAATGGCCGTGCGCACGGACCCGATACCGGTATCACGACGTGCCAGTTGCATATGCGTATGTTCAAAGATGGCGAAACCATCCACATCGAGCCGTGGAGAAGCGCAGCTTTTCCTGTAATCAAAGATTTGGTGGTAGACAGAAGCGCGTTTGACCGTATCATGGCTGCCGGCGGCTTTATTTCCGTGAACACTTCCGGTAACACACTTGACGCTAACGCGATTCCGGTGCCGAAGGAAGATGCTGACAAAGCCATGGATGCAGCTGCATGTATCTCTTGCGGAGCTTGTGTGGCAACATGTAAGAACGGTTCTGCAATGCTTTTCGTAGGAGCTAAGGTTTCTCAGTACGCGCTGTTGCCGCAAGGCCGTGTGGAAGCGAAGAGAAGGGTTCTGAACATGGTAAAAGCCATGGACGAGGAAGGTTTCGGAAACTGCTCGAACATCGGTGCTTGTGAAGTTGAATGTCCGAAGGGAATTTCCCTTGAAAACATTGCCCGCATGAACCGCGAGTATATGTCGGCTCATTTAGACCGCGGATAACATTACATTATAATTTAAAATCCGTCTCCAAAAATCTGGAGGCGGATTTTTTTATTTAAATGGTTCAGGTAAAACCTGATTGTTTTAATTAAATATTTAAAATATCATTAAAGAAAACGCTCACTGCTGTTAAACTTTGACAAAAAATCAGCGAAACTTTTATCGGTCGCTATTAAAGTTTATTTTTGTGGGAATAAAAATTTAATATTTTAGAATGAACAAATATTTTTTAATGCTCTTCGCGGCTTTCTTCGCGATGTCATGTTCGAAAAAAGTGGAGGTAAAAGGAAATTTTGCTGGCGGCTCACCTTTGGAAAGAATTGAATTTATTGAAGCTTCCGGTATCGCCACGCTGCCCCTGGTAAACTTGGGTGTTGACAGCAAAGGAAGTTTTTCGGGTAGTTTCGAAGCGCCGAAAAACGGTATGTACGTGATGACTTACGCCGGAAAGAACGCCATGATCTATCTGAAAGGTGGACAGGAACTTAATATTTCGGGTGCCGCGGCTAACTTCCCGCAGCAGTTCACGATCACCGGAGATGCAAAGAAAAATAACGATTTCCTTCGCGAAGTGCAGAAATCCATTCAAAACTATACTTCAAAACTGAATGTGGGCGAACTGGTAACTAAGAAAGAAGCCGATTTCATAACTTCAGTGAAGAAAATTCACGCTGACCTTGACCAGCAAATCGATGCCGCTGCAAAGCAGACTTCAGCTGATTCGGAGGTGAAGCAGTGGAAAAAGGATGAGCTGAATGCGAGCGTACTCGGACTAATGACGCAATATGAAAGCAGCCATCCGCAGGCGACGCAAAACCCATCTTACAAGGCTTCCAAAGCTTTCCGCGATGCTGAAGCTACATTTGCGAAAGACCACAAGCGTATGCTCGAAAGTCAGCCGCTTTACAGAAATTATCTGTTGTCCAGAATGAGCCCTGATTTCCAGAAATTTGCTGAGAAAAACAGCGGAAACGGTACGGCGCTTTCGTCGGAACTGTTTGCGAAATTTTTAGATACGCAAAAAGATACAGACCAACTTACGAAGGATTATCTGCTTGCGTACGTCCTCAGCAGCAGCGATATTGCGCCGGGCGTTACCCCGGAAAACGCCGCTAAAATCTCCACGATCATCAAAGATAAAATCAAAGATTCGGCAATAAAGAAAGACCTTGAGAAAATTCAGTTCGTAATCTCCGGTCCGAAGATCGGTGAAGCTGCGCCTGCGCCAAAATTGGTAAAAGCGGACGGAAGTGCTTTTAAACTGTCTGACGCGAAAGCTAAGCCGACGCTTGTGATGTTCTACGCATCATGGAATCCTTACATCGCGGAAGGTACTGTGCCTGTCCTGCGTGAAGTGGCGAATTTCTATAAATCTAAACTTGATTTTACATTCATAAATCTGGATGATACCAAAGACCAGTTCGCAAAGACCAGCAAAGCGATGCTGAGCGGAATCACAGCCAATAATGTGTATGGTGTAAACGGCCTGCAGTCTGACGTGGCGAAAGATTACGGAATTTATGGCTTCAAGATGCCTTCTTTCATCTTAATTGACAAGAACGGTAAGATCGCAAGTCGGTTTTTCTTCAATTTGGGTGATCCGGATTTGATTACTGCACTTGATAAAGTTACGGGTCTGCAAGCACCGAGAGTTCAGGAACCGCAAATTCAACTGGAAAACGAATTGCTGTCACCACCTCCTGCTGACGAGTCTTCTACAAAATAACAGTTGGATACTAATAAATTAACCTGCCACACCGGCAGGTTTTTTTATCTTTAAATTTGATTATGAATGCACCACTACTTATTTCCAAAAACATTCTTATTCCCATTGCGGTTTACGGCTTCGTTTTCACCTTTATTACAATTACTTTTGATGTTACTCCGCTTAAGATACCTGCGGCTTTCGGTAGTTTCCTTACTTATTTAGCGGTTATGTGCAGTTTTGTGACGGTTATTGTTTTGATCATTGATGTGTTTAGAAATAATTTGCAGTCGCGATATCTTTGGACGCTCGGGTTTCTTGTAAGCGGCTGTTTTGCCGGGCTTTATTATCTGCTGAAACGCGACCGATTGATTCCGCAACCTTAAACATAAAACATTAGTCAAAAAAATATCCCCCGCCCTCTGTGAAACCCTGTGTCTCCGTGGTAAAAATTTTAAAACCACACAGTCACAAAGAACAATTATAAACTAAATACGAAAGTTCATAGAGACCGCGCCCTCCGTGAAAACTTTGTACCTCCGTGGTTAAAAATACTTTTTATGAAAAACAGAGCCTTTTATTTTAAAGCCTTACTTTTGTGCTCATTTTATTATTAGATGCGGAAAAACAAAAAAAACATAGTACTCGAGAACATCAAAATGCATGGTGCCGGTGCCAAGGGTGTTGCCATCGGCCGAACGGAGGAAGGAAAAACGGTATTGGTAACCGGCGCAGTGCCCGGTGATACGGTAAACGCTCGGGTAAAAAAATCAAAATCAAAATATTTCGAGGCAGAAGCCATAGATATTGTCGAAAAATCTCCGCACCGTGTCGAGCCGCGATGCGTGCATTTCGGTGTTTGTGGCGGCTGCAAATGGCAGAATCTGTCTTACAAAAAACAACTTGACATCAAGCAGGACGAGGTGTACAATCATATCAAAAGAATTGGCGGCTTCGAAGACTTTGAAACCCTGCCCATACTCGGCAGCAGTGAACAGTATTTTTACCGCAATAAAATGGAATTTTCTTTCTCAAATGCTCGCTGGCTGACCCAATACGAAATAAGTTCTGAAGAGAATTTTGGCAACCGGAACGCGCTCGGTTTTCACATTCCGGGTATGTGGAGCAAGATTTTAGATTTAAAAGAGTGCTGGCTGCAGGAAGACCCGAGCAACTACATCCGCCTTGCGGTGAACCAGTATGCGGTGGCGAACGGTCTTGAGTTTTTCGACGTGAAAGAACAGACCGGCTTTCTGCGTACGCTGATGCTTAGACAAAATTCTAAAGGTGAGTGGATGGTTTTGTTCCAGCTTTTCCGCGATCAGCAGGAAGACCGCGTAAAGCTGTTCGATTTTTTGCTTAAAGAATTCCCACAAATCAAAACACTGGTTTACTGCATCAATTCAAAACAAAACGATTCAATCTACGATCAGCACGTCGTTACATACTTTGGCGAAGGTTTTTTAATGGAAGAAATGGATGGGCTTCAATTTAAAATCGGTCCGAAATCGTTTTTCCAGACCAATTATAAACAGGCGCTCGAACTTTACCGTAAAACACTCGATTTTGCCGATTTGAAAGGCGACGAAGTGGTGTACGATCTTTATACAGGCACCGGAACTATCGCGCAGTATGTCGCTAAGAAAGCCAAACAGGTAATCGGTATAGAGTCTGTGCAGGAAGCCATCAACGCGGCAAAAGAGCACGCAAAACTCAATGGTCTGGACAATTGCACGTTCTACTGCGGTGACATGAAAGATATTTTCAATGATGAATTCCTCGCGAATCATCCGAAAGCCGACGTGCTGATCACAGACCCGCCGCGCGACGGTATGCACCAGAAAGTGGTGGAGCAGATCCTGAATCTCCTGCCCGAAAAAATAGTCTATGTGAGCTGCAACTCCGCTACACAGGCCCGCGACATGGCATTGATGAAAGATCATTACCGCCTGGTGAAGATTTTGCCGGTTGACATGTTCCCGCAGACCCACCATGTGGAAAATATCGCGCTTTTAGTAAAGATTTAGCTTAAATTTGGTCTATGAAAATGCTGCGTTTCCTGCTGATTTCGGTTCTGATGTTTTCGCTGTTCTCTTGCGGCAGCGACGATGATATCTGCCTCAGTGGTGAAGCGACGCCGCGCATGAAGCTTAAATTCAAAACAAAATCTTCAGGGAAACTCCGGACGCTCGATTCGCTTTTCGTCAATGTTGATTACGGCAACGGGCCGGTTTCGGTGATTGCGGCGACAGTGAAAACCGACTCCGTACTGATTCCGCTTCGTGTAGATGATGCCAGTTCCACGACGATATATGCAGGCCTTTCCCGGGCTACAGTGAATTCTCAAATTAAGTTTGAATATACCACCAAATCCGAATACGTGTCACCCGCGTGCGGCATCAAACGCGTGTACGAAAATGTGAATGCGCAGACTGAAGTGGCGAACGAAATAATAGGTACCGAACAGAACCAAACGAACATCACAGATGAATCGAAAACTCATTTTTTCCTTCTTTTTTAGTTTGCTTTGGGTTTTTTCATCGGCTCAGCAAGTGCAGGACACATTGGTTGCCAAATGGAAATATGAACCCAATTTTATGGTCGGTATTGATGTGCTGAACGGCAGTTTGGCTGCATTCGGTGACCGCAAACTTTTTCAGGGATTCATTTCATCAAGGGTTTCGCGGAATATTCATGCGGTTGCTGATGTAGGTTTCGAAAAGAATCTTTATCAAAAAAATGGCTACGACGCAGTTGCAAACGGACC
Source organism: Kaistella rhinocerotis (assembly GCF_030243905.1). NCBI lineage: Bacteria > Pseudomonadati > Bacteroidota > Flavobacteriia > Flavobacteriales > Weeksellaceae > Kaistella > Kaistella rhinocerotis. Next base: position 330,667 of record NZ_JASSYY010000003.1, on the reverse strand, counting down.
ATTTTTAAAGTTGGGCGGTTTCTATATGCTTGCCCAGGACAGTGAGAATGCTTTGAACGGTTTTTATGGCGGTGCTAAAGCTGCGGCTTCGTTTTACACTCAGGAATATTACGCGGTACCAGTCCGCGGATTTGGTGGCAGTGATACTTCGGCGGCGTTTCCGGCTTCTTCGCAAAGTTCATTCTGGCTTGAAGGTGTAGTAGGAGGACGTGTCCAGCTTTTTGAATCGTCTTTTTACATCGATGTCAATGTTCAGCCGCGCTACTTACTTTTTTCCTCTACCCAAGAGGATATTCAACCGATGATTGTACCTGGTTTCGGGCGCAGTTCCTCTAAATTCAACATAGGTTTTTCCTGGAATATTGCGTACAGTTTTTAGGTAACATTAAAATCGTATGCAAAGAATAATTTCCCACAATTTATTGGGGGAAAATCGGCGTGCGTTCTGTTAATATCTTTAATTCAATTAAATATAATTCATAAAGTAGAAATTTTTAATTAAAATTCAACAATTTTTTTATAGTTTGAATATCGATATTATGCTGTGACGGGCAAATTTGTGTGTTTTTTATTTTGACAGCGGGCAAAAAAAAATTACTTTTGGGATAGTTTTAAAAATAAATTTTAGTCTTATGAAGAGAATTTTTACCTCTTTACTTTGCGGATTGATGTCCACGGCTGCATTAGCACAATGGAGTCCGACGTCTATGCAGGGTGAGAAAATCCGAACGACGTCCAACGTCAAAAGTTATTATTCGCTTGATCTCAATGCGATGAGAGCCCAATTGGCAAACGCGCAGGAAACTGGACGCAATGCTGTACCCGTTGAAATAAAGCTACCTACACTTAACGGCAAAATCGAACGTTTTGCGGTTTACAGTGCGCCGGTAGTGGTGAAATCATTGGCTGACCGCTACCAGTTAGGGTCTTACATCGGTCAGGGTATCGATGATCCTACCGCTTTTGTACGCTTCAGCGTGGCGCCGAATGACTTCCAGTCTATGATCGTACGAAACGGTGTTTACGAGTTTGTAGAGCCGCAGAACAAGGAAAAGTCTGTTTACGGAGTTTTACCGAAATCAAACAAGACGGATGGCGACAAAGCGTTTGTTTGCTCTACCAGCGAAACTCCATTGTCTAAAGCTCAGATGGATAAGATGTACATGAGCGGAAAGACGTTCACTAACAATCCAGCTGATTTCAACAAAGCCTCTGACAAGAAATTCCGCACAATGCGTTTGGCGATGACTACCAACGGTGAATATACCATCTTCCACGGAGGTGTTTCCGGTGCGTTGGCCGCTATCAATGCTACGATCACAAGATGTAACGGTATCTTTGAAATGGATTTTGGTTTGCGTCTGATCCTTCAGGATTTCCCTGCGCTTATCTATACTGATCCTAATACTGATCCATATTCCACAAGTTTGAGCAGCTGGAATCTTGCTGCACAAAAAGCCATCACAGCTGTTGCAGGCGAAGCTAACTACGATATCGGACACATGTTCGGTGCATCCGGAGGTGGTGGAAACGCAGGTTGTATCGGTTGTGTGTGTATCAGCCCGCCACTTAATTCTTCTGGGGTTCCTACCGGTAACGGTAAAGGTTCCGGTATCACTTCACCTGCAGACGGTATCCCTCAGGGTGATAACTTCGACATCGATTATGTAGCGCACGAAATCGGTCACCAGATCGGTGCTAACCACACATTCTCAATGAGCCTTGAAGGTACTGGCCAGAATGTGGAGCCAGGTTCAGGATCTACGATCATGGGTTATGCTGGTATCACCGGTTCAACTGATGTTCAGCCGCATTCTGATCCTTATTTCCACATCAATTCGATCGTTCAGGTTCAGACAAACCTTACAAATAAGACTTGCGATATCGAAACTGCAGTGGCAAACAACCCACCTGTAATTACGGCATTGCCAGACGTTACGATCCCGAAAAGTACTGCTTTCGTTCTTACAGCTCAGGCTACAGATGCGGAAGGCGACCCGATGACTTACACTTGGGAGGAGGTAGATAATGCATCAACTGCAACTACGATCTCAAATTTAGGTACACTTACGAACGGTCCTACCTTCAGATCATGGACTCCAACTACAAGCCCTACAAGATATTTCCCTAAGCTTTCTACTGTACTTGCAGGAAATCTTAAGAATAACGCAGATTGGGAAGCAGTTTCTACTGTTGCCAGAGTTCAGAACTTCAAGGTTACTGTAAGAGACAATAATGCTGACGTTACACAAAAGCAAACTCAAAGTGCCAATCAAAAAGTAACCATCAGCGCAAACGGACCGTTTAAAATTACTTCAACCAAAGTATATAACAACGCGCCAGGTCCATTGACTTGGGATGTAGTAGGAACCAATGCTGCGCCTTTCAACGTAGCTAACGTAAAAATAGATTACACAACGGACAATGGCGCAACATGGACATTATTGAGTGCTTCTACACCTAATGACGGGTCAGAAGACTTCTCATTCGCTACGTTCCCAACCAATACAGCGCTAAAAGTAAGAATCTCTGCGATCGGTAACGTATTCTATGCGGTAGCTCCGGTTACAGTTTCTGCAATCGTAGCATGTGATGGTACAGCTCCTGCAGGTCTAACTGTTTCTACAGTGACTACAGTAGGTGCAACCGTAACTTGGGATCCGGTAGCGTCTGCAACTTATGTGGTACGATACAAGAAAACATCTGATGCTACATGGACTACAGTTCCTGTAACGACTAATACTTACACTATTACCGACCTTGAAGAAGGTGTTGCTTATGATGTTCAGGTAGCTGCAGTTTGCTCTGGAACCACCGGTTCTTTCACGTCTACTACAAACTTCACTACGCAAATGCTTGCATACTGTACTTTGACGTCTACAAACGCATCTGACGAGTATATCTCTAAAGTACAGGTGACAGCAGAAGGTGCTTTGGGAATGACCAGCAACTCCGTTGCATCTACCTACACCAACTATTCTACAGATCCTACAAGACTTGTGAATTTGGCTAAAGGAACAAATAACAATACCATTACAGTAACTAAAGCCTGGGCAGGTACACAGTACAACGAAGCGGTAACTGTTTGGATCGACTTTGACCGTAGCGGAACTTATGACAATGACGAAATCGTGATGTCAACTTCAGCAGATAAACTGAACCCTGTATCTGATACATTCTCGGTACCTGCAGATGCTTACACCGGTGACAAAACCGTTGGTATGCGCGTGGCGCTGCGTTTCAGCACACCACAAACTACTCCTTGCGGTACTTACACGTATGGTGAAGTAGAAGATTATGCCGTGAAAATCTCAGCTACACTGGGTGTGAATGATAATGTGAAAGCTAACGCAGTACAGGTTTATCCGAACCCTGCGATTGATCTTCTTAACGTTACTAAAGTTTCAGACAGAGCAACCTACACCATCTACAACATGGCTGGTCAGGCAGTTTCTAAAGGAAAAGTAATCGGTAACAAAGTTCAGGTTTCTCAGTTAGCCAAAGGTGTTTATACCATCTCCGTGAACAACGAAGGTGAAGTAAGCCAGGTGAAATTCATCAAAAAATAAATCTGATTTTTTAATCAACTGAATCCCCGGAATACCACCGGGGATTTTTTTTGTTTAAATGTACCTTGATGACCGGCTATTTTAACCAACTTTAACCCTGACAACTAGACAATAAGCGAACAACTGTACAAAAAATCAGTTATTTTTGTCAGCTATATGAAGAAGCTTCTGCTGCTGACTGCAGTTTTATTTTTAAATTATTTAAAGGCACAGTATTTTTCCGGTGAAATCATCATACGGGACAATTCTGTGTTCTATCTCAATCAGGTGTATGTCACCAATCTCACTTCCCAAAGTACCGTTTACACAGACCATTTCGGTACATTTAAAATCCCCGCAAAACCCGGAGATGTAATCCGTTTTACCTCGATTGTTACAGACCGGAAAGATGTAAAGGTTACCGAAACGGACCTTCGGAACAGCGACAATTTCGTGGAACTCAAGATTGCCTACTACGATATTCAGGAGGTGGTCATCAGTAAATTCAAACCCACGGGTAACCTTCGCAAAGATGTCTCATCATTGAAAACCGGTGATAAACTCATTGCGCTACAGCAAATGATCGGTTTGCCGGAGCCCAAAGGTGATGGTACACCGCCTGAACTTCCGGTCGCGGGTTTGTCGGGAGGTGGACTTACCTTCAGTATTGAAAGTATCTATGACATCCTCTCGGGTGAGCGCAAAAAAAAGGAGAGAGCAGAGCAGTATGAACGGATGAATACCGCGATCGCAAAAATTAAAAAATACTACGGCACCGAATATTTCACATCTTTAAAAATACCGGAGCATCTCGTAGATAACTTCCTTCAGTTTGTTTACACCTCAGAAACCCTGACTCCCTACGTGCAGACCGGAAATTTCGAAGTGATGGCCGTTTATATCGAAAAATATCTGCCCATCTATCAGCGCAGATTGCGGAACTCGAGTTTAATGCAAACGAAATAGCAGACTATCTGTTTAAAAGGGTTTAGAAAATAATTTGGTTGCGGCGACACGCGGCGGGGGAAGTGTTTTTACACTTTTATTTACGCATAGTTTCAGCCATTTTTATCTATTTTTGCACGGTTTTGATTTATAAAAAATGGGTAAAAATAAGCAGGCACGTTTCGACGAGAACAGAATTCTTCCAAATGTTTTTCAGCCGACCAGAGAAGAGGCCATTAAAGGCTATCATTTAAAAGGAAAATGGCGCTCCGAAGTCTTTAAAAATGACAATCCGGTGGTATTGGAACTGGGTTGCGGAAAAGGCGAATATTCTGTAGGCCTTGCAAAGGCCTTTCCGGACAAAAACTTTATCGGTGTTGACATCAAAGGTGCGCGCTTCTGGTTCGGAGCCAAAGAAGCGGTAGAGAAGAATCTTTCAAACGTGGCGTTTTTGCGTACACAGATCGAGCTTATCGACGGCTTTTTTGATAAAGATGAGGTAGACGAAATCTGGATTACATTTCCGGATCCGCAGATCAAATACCGCCGAACAAAGCACCGGATGACACATCCCGAATTTCTCGACCGTTACAAAAAGATCATGAAACCAGACGGCATCATGCATCTGAAAACAGATTCGGAGTTTCTGCATGGTTATACTTTAGGTTTGCTGCAGGGTCTCGGACACGAAATCATTTCAGCCCATCATGATATTTACGGCGCGCCGGAGTACGACCCGGAGACGCCGCTGCTGAGGGAAATAAAGACTTATTACGAAGGATTGTTCTCTGCGAAAGGGAAAACGATTACTTATATTAAATTTAAGATCAAATAGAGCGGAATCACGATTGGTCTGGCTTCATAAAAAGTATCAATCACGATCGCTCGAAAAATTTAAACAAAAAAAGCTCAGAAATAAATCTGAGCTTTTTTTATTTTAAGATAAAATCTTATTCTGCAGCATTGTCGAAATCTGCATCAGCATCAGCTGATACTTTTTCGCCTTCTTCTTTAGATTTTTCTTTGTCTGCTTTTCTTTGAGAAAGACCGTCTTTGATAGAATCTGAAACTACGCTCAGGATCATATCGATAGACTTAGAAGCATCATCATTTCCTGGAATTACGTAATCTACTTTACGTGGATCTGAGTTTGTATCTACGATACCGAACACAGGGATACCCAATTTTTTAGCTTCTGTTACTGCGATGTGTTCTCTCATGATATCAACAACGAAGATTGCCGATGGAAGACGCACCATGTCTGAAATAGAACCTAAGTTTTTCTCAAGGTTAGCTCTTTGACGGTCAACCTGAAGTCTTTCTTTTTTAGATAAAGTTTCGAAAGTACCGTCTTTCTTCATTTTATCAATCTGGTTCATTTTCTTTACAGCCTTACGGATGGTAACGAAGTTCGTCAACATACCGCCTGGCCATCTTTCAGTGATATAAGGCATATTAAGGTCAGCAGCGTGTTTTGCCACTACTTCTTTCGCCTGCTTTTTAGTAGCTACGAAAAGAACTTTTTTGCCTGCAGAAGTAATTTTTTCTAAAGCTGAACAAGCTTCGTCAAGTTTCACTGCTGTTTTATGTAAGTCTACGATGTGAATACCGTTTTTCTCCATGAAGATGTATGGAGCCATATTTGGGTTCCACTTACGGGTCATGTGACCGAAGTGTACGCCTGCCTCTAAAAGGTCTTTAACATTTGCTTTTGCCATGTCGCTTTTTTGTTTTTAGTTTACGTTCCGCTATTCTGCAAACAACAATTTCTTTAGATGGGAGAAATGTTTGGGTGCTAAACTAAACGGGGCATTTTTGATTAGATAATAGAGCCAAGAGCCGAGAACCAAGATGTCCAAACATAGTCTTGAATCTTGTGTCTTGTATCTTGAATCTTGTGAATTAACGTTTTGAGAACTGGAATCTCTTTCTTGCTTTTTTCTGACCCGGTTTCTTCCTTTCTACCATTCTTGCATCTCTGGTAAGAAGACCGTGTGGCTTAAGCAATAATCTGAATTCTTCGTTAATCTCGCAAAGAGCGCGTGATACACCAAGTCTGATGGCTTCTGCCTGACCTGTGATACCGCCACCGAAAACATTCACGGTAACGTCATACTGACCTGCAGTTTCTGTTAACAAGAAAGGCTGGTTTACTTTGTATACCAAAACATCAGTACCGAAGTATTCCTTAGAATCTTTTTTGTTAATAGTAATAACGCCTGAGCCTGGTTTCACATAAACTCTTGCAACAGAAGTTTTTCTTCTTCCGATTTTGTGAACTACTGACATATTAATTATTTGATTTCGTTAATATTAATAACTTTTGGCTGCTGAGCTTCGTGCTTGTGCTCTGTTCCTTCATACAGATAAAGGTTAGAGAAAAGGATAGATCCCAGTCTGTTTTTTGGAAGCATACCTTTTACAGATTTTTCCAATACTTTCAGGGAGTCTTTCTTCTGAAGTTCGAGTGCAGTCATAGACTTCTGACCACCAGGGTAACCGGTATGCCAGATGTAAGTCTTGTCAGCCCACTTGTTTCCGGAAAGGGTAATCTTTCCAGCATTCAAAACGATCACGTTATCTCCGCAGTCTGCGTGAGGCGTAAAATTCGTCTTGTGCTTTCCTCTCAAAATCTTTGCAACCTTCGAAGCCAGTCGGCCAAGAGGCTGTCCTTCAGCGTCTACCACAACCCATTCTTTATTAGCGGTAGCTTTGTTAGCTGAAACGGTTTTGTAACTTAATGTATTCACACTTTTTCGTTTACGGTTAAACATAATTTTCCCTTAAAAAGGGTGTGCAAAGGTAGAGATTTTATTTGAAACTGGAAATACCTGTGCAAAGATTTCGTAAGGATTTGAAAATCTTTGGTTTGATGACATTCAGGATGCTTGATTTTATTTAAAATCGGGCTGTTCCGGATCACTTTTCACTCAAAGATTTCTCCGCGCAAAAATACTTCGTCAAACAAAACCAGATTTTAATTACATTTGGATTTTACATTCAAATGATGAAAACTAGACTTTTCCGCCTGACGGTTCTAATGCTTGCATTCACCATGACATCATGTGACCAAATTCTCGATAACTACTGGGATCGTAAAGCGCAGGAGCAGTACGTTTCACCGTACAAAGGCACCTATAAAGGCAATTATAGCGGCGACGAAGTGGGCACGATCACCATAGAAGTGGCCAAAAGCGGCAACACGTCCCTCGTCAAAACATCTAAGTTCGGTACTGATGATTCTTTTTCGTCCGGCACGGTAACGGATGACGGCTCGCTGAACTCGGTAAGATTGCAGTCGGGTTTTACGCTGCTCGGAAACCTGAATACAAAATCCGGCACCTGGAAAATGGGTGAATGGAATGGTAACTGGTCTGTGCTGAAGCAGTAAAGAATCCGTAAATTGAGAGGTTTTTTATGGCAATGCCGTTGGAATATTTTATTTCCTTAAAGATTTTGCCCGCCGGAAGCTCGCCAGCACATAATAGGCCACGAACACCATCGAAAACCGGATGATCGCCGGCACCGCCAGCTCCGCATCGAAAATGAAAATACCCGCGACGAGAAGAACCGTCATTAATATAAATGAAATTCCAAGCTTCTGTATCAGCGTAAATTGTTCGTCATCCAGATAATAGGCCATTCCCCACGCCGCGCCGAACGCAATTCCGTAGTAAAGATCCAGTGGCCAGCCCTCACTGCCCAGCAGGAAATAGTTGATTAAAAAACTTACCACCGTTCCGGCCAGAAAATAGAGTAGTGCGCGCTGCATAAAGGATGTTTGTACAAAATTAACGTTTTTTAAATTTACGGTGAATGTCTTACGACGCATGCTTAAAAATAAAAAGTTGCCCACCGGAATACCGGCGGGCAAAACTATTCTAAATATCAAACTATTATTTTTTAATTACTTTACCTGTCGCTATCACATTTCCAGTGGAATCTTTGAGCTGATACAGATAAACACCCTTCGTTAGATCAGATTTATTTAGTGTATTGTGACCTCGCACAAGGGTTGATGCAGACACTAACTTTCCTGCAGCGTCGTAGAACACCGCTTTAACTGCCGTTTCAGTTGAAATATATAAAATGTCTGTAAACGGATTGGGATAAACCGCTGTTTTATCACGGCTGGAATTTCCTGTCGCCAGCGCACCGAGGTTCATCACACCAAACGGAGAAAAGCTGGTGATGCCGCTTCCTGTAATGGTGTAAGGATTGCTGCCGCTCACCGCGCCGGAGTTTTCCGCCGTCCAGACGCCGTTTACATAATGTCCGACGGTAGCGTTATTTGGGTTAAAGGCTCCGTTCTGTTGTGAAGCATTCCATCCTAATGAAATAGTGGCATTGCTTCCGCCTGGCATGCCTTCCGAGATATCCCAGGTGGCATTTACCGCACCGTCGGGCGCGTTGGCAATTCCTTCAGAAACTTTCACTGAAAACGTATCGGAAGTTCCGGAGTTCGCCAGCGTTAAAGGATTGTAGTGGTTGGCTGTCCCAATCGGCAGGTTTACGGTTCCTCTTCCGGCATCTATATTTTCAATATTGACGGTTCCGGTCCCGTTCGTGACGATATAATTGGTGGCGTTGCCACCGGTTATCACAGATGAGTTTCCTTTGAGGTTTAAATTACTGTTATTAACATTAATGCTGTTATTAAGATTTGAAATTCCGAAGATGTTTAAATTTCCTGACTCTATATTCAATGGCGAGGAAATATTGAGGTTTCGCGCGTAGGCATTACCGTTTATTTTCGGAGTTAAACCGGTCGGAATGATGGTTTCATCAACACTGTTGGGAACAACTTTCGAATTCCAGTTCTCCGGATTCGTCCATAAATTGTCTCCTAAACTGTTTGAAAATGTATAATCTCCTTTGTATTCGAAAAGGCGGACTACATAGTTAACCGTTGCAAAGAAATAAAGTTTTCCGTTCAGAATAAAAAAGTTTCGGGGATCCCCGTTGTTATACGTTACAGGATCGATGTTTTTCACCATTTTCGTGGTTTCCTGTATTCCGTCGGTTCGCCAGATCTCACGGTCGGTAATATAGTTGGCATCGGTAACCCCAAAGTTGAACCAAAACGAATCCTGATAGAGCGCGGTGGTGTAAATGGACATCGTTCCGGTGATATAGGGATATACAGCTTCTGTCAACGGCTGCAGCTTTGGGGTTAGGCGCTGCATATAAAATTTGGACTCACCTGATTTCGTGTAAATTAAATACGCCGTGTTGTCATTGGCTTCAAAATAAGCTACACTCTGCCCTGCGGGAATTTCCTTTTCAATGACTCCCTGGTCTGTGCAGTACAGAATATAGTCTTTGGTCTGCCCATTCCTTGAATTGGTTGTTTTCACGTAAAAGCCGCCGGCATTCTTTTCCCCGGTAACCCTTAAAAAGTCCGTTAGAGAATCTACCGAAAGATCATACTCAAATTTTATGGTACCTGCTGTATCTAAGCTGTAAAGTCCCACAACCTGATTGATAATAGCCTTAAAAAACATTTTATTGGCAGTGGAACCATAAATATCAAAAGCCTGGCTGATGGTGACCCCACTTGGATTCTGATAATCTACGAAGATACTGACATTCTGCCCGTCGTACCGGTACATCCTTAACCCCGATGTAATGTATAAACTGCCGTTGAATACATGATGCAGCCCTTTATTCAGAGTCATTTGCTGTATAGATACACTCCCGCCGGGATTTCCGTCCGTTTTCCAAAGTTCCTGATTAGGTTTTCCGGCCGGAACTTTCAGGTAGTGAAACATCCCGTTGATTTCCTGGCTGTAAGGATTTTGCGGGTTACCCAATCCATAGCCTGCATCCATATGCCGGATATTAAATGACTTGCCTTCATCAATTTTAATGGTGTTGGCTGCAGTGCCATCGGTTCTCCAGAGTTCATATAACCCCGTCGCTTTGTTTTCAAAAGTAAAATACATCCAGCTTTCGGCCGCTTTAAATTCTCTGATTCCCGAATAGGAAGTCGCATCGTAACCTTGTGTAACGGTTGCCGAAAGATTTTTTACCACCTTCGTTCCGTCAGCCGTTCCGTCGGTAACCATCAAAGGCAATGGGTTTGCGGTAGATCCCCTTCCCTGATAAAAAAGACGGTTTTGCCAAACTTCCCCCTCTTTGTCGATAATCCTGATGGGCGGTATCAATCCGGAACTGGTAGAAGTGATTTCTGTAAACTGAGCATTCCCAAAACAGAATACTGCAGAAAACACCACAAGTAATAATTTTTTCATTTCGGTGATTTTTTTTAAGAATTTAGTCTTAAAAGTACACTACCGAAATTTTTTTCGCCTACCCTGTTTTGGGTATTTATCTATATAAAAACCTCAAGAATTTCCTCAGTTTTCACTTTCCCAAAATAATTTTCGATGGGCACCGTCTGAAATAAGGTATAGAGGGAGTCTTTGTCGTGTTTTTGGCCAATGAGTTGGTTCTCGAACTCTTCGATGGGTTTCGCCGCAAAGAAGTCGCCGAAAATTTTGGCTTTTTCGATGCTTCCTTTTACCACATCCAGATGCACTTCAATGAAGCCTGCTGGAATTTTTAAACCTTTCTTGAAGTTGTAATTCGGCGAGAACCCGAAATTCCAGTCCCACGTCTCGTATTTCTCTTTCACCAGCTTTTCGATGCCTGCGACATCTTCGTCTGTAAGCTGATAAGGTTCTGCAGACGGGTTGTTCTTAATAATTTCAACCGTTAAAAGTTCTTTGAGTTCGTTGGTTGTAAGCGGCGCCGGAAGATAATCGATGAGGTTCGTCACGCGCGAGCGCGTGGACTTGGTGGCTTTATCAACGAATTTTAACGGATTTACAGTCAAAGCTTTTGCTAAGATTTCCATTTCCGAATCCAGAAGGATGGTACCGTGCTGAATCATTTTGCCCTGACGCGCCAGTTTTGCGTTACCGCTGAATTTCTTCCCGTCAACCAAAAGATCGTTGCGTCCCTGCAGGACTGCCGGTATACCTAATTTGTTCAGTACAGCCAATACGGGTTTCGTAAAGACCGAAAAATCCATGAAGTCATACTGTCCCAAAAGCGTGTGAAAAGAGAAGTTCAGATTCCCCAGATCATGATAAACAGTACCGCCACCGGACATGCGGCGCACCACTTTAATGTTGTTTTCACGTACATAATCAGCATCAATTTCAGCCAATGTGTTCTGAAATTTACCAACAATGATGGACGGTGCATTCACATAAAGCAAAAACAGATCCTCCTCCGGAAACCGGCTCAGCAGAAACTCTTCTGTGGCGATATTGAAGTAAGCATCATTCGATGGTGAATCTATTATGTACATAAATAAAAATTTGCCGCAAAATTACGGCAAATTCATTTGACATGATGAGTTATAAAAACTGTAAATTATCAGTTCACCATCTTCTTACTAATTGTAACGCCATCGGCAGTAGTGATTCTAAAGATCAAAACCTGATTGACCTGACCTAAAGGTAAACGCAACTCTTTTGCGTGGATGTTCCTTGCATTTGCTACAAGTCTTCCGTTCATGTCGTACACTTCCACAAGTTCTAAATTCATCTCAGAAGATCTGATTACTGCTTCTCCGTTTTGTTTAAATAATAAAATTCCATTGCCCGCCGCCGAATCGTTGGCCGACAACACACCATTGGCATAAACGATTTCGAAACGCGAACTGAACGCACCGGCCTCTGAACTGAAACTGTAGGGCGACTGCTGCAGATTGTGCGTGGTTCCGTTCTGTTTGTCCTTTATGTAAACAGCCTGTCCATTAGCGAAAATTCCGTCTTTTTCAGCTAAAGTAATCGTGTAAATACCGGCTGTGAGCGTCCGGAAATGAAGCGGTACAATATCTGATGTCTGGAACGGTGCGCGACCCTGGATGATATATTCGGAATCATTCACCCACGAGGTAAGCGCGGTAGTACCATCGCCAAGATATTTACCATCTGTCCGGTCAACACCATTGTCTGCCGAATCCATATACGCAATAAGGGTTTGACCAAAGGTCCCGGCTGTATTCGTCACATTTAGCCAAATCCTGCTTCGGTCCTCAGCCTGGCCCCCCCGGAAGAACTGGTTTTTATTGTCCGCGGTTCGCATGGCATTATTAAAAATAAGCTGACCCGTGCCACCAGCTTTTTTCTGAACCAAGAATCCCTGTCCCACTTGTATTATTCCATTCGGTTTTTCTGCTGGTATATTAGGGTCAGAACTTGGCACGGCTGTTCCACCTGCTGTAGTATATGTTGCATAATAAGCGGTTGTAATGCCCGGGTCGGGTGTGTTGTTTCGCCGCCTCCAGAAATAAAGTGTACCCTCTATCTCGTTCTGGTTCGTGCTGAGCAGGTCATCTGCCTTTATGGTAGAGGCATACGGATTTGCAATCATATTAAAGCCTTGACCAGCACCGCTTAGCGGAGTCTTCACACGCCCGTTCGTGGGTGTGCCGGAAAAAACGCCTGTCCATATTTGAGGTGGGGTAGTAGTGCTGTAGGATACATGGTTATTACGCATCCTGATCAAAAATGCCTGTCCCGGACTGAAGTATGTATTTGAAGGCGTCACATTATTGAACACGTTTGTAGCCGTATTGTATATATAAAAACGGTCTGAAAGTGTTTGAGGAGAAAACTGCTGCAGCGTTTGGTTACCATACAGCGGGGATCCCCACATTGTGTAGTCGAGTCTGTAAAGTGGCGAACTGTTCCTCTTCACGGCAATAATACCGTGATTCACCTCATCTTCTGTCTGGACGAGATTTGTATTATTTTCCATTGTAAGGGTAGCTCCCGGCGATACGTTCAGCGAGCCTGTTAGCAGGATGTTTTTTCCGGCCGATACTGTTACTTTTGCATTATTGGCCACGGTAAGCCGACATGCAAGCAGGTCATTAGCGGTAATCAGGTCATTCAGGATTACAGCTTCTGTGCGTACATCAGGTATACCGTTGGTCCAACCCGTGTCAGTAAAAGTCGATGTTTTTGTGTCTACGATAATAGTATTTGTATACGCCAAGCCACAGTTGGCGTTTCCTATTACGGCCCTAAAATATGTCTTACCGGTAATTATTCCGGCCATTTGGCCCGTAAGCGTTGTGGAGTTGCTGTCAATTCGTTCGTAATTACTGAAATCCTCAAAATAAGATTTTTGCCAGTAAAGAACACTTTCATTGTTTCCACTCAGGGAGATATCATCCGGTGCATACGAAACACACGCGATGTTGTTCGGAATCGAAATTGTTCCTGGATTTAATCCCGGAACTACAGTGATGGTCACCTCCCTGCTGGTCGCAATACCGTTTGCATCTTTTACAGTGAGGGTATAAATTGCCGTTCCTGCTGCTACCGTAAGTGCTGTTGCAGTCGCGGCATTTCCCAATCCACCAGACCATTCATATGTAAAAGGCAAATCGCCCCCGGTCACCTGCGCTGATAGGAGCGCCTCCTGACCCTCACAATAATTAGGCTTGCTATTGATGGCCACGCTGTAAGGTCCAGCTTTGATTGCTGTAAAATAGGACATCACATTACTCGGCAGGGAAGCGCCTTCCGCTGTAAGTGTAAAGTTTTCCAGTGGAGCAAAACGTTTCCACGGATTTGTCTGCTGATTGAAAGTGCCGGTAAGTTGTGCCGCGGCCATCGTGCTTTGATCTACAAGCACCTCAGTTGTCAGATAATTTGCCGTCACGGTCGCGACAGTGTTTGTCATTCCTTCCGGTTGAATTTTCCAATACCTGCTGATATAGTTTTCATGGCTGTGATTGTCAGGATGAATGTCATCTGCCAATGAAACATTAAGCAACGCCCCGGGTATAAAAGTCCCTGACGTGATTTTCACTCTTATTGGGCTGTACCCTGGTGTAGCGGAAAGATCTCCAACAGGGAAGAAGTATTCGCCGACGCTTGTGAACGGTCTTCTGACCATTCCGGCACCATCTGCCGCTATCATGGTCGTAACATCAAATGTTCCCTGTACCGCGTTGGCACCCAGTGTAAGGTTATTCGGGCCGAGAACAACAACTCCTTTAGTAAGGTTCAGCGTACCACCCACTGTGATGTCTTTGTTTAAAATGACATTATTACGTGATTTGTTTACGTTAAGATTATTAAAGTTAATGGACGCGCTGCCGCCAATCATCTGGTCTTCTTCACCTGTCAGATTGATATCCTTTCCTGCAAGATTTACAGCGCTGTTGAAAGTCAGATTTCCACGCACGTTAAGACTGGCGGGTACCACCGTTCCTCTGCCTGAAAATGTTAAGTTGTAATATGCGGCTAAAGAAGCTCCGTTTGGCGCAGGAACTGTCTGATTGGTTCCTGAAAACTCTACGGTGTTGGGCGTCAGGCCAAACAAAATCGTTCCTCCGTTCGTAAGCGCTCCGTTAATTTTTGCGTAATTGTTTTCCAGTGCGCGCAGAGAGGCGCTTGCTGCAACTTCAAGATTGTTGAATTCGGTGCTTCCGGCCATTGTTGCATCTGCTGACATAAAAACAACTTTAGCATCACCAGAACCTGAATTGAACGTTCCGTTATTGATCCAGGCTCCTTCTCCTCCAAATATTTGAAGTGTCGCGGTATTTGGACTGTTTACGACGCCGCCCGGCTGAATGATCAGGTTTTTTGCCAGTGAGAAATCCTTCTCTAATAAAGTCGGGTTATTATCCGTAGTTCTGGCATCGGGAATGTACAAAGTTCTAGATTGGGAAGGCGTTGCGTTAGGTGTCCAGTTGGCCGCCGTAATCCAGGAGTCGCTCACCGAGCCATTCCAGACAAGAACAAGGGGATCCGTTCCTGTACCTTCTAAATATTCATCCAGTGTAATAAATACTTTTCCGAATGTGCTTTGAAAGTAAAGCCCAATATTCGCATTACTGATTTCAACCCAATTTTCAGTCGGATTAAAATTGGATCTGCCTTGCTCGACTTCGGCAGTTTCAGTCTTAGCCCAGTATACCAGTTTCGGTTCACTGTTTCTGTTAAGCTCAGAGTCCAAGTAATGTTGACGGATCACTGCTTTTGTATTTTGTGCACCCGTTTGTATGATGTCATAGTATCTTTGTATGGCACCTGCACGCCAGTTAGGAGCGGTGCCAATCATTACCTTGGCACTCATTGAGCTTGGAAGTGTTCCAGAGTTGGTAAAAAGTATTGATGAATCAGGATGCCCGAAGGTGTAAAGAACATTAAAGGCAAAACTGTTTCGCGTAATGATACCGGTTACATCTCCAACTCCTGCGTTTGTTGCTTCAGGGCCCATCGTAAGGGTGTAAGTTCCCATATCTAATGAGCCTTTAGTTGCTGAAGGATTCGCATTGGGAAGGCTTAAGATCCCATTTACAGTAAGATTTCCGCTTGCGTTGGTCCCTGCGGCAGATCTTAGACTGACGTTGGTGTACGTTCCGGGTACTAATGTTTGGGCCGTCGCTGGTGCATTCATGGTCAGCGTACCGGTTCCTGTAAATGTTTTTCCGGAAGGGAATGGTGTTGCTGACGTATTCTGTGTGAGAAGTTCGCCAATTATGCTGATGGATGAAAGATTACCGGAAAGTACGTTTGTTCCAAGATTTACCTGCTGGCTAAGACCTACACTCAGTGACCCGTTAACTGAAATGTTGCCGAAGATGTCAACAGTATTGGAATTTGTGGCCGAAAACGGTACGGAAAAATTATTCAAAAGGTTTGTTGTTCCCTGAGTTGTTTGGTCAAGGCTTATTGTTTTTGTGCCCGTGCCTGTAATCGTAAGATTAGATGCACTGCTGCCGCGGAGACCTCCGGAAACGGTGTTGTTTACTGTGCCGCCGATGGTAAGCGTACTGCTTTTTATTGAAAGTTTACCTGCGCTGAGAGTGAGAGGGCCGTTCACTATAAGATTACCGTCCATGTCTGCGTTGCCATGAACTACGAAATCCTGCGCCACACCCTGAAAATTAGCAAAATTACTAACTGGATTAGCTGAAACAGTGATGTCGTCAAGTGCAAATTCGTCTGCCGCTCCCGCTGTTACCGTGTTACCTGTCCATTTAAAATAATAATATTCGTTAGGGTTTATATTAAGACCTGTCACCGTAACCACCCGGTAACTTGCTTTCCACGAAGGTGCTTCGTCTGCTGTGGCAGGTGAAGTAACATTGAGTTGGCTCACGTTCGTGAATGTGCTGTTGTCTGCCGAGTGACTGAAATTGAAGCTGGACGAGCCCGGTTGGTCATTGTATATGTATACTTTATAGCCGATATTCACTGACGTAATAGGCGCTGAAGTTTGGTTTTGCATTCTCAGCGTCATGGAGCCGGAATTGAAGTCATTGGCCGTAGGTTGTACCCCAAGGGCCGCATTGTTTGTCGCAACATTATAGGCATAGATCCCTCCCGCGGACACACCACCGTTGCTGCTGCCGCGTCCAAAACCGGGGTTGGTATTAACACCACCTAAAGGTAAATTGCCGTCGGCAAGACCCATCACTGACCACGAATTGGAATTCAGTTTACCTGTAACCGGGGTTCTGTCAAAACCGCTTCCAACGAACCGGTCTAGATTCACGCCGCTCACAGTGGTGTCAAAATCAATCCTGTGCAAATTGTTCATGCTCAGGATCTGCCAGCCCAGGGTCGCATTGAGCGTCCGCTGCTCGCCACGTGCTGGTGATGTAATTCGATAATTAGATGTTGGTCCAGCTCCGTTAAATGTAAAGACCGCAACGTGGTAGAGGGTATTGGGATTTAGATTCGATACATCCACCGAAGTACCGCTACCCGAATACACGACAAAATTTCCCGTTCCGGTCTGAGATCCAGATCCGAAAATAGGGTTGGCCGTATAATCTGTGCCGTCAGTCGGTGCTGAATTTACCTCAGTCACTGCACTCATTACCACCAAGCTGTTTGCTTTGATGGGAATGGTCCAGTCTATCGTAAAACCTGATGCGGTAACATTTCTGAAAGTTACTTTAGAGGCTGGAGAAGTTGGTTCTGTAGCCGGTACCGAAAATTCGTCAGCGCCCATATCCGGAGATGTGGTGCTACGAGCCTGTTGGTCAATGTCTATAGTTACAGCAGGTAATGCCTGCCCTTTGTTATCTAACTCGGGATTATTTGCAGGTAGCAGGTGAAGGTCATCAATCCCAGTATAGGCAGGTAGAACATTCAGTGAATTTTGGTCTTTCCCGGTGGCATTTCGCCAGTTTGCGAGGGTTGTCTGCTGTCCTCCTAAAAATCCAACAGTATGCGCACGGTAATTATTATAATTAATCGCTGTAAAAGCATTTGCAGCAACCTCTGAGTAAAGCGCGTAGCTTTGCGTTGTAGAACTGTTCGTAAATATGTTATTGCGGACATCAAAGCCGGAGCCGCCTGCAATATAGAGTGCAGATGACCATCCGACCTGTGGCGTGTTCATGGCTACCGTATTATGGTAAATTTTTGTTCCGGTACCATTGGTGATGTAGATGCCGTGGGCAGAATTAGTAGAACCTCCGTTACTGGCAATATTACCGATGAAATTGTTTGCCAGAGAAACACCTGTCGAGGCTGCTGAAATATTAACTTCAATGCCATAAATGGGGCCGCCCTGCTCATTGCGGACGTTACTGATCTTATTCTCCGTTACTTCAACCTGACTGCTCGATCCGCCGATACTGATGACGCGTCCCCGGTAAGATCCGGTTGTCTTGAAATCCTCAAAAATATTTTTTCTGATAAAGATCTGGCTTCCGTTTTCTACATAAAGACCAAGCTGACTGTTTGAACTGCTTGTATTTGCAAAACCGGTTAAACGGTTATCCGCGATAGTGACATTCGCGGCGTTCGAAATCTGTACAGGTACATTGGGTTTCTGCGCGTCAATGCTACTTCCCATCTGGTTACCGCTTATGGTGATATTGGATGTTTTGAGGCTGCTATTGTCACTGCCGTTCACTATAATTCCTTGCCTTACATTGATGAATTCATTACTACTAAAGGTGAGACTGTTATGTGCTGCTGTAGCCATGCCGCCACCCAGCTGATTATTACTCCCAATTGCATTGTTTCCTACAAATACGCCCGACAACTGAATGCCCGGTTGGTTTCTGTTCTGCACCTGCAGTCTGGTGTGGCTGATGCGTACGTTACTGGCATTATTAGTTCCTGTTGAGGAGAGCCAAACGGCAGTTCTGGCTACATATTCTACTCCGTCATTGTTACTGATCGTAAGATTTCGCGAGGTTCCACCGTTTACGTTTGAGCCGTCTATGATAATATTATCCGCACCTTCGAGGTGAAATACGGCAGGGACACCCGTATAATCGTTGATGTTTACAGCGGAAACGGTGACATCCTTTCCGGTATTTGGCTTGATGCGCAAGGTATTTGAGGAACTTGTACCGGCAAACTGCAATATTTTAATTGGAAAACTCTCACCTGTCGTATTGTTGTAATTGTCATCATTCAGCAGGAAGGTTACTGGGCCACTTACACCCACTGTGTTGATTCGGTTAATTGCCGCTGTAATCGTGTTGAAAGGCGCGGGCTGGGACTTGCCGATGATATATGTGCCGGAAAGTGCCTGTGAAAAACAGAGTGCCGACAAAAAAGCGAGAACAACAAATAGTATTTTCTTCATAACGGATGTAAAATGGTTGGGAAAAATGGAAACAGGGATTTTTGCAATACAGCTATTTCGTTCGCAGCCGCTGTCTGTAATGTGTCAAAAGAATAATTCCGGTGCCGGCGAGGCCCAGCAGTGGTAGATAATCGTCTATAGGAGTAGGAAGCGGATCATCCCCCTCGAGATCTCCGTCCGAATCGTCATCTCCGGGACCGGAATAGGCTTCCGGCGGTTTTTCATAAAATGATTCATCCGTATTTTCACTTTCGCTGAAACGGTTTTGCGCAAAGGCAGTACCCGCCGAAAAGCAAATGATAAGGAGGGTATAAATACCTTTTTGCATGTAGAAATATTTTGCGCAAAGATATGATTTTTAAAAATATACGGGTGATTTAACGTGTCTATCCTAATGATTTTCATTGGGTACATTCTAATGGTTTTTGGGTATAAGTAAGCTATCGTTTTTAAGAGATAAAGAATCATTTCAGATCTATTAAAACATAGGTGGTAACGCGCTCTGATTAATCACAACAACGTGTTGCTGTATTAATCGGTATTTTTCTGAATTTGGTGATTGTCTGTAACCGTTATTCATCATGAAAGTAACCGTGTAAAAACGGTAAATGCCGTTGCCGCGAATTTGTAATTTTGGTAGTAAACACAAATGAGATGAAAAAATATTTACGCGGTATTTTAAGGCCAATAGTTTTCATCAGTTTACTGTATTCTGTGGATTTCAGCAGTCAGATTTTATTCAGTAATCCGATAACAGGAACAAATCCGAGCACGGCCAATCCCTACACCGCCGGACAGACTGTTGCGGCAAATATCACAGTTTCCGGAATTGGCAGGGGAAGTGGTATATCAGCAAGTAATGCGAATGACAGATATAACGCCTCAGGTTGGAACAGTACCTTGTTGGATGCCAATGATTATTTTGAGTTCACTCTGACGCCCAATCCTGGTTTTAAAATAAATTTCAGTGGTTTTGCTTATACTGCACAGTCTTCCGGCACTGGTCCTGTATCGTTTGCAATCCGCTCAAGCTTCGATAGTTTTACATCGGACTTAGGTACGCCCTCAGCGGCTGGTGGAACTATTAGTTTAAGCGCTCCCATATTTCAGAATATTACAGCGGCTCTTACCTTTAGGGTTTACGGATGGGGAGCTTCTGCTGGTGGTGGTACATTTAGTATTAATGATTTTGCATTTAACGGAACCGTTTTATCGACCGTAAAGAAGCCGGAGCCCAGTGGTTTTCCTTCATCCTTCAGCTGTTCAGCCAGCAACAGCAACTCTATTCAGCTATCATGGGCAGATGCAGCAGGTACCATACCGCCGGATGGATATCTGGTAAAATGGAGTAGTACGTCATATTCAGTCATCACAGATCCGGTTGACGGTAATCCTGTTGCTAATGGCGCGGGCGTCCAAAATGTAAGTCAGGGCATCCAAAATTTTTTATCGTCTTCTCTCGCACCAGCCACCACCTACTATTTTAAAATATGGTCTTACACAAATTCTGGAAGCGACATTGATTATAAACTTATTGGTGAACCGCAGGCGACTTGTACAACTTTGGAAGCGACATGTAATTTTTTGGAGGACTTCACAAATTTACCGACAAACAATTCTGGATTATATCAAAACAGATCATGGACGGGAATCGGTGGTACATGGACTGCAACAGATGCGCGTACCGATCAGAGTATAAACGGCAGAGCAATTACAGTGAGAACTGGAGTGGTAGAATCTCCAGTATTCGGAAATGGATTGGCGGGAATCAGTTTTAATGTAAAATTCCCTTTTAATGAGTCTTCGGGAAATCTTGTAGTGAAAGTCAATAATATTGTAGTTGCAACTCTTCCTGCGTCTGAAATGCCGACAGACAACTCGGCGATTAATAGATCATTTTCCAACCTAAATATTCCTGGAAATGTGGTTTTTACATTGGAGTCAACTGGCGCGCGCTATACAATTGACGATTTTCAATGGACTTGTTTCACCGGAACTCCGCAGCCCAATATCACCATCCAGGGAAATTCGGTCAACATCCCGAATGGTGACTCGACGCCCACGACAGCTGACGGCACTGATTTCGGAACCATGATAGGAGGAACCGATATTGAAAGAACTTTTGAAATCCGAAATGCAGGTTCCGCCACATTAAATCTGACCAATCCCGCCGTAACCGTGCTCAGCGGAGCTCAAGGTTTTACCATTTCCGCACAACCCGCGTCCGCCAGTGTGAACGCTTTTTCCAATACTTCCTTTAAAGTTAAATTTAACAGTACAGTCCCCGGAACCCACACGGAAACTGTGCAAATCGCCAGTGACGATCCGGATACACCACTTTATACATTTCAGGTAAAAGCAGTTGTGACCCAGCCGGTAATAAACATTGATAAAACTTCCCTGAGTGGATTTGCGTATGCTTTTGCACAGGGTCCATCTGCGCTGCAGAGTTTTAAGGTGAACGGAAACAATCTTGCGGCTGCCATCACCGTCTCTGCATCGGCTAACTGGGAAATCTCGACTAACCAAGCCTATGACAATAACAATGTGGCACCATGGACAACGGTGGTTCTGAGCAAAAACCAGAGCGGTGCCGTAACTGACAAACCTATATATGTCCGTCTAAAAGACGGTTTGCCTGTGGGCACCTATACCGGAACCGTTACACTGAGCTCAACGTCCGCGGTGGACAAAACTGTTTCTCTCACGGGCTCCGTCACGCCAGGCCTGGCAAAGATAAAAGTGTTGGGCAACGGATCTTCAATCGCTAATGGCAGCAGCATGCCGAGCGGGCTGAATAATACGCTCTTCGCAACGCAGAATATCGGCAACAGCCAGACAAAATCCTTCGAAATATTAAATCTGGGCGGTGCGCCGCTTACTATAAATTCAGTTTCGATCTCGGGGGCGGACGCAACTGCGTTTTCTGTCGCAGGAGCACCGCCACCTAATACTGTTTTAAGTCAGAATCAGTCTGTATCGTTCAGTATTATTTTTAAACCCACCTCGATTGGGACAAAAGATGCCACTGTGACAATTACCAACAATGATCAGGCTTCGAACCCGTTTACTTTTGCCCTCCGCGGCGGCGCTGTGTATTGCAGTTCACCCGGTGAAATCATTATCGCACAACAGGATTTTGAAACGTTACCTTCTGACAATGAATTGATTTTCACTAAAGAAAACATTGGTGCCATTCCGCCCGGCACCTCTTCCGATTTTTCTTCCGGCAAAAGTGGAAGCAATGACTCGCCGAAAGTCAATAATCTGTTCTCGCATGGTTCACGCGGGTATCGGATCCAAGGGGCTGATCCCGTGGGTGAAACCGCTTCAGGGATCAGATTTACGTTCGGACCCGTTAATACTTCTGCGTACACTGACGTTTCGGTAAGTCTAAAAGTTGCAGGCTTTTCTCTTGGAAGTAAAAGCAACGGAATGGACAGCAAGAATCAGGATCCGGGGCCGGATATTTTAGATGCAGACAAAATCGATTTTGTCTTGGTTGAAATCAGTCCAGACGGTGGCGCCACCTGGTATCCTCAGGCAAAAATCGTCTCCAATGATATGAATGTCGCGTGGAGTTTTAACAGTGAGGGCACCGGTAACGGAACGCGTCTTTATCAAAATAATTCTAATCTGACTTACTTCAAATCTTCCAAGGCTGGTCCCCAATACAGTGCGCTGCAAATCACCGGAATTCCCCAGGTAAATGCTTTGCTGGTGCGCGTTACCGCACAGAATAATGCCGTCAATGAATCCTGGATTATTGATGACATCCGCATTACCAGTACGGGCTTAAAGCCGAAAATCTGGAATGGAGCATCATGGTTGCCTTCAGCACCACAGCCAACTGACAGGGCAGTAATCAATGGTATTTTTGAAACTGCAACGAACGCCGATCTACAGGTTTGCCAGTGCGAAATAAACAGTAGCGGCAAACTGATTGTGAAAGAAAATACATCGTTTACTGTCACCGATTTCATTATAAATGACGGCGAAATCATCGTGGAAAGTGGTGCGGGTCTCGTGCAGCTAAATGATGGCGGTGTAAACAGTGGTACAGGAACATTTACGGCGGAAAGAAAAATCAATCTTTCCGTGCCGATTCCGCCACAAACGGACCGAAACCAGTACAACTTCGTCATATCACCGGTCGAGGGCGTGAATTTAAAAAACGGAATTTACAGCGGAATTTCTGCACCTCATGTACTATATCATAACCAATCGAACAATCACTTTTATGAATCCACAGGTGCTTACATACCCGGACGTGCTTTGGCGGTGAAAGAGCCCGGTTTTTCGCTGGTTCCAAATTCGGTTTCAGAAGTGAAGGCGTTCTTTAAGGGCGTGCCGGTAAACGGGATTTCTGTTGGAGGAACGCCGTTAACTTTCAATACGGTGAACAGTGCGCCCGGTGTTATCTCTCCGGCGGCTTTGGTGCGAGGGTATAATCTGATAGGAAATCCTTACCCATCCAATATTGATTTGGTGGCATTCTATAACTTGAATGGAGGGGATTCAAATGGCTTGAGTTCAACCTTTTATTTCTGGGACAGCACAGCCAATAACAGATACGCTCAGGAAGGTTCGGGATATGACGGACTGGCTTACGCACAATTTAATGCGGTATGCCTTACATCCACAAAAGCCATAGGGGATGCGGGTACATCGACGCAACTTGTGCCCACACGTAACGTACCGATGGCACAGGGATTTATGGCACGGGTATCCCCAGCGTCTAAAACAGTGGTCTTCAGTAACAGTATCCGCACCGCAAGCAGTGGAACGGGATTTTTCGGCAAATCTGAACCTGCAATGAACCGTTTCTGGCTCAATATGGTTTCACCGGGCGGACTTTCTTCAAACATCGCCGTGGTGTATTTTGAGGAGGGCAATAACGGCTATGCTGCGGACGATTCACCCGTGATGGGCGGTTCAGATATTGTTTACACTTTCGCGGGGACCGAAAAAGTATCTATTAACGGACGAAGTGAATTTTCTGATACAGACGTTGTGGTGCTGGGGAGCAGCCACTTTACCGCCGGGCAGTATAAGCTTGTACTTGATAAAACGGAAGGCATCTTTGCACACGGCCAGCACATCTTTTTAAAGGATACTGTGACCGGAAGCCTCACCAATCTTTCAGAAAATCCTTATGTATTTGATGCAGAAAAAGGTGAAACTGAAGGAAGATTCCAGATTGTTTACCGTGAAGAGCGGGTACTGGCGGCAGAAAGTGAAGATTCAGGTTTATTGGTTTACCGTGATGGTGAATGTTATTGGTTAAAATCAATTAAGGAAGTTTCGGAAGTCTTTATCTACGACCTGAGCGGTAGACTCACAGGACATCTAAAGCCCAACTCCCGCAGTGTCAGAATAGATACGCAAGAACTTCTTAAAGGTATCTATATTCTCAAAATAGTTCGCAACGGCGAAATAATTTCACGAAAGATTGTAAAATAATTTAGGGCGATTATAATAAATTCAGACCAATTCTTTTCAGGGCAATATTTTATGCAGTAGTGCTTAAAGCGCAAGTCCTGGACTATCCTATATGTTTAATATTAACTGGAATTTGAGAAGCTTTAAATATCACAGAAAGCGGCCTTGAACAACAGGGTTGTTTTTATAATACCACATCCAAATGATGCCTTTGTTAACAATAATTTAATATTCAATCAAAAAATATGTCCTATAATATCAATTTGAGAAATTAATAACGATGAATAAAAATTGTTATCAAATATAAAACACATGTTATTTTTACGTAATTCTCAATAATTAGTTAAATTATTACACAAAAAGCTATATTATGCAATTCATAGGACGATTTATTTAATAATTTGGTTCGTGAAATAACATTTATTATCTTTGCACTCGCTTAGCAGATTAGGGGGCTTCTTTGCTAAGTAAACACAAAACATTAAAGAACTTTACGATTATGGCAGTTTTACCTGAGTGAAATACTCGGGCAGGAAAAGGCTTGTCGGGTTTTGAAAAATGTTTTGTGTGCACAGAAAACATTAAACCAAAACATGATGAGAAACGTCTTTACTGTTTGTGCCCTTCCGCGTGCACACAAATTAGCGATTATGCTCATAATCCTAATTCTATCTTCAACTAATTTTTATGGACAGTACACCTTAGCAAAATGGTACAGTGCTGACTTTTCACCTGCTGTTTCCTACAGTCAGGTTCAGGCGGAATTAATCAAAGCTAATAATGTTACGATCAATGAAGTCTTTGAAAATCCCGACTCTAATTTCTACAAAACTGAAGGATGGCCGACGCCTCAATGGAATCAAACGCCGGAGCAAACTTTCGACGAAAGTAAATATGTCGAATTTAAGATTTCTGCAAAGGCTGGCTACAAAATTAATGTGGACAGTTTTAATTTTGAGGGTAGACGAAATGGTGACGCACCTCAACAACTAAAGGTTCGTTTTTCGAAAAACAGCGATTTTTCCAATGCTCAGGATCTTCTTACTGATGAAGCTACTTCCGGGACTTTTAAAAATTACAATTTAAGATTTCCCGTTAACACCGTAGTGAACCAGAACGAAACTTTATACGTTCGGCTTTATATTTATAATACGAATCAGTTCTTCTATATCCGTCATAATCAAAGTGGTAGCATAGGCCCGGAATTTAAAGGTACAATTTTATATCAGAATATTTTGAAGCCGTCAGCGCAGGATGACAGAACGGGAACCGTGAAAAATGTTTCCGTGAATGTAGATGTGCTGGCTAATGATGATTATTTTTTCTCAGGCCCACTTACAGCGATTACCGTTTCAGGCGCACCGAAGAATGGAACCGCGAGAGCAAACGGAACTTCAGACATCGTCTATACTCCTAATACTGGCTTTACCGGATACGACAGTTTCACATACACCCTTACCAATTCCATGGGTATTTCCAATACTGCAAAAGTTTCAGTACAGGTAGTGGAGCCTGGCGTGGGAACAGCGACGCCTATTGTACGGTGGAATAAAAAAGATCTGTCTTCAAAAAATTATACAGCGGCAGTGCAGGGCAGTACAATACTTTTAATGGGCTCTAATGCCACCTTTACTTCTGAGAGCGATGATAGTAATGGCTTGAGATTTAATTACAACGGTACTCATACCAACCCTAGAGAATTCAACGGTTCATATAATACTTCAAAATATTTTCAATTAAGCTTAAGCGCTGTTGATACTCAATCAATAGCCCATTTAAATGCTTTTGTGATGAAGTATAGAAGTACAGGAGATGGGAAAATAACTGTAAAGTATTCTAAAAATTCTGATTTTAGCGGAAAGGTCGGCACTTTAATAGATAACGGGGCTTACTCTAGTAACTGGACTGATAAAAAAGCTGATTTTCCATCCGGCTCAGTACTTTTTCCAGGTGAATCGCTGTACATAAGAGTATATGTATATAATACATATCAGTCTACCTTCTTCATTAAATTTGAGGAGAGTGGTGAAGTGGGACCGGCAATTTTGGGAACCGTCGCCAAGATGGCAACGGAATCCTGCACGGTAAGTTCTGCATCAGGTTCGCCTACAGTCTGTGTAAATTCTACAATTACACCTATCACCCACACCACCAGCGGAGCAACAGGTATTGGTACCGCAACAGATCTTCCTGCCGGTGTTACTGCTGTTTGGAAAGATAATAAAATCACGATCAGCGGTACACCAACAGTGTCAGGAACTTTCAATTACAGTATTCCTCTGCTGTCCTCTTGCGGTGACGTGCAAGCAACGGGAACTATCACTGTAGTTCCAGCAACGGTCGCAGGTACAGTATCTTCCAATATTCCGGAAATCTGTGTGGGTCCAAACGCTGCATTTAAATTTGCGATTCTTAAATTACAGGATAATGTAGGAAATATCCTGCGGTGGGAATATTCATTTGATAATTTTGCCGGAGGGCCTGTTGTAAATGTTAATTCAAACGCAACGGAAATTACAGCAGAATTTACTGAGATTAAATCCTATTATTACCGTGCAGTAGTACAGAATGGTTCATGTGCAGTTGAATATTCAAATGTTGTCAGAATAGACGTTGTCGGTGCAGTAGGCTTGCCTGGTACCATTGCAGGAAACGATACATTATGTGCGGGACAGACAGCTGTTTACAGCATTGCAGCAGTGCCCAATGCAACAAGCTATCAGTGGTTTGTAGACATTGCTAAAGGTTGGGAAATTATAAGCGGACAGGGTACTACTACTGTTACTGTAAAAGCAGGAAATGGCAGCGGTAATATTGCGGTAGATGCTAAAAACAGCTGCAGTACCGGTTTTGCATATGACGGACAGGGGTACAGGTACATCACCGTAAAAGAGATTCTTCAACCTTCAGTACTTATTTCCAGCCCAAATACCACCATCTGCCAAGGCACTAAAGTTACTTTCACTGCCTCCCCTGTGAATGGTGGCAGCACACCTGCGTACCAGTGGTTTGTGAACGGTGTGGCAGTTGCGGGCCAAACGGCAGCAACTTTCGAGACCAAAGAACTGAAAAACGGGGATAAGGTCAGCGTGAAACTTACTCCTTCCCCGCAGCAGTGCGTCTCGCCGGAACCTGTCGTTTCAAATGTCCTTACAATGGCTGAGGAAACAAGCGTTTATGAAAACGGCAAATGGAGCAAAGGGATCCCGACCGCTGAAAATCAACTCTCGGCCGAAATTCGTCAAACTTACTCTACAGCAGACGGTGCCGTATCTGCGTGTTCGGTACACCTTGTAGGTGACGCAATTGTTACAGTGGTGCCAAAGAATCCTTTAACTGTTTATAATAATATCAATCTTGATAATGGTACAAAGCTCACGGTACAGAGTGATGCCAACCTTATTCAGGTGAATGATAGCGCGCCCGCGAACACCGGAAATATTACGGTTTTACGCGATCTGAAAATTAAGCCTAAAAGTGCTGAATACAATTACTTCGGCTCTCCGGTGACTTTTGCAGCGGGACAGAGCATGAAAACTATCTATTCGGGTATTACTTATGTTCTATATCACAACGAAGCCAATAACTACTTCTATAATTCTTCCGGTGCTAATGTGCCGGGTCGCGGTCTTGCCGTGAAAGAGCCGTCGGTTGATACTCCGAATGGAGCTTACGATATTACTGCTACCTTTATCGGTGTACCGCAGAACGGAATCATCAATTTCGCTTTGGCAAACAGCAATACTGCCACCAGCAGCCATCTAGGTTATAACCTGGTGGGCAATCCATATCCTTCTAACATTGACCTGCAGGCACTGTACGATCTTAACAAAGGTCAAATCGCCGCAGATCCGGCGATCAGTACAAGCTTTTATTTTTGGGACAGCACAGCAAACAATGTGTATGTACAGCAAGGTTCTAGCTACGGTGGCCAGGCTTACGGTGTGTTCAACGCGAAATCGGGCAGTACAGGCATGGGTATTCCGGCGGCCGGACCTAAAGAAGGTCTTACTTCACGAAAAATACCGAAAAGCGAAATTACAGTTGGTCAGGGCTTTATGGTAAAAGCACTGAAGAAGAACGCGACACTTCAATTCAATAACTCCATCCGTACCGACAAAAACAGTGGTGTGAAATTCATTGGAGCCAGAGGAGAAGTGGTTGTCGATGACCGTTATTGGCTGTCTGTTACTACGCCAGGCAACCTTACCAGTACCCTGGCGGTAGTATATTTCGATGGCGGCACTGAAGCACTTGGTGCCGAAGATTCGGAGGCGAGAGGCGGTTCTGACGAAGTTTTCAGTCTTGTATCCGGTAAGAATATCGCTATTAACGGTAAAAGTACATTTACTGACACAGATGTGGTGGCGATCGGAACAAGACATTTCGCCGCAGGCCTTCACACCATTGCTCTTGAAAAAGCGGAAGGTATCTTCGCCTCAGGCCAGCAGATTTACCTAAAAGATAAAATTACCGGTGCGGTGACGAATTTAAGCCAGGGCAACTATACTTTTGAAGCTCAGGCGGGTGAAAGTACCGGACGTTTCGAACTGGTATATAAACCGGGCGGCGTGCTCGCAACGGACTCTTCCACAAAAGAGGAAGTGCAGGTATACCGTGCCGCCGACAACTTCGTAGTGAAAGCGCCGAAACGTATTACCTCACTTGAGATTTACGATATGTCGGGAAGACTGGTTCGTGCATTTAAGCCCAATTCTGCAGAAACTGTTGTGAATGGAAGCGAGCTTGCAAACGGTGTTTACCTGATGAACATCAAACAAGGTGAGGAGCAAACGGTGAAAAAAATCGTAAAATAATGGTGTAACTTATTAAAGTCCTGGTTTCATTTGAACCGGGACTTTTTTTTTAGTCGTGAATATAATGTCAAATGGATTACCCACTCATATTTCTAGCGGACTGATTTATTAAATTCCCGGGGCGAAGCGCAACGATCTGAACTAGAAAAAAAATGTAATGGGTTTGTTTAATGTTTTATAGTCGTTTAAGGTTGGGAATTTCATTTAATATAGCACGTTAGCATAATGTCTATTTTACCACTCTCAGCTTCACTCGCAGCGTAGCTTTCTTTTAAAGCTGATGAACTGCAAAAACCTGATTTCCAGTACAAATTATCATGGTATATGTTTTATTACTTATATTTGCACCAACACACAAATGATGATTATCAATCGAACTTAAACACACGAAATGAATAATCATTTACTCTCCTGGTCCCGCATGATGAACCTGTGCATGTGCGCAGTTTGCGGTAAGTCTTCACTCAACGCCAATCACCTGATCGGTCGTGCTTAATTTTCATTACAAAACACAAATATCGTATAAGAAAGCCTCTGCTGCACCGATCCGTCGGTCAAAGCGGAATCTTCCTGTTCAACGATAATACACAATGAAAAATTTTTATTCGATAATATTCTTTCTTGGAGCACTGCTTTTTCACCAGGACGTTTCATACGGACAGTGCACTACAACCGATCCTAATGCGTATGGCAGTGGTAGCTGGATTGGGCATGTGTATGATCATAATGGAAGCGGTAATCCCATTACCACGCCTTTTGCAACATATAAAGGGACCACGGCCGAAACGGAGACTTTTGACCGTAATTATGGCACCATAAAACCTGCTTGTGCATCGGCAGTTGATAATTTTGCCATCCGATACCGGATGAATAAAACTTTTAGTGCAGGCAATTATACATTTACTATCGGCGGTGATGATGGGGTGAGATTAAGTATTGATGGCGGTGCAAGTTGGATAGTGAGCGACTGGAGCGATCATGGTTACCGGACAAAGTCGGTTCGCGTTCCAATGTCAGGGAATTATAACCTTGTACTCGAATATTATGAGAAAGGCGGCGATGCGCAGGTATCATTCAGTTATTCGGCGCAGACTTCCATAAATTTCAGTATGCCAAATGCAAATGTAAATGGTGTTATAACAACATGTTCCGGCACTTTGTATGATTCTGGGGGTTCTACGGGTAGTTACTCAAATTCAGAGGACAGAGTGGTTATTATTAAGCCAGCTATTGCAGGTAATCGAGTGCAAATCAGTGGATCATTCAATACTGAACCCGGGTTTGATTTTATTACCATTTATGATGGCGAAGGAACAACCGGAACTATTCTTTTGGGCGGGACAGTTCATGGCAGTGGAAGCACCTGCACTCCATATACAGTTCCTGTTGTAACCTCCACCACCGGTTCGTTAACAGTAAGATTTAGATCGGACACTACCAACGTATGTGCTGGCTTTAGCCTAGCGATCAGTTGTTTTAGTCCCTTGGCTTGTTCAGGTCCTCCAGTGGGCGGAACAACAGTCTTAAGCTCTTCCACGGGAACACCCTCATCTACATTCAGTGCAACCGTGACAGGTGACACGAACGCCACCGCTCTAAGTTATCAGTGGCAATATGCATCAAGTACAGGCGGACCCTGGATTGATATTGCGGGTGCAACTAGCGCCAGTGCAGTCATTACTGCCATTTCTTCGCCAGGAGTTTCTTATTACCGCAGAAAGATCACTTGCTCGAATCAAAGTTCATACTCGTCTATCGTGACTTATACCACGCAATACTGCCGTCCGGATATGGGAGCGGCACAAGCCAATAACAACTATATAAAAACGGTAAAGTTTATTGGAACGATGCAGGATACAGAGCAGAATTCTACGTTTTCTACAAACCCTGCGGGTTATCAGGATTTTACCGGAAATGCCACCAAAAGCATACAGGCTCAGGGAAACGGTGTCAATTTATACGTTGAAAATGCGGATTTAGGAAGGGTCCGTGCGTGGGTTGACTGGAATAGAGATGGTAATTTTGATGAAGTTAGTGAGGGAGTTTATACTTCTAACAATACCCAAATTATTTCCACGACCTTTGGATTTGTCATTCCGGCCGGCACCAGTCCCGGGAACTATGTACTTCGTGTGAGGACGAGCAACGCAAGCGGTAGTACTACTATTTCGCCCTGTGGGAGTATCAACTTTGCGGGTGAAACTGAAGACTATTCATTTACTGTCGTTGCCAACTGCTTTGCTACAATAACTTCAGTTTCAAATCAGATAAGGACGGGGCCAGGCACTGTAACTTTTGAGGCAACGCCATCGGCATCTTCAACCAAAGTACGTTGGTACAGTTCCCTTACCGGTGGCACTCCGCTTGCGGAAACAAATGTCGTAAGTGGTAAATCGACATGGACATCAACCGTAAATAATACCACTGTTTATTTCGTTACCGCCTGGAACGGAAATTGCGAATCTCTGGTCCGCACACCTGTCCGTGCTGTAGTTAGGCCGGTGCCAGTCATCACATTTTCGCCGGCTGCACCCACTTCATGCGGCAGCAATTCGACCGTAAAAATTTCTGCGAGCGGCCAGGATGAAACAGTCTACTTTGTCGAGGAATATTTTGAGAATGGCTTAGGAAAGTTTACTCAGGAAATATTAAGGCCAAATACAACTACTATCGATAATAAAACAAAATGGCAAACCCGGCAAAGTATATTTAAGCCAAATGAGCAAGTATGGTTTCCTGCGATTGCTTCCGGTACTGCCGGCAACAGCTTTGCAATGGCAACATCGGATGTGGGTCCTGATGCTAATAATAGTTCGATTAATAATGCACTCATCTCGCCAACAGTAAATACGCTGGGTTATTCAAGTCTCACACTTTCATTCAGGATGTATTTTTCAAAATACTCAAATGACGGCGTGGCGGATGCCTCCGATTACGTAGCCCTCGAAGTAAATACTGGCGGAAGTACATGGAACGAAGTTATAAGATATACAAAAGATGTGGGGTTCGGTACTCAGTTTGAGCTCAAAACAATTGATATGTCCTCCTATCAGAGCTCAAATTTAAAATTCAGATTTCGCTACTACGCTGCGTGGAAAGATGGCGTAGCAATCGATGACATTGAATTTTTTGGAGTAAAGCCACTTACAACCACCTTTGCATGGACAACGAGTGCCCCAATTGATGTTTATACAGATGCAGCAGCAACAATTCCATATAACAATGCTCCTACCACAACGGTATATATGAATCCTTCGATGAATCAGAAAGAAACTACTGCCAACTGGACAATCAACGCTACTGCATCACTTAGCAATGGAACCACCGCGACGGGCAGCGTCATAATAGAAAATAAGAACAAAGTCTGGAATGCTGCCACTGACAAGTGGAATTCAAACACATGGAAACCTGTCGGCGTGGTACCTACCAGCGCAGACTGTGTGTATATAAAGACGCCGGTTAGGATTGAACCTTTCACCCAGGCATTCGCAAAAGAGGTTTATGTTGAAAATACCGGCAAACTAAAGATTGAAGGTGAAGGTTCATTAAGCATTAAAGATGCATTGGTTAATAAGGGAATCGCCGAAAACGTTGTCATAGAATCCAATGCCAGCCTCATCCAGGTAAATGAGGGCAATACCATCAATGTCGGAAACATCACTGCCAAACGAAAGGTGAATGTTTCTACGGGACGTCAGCAGTACAATTACCTCATTTCACCGCTCGAGGGGCAGTCTTTGAAAACTGTTTATCCCGGAATTGAATACGTGCTGTACCACAATGAAGCCAACAATTTCTTCTATAATTCCACCGGTGCGTATATCAAAGGTCGTGCACTGGCAGTGAAAGAACCAAAATTGAGTGCTTTACCGGACCAAAAGGCGACTTCGGTGACCGCTACTTTTACTGGCTATCCAACCAACGGTGCATTTACGTATAACCTTGTAAACTCCAATCCCTCGAATATAAACCG
This sequence comes from Kaistella rhinocerotis, assembly GCF_030243905.1. Classification (NCBI taxonomy): domain Bacteria; kingdom Pseudomonadati; phylum Bacteroidota; class Flavobacteriia; order Flavobacteriales; family Weeksellaceae; genus Kaistella; species Kaistella rhinocerotis. Next base: position 297,347 of record NZ_JASSYY010000003.1, on the reverse strand, counting down.
CGGCTATAATCTTGTGGGTAATCCATATCCGTCTAATATGGATTTAAGCCAGTTTTATCATATCAATAGCGCGAGTGGCAACATCAGCAATTCTTTTAACTTGTGGGACAACCGTGCGAACAGCCAGACCGTACAGATGGGCGACAAGTATGAAGGTCAGGCGTATGCCGTCTTTCATGCCACCACGCCGCCGGGTGAAGGAACCGGAACACTGGCTACCGGCGATAAAGATCTGGCAGGAACCGTCCGTCCTACGCGCTATATAAAAATGGGGCAGGGTTTTATGGTAAAGACACGTGCAAATAATCAGACACTCCTATTTAATAATACGGTGCGAAGCGATAAAGACGGACCCACATTCTTCGGACGTGCCGCCGGGGATTCCGTAAACTTTGACAGATTCTGGTTAAATATGATCACGCCCACCAATCTGCGTTCTGATATGGCTGTAGTGTATTTTGAAGGTGGAACCAATGGTTTCAGCAGTGATGACGCGGCCTCGCTGGGCGGATCAGACGAACTGTATTCAAGGGTGGATGACAGGAAAGTAAATATCAACGGGCGAAGTATATTTACCGATGAGGATGTGGTGCCACTCGGTACACGCCATTTTACGACAGGCGAGTACCGCATCGAACTGGCGGGTACGGATGGTATTTTCAGCTCCGCGCAGCCTGTTTATCTCAAAGATAAATTGACAGGCGCTATCACCAACCTCAGCGACTCCGCCTACAGCTTTGCGGCTGAAGCAGGCGAAAGTACCGGCAGATTTGAAATTGTGTATAAACCCGGTGGCACGCTCGCAACCGATGCAGGCGTGAAAGAATCGGTGGTCGTATACCGCGACAAAAATGATTTCCATATCAGATCTGACAAAAGAAATATCACCGGACTGCAATTGTTTGACAGCAGCGGCAGACTTGTATATTCGGCGAAGCCTAATGCTGCTGAATTTTTAATAGATGCAAACCCGTTGCCTAATGGGGTATATTTTCTGAAGATTGAGCGCGGTTTTGACGTGGTGAGTAAGAAAATTATCCGATAAAAAAACCTTAACAGCGAAGTTCTATACCGTCCGGGTTTTTGCACCTGGATGGTTTTTTTTATGATTTAATTGCTTAGATTCATCTGCTTGTTTTATTGCGGTCACAAGCTTTGGAATTGCCTCCGTGACGATGCGGAATTTATCTTTTAGACGGTTGGGACGCGTCTAAAAATTCCGCGCGTCTGGAAGGTCTCCTGCATTTATGTGTTTGAATGCATCTTTACGCAATTCTCCGGGTTTACGGCTGTTGAACATGGTGGAAATCTGTGCGGTAAATCAATTTTTCTTTTTCCCTACCCGTGCCGAAAGGAAAATTTTGCTAATTTTACTTACTATTTATACATTTTCGCCTTAAGTATTTTCTCTCGAAACTCTTTTATTCTTACATACAGACAGGTTCGGATTAAATCCATCATTAAGCCATTGTAACAGTATTGAAAGTCCATTAATCTATTAGACTTTTATTGGACTTATATTGGACCTATATTAGACCTGGGTAGAGGATGCCCTGAGTTTGCCCTGTCCTTGGGATAACTATACAGATTAATAAATCCTGATATTGCTATACCAACAGCACTGTCTTAACCTTAGAACTGTATTTTTAGCGATAAGATTTCGGTTGTAGCACTTCCATCTTTTGGTTAGTAGCCCTGATTTTAAATATCACTTTTAAGTCCTTAAGTATAACCGTATTTCGACGGGAAAGAAAACTGGCTTGGGTCTTAAAAAATTTAATTTAAAGTTTCCGGCTGGCACGATGCTCTGAGCGTTCCTGCGTGGATTTGTTTTCTTGATTCACCAGAGTTTCCAGGCTGGCGAATGGGCTTCCGCTCTTACAACTTTATATATCTGTAGGCAAATAAGTCTCTTCCTCTTTCCTCAATTTTCAGTGCAAAGCGAGCACGGAAACTATCGTTAATTATTTATAAGTAGCGGAAACCAATTAGAACATTAATACGATAATAGGTGATTTAACATCTTTTAACCTCTTTTGCATCGCTATATTTGAGTGCGCACTTAGGGGCATCTTTCGGAGCGCGAAATACAAACACACAATGATGAAAAAATTTTATTTCCTGCTCGTGCAGATAGCTTTGCTGTTGTGCATTTTTCTGGGCGCCCCATTACTTTTATCGCAAACAACTACTAGCGTCGCAGGTCTCAGACAGGCACCAAATAAAATTGATGAGAAACGCTTCAGTAAATCCTCACCACAGAATGGCAGATCCGCAGAACTAAGAAAAAATCTTGCCACTTATAAAGGTAAGATACCGGCCGGAATACAAAAAAAGACAGCCGAAACTGCAACTATTTTAAGTGCTAAATCCTTTTCAGAAAACATTCATACCGTTGCTAATAGAAGTAGATTGAAAAGTATCGACAGCGGACGGAATATTTCAGCACGAATTACAGCTATCGACATTCCAGACACCCCTCGGATAAAAACTGACCTGTTTAAAGATACGCTCAGTAACCAACCTTCCCCAATAGCATTAATGAAAGGGCAAGTGGAGGACTTACCTAGACGGGATGCCTCTTCTAAACATTTCAAAAACGCAGACGGCAGTTATACCGCACTTATCGGAGTGACGCCTCTACACTATAAAAAGGCGGGGAAATGGGAAGACATCGATACTAAAATTTCCAAAACCGCTTCCGGTGAATATTCTTATGCGAATACAGCCAATTTAATGGAATCGTATTTTGGAAGTTCAGCGAAGCAGGGAATTTTGTCTAAGACTAAGGAGGGCGAAGTGAAAGAATTTCTAAATACCAAAATGTATTGGGAAGTTAACGGCAAAGAAGTAGGAACTGTGTATAGTGCAAACTCCGAAGTTTCTGTAAAAGGCAATGAAGCGTATTATAACAATATGTATGGAGATATTTCCGCTGAATTTTTAATTGAAACCGGGAAGAGAAAATTGAATTATATTATTCCCGATAAAAAAGCACTAGGAAATATTCCTGAAAATGCTGATTATTTAGTCTTCAGTGAAGATGTTTTATTGTCAAATGGATGGACCCATAAAATTACAAAAGAAGGCGTATTAATTTTAGATATAAATAGCAATGAAATTTATCTTTATGAAAACCCCAATTCTTCCGATGTATTAGAGGAGCTAAGCAGAGAAAAAAACACCATATTCGAAACGGAAATTAACGACAATGTATTAACTATTAGAACTAAAGTTAAAACCGCTTGGTTAATGGACTCGGTAAGAAAGTTTCCGGTAAAGGTAGATCCAACTGCGACTGTGTATCCGAATAATGCCACGAACTGGACGAGATGTATAGCAGAAGATGGTTATAATTATGGATCTAATTTAAGGTTTGGCACTGATAATTTTGGGTTCCTAAGAATTTTTATAAAATATAATACATCAAGTATTATAAGTACTGCTATTGTTAATTCTGTTACAAGTTATTTTACTATAACAAATATGGCAAATCCTTATCCAGGTCATGCTTTCATATTCTACAATTCCGCAGATCCAACAACAACTGGAGGCACCGCCTTGTATTCAAGCCCCTCAGTACCATATTCTCTTGGATATCTTAATACAACAGTTGGGCAAAAAGAAGTAACATTTAATCCAGCAGGTATTACTGGAGTTCAGAATGGTTTAGGCAGTTTTGTAACCGCATCATTAAATCCAGCAGGAAATGAGTATTTTCTGAATGAAAACTATACTGTTGCAAATCACACTTCTGCAAGTCGGCCTTATTTATTAATTGATTATACCATTCCGGCCTGCTCAGCTCCAACCAACTTAAACGTAGGTACCATCACTTCCACTTCCGCTCGTTTTACGTGGAACGCGGCAAATAATGTACCTGCGTCAGGGTACGATTATTATTATAATACAACTGGTGTCATACCAACTGAATCAACAACTCCAAGTGGATCAGTTGGAGCAGGTGTAACAACAGTGACACCAACACCGCCTCTTAGTCCTAACACTGCTTATCACTTTTGGATCAGATCAAAATGCACATCTTCCAACAGTGTCTGGGTTCCCGGCGGTTATTTCAATACGAATCCGGCACAAAATTGTTTCCAGGGTGATGGGCAAATCAGAGGAACGGTGGAGGATGGTCTAAACGTGCAAACGGGAGGGGTTTTCAGAGTTGCCGATGATTTTATTGTTCCTGTGGGAGAGGCCTTTACTTTAAGCCATATTTCCTTAGAAGCGTTGTCGGCCTCTGCGATAAACGGCGTATCCATCAATGTCAGAGCTAATAATAATGGTGCGCCTGGTGCAATATTAAATACGGTGTGGAGTAATACTGCGCCCACTGCATCAAACCTTTACACCACTGCATTTGGTTTGAATGTGTATCACCTTAACTTCACTTTGCCTACAACGGTGACTTATCCCGCTGGAAAGTATTGGTTAGAGGTGACTATGAGAAACAGCGCTAATACTGCCGTTTATTGGCGCGCAACAACCACAGGTTCGACTGGCGCGACTTCCCAAAATAGCGGGAATAGTGGCGCATCCTGGGTAGCCAATACTAGCGGATATGATATGGTTTTCTACGTTGCCGGAACATGTACTACGTGTACTCCTGTAACCGTTTCTGCAAGTAAAACTTTAGTCTGCGCAAATGAAGCAATAACACTTACTGCCAATAGCAGCGATCCAAGTTATTCCTACCATTGGTATCTGGGTTGGGATGAAACTAGTCAAACCTATCAAACGGACTTAGGCACGGGTGCTACGATAAATCCAACAGTAACTCAATCGACAACTTATTGGGTTGTAGCAACGAGTCCAACCGGATGTAGAAAATACACTTATGTTACCGTCGCAGTTACACCTGCACCTACTTTGATAGTTATGGATCCGGTGAACGCCATCACTTGTTCGAATGAAGCGAGCCAGATCAGTGTGGTAAGTGGCGGTATTATCCCGGAAACAATCTTAAATGAAACATGGGATCCGATAACAAATCCATGGATTATCCATACGGAGATAACAGGTACCGAAATAGATGCTGCTCGATGGTGGTTGTATAATGATGGTGATATGGATTTCGATGGAACTGAAGTGTTCCACAGCAATGATAACAGTGCTTTTGCAATGGTTGATAGTAATATGTCAGGATATTTCAATGATGAGATGGAATCTAGTTTAATTTCACCACCAATGAGTTTCTTAGACTACAATTCTGCGAGTACCAATATTACGTTTACTTTTTATCATTATTTTAGACAGTTCACATCATTTCCAGACAGCGATGCTTATGTCGAAATTACAACCGATGGCGTAACCTGGACCACATTAAGACATTATAACTCTACGGTGGGTACAAGGAATAACTTTGCCTTGGAAACCATTAATCTCAATGCCTATAAAGGAATACCCTACGTTCAGATCCGTTTTAGGTATCACGCTTTCTGGGAGTGGTATTGGGCAGTGGACAATATCAGTATTACGGGTACCAATCCCTTGCCAACTACTGTTACATGGTCACCTACAACCGGTTTGTGGAGAGATGCAGGGAAAACGGTTGCGTATAATGGTGCTCAGGCAACGACGCTCTATGCATCTCCTGCTTCTACAACCACATACACCGTCTCTGCCAAAACCGCAGCCGGCTGTCCATCCACACAAACCGTAGTAGTGACAAAAGGTGATACCGACTGGAGCGGAACCACCACAAACTGGAATACTGCGTCCAACTGGGAAGGAAACACCGTTCCCACTGCAGACCACTGCGTAAATATTCCGAGCAGTACTGTTAAGCCGGTAATTTCTGTCAGTACTGAGGCCCACGCCAAAAATCTTACCATACAGCCCGGCGGTTCTCTCGATATCGAAGGGAACCTTACGGTGCAGGATTTTGTTAAAAACCTTGGTGACAAGCGGGCGCTGATATTATCTTCCGATGCTAATCTACTGCAGCTAAATACAACCGCAGCCAATTCCGGAGAAATTACAGCACATCGGGAAATCACCATCAAAGACAACAACCAGTACAACTACCTTATTTCACCTTTGGTTGATTCAAACCTTAAAACAAACATCTACGAAAACAAGACGACCGGTGTTTTAAGTTCGTCTCAGTTCACGCTTTACCATAATGAAGTGAATAATAAATTCTATGCGTCCTCAGGTGCTTATATTAGAGGTCGGGGTCTCGCTGTGAAAGAGCCTTCAGCCTCGGTAGTTCCACCCGGCGGAAAGATTTATGCTCATTTCACAGGGGTTCCAATGAATGGGGACTTTACCTACACGCTGGCGAATTCAGGTACTCCTACTACAGGCTATAACCTGATTGGTAATCCCTATCCGTCAAATATTGATATTAAAAAACTATACGATGATTCTCCAGGCCAGATAAGCGAAAACTTTGAGTTCTGGGATAATCTTGCCAATGCAATTACCGTTCAGCAGGGTTCTGAATATAAAGGGGCAGCTTATGCAATTTTTAATGCCGCTACGGGTACGTACGGAGTGGGTAATCCGGCGCCTGGCAATAAGGACGTAGATCCGGATAATCCCGCGAGTCCGGGTGGCTCTAAAATTCCGAACCATATTGTAAAAGTAGGTCAGGGATTCATGGTGAGAGCGATAGGTGCCGGGGTTCTGAATTTTAAAAATACACAGCGAACCAAAGATCAGACAGATTCTAATTTTTACGGAAGAAATCAGACCGTTATTACAGATGACAGGTACTGGTTGCAGCTAACGACACCATCAGATATGGTCATTAGCAATGCAATCGTATATTTTGATAGTGGTAATAATGACTTTTCAAAAGATGACAGTAAGGAAACCGGTACCTCTGATGCATTATTTACCTACTCGGGAACAGAGAAGGTAGTGATTAATGGTCGGAATAAATTTAACATTGATGATGTTTTAGATATTGGAACTCGAAATTACACAGCGGGAATTAATAAAATTACGCTCGGCAGAAAAGAAGGTATTTTCGCCGCCAGCCAGCCCATTTACCTCAAAGATAACCAGACCGGCGCCATCACCAACCTAAGCGAGGGCGCCTACACCTTTATGGCGCAGGCGGGGGAGAGTACGGGAAGGTTCGAGATCGTTTACAAGCCTGGTGGCGTGCTGGCTACCGATGCAGCGGTGAAAGAAGATGTCGTGGTGTACCGTGACGGACAGGATTTTGTAGTAAAGGCGCAGAGAGATCCTGTCTCCTCAGTTGAGATTTTTGATGCCTCTGGGCGAATGGTTCGCCGTGTGGAACCCAACAGCACTGTTGAGCGCCTGGATTTTTCTGCGATAGTAAACGGCACCTACATTCTTAAGATTGACCAGAAAAGTAAAATTACCGTTAAGAAAGTCATTAAATAAAAATTGCCGTAAACTTTACAATATTAATATCTTTGCACAAACAATAATAATGATGAGGTTTATTTACCTGTACTTTATATTTTTCGCGATGTCAGTACCTGCCCAGCAGACTGTAAACCGGTTTGAACAGGAGGAGTATGCGGCGGCCGCTTCCGAAAATGGACTTGGAAAAGAGGAGGAATTGCAACCATCACCGCCCGAAGATTTAAATGCGAAATGCTGTAATCCAGCTGATCCCGCACCAATCGACGATTATCTCCCTTTACTTGTCATCGCAGGCATCGGGCTTATTGCCTGGAAAGTCCGCAAACGTGGAGTAACACTTTGATTGATCTGAAAATATAATTTGTGTGACAGTCGCATTTGAGCTCATTTAGCCAAACGGGCAGTTTTCAAAACTTCACTTACGTTTAAATCAACTTTTGAATTCTCAGACGACACAACAGGGTAATTAGTTTTCTGTGTTCTGTGCGATATCTACTATTTTTAATGGATTACTATCAGCATTATCTACTAGCGGAGGTATATTACATAGCTTTCGTAAAACTTGGCCTAAATATTTCCATATTTGCCGGAAAAAGTTAAATTAGCGGCTCAATAATGTGTAAATTTGCAGTAACCGATTGGTCGCGCTGGTCGCCTGCTTTTCTTTCTCAAAAATAATATTCCAAACACACATGAGTTTTCGCAAGAATCTGAAGAAAAAAATATACAGCGGAGACAACTTTATGAATATCTCGGATGTGCGCTATCTGCCGCGTTGGGTAATTCTCGCAATCGACCTTTTTTTCATTTCATGCGCCATTTTTTTCTCCTGTTATCTTATTGAAAGACTGAGCTTCAATTCAACCAGGATTTTCAACAACCGTTTATACGTTTACTCACTGATCATTGGCATCAGTGTGTTTTTCATGTATATTTTCCGCACGTATTCCGGGATTATCAGACACTCAACTTTTATTGATCTGTTCAAACTTTTCCTCGCAACTTTCTGCACCACGGTGGCGGTTGGGTTCATCAGTTTTACCTACTATTTTCTCACCGGCGAACGGATGATCTACATGTCGGTGCCGTTTTTGGCCATATTTTTTGCGACATCGTTCATGCTGCTGTTTTTGCTGAGATTATTCGTAAAAGAATTTTTTCACCTGGTAAGAGAAGTTCGCCGCAGCACGCTCAGAAAGCGCATTCTGGTCGTAGGGATCGATGAACAGTCAGTAGCAGTGGCACGCGCGATTCTGGACAATCCCTCGTTGCCCTATTACGTAGCCGGTTTTATCACACAGCGGCACGATTATCACAGCGCAAAACTTCTTGGGAGACCTATTTTAAACCGTGACAAACTGGAAAGAAACAGCAAGGATGATTTGCTGATTGACGGCGTGCTGCTCATCAAGGAAATGATGAGCAAGGAGGAGATGAACTCTTGGGTGAATCTTTTCCTGGAAAAGGACCTGCAGATTCTGAAGGCGCCATCTGTACAGAAATTGCGCACCAGTGACATGGAAGGATCGATACGGTCACTGCAGATTGAGGATTTGCTGAACCGCAAGCCGATACGCATTGAGAACGATGAACTAAGGACCCGTCATTTCGACAAAGCGGTTTTGATCACGGGTGGAGCCGGCTCTATCGGCAGTGAAATTGTACGTCAGGTCGCTGCGCTGGAACCAAAACTTATTGTTGTTCTTGATCAGGCGGAAACTCCGTTGTATGAAATAGAGATCGAGATGCGCAGCAAATTCCCGCTGATACAGTTTAAATTTGTTCTTGCCGATATTTCGAACCGTCACAGAATTGAGCCACTCTTCCAGAAGTATAATTTCTCGATGGTATATCACGCCGCGGCCTACAAGCACGTGCCGTTAATCGAAGAAAATCCGCACGAAGCCATACTTGTCAATATTCTTGGGACTAAAAATCTCGCAACGCTCGCCTGCCAGTACAAAGCAAACCATTTCGTAATGGTTTCCACGGATAAGGCCGTAAAACCAACCAACGTGATGGGCGCCTCAAAACGTGCGGCAGAACTCTTTGTGCAGGCGCTGCAAAACACCCCGGCTAACGAGACAAAGTTTATCACCACGCGTTTTGGAAATGTTTTGGGGTCAAACGGTTCCGTTATTCCACATTTCAAAAAGCAAATAGAAGCAGGTGGTCCTATTACCATCACGCACCCCGATATTGTGCGCTATTTCATGACGATTCCGGAGGCGTGCGATCTTGTGCTGCAGGCTGGAACCATGGGTCATGGAGGTGAAATATTTGTTTTCGATATGGGCGAACCGGTGAAAATCCTGGATCTTGCTACCCGCATGATCAAGCTTTCGGGCTATGAGCCTCACATTGATATCAAGATAATCTACACAGGCCTGAGACCTGGCGAAAAGCTTTATGAAGAACTTCTGAGCGATGACGCGACCACCTTGCCGACACACCACGAAAAAATCCTGATTTCCAAGGACCCCGACATGCTCTTTGACGAAATTGAGAGCCTCACAAACCAGATAATCCGTGCGGCGTTGCGCCGGGAGAAGGTGGAGGTAGTGCAATTGCTGAAAAGCATCGTGCCCGAATTCAAGAGCAACAATTCAATTTACGAGGTCTTGGATAAGTAAAGTAGAATCGTATATTTGTAAAATTCAAATTTTTAAATGTCTATAATGAATAAAAATCTGTTTATTCTTTTCATATCCGCAATATTCACGCTGAGCTCATGTAAGACAGCTGAGAAGCCAAATGAGCTGAAGTATATGCAGAATGCAGAGGCAATCGCCGAAGCTGCAGCCAACAATAATCCGTTGACTATTCAGAAAGGCGACGAACTTTCAATATTCGTTTCTGCAAAAAATATGGAGGCTGTAAGGCCTTTCAATCAAAATTATTATAATATCCAAACTCCTACTACGGTAGCGAGCAATAATTCAGAAAAAGAATATCTTGTTAATTCTGAAGGCGATATTGATTTCCCCGTAATCGGAAAAATTGCAGCAGGTGGAAAGACGCTCGAAGCTTTCAGGGAAGATATTACTACACACATAAAAACGTATGTAAAAGACCCGACGGTGACGGTGCGTCTGGCAAATTTCCGTGTAACTGTTCTGGGTGAAGTAAACCGCCCGGGTCAGTTTAAAATATCAGATGCTGAAACCACGGTGCTAAATGCGCTGGGTTTAGCAGGAGATCTTACTGTTTACGGAAAACGCGATAACATATTGGTAGTACGAAATAACGACGGTAAACTTTCTAAGGAATATATCAATCTTCTTGATGCGGGTTTTGTGAACTCCCCGTACTATAATTTAAAGCAGGGCGACGTGATCTATGTATCGCCGAACCAGACCAAGGAAAAGCTTTCGCGTCAGGACCCCAACACTAATTTATACCTCGCTATTGCAGGCACTGTAATCGGTTTAGCAGGTATTTTTATCACTATTTTTAAGAACTAATTTTTTAACCGGCGATTAATGAGTCAGAACGTAAATACTGAAGTTTCGACTTCAGGAGATGTGGATATAAACGAATTGGTTAAACCCTATGTAAGAAAGTGGTGGTGGTTTGTATTATCGGTTATTATCGCGGTTGCACTTGCGGTTTTATATGTTAAAGCTACCGCACCTGTTTACAAAATAGATTCTACCGTCCTTATCAAAGATGCAAAAAAATCAGGAGGTAATCTGGGTATGCTTTCGGATTTATCAGGGTTCGGCTCAATGAGTAAAGGCAGCATTGAGAATGAATTGGAAGTCTTTAAATCAAAAAAACTTATGCTGGATGTAGTGCAGCGGCTTGGTATACAGACTTCACTTTTCACATATAAAGGTTTGCGCAAAACGGAACTTTATGGGGAAGATGCACCGATAATTATTGATGTTATCACAGAGAAAGAGTACGACGAGGTTATCAAAGATGACGTCAGAGTAAAACTGAATGGCGATAAAGTAGAACTCAGCTCAGATGATTTTTCGGGGCCGATTGCTGGCACTTTAAATAAGACGATCAGCTTACCTTACGCCAATATCATAATGCGGCGTAATAAGGATGTAAATCCTCGGAAGGTAAAGGATATCGGTGAGATCTACTTTACTTACCGCACAAAAGAGGCAGCTGTGAATACGTTTCAGAAGGCTGTTAATGTGGAGCTTGTCAACAAGGATGCAACTGTTATAGCACTCTCCTTAGACTATGCACACAGACAGAAAGCTAAAGAACTCATCAATGAACTGGTGGTTTCCTATAACACTGATGCTATAAAGGATAAAAATTCGGAATCTAAAAAAACTAAGGATTTTATTGACGAACGTATTTCCATCATTGCCGACGAACTGGGTGAGGTGGAATCTCAAAAAGAAAATTTTAAACAGGCTAACAATATCACAGACATACCTACTGAAGCCACGCTGAATTTAAGTAAAACTTCAGAGTTGCGGCAAAGGCAAATGGAAATTGAAACACAGCTACAGCTCGCAAACGACCTTATTGGCTATATGTCGCGTCTCGACAAGGATCAGACTTTGCCATCAAGTGTAGGTCTGAATAATCCCACAGCGTCAGCTAGCATTACCGCTTATAACCAACTCCTATTGGAACGAAACAACCTGCTTGAAAGCGCAAGCCCTCAGAATCCTGTGGTAGCTGATCTTACTAAGCAGATTAATAATCTTCGTTCGTCGGTAATGGATGTGCTGGTAAAATCTCGCACGTCACTTCAGTATTCCCTGGGAGAAATGCAGTCTGAAGAGAATAGAATTACTTCTAAAATAGCTAAGATACCCGCACAGGAAAAAATGTTTCGAAGTATCGAAAGACAGCAGGAACTGAAAGAAAATCTCTACCTTTTATTACTGGAAAAAAGGGAAGAGACAGCTATTAATCTGGCTATGACGTCACCAAAAGCAAGGGTTGTAGATTATGCATTCTCATCTGCCAAGCCTGTGGCGCCAAAAAAGGTAGTGTTATTACCCGCTGCAGTGCTGCTTGGGATGTTGCTGCCATTCGCCTATATTTACTTGCGCTCTATATTTAACAATAAAATAAACACTAAACATGATCTTGAACGTCTTACGGAAGCACCAATTATAGGTGAACTTCCAAGGGTAGAAAAAGGCCAAAGCGACATTGTACAGCAAAATGATCTTTCACCGATGGCGGAAGCCTTCCGGATAGTGATTACTAACCTGAACTTTATGCTGCCTAAAATGGATGCAGGGCGAGTAGTCTTTGTTACATCCACTATAAAAGGGGAGGGCAAAACTTTTACTTCCGTTAATCTTGCTCTTACGTTGGCTTCACCAAAACATAAGGTGATCATCATAGGTGCAGATATTCGTAATCCCCAGCTGCAACGCTATGATGTATCTAAGAAAGGCGCAGATGGTCTTACAGAATTTTTGTATAAAGATGAAGAAACCATTGCCGATATCGTGCATACATCGCCATTCAACAAATATTTGGACATCATTTATTCGGGAAGTATACCTCCAAACCCGGCAGAGCTGCTTTCTAACGGTCGCTACCAGATGTTGATTGAGCGCCTGCGGGTGGAGTATGATTATATTATTGTAGACACTGCTCCACTGATGCTTGTTACAGATACTCTTCTCTCGTCTGAAATGGCAGACGCAACCCTTTATGTAACTCGCTCTACATTCACAGAAAAACCACTGATTGATTTTGCTAATAAACATATTGAATCCGGGACTATTAAAAATACAGCATTTGTTCTGAATGATGTTTCAAGAGAATATTTCGGTTACGGTAACAAGTATGGTTATGGCTATTTTGCGGAGGAAAAAAACTTTTGGCAAAGGCTGAGAGATAGGTTCTAAAAAAACACTTGTTAACATGAAGGTTAGAAGTGTTAAAACCAATTACATACTTAACATCATACGTGCGGCATCTTATGCATTAATTACTATTGTCACAATGCCGCATATCAATACCACACTGGGGCCAACCAATGTAGGTAAAGTAGAATACGTTAATACAATCATCACTTATTTCGTGCTTTTTTCTGCACTTGGTATCCCCGTTTACGGTATCCGTGAGATTGCCCGCGTGCGAAATGATAAGCAGCTGCGCGATAAGACCGTTGTGGAACTGCTAGTGATACTAAGTTTTACTACGATTATCTCATATCTACTATTGTTCGGGGTGCTTTATCAGCTAGATTTTTTCGCTAATTATCGCGATTTGCTTCTGTTGATGAGCGTAACTATTCTTCTTACAAATCTCGGTGCTGAATGGTATTTTCAGGGAATTGAAGATCAGTTGTATATTACAGTCCGGTACGTAGGTGTGCGTATTGTGTCGCTCATCCTGCTTTTTCTGTTGGTGAAAAGCGAAGACGATTATCTGTTTTACGCACTAACGCTTGTTGTGACGGTCTGCGGTTCTAATATTTTTAATATTTATTATTTGCTGAAAAATATAAACTTCAGACAGGTTTTTGAGGATAAAATAGATTTCCGGCGTCATTTTAAGCCGGTTATGACCATTTTTGTCGCGGCCGTCTCGGTGAATATATATCTGCAGCTGGACAATTTTCTGATAAGTACGATTGCGGGTGATAAATATTTAGGATACTATTCCGTGTCGAATAAACTGATTCGCTTTATTATAACTTTTGTAACTATTGTCGGGATGGTTATGCTTCCCAGATTGTCTAATCTCTACACAGCAGATCGCAATCTGTATAACGAATATTTGCGTAAATCTTTTGGCATGATGATGATCATGGCGATACCGTCCACCATTTCATTTTTATTTTTTGCGCCTGCCATTATCTCTCTTTTCGCGGGCGCTGCATTTTTACCCTCTGTTCTTACTATGCAGATCCTGTCGCCACTGTGCATTATAGTTGCAACAGCATATTTTATTGGCTATCTGTTTTTATATACGCAGAATCGTGAAAATGTCTATACCCGCGCGGTTGTGTTTTCTGCACTCTTCAGTGTTTCGGTAAATTATTTTGCCATACGCCACTTTCACCAAGACGGTGCCGCCGTGGTGTCTGTTTTTGCAGAGCTATTGGCTATTGTTATTATGTATTTCTATGCCCGGAAAGATCTGCATGCCTTACATTTATTTGATAAAAATTTGAGCAAGATTGTTTTCATTGGGTTAAGTTGTTTACTTATTTGCAGTGTTATCAGTTACACAGCCGCTCCGCAAAAGCCTCTCACAAAGATTGCAGTAATATTGTTGCCTTATGCTATTTTTTATCTATTACTCTATTTCAGCCGGGAGAAGTTAACTTTGGAACTTGTAAATGTGGCTCGCACTAAAATAAGAAATTTAAGGTCTTAAAGAAATGATATCCATCCTCTGTCTCATATTCGGTGTGATCTTTCTGGCTGTTGTTTTTCCAAGCAAAAGCAGTAAGATTACGAATGCACTGTATGTGATCATAGGCATTCTTTTGGCAGTTGTTGCGTCCTTCCGCCCGCCAAACAGTGACCGGGATTATTTGATATACAAGTACTATTGGGATACGCGTTTCTTTTTTGACGTAGAGTATTCCTTCATCATTATAAAAACGGTTCTGAAAGAATTTTTCGGTTTTCCGGTTCTTTCTCTTTTCATCGTTTATGCCATCGCAGGCGTATTCGTAAAGCTGCAGGGCATTAAAACGCTTTCTACAACGCTGTTCCTGAGTCTGCTTGTTTACGTCGGAAACTATTATCTGGTGCATGAACTTACCCAGATCCGGGCGGGCGTTGCGGCCGGTATTTTTCTCATTTCAATAAAGTATATCTATGAGCGGCGCTTTTGGCCATTTTTCCTCCTCATTTTACTGGCAGGGTTCTTCCACTATTCCGCTTTTATGGCTTTGCCACTCTACCTGCTAACCCCTACCCAAAAATACCTTAAAGTATATGCCGCTATTATTCCAATCGGCATTATTCTGTTTTTCCTTGGGGTAGATGTAATCGCAAACGTACCGATTCCTTACGTACAATCCAGGATTGAAATGTATAAACTCATGCGCGATAGCGGTATTGACGATGCAGAAGCTTTCAATGTATTCAGTATGAGTTTTCTCACGAAGATTTCGATCTTTTTTATGCTTTATCTTAACCGTGAAAAATTATTCGATGAAAACAAGTATGCTTATCTATTGCTTAAGATATATGCAATTTCACTTTTCGTTTTTCCACTGCTCGCAGAAATCCCCGCATTTTCTTACCGTGTGCAATCGCTCTTCGGCGTTGTAGATATTATTTTAGTTCCGCTTCTGGCCACGCTTTTCCGTCACAGGCTCGTGGGCTTTGCGGCCGTTGTGGTAGTTGCTGCAGGCTTTTTCTACTACAATATTGCCATTTCAGAACTTATCAAATAGTTAACCCAGTTAATTTTAATTGCGCTTTTGTTTGAGGGTTAAATTTTCAAATTTGATTGAGCGCGAATTTCCCCCGAACGTAACTCCTTTGTCAGCTGCATAGTTATCAAACGAAACTCCTTTAAACCTGATATTTCCTCCAATATTTGGTTCTCCGTAGAGATCTAAATAATTGCGCTTTTGAGTACTGTAAGAGATATCGTCGAATAACACATTATACGCTTTTCGCGAATCGATGGCGCGCACATAATTCTGGACTGTTGATTTTCTGAAAATCACTCGGGGATCAGTCTCAGTATTTCGTAAGAATGCGTCATGGCCGATGACTGCAAGAGGTGCCCGCACATCTTTGAAAGAGCAGTTTTCGATAATGTAACCGTGATTTGATTTAGTCTGTATTTCCGTACTGTCTGGCATAAGGAAGATCACCACGGCTGCTATGCCACCTATATTCTCAAAAGAACAGTTCCTTATAATTCCGTTTCTTGCAACCTGCCAGTTGTCCATTGGCTCTACGTCTATGGCGCCTGGCATATCCTCACGTGTCATATTTTTAAAGCTGCAGTTTTCAACAAGGAATCCATCACAGTAGTAAAAACTGATGCCTTGCCTGTTTTCGCGGTTTATGCCATCGAATTTACAGTTGCGTATCGTCACATTTTTGTTGTATGCGCCGTAGTTTTTGGTGAAATCTGTACCTGCATTTATGCTGATGCCGTCGCCAAGAAACCCGGTGAAAGTACAGTTTTGTACCACAAAGTTTGAAACGCCATGTGCAGAGATCTGATGCGAAAGTTCGTCAAACTTGAGTTTTTCAACATCTGAAACGAAATGCAGATCATCGAGGAGGATATTTTTAATACTGTGGGTGTCATCGAACTGCTTTGAAACCTGCGCGTCAAAGAGAAAACAGCCATCTGCAGCATTAACATCTGAAAACGTATTCCATCTTTCAATTAATTTTCGCTGGCGCGGAAAAAACTGTTCAATTGTGGAACCGTTACCATATATACTGATATTGCTGTATTTTTTCGTGAGAAATTTTACTTTGGAAATTAAATAGACGCCTCGGGGAATTTCCATGATGCCACCCCCGTTCGAAGCTAGAACATCCGCTGCACGCTGGAATGCAAAAGTGTCATCTTTACGGTCTGAACCATTTGCGCCATAGTCTGCCACATTTACGGTCAGGCCGAAAGTTGTTGACGATATCAGAATACATATGGTATTTAATAATTTATTCATCCAATTATATTTAAAAACTGTATTTTTGCTAAAAACTAATTAAAGTATATTATAATTCAGCAAAATGACCCGAAGTATCTGTTTGGCAACATATAATGGCAGCAAATTTATTGCCCTTCAGCTAGATTCTATACTTCAGCAGATTGCTCCTGACGATGAAGTAATTATTGTAGACGACTGCTCTACAGATAATACTTTTGAAATTCTACAAAGCTATAACGACCATCGGATCAGGTTATACAAAAATAAAACCAACTTGCGACATGTAAAGACCTTCGAAAGGGCTATCGGTCTTGCCCAAGGTGAGCTGATCTTTCTGTCTGATCAGGATGATGTTTGGGAAGAGAACAGACTTTCATTATTTGATGACGCCTTTCAAAAGCATGAAGATATATGGTTGGTGACTTCTAATTTCACTTGTATTGATGCGGAAGGAAATTCTGCGGAACATCATCTGAGAAAAGTTACCGCGGCAGACAGCAGACGAAACCGCAAAAATCTACTTGCAATACTTGCGGGTAAAGTGGGTTATTACGGATGTGTGATGGCTTTCCGACGCGAACTGAAAGAGAAGGTCCTTCCCTTCCCAGCCTACGTGGAGGCACATGATCTTTGGATTGGAGCAGCAGGTAATATGCTGGGCAAAAATCTTCATTTAGATCAGAGCACACTTCTGCACCGTCTGCATTATAATAATGCAAGTAATTTACAAAGAGGATTGTTACCTAAGATTAAATCTAGAATCGGCTTTTTGAAATCTTATATTGAACTTATAAAAAGAATACGCTTAAATGGATAATTTGGAACATGACATAAGACCGTGGGGTGAATATCAGGTGCTGGAAGATGCCGCTACACACAAAGTTAAGCGGATAACAGTGAACCCTGGTGGAAGACTTTCCCTGCAGTACCATCATCAAAGAGCTGAAGTCTGGACGATTGTAGAAGGCATAGGTACCATTACAATTAATGATGAAATAAAAGACTACGGCCCCGGGCAGGTGGCGCAGATTCCTCAAGGTGCCCATCACAGGATAGAAAACCGAACAAGTCTTCCTGTGCAGTTTATCGAAGTTCAATACGGAACTTATTTTGGCGAGGATGATATCGTACGTATTGAAGATGATTATAACCGAAAATAGTAGAGTCTCATCCAATTTATTCTTATATTGTGTTGAGCAAAAATTAATATTTTAATATTTATAATGAAAAAAATAGTTATTCTGGGCGGTGGAGGCTTTATTGGAGGGCACCTTGCAAAAAGACTGAAAAATGAAGGAAATCACGTACGTATTTGTGATGTAAAAAAGCACGAATATTTTGAGGAAAGTGAAATCTGCCACGAATTTATCTTGGGCGACCTTACCGATCCGAGAGTTGTGGAACTGGTAATTGAAGAAGGTGTAGACGAACTGTATCAGCTGGCCGCTGATATGGGCGGTGCTTTGTACATCTTTACAGGCCAAAATGATGCGAACGTAATGCACAATTCGGCAATGATAAATCTAAACGTAGCTAAAGAATGTGTAAATAAGCGCGTGAAGAAAGTTTTCTATTCATCATCAGCCTGCATGTACCCCGAGCACAACCAGCTAGACCCCGATAATCCAAATTGTGAAGAATCGTCCGCATACCCGGCCAACCCAGATTCAGAGTACGGATGGGAAAAGCTGTTTTCAGAACGTGTGTTCCTGGCTTTCAACAGAAATTATAATCTTGATGTTCGTATTGCTCGTTTTCATAATATTTTTGGTCCACAAGGTACATGGAGAGGCGGCAAGGAAAAATCGCCCGCTGCTATGTGCCGTAAAGCTTCAGAAACGCAGGAAGGAGGAGAAATCGAAGTGTGGGGTAATGGTCTGCAGACGCGCTCATTCCTTTATGTGGACGAGTGTGTAGAAGCTGTACTGCGTTTGATGAAATCTGACTTTATCGGCCCAGTGAATATCGGCAGCGAAGAGATGGTACCTATCAACCACTTGGCACAACTCGCAATAGAAATCTCAGGTAAAAATCTTTCGATAAAAAATATTGAAGGTCAGGAGTTTATTGATAAATATGGTTTTAAATGTCCCCTAGGCGTGAAAGGTCGGAATTCAGACAATAAACTCTTCCGCGAAAAAATAGGATGGGAAGTAAGTCAACCTCTTGCCGAAGGAATGAAAAAGACCTTCAGCTGGATTGACGAACAAAATAAAAAATACCAGACTGAAACTGCTACTTCAGCAATTGCAGGAAACTAAAAATGAAGTATAAATTAATTATTTCCTGCGTTTTCCCGCCAGAGCCTACCGTATCAGGGCAGGTAATGTATGATGTAGCTACTGAACTTGCACAAAAGGGGCAGGTAGTGGTGATCTCCCCAAAACCTACCCGCCCACAAAACTTCAAGTTCGATACCTCCGTACAACTTGACAAAAACTTCCGTCACATCATTACCGACTCATTTACAAGCCCGAAAATGAGTTTGTTTGGAAGGTATAAGGAAAGTGTTTCATTCGGGCGTTGGTGTGAAGATTACATTTCGAAGAATCACCAGGATATTGAAATGGTTTATATGAATGCGTGGCCGCTTTTCAGTCAGGAAGCAGTTATTAGAGCCTCCAAAAAGTATAACCTTCCCTGTGTAACCATCATTCAGGATATTTATCCTGAATCACTTACCAATAAATTACCCTTTGGAAAGAGTTTAATTCATAGTTTACTGTTGCGAAAGGATAAGTATATTCTGAAGAATTCGGATAAAGTATTGTGTATTTCAGACAATATGAAATCTTATCTCGCCAAAACCCGAAAACTTCCACTAAGTCATTTTGAAGTTATCGTTAATTGGCAGAATGAAGACAGCTTCATCAAATACAGAAACTCAAATTCCGCCGGTAAGCAAAGTGGTTCGCCTTTCACTTTTATGTATCTTGGGAACAATGGCCCTGTAGCAGGAGTTGAATTTCTGATCGCGTCTTTTGCAAAAGCTGCTATACCGAATTCAAGGTTTCTTATCGCGGGCAGTGGATCTAAAACTGAGGACTGCAAAGACTTAGCAAAAAAACTCAATGCCTCAAACGTAGAATTTATCACAGTGCCGGAAGGCAAAGTTCCACACACGCAGGATCTGGCCGATGTTATGCTTTTACCGGTTAAGAAAAATGGTGCTTATAGCTCTATCCCATCGAAACTTCCGGCCTATATGTTCTCCGCAAAGCCAATTATCGGCAGCCTCGATGTCGACAGCGATACAGCCAAAGCGATCATCAGTGCCAATGCGGGGCTCGTTGTGCAGCCAGAAGACGAGCAGGTACTAATTGAAGCGATGCAAAAAGTGGCGGCGTGGACAGAGGAGGAACGTGCAATAAAAGGTGAAAACGGGTTCCGATATGCAATGGATCATTTTTCAAAATCCGGAAATCTGCGAAAGATCACCGGAATTTTGCTTAATTTGGAACGAAAATGATAATCGTAACGCCTGCCAAACAAGAAGATATTCAGCAAATAGTGGACATCCACCTTATGCGTTTTCCTCATTTTTTCTTGTCTTCTCTTGGTAGTGAATTTTTGATAACTTTTTATAAAGCTTTCCTGCAGAAGCCCGGGATTTTATTAGTCTTGAAGGAGGCAGGGGAAATACGGGGTTTCGCAGCGGGAAGCCGCGATAATCGCGGATTTTTTAAGCAACTGTTGCTCAATAATTTTGCGGGATTTTTGTTTTCAGGAGTTTTAATTTTGCTTACAAAACCTCTCGCTTTGAAAAGGATAGTGGTGAACATCGGGAAAAAATCCTCGCGAAACAAGTTCTACGCAGAACTTTTAAGCATTGCAACTTTAAGAAACAAAAAAGGATACGGTAAATTATTATTGGAAGAATTTGAAAAAGAAATTGCGGGAAATAATCCTGCCAATCTCCCCATTTCACTCACAACAGATTTTGATGATAACGATAAAGCTATTACATTCTATAAAAATGCTGGTTATGAAGTTTCGGAAGTTTTCGAATCTTATGCGAGACGAAAAATGTATAGATTTACAAAAAGAATTTAAATATGAAAATACCTTTCTCACCACCATATATTGATCAGGATGTTATAAATGAAGTGGTAGATACGCTGCAGTCTGGCTGGATCACTACCGGGCCAAAAGTTAAAGCATTGGAGACAGAGGTTGAAAAACTTACCGGAGCACCGAATGCACTTTGTGTAAACTCCTGGACCTCCGGTGCAATTCTTATTCTGAAATGGTTTGGTATAGGGGAAGGGGACGAGGTTATTATTCCGGCATATACGTACAGTGCTACTGCGCTGGCCGTTTTGCATTGTGGCGCTAAGCCCGTTATGGTAGATGTGAATGATGATTTTACTGTGAATGTTAATCAGGTTGCCACAGCAATTACCGATAAAACAAAAATCATAATGCCGGTCGATATTGCCGGTCTACCATGCGATTACGCCGCCCTACATAACCTGGTGATGGATCCCGAAGTAGTTGCTAAATTTAGGCCCGCCTCATATAATCAGCAAAAATTGGGAAGAATTTTGGTGCTTTCCGATGCTGCACACTCAATAGGTGCCTTTTATGACAGTAAACCTACCGGCATATTAGCCGATATTACCATATTTTCTTTTCATGCCGTAAAAAATATAACTACAGCAGAAGGTGGTGCAATCTGTATAAACCTTCCTGAACCTTTTGATAACGAGGAAGAATATAAAACAATGCGCCTCTGGACTCTTAATGGGCAGACGAAAGATGCTTTTACAAAATCGCAGGGCGGAGCGAGTAGCTGGAAATATGATATAATTTTCCAGGGCTTAAAGATCAATATGCCTGATCTATGTGCTGCACTGGGTCTTGCGCAGATCCGCAAGTATGATCAGGTTATCATGCCCGAAAGAAAACGTGTTGCTGAACGCTATCATGAATTTTTTAAGCAGAAAAGCTGGGCCCAGCTACCGGTTATGGAAGATGAGCACCGTAAGTCATGTTATCATCTTTACGCGCTTAGAATAAATGATATAACCGAACAGGAGCGCGATGAAATGATGACTAAGGTTGCTGAGGACGGCATCTCAGTGAATGTACACTTTATGCCAATGCCGCTTCTGACATTATTTAAAAATCTTGGTTATAACATCAATGATTTCCCGGTAGCCTATGATAACTATGCAAGGGAAATATCTCTGCCTATTTACCCACAGCTTACAGACGTGCAGATAGACTCTATTTGCAGCAGCATTGAGAATGCTTATCACAAAATTGCTCAAAAAGTACTTTAATGAAGCGTATTTTCGATATTGTATTTTCACTTGTCGGCATTATAATACTCTTGCCGGTTTTTGCAATAATTTCTTTGTTTATAGCTTTAGACAGCAAAGGCGGAATACTTTACAGACAGGAGAGAAGCGGAAAAGGAGGCAGGATTTTCAAAGTGTTAAAGTTCCGTACCATGCGGCCCGATTCTTTTTCGAAAGGTGCTCTCACCGTGGGAAGCCGTGATTCACGTATCACTGGTATAGGATTTTATTTGAGAAAATATAAATTAGACGAGTTGCCCCAGCTTTTTAATGTTCTTAAAGGTGACATGTCATTTGTGGGGCCACGACCAGAGGTAAAAAAGTATACGGATCTATATGATCAAAGACAGATACGCGTACTTTCAGTGCGGCCAGGCATTACAGATTATGCTTCTATCAGGTTTCGGAATGAAAATGATCTGTTAGCCGAAAGCAGTGACCCGGAGAAACTGTATATTGATAAGATAATGCCCGACAAACTGGATCTTAATTTAAAATATATCGATGATAACAACCTTTTCAAAGATGTGAAGATAATCCTTGATACATTTTACGCTATCGTAAAAGATTAAATTTTTATCGGCAAGTATTAGTTGCATATATTTACTTGGGAAGTACAATCCCAATGATTTTTAATGGTTGAGAATAAGAAAATAGCCATCCTCGGCTACGGACATATAGGAAAGAAACATGCAGAAATGGTGCTGCAGGTCGATGGTTGTGAGCTCGTGGCAGTTATTGATCCTAAGTTTGCAGCAGAGCCAGCGCCTGTATTGCCGGGTGTAACTGCTTTTTTTACTCTCGAAGATTTTCTGGAAAGCACATTGTCGGCAGATATTGTCGCAGTATGCACGCCCAACGGACTTCATTTTGCCCAGGCTAAAACTTTGATTGAACAGCGTATACATGTGATCATTGAAAAACCGGTTACGCTGTGTTCTGAAGAAGCAGTTCAACTTGAAAAACTTGCTGCTGAATATAACGTACATGTATTTCCGGTAATGCAGAACCGCTTTTCGCCGCCAGCTGTGTGGCTCAAAGAAATCATGAACGCTAAAGTTCTCGGCAAAATTTACATGGTGCAGGTTTCGTGTTTCTGGAACCGGAATGAGCATTATTATGCTAAAGGTTCGTGGCGCGGCACCAAACATCTTGACGGTGGTACACTTTATACGCAGTTTTCACACTATCTGGATATAATGTATTGGCTTTTTGGCGATATCAGTAACATTAAGTCAAAATTTGCCGACTTCAATCATACAGATCTCACCGAATTTGAAGACAGCGGCATCATCACTTTCGATTTTGTATCCGGCGGAATGGGCAGCTTCACGTTTTCTACTTCGACTTACCACGAAAATCTCGAAAGTTCGCTCACGGTGCTTGCCGAATTTGGCTCAATCAAAATTGGCGGACAGTATATGAATCAGGTTGAGAAATGTCTGATCAGGGATTATGACGCGCCTGAACTGCCTGAAACCAGCGGTGCGAATGATTATGGTACCTTCAAAGGCAGCGCCCAAAACCATCATCATCTTTACCAGAATGTGATCGAATTTTTACGTGACGGAAAAGAAATTCAGACCACGACTGACGACAGCGTGCAAGTGCTGAAAATCATTGAAAAAATATACGCCTCAAGCGAATGATATGAAAATAACCGAAACACCACTCAAAGACTGCTACATCATAGAACCGACCGTGATCGAGGATGAACGCGGCTTCTTTTATGAAAAGTACAATGAAGCAAAATTTGAACAGCTTACGGGCCTGAATGGCCATTTTGTGCAGGACAATATTTCAAAGTCAACTTATGGCGTGCTTCGCGGCATCCATCTCCAGAAAGGCATTCACGCACAGGCCAAACTGGTTTCCTGCCTCGAAGGGAAAGTGTTTGATGTGGCGGTTGATCTGCGCAAAGATTCTGCAACGTTTGGTAAATGGTTTGGCCTTGAGCTTACGCCCCAAAATAAACTTCAGCTTTACGTGCCGCGCGGGTTTGGTCATGGCTTTTCAGTGTTGAGTGATACCGCAATTTTTAGCTACAAATGCGATAATTTTTATAACAAAGACTCGGAAGGCAGCGTGATCTGGAACGACCCCGATCTGAACATCGACTGGAAACTGGCGCCTGAAGATATCCTCCTGTCTGAAAAAGACCGGACTCTGCCTGCATTTTCAGCCCAGAATTTTTAAAACAACATTCAGAAATTCATTCATTAAATGAAAACCATCATCATCACCGGCGGTGCCGGATTCATAGGTTCGCACGTCGTTCGAGAGTTCGTGAAGAACAATCCCGACAAAAAAATCATCAATCTTGATGCTTTGACGTATGCCGGAAACCTTGAAAATTTAAAAGATTTCGAAAACGAGCCCAATTACGTTTTCGAAAAAGCCGATATCACAAAAGTTGACGAACTCCGAAGTGTTTTCGAAAGGCACAATCCTGACGCTGTGTTGCATTTGGCTGCTGAAAGCCACGTAGACCGAAGCATCACAGATCCAAACGCGTTCATCAACACCAACGTAAACGGGACCGCGAACCTGCTCAATCTTTGCCGCGAATTCTGGACCTTAAATCCGGATCACCAGCACGGAAATTTCCCTGATGAAACCCGTAAAAACCTGTTTTATCACGTCTCTACCGATGAGGTGTACGGAAGTTTGGGCGAAACAGGTTTCTTTTTAGAAACTACCGCTTACGATCCACAATCGCCGTATTCAGCGAGTAAAGCGGCGTCCGACCATTTGGTACGTGCTTATGGAAACACGTACGGAATGCCGTTTATCGTGTCGAACTGTTCTAATAATTATGGTCCGAATCACTTTCCGGAAAAACTGATTCCTCTTTGTATTTCAAATATTATCAATGGAAAACCGCTCCCGATCTACGGCGACGGCAAATATACGCGCGACTGGCTTTTTGTAATTGATCACGCCAAAGCTATCCATCAGATATTCTTTGAGGCAAAAACGGGTGAAACATACAATATTGGCGGTTTTAACGAATGGCAGAATATTGATTTGGTGAAGGAACTTATTAAGCAGATGGATGAAAAACTAGGCAACCCTGCCGGTCATTCAGAAAAACTGATCACTTATGTTAAAGACAGACCCGGACATGATAAGCGCTATGCAATCGATGCCACCAAACTCAATAAAGAACTGGGATGGTATCCTTCGGTAACTTTCGAGCAGGGGCTTGCCAAAACAATCGACTGGTTCCTTGAAAACAAGGAATGGCTGGAGAATGTGACGACCGGTAATTACCAAGACTACTATAACAAGCAATATTCTGAGTAGAAGAATATTTGAGTATTTGTGTTTTTTACATTTAGAATATTTAAAAAAATGAATTTTGTTAAAGTACATAAAGATTTAGTCGTGTTTCAGAAATCTTTTTCTGCGGCTATGGAAATTTATCATCTTTCAAAATCATTTCCGAAAGAAGAAACATACTCACTTACTGATCAGATAAGAAGAAGTTCACGGTCTATAAGTGCAAATATTACTGAAGCACGGAGAAAAAGAAGATACGAGAAGTCGTTTATAAACAAACTCAATGATGCTAATGGAGAAGCAGCTAAAGCGCAAAACTGGTTAGATTATGCCTTCGCTTGAGAATATATCGATGATAAGGCGCATTTAGATTTATATAAAAAATATGATGAAATTTTAGGAATGATCGTTTCAATGACAGTGAATTCAAAAAAATGGACATTCTCTGAACACAAAAATCCCAAATCCCAAAATACAAACTCATGATAATTCAATTACGGATTAGGAAAAAATCATCATTTTTATTTTTATGTTTTTTTTCGATTCTTTCTTTTGCTCAAGCATCCCCTCCCTCTAGTGCGGTTCCAAAGGAAAATCAGGAGAAATTAATTGACGAATTAATTAATGTAAGTAATTATAAAGAAGCATTAATGAATTATTCAAGAGTTTATTTTTGGGGCGAACAATATAAAAATGGAAGAAGAAACTATGGAAATGAGGAAATTGACGAAGTTTTGAACAAATTTGATTTTGAAAAATTTAAGAAAAATTCTATCTATAACAGTTATTCATTTATTTCTGAACAAAAACTAAAAAATTTGATTGAGTTTTTCAAAAAAAATGGTGGATTGGTGGATGATAAAAATAATCTGATTCTAATAAGCGCCTCTATTTCCCATAATCTTCAATACCAACTGAATTCCGAAATGGAAAAATTATTGAAAGAGAAAAACTCCAATACCCACTAACCCAAACACTCAATATGAAAGGCATAATATTAGCCGGCGGCTCCGGCACCAGACTATATCCGTTAACCATCGCGGTCAGCAAGCAACTCATGCCGGTTTATGACAAACCGATGATTTACTATCCGCTTTCCACTTTGCTTCTGGCAGGTATCAAAGATATCCTGATTATCACCACACCACATGACCAGGAAGGTTTTATCAAACTTTTGGGTGATGGCTCAGCGATTGGTTGTAGTATCCAGTACAAAGTGCAACCCAGTCCGGACGGTTTGGCGCAGGCCTTCATTCTGGGCGATGAATTCATCGGTGATGACTCGGTGGCGCTGGTTTTGGGCGATAACATCTTTTACGGTGCCGGTTTGCCGAAGTTGTTGGCCTCAAAAACCAACGTTGAGGGCGGCTGCGTTTTCGCGTACCAGGTTTCAGATCCTGAAAGATATGGAGTGGTGGAATTTGACGAGAATTTCAAAGCGGTGTCAATTGAGGAAAAGCCGGCAGAACCAAAATCGAATTATGCTGTTCCCGGACTTTATTTTTACGATAATTCCGTGGTTGAAATCGCGAAAAATCTTGAACCTTCACCACGTGGGGAACTCGAGATTACGGATGTTAACAGAATTTATCTGGAAAAAGGGCAGCTGGAAGTTGGCGTTATGTCGCGCGGAACCGCATGGCTCGATACCGGAACATTCGATTCGCTGCACGAAGCTTCGGAATTTGTAAAAGTTCTTGAAAAAAGACAGGGTTTTAAGATTTCCTGTATAGAAGAAATCGCTTACAGCAAAGGTTTCATCAATAAAGAACAGTTGCTGGAATCTGCAAAGAAATACGGCAAAAGTGGCTATGGCGACTATCTGAAAGCGCTGGTATAAATGCTTTATAATTAAATAATTAGGAAGGCTTTGGGTGGTGACCTAAAGTCTTTTTTTTATTCCTAAATTTGCACCCATCAAAATTGCTGGTCCCGCCAGTATGCATTCTATAAATTATGAGAACGAAATCAACAGGAAAAAAGAAAATAAACATCGTCACACTGGGCTGCTCCAAAAACGTGTACGATTCCGAAGTGCTGATGGGCCAGCTCCAGGCGAACGGAAAAGAAGTGGTGCACGAAGACCGCGGCGACATTGTGGTGATCAACACCTGCGGATTTATTGATAATGCCAAGGAAGAATCTATCAACACGATCCTTGATTTTGTTGAAGCCAAAAACCGCGGCGAAGTAGAAAAAGTTTTCGTTACGGGATGTCTTTCAGAGCGTTACAAACCGGATTTGGTGCGTGAAATTCCGGATGTTGACCAGTATTTCGGCACGCGTGATCTTCCGATTTTACTTAAACATTTAGGTGCAGATTATAAGCATGAATTGGTCGGCGAAAGGCTTACTACCACGCCGAAACATTACGCCTACCTTAAGATTGCCGAAGGTTGTGACCGCCCGTGCTCGTTCTGTGCGATCCCGCTGATGCGAGGAAAGAACATCTCAACACCGATTGAAAATCTTGTCATTGAAGCCGAAAAACTGGCTAAAAAAGGCGTCAAAGAACTGATTTTAATCGCGCAGGACCTGACGTATTATGGTCTTGACATCTATAAAAAACGTGCGCTTGGAGATTTGCTTCTGAGATTAGTGAAAGTAGAAGGAATCGAGTGGATCAGGCTTCATTATGCTTTCCCAACGGGCTTTCCGCAAGATGTACTGGAAATCATTAAAAATGAACCAAAAGTCTGTAACTATATCGATATTCCGCTGCAGCATATCAATTCAGATATCCTGAAAGCAATGAAACGTGGAACTTCACATGAAAAGACGAATGCGCTTTTAGATAAATTCCGCGAGAAAGTGCCGGATATGGCGATCAGAACAACACTTATCGTTGGTTTTCCGGGTGAGACAGAGGAGCGCTTTCAGGAACTTAAAGAATGGGTACGGACACAGCGTTTCGACCGTTTAGGTTGTTTCACCTATTCACATGAAGAAAATACCACGGCGTTTGTTCTGGAAGATGATGTTCCACAGGAAGTGAAAGAAGCGCGTGTAGAAGAGATCATGGAGCTGCAGTCTCAGATTTCTTGGGAGAAGAACCAGGAAAAGGTAGGGAAGACATTCCGCTGCATTTTTGACCGTAAAGAAGGAAACTATTTTGTAGGCCGAACTGAATTCGATTCTCCGGATGTTGATAATACAGTACTCGTCTCAGCGGAAAATACCTATTTAAGTATCGGTGAGTTTGCCAATATCAAGATTACATCTGCTGAAGAGTTTGATCTTTACGGCGAAGTTGTTGGCTAATTGGGGTGCAGAATTGTCATTATTTGCGCAAAATTTTCGTATAAATACAAAATTTTCACATAATAACTCCGGAGAATATCCGGAGTTATTTTTATTTACGTAAGGATTTGATCTTTAAATAGTTAACCGAAAATTTTAGCTTAATTATGCGCTGAATTGTTAATTTTGTTAACATTTAACACATGGTTTTAACACAAATTAAGAAAAGCTGTGATTTCCCGTCAATAAACGGTTTAGAAGGTTTGTTAACAAAATTTTAAGAAATGCTTAACGGACTTTAACCTATCAATTGTTGCAAAAGTGGTTTAAGGAATAAATTTGCAGAGTCAAAACCAATAAAAATAATTCAACATGATGAAAAGAGGACTACTCCTAATCATAGCGATGATTTCAACACTTGGTATTTATTCTTTCAACAAGTATAATGCCAATGATGCCAAAACAAGTTTTGCATCGTTCTACCACGATAAGTTTAACGGTAGGAAAACAGCAAGCGGAGAAATTTTCAGCAACAGAAAGCTTACCGCCGCGCACAGAACGCTCCCTTTCGGAACCATTGTAGAAGTTACAAACCTCCGTACAGGCAAAAGTATCGAAGTAAAGATCAACGACCGTGGGCCGTTTCATTCTTCCAGAGCTTTAGACCTTTCAAAAGCAGCGTTCGATTCAATAGGCAACACCTCCAGAGGCACCATGCCGGTTGAATATGAAATAGTCGACTAAATTTACCCAAGTTTAAAATCAAAAGCCGGTTCCGTAATTTACGAAACCGGCTTTTGACGTTTTATACGGCGATTATTTCGCTTTGATATTGATTTCTGACACGGCAAGCTTGGTAAGGTCAGAATCACAGGTTTTTTCCTCTGAAAGGGTCTCTTTAAGGAGTTGCAGCGCTTCTTTCTCGCCCAATAGCTTCGCATACGTCGCCATTGTACCGTAAGACGCTATTTCGTAATGTTCCACCTTCTGTGCCGCGGCAATGATGGCTGCATCGCGCACCGCGCCTGGTTCAGTCTCTTTCATGATGCTTTCGGCCTCTTTTATCAGTCCGTCCATCGCATCGCACTTTTCTGCTTTAGCTTTTTCGCCAAGTGCTTTAAAAGCGCCTTCAAGCCGCGTAATCTGGTTTTCAGTTTCGGTTAGATGTTTGTTGATGGATTCCTGAAGTTTTGGTGACGTGGCATTTTTAGCCATTTTGGGTAAAGCTTTCGTGAGTGCTTTTTCTGCCCAATAAAGGTCTTTGAGACCATCCACTAAGAATTCACGTAAGCTGTCAGCAGCATCACTTGCAGGTTTTACCTGCGAACTTGCGGTCTTTGCCATGATAGTATTTTTTTTAGATTAATGTTGTCTGATAAACAAATCTGGTGCCACTATCCTCTGATAATGAATCTGATACGACCGTTAGAGGTCAAAATATCTTGCGACGGTTACAAACTTTTTAAGCATAAAAAAGTTTGCTGTTTGACGCAGAAAAAACACTCCAAAAATAGAGTGTTTTTATATTTCAAATGAATACAGTTAATCTCCCGTTTCAGAATTTGGTGCATCCACAGGTTTTGATTGGGAAGAACCTTCTGCCGCAGGTATATAGACATTACTACAATTGCAAAGATGGAAAGAAATTCGCTTTGCCAGTTTTGGAAAGATTCAAACCACAATCTCGATCCCAATAGATATTCGCTCAGTTTTTCAGGAGGATTTCCCAACAGAAGATTCTCGGTATTGGCATCTTTAAAACTTCCATACACATGAAGTACGAAAGACAGTATAAAAAGAATCAATAGTGAAATCGTGAGCGAATTCTCGTAGAGTTTGAGCCAAATTCCGCCTTTTATTACCGCCCACGGTGCATCTTTTCGGTTTGGTGAAGGTTCGCGGTCAACTTCGTTTTCCCCATCCAGTTTTTTCGATTCTGAAGATCCCTTCTGGCGGAGAAATATCGTAAACCAAACAAACAGCGCCATTTGCAGAAATTCACTTTCCCAGTTCTCGAACGTGGCCTCAATGAAATGCCCCGAACCTAAATATTGCATGAAAGTCTCCGGCGAGCCTCCCCAATCTGCGATTTCTTTGTTATGCTCCTGAAAACCAAAGTACATTTGACCGGCCATCGCAAATACGAAAAGTGCAAAAAACACGATGGCCAGGCTAATTTGCCAGATGAATTTTTTCATCACAATTTTTGTTCGAAATAATCCATCAGTTAATGGTTTGCGTAGCGCCGTTGACGGAATTTAGCTTTAGACTTTCACGCTTGAAGACCTCTTTACGCAAATTGGTGCTTGAAAAACGGTGATTCCGTTCGTTATAATAAAGTTTGATGTTCTTCTTTTCACAAAAATCGCGGCCGGTAAAATCTTTGTCTTTGTACTCCACGCCAATGATACGCACGGCGATTGGGTAGAGTTTCAGAATATCTTCAAGGTCTTTTTCTGTGGTATAAGGAACAATTTCATCCACGTATTTGCAGCCCTTCAGCTGGATATAACGTTCCACGACGGTTTGCGTAGGTTTGTTCTTTTCCGGCCTGTCAATTGTCGGATCCGTTTGAAGACCCACGATGAGATAGTCACACTGTTGCTTTGCTTCGGCAAGCATGCGTACATGACCAGCGTGCAGCAGATCAAAACAGCTGAAAGTGATACCGATTATTTTTTTTGAAGCGTCCATTTTAGTGATTTTTTAATGTTTTTATTAATAGGCCGATGTGCCGGCAAGTTCATCCTGATGCTTTAAGATGGCAGCCACATAATCTTCATTGGGGATGCGGTTCCCCGCCAGGTCAAAATCAAAGATTCCGGAGTTATGATAGTGTTGCAAATTATCCCAATCGGGTCTGTCGGTCACCGGATACAGGCAGATTCCGTGAAAATCAATGCCTTTTTCATGTGCTATTCGACATTCGTTGGCAATTTCTTCGAGCCACATGCCTCTGCCTTCCCCGAAATGTCCGGTTTCTGAGAGAAACATCGGTTTCCGATAACGTTCATAAGCCGAAAGCAGCAGTTCATGCAGCGGTGTGCGGTCTGGGTTCGGCCAGCATAAACTTTCGCCTTCACCTTTCCACTGGCAGTTCCAGTAATAATTAAAGCCTAAGATTTCAAGATATTCATCTTTCCCGCCTAATTCCGGACAAAGTCTGCCGCCGATGATGTCCATGGCTTCAAACTGATATTCGTTTTTACGGATCAGGTATTCAGGCTCATCACCGTTGCAGTGAATCTTTACTAAAGGTTCTACCATCACGATCTTACAGTCTGGCAGAATTTCCTTTAATGCTTCAATTCCTAAAATAGCGGCTTTGCAAAGATGATACTTGATATCCCAACCGCAATGAACTACGAAAGGCACGGTTCCTCGGTCTTCGCCGGAAAACCAGGAAAGAAAACTGATCTCGTTTACCGGCACAACTAAGAGCGGATCTGATCCGTTCTTTCTGAAAAACTCCGCAAAAGCGCGGCAAAGTGCCACGAAACGCGGTGCAAACTGTGGATGTGTGGGGAAAAGACCGTCCGGATATCCGAAATGAATCAAATCCCAAATGACCTGCATCCCAAGTTTCTGAGCTGCGTGCAAGCGTTGTAAAACTTCAGAAAAATCATATTCATACGGCATTTTTTCAACTTGGCTCCAGCAGATTCCTTCGCGAACAGTTTTGATATCAAGCTCCTGCAGCAGGCGGAAATCTTCTTCAACGCGTAAGTCATGCTGGGTTTCTTTAAGCAGATTCACGCGAACGCCGTGGCGGTTGATGTGATCAGCACATTCAAAACCTCCGATGAGATAGCTTTTAAAAAGTGTTTCCTGCAACATGATGTTCCAGATTTTTGGTTTCCAGTGAAGAGAATAAATCCAAAGCATTCTTAAATGCCTGATCCATGTTGAAATATTTGTAGTTTGCCAGTCTGCCAACAAAGTAAACGTCTGTAAGTTTGTCTGCTTCCTCCTTATATTTTTCGTAGATCAGCTGATTTTTTTCATTCGGTACAGGGTAGTACGGCTCGCCTTCATCCACTGTAAACTCCTTTACAATGCTGGTTTTCTCCGATTTCTGATTTCCAAAATGTTTATATTCAACAATTCTTGTGAATTCTACTTCATTACCCGGATAATTTACGACGCTACATTCCTGGAAATATTCCTGATCCAAATGTTCGGTTACGAAATTTATCGAACGGTACTCGAGTTTTTCGAGTTCAGTTTTAAACTCAAAAAAGCGGTCAACAGGGCCGGTGTAGAACAATTTTTCATAACCCCGATACTGATCTTTCACATCAAAATAATCTGTATTCAGCAAAACAGTGATATTCGGATGGTCAAGCATCTTTTCAAAGATTTTCGTGTAGCCGCCCTTAGGCAAAGCCTGAAACTCGTCGGAAAAATAGCGGTCGTCATAATTGGTACGCACCGGAATTCTCTCGAGAACCGAGGCGTGAAGTTCTGCAGGATATTTATCCCACTGCTTTTTGGTGTAATGTTTAAACATTTTCTCATAAAGTACAGGACCTACACGGTTCAGAACAGCTTCTTCACCATTTTTAGCCGGAGAAAATTCTACACGGTTTTCGTCAAGCCACTTTTTCATTTCCTCTTCTGAGGTGATGTTGGTGCCGAATAATGTATTTACGGTCGTGATATTTACAGGTATTGGAACTGTTTTGTCGTCAACTCTGGCGACCACACGATGTTCCCACGGATACCATTCACCAAATTGATTTATATATTGCCAAACGTCCTGTTCGTTGGTATGGAAAAGATGAGCGCCGTATTTCGAGGTCAGAATGCCATTTTCGTCATAATAGTCATAACAGTTACCCGCAATGTGATCACGTTTTTCGATTATCAGAACTTTTTTTCCGATGCTGGCATAACGCTCCGCAAGTGTAGCCCCGGAGATGCCTGCTCCTACGATCAAAATATCTATCTCTATCATGCGGTTACTTTTTGGATGATTGAACTCATTTGCGCCGCAGTTGCGTCCCACGATGTTTTTTCCAGAATCTGGCCATACTCAGAAAGATCTCTTTCCGGAGCTTCCGAGATTGCTTTTGCGAATTCTTCCGAATCATCAATCAGTGCGATACAGTTGCTGTAATCGCGCACTACATCCCGAACTTTTGTTGAAATAATCGGTTTATACGCCGACATATATTCCAGTGTTTTGGTAGGGCTGATGTATTTGGTAGAATCATTTAAGGCGAAAGGCATCATCGCCACATCGAAGAAGTGAAGGTACTGTGGTAGTTCTTCGTAACTCTTCATGCCGAGGTAATGGATGTTTTCCGCGCGTGGGAGATCGTGATCTTCGATTTTGCATAATGGCCCAATCATTACAAATGACGTATCCGGGCATTTTGCGGCCGTTTCTTTAAGCAAGTCAAGGTCAATCCGCTCATCAATCACTCCGTAATAACCCACAATTGGGGTTGGTATATCTTTCAGGTCATCCGGAAGGGAAATTTCTGTACTGTTTTCGCTGGCGAAATGCTCGATATCTACGGAACTTGGGAAACAGAAGACGTTGTGGTGTTTTTGTTTTTTAGATTCATAAAGCGATTTTCCGCCAGTATAGACGATATCTGCAGCTGCCAAAAGTTGTTTTTCCTGCGAAATAAGTTCGGCTGAAGCACCTTTAAACAATGAAAGTTCATCCATACAGTCGTAAACCACGGTTTCAAAGTCCAGATACTCCAACACCGGGACAAAGGCAGGAGAGTAGAACCAACCTACTGGAAAAGTCTGTTTTTTAAGATGTTTTTTTAAGAAAGTACCGATAGATTTGATGCTTTGTACCGGCGGGCGGAAAACGTGAATATTCGGCGTAATCTCCCGGACTTCAAGTGGTGAGTTGCCATTCAGCCTTGTAGGTTGTGGTTCTTCCACAACCAGGATTCTGTAATCTTTAGCCAAACGGCTGATAATGTGTTGAGGTCTCTGGTAAACGAAATCCCAACGGAGATGACAGAATACTATCATGTCATATTCGGGATTCGCTTTTGGTTTTGGTGCGTGCGTTTCCATAATGCTACTGTTTTTTTTAATGTTATTAACCGCCCGCTTAGAGTTTCCTATTTCATCCAAAATTATTCTGAACCTATAGCATTCAGAATCTGGTGGGAACGAAAATATTTAAAGAAATAAGCGGGAATTAATCCAAACTAAATATCCGATGGGAAACAAATACTTCAGTTCGGATTCTTAATTTAAACCGTATCAAACGACGTACCAACATGTTGATAATAACACATAACGTATTATGTATTAACAAATATTTATAATATTGCGTTTATGCGTATATTATAATGCGATTTAGCTGATTTGAACCTTATCCTAAATAAAGCAGCCTGTAAAGGTGGAAAATTTTTAGCGAAAACCCGTTACCGCGTCAATTCCAGAAGAATCGGACAATGATCGGAATGAAAAACCTCTTTTAAGATAACAGAGCGTGATAGTTTTGGCGCCAGGGTTTTCGAAACGAAATGATAATCAAGCCGCCAGCCTTTGTTGCGCTCCCGCGAGTTCTGCCGGTAGCTCCACCACGTATAATAGTGGGGTTGATCGTTGAAATACCGGAAAGAGTCGGTCATTTCGCATTCTTCAATGAACTTCGACATCCATTCCCGCTCAATCGGTAAGAATCCGGAGACGTTTTTCAAACCTTCAGGATTGTGGATATCAATAGGCTTATGGCAAATGTTGAAATCGCCACATATAATAAGGTTTGGAATGGTTTTCTTTAAATTTTTAATGTAAGCTAAAAAATCGTAGCAGAATTCCATCTTGAAATCGAGCCGTTCGATATTGCTGGCCGACGGAACATAGACCGAAATGACCGAAAAATCTTCAAAATCTGCACGCATTATCCTGCCTTCAGAATCATAATGTTCTATGCCACAACCGTATTCTACGTGAATCGGTTTTTTTTTGGAAGCGATTCCTACGCCCGAATAGCCTTTTTTCTGCGCGCAGTGCCAGTAACTTTTGTAGCCCACTTTTTCGAGCGCCTCAATGTCGATCTGGTCGTTGCCTGCCTTGCTTTCCTGAATGCAGACAATATCCGGATCGGCCTGCTGCAGCCAGCCAACAAAGTTTTTGGTAAATGCGGCGCGGATGCCGTTCACATTGTAGGAAATGATTTTCATGTCGGTTTTTATTGAATGACAAAAATAACGATTGAAGTTTGCTCTGGTAGTATCTGGCCACATAAAAGGCGGAAAAAATCTTTGATTTTTTCCGCCTCGCAACCCAAATTAAATAAACTATGAAAAAAACTATTTGGGTTCTAAGATACTGATGGGGATGATCATCTCTTCAAGCGAGATCCCGCCATGCTGATAGGTTTCTTTATAATAATTCACGAAGTGGTTGTAATTCTTCGGATAGGCCAAAAACGTATTGTTCTTCGCGAAAATATATTTCGAACTCAGGTTTCCTTTCGGTAAAAACAGTTTTTCAGGGTTTGAAATGGCCCACACGTCGCTGTTTTCGTAAGTAAGGCTACGCCCGGTTTTGTAACGGATGTTGGTAGATGTTTCGCGGTCACCGACTACTTTGCTCGGTTTTTTGACGTAAATCGTGCCGTGATCCGTGGTGATGGCGAGTTTAAAACCATTTTCAGCAGCCTGTTTTATAAGTTTAATCAGCGAAGAATTCTCGAACCAGTTGTACGTAAGTGAACGGAAGGTTTTGTCATCACGGATCAGTTGATTTACGATTACGTTGTCGGTTTTGGCATGTGAAAGTATATCGATAAAGTTGTAAACAATTACAAGTAAATCGTTGTTTTTGTGCTGATTAAAATCGTCTAAGATCTTACGTTCAAAATCCGCATTCAGAATTTTAAGGTACTTCATAGACTTGCCCGAAAGGCCTAAACGCTTCATCTGGTCTTCCAGGAAGTCGCGTTCATGCTCATTTTTGTTGCCTTCCTCATTGTCATTAAACCAAAACTGCGGAAATCTTTTTTCAATTTCTGAAGGCAAAAGTCCGGCAAAGAAGGAGTTTCGCGCATACTGCGTAGCTGTCGGCAGAATGCTGAAATAGTAATCCTCAGATGTTTTGTTGTAAAATTTTGTAAAGAGAGGTTCGATGACTTTCCACTGGTCGTAGCGCAGATTGTCGATCATCAGCAGAAGCACCTTGTCTTTTTCGACTTCAGGTTTTATTTTGTCCTTGAAGAGCGTATGGCTCATTATCGGCTTATCATTGCTCTGAAGCCATTCTTCGTAGTTGTTTTCAATGAATTTTGAAAACTGGATGTTGGCTTCCTCTTTTTGAGATTGCAGCAAATCTGCAAATTCATTATCGAAAACCTTGTCGAATTTCACTTCCCAGTTCAGTATTTTCTTGTAATACTCCGCCCAATCCTGAAATGTTTTCATGTAAGACAGTTCCATAGAAAGGTTGCGGAATTCCTGCTGATACTCCAGAATGGTTTTTTGTTCAACCAGCGTGTCTTCCTGCAGGTTTTTCTTCAGTGAAAGCAAAACCTGGTTTGGATTTACAGGTTTCAGGATATAATCTGCAATCTGCGAACCGATGGCCTGCTCCATAATCTGTTCTTCCTCATTTTTCGTTACCATCACAATCTTTATTGCCGAATCGATGTTTTTAATCATCGGTATGGCTTCCAGACCCGCAATTCCGGGCATGTTCTCATCGAGCAGGGCGAGCTGAAAATTTTCTTTTTCGATCATTTCCAGCGCTTCGTTTACATTGTTTACGGGTGAAACTTTGTATCCTTTATTTTCGAGAAAGACAATATGAGGCTTTAGTAAATCTACTTCATCATCAATCCATATCAATTTTGCCATAAAGTTGTTTAAATTTTTTTATTAATTACTTAAAGTATTTGATAATTTACTTTAAAGTTTTCAAAAATACAAACAAAGATTCCCAAGTTTAATTTAAAAGCAGTTAAAATTCCGTTAAATAAATGCTCATATTCCGGCCGTCCGCAAAACTGAATTCTGCATTTTTATCAGTATTTTTGAAGCCGCTATCAGGCGGATAATCAAGCTGAAGATATGACGAATAAACTCAAGATAATCAACGATCCGGTTTACGGATTTATTAAAATTCCTTATGAAATTTTGTATGATGTGATAGAGCATCCTTTTTTTCAGCGCTTACGCAGGATTTCACAAACCGGCTTATTAAATCTCATTTTTCCAGGCGCAACCCACACGCGTTTCCATCACGCATTGGGCGCGATGCATCTGATGTTTACCGCTATCGAAACGCTGAAGCTGAAGGGCGTGGAGATATCCAAAACTGAAGAAAAATCGGCGATGCTGGCTATTCTGCTGCATGATATCGGGCACGGACCGTTTTCACATGCCCTTGAAAATATGCTGATGGACAGTTGGCATCACGAAAAACTTTCGCTGTTGCTGATGGATAAACTGAATTCTGAATTAGACGGCGAACTTTCAATGGCAATTGAAATGTTTAAAGGTAAATATCACCGGAAATTCTTCAATCAGCTGATTTCCTCACAGCTCGATGTTGACAGGCTCGATTATCTGAAGCGCGACAGTTTCTACACCGGCGTTTCTGAGGGTAATGTGAATACGCAGCGCATTATCTCGATGATGAATGTGGCTGATGACGAGTTGGTCATCGATGCAAAAGGAATTTATTCGATTGAAAATTTCCTTACAGCCCGTATGTTCATGTACTGGCAGGTTTATTATCACAAAACCTCGGCGTTGGCGGAGCATCTTTTGGTTAAAATCTTATCACGGGCAAAAACTTTGGTTCAGCAGGGTGTAGATTTGTCAGCCTCAGAAAACCTAAATTATTTTCTACACCGAAACCAGTCTGCAGAGGCAACGGACGAGGATATCGCGCGCTTTACAGAGCTTGACGATACTGATATTATTCAGGCGATGAAGAACTGGACGCGGCATGATGATCTGCTGCTGAGTTATCTGTGCAAATGCGTTATCGGCCGCAGTTTTCCGCGCACCATTATTTCTTCACAGCGTTTTTCCGAAGATTTAATCAAAGATAAAATTGAACGGACAAACGCCGTTTTCAATACTGATAAGGGCGCGCAACTGGTTGACCAGATCTCAATAAGCCTGCTTCCGTACAACACTGAGCGTCAACCGATTTATTTGCTGCAAAAAGACGGCAGTAAGATATCTTTGGAAAAATCAGAAAACCAGATCCTCTCATCAGCGATCAATGAGCTGAACACCAAGTATATTCTTGCCTTTCCAAGAGAAATTTAGGCGTGCGTTCCGGCGTTAAAAAATATTGGCAATAATTGGGATTTTCCTATCTTTGCACGATATGGAGTTTACCGCATCGCAGATTGCAGCATTCATTGACGGAAAGATCATTGGCGACGAAAATGCCATCATTACGGGTGTTTCACCAATTGAAAGCTGTGAGCCCGGCCACCTTTCGTTTATTGCACAAGAGCGGTTTTCCGGTTTTATAAAAAGTGCAAAATGCTCGGTACTTATCGTATCAGAGCGCCTTCTTACTGAGACAAATTACCCGGTTACCATCATTGCTGTAGAAGATGCGTATCTGTCTTTTCAGGTACTGATGAACCTGTACAAAGAGATGCAGGGTCGCAGAAGCGGCATAGAGCAGGGTGCGGTTTTTCACGAAACTTCCAGCGTAGGTGAAAATGTGTATGTTGGTGCCTTCACCTGTGTTTCTGAAAACGTGAAGATCGGTGATGAGAGCCAAATTTACCCACATGTGTACATCGGCAAAAATGTAAAAATCGGAAAAAACTGTATCATCTACAGTGGCGTAAGGATTTACGATTACTGCGTGGTAGGTGATGATTGTGTGATCCATTCAAATACCGTTATCGGTTCAGACGGCTTTGGTTTCCAACCTACCAAAGACGGTTACCAAAAAATTCCACAACTTGGCAATGTAGTCTTGGGTGACCATGTGGAAATTGGTTCAAATTGCAGTATTGACCGCGGAACCATCGGTTCTACAATCATTGGCAAAGGCACCAAGATAGACAATCTTATCCAGATCGCGCATAATGTGAAGATCGGTGAAAATAATGTGATTGCAGCTCAGGCCGGCATTGCGGGCTCTACCATCATCGGAGACTGGAACCAGATTGGTGGCCAGGTCGGTGTTGTAGGTCATATCCAGATTGGTAACCAGGTAAAGATCCAGGCACAGAGTGGTGTGAATTCCAGCGCCAAAGACGGCGAAGTGCTTTATGGATCGCCAGCGATCAAC
The DNA here is from genome assembly GCF_030243905.1 of Kaistella rhinocerotis. Taxonomy (NCBI): domain Bacteria; kingdom Pseudomonadati; phylum Bacteroidota; class Flavobacteriia; order Flavobacteriales; family Weeksellaceae; genus Kaistella; species Kaistella rhinocerotis. The sequence goes on along the minus strand of NZ_JASSYY010000003.1, from coordinate 257,333 downwards.
GCCAGCGAATACAGACGAAACTACGTGCATTTCCGCAACTTTACAGAGATTGTGAAACGCATCAGCAAACTTGAAGAAAATTCAAAAAATATTGACGACCGTGAGTGATAAACAAAAAACGCTAAAACAGGAAGTTTCGCTTTGCGGAATCGGGCTCCATACAGGTAGAGAAGTTACCCTTACCATAAAACCGGCAAAAGAAAATACCGGCTTTGTATTTGTACGTACCGATCTTGAAGGAAAACCACAGGTTGAAGCCGATGTAAATTACGTTACCACCACCGAACGTGGCACTACTCTTGAGAAACTTGGCGTACGCATCCATACCTGTGAACACCTGCTGGCTGCACTGGTAGGTTGTGATATCGATAATGCATTCCTTGAAATGAACAGCGCTGAACCTCCGATCATGGATGGTTCTGCTAAATTTTTCGTGGAAGCCATCGAAAATGCAGGCATCGAGGAACAGAAAATGGACCGTGAGTATCTGATAGTGAAAGAAGTCTTGAATTATGTAGATCCGGTTACTGGCTCGGAAATTACAATTATACCATCCGAAACCTATGAGGTGACGACGATGGTAGATTTCGGAACAAAGGTTTTGGGGACGCAGAACGCGACACTTAAAGATATTTCAGAATTTAAGGAAGAAATTTCTTCCGCACGAACCTTCAGTTTCCTCCACGAACTCGAAATGTTGCTGGATGCAGGTCTCATCAAAGGTGGCGACATCTCCAACGCGATTGTTTACGTAGATAAAGAACTGACTCCGGAAACGGGCGAAAAACTTAAAAAAGCCTTCGGAAAAGACGACATCGCGATTCGTCCGAACGGAATTTTAGATAACCTGACATTAAATTACCCCAACGAAGCTGCCCGTCACAAATTACTCGATGTAATCGGTGATTTGGCGCTTGTAGGAGTTAAGATTAAAGGTAAAGTGATTGCAAACAAGCCCGGCCACTTTGTGAACACGCAGTTTGCAAAAAAACTGAACCGCCAGTGGAAACTCCAGAAAAAGAAAAATGTACCTGATATCGACATCAGCAAAGAGCCGGTTTACGATATCAACGGAATCATGCGCCTGATGCCTCACCGTCCGCCATTCTTGTTGATTGACAAGGTGTTGGAGCTTTCTGATTCGCATGTGGTAGGCCTTAAGAATGTCACGATGAACGAACCATTCTTCGTTGGTCATTTTCCTAAGGAGCCTGTGATGCCCGGTGTCTTGCAGGTGGAAGCACTTGCGCAGACGGGTGGTATTCTGGTTCTTGCCAGCGTTCCGGATCCTGAGAATTATTCAACCTACTTCATCAAGATCGATAAGGTAAAATTCAAGAAGAAAGTAGTGCCGGGCGATACGATGGTTTTTAAGATTGAACTCATTTCGCCAATCCGACGCGGAATTGTACACATGCAGGGCTATGGCTACGTGGGAGACAGCATCGTGGTAGAAGCTGAATTAATGGCTCAGGTGGCTAAAAATAAAGTGGACTAAATGGTACATCAGTTAGCCGCCGTAGACAAACGCGCACAGATCAAGAAAAACGTAATCGTAGAACCGTTTACCACGATTGCGGGCGATGTAGAGATCGGCGAAGGCACCTGGATCGGGCCGAATGTGACGATTATGGACGGTGCAAGGATTGGTAAAAACTGCCGGATTTTTCCCGGAACCGTGATCTCAGCTATCCCGCAGGACCTGAAATTTGACGGTGAAGATACGCAGGTAATCATCGGTGATAATACGACAATCCGCGAATGTGTCACAGTAAACCGTGGCACGAAAGCGCTCGGCTATACAAAACTTGGCCGCGACTGTCTCATCATGGCCACTTCGCACATTGCGCACGACTGCGTAATCGGGAACGGTGTAATCATCGTAAACGGCTGCGGAATCGCGGGTCATGTAGAAATTGGTGATTATACCGTGATGGGAGGGCTTTCAGCAGTTCATCAGTTCGGAAAAATTGGTAAACATGTGATGATTTCGGGTGGAACGCTTGTGCGAAAAGATATTCCGCCTTACGTGAAAGTTGCGCGCGAACCCATGACCTATGCCGGAATCAATTCCGTTGGCTTACGCAGACGTGGTTTTACCAACGAGAAAATATTTGAAATCCAGAAAATATACCGCGCCATTTTTCAGATGAAAATGAATGTGTCGCAGGCGAGCAGCTATATTGAGAAAGAAATGCTTCCAACCGTGGAACGCGATGAAATTCTGGAATTTATCAGAAATTCACCCCGTGGAATCGTGAAAGGGTACGGAACGGGTAAGGAGTAGAAGGGTTGACAGTTGAATTTTTTAAACTAAATCAGACTCCAACTGCGACAAATTAAAACATTAAAAAATTATATTTAAAAATAAATGGCGACAAGCAACGATATCAAAAAAGGAATGTGCATCGAGTTCAGCAATGATATTTTTAAAATCATTGAATTCCTTCACGTAAAACCGGGTAAAGGACCTGCATTCGTGAGAACCAAAATGAAATCGGTAACGAACGGAAAAGTGCTTGAAAATACTTTTTCTGCCGGTCATAAGATTGATGAGGTGAAAGTGATTACCCGTAAATTCCAGTATCTGTACGATGATGAGAACGGTTTCCACTTCATGAATAACGACGATTTTTCTCAGATTTATCTTAATAAAGACATGATCGAAAATTCACAGTTCATGAAGCCGGGCGAAGAAGTGACAATCATCCTAAAAGAAGCTGACGAATCTCCGCTTTCCGCTGAGATCCCGCCAACAGTATATCTTGATGTTATCGAAGCTGATCCGGGAGTGAAAGGCAACACCGCAACCAACGCGCTGAAAAACGCGATCGTGGAAACAGGTGCACGCATCATGGTGCCGCTTTTCATCGAAGCTGGAGACAAAATCAAAGTAAATACAGAAGAAGGTTCTTACCTGGAAAGAGTAAAATAACCTGCCCAAACTAACCCATAGATCCTGAAAAAATGACTTTCAATAAGCCTCAAACATTAAAATCAATTGCAGACCTTGTTGGCGCGCGCTACGTGGGACAGGCAGATTTTGCGGTTTTAGGCACCAATGAGATTCACAGGGTTCGCACGGGTGATATCGTATTCGTTAATCATCCGAAATATTACGACAAAGCCCTAAATTCTGCGGCTACGGTAATCTTGATCGATCGTGAGGTGGCTTGTCCGCAGGGAAAAGCTTTGATCATTTCTGATGATCCGTTTCGTGATTTTAATCTGATCAATACGCATTTTACCCGGATTTACAACTTTGCCGAACAGCTTCACGATATTGAAGTCGGCGATGACAGCCAAATTCATCCAAGTGTGGTGATTGGAAATGATGTAAAAATCGGAAAGAACTGTATTATTTTTCCAAATGTGGTCCTAGGCGACCGAACGGTGATTGGTGATAATGTCATCATCCAAAGCGGGACCGTTTTAGGCGGCGACGCTTTCTATTACAGAAAACTTAACGGCAATTTCGACAGACTTATATCCGTCGGAAATGTAGTGATTGAGGATAATGTTGAAATTGGAAACAACTGCACAATTGACCGTGGTGTGACCGATTCTACGGTGATTGGCGAAGGTTCTGTTTTAGACAACCAAATACAGATCGGCCACGACACCATTATCGGGAAAAAGGTGCTTATCGCATCGCAAACCGGTATCGCGGGCTGCTGCATCATCGAAGATGAGGTGACAATCTGGGGACAGGTAGGTATGGCATCCGGCGTGCGCGTGGAAAACGGAACTGTGCTTTTGGCAAAATGTGGCGTAAACCGCGATCTGAAAAAAGGAACCTATTTCGGCCCGATCGCAGAAGAATTCAAACAGTATCTTAGAAAGGAGGTAAAACTCAAGAATTTATAAAATGAAAAAACTAGTACTCCTTTTCCTGATTGGTTCATTTTCAATGCTTTTTTCCCAAAGAAAGGAGCTTGATGCAAAGCTCATTACCTGGGAAAATGATACTGTGAATGTGAAGCTGAGGGTAGTAACCAATATGTTCTGGCCGGATCTACTCAATGAACTTTCACTTAATGAGAAGCTCACAAAGATCAACGCCACCGGGAAAACCGAGAAAGTGCGCGCCACTACTGTGAAAAGTCTTCTTTTCACTGATTTTAAGAATAATGAGAGAAGATTCGAGAACATACTGCCCGGTAGAAGCAGGCTTTACGAAGTTATTTACGATGGCAAGATAAAATGGTACCGCGACTACTATCCGCACGGGTATGATGGTTCTGTGCAGATGACCGATATTTTCGTAAATGAGGAAGGTAAAAGAGAGAATGTAGGACTTTTTAACAGTATGAAGAAAAAACTCGCCATCATTACCGCGGCACAACCATCGCTGGCACCGGACATCGAACAAATGAAAGTTGACAGGGAGGGCGTACTGAGTATTCTGAAGAAGTATGAAGAGTTGTAACTTTGTAGTGTTCAGGAAGTATAATTGAATTAATTAAAAATATAAAAAACATAAACATGTCAGTATTAGTAAACAAAGATTCTAAAGTAGTTGTACAGGGTTTTACCGGTAACGAAGGAACTTTCCATGCACAGCAGATGATTGAGTACGGAACCAACGTAGTAGGTGGTGTAACCCCTGGAAAAGGCGGTTCTGAGCACCTTGGGAAGCCAGTGTTCAACACTGTGGCAGATGCTGTAGAAAAAGCAGGAGCGAACGTTTCTATTATTTTTGTACCGCCTGCATTTGCTGCTGACGCTATTATGGAAGCTGCAGATTCGGGTATCAAAGTAATCGTGTGTATCACAGAGGGTATTCCGGTGGAAGATATGGTGAAGGTGAAAGCATACATCGCAGACCGCGAAACACGCCTCATCGGGCCAAACTGCCCGGGTATCATCACTTCTGATGAAGCCAAGATCGGTATCATGCCAGGATTTGTATTCAAAAAAGGTAAAGTAGGTATCGTTTCGAAATCTGGAACTTTAACTTACGAAGCAGCTGATCAGGTTGTGAAAGCCGGCTTCGGTGTTTCTACAGCGATCGGAATCGGTGGTGACCCAATCATCGGAACTACGACAAAAGAAGCATTGGAACTTTTCATCAACGATCCGGAAACTGAGGCCGTAGTAATGATTGGTGAAATCGGTGGAAACCTGGAGGCGGAAGCTGCAAGATGGTACAAAGAAAGCGGTTCTACGAAGCCTGTTGTAGGTTTCATCGCAGGTCAGACTGCGCCAAAAGGCCGTACAATGGGCCACGCAGGGGCCATCGTAGGTGGTGATGAAGACACTGCACAGGCGAAAATGGCCATCATGCGCGAAAACGGGATCAACGTAGTAGATTCTCCGGCAGAGATCGGTTCTACCGTTGCCAAAGTTTTAGGCTAAAAAACACACAAACACAAATATGAAAAAACTACTAATCAGTTCAGCACTCTGCGCAGCTACTTTTGTGGCCGCGCAGATTGATTTACGCAGCACGCGTTTCGGCCTCACAGCCGGCGGTACGTATTCGCGAGTGACAAACGCGCACAATCCTTCGGGTCCTATTTATTCGGGTTTTGGCGGAGTCTTGGCACTTATTCCGGTAGACAGCAGTGACCAGTTTTACCTACAGCCCGGCATTGAATATCTGGGTGCCGGCGAAACAGGTAAGGACAAAGATGCAGAAGCTTATCCGGGCTATGACGCGGTATATGCTAATAACTACATCAGTGTACCGGTCTATTTTAAGGCCTATTTTTCTGAAGCTGAAACCGAATTTTTTGCGATGGCCGGTCCGAAATTTAATTTTCTGATGAGCCAAAATATCAAGAATGCACCACAACGCTATACCGTAGAAGGTGAGGGCGATGTGAACGGCAAAGCTTCGTCTTTCAATTTTGCGCTGGGCATTGGAGTTGGATTTTCGCTAAAGCGTCAGTTTGAAATCACCAGCCGTTACGATTTCGGACTCAGCAATACCTACAAAGGTCTGATGAGCGAAAACGGCAGCGACCCGAATATTTCGAAACGCAAGACCGAGCAGGTCTTCAGCCTTGGACTGAGTTATATTTTTCAGTAAATAAAAACTTAAATATTTACAAAAATCCCATCAATTCAGTTTGATGGGATTTTTTACGGACACTAAATTTTTCTGCAGTTATCTATTTTTTTCGGCATTGTAAAATTTATCGAAAAGAAGAGAGTAAATGTTACTCATGTTCTTTTTATCCACCGGAGATCTTTCAATTGCAGGAAGATAATTAAAGAAAACCACCGAACTTTTTTGCGCATCATAAATCATCGCGTAGGTAGAAGTTGTGGCTTTTATAGGAACGGGTGTATACATACCCATCGTTAGAATTCCTACTCCAATTCCTTTCACAATCTGATTGCCGTAATTGTTCTTTCTTCGCGCAAAACCGGAATTAATTACAAAGAGGGCAAACCGCTGATTTTCGCTTTTAACCACCGAGTCCATTAAAGCTGTAGTTTTCACAGCTTCTAATTTATTGACCTTCCGGATTTCACTCACGGTTTTAAGCAAGTCATTTTCCAGACGCATTTTAAGTTTCTGCTCGGTGACATCTAATCTTTTGCTGACCTTCGGGTGGCCAGAATTTTTTATGATTGAATCTAAAATCACCGTAGAAACGTGGGATAGCGAATCATTCAGTTTAGCCTGATTTCCTTTTTCAATCAGATTGATGAACGAAATTGGTTCGTGGTAAGAAATATTTTTAACTTCTGCAGGACTGACGTCCTTGTCTGTAAGAAGCGTGGTAGCACATGAGTTTAACAATAAAACGCCCAGAGAAATCAGGAAATATTTTTTCATAAAAATGTTAAATGGGTGAAGCTGTCAATTCAGCCAAATTACAGAAAATAATGCCATCAATCGGAAAAAAAATACCTGCGTGATTAAAATCATTTAGCTCCTGATCCACTTCCATATCTCCTTCGCGCTCGCTTTGTTTCCGTACATCAGAATACCGACGCGGTAAATTTTCGCGGCAATATAGATCATGAGCAGCGTCGAAACTACCAGTAATATCATTGAAAGTGCGATCTGCCACGCCGGTACGCCAAACGGAATACGCGCGATCATCGCCACCGGCGACGTGAAAGGAATTATCGAAAGCCAGAAACCCAGCGGCCCTTCCGGATTGTTCATAATCGTGAAACTGCCGTACATGCCGAGCATGAGCGGCACGATGGCAAACAGCGTAAACTGCTGCGTCTCGGTTTCATTGTCCACCGCCGAACCAATTGCCGCATACATCGAGCTGTAAAAGATGTAGCCCAACAGGAAAAACACGATGAAAACGAAGATAATCAGCGCAAAATTCATGTCAAGAAGGATATGTGAAATCTCACCGGCCAACTGTTTAAAATCGAATTTTTCCATCGCCGCCGCAGATTCGGCACCTACTGGGAGGTCTTTCTGCATCGCGGCAAAGCCTGTATTCAAACTTATCGCGCCCAAAACCGACATGGTGATCCAGATGCTGAACTGTGTAAGTGCAACCAGTGTCACACCGAGGATTTTGCCCATCATCAGTTCAAAAGGCTTCACCGATGAGATGATGATTTCTACCACGCGGTTGTTTTTTTCCTCGAGAACGCTGCGCATCACACGCACACCGTAGATGATGATGAACATGAAGACGGCGTACATCAGTACCATGCTGAGGCCGGAACGCACGCCAAAATCGAGGTCTGAGTCGGCCTGTTTTTTATCTACCACATTTTCGGTTTTCAGCGCGAAACTTTTGTCGAGATTCACGATTTGATCCTGCGAAATGCCGAGCGTCTTTATTTTTTCCTGTTTGATGACTTCCGTTAAATCTTTCGTTACACGCTGTTTCGTATCCATGCCGATTTTCTTGTTGATCAGCAGTTTGGTGTTGTTCTGCAGGTTTTCAAAATCATTCTCCTGCAGCTCGGGAATGATCAGCAACCCTTCGATTCCTTCCATATCTTTCAGCGTGGAACTGAGTGCCCGCTCATTCTCCTTAGGTACGAAAACATATTTTACAGACTCGTCGCTTTTAAGTTTAGATACGAAAAGGCCACTTTTATCGATGACGTTGAAGGTGCTTGAACTTTCATTAGCTTTAAACATAAAGGCGATCAGCACACCAAAACCGATCATGAGCACCGGCGCCAACAGCGTCAGGATGATGAAGGATTTTTTCTTGACTTGTGTAAGATATTCGCGTTTTGTGATGAGGAAAATATTTTTCATTTCAAATTTCAATAATTATTAAATGCTTGCCGCTCTTTCTTTTACTCCGATTCCGCCAAATGCAATCAGCCTTTAGCCATCCGCTACCTCCTTGCTACGGCATTGATGAAAACTTCGTTCATGCTCGGGATTTTCTCGTCAAACGTGCGTATTTTCCCTACTTTCATCAGTTCATTTAGCAGAATATGCTGCTCATTAGCGGTTTTCAGGTCAAATGAGATGAGGTTGTTGCGTTCCGTAAAGTTGTTTACTTCAAATTGTGATCTGAAGTTCTCCAAGTTTTCGGCATTCACCTCGCTGAGCGTCACTCCGAATATGTTTTTCTTGAACTGTTCACGCACATCGAAGACTTTACCGTCAAGTACTTTCTTCGCATGGTCGATCAATGCCACAGAATCGCACATTTCTTCCACGCTTTCCATGCGGTGCGTGGAAAGGATGATCGTGGTGCCATTCTTTTTCATGTTGAGTATTTGGTCTTTGATCAGGTTCGCATTCACCGGGTCAAAACCCGAAAAAGGTTCGTCCAGAATAAGCAGCTTCGGGCGGTGCAGCACAGTCACTACAAACTGTATTTTCTGTGCCATCCCTTTTGAGAGTTCGCTTAGTTTTTTCTTCCACCACTGGTCAATCTGCAGTTGCTCGAACCAGTATTTAGCCTGATTCAGCGCATCATTTTTGCTCATTCCTTTCAGTTCGCCAAAGTAAAGGATCTGGTCGCCGACCGACATGTTTTTGTAGAGTCCACGCTCTTCGGGCATATACCCTATCTGGCGGATGTGATCAGGATTCAGCCTCTGGCCGTTTATGAAAACCTCGCCGGAATCTGCCTGCGTTATCTGGTTGATGATGCGGATAAAAGTAGTTTTGCCCGCACCGTTGGGACCAAGAAGACCGTAGATACTGGCTTCCGGAACCTCGATTGAGAAATCTTCTAATGCCAGTTTCTTACCGGCGTTGTATGTCTTGGTGACGTGATTTGCTCTAAGCATTTAAAAAATGTTTTAATGATTAGTAAGTGTTCTCCCTTGAAAGTTACAGTAATTCAGGAGCCGGGTACCTGCTTTCCGCTGTATCTTTTTCTCCTCGTTCCTCGTCAAAAAAGGATGCCGCTGCAATCAGGGCTAGGGATTTCCGCGGCAAATAAAATACAGTACTTAATAAGAAAACTCTTTGTAGAAGTCAGCGGCTTCAGCGATGACCCCATCCATTTCCCCGAGCGTGAAAACCTCCAGGAATTTCCGGCGGAAATCTTTGAAATGCGGGATACCGCGGAAATAATTGCTGTAATGTTGGCGCATTTCGATGAGTCCGAGTCTTTCACCTTTCCATTCTGCGCTCCATTCGGCGTGCTGACGTACGGCGAGCAGACGGTCGGTAATCGTGGGTTCGGGTAAAGTCTCTCCGGTTTCGAAAAAGTGTTTGATCTCATTGAATATCCACGGATAACCGATGGCACCGCGACCGATCATGATGCCGTCACAATCGTATTTTTGTTTGTATTCCAGCGCTTTTTGTGGAGAATCTACATCGCCGTTGCCAAAAATAGGAATCTCAATATTCGGGTTGTTCTTAACAGCGTGAATGTAATTCCAATCGGCTTCACCTTTATACATTTGTGCTCTGGTTCGCGCGTGAATCGTTAGCGCTTTTACACCCGCATCCTGCAGCTTTTCAGCTACTTCCATGATGTTGATGCCTTCTGTATCCCAGCCAAGCCGCGTTTTTACGGTAACGGGGAGGTGTGTGGAATTCACCACGGCTTTCGTAAGTTTTATCATCAGGTCGATGTCTTTCAAAACGCCGGCGCCGGCGCCTTTGCAAACTACCTTTTTCACCGGACAGCCAAAGTTGATGTCTACCAGGTCGGGTTCTACGGTTTCCACTATTTTCGCGGAAAGCGCCATCGCTTCTTCATCACCACCGAAAATCTGGATGCCGACAGGTCTTTCGTAATCGAAAATATCGAGTTTTTTGCGGCTTTTCATCGCATCGCGAATGAGACCTTCGGAAGAAATGAATTCGGAATACATCAGATCAGCACCGTGCATTTTGCAAAGCCGGCGAAAAGGCGGGTCTGAAACATCTTCCATTGGTGCGAGCAATAACGGAAATTCCGGCAGCTCTATATTCCCGATTTTTATCATGGTGCAAAGATACCAAATATGCGGAAACTCTCCGGCAGAACGTAAAGTACGGTAGAACGGAAACGGAGTACTTTCGATCCAAAAGGAAATGTGGAATTAGAGACGGTCTGCGGCCCCGATGGAAGCGGCATCCCCGCCGCGGCGGGATACAGCGGACAGCGGGAAATGTCCGCCCAAAAAAGATCAGTCGAAATCGTGGTAGGTGTCATCCTTAGAATTCCTAAAGACGAACCACATGCCGATGGTGAGGCCCACCACGCCCGCCACGGCGGTCATCAGCGCCCGCTCGAGCCTGTCAGCCTGGTCATTTCCCAGATAATTCATGAGGAAGAGGACGATGAAAGTGATGGCGGCGATCAGCCAGTATTTTTTACTTTTAATATCCATTTTTTATCGGATTTTGTAGGAAATCATGAGGCCGCCACGGTAGGGCACCAGTTCTCCGCTGCGGTTGTATTCGCGGTCAGGATCTGTATCGTAGCGCACGCCGAGTACTTTGTGAAAGCCTTTGTAGAAGCTTTGGGCGGTGCCGCCTCCAAGAAAGGCGTCAATATTCCACTTGTCACTGATCTGCCACTGATAGCCGGCTACGGCGCCGAGAAAAAATGTGTAACCATCCTGGTACAGTTCAGAAGTGACGTAAATCGGTGCATCTGGCTCGTACTGGAAAGGTCCGTCCGACCAGTAGTTGTATTTCTGCATCTTGTAGCGCGCTGCGGTGATGTTCGCACCTACGTAAAAGTGCTTAAATGCCTCGGAAAAATAGTGCCGCACATCAAAACCCAGCATGTATATCTGCGCATATTTTCCAAGGAAGGATTTCCACGGTGAAATGAAAATCTCAGGCTGAAGGGTGGTTTTTTCACCTACCTGGAATTCTGCCGCGGCATTGAGCATCCCGATGGGTAAAAAAACGGCATTTGCTTTCACGTAGACCTGATTGTCGGTACTCTCCGGGGTTGTTTGCGCGGGCAGGATGGCGCATGCTATCAGGCTCAGCACGAGGATTATTTTTTTCAAAATGGGTTCGGTCAATTTAATGTTTGAAGAAGTTGTTGGGCACGCGTGGCGTCTTTGCCCTGTGTTTCTGATAGATGAACGGATGATTCCGCATAGGTCTTTGCGTTATCTTTCTGACCTGTCTTGGCATAAAGTTTTGCCAGAACATACGTGTTTTCGGGTGTTTCAGTTAGCATCACCGATTTTTCTGCCCATTCCTGTGCTTTGCTAAGCGACGCGGGGTTATCGACGTGTTCACTGAAAATAAAAGCAGCCTGCAGCAGTTCGTCCTGCGAGAAATTTTCTGATTTTGAATAGTATTTCAATGCCGCTTTCTCGTACTCTGCGAAATGTCCCGCATTTGCATACATGATCACTTTTGTGCGGTAAAGCGCCGTTTCGGCCTCTTCAGTTCCTACAAGCGGAATTGCTCCTTTGTAAAAAACATCGTCATCAATCAGTCCTGTCTTTGTATTTACTGCTTTTTCGAGCAGGTTTGAAATCTTTATATTGGTGTCAAACTGCTTATACACATCCTCTGAGATAAAAGCTACGATCTCGCTTTTTCTCGTCTGGAAGGTGCTGTAATTTTTATCTGAAACCGCTTTGGTAAAATAAAGCAGCATTCCGACTTCTTCCTGAGTGAGTGGTTGGTTTTTCTTAACGTCAAAATAACGCTCCGAGGCTTTTTGCGCCAAAGGAAAATTGCTCTGTGCGTAAAGCTGCATCATGTTCAGTAAAAATTCGGGCGAAGATTCACCTTTTTCAAAAAGTTCTTTGTTGGAAGATGTGGCGTATTTCGGATTGTTTGCTTCCTTCGCAAAAGCCAGGAAAGCCTCCTCACCCATATAACCGATGGTCTGTTTCACCACTTCGCCGTCACCGTTGAGGAAAAGATAAGACGGGTAAGAACGTACACCGTACTGCTGCGCAATCCCGATGCCTTCACCTTTTTCCATGTCAATTCTGGCATTGATGAAGTTGGCATTGTAGTAATCGCGAACGGCCGGCAAAGGAAAGATATTTTTCTCCATCATCTTGCACGGGCCGCACCACACCGCAAACGCATCAAGGAAAACGAGTTTCTTTTCTTGTTTGGCTTTGGCAAGGATTTCTTTAAAGGTGCCTTTTTCGAAATTGATGGTTTCCTGAGCGAAAATTGTAGCCGAAATAAGGAGTATAATTGATGATAATAAGTTTCTGATCACGATAAAAAAAATTTAGGCGAAGTTAAAATATAATAACGACGGGAAAAAACTTTTGGGGCTTTACGCGCTTGTAAATACTGTTAAAATATTTCAGATTTGCTTGTATTAAAAAAATCCTTTCGATGGCGAAAGGATTTGGTTGGTTTATTCCGGTTTATAACTGTCTTTCAGTGTCGCGGTACGGCTGAAAACCAGGTTTTCGGCTGTTGAATCTCGGTCTTTCGTGAAGTATCCGATTCTCTGAAACTGATAGGGCGCACCGGTTACGGCCTCTGCAAGAGTTGGTTCGGCGAAACCTTTTACAATTTTTAAGCTGTCCGGATTCAGGAACTCCATGAAATCAGCTTCTTTTTCTGCATCGGGCTGCGGCGTTGTAAAGAGTCGGTCGTAGATTCTTACTTCCACAGGCAGTGCGTGCTGAGCAGAAACCCAGTGCAGTGTTCCTTTCACTTTTCGCAAGCTCTCTTCAGTTCCGCTCCCTGAGCGACTTTTCGGGTCGTACGCGGCGTAGATTGTGGTTATTTCGCCATTCTCATCTTTGTCAACGCTTTCTGCTTTAATGATATACGCCGATTTTAAACGTACTTCACCACCAATTTTAAGTCTGAAAAATTTGTTTCCTGCTTCTTCTTTGAAATCTTCGCGTTCAATATAAAGTTCGCGTGAAAAAGGAATTTGGCGCGATCCTGCATTTTCGTCTTCCGGATTGTTCTCAGTCTCCAACCATTCTTCTCCGTTTTCAGGATAGTTTGTGATGATGAGTTTCACCGGATCTACCACCGCCATCACACGTGTTGCGGTTTTGTTTAAAGTTTCACGCACAAAAAACTCAAGAAGTTGGATATCAATGAGGTTTTCACGTTTGGCAACGCCTACACGGTCAATGAAATTTTTTATGGCCACCGGCGGATAACCGAGTCTACGCATGCCCGAAATGGTTGGCATCCTTGGGTCATCCCACCCGGTAACGGCATTTTCAGCCACCAAACGCTGCAGTTTTCTTTTGGAAGTGATCATGTATGACACGTTCATCCTCGCGAATTCACGCTGCTTGTTCCGTACTTTATCATTTTCATAAACCTGGTCAAGATACCAGTCGTAGAGAGGTCGGTGGTTTTCGAATTCCAGCGAACACAGTGAATGAGAGATTTGCTCGATATAATCAGACTGCCCGTGCGCCCAGTCGTACATTGGATAGATCTTCCATTTGTCACCCGTACGGTGGTGCGGACGCCGAAGGATGCGGTACATAACAGGGTCGCGCATGTTCATGTTGGGTGAACACATATCAATTTTCGCACGGAGAGACATGGCCCCTTCAGGAAACTCGCCGGCTTTCATCTTAGAAAAAAGTTCTAAACTTTCTTCTACCGGACGGTTTCTGTAAGGAGACTCGATGCCGTCTTCAAATGGGCTTTTACGCTGCGAAGTAATTTCCTCTGAAGTTTGCTCATCTACGTATGCTTTTCCGTCCTTTATCATCTGTACGGCCCAATCGTGGAGCTGTTCAAAATAATCGGATGCGTATAATTCTTTGTCATAAGTAAAGCCCAGCCACTTGATGTCGGCTTTTATGGCATCTACAAATTCCTGTTCTTCTTTTTCAGGATTGGTGTCATCAAACCGAAGATTCACAGGCGCTCCGTATTTTTCACCCAAACCAAAGTTGATGCAAATCGCTTTGGTGTGGCCAATGTGCAGGTAGCCATTGGGCTCCGGCGGAAAACGAAAGCGCAGTTGGTCTTTAGAAAAACCGTTGGCTAAATCTTCCTCGATGATATGCTCAATAAAGTTGAGCGGTTTTTTTTCTTCGTCCATTTTAGAATTCTAATACACGCAAATTTACGGATTTTAGGCTATACCTCTAAGTGTAAATGTGCTGCAGTTGTTTTCCTATTGAATTATTTTTAATTGTTTAAGAATGTTATATCTGATTAAATAATATGCATCCAATGCTAAAAATTTTTAATTTTGATTAAAGAGACCTACGCAAAGTGCGTTTCTATAAAAACTAAAAAAAATTAAACCATGAGAACTTTATTATTGGCAGTGATGATGCCAGCTGCACTGTTTTCGCAGACAGAGCCTGAAATTGGGTCTGAAGCTGCCCCGAAAATGAACATTGTGAAGACCAATGTGACTGCTTACGCATTCCGGAACGTTAACCTCACTTATGAACGCATCATCAATAAGCGTTTTTCAGTGTCAGTAGGCTATGGTACCGTGGCAAAAGGAGGAATTCCGTTCAGCAACAGCTTTATCAAGGACACGGAGTTTGAGGATATCGAGATTTCGCAGAGCCATTTTACGATAGAGCCGCGGATCTATTTGGGACAGGGATATGGAAAAGGTTTCTATTTCGCGCCTTACTATCGCCACACCACGTTCGATGCTGAAAATGTAGTACTTGATGTCGATTTTTCCGGTGATACAGTACCGATGTCGATTTCCGGACAGGCTAAGGGAAACAGTGCCGGCCTGATGGTAGGGGCACAGTGGTTTTTAGGAAAAACGGACAGCTGGGTGCTGGATTTTTGGATCGCTGGTGGTCATTATGGTGGTGGAAAAGGAGATTTCCGTGCAAGATCGCCGCGTGCGCTGACGCCTGCTGAACAGGCACAACTGAAAACCGAAATTGAAGATCTGGACATTCCCTTCGTCGAATATACGGTTGCCACAGATGCAAATGGCGCAAATATCAATGTTGACGGGCCGTGGGCTGGTGTGAGAAGCGGGCTTTCACTTGGGTACCGTTTTTAGAAGGTAATTCAGTTTTTTAAATATAAATCACGGAAACAAAGCGTTTTCGTGATTTTTTTTGTTTGAATTCTGCATTATTCTGATGTTGTGACAAACAGTTTAGCCGACGGGATTTGTCCAAAGTTCATCACCTTCAAGGAAAAGCTGTGTTTCAAAATTGTTGGTGAAAAGTCCGCCAGTTCCCAGACCTTGCGGTATTCCAGGATTTTTGGTGAACGTATATTGCGCAATGGCCGCCAAACCGATATTGCTTTCGAGGGCAGACGTGATCCACCAGCCAATTCCTAGGTCTTCGGCAATTGCAATCCACTCATCTGAACCTGCAAAACCGCCCACCAGTGATGGTTTCAGGATGATGAAGTGTGGTTTAATAGTTTCTAATAATGCCTTTTTAGCTTCAAAATCAAAAACGCCGATAAGTTCCTCGTCAAGCGCGATAGGCGTGGGTGTATCGCTACAAAGTCCACGCATTTCTGCGGTATTTCCGGCTTTGATTGGTTGCTCAATGGAGTGAATTTCCAGTTCAGCCAGTTCGTGCAGAACTTTTTTTGCCTCTTCAGGTGTGAATGCGCCGTTCGCATCTACCCGAAGTTCGAGCTGTTGCGGTGGAAAGTCTTGGCGAAGTTGTTTGAGGATTTTTTTTTCGGAAGACCAATCGGTGCCAATCTTTAATTTTAAACAATCAAAACCTGCTGAAAGTTTTTCCTGAATTTGCTTCTGCATGAACTCCACATCGCCCATCCAGATCAGACCGTTGATCTTTATGAAAGCTTCACCCTGAGTAAAATCACTTGGAAAATAATGCTTTCCGCCATGTTTTAAATTTAAGATCGCCTGCTCATATCCAAACCAAATCGACGGATATTCGCGCAGTTCCTTCGCAAGGGTTTTCGCATCCACGTTAATATTTTGGCAAAGCCACGCGAGTTTTTCTTCATATTCCGGCAAATCATCCGCACTCAGACCACGAAAAAGACCGCATTCGCCAATTCCTTTTTTGTCACCATCGGTTATTTCGAGGATAAAAGTTTCTTTGGTATGCAAAACACCCCGCGAGGTGCCGCCGGGTCTTTTGAAATTGAGAACATAGGAGAAAAAACTTGCCTCCATTTATTGCTGAGCGGCATTTTGCATGAATTCTTCGGCCTTCATCACCATTTTAGAGCTGCCGCAGAAAAACGGTACACGCTGGTGAAGCTCGGTCGGCTGAATCTCGAGGATGCGCTGGAAGCCATCGGTGCATTTTCCGCCCGCCTGCTCGGCAAGGAAAGCCATCGGATTGCATTCATACAAAAGCCTGAGTTTTCCGTTCGGGGATTGCGATGTAGAAGGGTAAATGTAAATGCCGCCTTTGATCATATTCCGGTGGAAATCTGAAACCAAGGAGCCGATATAACGTGAAGTATAAGGTCTGTCTTCTTCCTCGCGCTGGCAATATTTAATATAATTTTTCACACCCTGCGGAAATTTGATGTAATTCCCTTCATTGATGGAGTAAATTTTTCCGGTTTCCGGGAATTTCATATTTGGATGAGAAAGATAATAAGTGCCCAAACTTGGATCAAGTGTAAAACCGTTCACGCCATTTCCGGTGGTGTAAACAATCATCGTTGAGGAGCCATAAACCACGTATCCTGCGGCAGCCTGATTAACACCTTTTTGAAGGAAATCTTCCAGCGCAACCGGTGTTCCGGGCTCGGTGACACGTCGGTAGATCGAAAAAATAGTTCCTACTGAGACATTAACGTCAATGTTTGAAGAACCGTCGAGGGGATCGATCAACACGACATATTTACTTAAGTGGGCATTTGAACCACAACGCACATCGATGAAATCATCGCTTTCCTCCGATGCGATCCCGCAGACTACTTCACGCTGAGAAAGCGCTTCAATGAAGATCTCATTCGCCAAAACATCTAGCTTCTGCTGTTCTTCGCCCTGTATGTTTTCATTGCCAGACTGTCCGATGATGTTTGCAATTCCGGCCTTGTTTACTTCGCGGTTTACCACTTTGGAAGCAAGCCTGATCGCACTCAGTAAGCGGGAGAGTTCACCCGTGGAATATTGAAAATCCTCCTGTTTGTCGATAATAAATTCCCCTAGCGTCTGAAAATTCTGTTCTGGCATTTTTTTTCTTTTTGTTATGTTTCAAATTTCGGAAAAATTCTTTGATTTTTAGCCATGTTTGCGGCTTCAGCGAAGAATAAAACCGCCGGCGTACATTATATATTTTTAAAGTTTTGAGAGAATATAGATATATTCTGTCATCAACCCTTCTTTTTCGTATGTCGGCGCAAATTGATAATTTTGACCCCGGTATTTGCGGTGTGAAAACTAGTGGTAAACATCGGACGTACATATAATATATTATTAAATGAAAGTTTACAAGTTTGGTGGAGCTTCAGTGAAAGATGCTGAAAGCGTTAGAAATGTGGGAAGTGTACTGAGATCACAGGGATTTGAGCAGTGTGTGCTTGTAGTATCTGCGATGGGAAAAACAACGAATGCACTTGAAAAAGTGGTAGAACTGTATTTTGCCAAACAGGATTTTGCGACTGAACTTTCAAAGATTAAAGAAAATCATACAGCTATATCGCAAAGGCTCTTCGACGAAAGTCATGAGATATTCGCTAAAATGACCGCCGTTTTCGACGAGGTAGAAGAGTTTTTAGGCCGGAACAAGTCGCCCAACTTCAGTTTTGTCTATGACCAGGTGGTGAGTAGTGGCGAAATTGTTTCCTCAAAAATACTCAGCGCTTACCTGAATGATCAAGGTTTTGATAATCAATGGCTTGATGCCCGAGAGCTCATTAAAACCGACAGCACCTATCGCGAAGGTGTGATAAACTGGGATGAAACCCAAAAAAATATTTCGGGACTGAATCAATCGCAAAGCTATGTGACACAGGGTTTTATAGGTTCTGAAGATGACAATTTTACCGTCACTCTCGGTCGTGAAGGTTCCGATTATTCAGCAGCCATTTTTGCCTATTGTATGAATGCTGAAACGGTAACGATCTGGAAAGATGTGCCCGGCGTGATGACCGGCGATCCCCGAAAATTTGAAAATGTCTCGCTCCTTCCGAATATTTCTTATGAAGAAGCAATCGAGATGGCGTATTATGGCGCGTCGGTAATTCACCCCAAAACTTTGCAGCCATTACAGCAAAAGAACATTCCGTTTTACGTGAAATCTTTTCTTCAGCCTGAAATGCCGGGAACAAAAGTGGGAGAAACCGATCAGAACTGCTATATCGAGTCATTTATATTAAAAGAAAACCAGCATCTGATGCGCATCGCGACGCGCGATTTCTCCTTCATTGCGGAAGATCACATGAGCCAGATTTTTTCAATGCTCGCGAAGTTTAAAATTAAAGTCTCGCTAATGCAGAATTCGGCCATTTCGCTTGCGCTCTGCCTGGAAGATAAATATGAAAAAATCAGCGATCTGGAACGTGAACTTTCGCAGCATTTCAGTACGGAAACAGTGAAAAATGTTTCACTTTTTACGGTTCGGAACGCCGATTTGCAGAATTTGGATACTTTCTATAATGGCAAGACCATCCTCTTAGAGCAAATTTCAAAAAAAACTGTACAGCTAATAACCAACTGATAACCAGATAATAACTATGAGTCTCATCACTGAAAATGACCTGATCGCCGCGGCAGGTCTGAACCGTCTTGGTTTTCTGAAGAATCCGGTGGCATCGGCCATCATGCGGCTTACAAAAATCTCGGAGGTAAATAAGCTTTATGATATCTTAAAAGACAAGAAAGGCAAAGATTTTTTTGATGCATTCGTCCGCGAGCGTGGATTGAAATATATCGTGTTCGAGGAAGATTTGGCGAAAATCCCTAAAACAGGATCTTTCATTTTGGTATCGAATCATCCGCTTGGCGCTATTGACGGTATTCTGATGACTAAAGTCTTAACCGAAATCAGACCCGATTTTAAAGTGATGGGCAATTTCCTCCTCGAAAAGATTAAACCCATGGAACCTTACGTGATTCCTGTAAATCCTTTTGAAAGCAGAAAGGAAGTGCGCAGCAGTGCGGCCGGAATGCGCGAAACACTTAAACATCTCCAAAACGGCGGCTGCGTCGGCATCTTCCCCGCCGGTGAGGTTTCGAACAAGAATAATGACTTTAATGAAATACATGACCGTGCGTGGGAAAAACCGGCTCTTAAACTTATAAAAGCGGCGAAAGTGCCCGTGATTCCGATGTATTTCCACGCCAAGAACAGCCGGCTTTTCTACCAACTCGCAAAACTGCATCCGGAGCTTCAGACTTTAATGTTGCCGGCCGAAATGATGCACAAACGGGAAAAACCAATACGCATCCGCGTCGGGAAACCCGTGCCGACCCGTGCGCTTGAAGATCACGATACGATCGAGGAAATGGGCGAATTTCTGCAGAACAAAATATACATGCTGAAATCGTATTACGAAAAGCGGAAATCTATTGCTGAACAGCTCAAATTACCTAATCTGAAACTGAATTTTCCGATCATGAAGGAGGAAAATGTAGTTCAGAATATCATTGATGAGACGCCGCAGGATGATATTGAGAAAGAAATCGCATTACTTGGCGACAAAATGCTCTTCCGCAACGGGAATTACGAACTCTATTTTACCACATACGGCGAAATTCCCTCCATTATGCGTGAAATAGGCCGGCAGCGCGAACTCACTTTCCGCAAGATAGGTGAGGGGAGCAATCTTCCGTTCGATCTGGACCGCTATGATGAATACTACCACCATCTGTTCCTGTGGGATGCCAACGCCCGAAAACTCGTGGGCGCGTACCGCATGGCGCTGGGTAGCGAAGTAATGAAAAAACATGGCATCGAAGGATTCTATACGAGTTCTTTGTTTGAATTTGACCAGGAACTGAGACCGTTTTTCCGCAAAGTGATAGAGATGGGCCGTGCCTACATCTCGTCTGAATACCAGCAGAAGCCTTTGCCGCTATTCCTCTTGTGGCGCGGTATCGTGCATGTTTGCCTCAGAAATCCGGAACACAAATTCCTGATGGGCGGTGTGAGTATCTCCAATAAATTTTCGGAATTTTCAAAATCGCTGATGATCGAGTTTATGCGTTCGCACTATTACGATTCTGCAGTGGCGCAGTATATCCACCCTAAAAAGGAATTCAAAGTAAAACTGAAAGACCGCGACAAACATCTGTTCTTCGACGAAGTGGAGTCTGACCTTAACAAGCTCGACAAAATTATCGATGATCTGGAACCCGAAATGCGGATGCCGGTTTTGATTAAAAAATACATCAAGCAGAATGCAAAAGTGATTTCTTTTAACGTAGATCCTAGCTTTAATGACGCGATCGACGGGCTGATGTATATCCGAATCAGTGATCTCCCCGAGAGTACAATAAAGCCGGTACTCGAAGAAATGAGCGAGCAAATGCGCAAAGAAGAAAATAATGCGGCTGAGAATCAATAGGTTTTTGGTATGCATTAAAATTTTACCGGAATAAATTTGGAGCCAATAGCGTAAATGCTTACTTTTGCACCACTTTACTACGGTAATGAACGCGGTTTCTTAGCTCAGTTGGTAGAGCAATGGATTGAAAATCCATGTGTCCCTGGTTCGATTCCTGGAGAAACCACAAAAAATAATCACTTACAGAGATGTAAGTGATTTTTTTTTATGCGAAATGTTTTGGTTTTTATAGTGCTGAAATAGCGCACTATTTCACTGCTACACCATCCAACAGAATATTCTCTGTATTTTTTAATGTGAAAGGTTTGCCCTGAACATTAAATTTTGTGTTCCTGAAGGTAATATCTTTTACATTCTCTGCCTCAAAACCGTTTTTGGCTGTAATGTTTACATTTTCAAAATAAAGTTCATGAATCGGAACATCTTCCACACCCACCAGTTTCATGGCGGTTTCTGCACCGTCGCAGCTGATGTTTTTGAAATAAAATTTGGAGTATTCGGGGATTTTTCCTTCACCAGGTGCATATTTTACAGGAGTTTTCCCCACCTGCCGGTTTTCGTAGAATGAACTCATATTGATGGCCTCATCAATAATATTATCCATCTTGATGTTTTGGATGTAAATATTGGAAACCGGACCGCCAATTCCCTCATTGCTTTTCACGCGGATACCGATATCTGTCCCGCTGAAATGACAGTCGGTTACAAAAATATTATTCATTCCGCCATCCGTATTAGAGCCGATCGTAAACCCGCCGTGGGCATGGTGTACGGTCGATTTCGCAATGATGATATTTTCAAGTCTTGGACCTGGTTCGCCTTTGCTGCTGCTGCTTTTCATGCAGATCCCGTCATCGCCCACGTCTACGTGGCAATTGTACACGAGAACATTTTTGGATGCGCTGATGTCTATGCCGTCCGTATTCTGGCCGTATTTCGGGTTCAGAACCGTTAAGTCGGTAAGCAACACGCCATCGGACTGCGAGACGTAAACCGTAAGCTTCGGTGAGTTTTGAATCGTGATTCCCTGAATCCGCAGATTATTAATTTTAATTAGGTTCATCATGTAAGGACGGAGGAAGTCGCGCGCCGGCAGGAAGTCGGCTGCAGTAAGATTGGTTTTCTTTTTAAGGTCCTGAAGTATATTCTCTCCGTTCAGGGCATCTTCTGTGGGCCACCACACCTTTTTATCTTCGCTCAGAACGCCGGTTTTAGTCAGTTCTGACCAAAATTCCGGTGTCACTTTGGCTTTTTTTACGGGTCGCCAACTGTCGCCGCCACCGTCAATTGTGCCTTTACCCGTAATCACTACATTTTCCACATCACGGGCATAGATCGGCGACATCACAAAATACTCTTTCCCCGATGAATTCTTAGGGAGGAGCGGATACTGTGTACGATCCCGCGTAAATTGCATCAGTGCCCCTTCACTTAGATGCAGCGTGATATTGCTTTTAAGCTCTATTGCACCAAGAAGCCAGGTGCCGGCCGGAACCATCACCGTCGTATTGCCATGCTTACTTGCCTGATCAATTGCGTTTTGGAATGCTTTAGTATTTAAAGTTTTGCCGTCTGCTAACGCTCCAAAATCTACAATAGAAATGACTTTTTGCGCTATGTCCTTTTGACCTACTTTCGGAAGATTTATTTTAAACGGTGCCTGATCCACATACTTTTGCCACTCTGGTGTTTGTGAGTTAATCGATTGCAGGCTTAATGCTGCAGTAACGGCAATCAGGCTTTTTCTGATTAAATTTTGGTACATATTCCAGTCGGAAATTTGGTTAACGAAATGATTCTAAGACTTGCTTACGCTAAACAAAATTACAATTTATTTCAAAAAGAAACGTTTTTGCGATAAATTTGATGATTTTAAATCCTGAACAGGAGTGTTATACCTGAATGAATTTAAAAGCCGCTATAAATTTTTCCTGAAGTTTATTCAAACCGCAAAGTTATATTTGGGACTGAAAAACAGTTTTACGTATCAAAAAATTATATATCTTTGTGTAATCGATTACAGATATTTTATTATGAAGACAAATTTTAGTTTCAGGTATGCTGCAAATCCTGCCGATGTAAAATCGTACGATACTGAAAAACTCCGTAATGAGTTTTTAATCCAGAAACTGTTTACAGAAAACAGTGTCAACCTGGTATACTCAATGTATGACAGGCTGATCGTGGGTGGCGCGATGCCTGTAAATGAAAAACTTACATTGGAGACCATTCCTTACTTAAAATCCGAAAACTTTCTGGATCGCCGCGAAATCGGCATTATCAACGTAGGTGGACCCGGTGAGATACATGTGGACGGTGAAGTATTTGAACTTGATAAAAAGGAAGCGCTTTACATAGGAAAAGGTGTGAAAGACGTAATCTTTGTAAGTAAAGATAAATCAAGTCCAGCACTCTTTTACATCAACTCTGCACCTGCACACGAAAAATTCCCAACCAAAAAAGTGGGTAAAGAAAACGCCGAGGTAATTCAGCTTGGTGACGAAAACTCTGCAAACCGCCGGGTTCTGAATAAGCTCATCGTAAACAGTATCGTTGAGACAAACCAGCTTCAGATGGGACTTACGGAGCTTCTCCCAGGAAATATCTGGAATACGATGCCAGCCCACACGCATTCAAGAAGAATGGAAGCATATTTTTATTTCGACCTTCACGAAGGCCAGACGATCTCGCACTTTATGGGCGAACCACAGGAAACCCGCCATATTTTTATGCAGAATCATGACGCGGTACTTTCTCCGGAATGGTCAATTCACAGCGGCGCCGGAACCTCCAATTATTCATTTATTTGGGGAATGGCAGGTGAAAATCTAGACTATGGTGATATGGATGTTTGCGCACCCAATGAATTAAGATAAAATGGAACTATTCAGTTTAAAAAATAAAAATGCCCTGATCACGGGTGGAACTCACGGTCTTGGGATGGCGATGGCGGAAGCATTGGCAATCGCCGGTGCAAAACTGCTCATCACCGGAACTACACCTCATAAAATGAAGGATGCACTGGCATACTATCATTCTAAAGGTTACGATGCGCGCGGTTATCTATTCGATGTTACTGACGAAACCGAAGCCGCTAAACAGGTTGAGAAAATTACCGCCGAGGCAAGTGGAATTCATATTCTGGTGAATAATGCCGGAATTATTAAAAGAGAATCCGCGCTTACGATGCCGGTTTCGGATTTCAGAAAAGTAGTGGATGTAGATTTGGTGGGTCCGTTTATCATATCTCAATTGGTTGTAAAACAAATGATTGAGCGTAAAGAAGGTAAAATCATCAACATCTGTTCTATGATGAGCGAGCTCGGAAGAAACAGTGTTTCAGCTTACGCCGCCGCAAAAGGTGGCTTAAAAATGCTGACCCGAAATCTTGCAACAGAATGGGCTAAATATAATATTCAGGTGAACGGAATTGGTCCCGGATACTTTGCAACTTCGCAAACCGAGCCGATCCGCGTGGACGGCAACCCATTCAATGAGTTCATCATCAGTCGCACGCCAGCTGGAAGGTGGGGAAATCCTGAAGATTTGGCGGGCGCAGCGGTTTTTTTAGCCTCTAAAGCCAGTGATTTTGTAAACGGGCAAATCATCTATGTTGACGGGGGCATCCTGGCCACCATCGGAAAACCTTCGAACGAAGAATAATAACTACTGAAAATGAGTACAAATTTTATTCACGACAACTTTCTATTAGAAAATAAATACGCCGAAGAGTTATACCATAACTTTTCGAAGAATCAGCCGATCATTGATTATCACAACCACCTTTCGCCGGCCCTTATCGCAGACAACCACGTTTTCTCCAATATCACTGAAGCCTGGATTAACGGTGACCATTACAAATGGCGGGCGATGCGGACTTTAGGGGTGAATGAAAAGTTCATCACAGGCGATGCTTCCGCACAGGAAAAGTTTTTACAGTGGGGCAAAACGGTGCCGTACACAGTTCGGAATCCTCTGTTTCACTGGACTCACCTTGAACTTGCGAGGTATTTCGATATTTACGAATTGCTGAATGAAGATTCGGCATCCAAAATCTACAACGAAGTCTCTGCAAAAATTTCAACACCCGAATACAGCACGCAAAACCTTTTAGCAAAAATGAATGTTGAAATGGTTTGCACCACAGAAGATCCTACGGATAACTTGGAACATCACCAGAAATTGGCGTCGGGAAACGGCAAACTGAAGATGAGTACCGCTTTCCGGCCTGACAAGGCAATCCTTATCGGAAATGAAGGTTTTAATGATTACTTGAATACATTGGCTGAGGTAGCTGGTGTAGAAATCGCGACTTACGCAGATCTTATTACCGTTTTAACGAAAAGATTATCCTATTTCCACGAAAACGGATGCCGACTTTCAGATCATGGTTTGGATCAAATTTATTCAGTTTCATTCACAGAAAGCGAAGTTTCAAATATATTTAAAAAACGTAGAAAAGGTGCTCAGGTTACGGATGAAGAGGCGCTGAAATTCCAAAGTGCAATCCTTATTTTTCTGGCAGAATCTTATCATGAAATGGGCTGGGTACAGCAATTTCATTTGGGTGCATTGAGAAATAACAATGCGCGGATGCACCGCATCTTAGGTCCTGATACGGGATGGGATTCTATCGGTGATCTTCCGCAGGCACAGCAGCTTTCGGACTTTTTAAATCGACTTGATTCCAGTGATAAGCTCGCTAAAACAATAATTTATAACCTTAACCCGGCTGACAATGAAGTTTTTGCCACGATGATCGGAAACTTTAATGACGGCAGCGTGAAAGGGAAAGTTCAGCTTGGCTCTGGCTGGTGGTTCCTGGACCAAAAAGACGGGATGACGAAGCAGATTAATGCACTTTCAAATATGGGTCTTCTGAGCTGTTTCGTCGGGATGCTGACGGATTCCAGAAGCTTCCTTTCGTTCCCGCGTCACGAATATTTCCGTCGCGTACTCTGTAATTTGCTTGGAGACGAGATGAAGCGCGGCGAACTGCCGGATGATATGGAGTGGATCGGAAAGATCGTGTCGGATATTTCGTACAACAATGCTAAAGAATATTTTAATTTCTAAAATATAGAATCTATGTTCTTAGAACAGAGCAATTACACGTGGCAGAAAATAGACGAAAATCTTGACCGTGCACTTGTCGGTTTTGATGATTCCCTGATGCTCACCATCGTGCGTTTTAAAAAAGGCGGCGTGGGTAAAGTGCATCAGCACCTTCATTCGCAGGCCGCCTATATCGCTGTGGGATCATTTGAAGTGCAGATCGGGGAAACTAAAAAAGTGCTGAAAGCTGGTGATTCGTTTTTCCTGCCCAGCAATATCAAGCACGGTGTGGTTTGCCTGGAAGAAGGCGTTCTGATTGAATCTTTCAGTCCGGCGCGCGAAGATTTCTTAAAACAATAATTAATTATACAAAAAATAAACAGATGAGTAGAGTTGTAACTTTCGGTGAAATAATGCTTAGACTAGCACCACAGGGTTTTTTGAGGTTTTCACAGGCAGATAATTTTGACGTGGTTTATGGTGGTGGAGAATCAAACGTTGCGGTTTCTTTGGCCAATTACGGTATTTCTGTAGATTTCGTAACCCGTTTACCGAAGAATGATATCGGCCAGTGTGCGATGATGGAAATGCGTAAAAGAGGCGTTGGAGTAGACAAAATTGTTTGGGGCGGAGACCGTTTGGGAATTTATTTCCTTGAAACCGGCGCTGTGTCCCGCGGATCAAAAGTAGTATATGACCGGGCTCATTCTGCAATGTCCGAGATTCAGCCGGGAATGATCAATTGGGAAGAAGTTTTCGAAGGTGCTGAGTGGTTCCATTGGACAGGAATTACACCCGCCATCTCCCAAAGTTCGGCAGATGTCTGCCTGGAAGCAGTGAAAACGGCCAGCAAAATGGGTATTACGATCTCAACAGACCTTAACTATAGAGCGAAACTTTGGAAATACGGCGGAGACAGAGAAGCGATTATGACTGAACTTACATCCTACTGCGATATCATTCTGGGAAATGAAGAAGATGCCGAAATGCATTTCGGTATCAAACCAGACGGACTTGCAGTGCAGACCCATGGCCACGACGTAAAAGCAGAATCTTTCCTGTCCGTTTGTCAGCAGATGATGGAAAAATTCCCGAGAGCTAAAAAAGTAATCACAACATTGCGAGGTTCAATCTCAGCTTCCCATAACACCTGGGCCGGTGTTCTGTACGATGGTAAAGAAATGCTGCAGACGCGTCAGTACCAAATCACCGATATCGTTGACCGTGTTGGTGGCGGAGATTCTTTCATGGGCGGATTGATCTACGGACTGCTTACGTACCCGAATGACGACCAGAACGCACTTGATTTTGCGGTTGCGGCTTCATGCCTGAAACACACCATCAAAGGTGATGCAAACCTGGTGACTGTAGACGAAGTGATGAAACTGATGGGCGGCGACGCTTCCGGACGTGTAGCAAGATAAATAAGCCATGATAATAGATTCACTGCACAACGCCGCAACATATCATGCGCTTCATCCTTTATTTTCAAAAGCTTTTCAGTTTTTGGAGGAAAATGATTTGATGAATTTGCCGGATGGCAGCATTCAGATTGAGGAAGGCTTAAAGGTAATTGTTAGCCAAAAAAATGGAAAAATCGCTGAGGAAAGCTTGAAAAAATTCGAATGTCACAATTCAAATATTGACATTCAGGTTTGTGTAAAGGGGACTGAAACAATCGGTTGGAAGCCGCGAGAAACCTGCAAAAACCCAAATGGAGAGTACGATTCCGTAAAGGATGTTCAGTTCTTCAGCGACCAGCCGGATATGTTTTTTAATCTGACAGACAGTCAGTTCGTAATTTTTTATCCCGGAGATGTTCATGCACCGATGATTGGAGAAGGAGAAATACGGAAACTGGTTTTTAAAGTAAAAATTTAACAAAATTCATATGAGCAATATTCAGAAAGTTTCAAACGCTATTGTAAATCAGGGGATTTTACCTCTGTATTTCAATGCGGATGAAACCATTACCATAGAAACGCTTCGCGCAATCTATCGCGCTGGAATTCGTGCAGTAGAATACACGAACCGCGGCGAAGCAGCTTTACAAAACTTCCGGAAAATGGTGGAAACGAGAAATTCGGAAATGGCAGATCTGCTATTGGGAATTGGTACGATCAAGAATCTTCAGCAGGCACAGGATTTTGTAGAAGCAGGCGCAGATTTCTTTATCAGCCCCGGATTTGTACCGGAAGTGGCGGATTTCCTTATTTCACAGGATAAATTTTACAGTCCGGGATGCATGACACCAACCGAGATAATCGCCGCTGAGAATGCGGGTGTGAAGTTTATTAAACTCTTTCCCGGAAATATGCTCGGCCCCGACTTCTTAAGCGGAATAAAAGATATTTTCCCGAACCTTCTCTTTATGCCAACCGGTGGGGTAGATACCACGCGCGAAAATATCGAAGGTTGGTTTAAAGCCGGCGTTTCTGCCGTGGGAATGGGCAGCAAACTCATCAGCAAAAAACTGATGGCGGATAAAAACTACGCCGACATGGAAGACGAAACCAGAAAAGTTTTGGAAATAGTCTCCGCTGTAAAAAATTCTTAAACGAAAACAACACACCTATGGCACAAAACACGGAAACTAAAGCAACAAATTTCAGATGGTCAATCTGTGTTTTGCTGTTTTTCGCTACCACGATTAATTATCTGGACCGGCAGGTCTTGTCCCTAACCTGGAAAGATTATCTGCAACCCGAGTTCCATTGGGATAATAACGATTACGGTAATATAACAGCTCTGTTTTCAATATTTTACGCTGGAAGTATGCTTTTTGCGGGTAAGTTCATTGACTTTATGGATACCAAAAAAGGTTTCCTTTGGGCGATTTTCATTTGGTCTATTGGTGCTGTGCTTCACGCTTTTTGCGGAATTGCGACGTCCGGACTTTTAACAGGCAGATGGTTTGTTACTTTTGCTGAAGCTAAAGAAGCAATATCAACAGTTAATAATGTATCGCTTGTAATTAGCACAAGTGTTACGCTCTTCATTTTTGCGAGATTGGTGCTCGCGATCGGTGAAGCCGGGAACTTTCCGGCAGCTATTAAAACAACTGCAGAATATTTCCCTAAAAAAGACCGAGCATTTGCAACCAGTATATTCAATGCAGGCGCTACCGTCGGAGCTTTGGCTGCGCCGGTGAGTATTCCGTTCATCGCGAAAGCATTGGGTTGGGAAATGGCATTCATCATTATCGGTGCATTAGGTTTTGTTTGGATGGGTTTCTGGATTTTTTACTATAAAAAGCCACACGTACACAAAAAAGTAAACGCTTCCGAACTTGCTTATATTCAGCAGGATAAAGATGAAGAGGCTGACAGTTTAAACCTTGAAGGCGGTGATAACGGTAAAAAGTTCACCCTTAAAGAATGTTTTAAATACCGCCAAACCTGGGCTTTTGCCTTCGGAAAATTCATGACAGACGGCGTTTGGTGGTTCTATCTTTTCTGGACACCAGCTTATCTGAGCTCCGTCTACGGAATGGACAGTACACAAAGTGCATTGCCATTGTTCGTGCTCTATGTCATCACACTGTTGGCAATTATCGGTGGATGGCTACCCAGATATTTTGTGGATAAACTCGGCTTAAATCCCTATGCCGGCAGAATGCGTGCGATGCTGATATTCGCGTTTTTCCCGCTTTTGGCTTTGCTTGCACAACCAGGTGGAAATTACAGTTACTGGATTCCTGTGATCATTATCGGTGTGGCGGGGGCGGCGCATCAGGCCTGGTCAGCGAATATTTTCTCCACCGTAGGTGACATGTTCCCGAAGAAAGCCATCGCAACTGTAACCGGAATTGGCGGAATGGCTGGTGGAATCGGCTCTTTCCTCATTAATAAAAGTTCGGGCGCGCTTTTCGATTTTTCACACAAAAATTGGACGACAATTGATGGCGTTCCGTTATTGGAAAAGTACCCCAAGTTCAACACCGAAAGAATTCCTGAAGATTTCGTCAATCAGCTAAAAACATCGGGCGCTATCGTTTCAGACGGCATCAACACCGGCTATATGATTATATTTTCGGTCTGTGCGGTGGCTTACCTTATCGCGTGGGGTGTAATGAAAGCGTTAGTGCCAACTTATAAAGTAATTAAAGATTAATAAATGACAACAGATATCAATACAAAACCACGCTTAAACCGGAAAGACAACGGATCCGGAGAAAAACTTCCGGTGAAGATTCTTCAGTTCGGCGAAGGTAACTTTCTCAGGGCTTTTGTAGATTATGCCTTTAAAACGCTGAATGATGAGGTGGGTTTCAACGCAGGTGTAGCCGTAGTTCAGCCGCTTCCCGGAGGCATGGTCGGGATGCTGAAAGAGCAGGACGGGATGTACACCGTCTTCCTGAACGGTATAAAAAATGGCAAGAATATTCAGGAAATTCACCTGATCGATAATATCGTGCAGTGCATCGATCCTTATAAAAACTTTAAGGAGTTGATGGATGTTGCGAAAGAAGACTCGCTGGAATTCATTATCTCCAACACTACCGAGGCCGGAATTGAGTATGTGGACAGCGATATTCTGTCTGACGAAAGTCCGAAATCTTTTCCCGCAAAGGTGGCAGCAGTACTTTATGAAAGATACAGGCATTTCAACGGTGACCGTTCTAAAGGTTTGACCATCATTCCGTGCGAACTGATCAACTATAATGCGGATACGCTGAAGACTGTTTTGTTGCAGCTTCATAAACTTTGGAAGCTTGAAGATGATTTTGCAGCGTGGATAGATGAGGCGTGCACTTTCCATAACACTTTGGTTGACAGAATAGTGCCTGGATATCCGACGGATAAAGAAGCAGAATTCCAGAATAAACTCGATTATCTCGACAGATTTATGGTTGCAGCTGAACCGTTTTTCCTTTGGGTGATTGAAGGTGATGAAAAATTAAAGCAAAAAATACCTTTCCACAAGACCAATCTCGATGTGAAGGTTATTGCTGATATGCAACCTTACCGCGACCGGAAAGTGCGTATTCTGAATGGGATTCATACCGCGATGGTGCCACTTTCACTGATGCACGGAAATGAAACTGTGGAGGAAACATTAACTGATTCTTTTACCGCGAAGTATGTTTCTGAAATTGCTTTCAACGAAATTCTGCCTACTTTGGATATGGATAAAGACGAACTGAAAAAGTTCACGGAAGAAGTTCTCGACCGTTTCCGCAATCCGTTTATCCGGCACCAGTTATCAGATATTGCCTTGAATTCTGTTTCGAAATTTAAGGTGCGCGTGTTGCCGACCATTATTGCATACGTTGAAAAGTATGGAAAGCTTCCGCTAAACCTAGTTTTCGGTTTTGCCTGCCTGATTCGCTTCTACAAAGGTGACTGGAACGGAAAAACCTTACCCGTGAATGATTCAGCGGACATCACGGAGGCTTTTAAAGCCGCCTGGATAAATTCTACGCTGGAAGGAACAGTTTCCGAAATACTTTCGAATACTGCTTTTTGGGATGAGAACTTAAATGAAATTTCCGGTCTTAGTGCAGCTATAGTACATGCATTAGAAATTATTGAGGAGCATGGAATTGAAAAGGGATACCAAAAATTCATCAGTCATTTTTCTTAAATTCTTAAATCATGGAAAATAAGCTCATAAAAGTAAATCCGGACGATAACGTGCTGGTTGCTTTAAGTGACATTTTCGCTGGGGAAACAGTAATGTTTAATAGTGTTGAGATTACTGCAAAAACCAATGTGAAGGCAAAGCATAAGATGGCTGAAACCGATTTTATGCCTGGGGACAGCATCATCATGTACGGTGTTTTAGTAGGAAAGGCTTTTTTGCCGATTCTGCGCGGCGAAGTGATCACCACTGAAAACGTAAAGCACCAAAGCGAGGAAGTGCATGGCAAAACCGGCACGCTTCCGTGGTCGCCACCAAATGTCGATCGCTGGAAAGACCGCACTTTCATGGGTTATCACCGCGCTGACGGACAGGTGGGAACCAAAAATGTCTGGTTGTTTTTTCCTCTTGTTTTCTGTGAAAACAAAAACATCGAAAAACTCAAAGAAATCTTTGAAAACGAATTGCTTCCAAAAAAGGAAGTATCGTATAAACTTTTCCTGCGTTCGCTGATCGAAGAGAAAAGCGTGGAAGAGGTAGCAGCGAAAGAGCCGGACCCTAATCTTCTCGATAATATTGACGTGAAATTCATTAATCATCAGGGTGGCTGCGGCGGCATCAGACAGGATTCTGAACTGTTGGCCAAACTGCTTGCTGGTTATGTGAACAATCCGAATGTGGCGGGCGCGACCGTCTTAAGTTTAGGCTGCCAGAATTTGCAGATTGATATTTTCAAGAACGCTTTGAAAGAAATGAGCCCGAACAGCCAGAAGGAAGTGCTGATCTATGAGCAGCAGCAGATCGGTACCACAGATAAAATGTTCCAGATGGTCATCAAAGATTCTTTTGAAGCCATCAAAAGAGCCAATAAAATTCCTCGTCAGCCTGCGCCGCTTTCCAAACTCAGTATCGGGCTTGAATGTGGCGGATCTGACGGCTTTTCCGGAATTTCTGCAAACCCGGCATTGGGCGTAGTTTCTGATATTTTTGCGGCACTTGGCGGAAAAACAATCCTCGCTGAGTTCCCGGAACTTTGCGGAGTAGAGCAGGAACTGATGAACAGATGTGTGGATTCCGAAAAGGCCGATAAATTTTTGGGTCTGATGAAAGCCTTTGAAAAGTCTGTGGTAGACGCAGGTTCCGGCTTTGATATGAATCCTTCTCCTGGTAACATCAAGGACGGATTGATTACTGATGCGATGAAGTCTGCAGGTGCAGCCAAAAAAGGTGGTACCGCGCCCATTGTGGATGTACTCGATTACGGAGAATATATTGCAAAGCCCGGACTTAACCTTCTGAACACGCCCGGTAACGATGCCGAATGTACGACAGGCCTTGTAGGCGCGGGCGCTACCGTGGTTTTATTCACTACCGGACTTGGAAATCCTATGGGTAACCCGATTGCACCTGTCGTGAAAATTGCCTCAAATACTGCAGTGGTTCAAAAAATGTCTGATATTATCGATATCAACGCCGGAACAGTAATTACCGGTGAAAAAACGATTCAGGAAGTGGGCGAGGAGATCGTTGAATATATCATCGATTTGGCCAGCGGCAATGTTGAAACTAAAGCAGATCAGCTTAAACAGGATGTCTTTATCCCGTGGAAACGCGGCGTTTCATTATAAATTCAGTTTTTCACAAAAAAAAGGATCGGTTATTTAACCGATCCTTTTAATTTTTACTTCGTGTTGATTTCCTTAGTATCAGTTTGGGTTCCAGTACCACTTTTTTCTGCACCTTGCCTTCGCTCTTGTTTTCATCTTCCTGCGAAAGATATACTTTAGCGGCACTTCTTCCCATTTCAATCGGGAACTGATCTACTGTGGAGATGGACAGTTCAAGAAAATCCGTAAAAGGCTCATTCGCAAATCCTATAACAGAAACTTCGTCCGGAACTTTAATATTACGTGCCTGAAGTTCCTGTATGGCGCCAAGCGCAACGAAATCACTGGCAGAAAATATGGCATCCGGCTTTTCATCTAGGTTGAAGAGGATTTCCACTGCCTTTTTTCCGTCTTCGATGCTACTGTTGGTACACAGGCAGTATTCTTTTCTGTAATCGATATTATAGTCTTTAAGTGCCTGCTGATAACCTCGGTGTCTTTCGCGGAAGATTTCAATCTCCAACGGACCGGAAGCAATATGCGCGATTCGTCGGCAACCCGTATCAATAAGGTGTTTTGTAGCCATGTAACCGCCTGCGAAATCGTCAATTGTCACGGAACTTACGTTATCCATCATCTTTTTACGGTCAAAGAAAATCAATGGAATATTTCCTTTCAGGATTTTCTCAAGGGCTGTTGTGTTTTTACTCGAAGATGAGATGAAAATAGCGTCCACATGGGAATCTATGAGCGTTTCAATATTTTTTGATTCCTGTTCTTCGTCGTTATGGCTTTGGCAGATGATAATATTATAGCCTTTTGCATTGAGCTCTTCCTCCAAACCTCTGATAACGGAGCCGAAAAAATTGGTGTTGATACGCGGTACGATAACGCCGATATAGTTGCTCTTTCCACTCTTCAGCGCCAGCGCCAGTTTGTTCTGCTTATAGTTCATGGAACTCGCCATACTGAGCACTTTTTCCCTTGTTTTTTCGCTGATGTTCGGATTTCCGTTCAACGCCCTTGATACCGTAGCTGCGGTGATATTGAGTTCTTTAGCGATGTCGTAAATCGTGACTTTGTTGTTCATTAGGTTTATGTTTAAGACCGTCTTTAAGCCAGTGCGGGATGCTGGGATCAACGAAATTATCTTGCGGATGCCGGTTGTGGAGACACGGGCAAATGTAGCTAAAAAATCATATTTTATTTGTAAATGTATTAATAATTTTATATATATTTGTAATCGATTGCATTAATTAATATGAACAAACGCTTCACCCATCTTACCACCAGCAGATTCGTACTTCCGGTTTACCTGATGTTCTTTTCCCTGCTGCTTTTCCTCTTTGCATGCGCGACGAAGAAGACTGACACCTCAGCAATTCCTCCAATGGAGAGTTTCCCGATGAAACGAATGCTTGAACTCGAAAAATCGATCATAGAACCTAAATTTAGGGATGCCAACTATAATATAATGACCTACGGAGCGGTGGCGGACGGAAAGACGATGGCTACCGAAAGCATCAGAAAAGCGATACTCGCTTGCTCCAAAGATGGTGGCGGTAAAGTAATTGTTCCGGCCGGTAAATTCCTGAGTGGTCCAATTCATCTTGAAAACAATGTAAATCTTCATATAATGGAGGGCGCGGAAATCCTGTTCAGTACAAATCCCGATGATTTTTATCCGTTGGTACACACATCATTTGAAGGTATGGAACTGATGAATTATTCGCCGCTTATTTATGCAAAAAACAAGAAAAACATCGCGGTTACAGGTAAAGGAACGCTGAACGGGCAAGCCAGCAACGATAACTGGTGGACCTGGAAAGGAAGTGCAGAATATGGTTTTAAACCCGGAATGCCAAGCCAGCTTGACCCAAACAATCTGCCGAAACTGATGGAAATGGCGGATACTAATGTTCCCGTCTCGCAAAGAACTTTCGGGAACGGCCGTTATCTTCGGCCTAATTTCATTGAGCCTTTTGAATGTGAGAATGTGCTGATCCAGGGAATCACGATCATCAACGCACCATTCTGGATCCTGCATCCTATCAAAAGCAAAAATATCATCGTTGATGGTGTTAATATCCGCAGTCACGGACCGAACAATGATGGCTGCGACCCTGAATATTCGCAAAATGTGCTAATTAAAAATTCGATTTTCAACACGGGTGACGACTGTATTGCAATCAAGGCCGGGCGTGACGAAGAGGGAAGACGGGTAGGCATCATGACCGAAAATGTAATCGTAAGAGACTGCAAAATGATCGACGGACACGGCGGTGTGGTCATCGGCAGCGAAATGTCAGCAGGTGTACGCAATGTATTCGTTTACAATAACCACATGGATTCACCCGAGCTCGACAGAGCGATCCGCCTTAAAACCAATAATGTGAGAGGCGGCGTGGTGGATGGCGTTTTCGTTAAAAACCTTACAGTCGGGCAGGTGAAAGAGGCGGTGTTGCACATCACCATGAATTATAAAGATTATAAAAACCGCACCGGAAACTATACGCCACAGATCAGAAACATTCTGCTTGAAGATGTAAAGGTGAAGAACGGTGGTAAGTACGCCATCTTCGCGGACGGTCTTGAAAATTCCAAAATTCAGAACATCACTTTTAAAAATGTGACGATTGATAAGGTAAAAGCCAACTTCAACGTAAAATCTGTAGAAAACCTGAAACTTATCAATACAAAAATAAACGGAGCTCAAACCGAATATACTCCGAACTAAAACTAACTATATGAAGAGAAATACATTAACCGTAAGCTGCATCGCAGCCGTGTTTTTTCTTGGAATCAGCGTGCAGGCGCAAAGCGTACAGGATACCGTTACCCGGGAGAAGAAGATCGATGAGGTAGTAATGATCGGATATGGTACCGTACGCAAAAGCGATCTTACAGGTGCGGTATCTACGGTAAGTGGAGATGCATTAAAGCAAATTCCTGTATCGAACGTCGCTGAGGCACTTACAGGCAAAATCGCAGGTGTGCAGATTACCACCACTGAAGGTTCGCCTGATGCAGAAATCAGTCTGAAAGTTCGGGGTGGTGGTTCTATCACGCAGGACAGCTCGCCTTTGATCATCGTTGATGGTTTTCCGGTAAGCGGAATGAGTGAGGTAACACCTTCTGATATAGAAACAATAACAGTCCTTAAAGATGCATCTTCAACCGCAATTTACGGTTCGCGTGGTGCGTACGGTGTCGTTTTAATTACGACTAAAGGTGCTAAAGGCGGTAAAGTGACCGGTACATTCAATTCGTTTACGGGCTATAAATGGATCGCGAAGAAAATAGATGTCTTAAAGCCTTACGACTATGCCAAATGGCAGTTCGAAAATGCGCTTCTTTTGAATGATGTTGCATCATACAACGAATTTTTCCTTCCTTTTAATCAGATCGATCAGTACAAATCTTATGAAGCTTTAGACTGGCAGGATCGAATTTACGGAAACATAGGCGTCGTTCACAGCAACGATTTTGGTGTACGTGGCGGAAATGATAAGACCAGCTTCAACATTAACCTTGCTAATTATAAGG
The DNA here is from genome assembly GCF_030243905.1 of Kaistella rhinocerotis. Lineage (NCBI taxonomy): Bacteria > Pseudomonadati > Bacteroidota > Flavobacteriia > Flavobacteriales > Weeksellaceae > Kaistella > Kaistella rhinocerotis. Next base: position 220,766 of record NZ_JASSYY010000003.1, on the reverse strand, counting down.
ACGACGGTATCATGCTCGGCTCGGGCTTTAACAGGGACAACGTGACCGTAAACTTAAAGAATAAACCAAGAAACAACGTTGATTTATCAGTTACGTTCAGATATTCAAATACCGATATACGGGGTGGCGGTGCCAATGAGCAGAAAGAGTTTTCAAATACTGACGCCAGGCTACGCCACAGTGTGGGATATTCGCCAATTGATATTCCGGCACTTACAACCGACGATACAGATGAAGCTGAAGCAGGCTACCTTGTAAATCCATACGTTGCTGTACGGGATAATGACCGCAGACAGAACAAAAAAAATTATACGGTACAGGGAGGTTTGGGCTGGACGATCATCAAAAATCTGAAATTCCAGTCGAATGTAGGTATGGAATTCTCGAGAAATAACGATTACCGCTATTACGGAAGATCTACATATTACGCAAGAAACAATGCGCCTGCGGATTTACAGGGACAACCGGGGATGACTTACACGAATATTGAACGTGAAAGTTTCAGGATTGCTAATACCCTTAATTATGATTTTAAAAATATTTTAAATGATAACCATTCTTTAAAACTCATGATTGGGCAGGAATACAATAATTTAAAATCAAACACTTTTTCCACAATCAATTTTGGGTTCCCAAAACTATTTTCTTTTGATGATACTATTAACTTGACCTCCGAAGCGGACTTCTTCAGCATAAATAATGTGTACGCGCCGGAAGACCGAATGCTTTCATTCTTCGGTAGGTTAAATTATGATCTACAGAACAAATATCTGCTTACTGCAACATTAAGAGCTGACGGCTCAAGCAAATTTTTGGGTGACAACATATGGGGATACTTTCCGTCTGTAGCTCTGGCCTGGAAGATCAATGAAGAAAATTTCCTTAATGATGTTTCCTGGATCAAATTACTGAAGCTGCGCGGCAGCTATGGCGAGGCCGGAAACAACGCCATCCCGACAGGCGTGAACGTTCAGAATTTTCTGTCATTTAACAATAACTGGATCAATGGTGTTTCGAGCTATTGGGCGGCAGACAAAATTCTCGCAAATCCGGATTTGAAATGGGAAACTACCATTTCGCAGAATATAGGCTTAGACTATGAGTTATTTAACGGTAGAATATCCGGTAATGTTGAGGTCTATAAAAATATTACCAAAGATCTTCTCATCCCGTTCCCCACGCCAGGCACCGGATATGATGCACAGTGGAGAAATATGGGTGAAACGCAAAATCAGGGTGTAGAAACTTCGTTAAATATTGATGCGATCAAAAAAGAAAATTATTCACTGAATCTTGGTTTTAATGTCTCATTCAATAAAAACAGAATCAATGCGCTTGGCAGCGGTATGGAGGAGTTGTTGCAGTCATCGAACTTCGCCTCGGCGGTAGGTTATGATTATCTGGTCAGAGTAGGTCTGCCTCTTGGTGCGATGTACGGATATCAAAACGATGGCAGATATGAAGTCTCAGATTTCGATTATGCCACCGGATCACCTGTACTGAAAACCGGTATTGCCAATGCATCTTCGATTGTGGGTGCCGTGAAACCTGGTGCTATGAAACTGAAGGATCTTAATGGTGACGGCATCGTGAACGCCGATGACCGCACAGTTATAGGAAATGCGGCACCTAAACATACCGGTGGATTTACCCTGAACGCGACTGCAAAGAATTTTGATTTCTCGGCAGGTTTCAACTGGAGTGTGGGCAACGACATTTACAACGCCAATAAAATTGAATTCACCACTACCACGGTATCATCGCCTGACGGACAGTTCCGCAACTTAAGCACAACAATGGCCGACGGTATCCGCTGGACTAATATGGACGCGGCAGGTAACCTTGTTACTGACCCGGATCAGCTGGCCGCTCTTAATGCAGGAACTACATTGTGGTCACCCTTCATGCCGAGATATGTGTTCAGCGACTGGGCGGTTGAAGACGGCTCCTTTCTGAGGCTGAATACGTTAACACTTGGATATTCACTGCCAGAAAGTCTTGTAAGAAGTATCAGGCTTACCAAGTTCAGAGTATACGCTTCCGCATATAACGTATTTGTAATCACGAATTATACAGGAATGGATCCTGAAGTTTCTACAAGAAGACAGACACCGATGACGCCGGGCGTTGACTATTCTGGCTTTCCGCGCAGCAGACAGGTTGTATTTGGTGCAAACGTCAGTTTTTAAATAAACACATATACATCATTCTATAAATTATAAAAAATGAAAATCTCAATAAAACTTTCGGTCTTGCTGATGTCGCTCGCAGTACTTTCCTGCAAGCAACTTGGCGATGATTTGCTTACTGTGGATTCGCCTTCAGCCTCCTCTGAAGCAGTGATATTCTCAAACCCTGACCTTGCTAAAGGCGCAGTAGACGGAATCAAGATACCTATGGCGGAGACCAACTCTTACAGAGGAAGATGGATCCCATTCTATGGTATGAATACAGATTCAGAATGGCTGAACTCATCAGAATCAACTTCTAATGACAATGCGGATCTGGTAGTTTACGATCCGAAACCCAACAACAGCCAAATGAACACGGCAAATAATGTTTGGGCACAGATTTACAACGGTATTGAAAGAGCCAATCTTTGTATCCGAGGTTTACGTACCTACGGAAATCCAACGCCGGGCTCTGAGCTTGGTTATCTTCTGGGTGAAGCACTTACCCTGAGAGCAGTTTATTATTCAGATCTTGTAAAAGGTTGGGGCGATGTTCCGGCCAGATTTGAACCGATCAACACTGAAACGGTGTACGTACCGAAATCGAGCAGGGATGTAATATACAAACAGATACTGGCAGATCTTGAAGAAGCGGAAACTTTAGTTCCATGGCCAAATGGTAATGCTGCAACATCCTCAGTAGAAAGAATTAACAAAGCTTTCGTAAAAGGCTTGAGAGCAAGGGTTGCGCTGGCTGCCTCAGGTTATTCTCAATATCCTGACGGTATCAGAAGAAGTAATGATCCTGAACTTGCACCGTCCAAGCTATATCCTCTTGCTCTGCAACTTTGCCGCGATGTCATCAACAGCGGTACAGCGCGTCTAGAAACATCATTTGAAGGTCTTTGGAGAAAATACAATCAGGAAGTTTTGGCTGCTGGCAACGAGTCACTGTGGGAAATACCTTTCGCACCCGGTCGAGGCCGCGTACTTTTCACTTTTGCGATCAATCATACCAATAACAACCAATACCAGCAGATGGGTAACAACAGAGGCGGACAGGGTGGCCCGTTGCCTAATGTTTTTTATGATTTCGACCAGGCTGATCAAAGACGAAATATCACCTGTATTCCTTACAAATGGGGATCTGCTGTTGCCGGTAAAGCAAAACAGGAATTGGGTGCCTTCAACAGATGGTATTTCGGTAAATACCGTTTCGAGTGGATGAACCGTATCGTAACTTCTACCAATGATGACGGCGTAAACAAAATCTACATGAGATACGCTGAAATTCTTCTGATGGCAGCCGAAACTGCAAATGAACTTGAAGGACCTGCGGCTGCGGCACCTTACCTGAAACAAATCAGAAACAGAGCATTCGCGGCTGCTGACAGACCAGAAAAAGTAGAAAATTACGTGAATGCACTTACTTCTAAAACTGCGATGTTTAACGCGATTGTAGAAGAACAGAAGTATGAATTCACCGGGGAGATGGAGCGTAAATTGGCCCTCATCAGATGGAATTTACTCGGAACGAAAATGGCAGATGCAAAAGAAAGAATGACCGAGCTTAAAAACCGCACCGGAAGATATGCCAACGTGCCTTCCACTCTGTATTACAAATATGCTGCTGATAATGAAACCTTAATTATTTATGGCCTGAACAGAGGCGAATTTGATAATCCTGGTGCCGGGTGGACTTCGGTAGACTGGACTTCACTTTCAGATTCTAAAATTGCCGCACTCTACAGAAACAATCCTGATACAAAACAGTTTTGGCCGATCTGGCAGGTGTTTTTAGATTCAAGTAACGGAACTTTATCAAATGACTATGGCTACTAGTACTTACATATAACTTTCCTTAAAAATTGCTGTTTAATCTTTTTCAAAAGGATTGAACAGCAATTTTTTTTTAACAGTACAAACCAATAACAAACATTATTAAGACATGAAAAAAAATTTCCTCTTAACTTATCTCTTCATTCCGGTGATGTCGCTTTTTGGGCAGCTTACCGATGTATGGGATTTTGGCGCGCAGCAGCTTGATCCTGCGCAGTTTAACAACAAACTCACTGTTTCAGTGATTAATTCCTGGTATATCCCCGCCATTACGCCGGGTTCTGTAAGCACATCCAATGTATTTCCTTCTACCTTCACGGCAGGAGAACTTTCCTGGACGGGCGGTAACAATGACAGACTGCGTACCATCAATCAGGCCTTGACGCGCTACGACGAAAATATAGCTTCCGTAACCGGCTACACAGGTAGGGTTTACTGCAACGCTATTCCTACGGTTACTGCAGGTCAGCCGAATGCAAGATATTTCCGTATGACACTTAATGCTGATGATGAGGTGAAAGTAATTTCCAGAGGTGATACCGCAGGAAATCTTACCTTCAGTTTTGCGGCTGACGCGGCTGTTCAGAATGATAAATTCCCGACTACAGCTACTTCAGGAGCTGTGACGGAAGCTACTTTCGTGGCTAAACAAACCGGGACATATTTCATTTATGACGCGCTAGCCAAAGGTAGTTTTTACCGTATTTACAGAAAGGCTGCGACCTACACAGCAGTTTCAGGGACCGTTGATGTGTCTCAGGCCTCAGGAATTCCGGCCGGATATTCACTTATTTTCACAAATGCTGCCGGTAAAACCTGGAGTGTGCCCGCAAATTCAAACAGCTATACGGTAAATCTACCGGTGGGATTTGATTATACCGTAAGTTTAGCTGATGCCAGCGGATTTATCGTAACCTCAGGTGAAAATTTCAGCACCGTTGGTGCTTCCAATACGTTGATACACAATATCACAGTTGCTTCCGTAAGTCTTTATACGGTGACTGGAAACATTACAGGACTTGATGGTGAGATTGCGAATTTATCACTGACGTTTACACCGGATCCTTTGAGTGAAAGCATCTATGTGCCCAACCCAGTGGTGAATACCGCTAATTCAACTTATTCCGTTCAGTTGGCTCCGAATATTCAATATACTATTTCAGCTGCTGGAGTAAATGATTTTGAAATCACGAATAATACTTTAACGATTACCGGAAACACAACGTATAACATCACTTTTGCGGCTAAGCCAAAACACGCAGTTAATTTAAATATGGCAGGTCTCGATGCAGCCCAGTTGGCGGCACTTAATGTAACATTTACAAACCTGAACGAGCCGGGATATGTTTACAGTTTTTCTGATCTGCAAAACATTTCTTTGCGAAACGGCATTTACAAAATTTCGGTCACCGGGCTCAATAACTATCCCGTAGAACTGGCACTTACATCCAATCTCACCGTAAACGGCACTGCTGCTTCTAAGACGCTTACATTTAAACCTGTCAATGTCTGGTCATTTGATGATCAGCAGATCAATACCAGCACCACAGCCTATTACAAAGGCATGCAGCTAAACGGCCAGGTTACAACAGTTCCTGCCTCAGGTCATCTCACGGCTAAACCGGGAGCAATCCTCGTAGTGCCCCTGAAACCCGGCGAAAAAGTGAAAGTTTCGTACTACTATACCGCGAATTTCACGGTAGAAGGTGGATCGACTTATTCCACAGCAACAAATTCGACTTCGATCACCGAGACTATGGAATACATTTACCAGGGATCTTCGGCCGGAAATGTTACCATTACAGTAGGAGGTGCCGCTGGCTCGACCTCGTATTTCACGGAGATCCGTACCACACCTAATGTACCTTACAGTGCGCAACTTACGGTAGGAGCGGGTAAACAGTACGCTTCAGTGAATGCGGCACTCGATGCGGTATCGAACATGACCAGAACTGAAGGTCAGCGCGTAACAATTATGATAGATCCGGGTAATTACGAAGAAATGCTTGTAATCAACCAACCGGAGGTTACTTTAAAGAATTCCGCCGCATCTCCGGGCACCGATATCTTCAACAAAGGAATTGACATTTCCCCGAACGCTGTCCGCATTACATCTTATTACGGTCACGGGTACAATTACTATTCGATGGGCAACAACCAGAAGTGGAATGAGGATGTTTTAAATGTAAATAAAGAAAACGGAGCCTATTCTTACACGAACGCTGGTTCAGGCACAACGAACGGATCGTACTGGAACGCTACTGTGGTTGTAAACGCAAAAGGTTTCGAAGCTGAAAATATTATCTTCGAGAACTCATTCAACCAATATATTTCAACCAAAGAAATGCAGGATGTAGTAGTTCCGTGGACTTCCGGAAGTCCCGGTGCGAGGCCAACAGACCTAAATAATACTTCAGTTCAAAACAAAACGCTTGTCGAGAGAGCTGCGGCACTGGCGATCACTGCAAGTGGCGACCGTACTTTCCTGAAAAATTGCCGGATCATTGGCCGTCAGGACACATTCTATGGTGCGCAGGGCGCACGCGTTGCTGTTTACAAAGGTGACGTGATGGGTGCTGTAGATTTCGTTTTCGGAGGGATGGCTGCCGTTTTTTATGAAACTAAGTTGGTAATGAACACCAGCGAGCAGAGCAGTGATCTTACGTACATCGTGGCACCTCAGCAAACCAGCGGCCGTGGATATTTAATGTATAAAACTACCGTTACTTCGGCTGAACCCAATACACAAACGGCCTCTGTTTACCGTTCAAAACCAGGTTATTTTGGCCGCCCATGGTCTGCAAATACCAGTGAAGCTGTTTTTTATAACACCACTATAGAAACGAGCGACTTCCCGGGATTTGCAGGGCAGTCTCTTGTGTTGCCGCTTGGATGGCAGAATTCTTTGGGTGGAACATCACCTGGAATGTACGAATATGGAACTGTGGAACTTTCGGGCGTAAACAATTCCGCAAACCGTGCCTCGTGGGCAACTATGCTTACTCAGCCGGTACTTACGGACGGTACCCCAATCGCGACACTGAACTTCACCAAGGGTAACGATGGCTGGGATCCGTTCAACGACATCACATTGTCAACAGGCGTAGTAAAAACAGATAACGGAACGGCGGTGTACGCGGTGAAGAATGAAGTTTTTGTAAAATCGGTAAAAGGTGAGACTGTACTGAAGGTTTATACGATGGGCGGAATGCTGTATAAAACATTCAGAACAAGTTCAGACACAAGTTTTACAATGCCGGCAGGTATCTGGCTGGTAACGCTTCAAAATCCGAACGGTATGAAAAGTGTTAAGATAATAACCCATTAATCATTAAATGAAGGTTTTCCACGGATAAATATTAAAATTTCCGTGGAAATTCTTCCTAAATAATTTATATGAAGAAAGTATTTTTTATTGCTGCATGTTTCTGCACACTGTGGTCTGCTCATGCGCAGGTCCCGTATCAGGCGGTGCCGGAAGGTTTCGGTGCAACAACAACGGGCGGTGGAAGCACCGCACCGGTAATTGTCTCCGATTTTGCCTCACTGCGTACAAATTTAACGGCGGCCGGACCGCGTGTTATCCTGGTTTCAGGAGTAATAAACATTCCTGCGAACCAACAGATCAGTGCGGTGATTTCGAACAAATCGCTGATCGGTTTACCGGGTGCGAAACTTGTAAATGAAAATCTGCCAGGTTCCGGTATCCTCAATTTAAGAAGTGGGTCCAATAATGTCATTATCCGAAACCTTATTTTTGTAGGTCCGGGAGCGTATGACAATAATGGGCAGGATAATCTCACCAATGCCGGAACCAATATATGGATTGATCATTGTGAATTTCAGGACGGACAGGACGGAAATCTGGATAATGTAGGACAAGCTGATAATGTCACCATTTCTTGGTCTAAATTTACTTATCTAAAAGCACCAATACTCGGCGGTTCTGGCGGCAGCGATGACCATAGGTTTTCGAACCTTGTCGGTTCAAATGCTTCCGACAGACCTACAGACGGGCGTTTCAGCATTACTTACCAAAGTAATTACTGGGCGGAGGGAACGCGCGAAAGGATGCCGCGTGCGCGCAATGCAGAACTGCATATCCTGAATTCCTACTACTACACCAGCGTTCCCGGCTCAGTGGCGATTGGCCTTGGCGGTGGCTCAAGCGGCTCTTCAGTTTACGTGGAAAATACGCATTTCGCGAGGGTTTCCAGCTATTTTAAAAATTACATTTCCACCGATGGGGGTTCTATCGCAATCAAATTTGCAAACAGTTTGACAGGTACTACGGCGATTCCAACCTCGATGGACATAGGTACAGTAAGCGCGCCTGCCTACTCATACTCAGTAATTCCGATGACCGATGTAGCTAAATATGTAGCCGATACCAGTTGCGGTGCCGGTGCGACGCTTCAGGTGAGTACGCAGGGCATCATCACGCCTTCGCCATGTTCTTTCATGGGAACAGCGAATGTGGCTGCGAAAACCGTAAAACTTTATCCCGTTCCGGTGAAGGATGTTTTACATATTGAGGTTCCCGGTTTAAAAAGCGGTGAATCCTCAATTGAGATTTATTCGGCGGACGGCCGTAAGGTATATTCCGCGCCGTCACCTTCTGTTTCGGCTAACCGGTTGACGGTAAATGTGGGGCATCTTGCGAAAGGATCCTACTTCGGAAGGCTGCAGCAGGGCGGCCAGACGTACCCGTTAAATTTTACGAAAAATTAAATCAATTTTAAATTAAATCAACAGCGTATCCAATAGCGGGTACGCTTTTTTTGTTTTTAAAGACAGCTATTAGATAAATTTACACTAATTGCAATCGATTATTTAATTAATATGACGAATTTCTATGTTTGCGAGGCTTTTTTTTTGGTAAAATACCACTGAATCTCCGGCATTTCGACATTATTACAGGTTCTGCATTTATTAATACAAGCGGAGGCACTATCTCCGTTATAGGCAAACTTTTGAAATTCCTTTGGAAACGGATATTTTTTAAGCTAAACCTATTCGTTTTATGTTGTTGCTCAAATAATTATATAAAATATTTCAGTAAATCAAGACGGTATTGAAATTGTTGTTATATTTGTGTAATCGATTGTATTAAATTAAAACAAACAAAACAACGCATTAAAATTTCGCATCATGAAAAAAAAATTACTAATTGCTTTCACGGCCGTTTTGGCAATGTTCTCAGCGAAAGCACAGACTACGACATGGGATTTCAGTAATGATTCGGCTAACTGGCCGCTAAACTCAGGAATCGGTACAAGTCCTATCGTTAAACAGGGATTGGGGATGTATCCGATCTCCACAAATTCCAATTTCGGCGCTGTTACCAATTCGTCGCAAGTGACGTTCTCTGACGGGTACGTAGCTACCGGAAACCGTCTTCAAACCAACGGTGGAGGTAGTGCTGCCGCCGGAACATATAAGCCGACACAACGCTACTTTTTTGTTCAGGTGAGCGGGGCTGCTACGGTAAAATTATGGTACAAGAGCGGAAGTGGCGGCGCGGTGCGTTCAGCTTTCGTAAGTGACGGTAATACTGTTCTTTATGGTTCCGCAGCTACAAGCCCATCGGCATCCCCGGCGGATACAGCGATTCTTACAGCAAACGTCCCTGCAGGTACTTTCTACATTTATACAGATGCAGCCATCAATTTCTATAAAATAGAGGTAACAGGAGCAACTGTAACGACGACTTTAAACTCTAACACGCTTTCAACGACGGGTAATGCCGCTGCAAAAGTATCAGCAAATGTATTTTCAGATCACGGAAATGTGTATGTTTCGAATGTTTCCGGTGATACTAAAGTAAACGTATATACCGCAAACGGACAGCTTGTAAAATCTTTAAACACTAAATCTGATGTAAATTTCGCTTTGCAAACAGGCGTTTACATGGTAAATTTACAAACAGACAAAGGCGTAAAATCACAGAAAGTTCTGGTAAAATAACATTCACTTTTTGACTTAACAAAGGCAGCATTTTTTTAATGTTGCTTTTTTTTTGCTTAAAACTATTTGAAATATCAACGGTTCTGACTGTAGTCAACATCCATTATACCGATAATTTCCTGTCCTGCAAAAATCATGATAGTAGTCATTTTCAGCAGTTTCTTTCCTGTAAACGCAAAACACACTTGCTACAATCTTTCCGGTCTACCGGAAAGTTCTATGAACGGGTGTAACAGCCTTACCGCTCTCCGGAAAACCCTTAGCACACGTGTAAGGACTTTTCCGGTAGTCCGGATAAACAAAAGCACGGGTACAGGAAGCTTTCCGGAATTGGAGCAGCGCCGCCGCAGTTTTCCTGAAATAAGTGGCATCAGGACGCAACACTTACTTATAAAACCAAAAAAACCTTCCCTAAAAGAGGAAGGCTAAAAAATAAATTAATCCTTAAAAACTTACTTTTTGATGATCTTTTTGGTTACAGTTCCGCTCTGTGTGGTAATCTTCACAATATACATTCCGGTACCCAATCCGCGTACATCGATCGATTTCACGTTTCCGTTTGCTGTTTTTACCAGACTTCCGGTTGTGCTGAAAATGCTTACGTTCCTCACGTTTTCATCTGTCCTGATAAACACGTTTTCGGTCACAGGATTTGGATATACCAGAAGTTGCGTATTCACGTCTATGCCCTCAGTACCCAGTACCACATCGTCGTAAACAGTCTTCATGTAATAGAGGTTCGTGGTGTCACCTTTAAGGATTTGGTTGGTGCCAGCCGGTACATTAAGAATCGTGATCACTCCGTTGGCGCCCGCAGGAACGGTATAATTGGTTCCGTTCAGTTTTATTTTGCCTGCGAAAGTAGGATCGAACACAAGGGTAAGTGTAGATTTCTTTGCTGCAGAGAAACTGATGGTTGTCGCGGTTTCAATCTTGAGTCGTTTCGTCAGCGTGTTGCCATCATACGTGTTTGATCCGTCCGTGGAATTCATGTTCCCGGAAATGGAATAGAATGAACTGACCTTACCGTCCGTTGTGAAATTATGGATGAACGTGCTTTCCGCGGAAGCTTCACCAAGCGTAACAATTCCTGTACCTGAGACCGGTGTTCCAGTACTTCCGGATGTAGTAACGGTGAAGGTTACGTCAGCTGTCGGAGTGCCGGTGACCGTTACGGTTTTTGCGGTAATGTTTTTAGCGTAAGTAAGGCCAGAAGCCGGTAAACCTTCCACTACAACGTCATTGGCTGTTCCACCCCACGTGTATACCATATTTTGGATTGGTGTTCCTGCAGGTACGGTCTGGTCGTTGTTTTCCGGTATAATCAATGTCTGGGAGCTTACTACAACCGGCGTTTCGCCCTGCACATAAACCAGGCTGCTGGTGTAGTTGTTCAGCATATCTCTGAGGCCGGTGTTCACATCGTAAGAAGTGTCGTCGGCGGGAGTAAATGTCCATTTCATATCGCCGCCATCCACTCTGCCGGCATGCAGCATTACCTTTGATTTGGCAGTTTCGGGGTCATCAATGATGAGATCTTTTATGTAATGTGCCGCATCGGTATCGAAGTTATTGTAAGCTGTACCACCTTTTTTAGCCTTAATAGATGCGCTCACCACTTCGCCTCTTGTTGCAGCAACATACGCATCGAACTCTACGGGATAATTCACCGCGTCGTAAGCCACAAATCGGTTTTGGCCGCTCATGCTGTTGTTAAAGGCTTTTATTACACCACCGTTTTCGCTCGAAAATGTACCGGGACCAGAAAATATGTCGGAACCCTGCATCGAAATCAACATCGGATACTTTGTATTTCTGAAAAAGTTCCCTTCAAGAAACAGTGAGGAGCCCATCGTAGCGCCTGCACCGTATTTCGAATTCCCGTCGAAATAGTTGTTGTAGACATGCGCCGAGTAATAGCGGACTCTGGGATGGCGAGAATCTGAATGGTCGTACCAGTTATGATGATAAGTTGCAAAAAGTCCGGCTGCCATGCCTTCGCTTAAGCCTAAAAGATTTGCTTTTCCGCTGTCCCAAAAATGGTTGTAAGATAAGGTTACGTAAGTAGATTTTTTCACGTCCATCGCTCCGTCTCCTTTGGCCTGGTCTGCGTCACCACCAGCTTTGCCATAGAAAAGGTCGTTGTTGTGAACCCAGATATGATCATTGCCCTGCTGCAAACCAATGTTATCGCCTTCAGATGCGTCAGTAAGCATGAAACCCAGATTTCTGACCTCCACATTAGAAGCGTTTTTAATTCTGAGTCCCCAGCCGTTCGCGTAGGCATCTTCACCCACACCTTCGAATGTGATCGAACTGGAGACAAGATTATTGTTTTCGATGACAATATCTCCACCGAGCAGGTAGCTCGGGTCAGTGATATTCCCGATGAGTCGTACCGCTAATGGCCGGTTGTCTTTTCCTTTTTTAAGGCCGTCGAGAATAGTTTGAAGGCCCACGCAAGGATTCGTAGTAGCACCCGTAACGTTGAGTGTTACTGTATTCTTGGTGTTTTGTGTGATATAGATAACGACCGCGTTATCTTTCAGAGTACCATCCATATTATAAGCTCCGGGCACTCTTCCTCCCTGGTGTGCAAAACCGTTTCGGTCGTGAGGCAGAACATCGATGGGACCGGAAACTGCAGGATCGCCTTCTGTGCCTGAAGTTACCGGTACAACCTTTACGGTATAAGTTCCCGCTGCAAGACCTAAAACATCTGCCCTGAAATACGTTCCGTAGCTTCTGATGAGTTGAGTATCAATCTTTTTGTCTGTAATTCCTGCACCCGAATAGTAGACATTATAGCTCTCGGCGCCCACTACGGGTTCCCATTTTACGTAGGCACTTTCCAGAGAGCCTTTTTGCTGGGTAATGTTGAAAGTCTGCGCATTCAGAAGTGTGATGCTAAACACCCAACTCAAAATAAATAAAAATTTGTTCATACTTCGATCAATTTGTTGAGATTTGTATTTTATGTAATGGATTACACAAAGTTATTTGAATTAATTACATACGCAACATTATTCTTCATATTTCGCTATCTTTTTTCGAAAGGTCCTGTTAACAATAGCTGAGGCTTATTCTTAGTATTGATTTCTTAAAAACAGATAGGTTTTTAAGAAAAATTTAATCCCTAATTTCATCAATATAGACGCATTGCGACTGCGTTAATCTGATAAATTATCATATATTTGTGTAATCGATTGCTTATTTTATTGGTGTGATTTCGAGTAAGAAATAAGCAGATATTTGCGGTTTATGAAGCGTTTTTGCATAACTTTTTTGATGATATATTTTTCTCTGGTTTGTGCGCAGTTGCCCAGAGACAGCACATTTACCAATTATTCCGAGCTTCAGAAAGTACGCAAGAAATACCCCGAAGCTCAGTTAACTGTGCCAGCTGTCAAATCTTCAGTTTCACTAGCCGAAAATGTCATATACACCAGTTTTCCCGGGCGCAAACTTCACCTTGATGCATACATTCATGAATCAATTGGTAAAAAACCGGCCGTGATCCTCATACATGGAGGCGGCTGGAAATCTGGAAATAAAGAAATGATGAAACCACTCGCAATGGCAGTTGCCAATAAGGGTTTCAACTGTTTTGCAGTGGAGTATCGCTTATCATCCGAAGCAAAATATCCGGCAGCAATTGATGATGTGCTAAATGCAATTCGTTTCCTGAAAGAGAATGCTGATAGATTTAATATCGATCCCAAAAAGATAGTGGTGTTAGGAACGTCTTCGGGTGGACAGATGGCGTCGTTAATCGGGACAAAATACGCTGGACAAATTGCAGCGGTCATTAATATTGATGGAATTCTGGCATTCAATCATCCCGATTCCGAAGAAGGCAGTGCCGCAGTAGCCTGGCTGGGCGGAACCTTGGCAGAAAAAGCTGAAATTTGGACAGAGGCTTCACCTTTAACTCATGGTAGTCAAAAATCTGCACCGACCCTGTTCATCGCCAGTCAGCACAAACGCTTTCAGGCTGGCAGGCAGGATTTGATAAAGATGCTCGATAAGTATTCAATATATTCACAGACGCAAATAATAGATAATTCACCGCATACTTTCTGGATGTTTGACCCATGGTTTGATCCAGTAGTCGGTTATATAACGCGTTTTCTTAATCAGCAATTTAATGCTCAAAAAATTCAGTCTAAATGAAAATTATTATGAAATTAGTACCGAAGATTTTCGCGGTTTCCACGCTGGCGCTTCTTGTAAACTGTACTACAACGGAGAACGCCGCTGCTGGACAGAGTGTAAAGACTTACGCTGAACTTTCAGTGAAGGAAGGCGGACAGTGGAACGGAAAGAAATACGAAGGCGGTACATTCAGGAATGTAAATGAACTTACGCTGCCCTCCACGCATACAGACCATTCTTACTACATCCGCTACGAAGGTCCGGGCTGGGAAAGCAATAAAGTGGGCTACAGGCTGTACCTTGACTGGCGAAACGCGATTGATATTTTTGGGAAACTGACCGAAGATAGGGTTCTGCAGGATGTGGGACAGGACGGTTTTGATTCTTATCACAACATGAGTGATTGGGGTGCGGATATCCTGAAAGTCGGCAAAGGACTTGGTATCGGTTCCATTGGACGGATTGTAAATAATGAATTGCTTCATTTCAACAAAGTTAAAAATACCTCGGCCCGGGTTCAAAATTCAACTTCCAACTCAAAAGTTTTTGTTGATTATAAGGGGTGGGAAACGAACGGTGAAACCACTGACCTAAGCTCAGAACTTACTATTTTCCCGAATCAGCGCTACACCAGGCACACTATTCAAAGCAGCGAGGCAATGACCGGCATTGTGACCGGCATTGTGAATCTTTATAAGCTCCCGGCCGTTAAAAAAACAAGCACGAACGGTAAATGGGGATATGTAGCGACATTCGGTAAGCAAACTTTGTTCAATGATAACCTTGGGATGGCTGTTTTCTACAGGACAGACGATGTAAATAAGGTTTTTGAGGGGGCGACAGATCATTTGGTTGAGTTTAAACCTACCACAAAGAAAATTACGTTCTACTTTCTCGGCGCTTGGGAAAAAGAGATTAACGGAATTAAGACTGAGGCAGATTTCATGAAATATTTGGATGAAAATCTGAATAAATTAAACCAAACCAACGAATTAAATTAAGCTGATGATTTCTAACAGAATAAAAATGCTCGCTGCAGCAATCTTCGGAACTCTTGTGCTCACAGGCTGCAAAACTGTTTCAACGGCGGGGATGGAGGTGCCGTCGGACAAAAAATGGTCGGAAAGGATGGCGCTGACATTAATGAAAAAGTATCCGGAAGCCTATATGCTCGACGATAAAACTGCACCGAAATGGGATTATGTACATGGCCTGGTGATGATTGGCTTTGAAGAACTTTACAGAAAAACCAACAATTCGGAATATGCGGATTACGTTAAAGGCTACGCTGATGCAACCATCGATGCTAACGGTAAGATCCCAAGCTACAAATTCGAGAACTACAATATCGACATGATAGTGGCCGGTCATCCTCTGTTCGATTTATACGACAAAACAAAGGACGAGCGGTATCTCACGGCCATGAAAACCCTGCGTTCGCAACTCGAAACACAGCCCAGGACTTCTGAAGGCGGTTTCTGGCACAAGAAAATTTACCCGAACCAAATGTGGCTGGACGGCCTTTTCATGGGCTCGCCCTACTATGCACGTTACAATACGAGATTCGAGAATGGCGACAAATTAAATGATGTTGCGCTTCAGTTCGAACTGGTTCAGAAAAATATGGTCGATCCCAAAACAGGTTTGCTATATCATGGATGGGACGAAAGCCGGGAAATGCCGTGGGCGGATAAAACCACCGGAAATTCACCAAACTTTTGGTCAAGGTCGCTTGGCTGGTACGCGATGGCTTTGGTAGATGTTCTCGATTATTTTCCGAAAGATCATCCAAAAAGACCACAGCTCATTTCTTATCTGAACAGGCTTGCCAAAGCGGTGACTAAGTATCAGGATGCGTCCGGACTGTGGTTTCAGGTGACCGATCAGGGGAACAGGGATGGCAATTACCTCGAAGCTTCCGGTTCGTCTATGTTTGCCTATGCTTTCGCGAAAGGTGCCAACAAAGGCTATCTATCCACTGAATACAATGCAGTGGCAAATAAAGCGTTCGATGGATTGGTCAAAAACCTCATCACTGTTTCACCCGAAGGTTATGTCACGCTTACACACGTGTGCGCGGTTGCCGGATTAGGCGGAAAACCTTACCGTGACGGTTCTTTTGAGTATTATGTAAATGAGAAAAAAAAGGATAACGACCCGAAAGGTACAGGCCCTTTTATTCTTGCGGCACTTCAGCTAAACAGATAATAAAATGAAAAGGCGGCTGGTATTTTTAGTTTTGCTTATTTGCAGCGTAAATATTTCGCTGGCCCAAACGCCTGAAAAGCAGTGGAGCAAAATCGCGTTTTCGAAAGATGAAGCTTTTTTGCGGTCAGCTGATGCCCTTAGGATTGCACAAAACATCCTGGTGTACCAAAAGAGCAATGGTGGCTGGGGAAAGAATATCGCCGTGCAAAATGTGCTTTCTGAAGCAGAAAAGAAAAGAATTACAGCGTCGAAAGATGAGCTGAAAGTCACTACAATTGATAATAATGCAACCGTTCAGGAACTTACGTTTCTGTCGAACGTATACCGTTTTCACAAAAAGCCGGAATTTCGTGAAGCATTTCTGCGCGGTATCGGGTTTTTGCTTGAAGCTCAATACGAAAACGGCGGCTGGCCACAGTTTTATCCCATTCAGAATAATTATAGTTCCCACATCACGTATAACGACGATGCGATGGCGCGCGTCCTTTTCCTGTTCAAAACTATATTAAATGAAGGTGAAAGATTTCCGGTCGCAATTCCGGCGGAAATTTTACGAAAAATCAAATTATCTTTTTGGAAAGGCATCGATGTCATTCTTAAAACCCAATACCGGCAAAACGGAAAGTTGACCGTTTGGGGCGCTCAGCACGACGAATATAACCTGCTTCCTACAAAAGCGCGCGCTTATGAGCTTCCGTCACTCAGCGGAAAAGAATCTGCCACACTTGTCTTGTTGCTGATGTCGCTCGATAAACCTTCAAAACAGGTAATATCCGCCGTGGAAAATGCGGTAGCATGGTTTGGACAAAACCAGCTTAAAGGATTTAAAGAAATAGAAGTTTCAAATGATAAGAAACTAGTCGCTGATCCTGCTGCGGCGCCAATGTGGGGCAGATTCTATACACTGGACACCAACGAGATATTTATGACCGGCCGCGATGGCGAGATGAAACATTCCTATGCAGAAATTGAAGCCGAACGCCGCAACGGATATGCGTGGTACACTAATGAACCCGCAAAAGTTTTAAAAAAATATGACACGTGGAAGAAAAAGTATGTTAAAATCATTCCGGACAAATGCCAATACACAATCTCTAAGGACGGTTTAGGTGATTTCGAAACTATTCAGGATGCAATCAATCATTTAAAATCTTTTCCCGATCAACAGATCACCCTATACGTAAAGAACGGAAAATATGAGGAAAAAGTCCGGATCCACCACTGGAACAGCAATATAAAGATCGTAGGTGAAGATCGCGACAAAACCATCGTTAGTTTTAATGATCATTTTACTCAAATAAACAAAGGCCGAAACAGTACGTTTTTCACGCCTACATTAAGCATTGAATCCAACGATATCATCCTTGAAAATCTTACAGTCGAGAATACAGCCGGAGAAGTAGGGCAGGCTGTGGCACTGAGTATTACCTCAAACCGGGTCGCGCTGGTCAACTGTAAACTGCTCGGCAACCAGGATACGCTTTATCTGGGCGGTGAAGGCAAAATCTACATCAAAGATTCATATATCGAAGGAACTACAGACTATATTTTCGGCGGCGCCACTGCCTATTTCGAAAACTGCACACTTCACAGTAAAAAAAATTCCTATATCGCCGCACCTTCTACACCACAAGGCAGTGCGTACGGATTCGTATTTCATAATTGCACGCTCACGGCCGCTGAGAATGTCACCAAAGTTTATCTCGGAAGACCATGGCGAACTTTTGCAAAAGCCGTATTTTTAAATAGTGAATTGACTGCTGCTGTCGCGCCCGAAGGTTGGCACAACTGGAACAGTGTGGCCGCGGAAGGGCATGCAGTGTTTTCGGAATACAGAAATTCAGGAGCCGGTTTCAAGCCTGTAGCGCGGGTGAATTGGTCGAAACAGCTTTCAAAAAGGCAGGCAGGAAATTACACCAAGCAGAAAGTTTTAAAAACAGAAATTAACAGTAACTGGTATGAAAATCTATAAATTATTACTGTTATCAGCCGTATTGTTGGTCGCGTGTAAAGCGAACATAGGGCGTGGGAAAGTGACCATTCATACAATCGGCGATTCTACGATGGCCAATAAACCCAATCCCGACAAAAACCCGGAAAGAGGCTGGGTGCAGGTTTTAGCACCATATTTTAATGAAAATGTGCAGATTAAAAACTATGCAGTAAACGGCCGCAGCACCAAAAGTTTTCGTGAGCGCGGACACTGGCAGCCGGTTCTGGATGCACTGCAGCCCGGAGATTATGTGTTCATCCAATTCGGGCATAATGATGGCAAAGACACCGATCCGGAACGCTATACCAATCCGCAGACTTCCTACCGCTACAACCTGATTCGGTATATCGAAGAAGCGCGGTCAAAAGGCGCAGTTCCAATTCTTTTCTCATCTATTGCGCGGAGGAAATTCAACAAAGAAGGCGTGCTGCTTGATGCTCATGGGAATTATACGCTGGTCGCGCGACTGGTCGCCTCCGAATTGAAAGTGCCGTTTTTTGATATGCAGTATCTCACAGAAAACCTGGAAATGTCTTACGGTGTGGAAGGATCTAAAAAACTCCATATGCATTTTGCGAAGGGTGAAAACGAATTTTTCCCGGATGGAATTGATGATAACACGCACCTTTCGGTTCTCGGTGCCAATGAAATTGCTAAAATATTCGTCTCTGAGCTGAAGCGCCAGAAACATCCGCTTCAAAAATATCTTAATGAGTAACTATTTACCTTAAATCCGCTCCAGCTCGTCCGCCGAAATCTGCGTCTTGAAAGTGCCGTAATTCACGGTGACTTTCTGGTTTTTCTCGATTTTTTCGATGGTTCCGACGCTCGTACTTCCGGCAATCCGCACTCGTTGCCCGATTTTCAGCCAAACCGCGCGCTCTTTCACCCGCTTGTCTTCGAGTTTTTCGTGGGTTTCGGCAATTTTTTCCTGTACGTTTTCCTTTTTCAGCTGCTGAGTGATTTTGCGTTTTACGATCTGCATTTTCTTGCTTTCGTCCTTGTCAGAACCTAACTTGCGGAATTTTTCCTGTTCCAGAATTTTCACAAAATCTTTCACCACATCCTTTCGCGATTTCCCTTTGACGTAAGCGTCGATAAATCCTTCGATCTTGCCGCCAAACTGCAGTTTGCGGTGTTCCTCTTCGTATAGTTTCTGGAAATTGAAGAGTTTCTGCTGCAGCTGTTCGTTCAGTTTTTCAAGGTTTTCCTTCTTGTTTTGAGTTGATTCTTTCTGTTCGGTAAGGTTGGATTTAAGTTTTTCAACTTCAAATTTTTCCTGCTGAAGCTTCACGATCGTCTTGTCCAAATTTACGATGTCGTGTTCCACCTTTTTCTTGGCGGAATTGATAATGAAATTCGGGATCTTATTTTTTTGAGCCACTTCAAAAGTGAAGGAACTTCCGGCTTGCCCCACTTCAAGTTTGTAGAGTGGTTCCAGCGTTCTTTCGTCGAATAACATCGCGGCGTTCTGAGCATTGGGGAGTTGTTCCACCACCAGTTTGATGTTGGTATAATGCGTGGTGATAATGGCGAAACTTTTCTTTTTGTAGAAATGTTCGAGGAAACTTTCAGCCAACGCGCCACCCAGTTCTGGGTCTGATCCCGTGCCGAATTCGTCGATGAGCAGAAGTGTGTTGTCATCAGCCTCGCGGATGATGTGTGACATCTTCTTGAGTCTCGATGAATACGTAGAAAGATGGTTTTCGATCGATTGATTGTCGCCGATGTCGGTCATGATACGGTCAAAGAAAAACATCTCGGATTTCGGATGAACCGGTACCAAAATCCCGCTCTGAATCATGAGTTGAAGCAATCCTGCCGTTTTTAAAGTAATTGACTTTCCGCCTGCATTCGGCCCCGAAATACACAGAATTCGGTTATGTTCGGTGAGCGTAAAGGTCTGCGGATAGATTTCTTTGTTTTCCGCGCGGTTTCGCAACAGCAGCAGCGGATGGTAGGCATTCACGTACCGCAGTGTTTTGTGATGGTTGATTTTTGGCAAAATGCCACCAATTTTTTGTGCAAATTTTGCTTTCGCGCGCGTAAGGTCGAGATCGAAGATATACGTTTGATAATCTGAGAGTTCAGGCTGAAATTCTGCGATTTCGGCAGTAAGTCTTCTCAGGATTTTGTCCACTTCCTTCTTTTCCTCTTCAAGGTTTTCGCGAAGTTTGAAATGATGCTTCACCACAGATTCCGGTTGGATATAGGTGATTGAGCCGGTTTTTGAAACGCCCAGAATTCGGCCTGGAACCCGTTTTTTGTATCCGGATTTTACGGCTAAAACGCGGATGTCCTCAATGATGCTTTCGCGGATGTCTTCAAGGAAATCGGTGGAAGAGAGCGCAGTCAGTGCTCTGTTAAAATTTTCCAGGATGGTTTTTCGCGCATGGGAGATTTCTGTGCGAAGTATCCTGAGTTCGGTTGACGCTTCGCTTTTTACCTCGCCAAAACGGTTGAAAACCGCATCGATCTTTACCACAATCTCTTTCCTGAAATCTAATTTTTTGACGTCATTGCTTAAGTTCAGGAACAATTCGCCGTAGGTGGGCAGAAATTTCTGGAGTTTACCGATCTGTTCTGTGAGGCTTTTAATCTTGATAAATGAAGCGTTATCGAGCCTGTAATTCTCGATTGCCATCACCTTAAGTTCTGCTTCTATATCTTCGTACTCGCTGAATGGAATCGCGTTATCGCTTTCAAAACTTGAGACAAATTCTGATACTTTATTTAAAGCAATTTCGGCCTCCACAAGTGAGATTGGCCGCAATTCCTCAATTTTCTGGGCAGTTTTGGGTGAGAAAGCGAACGGCGAGATTTCCGCCAGCAGCTCAGGAAACTCGAGTTCCTCTAATTGGTCTTTGGTTATATGCACAGTACAAATTTAATGAGATTTTTGCAGATGAGGTGATGTGGGTTGCTAGTCCGTAATTTAGTAAAGCCGAAGTTTTATTTCGTGGCTTTCGTTGAAAATTTTTGAACTTGCCTTTCGGAAGTAAGTTTTCAAACTATACCTTATTTTTGCAGTATTTAAAACCAGTTTCTGCTTTCAGCCGCAACCATTCAATTTAAATCTTTAAAAAATGACCTGGACAGAAATCCTCGCTCCAATAAAAAACAGTGCTTATTTCGAGAATCTGTGGCAAAACGTGAAAAGAGAATACTCAAATTCAAAATGTTTCCCTTCTAAAAATCAAATTTTCCGCGCGCTGGAACTCACGCCGTTTGAAGAGGTGAAAGTGGTAATCCTTGGTCAGGATCCTTATCATAATGATTTTCAGGCGAATGGCTTGTGTTTTTCGGTTTCTGAACAGGTTTCTGCGCCGCCATCACTTAAAAATATTTTTACCGAATTAAAAGACGATCTCGGAATCACGCGAACAAGAACCGAACTTGAAGATTGGGCAAAACAGGGCGTTCTGCTGCTCAACGCTACACTTACGGTAAAGGCGCACTCCCCGAATTCACATAAAGATTTAGGCTGGGAAATATTTACCAATCATATCATTAAAGAAATATCAGACCGCAAAGCGGACGTGGTTTTCGTTTTATGGGGCGCATTTGCCCAAAAAAAAGCCTCGCTGATTGACGAGGCTAAACATTTGGTGATAAAATCTGCGCATCCGTCGCCCTTTTCCGTTTATCGCGGATTTTATGGAAGCAGACCTTTCTCTAAGATCAATACGTATCTTGAATCCCGCGATAAGAAACCTATCGCGTGGTAGTGCGTTGGGTGGTCTGATCTCCACCGCTGCCTTTGGTTATTTTAAGTCCGATCTTGTATTTGCCCGCAAGATCCTTAAATCCTTTTGAAGCCGTGGTTTGTGGAGTTACACTGACCAGCGAAACTGTGTTTCCGTTGAAGTCCTGCGTTTTTGAATATCCTTTTTTAGCGTCACTCATCGTACTGATCTGCATAGTGACCGGCCTTGTGTAAAGACCCATCATTTCCACTTCTGCAACGGCGACGCCGGCCCAGATACAATTTACACCTTCAGGGCAGCGGCTGTCTTCCACCATCCGTTTGAAGGTTACATTCATCTCGTATTCTTTGATGAACCTTTTTTCGCCTTCGTTGAGGTAGATTACGCCGGTCATATCAGTTGCTGTTTCGGTTTGTTCTTTTCTAGAGATTTCCACCGCTTCATTATCCGGAGGAAGACCTACGGACATTTCGGGTTCCGTGCTTTTCTGCGGCGCAGGCTTTACAGCGGCGGCTGTTTCAGGCACTATTGCGCTTTCTTCCTGTGTCATTTTGTTCTGGCAGGCAGCAATCGTAAGAACGCTGATTCCTGTAATTAATAGTCTGTGGATCATAGCGGTAGGTTTTAAAGCATATCGAAGATCACTACCAAAAACATTGCCAATCCGACGATGAAGTTAAAACCTGTGCCGTATATAAAACCGATCAAGGCGCCTTTTGTAGAGTTCCAGGCTTTCTTTTTGTCCCTGGCGTCGTGCAAAAGTTCGCCGGCAAAAACACCGAGAAACATGCCGATCAGGAACCCGAATGGAATCGGGATGAAAAACATTCCGGCAAATGTACCGATTACCGATCCTATGCTACCCCACCGTGTTCCGCCATATTTCCGCGTTGTGCGTGCGGGTATCACATAGTTCAGAATTATTGACACCAGCGTAAGTGCCGAGAAAATCCAGACGTAAGCCATCGGCAAGGGTGCGTCTGTGCCGAATTTATAAATCAGCAAACCGCACAGACTCAGCAATAAACCGGGCAAAACCGGCAAGAAGGTTCCCAGCAAACCCAGCACGAGGAGTACGAGACTGGCGACATTAATCAGTGTATAATCCATGGTAAATTTTGTTAAAAGTAGGCATTAATCGTCTAAACACAAACAGATTGATTATTTTTGCTGTAATGAATGACGAACTGACAAATACTAGAAATTTTTTACAGGCGATAAGTGACGCTATTCATTTTTTTATCCAAGACAATGTTCCAAGTAATTGGGCGACACTGGTTCAGATTCTAGCTAAATTTGTTGTTTTTGCAGGGTTGATTTATTTAGTTGATTTGGTGGTTAAACTGATAATCAACAGTGTTTTTAAGTTGTTGTACGACAACGATAAACACCCGGTGATGAAATCTATTTATGTGGCGAAAATCACCAATTCTTTTGCACACATTATTGCAGTATTATTTGCCAGTTTCTCCGTTGATTCCTTTTTTTATGGCCGCCATCCGAAAAGTTTTATCTTTTTGGAAAGGATGATTGGTCTAGCCATTGTTTTCGTCGTTGCTGGAATGCTGTACCGCAGTTTAAGTGCATTCCGGAATTACTTTATCATCAAGCAAGATTTTTACAAGATCATAGCGCTTAATGCCGTGTCACAAACGGTAAAGATTTTCGGGATTTTTGTGTTTTCTGTGGTTGCGATATGTGTGATTTTCGGGATCAGCGGATCGGCTATTGTCGGGAGTTTAGGGGCAATCACGGCGGTTTTGGTATTGGTTTTCCGCGATACTATTCTGGGATTTGTGACCGGAATTCACGTCGCAACATCAAAGAACCTGAAAGTTGGCGACTGGATTGGTATTCCTAAATATAACATGGAAGGTAATATTTTGGATATCAACCTTTTAACAACAAAAATTCAGAATTTCGATAAAACGATCTCTACCATTCCAACTTATGATTTGCTGACGACCGAAATTAAGAACATCCAGGTGATGTCTGAAAGTAATACGCGCCGTATAAAGCGTTCGATTATTTTTAATATTAATTCCTTTAAGTTTATTGATGTTGAGGAACTCGAGAAATTATTAAAGATTAACCTGATCACAGATTATCTGCTCGAAAAAAAGGCTGAGATGACCGAAGCTCGCCAAAATATGCCGAACGCTGAACTGGTGATCAACGGCCGTCAGCTGACCAATATCGGTGTTTTCCGGGAGTATGTTTTTAACTATCTGAAAAACAGTCCGCATATCGATCAGTCGGGCACGCTGATGGTTCGTCAGCTCGAAAATACGCCGCATGGTATGCCGCTCGAGATTTACTGTTTTACGAACGATTCTACCTGGGTGACGTATGAAGGCATTCAGGCGGATATTTTCGATCACCTGTTGGTGGCTTCAAAAGAGTTTGATCTTGAAATCATTCAGATTGCCAAAATTTCTTAAAAAATGACAAAACTTAGTATAAATATCAATAAAATAGCCACAATACGCAATGCGCGCGGTGGCGAATTGCCTAGCGTTACCGAAGCTGCTGTGAAGCTGCAGGAGTTTGGCGCACAGGGAATTACAGTTCACCCACGTCCGGACGAACGCCATATCACGCGTAGGGATGTTTATGACCTAAAACCTTTGGTTCATACTGAATTTAATATCGAAGGAAATCCGCACCGTCCGTTCATTGATTTGGTTTTAGCAATAAAGCCGGAGCAGGTGACATTGGTCCCGGACGCAGAAGACGCAATCACTTCAAATGCAGGTTGGGACTGCCGTGTTCATAAAGGTTTTCTTCAAAATGTAATCGCCGAATTCAAGGCGGCGGGAATCCGTACTTCTATTTTTCTTGACCCCGATCCTGAAATGGTATCGCACGCAAAGGAGACAGGAGCTGACCGAATCGAACTTTATACCGAGGCGTATGCGAGAATGTATCCAAATGACCGGGAAGCCGCCATTTTACCGTATGCGGAAACTGCAGGCGAAGCTGCACGCCTAGGCCTCGGAGTGAATGCCGGACATGATCTTAGCCTTGAGAATTTAAAATATTTTGCGCAGAATATCCCAAACCTTCTGGAAGTTTCAATCGGTCACGCATTGATTTCAGAAGCGCTCTACATGGGACTGGAAAATACCGTTCAGGCCTATCTGAAGAGACTTGCCATTTGGTAAGGTATCTGGACGTCATTAAATAATTAAAACTAATGTATGCAAATTCTACATTCGAAAATCTACGGTGAAGATAAGGCCGGAATTCCGCTTTTGGTGTTTCACGGGTTGTTTGGAATGCTCGACAACTGGGGAAGTTTCGGAAAGGAAATGGGCGAGTATTTTCCGGTTCATCTGATCGATCTGAGAAACCACGGCAAGAGTTTTCATTCGGAAGAGATGACGCATGAATCTTTGAGTAATGACATTCTGCATTATATGGAATATCATAATTTCCAGAAAGTCAATTTATTAGGTCATTCCTTAGGTGGAAAGGCGGTGATGCAGTTCGCGATCAATTTTCCCGTGAAAGTAGCCAAACTCATCGTGGTAGACATTACGCCGAAAGCGTATCCACCGCATCATCAGGGTATAATCAAAGCGCTGCAAAGTGTAGATTTTAATAAAGTAGAATCCCGCAAAGATGTGGAAGAAGTTCTGCAACAGTATATACCGCAGAAATCGGTGATTCAGTTTTTGACGAAAAATCTTTACTGGACGGACGACAAAACGCTTAACTGGAGGTTTAACCTTAAAACATTGGCCGAAAAATACAGTGAATTTGTTTCAAATGCGATTAAATTCGGCGTGTTCGCCGGCGACACACTTTTCATCGCAGGAGCGGAGTCTAATTATATCCTGCCACAGGATGAGTTTCAGATCAAGCAGCAGTTTCCGCAAGCATCCATCGTAAAGATTGAAAATGCAGGGCATTGGGTACAGGCGGAAAATCCGAAAGACTTCGCCGAAGTGGTAAAGGACTTTATTTTTGACCAAAAAATTTAGCATTTGCCACCAATTTTAAAAACATACAGCTTAAAATGGTTTTAGTCACGGGTGCTACCGGAATTCTTGGCAGAGTAATCGTTCTGGAACTTTTCCGGCGCGGAAAAGCTGTACGTGCCGCAAAACGGACCACCAGCAACCTTCAGGAAGTGCGTGAATCGCTCCGTTTTTACACAGAAAACAGTGACGAAGTCTTCGCCAAAATAGAATGGGTCGACGTAGATTTCAATGATTTATTCGGCTTGGAGGAGGTTTTAGATGGAATTACTGAAGTGTATCACTGCGCTGCTACCGTAAGTTTTGATCCGAATCTTTCAAAACAAATGTTCAAAACGAATATTGACGGCACCAAAAATCTGTTGACAGCCTGTGAGAACTCATCCGTAAAAAAGTTCTGTTTCGTTAGTTCTGTTGCAGTACTCGACGGTGTGAATGAGCAGGGTGAAACCGACGAAACCTGCGATTATAATACGAAACTCGATCATTCCACTTATGCAGTTTCAAAGCACTTTTCCGAAATGGAAGTTTGGCGCGCCGAGGCCGAAGGTCTTTCAACTGTGATTGTAAATCCAGGAGTTATCATTGGTTCCGGAAATTGGGATTCAAGCAGTGGTTTACTGTTTAAAAATCTGCTGCGCGGCGTCACTTTTGCGGGCGGAGCCTCATACATCGATGTTCGGGACGTGGCTAAAATTTCGGTTGAACTGATGGAAAGGGAAATTTTCGGCGAAAGGTTCATCCTGGTGTCCGAAAACAGGCGTTTTCATGAAGTTGGAACCTACGTTCGGCGAAAGTTTGGAAAGGATGCTCCGAAAGTTATCCAACGTCCTTTGCTTAAAATAGTTCAGGTGTTTGCGATCCTTTTTGGCTGGCTTTTCCCGGCCTTGAGGATGGTAAATAAAGTGAGTATCGACACGGTGGACGGTTTATCCAATATTTCAAATAAGAAAATTCGGCAAACGCTTGGTTATGATTTTATTCCGGTGACCGAAAGCTTAGATTTTCATCTCGAAAATTATATATCAGACCTCAAAAAATAAACAGAATACATGAATTTTGCTTCATTTATAAATACAAATACAGAAAAGTTCCGCACCAGACCTGCCATTGGCTTTAAGAAAAAAGAGGAGTGGAAGGAACTCAACTGGCTGGACTTCCGCCGCGTGATCTTTAAGACAGCGAACGCACTGCGTACTGCCGGGATCGCAGAAAATGACAAAGTCGCGATCTATTCTGATAACTCTGCGGAATGGATAGTCTTTGATCTTGCTTTGATGTCACTCGGCGCTGTATCAGTACCGATTTATTCCACAAATAACGGTGAACAGGCTGAATATATTATTAAAGATTCCGAATCTAAAATGATCCTGGTAGGCAATCAGGAGCAATACGACGCCGCGTTTGAAATTTTACTTAAAGACAGCCCGCTGGAGCAGATTATAGTTGCCAAAAAATCTGTCTGGATTAAAAAAGACCGCAGCCACTATTTTCAGGATTTCATCAAAGATGGCGCTGAAAATATTGACATAACGGATAAAAATGATGATGATCTCGCCACGATTATCTACACATCCGGAACCACAGGCGTGCCGAAAGGCGTGATGCTGACGCACGGCAACTTCCACAATGCGATCAAGGCACATTTTGATTTTTTTAAATTTAAAAATTTCGAAAATGAAACGTCACTCGCTTTCCTGCCCTTGACGCATGTCTTCGAACGCAGCTGGACACTTTTATCGCTATACGGCGGCGCGAAGGTTTATTTCCTTGAAAATACAAAACTTATCGCCCATGCACTCACGGAAGTTCGGCCTACGATGATGTGTGCGGTACCGCGTTTCTACCAGAAAATTTACGCGGGTGTGAACGAGATGGTGCAAAACGGTTCATCTTCGAAGCGTAAAATCTTTAATTGGGCCATAAAGACCGGAACTGAAACCGCTGAGCGGAAACGACTCGGATACTCAATTCCTCTTTCATTAAAATTAAAGAATAAAGTAGCAGACGCGCTGGTTTTCAATAAGATCAAAAACAAAATGGGTGGTCGACTTTGGTTCATGCCTTGCGGTGGCGCATCAGTTTCACCGGAGGTGACGAGGTTCTTTGATGCAATCGGTGTGCATATGACGGTGGGTTACGGACTTACCGAAACTACCGCGACGCTTACAGCATTTCCTTTTGAGCACTACGAACATGGAAGTGCCGGAATTCCGCTTGGTGATACCCGGATTAAAATTGGCGAGAACGACGAGATTTTAGCAAAAGGAAGCGGTATAATGAAAGGCTACTACAATCTTCCGGACGAAACCGCAGCTGTTTTCACAGATGACGGTTGGTTCAGAACCGGTGATGCAGGAAAATTTGATGCCAATGGAAACCTCATCATCACAGACCGTATCAAGGATCTGATGAAAACCTCAAACGGCAAATATGTGACGCCACAACCCATTGAAAACCTGTTGTCTAACAGCAATTATATTTCTCAGGCAATGATTGTTGCGGAGGGAAAACCATTTGTTACAGCACTCATCATTCCGAATTTCGAAGCTTTAAAAGAGCAAATCGCACGGATGAATCTACCTTTCACTAGTTGGCCTGAACTGGTAAACTCCGAAAAGATCAAAGAATTCTACCGCGAGAAACTGGAGGAAATCCAGAAAGGACTCTCAGGATTTGAAAAGGTGAAAAAATTTGTCATCATGCCGGCCGAATTTGAGGTGAATTCAGGGGAAATCACACCGACGCTGAAAGTGAAACGCAATGTAGTGCTCCAAAAATATGAGCAACTGATTGACCGCATGTATGAGCATTAATTTTTTGTTTTTGAATTAAATTAAGCTGAAAATCAAACCCTATTAACGCCACCAAACATTAAAAATGACAGACTTTATCCCGAATAAAACATACAATCTACACAATGCGGTTTCCGTTCAAACCTGCCCGTCTAATATTGCACTGATAAAATATTGGGGAAAATTTGAAGGTCAGATTCCGGCCAACCCCAGTATCAGTTATACGCTCAACAACTGCCGTACGAATACCGAAATGGAATTTTTCGCTGATGAAAAATTTTCCGTACAAACATTTTTAGGAGGTAATGAAGAGCTGAAATTTGCCTCGAAGATTGAAAAATTCTTTCAGGCCATTGAAAAATATCTGCCCTGGATCTTAAGTGGAAAATACATCATCCGAACCGAAAATACCTTTCCACACAGCTCGGGCATTGCAAGTTCAGCCTCTGGTTTTGGCGCCATTGCAAAATGTCTGATGGATCTGGACGAAAAGTTCTCTGCTGCCGAAACACACGAATTCAGACTAAAAAAAGCCAGTTTTCTCGCCAGACTTGGCAGTGGCAGCGCGTGCAGAAGCCTTTATGACGGCCTTGTGGTTTGGGGGGAAACATCTGAAGTGGCGCAAAGTTCGGATTTGTTTGCTGTGCAGTATCCAGATGAGGATGTGCATTCGGTGTTCCGCAATTTCAATGACTGGGTTCTACTGATTCACGAAGGCGAGAAATCTGTGAGTTCCACGGTAGGCCACGGATTGATGAATACGAATCCTTATGCTGAAACGCGGTTTGCAGAGGCACATACTAACTTCAAAACATTAAAGACCATCCTAAAGGAAGGCGATCTGCACGGTTTCATTAAACTTGTGGAGCACGAAGCGCTGACGCTTCACGCAATGATGATGATGAGTGATCCGGCGTTTATCCTGATGAAAAACGGTACGCTAAACGTAATAAATGCCATCTGGAAATTCCGTGAAGAAACCGGTTTTCCGCTGTTTTTCACGCTGGACGCGGGTGCAAATGTTCACCTTCTCTTCCCGTCAAACGGTGCTGAAGAGGAAATCAAAACATTTATTTTACGTGAACTTTTGCCGCACACGCAGAATGGCGGCGTAGTAAAGGATGTGATGAATTTTTAAAATGTAAATTGACGCTGAATAAAAGCTAAATCGGACAGATTTAGCTTTTTTATTTTCCGAAAAACAGTTCCGCGAAATAATAAGTAAGACGAATAAGGCTTATTTTTTTGCAGCGAATTTGCTCATTGTGTGAAATACGAAAACACCGAGGATTCCGATGACAGCTGCCGCAAAAGAAAGGATGAATTTAGCGTTTTCCTCATGCCATAAACCAAGGTCCCAATCCATCGAATAGATATTGAACCCGATAAAAATTACGAACAGTGCGAGGAATATTTTATAGTAAAGATGCATTTCTGTGGTATTAAAAATTAACGTACATACTGAAGAGCTGCGCAAAATTCGCTGTGAAAAGTTTGATGGCGATGGCCAACAGCACGATTCCGAAGACTTTCTGCAAAACCTGAAGCGTACCTTCGCCAAGTTTTCTCTCGATCCAGTTTGCTGATTTCAGCACCAAATATACGAAAAGTGTATTGAGCACAATGCCGCAAATGATATTGATATCGTGAAATTCTGCGCGCAGCGAGAGGGTGGTGGTCAGCGTTCCGGCACCGGCGATCAGTGGAAATGCGATGGGTACGATGGAAGCAGACTTTGCTTCCTGGTTTTTGTGGATTTCGATACCTAAAATCATCTCGAGTGCGATAATGAAAATAACAATCGCACCTGCGATTGCAAATGAATTCACATCTACGCCAATAAACTTCAAAATTTTATTTCCGATAAACAGGAACGCGATCATCAGAAACATCGAGGCAAGTGCGGCCTTTTCTGATTCTATATGTCCAAACTTTTTCTTTAAACTGACAATAATCGGTACAGAGCCGACAATATCGATCACTGCAAAAAGAACCATCGTAGCGGTAAGCGTTTCTTTAAAGGAGAAAAATTCAAACATCTGGAATTATTAATTTCTCAAAAATATAAAAATATTTTGATTAGAATGCAATTTTTTGAAACAGCACAGCGATGTCTTCCCCAAGTTTAGTAAGACTTTCCTGCGTCTGCAGCGGCGAGTACTTTTCGATTTTTACTTTTTCCGAGATCAGGCGGTATTCCTCTGCAGCACTTTGTCCGAATTTCTCCGCCAGTATTTTTCGGAAATCGGTCTCATTTGCAGCATTAAATTTCTCTTTGATCTTCAAAACCATATCCTGATAGGTTTCAAAGAACTTTGCAGATTCATTATTTTTTGAGAGGAATTTTAAATATTCAATACCATCGGAAAAGTTGTATTGAAGGTTGCGTTTGATGATTTCTTCTGTTTCTGCAACAGTCATTATCGGTTTGTAGGCTTCCACTAACGCGGGTTTGCGCTGATTCCATTTCCGGCGGAACAGTAGGAAGAGCGATACAGCCGCAACCAGGATTCCAAGATTCAGAAATACAATTTTCCAGTCGATTTTTTTCGGATTTTTTACTTTAAGGTTTTGGGTCTGCAGCACTGGCGTGTTCACAGTTTCGAGAACGTTGTTTGTGTAATCATTCACCCGCTCAAGTGTACTTTTTGCGTCGAGCACTTGCTGATGCGTTTTCACGTCCAATGCAAGACTTTGCGGGCCAAGTTCAACATAGTTCTGGTCTTCAGGATTGAAATAGGAGAAATTCTCGAGCAGGACGTTAATAGGGCCGGGTTTTTTCGGAATGACTACATAATCTGCGGTTATTGTTCCAAAGAGTTTGTCCTCTTCGGCACGTGTATTTGATGTAATTGTAGGCTTATAAAAAACGTAATTCTCAGACGACAACAACTTCGGCATACGCACGGAACGTAGATTTCCGGCCCCGCTAAGTTTAACCGTCACATTTACGGGTTGATCTATTTCCGGAACTGTAGCCGGGTCGTTCTTCACAAGTGAAACTTCGAAATTTCCCACCGCATTCTTAAAATCTGCGGGCATCCCGGCGGGCAATTTCTTTACGTTCAGACGGACACTATTTGAAACAATTTTTTCTTTTGTGCTGCGTGCAATTGAAGCTGTAGCCGGAGTGATGTCTATGGATCCGCTTTCGGACGGAAATATCAGGAAGACGGCCAAAACCTGTGATGCGAGGCCCGAGCGTGTTTCTATTTCCGGTTTATTTAAACTCACTGGCTGGATTCGGACATTTTTCTGCTGCGGAAACTGTATGTTCCGTACTTTCCGGAAACTGCCATAATCACGGCTGTAGGCACGGAGAACAGCAACAGTCGGTTCATTTTTATACACAGAACGGTCGCGGATTTCCATATTGAGATATACGTTCTCATCAATTACAGGATCCGGGGCGGCAGCTATTTTTTCACTTTCGCGAACGGTCATTTCAAAGGGCTCCGTCTTGTAAATTTTGCCGTTTACCGTTACCAGAACTGAACCGATCTTTATCTTACCGGCCTGCTTCGGGCTCAACACAAACTGATAGACCATCTGGTTGATGATCTCACCTTTGCGCGCATCGAGTACCACGGTATTCTGCTCGGAAGCGGTACCGACAATATCAAATTTTGAAAGGTCAGGAAGGCGGAGCGGGGTTTCCTGCTGCATATTTTCGCCACTTATCTGCAGCATAATGCTAAGGTTAAACCGTTGGTTAACACGTGTTTCCTTCACTTCTGTAACCTCCAGTGTAACCTGTCCCCGAATGTGCAGGGCAGCTAGAAAAAATAGTATGAAGTAAAATTTTAATTTCATCACCAGTCCTTTTCGTTGCTTTGCGGCATCGAATAGGAGTTTTTGTTTAAGATCCGCTTGGCGGTTTCTCGTTCTTTGTTTTCTACGCGGTTAAATATTGAGTTTTCGAGGTCCTTTGGCATTTTGCCTGAGTTGTCGTTTTTATTTTGATTAGGATCATCTCCTTCACCTTCACCCTTATTTTTCTGCCCGCTTCCGTTTTGGTTCTGCGGAGTATTGCCAGGATTTTGTCCCTGATTTTGATCCTCGTTTTGATCATTTCCGCCACCACCGGATTTGTTTTTTTGGTCTTTTTGCTGCTGCTTCTCTTTTTCTTTCAGCATCGCAATCTCATAATTTTTGCGGATCGTTTCATTGTAAGGATCCTGTTTCAGCGCCTGTTTATAATAATCAGCCGCACTGCGGGAGTCGTTGCTCTGCATATGCGCATTACCCAAATTGTAAAGTGACGCCGCTTTGTCAGCCAGATTTGTGGCCAGCTCATTTGCTTTCACGTACTCAGCCTTCGCCTCTTCGTATTTTTTCTGTTTGTAAAGTGCATTGCCGAGATTGTAATGAGCCGTAAAATCTTTAGCATTATTTTTTATGGCACTCATGTACTTTCCCGATGCACCTTCGAAATTGCTCTTGTCGAACATTTTGTTGCCTTCATGAACCAATGTGTTATAGTTCTCCTGTGCAAACACAAAATTGCCCGCAAAAGCAGTGAAAATCAGCATGAAAAGGTACTTTGACATCATTGTTGCAAAATTATCCGTTTAATTGTTAATAGAATAATGTCTATCTGTTAAATTTGGGTTAAAAGCTTGCCCTTAAATGCGTAAAGTTTGTTAAATATTAAGATCCTGGCGCGGATTCAACAAATAAATTATCAAAAAGAAGAAGATTGATAAGCCGAGAAAATATTGATAATAGTGCACTGCATTCTGTGATTTGACCATCGTGCTGCCCGCCCCGCCGGTCTTAGCAAGTGCATCGCCGATCTGTACCACCGCACTTTCCATATTGTTTCCGTCAACATAGCTGCCACCGGTGTCCGACGCTAAATTGATAAGTGCGTTTGACTGTCTTTTTGAAATAACAGTCTGACCTGAAGGACCGCTTTTGTAACCCATCAACTGACCGAAAACATATTCCGGGATGGGTGCGCCTTCTTCAGTCCCAATGCCCACCGAAACAATGGTAATGCCTTCTTTCTTAGCGAGCCTGGCGGCTGGTTTATCATTGCCCTCGTTATCTTCGCCGTCACTCAGCAAAACCACTTTTCGCGATCCTTTAGCAATATTCTTAAATTTTATCGCCGCGGTCTGCATGGCCTTTAAGAAATCTGTTCCCTGAATTTTCACCACATTCGTATCAATTCCTCCTATGTAAGTTTCAGCGGCTGTGAAGTCGGTTGTCAGAGGCATTATGGATGCTGCCTCTCCGGCAAATACTACGATTCCCACCTTATCGTTGGTCATGCGCTGCATGGTATTCACGATGATATTCTTCGCCTGCGAAAGTCGGTTTTCCTCGACATCCTGGGCATTCATTGAATTTGAAACATCCAGCATGAAGATCACGTTGTTCATTTTCTGGTTGGTTTCCACTTCTTCTGAGCCGCCCAGCAAATCCACGATACTTAAGATAAGAAAAAGTGAAGCGAGCAGGTACAAAACGGGGAAAAAATTAGCAAAACCGCTGCGTTTACGGAAAAGTTCTTCCCGGAACCGGGTTTCTGCAAATATATTCTGGCGGTGCTGTTTCCACCTTTTAAAACGGAAAAAAACATACCCGAGCAGCGGCACCAGCAACAGCAAAAGTAAATACCAATAATTGCCAAGATATAAGTTCATATGCGTTTATTTTAATTTAAAAATTTAAACAAAACCCAACGCAGCAGTGCGTCCAACAGCAGTGTTGCCAGCGCGATCCACAAAAATAACCTGAAATATTCTTCATAATTATAAAGTTTCGCATTGAGCAACTCCGATTTTTCAAGCTGGTCTATTTCAGCATATATCTCAGAAAGTCTGTCATTTGATGTGGCGCGAAAGTATTTGCCGCCCGTGGTCTGTGCAATTTCCCGCAGTACGGGCTCATCAATCTTCACTTCGACCTCATTGAAGACCAAATCACCAAAAATATCGGTGTGTGTCGGCATCAGCGCGTATCCATTAGTACCAATCCCGATTGAATAGACCTTGATGTCATTGCTTTTGGCCAGCTGTGCTCCCACCTGTGCGGGCATCGCGTTTTCGATCGTATTCACACCGTCAGTCATCAAAATGATGATTTTCGATTTTGCTTTGCTGTGGCGAAGGTGTGTCGCCGCTACCGAAAGACCTTCACCGATCGCGGTTCCGGGCTGCAGCTCGAGCGGATTCAGGTTATCAAGTTCTTCCAACAGCACGGCGTGATCCGACGTGAGCGGAACTTTTGTAAAAGCTTCGCCGGAGTAAGTGACCAATCCGATCCGGTCAACCGGCCGGTTTTCAACGAATTTTTTCGCGATATTCTGTAATGCGGTAAGTCGGTCGGGTTCCAGATCGCGCGCCAGCATACTCAAAGAAACATCGATGGAAAGCATGATGTCTATACCTTTCGTGTCATCGGTATTTTCGGAAATAGTGAATGTGCGCGGCCGCGCCATCGCGATTATAAGTGCAGATAAAATGATGTATTTGGTGAATTTAAGCAAAGAGAGAATGAAGACGATTCCACGGTTTTCGGTCATGTTCTGCGTGGTGGGAAGTTTTATGCCTTCGATTTTCTTTGAACTGATATCACGCACCAGCAGAGGGATCAGCGCTACAAACAGCAGCAAAAACCACGGACTGAAAAATTCAAAATTGAGTAAATCCAACTTCATTACACGCCTGTTCTAAGTTGTTCAACTTCCAGATCTTTTGATGATCTTTTCACAAATCCGCGCATATCGCTGAAATCTTTTTGCATTGTATCCTGATCCGGAAAAGTTTTGGCAAATTTTACCAAATCTCCACGAAGAAATACTTCTTCTACTATTTTTTCATTTTCGGGCGAGATGGTGTTGTTCATTTTCATTACATCGATCAAATCGTCCGTCAGCAGCACATCTGCAGGGATTTTATACTGTTTTGTAATGAAGTTTCGGGTGATATCGATCAATTCCACATAAAACGAACGGTAATCGCCAGTTTCGATATATTTTTTCTTCTTCAGATTGTCCAGTTCACGCAGCGTCTGATTAGTCATCACCACCGGTGAATTTTTTCTTCGGCGCACATAGCGTACGATCATATAAATAATGAAGATTAGCGCAAGAACAATCAAAGCAGCCAGAATATACCATTTATAAAGTTCCCAATAATCCTGCGCACCCAGCTTCACTTCTTTGTTCTTCATGATGTCGCTGATCTGGTCACCTTTTTGCGCAGTATTGATGACTTCCACTTCATAAGGAACAGTGTGGTAAAGTCGGCCGCCGATGGTGAAATCGAGTGCTGGTATCGTAAATTTCCCCTCTTCAAACACCGCAAATTCAATCACTCTTTCATATAAATCGGCCTGTTTGGTGATGCTGTCTTTCACTTCTTCAAAATGAAAAGGTAGCAGTTCGTTTTTGGGCGCAGAAACGACGTCCTTGCCCTGAAGATCTGATACGGTAACCTGAAAAACGGCAACTTCACCCAATGCCAGCGTGCGTTTCTCAAGTTTGGAACCTAAAGTCTGACCAAAAACGGAAACGCCTGTGAGCAACGTAAAAATTAAATAAAAACCTTTCAAAATATTTTGATTAATGATAGAGCGGTTCATCGCTTCCGGAAATATTCGTACAAAAATTTGGTGTAGTCTTCACCCGTGTTGATGTTCATGAAGCCCGCGGAAGAATTTTCGAAATCTTCCTTTAATATTTTTAAATTCTGCTTTTGTTTCTCAGCAAATTCATAACGCCAACGTGCATTGGAAGTATTTGCCCAGATCTGCCGTCCGGTCTCCGCATCGCGGAAAAGTGCGTAGCCCACATCCGGGATGCCTGAATCCTTATCGTCCGCAATTCTCATCGCAAGCAGCTGATGTTTTCTTGCAGCAACGCGCAGAATCTTGGTGTCATACGGATCGTGAAAATCTGAAAACATAAAAACAAGTGACTTTTTTTTGAAAACACTCATCATATATTGCAATGAGCCGTTCACGTCGGTCGCCGCAGGTACATAATCGGCAGACAAAATATTACTGATGATCGCAAGGATGTGCTTGCGGCCTTTCTGCGGCGGAATTACCTTGTAGACCTTGTCTGCAAATAAAATGAGGCCCACTTTATCATTATTTCCTGCGGCAGAAAAGCCAACACTGGCGGCAATTTCAGCTACAAATTCACGTTTAAGCTGCGTGCGCGTGCCATAATCCATTGATGAAGAAATGTCCACGAGGAGCATCATCGTGAGTTCGCGTTCTTCCTCCATTACTTTTACGAATGGTTCACGAAAACGCGCAGTTTTGTTCCAGTCGATCCGGCGGATTTCGTCACCAAACTGGTAAGGGCGTACTTCGGAGAAGGTCATTCCCTGACCCTTAAAAGCACTGTGATATTGACCCATCAGCGTCGATTCAGACTTCTTTTTAGTCCGAATCTCGATTTGCTTTACCTTCCTGATGATATCTTTTATCTGCACGCCAAAGTTTTATTTAATGCCATTTTTAATACGTCTTATGGCGCCTGCACTTTGCCTAAAATCTGATTCACGATCTCATCTGCCGTTATTTCCTCCGCTTCCGCTTCAAAACTAAGTCCGATGCGGTGACGCAGCACGTCTTTGGCAATTTCTTTTACGTCTTCCGGCAGCACAAAAGCCCGGTTTCTGAGGAATGCAACTGCACGAGCTGCAATTGCTAAATTGATTGATGCACGAGGAGAAGCGCCAAAACTGATGTAATTTTTCAACTCGGATAAACCATATTTTTCAGGTGTCCGCGTTGCAAAAACCATATCCAGGATATATTTTTCAATCTTTTCATCCAGATATATCTGGTTGATCAAACTTTTGGCATCCACCACATTCTGCATGGAGATGACGGGTTTTATTTCCGGCTGATGGCTGGTGGCAACCATTTTCATGATTTTTCGCTCGTCTTCGAAATCCGGATAGCTGATTGTGCATTTCAGCATAAAACGGTCGCTTTGTGCTTCAGGTAAAAGGTATGTACCTTCCTGATCGATAGGGTTTTGCGTGGCGAGAACCAGGAAGGGTTTTGGCAGCGGCATTGTCTCATCACCAATCGTCACCTGTTTTTCCTGCATCGCTTCCAGCAGTGCCGACTGTACCTTTGAAGGTGCACGGTTGATCTCATCTGCCAGCACGAAATTGGCGAAAATCGGTCCGCGTTTTATCGTGAAATCGTTTTCTTTAATATTGTACATCATCGTACCCACTACGTCAGCCGGTAGAAGGTCAGGCGTAAACTGAATTCTGGAGAATTCACCCTGAACAGCATCGGCAAGCGTCTTGATCGCCAAGGTTTTTGCCAAGCCGGGCACACCTTCCAAAAGAACGTGTCCGTTGCCCAAAAGACCGATCAGCAAACGGTCTACCATATATTCCTGACCAATAATTGCTTTGTTGATTTCCTGCTTCAGCAGTGTGAAAAAATAGTTCTGTTCACGAACTTTTTCGGTAAGTTGTCTGATGTCTTCAGCCTGATGTTGTTCTGACATGTGTTTTGAATTAATAAACCGGTAAATTTCCAAATAAACGCGTCATCAGTCAACATAATTAGTGCCAAGATTAAGTTAAAGTTTGTTAACACATCGCCCGAGATCATTATAAATAACGCTAAAGTCACCAAAATTTATCGCAAGTAAAAAATTTATTTGAAAAAGCTGCCGCTGATTCCTCTCTTTTGTCATTCTCAGTTTATTACTCTAATTTTGAACGATCAAATACGTATCTAATGAATTATCATTTTCAGGCGCACCGGCAGGTTCGGAAAAATCTTTTGCAGATACTTGAAGAAACTTCACATAAAGATCTGATGCTGATACCCGATGGATTCAATAACAATATCTACTGGAATATCGCACATACCGTTGCAACGCAGCAGTTGCTCTGCTACTATCTGAGCGGAAACCCATTCCGGATTGATAAATATTGGATCGAAACTTACAAGAAAGGCACCCTTCCAAACTTAAATGTGGAACAGTCTGAGGTAGTGGATCTTGGATTTTTGCTTACGGAAACATCGAAGATTTTGATGAAGGATTATGATGACGATTTCTTTGCAGATTATACACCTTACACCACAAGTTTCGGGCTGGACCTTAAAAATATACAGGACGCGATCATTTTCAATAACATGCACGAATCTTTGCATTACGGGTATGCGATGGCACAGAAGCGCGCAATCCTGGGCGAGCAGTATTGATCTGTAACCGAATCATTTAACATTTAAATTAAAACAAATTGAACTACGAGAATAAAAATAACAACCCCGAATTTCAAAGACCTGAAGGCAGTAAAAAAGACGATTTCATATTTGGTCTGCGGCCTGTGATGGAAGCGATCGACGCGGGAAAAACCGTAGATAAAATCTTCCTTCAGAACGCGCTTCAGGGTGAAATCTACCAGGAACTTAAAAATCTGCTTTCCAAACACGGCATCCGCCCAAACTATGTTCCTGTAGAGAAACTTAACCGTTTCACACGCAAAAATCATCAGGGTGTGGTGGCGTTTATTTCTGATGTGCCTTTTGAAAAGATTGAAGATGTATTGCCGCGCCTTTTTGAGGAAGGAAAAACACCGTTCCTGCTTATTCTTGATCGCCTTACCGACGTGAGGAACTTTGGCGCCATCTGCCGAACAGCCGAATGCGTGGGTGTCCACGCCGTAATTTTGCCGGAAAAAGGAGCCGCACCAATCAATTCAGATGCGATAAAAACAAGTGCAGGCGCAATCTACAATCTGAAAATTTGTAAGGAAAAAAATCTTGCACATACAGTCGATTTCCTGCAACAGTCGGGTGTACAGGTTTTTTCAGCAACTGAGAAGGCAAACAAACTCATTTACGACGTGAATTTCACTGAGCCATGCGCGGTGGTGATGGGCAATGAGGAAACAGGTATTTCAAAGGAAGTTCTGCATCATTCTGATGAGAAAATCAAACTGCCGATTGAAGGTAAAACGCAGTCGCTGAACGTATCTGTGGCGTGCGGCGCTATTTTGTACGAAGCGGTGCGGCAAAAAATGACAGCGGTTTCGGGCTAGAAATTGGCATCTTTTTCTCTTTAAATTTTTAAATTAAATTAAAAAGAGCAGATATGCGCAAAAGCACAGCATTGAAAAGCGACATACGAAGCTACGTTCTGGAGGTGATCGCCGGCAAGATAAAGAAACTTGAAAATTTTCTGGAATTCACACAGGATGCAAGCCGCGATATAAAAAAGACACCCAAATACGATTCTATTCGCGAGGAGATACAGGAGGAGATTTACCAAATGCAAAGACAGCTTGGTTCACTGCACGACCTGAACCGCAATATGCTGAAAGTTCTGAATAAACCTACCGAAACCGTGCAACTGGGTTCGATGGTTTTCACGAACAAGGCAAGATTTTATATTTCGGTTTCACTTGGCGAATTTTTTTACGAAGGAGACCGTTTCTATGCAATTTCAGAGGAAAGCCCGATGGCAAAGATCATGTTTGGTAAAAGCGCGGGTGATTCTTTTGTGTTGAATAACATCAGCCAGACCATTGAGCACGTAATGTAAGGTCTTAAAAAATTATTAAATGGACAAAGCAACAGTTCTAAAAGATATCATAGAACAAAGGAAAAGTACTTTTCCTAGAGATTACACAGCGGAGGAAATCGATAATCAAATATTGCACGAAATCCTGAAATCTGCGGAATTCGCACCCAACCACAAAAGAACCAAGCCGTGGCGGTTTAAAGTTTTTAAAGGCGAAGAAAAGCGTGCTTTGGGTGAAAAGATGGCTGAAATCTATAAAGCAACCGTTGCTCCCCAAAGTTTTCTCGAAAAAAAATACGTCAGCATCACTGAAAAAGCCGCTAAAGCTGATGCAGTCATCAGTATTTCGGTTAATTTCAGCGGTCTGGTGCCGGAGTGGGAAGAGATTGCTGCCACTGCGATGGCTGTGCAGAACATGTACCTTACGGCATCAGTTCATGATGTAGGTTGTTATTGGAGTAGTCCGGGTCTCATTAATCATCTCGGTGAATTCCTGGGCCTTGACGAAAACCAAAAATGCTATGGACTTTTCTTCTTAGGTAAAATTTAATGATGTAACAGAATAAAAAAGTTTCCGACAGATTTTAGAACATTAAAAACAACTCAATGGAAACTTACGGCTATACAAATCCGGAACACGGGCACAATCCTCAACCAAACAATTATTACCGCTCAGAAAAGAAGTTGGCAGCGGGACTTCTCGGAATTTTGCTCGGTGCATTTGGTGCAAACAAATTTTTTCTTGGCTATACTACGGAAGGAATCATACAAATCGTGCTGAATATCGTAACATGTGGGCTCGCGACACTCATTCCTTTCATTGAAGGTATTGTGTACCTAACGATGACCGATGAACAGTTTGACCGCACCTATGTGCACAACAAAAAAGGATGGTTTTAAGACAAAGCAAAAAAAGGAATAAGTTGATTCCTTTTTTTTATTGATTATTGAGAAGCACGGCGGCTTCTTTTGCTGCATAAGTGAAGATCATATCAGCGCCGGCGCGTTTTATACACGTCAGACTCTCCAGGATCGCACGGTCATTGTCTAGCCAGCCGTTTTGTGCGGCTGCTTTCAGCATGGCATATTCGCCGCTTACATTATATACTGCAATCGGTAAATCAATCACTTCGCGAACTTTTGCCACGATATCAAGGTAAGGCATGCCGGGTTTGATCATAATGATGTCGGCACCTTCTGCTACGTCTTTGTACACTTCATCGAGCGCTTCACGGGAGTTGTGGAAGTCCATCTGATACGTTTTTTTGTCAGTTGGAATGTCCGCAAAATCTTTTGGTGCAGAATCCAGCGCACTGCGGAAGGGACCGTAGAACGAACTCGCATATTTTGCGGCGTAACTCAGGATTCCCACGTCAGTATGTCCGTTTTCTTCCAAACCTTCGCGCATCGCTGCTACGCGTCCGTCCATCATGTCGCTGGGAGCCAGAATGTCGGCGCCGGCGTCAGCCAAAGATATAGACATCGTTACTAGAGCGTCATTCGTCGCGTCATTGTCTACCTTTCCGTTGGTTATGATGCCGTCATGGCCATAAATCGAGTAAGGGTCCAGCGCCACATCAGGCATTACCACCATTTCCGGAACCGCGTCTTTTATTGCTTTAATGGTTCTTTGCATCAACCCATCAGGGTTCCAGGATTCAGTGCCTTTATTGTCTTTAAGGTTTTCCGGCACTTTCATGTACAGATTTACGGCTTTTATGCCCAATGAAAACAGTTCGCGGCATTCCTGAACAGTAAGGTCTATCGAGCGACGGAAAATTCCTGGCATCGACGCTATTGCTTCTTTGGTATTTTCGCCTTCCATCACGAAAACGGGCATCACGAGATCATTTGTGGTAAGTACCGTTTGCTGCACCAGCGCGCGTATGGACGCAGATGTGCGGAGTCTACGGTTTCGTGAATATAGGATCATTTTTCTTTTGGAATAGTATTTGAACTATGCGCTGCAAATTTAAAGATAGTTTTATAAAAAAACTATTGTGAGTAAATTCCAAATTCTTACATTTGTAAGGATATTCTCTTAAATATAAAGTTATATACGGTGAAAAAATTACTGTTTTCGATATTTTTAATCGGTTCGCTTACCGCTTTTTCGGGTCATGTTTCCGCGCAGTCGGCAGCCCGGGAGCCTTTGGCAGCATCACAAAAGTCTGATGACGGCTTGATGGTTGCCTACCCGAATCCGGCACGTGATTTCATAGTGGTGAAGTCTAAAGATCCTTTACTTAAAATAAAATCGGTTACGTTTTATTCCATTCTTGGAATGCAGGTTGCTGAATATGCTGTGAATATGAACTCCGGAGAGATCAGGCTCGATAGGTTAAAACCCGGAAAGTACCTGATGCGCTACATCATGAGCGACAATACGCAGAAGGTGACGCAAATAGTAAAACAATAATCTCCCTGAACTTTCAGGGATTTTTTTTGCATTCGCCACCGGAATATTAGCTGTACAAAAACTTTTAAATTTGTATTATGGAAAGCCGAGAAAAAATTGTGATCATCGGCGGCGGTTTCGCCGGCCTGCAACTCGCAAGAATGCTAAATAACAAAAACAAGAAGGTGATTGTAATCGATAAGGTGAATCACCACATGTTTCAGCCGCTGTTTTATCAGGTGGCCTGTGGGCGAATTGAGCCAAGCAACATATCCTTTCCTTTCAGAAAAATATTTCAGCGCTCGCGCAACATCCAATACAGGATGATGGAGGTAAACCAAATCTTACCTTCCCAAAACAAAATAGTTTCTCCGGATTGCGAGATTACCTATGATAAACTGATTCTGGCTACAGGCTGCAAGACCAATTTCTTCGGAAATGATAAGATGGAGACGTTAACATTTGGTATGAAGAATACGC
Source organism: Kaistella rhinocerotis (assembly GCF_030243905.1). Taxonomy (NCBI): domain Bacteria; kingdom Pseudomonadati; phylum Bacteroidota; class Flavobacteriia; order Flavobacteriales; family Weeksellaceae; genus Kaistella; species Kaistella rhinocerotis. Next base: position 177,549 of record NZ_JASSYY010000003.1, on the reverse strand, counting down.
AGGAAGCCATCGCCATACGAAATCACGTGCTGCTTACATTTGAAAAAATCATCATGCAGAAATCACGCACTGATGATGGCAACTGGAATATCGTGATCGTAGGCAGTGGACCTACAGGTGTGGAGCTGGCCGGCGCATTTGCCGAAATGAAGCGCGAGATCCTTCCACGCGACTATCCGCACATGAATTTCAGTAACCTGAATGTGATTCTTGTGAGTTCTACGCCCACCTCACTGAGCACGATGAGTGAAGAATCTCAGGTGATGAGTGAAAAATACCTTAAAGAACTGGGCGTAATCTTCATGAGCGAAGAGTTCGTGACTGACTATGATGGCGACAAAGTATATATGCAGAGCGGAAAGTCGATCCCATCCAATAATGTGATCTGGGCTGCTGGCGTAACGGGAAATATCATTGATGGGCTTGACCCTAAAACCGTGGTGCGAAACCGCTATAAAACCGACCGATACAACCGTGTATTAGGATACGATAATATATTTGCGATTGGTGATATCGCTTACATGGAAACGCCCAAATACCCGGCCGCACATCCTCAGGTAGCAAACGTGGCGATCAATCAGGGGAAAAATCTGGGCCGGAATCTGCTCAGGAAATCACAGAATCAGTGGGAAGAATTTGAATATACAGACCGCGGCAGCATGGCCACGATAGGAAAACACCGCGCGGTAGTGGATTTGCCGAATTTTAAATTCCAGGGCTTGCTGGCCTGGTATTTTTGGATGTTCCTGCATCTGATGCTCATCCTCTCCGTTCGGAATAAGGTCGCAATATTTTTCAACTGGATGTGGAGTTATTTTAACAAGGATTCGTCGCTGCGGCTTATCATCATCCCCAACAAAAAGAATGAAACTGAACAATGAGAATTGACATTATAAGCGTTTTACCGGAGCTCATGGAAAGTCCGTTTAAAACTTCGATCCTGAAACGGGCTGTTGATAAAGGATTGGTTGAAATCCACTTTCACAATCTCCGGAACTATGGATTGGGAAAATACCGCCAGATAGACGATGCGCCTTACGGTGGTTCAGCTGGCATGGTGATGATGATAGAACCGCTGGATAACTGCATCTCAGAACTAAAGTCTCAGCGCAATTATGATGAGGTGATCTACCTTACACCGGACGGGCAAACATTAAATCAAAAAATCGCAAACAAACTTTCTACATTGGAGAATCTGATCTTTCTGTGTGGTCATTACAAAGGGATTGACCAGCGTGTGCGTGATCTCCACATTACCAAAGAAATCTCGATTGGCGATTATGTCCTTACCGGTGGAGAACTGGCCGCCTGTGTGCTGGCCGATTCCGTGATCCGGCTTCTTCCTGGCGTGTTGAATGACGAGCAAAGCGCGCTGACAGACAGCTTTCAGGATGATTTGCTTTCACCGCCGGTATACACACGGCCTGCGAGCTACAAAGGTCTTGATGTGCCCGAAGTGCTGCTCAGTGGTAACTTCAGCAAAATAGAAGAATGGCTGCATGATGAGGCGATAAAAATCACCCGCGAACGTCGGCCTGATCTGCTGCAATAATCCACTCATAACCAATTATTATTCGTAATTTTACATTGCAAAAGTAAAGGTATGCACGTAGATGGAATATGACAGATCGAAGGAGATTTTCGCATTTTATAATGTCGAAAATTTATTGCTGCCGGACGCGCCTCCTGTTCACAGCGCGGACCCTACAATTTCAGGATTACGAAATTGGGACGACCGCAAATACCGCCAAAAACTTAATAAGATAGCTCACGTTGCTGAATTGATTTCGGCTTCCGAAGGTGTCTTGCCAATGTTGTTCGGAGTTGCGGAAATTCAGGGTGAGAAAGCACTTACTGATATTCTTGAATTGCCTTTTTTTAAAGCTTTCCGCGCTGTACACTTCCCTTCCGCAGATACACGTGGAATAGATGTGGCATTGCTTTACGATCCCGAAAAAGTAGAAATTCTGTCTTCCAAGACTATTCGGTTGACGGAAGAATCAGGGCAGGTCTTTGACACGCGGGATATCCTGCATGTGCGACTTGGGTTTTGTAACGAAATTTTTAACGCGTACGTCGTTCATTTTCCTTCGAGGAAGGATAAAGATGCAAATTTTGGTTTGCGCGAAAACCTTGTAAGACGTTTAGCCGCCGACATCGCACAATACAGCAATTCCGAAGCAGTAATTTTGATGGGTGATTTTAATTGCAATCCGGATGACAAAATGCTTCTTCCAATATTTGAAAACAATTCTGGAAAACAAATTTTCAACCCTTTTGCCGATCTGTATACAAACGGAATATACTCTACGTTTCACAATAAGAGCGGGCAAACGTTTGATCAAATCATGTTGTCTGAACACTTTGAGCAATCAGACTTTCCGCTTAAATTTACCGCCGCTAAAGTTTTCTCTCACGAGAAGTTGCGAAGCAGCAACCGGAAATTGGGTCAGCGGCCGGCAAGGACATATGCGGGAACACGATATCTGGGCGGCTACAGCGATCATTTTCCTGTAATAACGGTATTGAATTAAACTTAAAAAATATATAGAACACTACGATATGAAAAGTGCAATAAACTCGAGTTACCACTTAGACCCTGTGGATAAAGAAATTATTTATATGCTGATGGATAATGCCAAGACTTCTCTGGCCCACATCTCCAAAAATGTGGGGATCTCTACCACGGCCGTACATCAGCGCATCAAAAAACTCGAGCAGGCGGGCGTTATAGAAAACTCTATTTCATTCCTGAACCCTCGAAAAATAGGGTATAACGTGGTTTCATATATTGGTGTCTATCTTGAGCAGCCCAGCCATTATCATGATGCGGTGAAAGCATTGAAAGAAGTAAACGAAGTGGTAGAAGCGCATTATACGACGGGGAATTATACGATTTTTCTTAAAGTGCTGTGCCGTGATAATGATCATCTGATGCAAATTTTGAACAAGCTGCAGAAACTGAAAGGCGTTACAAGAACCGAAACCTTTATCTCCCTTGAACAAAGCATTAACAGACAACTGAAAGTATAAAAGCTATGAATATCACTGCATTTTTAGATTCTACATACCTGAAAACACCGTCTCAGGCGGGCATCAGCGAAGAAGCGACAAGACAGAAAGTTTACGGACTCACCGATGAAGCCATCCAAAACGGGTTTTATGAGGTGATGATCCGGCCCGATTTTGTAAAGGAGATTAAAGATTATCTCGTTTCTAAAGGTTCAGCCGTGAAAGTTGGAACTGTAATCGGTTTTCATGAGGGTACCGCAAGCACTGCGGAAAAACTGGCCGAAGCTCAAAAAGCCATCGCAGACGGTGCAGATGAACTCGATTTCGTAATCAACTACGAAGCCTACAAAGCCGGACAGAAAGACCTTGTGAAAAACGAATTTGTCTCAGGCACCAAACTTTCGGTTGACAACGGGAAAGTGGTAAAATGGATTATTGAAATTGCAGCGCTTACCGATGAACAGATTGTAGCGATCACAAAAGATATCCGCGAATGGGCGGAAGCAAATTTTGAGGAAAACCAACTTCCGGACATCTTTGTGAAATCATCTACAGGTTTTTATCTTACCGAAGACGGCAAGCCGAACGGTGCTACTTTTGAAGGGATTGAACTGATGATACAGAACGCCGGAAAACTTTCGGTTAAGGCTGCCGGTGGCGTAAAGTCGCCCGAAGATGCCCGAAAAATGATTTCGATGGGTGTGAAAAGAATCGGAACTTCTTCTGCGCTTTCATTGGTTTCTGACCAGGAAATTAAGGACGGATATTAATCAATTTAAATACATTAAATACAATCAGGAAATCGTGCGCCTTGCACGGTTTTTTGTTTTTATACGCTATTTTTGCAGGCCATGGCAAAGAAATCTTCAGCGCGAAAGACAAAAAGGAAAATTCATAAGAAACGAAAGCGCCACTGGCTTTTGCGGCGGGAGGTCATGCTTCTGATTTTGATAGCAGCACTGATCGGAACTGGTTTTTACCTTAAACAAACGCTCACCTTCTATTATGCGATGTATTTTAATAAATTCGAGCATAAGTCCCTGAGCAATACCGAAGCCGAAGAGCAGCGCATCAACAGAATCATTACCGGTTACAATGACAAGACTTTTGGCATTGATATGTCCCATTATCAGCGCAAAGAAGATATTGCCTGGGACAGTTTGAGTATCGCCAATCGCTCAATTCCTATAGAATTTGTAATCTTAAGAGCTACAATGGGCAACCGGAGTGCTGACAAACATTTCGAGGAGTTCTGGCAGCTCGCCAAAAAGCATGATCTGATCCGTGGTGCGTACCATTTTTACCGCGCAGATGAAGACCCGGTGCGTCAGGCCAACAATTTCCTTGAAAATGTGAAGCTTGAGGAAGGAGATTTGCCGCCGGTATTAGATATTGAAAAAATTCCGAGGCGAAAATCGAATGCAAAGCTCATCGAAGATCTGAAAATTTGGTGCCGGATTATCGAGGAAGCGTACGGCGTGAAACCCATCATTTATACCTATTACCATTATCACAAAGATTTCCTGCAGGGCGAATTTGATGATTATCCGCTCTGGCTCGCCAATTACAACGATGTGCCGCAGCCTACACCTACCGGTAATTGGGATATGTGGCAGTTTACGGAGAACGGAATCGTCTATGGAATCAACACAAAAGTAGACGTGAATGTGTACAACGGCAGTCTTTGGTCGCTCAAAAGGCTGACGATTGATTAGACCTTGAACGTATTCAATTCTTTGCTGAATTTCCCTTCTGGTGCATCCGCTTTAATTATAGTATTTTTGCAGTCTCAAATTTACGCTCAATCTAAACCTTCCAAATGAACTACGTTTCCGCTGAAAATCTCACTAAATCCTACGGTCTTAAAATATTGTTTAAAGACATCGCCTTTAATGTAAATGAAGGCGACAAAATTGCGATCGTAGCCAAAAACGGCAGTGGAAAATCTACCTTGCTCAAGATTTTGATGGGCAAAGAGATTGCAGATTCGGGCAATGTGGTGATCAATAAAGACATTCAGGTGGTGCTGTTCGATCAGGAAATTGAGTTCGATTCCGCACTTTCAGTGGAGGAGTTCATGATGACACTTGATTCGCCGCCTATCATGGCTGTAAAGAATTACCACCACGCGCTGCATACCGAAGATCCAGATGACATGGACAAAGCCCTGGCCGAGATGGAGATGCACAAAGCCTGGGATCTTGAAAATGAGATGAAGCAGATTCTTACGCAGCTAAAAATCACAGATTTGGAGGCGAAGATGGGAACGCTTTCAGGCGGACAGATAAAAAGGGTTGCACTGGCGAAACTTTTGACGGAAACCCGCGCGGAACACCGTCACATTCTTTTAATTATGGATGAACCCACAAACCACCTTGACGTGGAGATGGTGGAATGGCTTGAAAATTACCTTTCGAAAGCGAAAATCACACTTCTGCTTGTGACGCACGACCGTTATTTCCTTGATTCTGTGTGTGATATAATTTGGGAGATGGAAGATAACAATCTGTATGTGCACAACGGCAGTTACGCGACATACCTCGAAAACAAGATCATCCGCGAAGAAAATTTAAATTCGACAATCGATAAGGCACAAAATCTTTACCGCAAAGAACTGGAATGGATGCGTCGCCAGCCAAAAGCGCGTACCACCAAGTCGAAATCGCGTATCGGAGATTTCTATGAGACAGAAAAAGTAGCGAAACAAGACACCCGCAAGCAAAGTCTGGAACTGGATTTTGAGATGAAGCGTCTCGGAAAAAAAATCCTGGAACTTAAGCATATCGATAAAAGTTTTGGTTCAAAGGTTTTGCTTAAAGATTTCAGCTACCAGTTTCAGCGAGGCGAGAAAGTGGGCATCATCGGCCAGAACGGTACCGGAAAATCGACACTTTTAAATATCATCCAAGGGCTTGAACCCTACGATAATGGCGAAATAGAAACCGGAGAAACCATTAAATTCGGTTATTTCTCGCAGAAAGGCCTTACGTATAAAGAAGATGAGCGTGTGATTGATTTCATTAAAGAAATCGGTGAGAATTTCCCGCTCGCGAACGGACGCACAATTTCGGCGTCGCAGTTTTTGCGGTTGTTTTTATTTGATGACCAGACACAATATTCGCCGATTTCGAAACTTTCCGGTGGCGAAAAACGCCGTTTGCATCTGATGTACGTGCTGTATCAGAATCCGAATTTCCTCATTTTCGATGAACCGACAAACGACCTCGATCTTCCGACGCTCACAGTACTCGAGAATTTCCTGCTGCAGTTTCAGGGCTCGCTGATCATCGTATCGCACGACCGTTATTTTATGGACAGAATTGTGGATCACGTGCTGGCGTTTGAGGGTGAAGGAAAAGTTCGCGGTTTCGTAGGTAATTTCTCCGAATATCGCGAAGTACGGAGTCAGGAACTCAGCAAAAAAAGTCCGGCGGCAGAAGCTAAACCGAAAGTTGAGACACCAACGCCAAAAACGGAAGTCGAAAAACCACCGCAGCGGAAATTGAGTTTCAAAGAGCAGCGTGAACTTGAAATGATCGATAAGGAAATGCCAAACCTCGAAAAACTTCGGGCAGAAATCCTTGAAAAACTGAATAACGAAACCGATTACGACAAAATTTCCACGCTGTCTGCAGAACTTCAGAAGTTGGGAGACGAGCTTGAAAATCTCGAACTTCGCTGGCTTGAACTTCAGGAATAACGCATCGTTATATTCTTAAAATGTAATTCAAATTTAATGGAGAAAAACCAGCAGCTCGAGGCCAAATACGGCCTGTTCACCGCAATTTCGATGGTGATCGGCCAGGTCATTGGTTCAGGAATATTCTTTAAAGTTGACGATGTTTTGCTCGCTACACAGGGCAATGTCCTCGCGGGACTGTTAGGTTTTGTAATTGTCGGGATCAGCGTGGTTTTCGGTGCTATTTCGATGTCGAATTATGCCGAAGTGTTGCCGAAAGATGGTGGCGTGCTCAATTATGTAAATTTCCGCTTCGGTGAGACAGCGAGTTATTTCGTCGGCTGGATGTACATGAGTCTGTTCTATCCGTTGCTCACTGCGGTTCTCTTTACCGTTTCGGGCATCTATATTGCGCATTTCTGCGCTGAATTCATGAGTTTTTCGCCGGGAAATCTTCATTTTCTGCTGATTGGCTTAGTAAATGTTTTGATTTTTTTTGTCTTTAATATTTTCCGGCCCAGAAGCAGTGGGATTTTCCAGCAGTTCACAATGGTGCTGAAGATTCTTCCGCTTATTCTGATTGCTTCTATCGGTATTTTGAGTTTGATAAAGGGTGATGTGGAGGAAACCAATACTTTTGCATTTGCGGTGAAAAATATCAGCAATTCACCGTCATTTATCCTTTTAGTTGCAGCGAGCTTCGTTCCGATTTCGTTTGCGTTTGACGGGTGGTACATCGCGACACAGATTTCCGGTGAGATAAAAAATTCCCGAAAAAACCTACCGAAAGCTTTGATCATTGGGACAATTGCGGTGATGGTAATTTACGTTTCTTATTATTCGGGAATCGTTCTTCGGATGAGTGGTGACGAAATCATTGCTTTGAAAGACACCTATATCACGGAGTTTTCGCGCAAGGTTGCTTCAAACACAGGCGCGCTGGTGATGCAGCTTTTCATCATTATCTCTGTATTGGGCGCTGCAAACGGTCTTTTACTGGCAACCATCCGTGTGCCGTTTCAGTTTTCAAATTTGCCTAAAGCAAAGAAGTTTCTGAATATCGATGTTATCGATCCCAAGACGAAAATGCCCGTGAACAGTGCATTGCTGGGTCTTGCGATCATTATTATGTATATGCTCATCTATTTTGTGAGCAACACAGCGCCGGTATTCACAGAGAGAGGATTCGATATTTCAGCAATCCCGATTGTCTTCATATATATGGTAAACGGCGCGCTCTTCATCGGTCTTTTCCGTCTTTTCCGCAAAGATGTCTTTACCGGAAATAAAATTTTAAAAAAAATCATGGCGGTGACAGCCATATTTGGAATCGTAGTCGTGCTGCTTGGAACTGCCACGGCACCCAACGGAATCACGTATATGCTCATCAGTTTGGTCTTTTTAGTCTTCGGATTTTTGTTGAAAAAGTCCTAAACTGACATTTATCATATTTATAAATTACTTCATCATCAGCCCGTTAGCTTTCAAGAGGGAATTTTATTTAGAATTATTACAAATAAGTTTGGTCCAAAGGCTTTGCTTTTTTACATTTGCATCGTTATTTTAAATAATTCTAAATAAAAACTATTAATGAAAAAGCAGATTGTTGCCGTAGGATTACTTTTTATAAGCGTTTCGGCTACCGCGCAGATGAGTTTCAACCCAGAAAACGACACGTTGCGCGTACAGCAGATTGAAGATATCAACCTTCACAAAACCGGAAACCCGAATACTGCAAAAACGTTCACCACGAAATCTAATCTCACGGTGATGGAGAATCCGCAGCCTATCGCTATCGTGACGCACGAGATCATCGAGCAGCAGCAGGCAAAACAGTTGAGTGACGTCTTACAGAATGTGAATGGACTATATATCACATCATCCCGCGGAAATTCCCAGGACAGCTTTGGTGGACGTGGCTTCAATTTCGGAAACGACAATATTTTTAAGAATGGTTCGCGGGTAAACAGTGGTGTTTTTCCTGAAACTTCGGGTCTGGAGCGGGTAGAAGTGCTGAAGGGAGGCAACGCGATGCTTTATGGTAACGTGGCTGCAGGCGGCGTGGTGAATCTTGTAACCAAGAAACCCCGGTTTAATTTCGGTGGGAGCGCCGGTCTGAATGTCGGAAGCTGGAACACTTACAAGCCTACTGTTGATTTTTATGGACCGCTGAGCAAGAAAGTTGCATTTCGTGTGAACGGTACCTATGAAACCGCTGAAAGTTTCCGTGATGTGGTAGAATCTCAAAAATATTATTTCAATCCTTCTTTGCTTTTCAATATCGGTGAAAAATCTCAGTTAATCGTTGAGGCTGACTATCTTAGAAATGATTTCACGCCTGATTTCGGAATCGGTGCCATAGAGAACCGTGACAAATCTTATTCACTCAACACTTTTCTGCCACGTAACTCCTTTTTGGGAGCTGACTGGCAATATCAGAATACGCAGCAAGCCACGGCTGGAATCACATTTAATCATCAGTTCAATGATTTGTGGACACTTAATACCGTTGCTTCTTACCAAAATTACACGAAAGATTATTTCTCAACTGAAAGGGTTACCTGGACCTACGATAATGCTGACCGCCTGAAATGGAACCGTCCGGTGAACAAGACGTATAACGAGCAGAATTACACTTCTTTACAACTAAATTTAAATGGTGAATTCAACACCGGGAAATTAAATCACAAGATCCTCATCGGAACAGATGGTGATTATGGCACCGCGGATGCGTACGCTTTTGATCTGTCGCAAACAGTTTATGGAACGGGCGGCAACGCGACCAACGGTTTAGTATATCTTGACGACCCTTCTTCCTGGGCCAGCGGTGCAATGCCCACTTCAACCAAAAGAGACAGAACGCGGATCCCAACGCAGCGTTTTGGAATTTATGCACAGGATTTCATCAGTATTACCGAACAGTTCAAAGTATTGGCTGGCTTGAGATGGTCTTATATTGAAAATAAAGATACTGAGAAGAAGTCTTTCGCTTCCAACCAGACAGGACTGACCGCAGGAACTGTGGACAGGGCCTTTTCACCAAAAGCAGGTTTGGTGTATATGCCGAATGACAATCTTTCTGTTTTTGCCACGTATACCAATTCGTTTTCTGCAAATACCGGTCGCGATATCTACCAAAACTCACTCACACCTTCCATCATCGACCAGTTCGAGTTGGGTATGAAAAAGAATTTCTGGAACAATACGGTAGCTTTGAACCTTTCGCTTTACCAGATTGAAAACCGAAACTTTTACCAAATGGCGGAATTTAATGCTCAGGGTCAGGTTAATAACGATTCCACCATTAAAGAATTTGCCGGAAAGATGCGCAGCCGCGGTGTAGAACTCGATATTACCGGTAATCCCTTGCCAAACCTTTCGATAATTGCGGGTGCATCTTACAACCATTCAGTTTACCTTGATACGCCAGAGGATTTTGGTTATGTGGAAAATCAGCGACTTGTGCGAACGCCGGCTACTACTGCGAACGCATCTGTTTTTTACACATTTACCCAATATGTTGAAGGTTTGAGACTTGGTGCCAGCGTTTATTTTGTGGGTGACAGAATCGCGGGTTGGAATGATACCAAAGAAACCATCGATACGCGAAACGGCGTTTCAAGACTGTTGCCGATTGATGATTATGCCACTGTTGCATTGTCTGCAGGGTACGACTGGAAGAAATTTGGCGTGATGGCCAAAGTAGGAAACCTGTTCGACACGGTGAATTATAACTATCACGAAAACTATTCGGTGAACCCGATCACGCCGAGGAATTTTTATCTCACATTTACTTACAAGCTTTAAGAAAAAACAAATATCAAATTAAATTCAGCGATAAATAGTGGAAATTCAGGTTTCCACTTTTATCATTAAAAGTCAAATTAAACATTAAAAAACTATGGAATCTAAAAAGAAAAAACAGAATGTGAAGGCTACGATGCGCATCCTGCACCGTTATTTAGGCTATTTTACGGCCGGGATCATGGCGGTTTACGCGATCAGCGGTGTTTTACTCATTTACCGCGACACCAATTTCCTTAAAAAAGAGAACAAGTATGAAGTGGTTCTGAGACCAAGCCTTACCGAAAAGGAACTCGCAAAGGAAATCAAAATGCGAAACGTAGAATTCAAAGGCAGTGAAGGCGATCTAAGAAAATTTGAGCAGGGAACATACAACGTAAAGACCGGCGAGGCAAAATATTCTAAAATGCAACTTCCGTACGTGCTCGAAAAGTTCAATGAACTGCACAAATCCACCTCCAAACACCGCTATGCCTCACTCAATACGCTTTTCGGGCTGGTGCTGTTCTTTTTCGTGATTTCATCCTTTTGGATGTTTAATTTCAAATCAAAAGCGTTCCGCCGTGGGATGATCTATGCGGGCATCGGCTTTGTGCTGTCGCTCATCATGGTGTTCTTCCAGTAGGCTGCGGCTGTGTGATTCAGTTTAATTTAAATAGAAATCAGCGCTGCCGGTTCCGATAAATTAATTATCTTTGCACACTTAATAATAAAACAGGGACGAGTTCCCACAAAATCAAACATTTATGTCAGTAAAAATCAGATTACAAAGACACGGTAAAAAAGGAAAACCTTTTTTCCACATCGTAGTTGCAGATGCAAGAGCAAAAAGAGATGGTAAATTCATCGAGAAATTGGGTACTTACAACCCCGTTACAAACCCTGCAATCATCGAGCTGAACGTAGACTCAGCAGTAAAATGGCTTAACAACGGTGCGCAGCCTACCGATACTGCAAGAGCGATTCTTTCTTACAAAGGCGTACTTTACAAAAAACACCTTTTAGGTGGTGTTGCTAAAGGTGCATTTGACGAAGCTGAAGCAGAAAAGAGATTCAACACATGGTTGGAAGGCAAAGAGCAGCAGGTTCTTGGTAAAAAAGACGGTCTGAAGAAAGCAAAAGAAGATGCTAAGAAAGCAGCTTTTGAAGCTGAAGCTAAAGTAAACCAGGCAAGACTAGACGCAGCAGCGAAAATCGAAGCTGACGCTAAAGCTGAGGCTGATGCAAAATTAGCTGAAGAGAAAGCAGCAGCAGACGCTAAAGCAGCGGAAGAGGCAGCAGCTAACGCACCTGCAGAAGAAGCGGCTACAGAAGAGAAATCAGTAGTAGATACAGTTGCTGAAGCAGTTGGTAACGCAGCAGCTGCAGTAGAAGGAGTAGTAGACGCAGTGAAAGAAACAGTAGCAGATGTTACGGAAAAAATTGCTGACGCTGTAGCGCCTAAAACTGAAGGTGACGACGAAGCAAAAGCTTAGTAATTTCTTTCAAAATACATTCAGAGACGCCTTTTGCAGGCGTCTTTGTTATTTTAAAACCATTTATATTTGCAACTGCTGAGAGGTTTCTTACTCCTTCAGTTTTTTAGATTAAATAAGAATATGAAAAAAGAAGACTGCTATTTTTTAGGCAAAATCACCCGCCGACATGGCCTGCAGGGAAACGTCTTTCTGAAACTTGATACAGACCAGCCCGAAATGTACAACAAACTCGATTCGGTTTTCGTAGACATCAACGGCATGCTGGTGCCATTTTTCGTGGCAAAACAGTCTTGGGGAAAAGCCGATACGCTGATCATTTCGTTCAAGAATTCTACGGAGGCGCTTGTGGACCAGTCACTTGGTAAAGATGTCTATCTACCGCTTTCTACGCTGCCGAACCTTACCGGCAACAAGTTTTACTATCATGAGGTAATCGGTTATGAAATCCGGGAAGAAGACGGCAAAAGCTGCGGAACCATCGTATCGGTAAACGACCAGACCGCGCAGCATTATTTTATGCTCGATTTTGCGGGCAAACAGATCATCATCCCAATCATCAAAGACTGGATCCTGGAACTAAACCGTGAAGAAAAATTCCTGAAAATGGCTTTACCGGAAGGTTTGATGGATGTGTTCCTGGTGCCGTCAAAGAAAGACGAGTAGATTTTTCAGGGCGATTTTTCCGCCTTCCACTCCCGCTTTTTTGCTTCGCTGCGCTTCGCAAAAAGAGCTCCGTTCAAGTCGGATCGCGGGTTTGGGAAGCAAAAAAAAAACGGGTTGCCAATATTTCGGCACCCGCAAATTCTTCTTTCCTGCATCAAAAATTACGCCGCTTTTCAGTACATTTGTAGGAAACACCGGTGTTGTATTCAGTCGGCCGTTTCAGATAAAAACATTATTGATTTAAACTAATGAGAACCACGATCAACGAACTACTTACAGATTATAAAAAACTTTTACATCACGATATCACTGTGCACGGCTGGGTGCGCGCTTTCCGCAGCAACCGTTTCATCGCACTGAATGACGGCTCTACGATCAATAACCTTCAGGTTGTGGTAGATTTCGAGAAGTTTGATGAAAATATCATTAAGAATATCAGCACTGCCGCCTCGCTTAAAATTGTAGGTGAACTGATTGAAAGTCAGGGTGCGGGCCAAACGATTGAGATCATCGCGAAGAAAATCATCATCCTGGGCGATAATTTCACCGAAGAGCGTGATAAAACCATTCTTCAGCCCAAAAAACATTCGCTTGAGGTTTTGCGCGAGCAGGCGCATCTGCGGTTCCGAACCAATCTTTTCGGTTCAGTTTTCCGTGTAAGAAGCGCGGTAAGCTTTGCCATCCATCAGTTCTTCAACAAAAATCAGTTTTTCTATATGCACACGCCTGTGATCACGGGTGCAGATGCGGAAGGTGCGGGTGAAATGTTCAGTGTAACGAATTTTGACCTCGATCAAATTCCGAGGGATGAAAACAACGCGATCGATTATAGCCAGGATTTCTTCGGAAAAAAGACAAATCTCACCGTTTCGGGTCAGCTGAATGTGGAAACGGCGATGATGGGACTTGGCCGCGTGTACACTTTCGGACCGACTTTCCGTGCAGAGAACTCAAATACTACACGCCACCTCGCAGAATTTTGGATGGTGGAGCCGGAAGTGGCCTTCAACAACCTGGAAGACAACATCGATTTAGCCGAAGATTTCCTCAAATATGTCATTGGATATGTGCTTGAAAACTGCAAGGATGACCTCGATTTCCTCGATAAAAGATTCGCGGAAGAACAAAAGCAGAAACCCGAAAAAGACAGAGCTTCTGAAGGCCTGATCGAAAAATTGCAGAATGTCATCCAGAAAAGATTCAAGCGCGTTTCGTACACCGAGGCGATTGATATCTTAAAGAATTCAAAAGAAAACAAGAAGGGCAAATTCCAGTTTCCGATAGAAGAGTGGGGCGCAGACCTGCAGAGTGAGCATGAGCGTTACCTGGTTGAAAAACATTTTGAAAGCCCGGTGGTGCTCTTCGATTATCCGAAAGAGATCAAAGCATTCTATATGAAACTGAATGAGGATGGCAAAACCGTAGCAGCCATGGATGTGCTGTTCCCGGGAATTGGAGAGATAATCGGCGGTTCTCAGCGTGAGGAAAAATTGGCTGTACTTCAGGAGAAAATGAAAACCATGAATGTTGACGAACACGAGTTGTGGTGGTATCTGGATACAAGAAAATTCGGGTCGGTTCCGCACGCTGGCTTTGGGCTTGGGCTTGAAAGACTGGTGCTTTTCGTAACGGGAATGACCAATATCCGCGACGTGATACCGTTCCCGCGAACGCCGCACAACGCTGAATTCTAAAAAATTCAGTACTTTTAGCCATATTAAGTGAAATAAGAAAACAGCAATATTGCTATAAAAACGCACAAATCACATTAGTGAGACCAGATAAGGAATGTTAAAACAAAACTTACAAATGCGCCTCGGCCAGAAATTAGCGCCGCAGCAAATACAGCTCATGAAGCTTATCCAGCTACACACGCTCGAGTTCGAGGAAGAGCTGGAGCGCGAACTGGAAGAAAACCCGGCGCTGGAAAAAGTACAGGAAGATGCTTCGACAGAAGAATTCCCGTCCGCCGAAGAGACTTACGAAGAAGAAGGCACAGACAGCATCGATACAGATTTTGATGTGAATGATTATATTTTCGATGATGAACCTGCATACAAAACCGCATCGAGCAATTATTCTGCCGATGACGAGGAATTTGACAGCGGTTCTTTGCTCACCGAGGGACAGTCGCTTTACGATTATCTTTTAGAGCAGATAAGGCTCGCAAACATCGAGGGTGAAGACCTCAAAATCGCCGAATACATCATCGGAAACCTCGATAACGATGGGTATTTGCGTCGTGAAATCAAGCAGCTTGTTGACGATCTTGCATTCGCGCAGGGGATCTATACAACGCAGGAAAACGTAGTGGACGTTCTTGAAAATTACGTACAGAAACTTGATCCGCCCGGTGTTGGCGCCCGAAACCTACAAGAATGTCTGTTGCTTCAGATTGAGAAGAAGGTGAGCGCTGACAAAGCGGTAAGTTTAGCGGCAAGCATCCTTAAAAATCAATTTGATGCGCTTACGAACAAGCATTACAACAAGATCATCCAGAAATACGATATTGAAGAAGAGGACCTGAAAGATGCGCTGGAGGTGATTTCAAGACTTTCACCGCGTGTAGGTGGAAACTTTGATACACAAACCATCACGATCAACCAGGAAATCATCCCTGATTTTGTAATTCAAATTAAAGAAGGTAAAAACGGGCAGACGGACGTTATTCCGTTGCTGAACAGCAAAAACGCGCCTACCCTTCGTGTTTCGGACGAATACAAGGAGATCCTTACCACCTATTCGCACGATAAGAAATCGCCGGACCATAAGCAGGCTGCACTCTTTATCAAACAGAAACTGGATGCCGCAAAATGGTATATTGACGCTATTAATCAAAGACAGAACACACTGCTGCAAACCATTTCAGCGATTGTAAAACTGCAGAAAAACTACTTTATCACGGGTGATGAGAAATCATTGAAGCCAATGATTCTGAAAGATGTCGCAGATATCACCGGTTTTGATATTTCAACGATTTCACGTGTAGTGAAAAGTAAATATGCGGACACGCCGAACGGCATCGTTTATCTGAAAAGCCTTTTCTCGGATTCACTCATCAATGATGACGGTGAAGAAGTATCGACTAAAGAGATCAAAAATCATCTGCAGGAAGTCATCAGCAAAGAAAACAAGCGCAAGCCGCTTACCGATGACGCGCTCGTAGGTCTTTTGAAAGAAAAGGGTTACAATATCGCCCGCCGGACCATTGCGAAATACCGCGAACAGCTTAATATTCCGGTGGCAAGGCTTCGGAAAGAGTTATAAAGATTAAAATTAAAAAGGTCAGCAAGCGCTGACCTTTTTTTATAGTTCCTGGTTGTCGATTCTTTGAAGTTCAGTGAGATTTTTGCCGAGTCTTTTAAGTATAATACCGTACACAATTCGGTAATAAACCCAAATCAGCAACACGCTGATAAGCGTCATCACAACCAACCCCACTATAAAGCCGATTAAAGTTGGATGATTCAGGTGGATTGACTGTTGCGCCAGAGCAATGAAACTGAAAACCGTAAGTACTGCTGTGAAAGCCAACAGCAACAGAATGTTGATTAAAATGAACAGGTTCACAGTCTTTTTGAAACGGATGATCTGCAGGATCAACTTTTTCAGGTTAGACTCAACGTGGATCTTGCGGTAGTTCTGGTAAAAACGGATGACGAAAAATGCGGTGACCAGCAGGCTGATAATTTTCAGTACAAAATAGAGATGTGCGAAATCTGCCTGCAGTTTCAAGGTGTTGTGCACGCCCAGTTTTTCGAGCATCTTTATGAAAGATCCGGCATCATCGCTTGAAAATGTATAGTAAATATTAAGGCAAAGAATCACTAAAAATTCTGCGATACTTATCCAGAGGATGTATTTCACGTAGTTTCGCGAAGATTTGTTCAGCATCGCCTCTATTTCGGTGTTGCTGTATTTTGGCTCTACTTTATGCTCCTGCCAGGTTTTTTTTAAATTATCTAAATCAAATTCAGGCATGTTTTTCCATTAGTTGTTTCAGGGTTTTCTTCAGCCGGTTCATCTTCACACGCGCGTTCACTTCGGTAATACCCAAGTTTTCGGCGATATCGCGGTACGGCAAATCATCCAGATACATCATCACGATCGCCCTTTCCACCTGCGGCAGCATTTTCACCACTTTGTACAGAAGCGAAATCTGCAGTTGCTTTTCGTCATCATCTTCCAGATAGCTGCTGGCGTGAAAATCCATCAGTTCATCGGTCTGCGGCGATTTTGTCTTCTTGCGGAAAAGTGTGATTGCTGTATTCAGGGCCACGCGGTACATCCACGTCGAAATTTTAGATTGGCCTTTGAATGTGTCGTAAGAACGCCAGAGTTGTAACACGATTTCCTGAAAAAGGTCCTGCTCATCCTCCAGTGAGTTCGTGTACAGACGCGAAACTTTAATAATCAAACCCTGATTATCTTTGATGAGCTTCGCAAATTCCTTTTCCTTTACACTCAAAACGCCTAAAAATAATAGCAGCGAAGATAAGTTTTTTTAGGCTTGCTTTGTTAAATTTCTTCTAAATGGAGCCGTGCAGATTCCAATGAGGCCTGATGATTACTCTTCCCTTCATATCACTGCTTACGCGCGCTCGGCATGCTTTTTCTTATATTTGCCGTATGATTCTACGCGGAGAAAATTTAATAAAGGAATACGGACCGAAAAAAGTAGTGAAAGGCGTCTCAGTAGAGGTTTCGCAGGGCGAAATTGTCGGGCTGCTGGGGCCGAACGGTGCCGGGAAAACCACCAGTTTTTATATGATCGTCGGTTTGGTAAAACCTACATCCGGAAAGATTTTCCTTGATGATAAAGAGATTACCAACGATGCGATGTACCGCCGGGCCCAGAAAGGGATTGGCTATCTGGCGCAGGAAGCCTCGGTTTTCCGAAAATTATCTGTGGAAGACAATATCCTCGGCGTTCTGCAACTCACCAAACTTTCGAAGCGTGAACAGCAGATGAAGGTAGATGAACTGATTGAGGAATTTTCGCTTCAGCACGTGCGAAAAAACCGTGGGGACCTGCTTTCGGGCGGTGAAAGACGGCGGACGGAGATTGCGCGCTGTTTGGCGACCAACCCCAGTTTTATTCTTTTGGATGAACCATTTGCAGGGGTAGATCCAATCGCGGTAGAAGATATACAAAAGATTGTAAGAAGTCTTGTCGACAAAAATATCGGTATCCTGATTACGGATCATAACGTACAGCAAACCCTCGCAATCACGCATAAGACCTACATCATGTTCGAAGGCAGAATCCTTAAAGAAGGTTTGCCGCAGGATTTAGCCAATGATCCGATGGTCAGGGAAGCATATCTCGGTGAGAATTTTGTGTATCAGGATATTCTTAATAAACCTAAAAAGAAAACCTACGTCTATAATATTTGGGCCGGAAATTTTGATTCAAAAGCACAGTTACAGGATTTTGTTGAAGAAAATTTCGCCGGAATCGGTGACTTGAGACTGATGTACGGCTTCGAAGATGTAAGTTTTGCGTCCCTGTCTAACTCGGAAATCGAACATATCTTTAATCAGGTGGTTGACAAAAACGCCAATAACTCATTCGTTTTTCAGAAAAAACTCATTGGTGAAGCGCTGTCTAAAGAAGAGGCAGAATCTGCAGCAAAAAAATTAAGTACACCTGAACTGCACTATCTCACGAGTTTCCCGTTTGAGAACTGATGTATTTAAATAAAATCGCTCATCACCAACACGCTAAGCCAAAATTAGCCAATGCCGAAACCGTTTAACAGGACAATCAACCTTCTACAGATTTACAGGCAGCTCCGCCCGTTCATCAGGCCGTACCGCAAGATGATTATCGGCACGCTGCTCCTCACTTTTGTAGGTGCGTTGCTGGCGCAGGTAAATCCGCTTGTGCTGAAATATACGGTTGACGAAGTGACGCAGCTCACGCAGCTGCCACATCCGATGAGTGAAGGAATCCACGTGCTGGTTGTCATCTCCGCTGTACTTTTGGGCAAAGAACTGCTGAATATCTTTATACAGTTTGGGCAGAAATTCTATGGTGAAAAAATAAGAATAAGCACGAGTTCGGTCCTGGCTCAATCGGTGATTGACAAGATTTTGCTTTACCGTGTCTCTTATTTTAATGATGAAAACCACGAGTCTGGCAAGCTGCAGGTGCGCATAGACCGCGGAATAGAAAGTTTGACCAAGCTCGTCCAGAACTTCTTTATAGATATCCTGCCTTTGTTTTCAAATGCAGTCATTGCCTTGGTAATCATGTACATGCAAAATGTGTATGTTGGTCTGGTCTCTACCGTAGTTGTTCCCATTTACTTTTACGTGAGTGCGCTTCAGGCCAAAAAACTGGCCGGTGTACGCAGAACTTTGCGGAACCAACGTGAGCGCAAGACTTCAGGGTTGCTGAATCTGATCAACTCAATCATGGTGATTAAAAGTTTCGTGCGCGAAAGATTTGAAGGTGAAAAACAGTATGATCTGCAGATGAAACTGATGGACAGCCAACTCTTTACACGCCGGACAAACTTTATCTATGATGGCCTGAAGACTTTCATCGAACAGTTTGGTGTGGTACTGATCATTTTGCTTACCGTGTTTTTGGTACTCGACCAGCAGATGACCATTGGCGCGATTATGCTGCACATCCTGCTTTTCAACAATGTTTCCGCCCCGATACGTCAACTGCATCGAATTTATGACGATATGAACGATGCAATGATCTACGCTGAAGGTTTCTTTGACATCCTGGAAGCTGACGACCAGACGGAGCCAAACGGTACTTTTGAAGCCGTAGAGTTGCACGGAAAATTTGAACTGAAAAATGTAAACTTCACGTATCCCAACGGCATGGCCGCGCTGAAGGATGTCTCAATGCTCATCGAAAACGGCAAAACTACTGCACTCGTCGGACTTAGCGGTGCGGGTAAATCGACGGTCATCAATCTTCTGTGTAAATTTTATCTTCCTACCTCCGGCGAGATTTTGCTTGATGATACGCCGCTAAACGATTTTGAAAATGCCGCATTGCGTGATGACATCGGTTTAGTGTTGCAAAAAAACCATATTTTTCAGGGCAGTATAGAGGACAATATCCGTTACGGAAACATGGACGCCACCTTTGAAGAAATTGTTCAGGCGGCGAAAAAAGCTTATCTGCACGACCAGATTTTAGATCTTCCGGAGCAATACCGCCACGATGCGACCCAGCTTTCCGGTGGGCAACAGCAGAGAATCGCGATTGCGCGGCTGTTTCTGAAAGATCCACCAATCATATTTCTGGATGAACCTACAGCAAGCCTCGATGCGATTGCTACGGAACAGATCAAAAACTCGCTTGATGCGATAAAACAGGGCCGAACCGTTGTGATCATTTCGCATTCGCTGTCGCAAATTCTGGATGCAGACCGAATTTACGTGATGAAAAAAGGCGAAGTGGCGGAAAATGGCACTCATGACGAGCTGATGGCGATGAACGGCGTTTACCGCGAGATTTTTGATGCGTCCGCCCGCAGCCTTAACCTGGATAAACTTGTAAGTTCGTTCCGGGAAAATTAAAATATTTAAAAATGAAAAGTTTAGATACAATGAAAATAAACTGGATAGTAGGCCTGATGCTTTTTGGCGTCATCTCCTGCAACAAAATTGAGGAAACGGTCTCGCAAACCGTTACTACTGCGAAAGAAAAAGCGCAGCAGAAAACCAATGAACTCGTGCAGGAAACCATTTCGCAGCAAGTCGGGAAGATGGTGGGCGCAGAAAACATCGCTTTCACTGAAGTTTTTCCGAACAGTATGCTCACCCTTGAAAACGAAGTAGGTAAAAAACTGGCTTTCCCGAACGGAACACCTTTTTATTTATTTAAATATAAAACCCAAGACAAAGATTTACTGCTAAAAACGCTGGTAGAACAACCTACAATGGATGAATCACAATCGAAAACCGAATATGAGAAAGTGGACGGATCGGGAATCATCGAAAAGATCACATTTTTCGAAAAGTTTTTGCCCGCGAACAGCATTGACCTCAGTTTTATAAACGAAATCAAGACAGACCGCGGGATGCAGTATTATAAGATAAAGCGTTTCCCGAACGCCAGCACCGTGATTTACAGTCCGAAAACCAACCAGGTTTACCACTTTGTGGAAGTGAAAAAGTAGGTTTATGGCGCAGCAGCTTATCAGTAAGACATGTGATTTCGTAAAGCACAAACTGGATGGGGCAGAAGCGGGACATGATTGGTTTCATGTAGAGCGCGTCTGGAAAATTACAAAGATCATCGCACATCACGAGGTTTGCGACACTTTGGTGGTAGAGCTTTCAGCATTGCTGCACGATATCGCTGACCCAAAATTCCACGCGGGTGACGAAACATTGGCTTTAAAGATTTCATCTGAATTTTTGGAAAGAGAAGGTGTGGATCCGGATACAATTGAGAAGGTATTATTTATCATTAAAAATATTTCGTTCAAAAACAGGGGCGAACTCCCGGCCGATCTGCCGATCGAACTGAAAATAGTGCAGGACGCGGACCGTCTTGATGCGATAGGCGCCATAGGTATCGCGCGGACGTTTAATTTTGGAGGCTTTAAAAATAATTTAATGTATCATCCGGATATTCCTCCCAAACTGAATATTTCTAAGGACGAATACAAGAAAAATTCGGGCACCACGATCAATCATTTTTACGAAAAATTGCTTTTGCTGAAGGATTTGATGCATACTGCCAAAGCCAGGGAACTCGCCAGCGAGCGCCATGCTTTTATGGTAAGTTTCCTCCAGCAGTTTTACCGCGAATGGCGCGTCGACCAATAAGAATACACAAAAATTTAGATTTATAATTTAATTTTACAGGATGGTTTATCTCTTCCTTCTTTTATTTGTAATGCTTTCTGCGGCGCTGATGTCAACGGTTCTGAAGACCGGAAGGCTGAGATTTTGGGGGCGGATGTTCCGCCTTTTTGTGGTTTTATTTTCTGCGGGCGTTTTTGCTTACTATTTTATCAGCCGTAGTCTTCCGCATTTTCGTGAAGATGCGCTAACGGTGCAAATCATCAATAAATTACCTTTTCCGCTCGATTTTTATGTGGTGAGGGTAGACACAATTGATGGTTCCAAATCGTTTGAAACACTACATCCTGGCGACATCCGAAGTGAGTTTTACCGCATTGAGTATCTCGACATGAAGAATTCTGATGAATTTTGGGTGGCGGGATTTTTAGGTCCGAAGAATATGGTCTATTTCTCGCAGCATCCCATTCCAAATAAAAACGAAGACCAGATCGTGGAAATACAGAATTACACGAACGACAATCCTAGTCTCTCTGCAGCGGCAGCTAAATTGGTAGAGACGCTGAAATTTGAGAACATGAAAACCGCCATTTGGATTACGCTGGACCTGCTTCTGCTTTTCCTTAATTTTACACTTCTGGTACGAAGGTCAAAGAAAAATCCCGAATGAAATCGGGATTTTTTTTTATTTGTTTTTCTTTTCTTTCAGTGCTTCCTTGTCTTTGTCCGAAGGGTTCCAGACTTTCACTTCACTGTCTTTCGTAATGCCCGAAAGTATCTGAACATTGATACCATCACTTGCGCCCAGCTTCACTTTTACTTTTTTAAACTTGCCGTCCGGCTGTTTCACTTCTACAAACGGGCTGTCTTTGCCGCTCACTTTTTCGTACTGGATCAGTGATTCATCGAGCAGCAACGCATTCTTCTGTGAACTCAGGATGATTTCGCCGTTGGCCGAAAAACCTGCACGGATGTATTCGTTGGTTTTATTAAAAACATCACCTTCCACAGGGAATTTAATAGTTCCGTTCTCGTCTTTACCTTTTGGCGCGATCATAGTGACGCGGCCCGGGAAAGATTTATTCTGCAGTGCGCCGATCACCACGTTCATTTCCATGCCTTCTTTCAGTTTTCCGGCCTGCGCTTCATCTATTGTCCCCTGAAAGATCAATGAATTAAGATTAGCGATGGAGGCGATGGTGGTTCCGGCATTGAAAGAGTTGGCTTCAATCACCTGGCTCCCCACTTTAACCGGAACTTCAAGTACGGTACCGTTGGCTTTTGAGCGGATTTGGGTGGTGGCGAGGCCGGCCAATTCAGGTGTGGCGCCGGTACGGGCAATCTGAAGGCTTTTCTGTGCGGTCTGCAACTGTTGCTGCGCGTTTCTCAGTTGTTGTTGTGTGCTTACAAGTTGTTGCTGTGCCGTGATGTATTCCTGTTTTGAAATCACGCCCTGCGCATAAAGCTTCTGCTGCATCGCAAACTGCTGCTGCTGGTTATTTACCGTCATGCGGGCATTGCTTATCTGCAGATTGGCATTATTTATTTCCTGTTGTGCGGCATTTACGTTCTGCACACTTGGCACAATGCGCAAGGTAGCGATGAGTTGACCGGCGGTTACCTGATCCCCTTCGTCCACCAGAATCTTGTCGATGATGCCGGACATGTTTGGTTTGATCTCAATCTCTTCGCGTGGCACGATTTCGCCCGTGGCCATTACTTTATCATCCATATCGCGTACTTCCGGCTTCTTCGTAAGGAAAGTTTCGCTTTCCGCAGAATTTGATTTGACCAGATACCCAATTCCGGCAAACAGCGCTACCGCAAGCAGCAGACCTAAGAAGATGTAAATTCCTTTTTTTAAAGTGAATTTCTTTTTCATATCAATAGTTTATTTTTTTTAATATTTAAATATTGTTCAAGATGTTCAATAATAATATAATTGTTCAAATTGTTTAAAGGTTCAAATCGTTCAATTTGTTCAATTTGTTCAAATTGTTTAAGTGGTTCAATTTGTTCAAGATTTCTATTTTCCATCTTTATTTTAATGGTCACCCATAGAAACCTTAAATCAGTACCAACCATTAATCAAAAACTCAAATACTTCCAACTCATCCACTTTAGCACTCAAAAACTCTCCAACTCCCAAACTCTACTCAGACCTCAGCGCCTCAATCGGCCGAATCCGCACCGCCCGCTGCGCCGGAATCATTCCGATAATCAAACCGAGCAAAACCATCACCGACATTGCCGCGAAAACCTCACCGTAATTGACCGTTGGGTTATAGAATGGAAACGAATCCTGGTCTTTTGTGAAGAAACTCACGACCATCAGCAGCAAGATTCCGAATATGAATCCGAGCAATCCCGAGGATAGCGTAATCACTACGCTTTCCAGCAAAATCTGGTTCCGCACTTCTGCTGGCTTTGCGCCAAGTGCCCGGCGGATTCCGATTTCCTTCGTCCGTTCTTTTACGGTGATCAAAAGGATGTTTGAAATCGCGATGACACCCGCGAGAATCGTCAAAGTGCCCACGATTATCGTCAAAAGCTGCATTCCGGTCAAAAAACCGGTCAGTTTGCCAAATTCACGTCCCAGGTTGAAACTGCCGTACGCATTCGTGTCTTCCGGCGAAACTCTGTATTTTTCTTTTAAGACGTTCTTGGCACTTTCTTCCACTTTGGTCAAGTCAGCGTCAGGTTTACTTACCACTGCGAAAAAGCCGACTTTATCACCGTCGTTGTACATTTTGGTAAAAGTTGAAAGTGGGATAAACGCCGTTTTGTCATTATTCATTCCGCCGCCACCGCCGCTTTGTTTCACACGAAAGACGCCTATTACATTGAAGAAAATTCCTTTGATGTTAAATGATTTTCCGATTGGGTTTTCATTTTTCTTCGCATCGAAAAAGTTCTTGTAAATCTCTTCACCGATCACGGCAACATTTTTATTGGCCGAAACATCCGCATCGTTGATATACCGTCCGAAAATGAGTTTTTTCTCCGAGATTTTATTACCGATAGGGTAGTCGCCTGTCAGCGTGTAGGAAGCAGTCTTGCCGTTTCGAGACATCTGCTCTGGCGGAGAACCGAAATTTCCGCGGGCATTCTGGGGCGAGATATAATCGATTTCGGGAATTTTCTTTTCAAGTAAGTCAATATCAGAGAGATGCAGATCCGTTTTCCGTCCCTTCGGAAAACCTTCGTACGGGATGCTCGTATTCTGCGCCCACATAAAGATTGAATTCGTCGCAAAACCTGAAAAGAGCTTGTTGAAGCCGTTTTCCATGCCTTTCGCCGCGCCCAGCAAACTTACGAACAGGAACATGCCCCAGCCAACACCGATCATGGTGAGAAAAGTGCGGAGCTTGTTATTCCTCAAAGAATGGTAAATCTCCTGCCAGGTGTCTGCTTTAAAGATGATGTTCATTGGTTCTTAGATTTGCGGTAAATCAGTCCGTTTCTTTTTATCTGAATTTTTCTTTTTTAAATTCTTTTATTCTGCCCTTAATGCTTCGATTGGTTTGATCCTACTCGCACGGTAAGCCGGCACAAAGCCCGCAATCAAACCCGAAAGTACAAGCGAGACAAATGCGGCGAGTATCAGGCCCCAGCCCACATTCGGGTCTTTGATGAAATATTTCTCCAGACTGTCACCGACTAACATTAAGGTCAAAACGCCAAGGCCAACGCCGATCAGCCCTGAAACTACTGTAATAACCATACTTTCCTGCATGATGAGCCCGACTATGCTCTTTGGTTTTGCCCCGATGGCTTTCCGTACCCCAATTTCCTGCGTCCTTTCTTTCACGATGTAAACCATGATATTGCTGATCCCGATGATTCCGGCGAGCAAAGTTCCGAGGCCGATAAAACCAACAATCATCGTAATAACGAAGAGAAACATAAACGAATCTTTCAGGCCTTCCGCCCGGTTATTTACATACACCGCATTTTCATCGTCCGGCGACACATTTTTCTGGGCTTTAAGTTCTTTTTTGATCTGATCACCGTATTTAATGGCTTCTTCGGGCGTCAGATTTTCATTATAGGCGATAAAGACGGTGCTCACGGTGTCCGATCCTTTTTTCATCTGCTGAAGTGTGGTGATCGGGATGCTGATCATGCGCTCGTCCCAGTCGCCACCGTCATCCGAAAATACTCCGACCACCTTGAAAAAAGTACCGTTGATAATTAAATCTTTCCCGACAGGGTTGCCGTCTTTAATCAAATCCCTTTGCACCATACGGCCGATCACGGCTACATTTGCCTTTCGGTCTACATCGCCGGGTGAGATGGTTCGGCCATTTAGAATTTTGCGGTTTTCAATCTTTATTTCGTCTTCATTGGCACCGCTGATCTGGTAATTGCCACTTTCTTTGCCGTATTTCACCATTAGATTGGTGGAATATCTCGGCGTGGAAAACTGTACTTTTTCGGGATCCCAATCGATGATCGCGTCATAATCCTGATTGGTAAGTGTAACCTGACGGTCCGACTGTAGACCGTCATACGCGATCGTGGTTTTTCCGGTTGATATGCTGATTAGGTTCTGGGCATCACGCGTGAAACCTTCAGAAAAAGCATTCTGCAAGCCTTTACCAATTCCGAATAAAACGATGAAAATATATAGGCCAAGCGCTACGGTAAAGCCCGAAAGCACCGTCCGAAGGATGTTACTCCGGATCGAACTGAATATTTCCTGCCAGCGGTCTAGATCAAACATTTTCTATGGGGAACATTGGTTTAGCAGTCCGCAGACTTCTTACCGTTAATTATTATATTTAAAAATATCACTTTTAGGCCAAAACGCGCTGCACGATCATCTCGTCACTTTCTATGATACCGTCTTTCAGGATCACATTTCTTTTTGTCTGTGCGGCAACGTCAGGTTCATGCGTTACCACGATGATGGTTTTGCCTTCGCTGTTTATCTCCTGCAGAAGTTTCATGATGTCATAAGTGGTCTTAGAATCGAGCGCGCCGGTAGGTTCGTCTGCCAGGATTACTTTTGGGTTCGTGATCAGTGCGCGCGCAATCGCGACACGTTGCTTCTGTCCGCCCGAAAGTTCATTCGGCAGGTGTGTTGCCCATTCGGCAAGACCTACTTTCGCAAGATATTCCAGGGCGAGTTTGTTGCGCTCTTTCCGCGAAACGTTCTGATAATAGAGTGGTAGCGCCACATTTTCAAGGGCGGTCTTGTAGCCAATCAGATTAAAGGACTGAAAGATAAAACCGAGAAATCGACTGCGGTATTCAGCGGCTTTTATTTCGGAAAGGTCCTCGATCGGAATTCCGTCCAGTTCATAAGTTCCCGAATCTTTTTCATCCAGGATACCGATGATGTTCAGCAGCGTAGATTTTCCAGAGCCCGAACTACCCATGATGGAGACAAATTCACCTTCACCGATGGTCAGGTTGATGCCTTTCAGCACATGCAGTTTACTTTTGCCGGTATCGTATGATTTGTGTAAGTCCTTAATTAGTAACATTCAGCAGAAATCTTTCAAGATTGGTGTATTAAATTTTGTGTTTGTTACAATTTAGCTCAGTTTTATTGAATGGTTATTGAATTCGCGTAGTTGCGCATTACTCAGTGAGATTTCGCACGTCAGGACAGAATTTTTAAAGACTAAATGTAAATTTGAGTGCAGAAATTGTCTTTATAAAATTGCCGCTTTTCACGAACGCCGGAAACGCCGATGGCTAACGGATTCGCAGATTGTGGAAAACTTATATCGCTTACTGTCAATACATTAAATATTGCACCTTTTCTGCTGTGAACCAAATCTCTATTTTTGTGAACTGCCGGAAATGTGTATTTCATATCTGCTCACGTCCGGTCTCCATCACAACAAACCTTTTACTGCCTTTGGCAGCCTAATTTTGTAAAATATATCCGCTTTGCTATGGGAATTTTTGAAAAAAGAGTAAACTACAAACCATTCGAATATCCGGAGGTGCTGCAATTTGTAGAAGCCATCAATAAATCTTTTTGGGTTCATTCCGAGGTAGATTTTACCGCAGATGTGCAGGATTTTCAGTCGCAGCTGGAGCCTCACGAGAAAAATGCAGTGAAAAACGCTCTGCTGGCGATCGCGCAGATTGAAGTTTCGGTGAAAACGTTTTGGGGAAACCTTTACAACCATTTGCCGAAACCGGAACTCAACGGTTTGGGATCTACCTTTGCAGAGTGTGAGTTCCGCCATTCTGAAGCCTATTCGCGTTTGTTGGAAGTCTTGGGTTATAATGATGCGTTCAACCATGTAGTTGAAATTCCCGCGATCAAAAAAAGGATTGATTTCCTTTCAAATATCCTCAAACACGCCAATTCCACCACGCCGAAAGAATATGTTTCGTCGCTTTTGCTGTTCAGCATTTTGATTGAAAACGTGTCGCTTTTCTCGCAGTTTGCGATCATCCTTTCGTTTACGAGATTCAAAGGATACATGAAAAATGTGTCGAACATCATCGCCTGGACCTCCGTTGACGAGCAGATCCACGCCAATGCGGGCATTTACCTTATCAATAAAATCCGGGAGGAACAGCCGGAATTGCTCACCGATTCGGATATTGAAGATATTTACACACTTGTTGACCATTCAATTGAGCTCGAAGCTGAAATCCTTGACTGGATTTTCGAGATGGGGGAAATCGACAATGTGTCGAAAGAAAGCCTGCTGAACTTTATGAAATACCGTGTAGACGACAGTCTGAGGAAAATCGGCATGGATACGCGATACAATGTTTCGGCTGAAGATTACAAGCCGATGATTTGGTTTGAGGAAGAGGTTTTCGCCAATTCAATGGACGATTTCTTCGCGAAAAGACCTGTTGATTATACGAAACACGACAAGAGTATTACGGAGAACGATTTGTTTTAAAACAATTTTGATGAAAGAAATAATTGAGAAAATCGAAAAACAGGATGATTACTTTGAACATATCTATCAAAGTTTAGAGAACATCTATAGGGAAATGCCTTCAAAAATAGATGTTAATAAAGAAAATCTTGAGGAAGATATTAGCGATTTAAAAATTGAAGTAGAAAAAATTCATAAAAAATTAGATCAGCTGATTTACTTATTTGAAAATTCAAATTTATAGTAATAAAGAGTGTTTTCGCAGAAGTCGTGGGGCGCGAGCGAAGCGAGCGCCGAAAAGTACTTCTGTAAAACCTTCGGAAGAGAAAATGCCCGAACTTATAGCCCCGATCGCAGCGGCATCCTTTTGCGGAGCCCAGCGGAGCAAAAGATACAGCGGAGAGCGGGTACGCCTTTCGGAAGCAGCAAAAATATTGGCGCTCCTAAAAAAATAAAAATACAGCGCAAAATGCAACGGTGCATTCTGCCAAAAGCATAAAATAATGGAAGAAAACACAAACATCTGGTGGCTCAACGAGGAGTCTGAGCAAATGCTGAACCGCGGCTACCTGCTGAAAGGCGAAACCGTGAAAGGCGCCATAGAAAGGATTACCACCGCAGCAGCCAAAAGACTCTACAAGCCCGAGCTACAGCCCGCTTTCGAGGAAATGATCACCAAAGGCTGGATCAGTTTTTCATCGCCTGTGTGGGCCAATATGGGTACGCAGCGCGGTTTGCCGATCTCATGTTTCAACGTTCATGTTCCCGATAATATTGAAGGAATCACGCATAAACTGGGTGAAGTGATCATGCAGACCAAGATCGGTGGCGGAACTTCGGGCTATTTCGGCGAGCTGAGAAACCGCGGGACAGCCGTGACCGACAACGGAAAATCATCGGGCGCAGTTTCGTTTATGAAACTTTACGATACCGCGATGGACGTGGTGTCGCAGGGCGGTGTTCGCCGCGGAGCTTTCGCGGCGTATCTGGATATTGATCACGGCGATATTGAGGAATTTCTGTCAATAAAGGATATTGGAAGTCCGATCCAGAACCTGTTTACAGGTATCTGCGTGCCGGATTACTGGATGCAGGATATGATCGACGGTGATACCGACAAACGTAAAATCTGGGCCCGCGTGCTTGAAAGCCGCCAGCAAAAAGGTTTGCCGTACATTTTGTTCTCAGATAACGTGAACAGAAACAAGCCCCAGGTTTATAAAGATTTGGGCATGACGATCAACGCGAGTAACCTTTGCTCCGAGATAATGCTGCCTTCATCGGAAGAAGAATCTTTCATCTGCTGTCTGTCTTCAATGAACCTTGAACTGTACGACGAATGGAAAGATACCAACGCCGTGAAACTGGCAATTTACTTCCTTGACGCGGTACTTTCTGAATTTATCGAAAAAACGGAAGGAAACTACTATTTATCGGGAGCAAGAAACTTCGCGCTGCGTCACCGTGCGCTTGGTTTGGGAGTTTTAGGTTATCACTCTTACCTTCAGAAAAATATGATTCCGTTTGAAAGCTTCGAAGCTACGCAGTTTAATGCGCGCGCCTTCCGTCAGATCAAAGAACAGTCTTTAGCAGCGTCTCAAGAACTCGCAAATATTTATGGCGAACCGGAGTTGCTGAAAGGTTACGGAATGCGAAATACGACTACAATGGCGATTGCGCCTACAACTTCCAGTTCTGCGATTTTAGGTCAGACTTCGCCGGGAATCGAGCCGTTTGCTTCGAATTATTACAAAGCCGGTCTTGCAAAAGGAAACTTTATGCGCAAGAACAAATACCTCGCAAAACTTCTGCAGGAGAAAGGTATCGACAACGAAGAAACGTGGCGTACGATTATGCTTAATCACGGTTCTGTGCAGCATCTGGCAGAACTTACCGACGAAGAAAAAGCAGTTTTCAAAACCTTCAGAGAGATTTCACCAATGGAAATTATTTCTCAGGCCGCGCAGAGACAGCAGTATATCGATCAGGCACAGTCGCTGAATCTTCAGATTCCGTCTACAATGCCGGTGAAAGATGTGAATTACCTTTACATCGAAGCCTGGAAGAAAGGCGTGAAGACTTTATATTATCAAAGAAGTTCGTCCGTTTCAAAAGAAATGATGGTGAATTTTGTGACCTGTTCGAGTTGTGAAGCGTAGGTCATCACTTTTGATTATCTCAAATAAATTAAGCGTTGTCGGAATTTTCTGACAACGCTTTTTTCTGGCTATGCTTTAAGACTCTGTGTAAAAAAGAGCAGAAACCTTGCAGTCTCCGCTACGTAATTTTTGAGGAATAAAGTTTTATCATTTACAGAAATTCTGCTTCACTTTTAATTTTTTTTTAAATAAAGTAAAATGTAATCAAATAAAGTGGATTCTAATGGTTTTTCGCTAGTACGTATGAGGGATGATTTTTAAACAGAATATCGTGATTTCACTGTTCACTGGTACGGACCAGTTATTAATCAAGGGATTTATCACTTATGATTTCTAAAGATTAATTTAAACAAATGGTTGGTGATATCCAAAATAGTATTATTTTTGAGTTACAAGCTTCAAAATATTATTATATAAAAAAGAAAACGGCACAGCTTGCAAAAAAATCTGATTATGAATAGACAAACCATTATTGCTGCGCTGTTTCTAGGGACTTCCTTATTTGGAATCCATGATCTTCAGGCCCAAGGTTCTCAGCAGGCTACCACCGCTGTCAACATTGTTTTGGCGGACGTGCTGTCAATTGATCAGGGAAGTGCGGCTTCAGGCGGAGCGGTGGATTTTAGTTATTCGAATCCCGGTGATTACAGTTCTGCGAAAAATGTGACCGTTCCAAACAGTTTGGTAATCATTTCGTCGAAAAATTTCGACGTTAAAGTAAAATCCGACGGCGCTAATTTCGTCAGCGGCGCAAACCTTATTCCTGTAGATGTTTTAAAGATAGAAGCAGCGCCCAGCGGCAACCTTTCCGGAACGCTGAAGGAAGTTACGCTATCCGCCATCGATCAGGTTTTGGTAAGTAATGCTTCATTAGGATCAACGCAGTCTTTAAATATCAACTACTCAATCTCCGCAGAAAAAGCTTCACAGATACTATTGGGAAAACCCAAAGGTACATACATCCAGAAAGTAACTTATACCGCGACTGCATTATAGTATAACGCCGAAAAAAAATTAAACCCTCAGCACAGTGATGCTGAGGGTTTTTTTTTATTCAGCGGTCCGTGTAGTTTTTTTACTACATCAAGTTCCATTTTGCACTACAAGTAAGCTCTTGGGGCCGCTGTAAATTTGCAGTGTTAAAAGGAAACAAAATAAATAATACAAATAATAATCATTATGAAAAATTCACTGACAATCGCAGCATTAACTTTCGGAGCAATTGTACTAGGAACTTTTACAGCTCAGGCTCAGGAAAAAACCACAGCTACCACAACTGTTAACATTACGCTTAACGACGTAATCTCAATTGATGCAGGAAGTATTGCTGGTGGTGGAACAATCGGTTTCAACTATTCTTCTGCTGCAGATTACAATTCAACTAAGTCTGTAGCACAGCTCAGCGCGCTGAAAGTTACATCCACAAAAAACTTTAACGTAAAGGTAAAAGCCGGTGGTTTGAATTTTGCGAACGGGACGAATCTTATTCCTGTGAATGTACTTACGATCAAGGCTGCAGCAGATGCAGGAACTATGGGCGGTACAAAAAGCCCCGTTGTTTTATCTGCGGAAGATCAGAATTTAGTTACAAATGCTCCGCTTGGTAGCGCACTTACATTGAACCTTGATTATACAATTCCTGCAAGTGAATCATCTTCTTCAAAAATCCTTGGTAAACCAGCCGGAACTTATACTCAAACAGTAACATACACTGCTACTGCTCTTTAATAAAAACACATCTTAATATACCCAACCCTCAGCATCTGAAAATGTTGAGGGTTTTCTTTTAAACGGGACGTGTAGTTATTTTACTACAAAGACTTCGTTTTTGCACTACATAGAAGATGTAGCGACCGATGTAAATTTGTAGTGTTGAAAAAAGTCCGACAAAGCAGTAAAACAAATGGAGGCTAACTAGGAAACTTTTTTCAGGAGTTTTCTTCGTTTAAAAAGGTTCGCTAGTTTCGTTTTCTGTAGTTTCGGGATTCTTTTTAATATTTTTTTAAAATCACATTATGCGTAAGTTTTTTCACATTTTCATTTTTCTCGTCGTCACAGGATCATCCTCACTGCTGGCACAAAGTATTTCTATGTCGCCTACACGCTTGTTTTTCACAGGAAATCCGGGCGAGAAAGTAGCGCAGACTGTTACACTGCACAACAGTTCTGATAAAGATTATGTTTTTAATCTTAATTATAAAGACTGGGTAAGAGAAGTAGACGGGAACAAAGTTTATTCTGATGCCGGATCTTCTAAAATCTCAAACGCTGCGTGGCTTTCTACACTGGAAAATACGGTAACAGTTCCGGCCGAAAGCACAAAAGAGATTGTAGTTACAATGCAAATTCCGACTAACGCATCAAAATCGGACGTTACGAACAGCATGTTGTTTTTTACGCAACTTCCGCAGCAGGCAGATAAGGCAAACGTTCAGAACGGGATTGGTATCATTACTTTATTCGAGGTGGGTCTTCACGTTTTCTACACACCGCCGGGAAACAATGTGAAAAGTCTTGACATCACCAACATTGCCGAAGTTTCTAATCCTGGAGTACCAGAGCGAAAAGTGGCAATAAGCATCCATAATGACGGCAATACCATCAACGATGCTACCGTAGAATTCGAACTGACGAATACAGACAGCGGAAAAGAGATTAAGCTGCCGGCAGTTTCGGTTTCCATGCTTCCGCAGACCAATCAGGTCGTTCAGTTTACATTGCCTGAAAATATTTCAGGAAACTTCCTCGGCGTGGCTATCGTAAAAATGGCCGGCTCCAATGATTTGCGCGTAGGCGAAAAGAACTTTAAATTTTAATATTCAGTTTGGCAGCACAAAATAGCATATCGATATCCATCCTGCGAAGAACATTACTGCTTTTGGCAGTGGTTTTTCTGCAACTTTCGTTTTCCTATGCGCAGGAGAGCAAGGATATCGCGGTCTATTTTGAAAATGAAAGTGTTGCTGTAGAAAAAGGTTCAACTTTTACCAATTTTCTGGTAATTGAAAACAAAGGTTCTGCGGAGATTACCATTCAGAATATCACGCCTCAGGAGAAATATCCGGGGTTACTTTATTATTCTAAAGATGAATTTTCCCTGGGCGCAGGCGCATCCAAAAAAATTCCTGTAAAACTGATCGCTAATCTTGATTTCATGAAACTGAAATCTAACGAGATTAAATTTAATGTTTCTTACACCAGCTCACCTGCTTCAAAAACTGAAAGTGCGTCTTTTTTAGTCAAAAGGGAGGAAAACAATAACATCGCGATTTACACGGCGTCTTATGAGAACTTTATTAATCCTGCCGCGCCTGAATCTTCAATTGTCTTATGGGTAGAAAATCAAGGTTACAATAAAAAAACAGTAAAAATTGATCTGCAGTCGATTCCTGATGGTTTGGAAATGTTGCCCAGACAGCAAACCCTCACGCTGGCCGGTTTAGAAAAACAGTCCGTAGAGATCAGAATTCTCGTAAGAAAGCAGAATACGCTTTTCCCCGAATTTAATATAACCGCAAGTGCCACAGATGTATTCAATAATGAAATTGTGGGTAGCAACACGCTTCATCTGGTTATTTTATCGAACAACAGACAGGTTGCACGTGGCTATGAATCGACGACGGGAAGCAATTTTGCTGAACTTGCCTATAACGCAAACAGTTCTGGTTTTAATTTTGCGCAGCTGAGAGGAAACTCCACCTTTCGTGTAAACGAAAATTTAACATCACGCTTCAATCTCGGCGCAGATTATTATCTTGAAGACGGGCGCTACAACATTTATGATACCTGGCTTGAACTGGAAGGAAGAAATACAGCTTTGCGCCTTGGAAATATCAACAGCAGTGATTACGATTATCCGGTTTTCGGAAGAGGCGCGAAAGTTTCGAGACAGTTCGGCGAAAAAAATCAATTTGAAATTCTTGCGTTAGAAAATAATTTTAATCTTTTCGGTACTTATTTTCAGCAGGCTGAAGGTTCCAAACTTATCGGTGCAAAATATGGTTTTGGGAACGGTAAATCTTTCATCGGGAAAGTGTCTTATTTATATGATCACGATCCGCGTTTTAATGTAGACACTCAGGTTGCGAACGCGACATCCTCAATTATCATTAATGAGAAACACACCATAAGCGCAGAAGTTGGCTTTAGCCACGAAAAAGGCCTTGCAAATCTTGACGAAAATGCCGGTGTTTTACTTGCTGCAAATTACGATGGGAAAATCGGGAAATGGCATTTCCAGTCATTGAATTCATTTTCAACCAAAAGTTATGCGGGCATCAAACGTGGGTCTTTTTTTTCAAATCAAAGAATTGGTTATCAGTTTTCGGCAACGCAGCGGGCATTTATTCAGTATCAGAATTCAGAAGTGATTCCGGAATTCCTGAGTTTTCAGAATGCGCCTGCCGAAGCGGGTGCAGCGGATCTCCGTTACTATTTCAACAGTACAGAAGCATTGTCATCAGGTTATCAGTTTTCTGCGAATAAGTGGAATTTCTTTTTTGCACCAAAAGTTGAAAGACAGAAAACTGCAAATTTTTACAACTCGCAAGAGCTTTTTTCATACCGTTTTGAAACAAATATCGGTACAACATTGGGTGTGCACGGCTTAAACCTGATGGCTGAATATTCTTATTCAAAAGAAAATAATAAGGAAGAGTGGTTCAACAGTTTGAGGACTACCCTAAGTTACCGGTATAAATCTTTCTCGCTGAACGGCACAGCCCAATGGAATGCCAACAATGTTTTTGATCTGAATTCTTACTACGATGTTGACCGAAATTTTGCCAATTACAATCTTTTTGCTTCGTACAATTTCCAGACTCCCAACAACAGTCTTACGGGGTCATTATCGGCGGGAGCATCCTATTCTGAACTTTATAAAAACCTGAACAGCAATATATCCGGAAATATTGAGTATAAAATTTCACCATCCTGGTCTTCCACGGGTTATTTTAATATTTCAGGTTATAAAACTACTGCAGCATACGCTGACAGTAGCGGCTATTATCAATTCCGGGTGGGCATTAAAAAATATTTTGCAGCAGCTACCGCGCTTGGGAATCACAAAGTGAGCTTCCAGTTATTTGAAGACAAAAACTCAAACGGACAGCTTGAAACCGGCGAGAAAGTGCTTGCAAATGAAATCGTGAAACTTGACAGCTTCGTTGCGATGACCGACAAAAACGGGAAAGTCGTTTTCCAGAATGTACCCGAAGGCGTGTATACGCTGAAAGTGAGCGAAAGTGCTGGCGCGCGGCTGATGATGGATCCTGTAATTACCGTGAACA
Organism: Kaistella rhinocerotis; assembly: GCF_030243905.1. Lineage (NCBI taxonomy): Bacteria > Pseudomonadati > Bacteroidota > Flavobacteriia > Flavobacteriales > Weeksellaceae > Kaistella > Kaistella rhinocerotis. The sequence goes on along the minus strand of NZ_JASSYY010000003.1, from coordinate 141,819 downwards.
GCAATATCAACCGCAAAGTAGGAATGGTAAAAAACATCAGAGTGAGTGGAAAATTAATTGAAATCAAGCAGGCTTACGATGTTTTGGAAACAGATGTGACCGGTATCGTGGTGTACGCAAGAGGCGAAGACGGCAAAATTTATACTGCTGTTGTTAATCAGAATAATGAGTTTGAATTCTTCCTGAAAGACGGTAGATACACGATTTATATTGAAAACGACAAGTACAGCTACACACAGCCAGGCCAAACCGTTCAGGTAACGAAAGAGGGATATTCAGAAGTTTTAGTTTTTGAATATAAGAAGAAAAACACCACCATAAAGGTGAAAAAGTTTTAAATTTAGAAGTGTGAAAACGATGAGGCTTTTTTTATCAGGGATTTTTGCCGTTTGCGTAGGTTCAGTGACGGTGAAAGCGCAGGATGTATACCTGTCAATTCCTGAGGATAATATTTTTAACAGGTCTGAATTTACTTCATTGCCCACAACGGTAATGTACACCAACAGAACGAACTGGGATTATGCTTTTTTTGGATTAGGTCCCGTAAGTCCTACATTTACCTCCACGTCAGGTGCAAATTTTGTTCAGTTATCTTCCTCATTGACCTTACCCACTACTGTTCTTCTTTGGCAGCTGGAAAGTATGGGCGGGCAAATGCCATCTACCGGATATTTGGGTTATTTACCGGGGTTTCAGTCCTTTAGCACAGGGGCGGTAAGATGGTTTGAGCCGCCTTCATCGGTACTTGGCGGCGGATTTAACCGCGGAAATATTAATTTCACGTTCAAGATTCCTGCAGCTCAGTTTGCTGCGAACGCTTTTCAGGCGGGCAATTACTCCATGAATATCACTCAGAACTATGATTTTACGCCGCGTAATTTCAGAACTGTTTTAGTTGTACCGGCATCCGTCAGGTGGTTAACGACAACTCCTACAAAATATATTGAAATCTCCTCGCTGAATGACTACCGGATTACCGGCACGCGGGTTTTGGGTAATTTGGGTAATGCCGAAATCGGTCATACGGTTGATTTTAATGTATGGGCGAAAGCTGCAGCGAACCATATTCAGTTCATTTCCTCCAAAGGAACCCAGGGAACCAGAAATATAGCCAGCATTAAACTGGGCAGTAACGGATCGGCACTTACAACGAAAGCCTTATCGTCCACTTTTCAGAATTTTTCCGCTGCCAGTTTCGGTGTGATTCCGGGAAACAGAAACAGCTTCATGCCGGAACTTTATGTTTCTGCAGAAGATTTTAAAACTCAATTTTTTGAGGCCGGAACCTATACTTTTGAACTGAACCTTAGTGCCAGAAGTACAGATAATTCAATAAACAGCCTTCAAAATACGGCTGTGCAGTTGAAAGTGCTCCCGCGGTCGGAGATTACCATACCGAGTTCCGGACAGAATGTAAATTTCAACTTTAATACCGCTGCCCATTACGCCAATGGGCAGTCGCAGACGATTCAAAAACAAATCAAATTGTCCAACAATGAGAATTTCGAACTCTACGTAAAGTCAGACGAAAATTACTTTAAAAAAGGAGGCGTTCAGACCGCCATTAACTCCAATATTTTACAGATTGGGCTGGAGGGAAGTTCTGCAAACGTGCCCTTATCCAAAACCCCGCAAAAAATACTCACGAACGGAACCCCGGTATTGGACCGCGAACTCAATGTTAGATACACCATTCCACCCGCAGGTGCTCAAACTTTGGTCGGGAAGGAAAGCAGCACTTACTCTGTCAATGTCTACTACAGTTTTACAGCAATTTAAGTACACATCCTAACAATATCTTCTCCTTATGGACAACCTCAATAGCAAATTCGCACATCAAAACGCTACCGATAAATTACATACGTTGGAGAAAAAATATGCCGATGTTTTTGAGTTTTTGGTTTTCTCGGCCGCTAAAATGACCAACATGGAGCATTGCAGTTTGAGTATTACCGTGGAAGAGCGGGTTTATATTCTGGCTTCTACCGAGGCGTCTGTTACCAGAATTTATCCCGTCAATCCTCATTTTGAAATGAATGATGACGATTCTGTTTATCTTCCTGAACATGCGGATCTTAAATTCCGTAGAAGTTATCCCGTTTCGGGTCTTGATGGCAATATGACCGGACATCTGAATTTCTTTGCCAACCAGGTGCAAGACTTTGATGAGGAAGTTCAGCAGATTATTGAAAAGGTTGTGAGGCAGGCTTCAAAATGGTTTTTTTATAAAGAACAGGAACAGCGGCTCAACAGTTATGATGCACTTTTCGAAACCTCAAATGACTTACTAGGTGTTTTTTCGTTGGACGGAAAATTCGTAAAATTAAATCCTACCTTTTCGAAAATGCTTGGATGGAGCGACGATCAGTTTATGAGCAGAGTTTTTATCGAATTTGTTCATCCGGAAGACAGGCAAAGCACCACGCAGGCAATGGAAGTACTGGCACAGGGTAATTCTGTAGTCAATTTCACCAACAGATACATCATAAAATCCGGTGCGGTGAGATGGATAGAATGGACGTGTACTCCTGAACCGCAGTCCGGACTGGTGTACACCATCGGAAGGGACGTTACAGAATTTACCACCAAACAAAAATTACTCGAAAGAAATGAACAGAAATACCGTGATCCTTTTGAAAAAAACCAGGGAATAATCAGTATACATGATGACGAAGGATATATTCTGGATGTAAATGAAGCCGGTCTTAAGGCTTCCGGTTATGTTAAAGAAGAATTGAAGCACCTCAACCTTTACGATCTCGTCATTCCGGAAAAACATCAAAATGTAAAAGCGTACCTGGCACAGATCAAAACTTCGGGCCATGCCTCTGGTGAAATGACGGTACGCAAAAAAAACGGAGAAAAAGCGGTTTGGCACTTTATGAGTGCGATAGACGAAGATGTAGACGGTAAGGTACAGGTCATTGCCAATGCTGTGGATATCACCGAAAGAAAAAAAATGGAGGATGAAATTGTTGCTGCAAAAGAGTTAGCCGAAAAAGCCTATCAATTGAAATCTGAGTTTGTGGCCAACATGAGTCATGAGATCAGAACGCCTTTAAATGGAATTATCGGCTTTACAGAACTCCTTCTGGAAACCAAACTGGACGATACACAGAGGCAGTATCTCGACATTATCAACCAGTCCGGCGTGTCGTTGTACAGCATCATCAATGATATTTTGGATTTTTCAAAATTAGAAAAGCAAAAACTTAAGCTCAATCTCGATAAAGTAGAAATAGAAGAACTCGTTTCAGAAGCCTTCAATATTGTTGCCTACAGTAACACTAAAAAACGGCTCGAAATGCTCATCGATATTGACGAAAACATTCCGAGATATATCTGGACCGATGAAATGCGCCTAAAGCAGGTTTTCGTCAATCTTCTGAGCAATGCGCTAAAATTTACCGAGGAAGGTGAGATTGTATTATATGTGAAAGTACTGGCTGATTTAGCCGAAGGAAAAAAGAAATTCCGCTTCGGAGTGCGCGATACCGGTGTTGGAATAAACAAAGAAAAACAGGCGGTTATCTTCAGCGCCTTTTCACAGGAAGACGGCAGTATTACTAAAAAATATGGCGGAACGGGGCTTGGCCTCACGATTTCGAATCAGATCTTAGAACTTGCCGGCAGTGTTCTGCAGTTAGAAAGCGAGCAGGGGAAAGGCAGCGATTTTTTCTTTGATATTGAGTTCGATACCGTAGAAGAAGAGTATGACCTGAGCTTAACCGATATCAAGCGTGTGCTGATTGTAGACGATAATGATAATAACCGTAAAATCCTGAAGAGGATGCTCGAACGGAAGAATATCGAAGTAGTGGAATGCGACAGCGGCCTGAAAGCCTTGCTTTTAATTATGGATAAGTCCGAATTCGATGTGATTATTATGGATTATCACATGCCGGTTATGGATGGCATTGAAACCATCAGAAAAATAAAGGATATAACGCCTGACCCTTCCCATGTAGTGCCGTATATCGTGCTGTACAGTTCGTCTGACGACGGTAATCTGCAGGATGCATGTGACGAGCTGGAGATAGAAAACAGGCTTGTGAAGCCAATCCGGATGAAACAGATGTATCAGGTTCTGTCTACATTAAAGAATTCTGAAAAGAAAAAACCGGAGCAGATAAAAAATGTTGCCAGTGAAGTAAGCAGTAATGAATTAAAAATCCTGATCGCGGAAGATAATGCGATCAATCTTCTTCTGACCAAAACCTATTTAAGCGATATTCTGCCCCACGCTTTAATCATCGATGCAAAAGATGGAAATGAAGCGATTGAACAGTACCAGAAGGAAAGTCCGGATCTTATTCTGATGGATATCCAAATGCCAAACCTCAATGGAATTGAAGCCACTAAGAAAATAAGAACCATTGAAAAGGATATTGAGATCCCGATTATCGCGCTCACCGCAGGAAGTCTTCCGGGTGAAAAAGAAAAGTGCCTACAGGCCGGAATGTCAGATTTTCTCACCAAGCCATTACTAAAACAGACACTTTCGGACATGATCAGAAAATATTTTGGCAAAGAAATGGATAAAGGTAAATCATAATTATGCTTTAAATAACATTGAAGTATTTTTGTTTCCTACTTTGTTATGAATGACCTAAACGACCTGCAATCCAAGATCGAAAGCTTGCAAAACGAAATTGATTTTAAGAACGGACTGATCTCTATTCTGGCTCACGACTCCAAATCACTTTTTGGAAATTTTGTGTGGCTGATAGAAGCCGTCGAGCAAAAAACAATATCTGAACAGGATTTTTTCAGGCTGTTGCCCCAGGTGAAAAGCGATGCGCAGAAAAATCTGCAAACCGTGCAGGACAGTACCGCGTGGCTGAAAACGCAGTACGGCGATTACAAGATTAAACCTGAGAAAATCCCGGTGGTGGATCTTTTTCACGATCTGCAGGAAAAATACGTTGCGGATTTAAAACAAAAAAACCTTAACTTTTATTTTAAAGGTGATACCAAGGCTTTTGTTGAGACAGACCGGATACTGCTTCAGTATGTTCTCGACAAAATTGTTAACAACGCCGTGAAATACTCTTTGCCTGGCCAAGATATTTATTTACAGGAAGTTACAGAAGATCATCAGGTTGTAATTTCGGTAGTGGATTCCGGAACTGGCATGGACGAAAAGTTTTTATCGAACATCTACACGTATGAAAATCCGGTATTTCAGGGAACCGCCGGTGAAATAGGGGTAGGATTAAGTTTAAAAATCGTTAAAAATTTCATATCCTTGATGCAGGGAAGTATCAAAATCGTTTCATCTGAAAGTACAGGAACCAATGTTTCCCTTTTTTTACCTAAATTGAAAGAATGAAGGAGCTAAAAGCAAACGTTAGGATTATTGTTGCAGATGATCATGGTATTGTGCGTATGGGTCTTATTCAGACGGTTAAACGCCTGTTACCGGACGCCATCATTACTGAAGTAGAAGATTTTAAATATTTATACAAAGTAATCTCAAAAGAAGAACTGGATCTGGCTATTATGGACGTAAATATGCCTAATGGCACCGTTCAGGAAGCGATAGATTATATTAAAAACCGTCAGCCCAACCTTAAAATCCTCATTTTTTCTTCTCAGGACGAAGATCTGTACGCCATGCGTTACCTGAAAATGGGTGCCGGCGGTTACCTGAGCAAGCAAAGTTCTTCCAGCGTAATTGAAACTGCTCTTACATCCATGCTCACCACTGGCCGTTATGCCAGTGAAGCCGTGAAGGAAGCGATGTTTTTTGAATCTGTAAGTGGTACCAAAAAAACTTCCCCTGTTGAAGTACTCTCAGACCGCGAATTGCAGATTGCCAACAAATTGGCCGAAGGTCTTCCGCTAAAAGAGATTTCCAATCAGTTGAATCTCCATTCATCCACGATCAGCACGTACAAAAACCGACTGTTTGAGAAGCTTAAAATAAAGTCAATTCCTGAACTTGTTGAGATTCTCAGGCTGTATAAGCAATAAATATTCGTCGTTCTTACATAGAAATAACGTTCAAAAAATTTCCAGCCATTTCGGCTTGATTTATTTCTTAATATTTTATCCGAAGAATGATTAGTTTTGTTTAATGCGAAAATTCTTCATCTGCACGATCACATTGTTGCTCTGCCTCTCGGTTTCCGGACAGAGCAATTTTTCGCAATTGAAGAAAACCGTCGAAACTGAAGCGCTCTACGCAAATCACCGGGAAGCGTTGCGCCTGATAAATTCAAATCGCGCTAAACTTTCGATGGAGCAACAAACTGAGCTCGATGTCCTTAAACTGGAGTGTCTCAATGCTTTGGGTCTTCATGAGGAGTCATTTGCACTTTCACAAACCATCTTAGTCCGTCCCCGCCTAACACCGGAGCAGGAGGTACGTATCCGTATGCAGCGCGCGTTGGTTTACGAGACGGGCCTGAATCAACTCAACTGTCGCCGGGAACTTCAGGACGCTGAAGAAATCTTCCTAAAAAATTCTGACCTCAAAACTTCTTTTTTTACGTATTTTCTGATGAGGAAAAGTTCGTACTTCCGGACTTTTGGCGATGATAAACTTGCGCTTAAGCTCGATATGCAGGCCGAACAATATGCTGAAAGCGTGACCGACCGAAAAAACGGTGCGGCACTTAACATGTTCCTGGGTTTTGAAAACTACAGCGACCCCGATACAGCTTTGCCTTATTTCCTGAAGGCGGTGCGGCTTTACAAATCTTACCGTCATCACAACGGTGCGGCGAATATGTATAATAAGCTAAGCAATTTTTATCTGAAAAGCGGCGAGATTTCCACCGCAAAGCAATACAATGACTCCGCTGTTGCGCTAGGTTCTAAAGTGGAATCCTTTGATACCATGTCAGAAATATACCGTCTGAAAAGCCGCATAGAAGAGAAGCAGAAAAAGTACGGCGAATCGCTTCAAAGCTACAAGGTCGCTGCACTGTGGACAAATAGGGAAAACGAAGCGCAGCGCCTCACCAAGGTACAGGAACGCGACCTGATGTACCACTATGAAACCAATCAGTTGCGTGCGCAAAAGCTTACACTCAGCGTACGCAATACGAGAAAATGGAACAGCTTTCTGGTTGTAGGAACTTTACTGCTTCTTTTTTCGATGCTTATCCTGCTTTATTTCTTCAAGCTTGTCTCAAAAAGTAAGGAGCGCATCAGGATTCAGAATGAAAGTATTTCGGATAAAAATGCTGCTTTGGAAAAAAACGTACAGGAAAAGGAATTCCTGGTGCGGGAACTGAATCACCGCGTAAAAAATAATCTTTCGGTCATCCTGAGTTTAATAGGTTTTGAACGCGATGAATGCCAAAGCGAACAGTACAAACAAAAATTTGAACATCTTCACACGCGCGTAAAAACGATTTCACTCGCGCACCATCTGTTTTCCTATAATATCAATAACTTTGATAATTCAACCATTGAAATCCGCGAATATTCCGGCAAAATCATTGAGCCACACAAAGCGGGCTGCAACTTTCCGCTCATAGTAGAAACAGATATCGATCCGTTTAACCTTCCGGTAGATCAGGCACTTTCATATGGTCTGTTGCTCAACGAATTGCTTACCAACTCCCTGAAACACGCCGTTCCACCCGAAGATCAAATCCTTAAAATTTCGCTCCAGGTAAAGATTCGAAATGGAATAGCGGACGTGGAATATCAGGACAATGGCCGGATATTCGGCAAAAAAGCACCGAATAAATCTTTAGGCCGCTTAATTATAGATGCAATGGTAGAACAGCTCGGTGGCAAGTGTGAGCGCCGGCATTCGCTGTACCGCGTGCAATTCTCAGTTGACGGAAAACCCCTTGGTTAAGTATATCTGAAGTTTAGGCTAAGAATTCTATTTCCTTGTCCTGGAAGTTTCCTTTATCGACAATCTTATTGATGGTTTTAAGCATCTTCCTGCGCAGTTTCGCCAGCTGGCGGATGTTTTTGTCCTCGCTGTAATCGAAAATATTGTCTTCAAAGGAGAAAGTATCGCCTTTTTTGAATGAAATATTCTGTTCCTTCATTTCCTTGAGAAGCATCAGGTTCGTCATGCTTTCAAGCAGTACATATTCGGTGGAAGCCATTTCCTGTAAAGCTTTTAGTAACTGTTTCTTATATTTTTTCTTTGATTTCATCTTTCTTAAATTTAGCTACACAATTTACGGCTTTTTTAGGCATAAATGCAATTGTTTTGCGCTAAAGCGAGCCGGGGTTTATCCGCTTTAATTAATTGGTTAACTTTGTAAATATGAATGCCACAGACCTTTTGGCGCTGATTGCTCTTGCTAAAAATAAAAATCAGAAATCACAGACTCAGCTCATCAATCTTTTTTGGGTTGATGTTTTCAGTTTCGTGCTGAAAAAAGTGCAAGACGAAAATATTGCAGATGAAATCACGGTTTCGGTTTTTTCGAAAGTGCTGGCAAAACTGGATTTGTACGACCCGAATTTTCAGTTCAAAACCTGGATTCTTACCATCGCGCAAAATACCGTAATCGACTACTGGCGGAAGAAAAGCCGCGAAAACGAAGATACCACAGAGAATTTTGAAGGTTTCAGGAATCATTACGCGCGCTCACCGGAAGAACTTTTGATTTCCGAAGAAGACCAGCGCCAAATTCTTACCACCATTGAAAGTCTTGATACCAACTATCAGGAGATTATCAGACTTCGTTTTTTTGAGGAAAAAAGTATTAAAGAAATCGCAGACGAACTAAATTTAACCGTGGCAAACACGAAAGTACGGATCATGCGGGCCAAAAAAGTATTGGCCGAACTGCTGAAATCCAACGATTTTTCCGACTGATCTTTATACGCCGCAATTCCCTAAATTTGTCAATTATTTAAGATAAAATGAACGATAGCCCTACAAGCACCATAATACAAAAGCCAAAATGGATCCGTGTAAAACTTCCGACCGGAAAAAATTATCGTGAACTCCGCACTTTGGTGGATAAATACAAACTGAACACCATCTGCCAAAGCGGTAGTTGCCCAAATATGGGCGAATGCTGGGGTGAAGGCACAGCCACTTTCATGATTTTGGGAAATATCTGCACGCGAAGCTGCGGATTTTGCGGTGTGAAAACAGGTAAACCACTTGCGGTAAACTGGGATGAGCCTGAAAAAGTGGCGCGTTCCATTAAATTAATGAAAATCAAACATGCGGTTCTCACTTCCGTAGACCGTGATGATTTAAAGGACATGGGCTCTATCTTGTGGGCTGAAACGGTAAATGCAGTGCGAAGAATTTCGCCGGGAACCACGATGGAAACCTTGATCCCGGATTTTCAGGGTATCACCAAACACATCGACAGGCTTATCGAAGTAGCGCCTGAAGTCATTTCACATAACATGGAAACCGTGAAAAGGCTTACACGTGAAGTTCGGATTCAGGCTAAATATGAACGCAGCCTTGAGGTTTTACGCTACATGAAAGAAGCCGGGCAAAACCGCACGAAAACCGGGCTTATGCTTGGTTTGGGCGAGACCAAACCCGAAGTATTTCAGACAATAGAAGATATTCGCAATGCGAATGTAGATGTGATCACTATCGGGCAGTATCTGCAGCCAACGCAAAAGCATTTGGCCGTTCAGCGCTTTGTAGATCCGTCGGAATTCGAAGAGTACAGGCTATTCGCGCAGTCGCTCGGTTTCCGTCATGTTGAAAGCTCGCCATTGGTTCGAAGTTCTTATCATGCAGAAAAACACATTCATTAAAAATATTGAGTTTAAATACCGCCCGATGAAAAAATATCCAGTCGTATTAGCTTTCTCACTTTTTCTTACTGTGATTTCGTGCACAGGAAAAGACCAAAAGTCTTCAGACGCGCCAACCGAAAACGTAACTGCGGAAACTGCGGACGGAAAAATTAAAACTGAAGAAATTTCCTACGGGATAAATGGCGTAACTCATCGTTCGTACGCGGCGTACAATCCTGATTTGCAGGGTGAACTTCCTGTTGTCTTCGTGCTGCCGGAATGGTGGGGACTTACAGATTACGTGAAAGGCCGCGTGAGGCAGCTTGCGAAACTGGGCTATTATGCGGTCGCCGTAGATTATTACGGTGAAGGCAAAGTAGTGGAAACGCCGGAAGAAGCGCAGAAACTGTCTTCACATTTTTATAATATCCCTATCGATGCAAGGCGCATGTTCGATGCTGTAAAGAATAAAATCATCATCACGCCTAATGCGAATTACAATAAAATGGCAATTATCGGCTATTGCTTCGGCGGCTCACAGGCGCTGAATATGGCAAGGCTTTCAGGCGATTTCAAAGGAGTCGTAAGTTTTCACGGGAATCTGAAAACCGGAATCCGTGCTAAAAATAATAAAGCAAAATACCTTGTTCTGAACGGTGCTGCAGATAAGATGGTTTCTAAGGAAGAGATTGAAGCATTCAAAAAAGAAATGGACAGCGCTAAAATCAATTACAAATTTGTAGATTATCCAAACGCACTTCACGCCTTTACAAATCCGGACGCTACCGAAACGGGTAAAAAATTTAACCTGCCAATTGCATATGACAGGCAGGCTGACGAACAGTCTTTCAATGAGATGAAGAGCTTTTTAGCAGACGTATTCAAATAAACAAAATATCCGGCCATTTTACAGCCGGATATTTTTTTAAGCAGAGCTTTAATATGCGTTTATACGTTCAGTTTTCCTTCCACGCCATCGCTGTTATCTGTTGTGGTGCCTGAAACTGCGGCCGCCGCAAAACTGATCAGTGAAACCAGTTTTCCGGCTTTCGTGTCCCAATAGTAGGTGTCCTGAGGCGCGACACGGATGATAGAAACATTCGGATCTTCTTTGCCTTCCTCAAACCATGCGTTTGCAAGATTGCTCCATTTGTCTTCGATCGTGGCTTTGTCCTTATAGATAAAAGCCTGCCCGAAAACCGACAGATATTCAGAGTTGCTGTTGTTCATGAAAAGTAGCTGTACACGGTTGTCTTCAGCGATCTGGAAATTCTTGTTACTCGCGTCGCTGCTGATAAACCAAAGGTTACCGTCCATGTCAGTTTCCTGTAGACTCATAGGCCGCACCGTGATCGGAATTGAGGTGAGATCCGTGCAGAACATGCAGATCCGCGCTTTTTCAGAGAGTTCTTTAAGTTTTTTTAAGGCTTCCGTATTGTTTAGATTTTCTGTTGACATAATAGTATTTTTTAGAGAGAAGATTATTGATTATCCGTGTTTCCGCCAGCACACCAGGCGATGGCCTGTGACAGTTCATCTTTACTATATCCGCGGAATTCACCCGGAGCCACAGCGCTGAAACCGTCTGTAAATTTCTGCACGGCCGTTTTATCGGTCACTATCGCGGCGCGGTTCCATTTGCTCAGGTTTTTCAACCCCAGGAAAGCATCCTGCATCCATGCACCCACCGTGAATTTATCGAGGTCTGTATCCAATAAAAGAAGGTAATTCAGTTCATCAAAAGTGTTCACTTTAGCCTTCACATGTGGCATCACAACACTTTCAAAATCATCTTTCGTAATCTCACCCGAGGCACGGAAAGCCGCTACATTTTCGGGAACGTCAGGAATCAGTGTGATCATAATAATATTATTTTTGTTTGGTTTAGGAGCAACGGTTGATGTAACATTCCGGAGACTTTACCGGCTTTCCACTGTATCCCGCCGCGGCGGGGATGCCGTTTCAATCCGGGCTGAAACTTCTGTCGTTGCATTTACAATGTTGTTCTGACGGCAAACAAGAATTAAACCATCCATGGCTTTTTTTCAGAGTGGTAAGAAATTTTACAAAACTTTAAGATTTAGGATGATCGCTCTACATATTCAAATACTAACCGCCATCAACCAACCGTCAACCACCTTCATCGGCGTAATATTTGTTGATCCCTTCTAAACTTACCTCGTTTGAAACTCATCGAATTCACCAACAAAGGCATTTACTGCATTCCTGGAAAATTTTATCTGGATCCCTGGCGGCCGGTAGATTTGGCTGTTATCTCCCACGGACATGGTGATCATGCTAAATGGGGTATGAAAAAATACCTTTGCCATGATTTCACTAAACCCATTTTGCAACACCGCATTTCGCCGGATATAGAAGTTCAGTCTTTGCCTTACGGTGAACAGATTAGCATCAATGGTGTAAAACTCTCATTTCATCCGGCCGGGCATATCGTAGGTTCAGCACAAATAAGGTTAGAATACAAAGGTTATGTCAGCGTGTTTTCCGGAGATTATAAAGTGCAAGATGATGGCCTGTCAACGCCATTTGAAATCGTCCGCTGCAACGAATTTGTTACAGAAAGCACCTTCGGACTGCCCATTTACAACTGGCTGGAGCCGGAGCAATACGCGGAGCAAATGAAAAACTGGCACCTGATGAACAAAGAACAGGGCAAAACATCAGTTTTCATCGGCTATTCACTTGGTAAGGCACAGCGGATCATGAAAGCGGTGGAAGGGTGCGGTAAAATTTTTGTTCACAATTCCGTTGCAAAAATTAATGAAGCCATAGAATCCAGTGGTATCCAACTACCGGAATATGAACCGGTCTATTTTAATGAAGATTTAAAAAAAATAAACAACGAAATCGTGATCGTTCCGCCGGCACTCTTAGATTCAAATATGATCCGTAAAATCCCCAACCGCGCTACAGGTTTATGTTCCGGCTGGATGCAGGTTCGCGGTTCACGTCGCTGGCGCTCTGCCGATGCAGGCTTTGCAATTTCAGATCATGCAGACTGGACCGGACTTTTAGATACCGTAAAAGCTACAGGTGCTGAAAAGGTGCACGTTACGCACGGCCAAACTGCCGTTTTTTCTAAATATCTGAATGAATTGGGAATCGAAGCCTATGAAGTCAAAACACATTATGGTGATGAAGAGGAGGAAGAAAAAAATATGCTCGAAGCACCTAAAACTACCGAAGAAAGTTAAAGCATGAAACATTTCGCAGAACTTATTTCATCGCTTGAAAGTACCAATAAAACCAACGCAAAAGTGGATGCGATGGTACAATATCTGCGTACCGCGCCCGAAAATGACAAACTGTGGTTTCTCGCACTTTTCACCGGAAAAAGACCGAAACGTCCGGTGAATACTAATTTTCTGAGACAATGGGCACTCGAGATCATTCAGCTGCCAGAGTGGCTTTTTCTTGAAAGCTATTCGTCAGTAGGTGACCTCGGAGAAACGATTTCGCTGATCCTCCCGCCACCACAGAACAACATTGAAAAATCACTTTCTCAATGGATGAGCGAGCTAGCCGAACTCGGAACAAAATCTGAAGCTGAAAAGAAAGAATACGTAACCGAATCCTGGAACGGCCTCGATTATACAGAGAGATTTATATTTAATAAACTGATTGGTGGCAGTTTCCGCATCGGCGTTTCGAAAAAACTGCTGATCACAGCGCTTTCCAAATATTCTGAGATAGACTCCAGTCAACTGATGCACAGCATCATGGGCAAATGGGAAATAAGTGAAGCTAATTTTGAAGAATTGATTTCGGGTGTCAACATCAATCCGGATAATTCCAAACCTTATCCGTTTTGTCTTGCCTATCCGCTTGAAAAAGAAACGAATGAACTCGGTGCGCCTGCCGACTGGCAAGCCGAGTATAAATGGGACGGCATTCGTGGACAGCTGATCCACCGTAACGGGGAAGTTTTCATTTGGTCGCGCGGTGAAGAACTCGTGACACCGCAATTTCCGGAAATTGCTGCCGAACTCGAAAAAATGGTTGGAAATTTCGTGATCGACGGTGAAATTCTCGCTGTGGTGGATGGTACAGTTTTAAATTTTAATGAACTTCAGAAACGCCTGAACCGCAAAACCATCACCTCAAAAATGCTGCGCGAAATTCCCGTACAGGTATTTGCGTATGATATTCTGGAGTTAAATGACGAAGATCTGCGCGGCAAACCGCTTTCGCACCGGCGCAAAGTACTGGAAGAACTGATCGAAAAAAATTCACTTGAAAATATTTCCATCTCTGAAATCGTACAGTTCAAAGAATGGGATGAATTGATCGATGTCCGCGAAAACTCAAGATCAAACAACAGTGAAGGTCTTATGCTCAAACACCGCGATTCGCTTTATCATTCAGGTCGCAAGAAAGGCGATTGGTGGAAATGGAAAGTAGATCCGCTTACGATAGACGCGGTGCTTATTTATGCGCAGAAAGGTAGCGGACGCCGCAGTGGTTACTATACAGATTACACATTTGCAGTGAAAAATGAAGACCAACTCGTGACCGTAGCGAAAGCCTATTCCGGACTTACGGATAAGGAAATTATGGAAGTCAGCCGGTTTGTGACTAAAAACTCGCTGGAGAAATTCGGACCTGTTCGAACCGTTAAACCCGAGCTTGTATTTGAAATCGCATTTGAAGGAATTGGCTTGAGCAACCGACATAAAAGTGGCGTCGCCCTGCGTTTTCCACGAATCCTGCGTTGGCGCCGCGATAAAAAAGTAGAGGATATCGATGATATCGAAGAAGTGAAAAAACTGATAAGATAATGGCAAAGAAGTTCCAGGAGTCGGAAGGGTACGGCATTGTGCATCGCTGGCTCGGAGCAAAAGGTTTCGAGCCGTTTACTTTTCAGCGTGAGACGTGGGAGAAATTTGGCCGCGGTTACAGCGGAATGGTGGTTGCGCCGACGGGTTTTGGTAAGACGTATTCGGTTTTTCTTGCCGTCATTACCGATTTTTTAAACAATCCGGATCGCTATAATGGTACCTTACATCTCCTTTGGATCACGCCGCTGAGGGCGCTCGCAAAAGATATTGCCAAAGCCATGACCGAAGCGATCGATGAAATTGGTCTTGACTGGAAAGTTTCGGTCCGTAACGGTGATACACCACAGGCCGAACGCGCATCGCAGACTAAAAAAATGCCGGAGATCCTCATCATTACGCCGGAAAGTCTTCAGTTGCTGCTCGCGCAAAAAAACAACCAGCGTTTCTTTAAAAATCTAAAATGTGTCGCCATCGACGAATGGCATGAACTTATCGGTTCCAAAAGAGGTGTTCTGGTAGAATTAGCGCTTTCACAGATCCTGAGCTATCGGAAAACAGTTAAAATTTGGGGAATCACGGCAACTATTGGAAACCTCGATGAAGCGATGGATGTTCTGATTCCGTATGATCTTAAAAAAACCAAAGTCGTTGCGAAAGAAAACAAGAAAATAGACATCATCCCGATCTTTCCTGATGAGGTTGAAGTTCTGCCCTGGGCTGGCCACCTTGGTGCAAAACTGGTTGATAAAGTAGTTCCGGTCATCTTAAAAAGTCAGACCACGATACTTTTCACCAATACACGGAGCCAAGCGGAAATGTGGTATCAGCTTCTGCTTCGCGAATATCCGGACTTTGCCGGTCAAATCGCGATACATCACAGTTCCATTGACCGCGAACTTCGCATCTGGATTGAAGAAAACCTGAGTTCCGGCTATCTAAAAGCCGTCATTTCAACATCATCGCTTGATCTCGGTGTTGATTTCAAGCCGGTAGATACGGTCATTCAGGTAGGCTCGAGTAAAGGCGTCGCGCGCTTCCTGCAGCGCGCGGGTAGAAGCGGACATTCACCGTTTGAAACATCAAAAATATATTTTGTACCGACGCATTCACTAGAACTGATCGAGGTTTCAGCTTTAAAGGAAGCCTTAAAACAGAAAGTGATAGAACCGCGCACGCCGGTCGTGATGTCGTTTGATGTTCTTGTCCAGTTTCTTATGACGCTGGCAGTAGGTGACGGATTCGATGAAAAATCGCTGTACCCGCGGATAAAATCCACACATGCTTTTTCCGAAATCACAGACGCAGAATGGCAGAATCTTCTGCAGTTTATTACTGTCGGCGGCGGTGCGCTGAAAAATTATGAAGAGTATCACAAGGTCGTCATCGAAAATGGTTTGTATAAGGTCACGAGCCGTCGGATCGCGATGCTGCACCGCATGAACATAGGCGTCATCGTAAGCGATGCAATGCTGAAAGTGAAATTTTTAGGCGGCGGATACATCGGGATGATCGAAGAATACTTTATTACAAGACTCAAAAAAGAAGACCGCTTCATCCTTGCCGGCCGTGTGCTGGAGATCTCGCACATCAAAGAAATGACCGTTTTTGTCCGAAACTCAAAGGGAAAAGCGATGATCCCAAGTTATTTGGGTGGGCGCCTGCCATTGACTTCGCATCTGAGTCATTTTTTGAGGTTGAAACTTTCAGATTCACTTCAGGCAAAATCCTCAGAGAAAGAACTGAAGTTTCTGCATCCGCTTTTGGTGAGCCAGGAACGCAACTCGCATATCCCGAAAGATGATGAATTTTTGGTTGAAATGATTGAAACGCGTGACGGTCATCATTTGTTTATGTATCCGTTCGAGGGCAGATTAATTCACGAAGTAATGGCTGCGCTTATCGCTTTCCGGATTTCCAAAATAACGCCGATTTCATTTTCAATGGCAATGAACGATTATGGTTTCGAATTGCTAAGTTCCCAGGAAATCCCGATCGATGAAGAGGTTTTAAAGCAAATACTAAGTAAAGAAAATCTGATTCAGGATGTTTTGAGCAGCGTGAACGCAACAGAAATGGCGCGGCGTAAATTCCGCGATATCGCGGTGATATCCGGTATGGTGGTGCAAAATTATCCGGGTGTTCAGAAAAACAACAAAAGCCTGCAGGCAAGTTCTGGGCTTATTTTTAATGTTTTCGAAGACTACAATCCTGAAAACCTACTGTTCAAGCAGGCTTATGCCGAAGTTTTCAATCAGCAGATCGATGAGTTCCGGCTGATGAAGGCTTTCCAACGAATTGAAAAGTCCAAAATTATCCTCAAATTTGCAAACGCATTTACACCGCTCAGTTTCCCTATAAAAGTTGACAGCCTGCGGCAGAGTCTTACGAGTGAAGACCTGGATTCCCGCATCATGAGACTTCAAAAAGAAGCCATGAGAAAGATGATAGACAGCTAGCCGGCGAATTTGCATTTGTAACATGATTAAGAGTTTAGAAAAAAAAATAAAAGGTGAGACTTTGCTTTTCACCAACCGAAAAGCTGTTTTTTGGACGCGTGAAAAAACTTTGATAATCAGTGATTTGCATGTAGGTAAATCTGCGCATTTCCGTAAAAGTGGAATCGCGGTTTCATCCCAGATTCTGTACGATGACTTGAAAGTTTTAGAACAGTTAGTCCGTGAATTCAACGCAGCGCACATCCTGATCGTGGGTGATCTCTTCCACGCAGGCCACAACAGTGACCTTGATATTTTCTGTGAATGGCGCGAACGTTTTCCGGATCTCAAAATCACTTTGGTAAAAGGTAATCACGACCGAATTCAGAAAAAATTCTACGATGATCACTGCATTGATGTAGTAGAAAATTTACTTGAAATTTCACCGTTCACATTCGTGCACGAGCCGCAGTCGGCCGGCAGTTTTACGATTTCGGGGCACATTCATCCCGGCGTAGTCTTTCAGGGCCGCGCGCGGCAGGCGGTGAAGCTTCCGTGCTATGCGCTCTCTGACGAACAGCTCGTTTTGCCCGCCTTTAGCAAGTTTACCGGTCTTGATCTAAAGTCTTTGGATAAAGGTTTCAAGAAAATCGCGTTTTCAGAGGGCATCATATTTGATTATTAGGTGCAAAAATATTTTTATGAAACTATTAAAAAACGTTGTACTGCCCGTTTCAGCAGGAATTTTAGGATTGTTGATCTTTAATTCGTGCTCAGTTCGGATTCCTGAGGGAGCGACTGCCGTGAAAGATTTTGAGGCGGACAGATATCTTGGAAAATGGTACGAAATTGCCCGCATCGATTTTAAATTTGAGAAAAACCTGAACAACGTAACCGCCGAATATTCGAAAAAAGATAACGGCCATATCAAGGTTGATAACAAGGGGTTCGATTATGTAAAAAACAAATGGAAAGAGAGCATCGGCGAAGCCCGCTTTGTGGAGGATCCAAATACGGCGAGGCTGAAGGTTTCTTTTTTCAAACCTATCTGGTCCGGATACAATGTGATAGATCTCGATGAAAATTACAGATATGCGCTTGTTGCCGGCAGCAGCCTCGATAATTTGTGGATCCTGTCACGTGAAACTACAGTTCCCGAGGACATAAAACGGCGCTTCCTTAATACTGCAAAACGCGCCGGCTACGATACCGGAAGACTCATTTGGGTTGAACACAACAAATAGCAGAAAGCGGTCTTAGGCCGGTTTTGTTATTTCAAACACAGGAGATTTTGCGTGTCACTTTTCATTAGGCTTTAAAACATTACTTTTATAGTCTTAAAATTTTTAATGAAAGCAGTACTCATCACGATTGGCGACGAAATTCTGTCGGGGAATACCGTGGATACCAATTCCAACTTCATTGCGCAGCAGCTTAGAAACATTGGGATTCCTGTGCTTAAAATTCTTACAGTGGCAGATGAGGTACAGACAATCAAGAAATCTCTGGCTGAAGGTTTTGAAATTGCTGATCTGATCATCACCACCGGCGGTCTCGGACCAACAAAAGACGACAGAACCAAGAAAGCTTTCGCTGAATATTTTGGCGATGAACTTAAAACTGATGACGCGACATTTCTGCACCTTAAAAATCTGATGATCAAAAGAAAGCGCGAACATCTGCTGGAGATCAACAAAGATCAGGCGGTTGTGCTTTCGAAAGCGCATGTTTTCCAGAATGAAAACGGTACTGCGCCGTGCCAGATGATTCAGCAGAACGGAAAAACCGCGGTTTGTCTTCCGGGCGTTCCTTACGAAGTGAAACCGCTGGTTAAGGATAAAATTATTCCGTTTCTGCAGCAGAAGTATGCTTTAAGTCACATCATCGCGCGAATTATTTCTGTAGTCGATTTTCCTGAGAGCTTGCTCGCGCTTACCATCGAGCAGTGGGAATTGGACTTACCTCCAAATATTTCGCTGTCCTATCTTCCTGTCGGGAACCGCATTAAACTGCGTCTTACCGCGGTGGGCAGTGATGCGGGAGACCTAAAAATTCAGCTTGATAATGAAGTTGAAAAACTCAGGCCTTTAATCGGCGACAAAGTAATTGCGTGGGATGGAAATGACATTCAGGAAATTCTGAAAGAGCTTTTACTTAAAAATAAACTCACGCTTTCAGTGGCGGAAAGCTGCACCGGCGGCGAACTTGCGAGACTGATTACATCGGTTCCGGGCAGCTCGGGCTATTTTGAAGGCGGAGTCATTCCATACGATTACAGGCAGAAAATAGCACTTTTAGGTGTTTCAGAAGCTATAATCCGGGAAAAAACGGTGGTTTCAGCGGAGGTTGCGGAAGCGATGAGTTTAGGTTGCCGGCAACTTTTCAAAACAGATATTTCGCTTTCTACAACAGGTGTTGCGGGCCCTGCAACAGACGATTTCAACAATGAGATTGGAACCATTTTTTATTCGATACGTATCCATGATTCTGTTCAGACCAACCGCCTGTTTCTACCGCACATGGAAAGAAATGATTTTGCGGCGTTCGTTTCACAGCGCGTGCTGCAGGATCTGGTTTCGCTGCTTACAAAGACCTTATAATTTAAAATAAAACAATCCTGTAACCGTTTGACAGGAATAAAATTGATACAACAATGAAGAAAGTATTAGGAAGTTTGCTGTTGATAGCCGCACAATATGCATCGGCACAGACTGCCCGGAATGTCGGCGATTTTTCATCACTTAAGGTGTACGACAAAATTAAAGTAACACTCATCCAGTCTGATAACAGCAGGGTAGAGCTCGAAAATGATAATGCGGATGTGGAAACCGTGAACAAAAACGGTGAGCTTAAAATCCGGATGGCGCCGGCTAAAATCCTGCAGGGAAGCAATACCGTGGTAAAAGTTTATTACGAAAACCTGAACGATATTCAGGCCAGTCAGGGTTCTGCGGTTTCGGCTGAAAACGAGTTGCAGTCGCGAATGCTGACGCTTGTTGCCAACGAAGGTTCAATGATTGAGTTTCCGGTGAAGACATCTAAACTCAATATCAAAACCAATTCCGCGGGCGAAATTAAACTTACAGGCATAGCGGATAATCAGGATGTTGTAGTAAATTCAGGTGGTAAATATTTCGGTGAAACCGTAGAATCTGAGAACACAACCGTCACTGCAAATGCAGGAGGAATGGCCACCGTTACAGCCACCGGATCCGTTAATGCCACCACGCGCGCAGGCGGAATCATCGATATTCACGGCGATCCGGAAGACCGCAAAGTGAGGAATGTGATCGGCGGAAAGATCAGTTTCAAATAAACTTCGGGAACGAAAACGGTTCATATCGGGAAAACAGTTAACTTGGCAAGATGATCAGAAACTGGTTTTTCCTGTATTTTCTCTGCATTTGCCTCAGCGGTTTTGCGCAGCAAGCCGATTCTCTGGTTTTTTCTAATGAGCGTTTAAGTTTTAAACCCAAAAAAATCTATGTTCCGGGGGTTCTGATGACTGCCGGAATTTTATTTGATGCCGAACGTGGTAAAATTTCACCAAATGAAAACGACAAAGGCTCCGATCTTCTTGGGTTTGGAAATCATCTTGATGATTACGCCCAGTTCGCGCCCATGTTTGCGGTTTACGGTTTCGGACTTGCCGGCATGACGGCGAAAACCGACTGGCAGAACAGAACCGCAATTTTAATCAAAGGTCAGGCGCTGAACCTGGGGCTGGTTTACGTTTTAAAGAAAACTCTTAAAAAACCACGGCCAGACGGCACTGCCTATTCATTTCCGTCCGGTCACACTGCCAATGCCTTCGCGGGCGCGACGATGCTTTCGATTGAATATGGCGAAAACCACCGCTGGGTTCCGTATGTTTCGTACGGACTTGCAACAGGCGTCGGCGTGATGCGGATGGCCAATGACAAACACTATATTTCCGATGTACTTTTCGGTGCCGGGCTTGGAATTCTTTCGATGAAAGTTGCATACTGGACGCATAAGTACCAATGGAATACGACGCGGACTTCAGTGGATCCGTTTACGGATATCTATCAAATGCCAAACTAAACCAAACCGAGAACTTAAAGCTTAAGGCTGCATTAATGAGGGATTTAGAATGCATTTAGGGAATCATTGATTAACTTTTTCTTAACATTTGCCTTTATAATTCGTATTTTTAAGGCCTTAAATTATTTTTGATGAAATTCTCAAAACTACCTTTTTTAGTTCTTGGTTTAGGGAGCTTAGTATTTGCTCAAAACCAAAAATATACAATGGCCGAAGCGGTGAACGGTTTGCGCAGTAATCTCGCGATAAAATCGATTCCGCAATTTTCGTGGACGGCGGATGCGAAGGCGTACATCTACGGTACGCGCAATGGCTATCTGGTAACGGAAATGCAGGGGATGAAGCAGGACACGCTTGTTTCTCTGCATCAGATCAATAAGAATCTTGCCGCCGAACAGAGATTAAAAGCGTTGCCACCGGTAAAGTTTACCGACCGCTCAAAAGGATATTTCGTGCAGGATGGTAAGTACTACCGCATCACAAAATCGGGCAATGACTGGAAAACCACGGAGTGGACCAGTTTAAATGAAGGCGCTGCCAATGCAGAAATTTTAGCCGACAACAAATCGATTGTTTATACCGTAAAAAATAATCTTTACCTGAACAGAAACGGTAAAAACATCGCAATTACAACTGATGAAAACGAACATATTGTGAATGGCCAAGCCGTTCACCGCAGTGAGTTCGGGATCCGTGGCGGAATTTTTGCCGCTCCCGATGCCGCGAAGATCGCATTCTACAGAATGGATGAAACGATGGTTACAGATTATCCGGTAATCGACTGGTCTGTAACGCCCGCAAAGAACACCAACATCAAATATCCGATGGCCGGTGGTACTTCTCATCAGGTGACTTTGGGTGTTTATGATATAAATTCCCAGAAGACCACTTTCCTTAAAACTGAAGGTGACAAAGAACAGTATCTTACAGCCGTGACGTGGAGCCCCGATTCGAAATATATTTTCGTAGGTGTGCTGAACCGCGACCAGAATCATTTAAAAATGAATCAGTACGACGCAGTTACAGGTTCATTTATTAAAACTTTGTTCGAAGAACAATCTGACAAATATGTGGAGCCGCAGAATCCGCTTTTATTTTTCCCGAATTCGAATACTGATTTCATTTGGCAAAGCCAACGCACAGGTTACAACCATCTCTTCCACTACCATTTAGAAAAAGGTCTTGTAGCGCAGATTACCAAAGGTGATTGGCTTGTGACCGATGTTTTGGGCTTCAATGAAAAGAAAAAGGAAATTTTTTACACTTCCACACAGGAAAGTCCGCTCGAAAGACATCTGTATAAGATTAACTGGAACAGTTTCCGTACGCAGAAACTCACATCTGCACCCGGCATGCACACCGGAATTCTGAGCAAAGACGGTTCCCAGCTGTACGATATTTACAGCAATGCAACCACACCACGCAGTGTAAACCTTATCAACACGGCCAACGGACAGTCTAAAAACATTCTTACGTCAGAAAATCCTTTAAAGAACTACAACAGACCTGAGATTAAAAATGTAAACCTCAAAGCCGACGATGGAACTCCGCTTTACGGCAAGATTATCCTGCCAACGGATTTTGACGCTACGAGGAAATATCCTGTGATTGTGTATTTGTACAACGGTCCGCACCTGCAGTTGATCACCAACAGTTTTCCGGCGTCGGGCAACCTTTGGTACGAATACATGGCGCAGAACGGCTACATTGTTTTCACGATGGATGGCCGCGGATCTTCGAACCGTGGGATGAAGTTCGAGCAGGCGGTTTTCAGAAATATGGGTGAAACTGAGATGAATGACCAGCTGAAAGGTGTAGAATATCTTAAATCTTTACCTTACGCTGACACCGATAATATGGGCATTCATGGCTGGAGCTACGGAGGTTTTATGACGACCAGTTTCATGCTGAAACACCCCGAAGTTTTCAAAGCAGGCGTTGCAGGCGGCCCGGTGATCGATTGGAATATGTATGAAATAATGTACACAGAGCGATATATGGATTCACCTCAGAACAATCCGGAAGGCTACGCGAAAGCCAACCTTTTGGATAAAGTACAGAATCTGAAAGGCAAGCTTTTGATGATTCACGGTGCGCAGGATGATGTGGTTGTTTGGCAACATTCGGTGAAGTTTCTTAAAGCGGCCGTAGACCACGGTGTGCAGCTCGATTACTTTGTTTATCCGGGTCATGAGCACAATGTGATGGGCAAAGACCGCGTGCATCTTATGCAAAAGGTCACTGATTATTTTGACGCTCACCTCAAAAAATAGTCAACAGAAAATCCGGAAAAAGCTTCCGGATTTTTTATGTTTTGTACTTTTAATAAAAAATTAATCATGCAAAATACATCATCAGACATCGAAGAGTATCTTGTGAATGTTCCCGAAGAAAGGAAAGAAGCTTTCAAAAAGCTTATTGAGACCATTTCAGAAAATCTTCCTTCAGGATTTGAGCAGGGCATGAGTTCCGGGATGATCGCATGGCAGGTGCCTTTGGAGACGTATCCCGACGGTTATCACTGCACGCCGGGCTCGCCGCTGCCTTTTTTGAATTTGGCTTCACAAAAGAACTTCATAGCGCTCTACCACATGGGGATTTACGCTGATCCGGAGCTTCTGGATTGGTTTGTGAGCGAATTCCCAAAACATTCGAGCAGAAAACTCGATATGGGAAAATCATGCATCCGCTTTAAAAAAGTGGACGATATCCCGTATGAACTTATTGGCGAACTTGTGCAAAAAGTGTCGCCGCAACAGTGGATCTCGCTGTACGAGAAACTGTATAAAAAATAAAAAATTACTCTCTCAGCACTTTCACGCGGCCATCCATCCACATGCGGATGACGGATGAACCGGAATATTCTGAGATTTTGTCATGGTTTTCTTCGGCAATGGCATCTACCGAACTAAGGATTTCGCGCGAAATATCCGCGAACTTCATTGGCGACTTTTGCCCGCTGAGATTTGCTGAAGTGGATACCAACGGTTTATTCAGTTTCCCGATCAGTTTTTTCAGATAATCATCTTTAATCAATCGGATGCCGATGCTACCGTCTTCTGCCAACAGCTCCTGCGGCAAACCTTGCGGGTTGTCGTAAATGATTGTCACCGGTTTTTCGGAGAGATCCATAATTTCCCAGGCCATTTCGGGCACTTCCACCAAATCCTGCAGTCTTTTCACCGATTCCACTAAAATAATCATCGATTTTGAAGGCTCGCGTTTTTTGATTTCAAGTATTTTCTGAATGGCTTCCACGTTAGTCGCATCACAGCCAATTCCCCAAATAGTATCGGTTGGGTAAAGAATGGTGCCGCCGGATTTTAATGTATCGATGAGGTTTTGCATAATAGTATCGCTGCTTTTTGGCAAAATTAAAACAATTGTCCGAAGAGCGTTTTTATTGTTCTTAAAACTATTGGCTAAATTTACCAAATGGAAGAAAAATCGAAAGATCCCTTGCACGGAAAACGCCTTGACGCAATTTTGGAAGAGCTTCTGGAATATTACGGAGGCTTCGACAAGCTCGGTGAACAAATTAATATACGATGTTTCACCGATAATCCGAGCGTTAATTCGTCTTTAAAGTTTCTCCGAAAAACAGACTGGGCCAGAGCCAAGGTTGAAAGTCTTTATCTCTATGTGCTGCGCCAGAAAAAGAAAGCCCAGAGAAATGAGGATTCAGTCTAAAAATTTACCCGAAACATAATACCACCGCCCGCCGAGCTTTCGGAACAGGGAAAGTTCATGGTGAGATTGCGGTTGTCCGTCTTCGTCAGTATAAAAAGCTTGGAATTCCACCTGGTCTTCGCTGGGTTTCTGCACAATCTCCAGTTTTGTCCACGTGTTTATTTCGCCCCATTCCTGAAGATCATCGGTATTGTGGAATTTCCTTTTCTTGGGTAGCGTGGTTTCCATTAAATATTCACCATTCGGTACCGCAAACGCTGAAAACCGCGATCGCATCAGCGCTTCCGCGGTAGGCGCGTGTTTTTCACGGTTGTGATAAGGTTGGCAGCAGTTTAGATAAAGTTCGCCAGAGCAGCACGGACAGTTCATAGGTTTTCGAAATGTGGTAAATAACGTTCTTTCACCACGTTCATGTGATGGATGTTGTGCCCGACAATCAGTTTGCCTAAAGTTTCGACGGAAATTTCGTTGCCGTTTGCGATACCGGTTTGTGCGCGTTGTTCAGCATTCAGAAACTGAAAAAACAGCAGTGAAGATTTCCGTACAGCCATGTATTCTTCTGCGATGCTGGCAACAGGCCGTTCGGACAAATCATAGGTTTTGCCGTACGCTTCTTCATCCCAGCCGGGCAGAACGGTTTTATCTTGCCTGGAAAAACGCAAGGCGCGGTATGCGAAGATTTTTTCGGCATCGATGAGGTGTTGCAACACTTCTTTTAAAGTCCATTTTCCGGGTGCGTACGCGAAATTAGCCTGTTCGGGCATAAGCTGACTGAAAAAGAGATGCGTTTCCTCGCCGCTGTTCACCATTTCTTCAAGCCACTTTCCGGACGGAATGAGATTGAGGTAACGCTCAATATATTTTTGGAAATCTGTCATTGCAGAAAAGTTTAAAAAAGCGGACAAATTAATGTCCGCTTTTATTTTTTTTAATTTTTAAATGCTGCCTCAAGGTCAGCGATTAGGTCGTCTGCATCTTCGATTCCTACACTTAAACGCACCAAATCGTCGGTAATGCCAAGTTCTGCACGTTTGTCTTCGGGTATGGAAGCGTGCGTCATCAAAGTCGGGTGATTTGCGAGCGATTCTACGCCGCCCAAAGATTCCGCAAGAGTGAATACGCGCAGGTTTTCGAGAAATTTCACGGCATCTTCTTTCTTACCGGATTTGAATGTGAATGAAACCATTCCGCCAAATGCAGTCATCTGGCGTTTTGCCAGCTCGTGTTGCGGATGAGATTCCAGTCCGGGATAGATTACGCGTTCCACGCCAGGATGACTTTCAAGGTATCTAGCCACAGCCAACCCGTTTTCAGAGTGACGCTGAACTCTCAATGCAAGTGTTTTAATACCGCGCAGGACAAGATAGGAATCGTGCGGACCTAAAATTCCGCCGCTCGCAAACTGAATGAAATGGAGTTTTTCGCCCAGTTCTTCCGTGTTTGCAACCAAGGCTCCGGCAATGACGTCCGAATGTCCGCCGAGATATTTTGTCGCGGAATGCATCACGATATCTGCACCCAAATCGATAGGACGCTGCAGATAAGGTGTCGCAAAAGTATTATCCACCGCAACCAGAATATCTTTTCCTTTTACCAAATCCGTTACGGCCTTGATATCCACCAGTTTCATCAGCGGATTGGTCGGTGTTTCGATCCAGATCAGTTTTGTTTTATCACTGATCAGATCCGCAATATTGGAAGCATCATCAAAATTGACGAAGGTAAATTTAAGCTGATATTTTTCAAAAAGTCGCGTAAACATGCGGTAAGTTCCGCCGTACAGATCATCTACGGCAATCACTTCATCGCCGGGATTCAATAATTTAAGTACGCAGTCGATCGCGGCAAGTCCGGAACCGAATGCGAGACCGCGTGCACCGTTTTCGATACTTGCGAGACTGTCTTCCAGCGCCTGTCTGGTTGGGTTTGCTGCCCGTGAATATTCGTATCCTGAATGGACGCCCGGCGATTTTTGCGCAAATGTGGACGTTAAAAATACCGGAACATTCACAGATCCTGTCGCCGGTTCGTGGTGCTGGCCACCGTGTATTACTTTTGTGTTGAAATTCATGTTTTTATTGCTTTACGCTTTAAGTTTTAGGCGCTGTGCTGCCTTCACTTAAAAGTTAGATATAAAATAGCTTAATGCTTATCGCATACAGCTTATGGCTTTTTACATTTTTATCGCGGATTTCTGCGCAAATTCCTCGGCCATCTGCTCCATCCACGCGGCCACATCTTCTTCGCCCGTCGCGCGATGATAGGTGTTGCCTAAAGATACTAGGGTCTGGTGAAAGAACATTTTCATCTGATCTACGGGCATATCTTTCGTCCAAAGGTCAATTCGCAAAGCTTCCATTGCCTTGTCGTCCCAAACCGAAATCATCGTAGCTTTCGTTTCCTGTGAATCTATGCCGCCGTCCTGTGCGTTCCAAAGCATTCTCTCCGGGATATGGTTTTCATCGAGTTCTACATCGATTGTAATCTGTGTCTTTTTCATATTTTGTAATTGATACTTTTTAGGGAATATTTAAACATAGCTTTAGCTTAATTTTTTGGTTTGTAATTGCTTTCGTTAAAGATTGTCTGGCTATCCATTTCCAGGAAATCGGTGAGCTTGGTTTCGGGTTTCGCTTCGAAAAATTTCCGTGCGATCTGCCAACCTGTAAATATTCCGATTTGCGGTGAGGAATCATTATCCACTTCGGTGTAAAATTTCGAAAACGGACCAGGATTGATGAAGCGTTCCCGAAGGCGGGTATCATCACTAAAAACCAGGTTGTTCTCTACGAAATAATTCCAGACGTTGGCTTCGTTTGCGTCTGCCCATTCATATTGTTTCTGGTCATAGTTGATTTTCAGATAATCCGGGAAGCCGGGCAGAAACGCATCCTGCAGCGTCATGATCTTGCCGTGATAAATCAACTCATCTATAAATTTTTGATGATCAAAGCTTTCTTTCAGGAAAAAGCCCGCAAACACGCGCGATACTTTTGGGACAATGTTTTGGGGATTCATCGAAACCTGCCAATACTGCTCCAGGCCTTTATAATTTGGATTATTCAGGCCTAAAAACGCTGAGATATCAATGAAAAGCATATTTTCGGCATCGTGATAAAAAATGGGTTCCATTATTCCCTGAAAAGCCGATGAATAAAGGAAAACCTTTGGTTGTTTAAATTCCGGGAAATAATACTGGATGTGCGAAAACAGCGTCGTAAGTTCACCGTTCAGCTTTTGCGTGTCGATTTTGGCTGCTGCTTCTTTATAGATTGAAATCTCGGTTGTATCGAGTCTTCTTTTTCCAAAATCTTCATCGCTTACGGTGCCCTGAAACCACGGATATTTCTTTTGGAATTTAGCCAAAGGCACATTGGGATCATAGAATTCTGCTGACAAATCCTGAACTTCCACTTTCTGCGCCGGATTTTTAATCTCGATTTGCCAAAGGTTTTCCGGCTTATTGTCGCAGGAAACCGGAACGAGTGCAAAAGCGGAGACTAAAAGAAAATAATTAAAAAACTTCATTATTTTTACAGCGAATTAGTCGCAAAAATAGCGAAAATTTAAGCAATCGCAGCCTTTAACAAAACACCCAATACACAATGCAAACGCAAAAAATAACAGACAAAATAGTAAGCTGGCTGAAATCTTACGCAGAAAACGCCGGGGCCAAAGGCTACGTTATCGGTATCTCCGGAGGCGTAGATTCAGGTGTGGTTTCCACACTTTGTGCGATGACAGGCCTAAAACTGCTCGCAATAGAAATGCCGATAAGGCAGAAAGAAGACCAGATCAACCGTGCGCAGGAACACATCAGGTTCCTCGAAAGCAAATTCCCGAACGTACAGGGCATGACGGTAAACCTTAACGAACCTTTTGAAGCTTTGTACAGCACTTTCAAAGTGGATGAAGCGCATTTCCCCGACCAGAAACTGGCTTTTGCAAACACGCGTGCGCGCCTCAGAATGCTGACGCTGTATTATTATGGACAGATAAACGGCCTGCTTGTTTGCGGAACCGGAAACAAAGTAGAAGATTTCGGCATCGGATTTTATACCAAATATGGCGATGGCGGCGTGGATGTGTCCCCTATTGCCGATCTTTATAAAACTGAAGTTTACGAACTGGCGCGCTCCCTTGATTTGCCGGAATCCATTCAAAATGCCATTCCAACCGACGGTTTGTGGGATGCGGAAAGAACCGATGAACAGCAAATTGGCGCCACGTATCCGGAACTTGAAAAAATCCAGAAAGAGTGGGGAACTAAAACGGAAGCCGATTATTCCGGGCGTGATCTTGAGGTTTTCCGGATTTTTTCAAAGATGAACCGCGCGGCACAGCACAAGATTCAGCCTATTCCGGTGTTTGATATTCCTGAAGAGTGGAGGTCGTAATATTAAATCAAAACAATAAATGAAACATAGCATAAAACTGGTTCTGTTTTTCATCATTGGGATGCTGTCGGCGTTTCTGGTGATGTATCTCATCGATAATTATCTCATTGAGAAAAAGGAGAACACGGAGACGGTTTCCACAAACGGAAATTCTACCGGAAATAACAATGAGAAATTTTCCGAAACATTTAGCCCGGAAAAAAATAATTCTGAAAAATCATCCTCAAACTCTTCTGGCAACAACTCAGAAATTGACGAATTAACCGCCGAAAAACTCGTGGTTGACTTTGTTCAGACCCATAAAAAACTCCCGGAATATTACCTCACAAAAGGCGAGGCGCGCAACAAAGGTTGGGTGGCTTCAAAAGGTAATTTGTGCGATGTTTTGCCGGGCAGGGCGATTGGCGGAGATAAATTCAGCAACAGGGAAAAAACTTTGCCTACCGGCGCACAATATTTTGAGGCAGACGTGAATTATACATGTGGTCGCCGAAATGCAGACCGCATCGTTTTCACTGAGAATGGCGATGTGTGGCTGACTCACGATCATTACAAAACTTTCCAAAAGCAATAAGACTTTAAATAAACTATGAAAACCATTTACATCGACTTTACCGAAATCGGGGATTATGAAGATTTTTACACACAACTTAAACAAAAAGCCTCGCTGCCTGAATTTTTTGGTGATAATCTGGATGCGTTAAGTGATTACGTGAGTGGATTTGCGGAATTGCCGCTGCATATCGAGTTCGTAAATATGAGCGTTGACCA
Source organism: Kaistella rhinocerotis (assembly GCF_030243905.1). Lineage (NCBI taxonomy): Bacteria > Pseudomonadati > Bacteroidota > Flavobacteriia > Flavobacteriales > Weeksellaceae > Kaistella > Kaistella rhinocerotis. The sequence goes on along the minus strand of NZ_JASSYY010000003.1, from coordinate 111,966 downwards.
GCTTGAAACGTTCGAGGATTTGCTTTTGGCGCTTGAAGATGCAGAAGACGAAATCGAGGAATTTTCTTTTGCTTATTATCTGGAACAATACGAAGACGAAGAATAACTCTTTCTGTTTAAATTAAAAACCACCGCAGCGCGGTGGTTTCTGTTTGATATGAAGAATGAAAATTATTTAAGTTTTGCCAAAAGGTCAACGCCGTTAACCGTAGCCCAGTTTCCGGGTGTAAGCGTTACTTTTTTTACGCCGGCATCACTTGTGAAAGTTTTCGGCACGGCCGGGACGTAGCTGTAACCCCACATGTTCAGATTGCTTGAATTAAGATGGTTTACCGGCTGCACAATGATTTTACCTTTGTTCACCTGCTCAGCTTCGGTAGCAGCGTCCTGAATTAATACAGCGTACGCTTTTTTGCCGTCTGTATCGTGATAACCGTCAATATATACATCAGTAAAGATGCCGTTTCCGTGTTTCTTGAACTGGATTGCGGAAACTTCAATTGAACCTGCTGTTTCCGGCTTCGTGTTGGCTTCGCGGATCAACGTAATCCCGTTTATTTTCGGCGCTGTGTTGTCAGCGTTTCCTGATGCTTCGATTTCCATTCCGAAGTTTCCAATCGTCGTTTGGTAAGCGTACCAAGTGCTGTTGTTTTGTCCGCTCCATGCATCCTGCCAGTCGAAAGAATCGTCGTAGTTACCGTAAGACACGATGTTTTTAGCACTCACGGTTCCACCGAAAAATTCGAAACCATCATCAGTTCCCATATATGCCACAAGGTTTTCAAGCGTGGTTCCGGCACCGACGGAATAAAAAGTAAGCGAATTGGTCTCAGAAGTACCGTCACCGATTTTCTTTCCGCCATATTCAACCCTAACAAATTTTAAACTACCGGAATTATCATTTGGATTGTCGCCGCCATAGTATACATTGTTTCCGTCTTCAGAAAGTGCTTTTGCTGCGCCGTTTATCGCCTTGATAGGTGCGTTTCCGTAGATCGTCAAACCGCCCCAGTCACCTGATTTCTTATTGTCTGAAGTAAACACGATCGGTTCAGCCGCTGTTCCCTCCGCATAAATTTTTCCGCCTTGGAGCACCACAAGACTACTGCTCACGGAAGTTTTTGCGGTGAAAGTTGCACCTGGCTCGATGGTCAAAGTAATTCCTTCCGGCACTTTTACCACACCCTCCAACGTGTAATTTCCTTTCTTCACGGTAGTGTTCTGTTTTAAAGTCCCCGAAAGTGATCCCGTTCCGCTTAGAACTGCGCCGGTTGCGGGATTCTGTGTGGTTCCGCCGCCATTGATGTCCGCATCTTCGCGGATTTCGACTGTACAAGAAGTCACCGCTAAAACTGCGGCCAGCGCCCAAAGATTTAAGATGTGTTTTTTCATAATATTAAATTAGTTTGATGTTTAAGATTTGGCTTAGAATGTATATCCGGCCGAGAAGTTGAAAGTCGTACCGCGTCTGTAATCGGTATGTATGTTGGTTCTTACGTCCAGAGGAATGTACCCTTCTTCACCCTGTTCCAATTTGTATATACTGTTCAGGATGTTCTGAACGCCGAGTTTTATATTCCAGTTTTTAGTCAGTTGTGCGTTGTACACAAAATCGAGTTGATGGAAAGGTCTTTCATAAATGTGATCAAGGCCGGAGGTTCCTACCGTGAAGATTTTTGACCCGGAAACATTATATATCAAAGACATCGTGTGGGGTAAACTGTAGGCGTTTTTAAATTCATATTTTAAATCTGCATTGGCTGTCCACGGTGCGGCTCCCTGAAGTTGTCTGTCTTTTAGATTTCCGCTGAAGTTGGCTGGTTTTTCCTGTTCAAGTTCTTCGGCGCTGCGTTCAACCTTTGAATACATGAACGTCGCATTAGCACCAAGGCTCCAGTTTGACATCGATTCGAAAATTCTGGAAAGGTCTAAGATTCCTTCAAGTTCAGCTCCCGCCAGCACGGCCTTTTTAGCATTGAAGAATGTAATCGCCACACCATTTGAATTTCCGGAAGCGGTGTAACTTCTTTCAATTGCGTGATCGATTCTTTTAGCAAAAAGATTTACTGCGAAAAGCTCCTTGCTTGTTGGGAAGACCTCGTATTTAAGGTCAAGGTTGTAGTTTTCGCTGTTTTTCAGATTGATGTTACCGATGATGTTTTCGTTATCCGGATTGATGTACGTAATCGGCATGTACTCGATAAGAATTGGTCTTGTGATCGTCTTGCTTACCGCGAAACGGATGTTTGATTTCGGGTTTAAGGCCTTTTTCAAAGAGAATGAAGGCAGGATGAAATATTGGTTTCTCTCAAGATTATTGTATTCCTTATCGCTTTGTTCTTTGTAGCGGGTGATGTTCAAATTGTTTTCCACACGTCCGCCGACCAGGATATCCCAGGAATCATTAGGTTTGAAATTTAGGTTTACGTAACCAGCATTGATAAACTGGTACAGGTGCGAGCGATAATCATTCTCATTGGTTTCTTCTTTAAAGTGAAATGCGCCGCGCATGATATAATCGTTGTAAGTCTGCTGCGGATTGTCAATATCTACAACTACGGTTCTAAGCTGTACGTTGTCGATGTTCGAGGCGATGAATCGGTATGAATTGCTTCGTCTGTCAAAGAAACCGTTGTATCCAACTGCCACTTGCCACGGATAGCTTATTCTGTCACCCTTTTCCCCCAGTGAAACTGAGTACTCCGCGAAACCTGACAAATAATCTTTTCCGTTAACATCAAGATATTGGCGGATCAGGTTGTTTCCACCAAAAGTCATTTCCACCTGATTTGGAACGCCGGTTAAGAAACCTTCGGAAATTTTTCGGTCAGGCTGCTGGAAATTATTGCTTACCCAGCTACCACCGGCTTTGATCACGTGTCTGTCGCCGATTTTCTGACTTGCCAACAATTGTATATCAGCAAATTTTGAAAGGTCCATTTGATCAACCCGGAAAAAACGTCTGCCGGCATCCTGAACTTTTTGGTCTTTATAACCCACGAAATCCGATATCATATTGGTAGAATTCTGCAGGAAAATCGCATTTAAAGCGACATCCAGACCGCGGTCTTTATAGCCAAGTCCTAAAAGAGCTGATGATTCCAATTCGTAAGTGTATTCTTTTCGGTGAAGATCATTGTTCATCTTTCCTTCCGTCTGAAGGGAAATGAACTGGTTTTTATCACCTTCAAGCATTTCATATTTACTGCCCTGATTCAAGGAAAGCAAAAGCCCGAGTTTTCCTGAATCACTTATTTTGAAACTTTGCGCCGTCGTAAAGCCGATGCTTGTATTTGGAAGCGCTTTGATGTTATCTGCATTCCAGCCGTCTTTGAATGCATTTACAGATTCATTTTGGGTGAAATTATAATTCGTCGGCACGTAACCTTTAACCTGAGAAGGCAGCTGGCGGTCCTGTGAATTAAAACCAAAGTAACCTGCCGCGGTGTAAGCGTTAGGATTTACCTTAAAGTTTTTAAATGTCGTTTGTGTGTTATAGCCGAAGCCGAATTCAACTTTAGTGAAAGCTTTGTCCATCGTTAAAGTTTCGATATCGAAAGTTGCACCCGCGAAATCCGCGTAAAGGTTCGAATTGAAAGTTTTGTATATATTCAGTTTTCCTACAACGTCCGTCGGAAACTGCTTCAGCGCGATGATTTTCTGGAATGGGTTGTTTGATGGCGAAGCCAGTCCGTTAATCAACAATGTATTGTATCGCTCTTCCAGGCCTCTTACGAAAAGTCCGCGGCCTTCTACAGCGGTGATTCCGGTTACTTTTGTCAATCCCTGTGCCACGTTCGAAATTCCTTTTCTGGTGATTTCTGCAGCACTGATTGCCTGTTTCTGAATGATGGCTTTCTTCTGTTCACCCAGAATTGCCGTTTCCGTCTTTTTGTTTCCTGATGCCTGAATAACGACGCCTTCGATATTTTTCTCTTTTTGAACCGTATCGTTTTTTGCCTGTTGTGCGTAAACGAAAGTAAATGGTGTAGAAAGGAAAACAACTGCAATACTCAGTTTGCTGATCTTCATTTTTAATAATTTTATCACGGCAAAGGTCTGTCGTCTGGTGGCGAAACGCGTTGCGGTGATTTTAAATAACTTTTAAATATTTATTAAAAAAATCAGCGTCATATTAATTTATTGTGAAGATTTTTCTGGGCGTTTTATCGCCTCTAAAATTGACTAACTTTGAAAGGTTAAAGTCTTAAAATGAATCAGAAAAAAATACTGTTAATAGATGATGAGCAGGATATTCTCGAAATCCTGTCTTACAATCTCGAAAAAGCGGGATATGATGTTTACACAGCCCAAAACGGCAATGAAGGCATCGGAAAAGCCAAAGAAATCGTCCCCGATATGATCCTGCTTGATGTGATGATGCCTGAAAAAGACGGAATAGAAACCTGCCAGGATTTGCGGAGAATCCCTGAACTTCAGAAGACACTTATCGTATTTCTTTCCGCGCGAAGCGAGGAGTTTTCTCAGCTCGCAGGTTTTCAGGCTGGCGCTAATGATTACATTGTGAAAATCATTAAACCAAAAATTCTTATTTCAAAAGTAAATGCGCTGCTTGAACTTACCTCAAATGTGTATGAAGCCAAACAAACTGTGACCGCCGGCGATCTAAGCATCGATAAAGACAACTTCCGCGTCTCAAAGGCAGGGCAGCAGTTTCTTTTACCGAAGAAAGAGTTTGATCTGCTTTATCTTCTGGCCTCGAACACCAATAAAGTATTTAAACGTGAGGAAATCCTCGAAAAAGTGTGGGGAAATGATGTGATCGTGGGCGAACGCACCATCGACGTGCATATTCGCCGCCTGCGTGAGAAACTTGGCATTGGCACCATTCAGACGCTGAAAGGGATTGGCTATAAATTAGTGGTTTAAAAGTTTTTGATGAAGTTTCACAGACTTACGCTCCTTGCTTCGCTGTATCTTACGGTTGCCATGTCGCTGGTAGCCGTGCTTTTCGATTATTCTCACAGTACGGCGGTCCGCGATCTGCAGGGTTTCTATCTTGCTCTGGCGGCTTGTATTGTGGTTATTTTCGTGCTGAATTATGTGATCCTTGATTTTCTTTTCAATGTATACGGGAAGAAACAGATCCGCGAAATTTCGACAATTTTACCTGAAGATATCGTGCCGGAAAACGACAATCTGAACCTGCACGATTTGCAGCAGCGCTTTACCGAGCTCAGCCAAAAGAACGCGACCGAGATCGACACCATGAAGGAGATGGAAACTTACCGGAAAGAATATGTCGGCAATGTTTCCCATGAGCTGAAAACGCCGCTATTTTCCATTCAGGGATATGTGGAGACGCTGGTAGACGGTGGCGTAGAAAATCTGGCCATACGTGACAAATACCTCGAAAGAATACAGAAATCTGTGGAGCGTCTTCTGAACATCGTGCAGGATCTTGAAATGATCAATCAGTATGAATATGGGGAAATTTCGCTGCAGATTTCGCGGTTTGAAATCAACGGTCTTATAAAAGAGATCATCGATCTGCTCGACCTTGAAGCCGAGCGCAAAGATGCCCTGGTTCAGCTACAGACGTCAAATGCGCAAATCTTCGTAAATGCCGATAAACAAAAGATCTCCCAGGTTTTGATCAACCTTATTTCAAATGCAATTTATTACGCAAACCGTGACAAAGCGCAAATCATCATCAGCACGCACATCCTGAAGAATAAAGTGCTCGTAAAAGTGGAAGATAACGGTATGGGCATAAAACCCGAAGTCTTGCCGCGAATTTTCGAGCGTTTTTACCGCGTGGAAACCAGCCGTAACCGAAAGGAGGGCGGATCAGGTCTTGGATTGGCAATTGTGAAGCATATTCTGGAGGCGCACGGCGAGAATATTACCGTAGAAAGCGTCTTCCTCGAAGGAACGAAATTTGCCTTCTTTCTTGAACGCAGCGCACAGTAGCGGCGGAAAATTTAAGTAATTTTTTTTTAATAAAAGGTTGGGCAATTTTTTTTGACGGCACCCAATTGTTTTATATTTGCAACCTAACAATTACCCAAATTAAAAGCAAAAATGGTTTATAAAATCCGCATAATTTTAGACACCAAAGACGATATCTTCAGGGATATTGAAATCAAGGATAAACAAACACTCTGGAATTTACATCTCGGCATAAAAAGCGCTTTCACGCTGATGGGCGAAGACCTGTCGCTTTTTAATATTCTGGATGAGGAAGGCATGGTGATGAAGACCGTGCCGCTGGAGGATATGAGTGACGACGGTGACGGCGAGATCATGTCTGATGTGTATGTCAAGGAAGCGTTCGAAAAAGTAGGCGACAAAGTGCACTTCCAGTACGGTTTCATGGATCTGTGGGAGTTTTTCCTGGAACTGGTAGAAATCATCGATGAAAAGCCGGCTGTGAATTATCCTATTACCGTTTTCCGTTTCGGAAATATGCCACTGAAAGCACCAAGTAAATCGGGCGCGAAAAGATCTAAAAACTCGGCCATGCCTTTGATGGATGATGAGTTTGGAAGTTTCGAAGAGGAGTTCGCGGCTACAGGTTTTCCGGATGAGGATGATGACAGTTTCGATGACGACGAAGACGATTTCGATGATGATACATTCGATGATGATGATTCAGATGAGATCTAAAATACAGACCCCGATTTTTTCGGGGTTTTTTTATGCTGTGCCTCAATTTTAATAGCTTGCCGGCACAAATCATTAAGTTTAAAAATGATAAATTTGCCCAAAACCCTTTCAGTAATGAAAAAGATACTTTTCTCCATTTTCCTGGGTGCTGCCCTTATTTCCTGCTCTACACAAAAAACCTCCAACATGACAGACCATCCGAATGAATGGAAACATTCCACCAATATTTATGAAGTAAACGTGCGTCAGCACACAGAAGAAGGAACTTTCCGTGCTTTTGAGAAGGAACTTCCACGCCTGAAAGATATGGGAGTGAAGACGCTGTGGTTCATGCCGATTACGCCGATTGCCCAAAAAAACAAGAAAGGCCCGCTCGGCAGCCAGTACGCAGCGCAGGATTATACTTCGATAAATCCTGAATTCGGTACGATGGAAGATTTCAAGCATCTAGTGGATGAAGCGCACAAAATGGGTTTCAAGGTAATCATTGATTGGGTGGCGAACCACACCGGTTGGGATCACGTGTGGACCAAGACAAATCCTGATTTTTATCTAATAGATCCAAAGACGAATGATTTCCAGATCGCTTCCGGCATGGATGATATCATCGAGCTCGATTACAGCAACCCGAAAATGCGTGAAGCCATGATTGATGCGATGAAATTTTGGGTGCGCGAGACCAATATCGATGGTTTCCGATGCGACCTTGCAGCCTGGGTGGAAGTAGATTTCTGGCAGCAGGCGCGTCCTGAAGTGGAAAAAGTAAAACCGCTTTTCTGGTTAGGCGAATTTGATGAACTCGACAATCCTGATTACGGTAAAGTTTTCGACGCGAGCTATATTTGGAACTGGATGCATAAAACCAAAGATTTCAACGAGGGCAAAGCGACTTTCGATGACCTTAAAACATTGCTATCAAGATATACCGCCATCGGTGATTCATCGATGCGTGCCTGGTTTACCTCAAATCATGACGAAAATACCTGGAACGGAACTGAGTATGAGAAATATGGCGTTTTTGCTCAACCTTTAGCCGTGTTCTCAATCACCTGGAATGGTGTTCCGCTCATTTACAACGGCCAGGAACTGCCTTTAAAAACAAAACGTCTTGAGTTTTTCGAGAAAGACCCGATTCCCTGGAACGGGACTTATGAACTTCACGATTTTTATAAAACAATGTTGAATTTAAAGTCAGCAAATACCGCCCTGAGAGGTGGTGATCCTGGTGCGACAACTACGGTTTTGAAGACATCTGCAGACGATAAAGTGCTGGCTTACATAAGAAATAATGGAAATGATGAGGTTTTGGTGGTGCTGAATTTTTCGAAGGAAAATGTTCCGTTCACCATTGATGATTTAAATGTTTCCGGCGTCTTTAAAAACGTGTTCAGCGGTCCTGTGAAAGATTTTGCAAAAGACAAAAGCTTCTATTTACCGGTTGGCGGTTATGCTGTGATGCAAAAATAATGGCTGATGAACAAAGCCGAAATCTTAAAATCCGTTCACGATAAACTTTCAGAAAAGGCTGTTTATCTCGAAAAACTGATCGACGAGACCCGTGCCGCCAACAACGAAACCAAAAGTTCGATGGGCGACAAATACGAAACCTCGCGTGAAATGGTGCAGCAGGAAATCAACAACTTGCAGGTTCAGCTGAATGATGTTTTAAAACAACTAGAATCGCTGCGTACAATTTCAGATAAACCATCGCAGAAAGTTGAAAGAGGTGCGTTGATCCAGACATTAAAGGGATTTTTTTACATTTCGGTTTCGGCGGGTGAAATAGTGCTCGATGGTAAAAAGATTTTTATCATTTCGCCTGAAAGTCCGCTAGCACAGGCTATGAAAGGCTTAGCGCAGAATCAGAGTTTCGTACTGAACGGAAAGCAGAATCTTATCGAAAACATTTGGTAATTTAAAGGCCGGATTTAATTTTATTTAAATATATAAATGCAGAACTATCTAGATTTACTCCAACATATTCACGACAACGGAACTGATAAGACTGACCGGACAGGAACAGGCACGCGCAGCGTCTTCGGTTATCAGCTTCGTTATGATTTGGCTAAAGGTTTCCCGCTCGTGACGACTAAGAAAGTGCATTTGAAATCCATTATCTATGAATTGCTTTGGTTTTTGAAAGGAGACACCAATATCAAATATCTTACGGATAACGGCGTCTCGATCTGGAATGAGTGGGCGGATGAAAATGGTGATCTGGGGCCGGTTTATGGCGCGCAATGGAGAAGTTGGGCTGGCGCTGACGGTAAAATTGTGGATCAGATTTCTGAAGTCATTGACCAGATAAAAAAGAATCCAGATTCCCGCCGGCTGATTGTTTCTGCCTGGAACGTAGCCGAAATACCGAATATGGCGTTGGCGCCTTGCCACGCGCTTTTTCAGTTTTATGTAGCCGACGGTAAACTGTCGCTGCAGCTTTATCAGCGCAGTGCTGATGTTTTTCTGGGCGTTCCGTTCAACATTGCGAGTTATGCCTTACTGCTGATGATGGTGGCGCAGGTTTGCGATCTGGAAGTAGGTGAGTACATACACACTTTCGGTGACGTTCATATCTACAACAACCATTTTGAGCAGGTTCAAAAGCAACTTTCGCGCACGCCTAAACCTTTGCCTCAAATGAAAATCAATCCTGACGTCAAGGATATTTTCAGTTTTAATTTTGAAGATTTCACGCTCGAAAATTACGATCCTTATCCCGGAATTAAAGCTCCGGTTGCGATATAGGTTTTTGAAATAAATTATAATATTGTAAGTTTTATATGTATGAATAGAAAAATTTTATATTTAGTTATTGTTCTGATACATATTTCATGTTCACGTGAACATGAACTTATAGATGAGAAAAATAATAACAATAATCCTCCAGAAAGTTTTGCTGTAAAAGTTGATAGTATTACTTCTGAAAGTGCATATTTATCTTGGGTAAAAGCCAAAGATCCAGAAAATGATGATGTAAAATATGATGTTTCATTACAAGGAAAAACTTTGTTAGCGAATTCAGATCGCTTAGAATTAAAAATAAATAATCTTAATGAGTTAACCAATTATTCAGGAGAAGTAATTGCAAAAGATTTATCTGGAAACGGTACCAAAGTTAATTTTACATTTAATACATTGAAATTTTTTTTAAAATTTAACAAAGCATATTCTTTTCCACAAACCAATTATGGAGGAATGGCAAATCAAATTATTAAATTGCGAGATAATACGTACATAATTTTAGGACATACAAGATATCTTGGCATCTCAAAGAAATTATCAATTATTAAAGTTGATGGATTTGGAAATGAAATTTGGAATAAAATGCTTCCTGTAGATTATGAAGGTGATGTCGGAGGTCGTTCAATGAAAATGATACAATGCGCGAATAGTAATAATATTATTATAGGAGCCGGAGATAATGTTACGAAAATAGATTTTGACGGTAATTTGGTTTGGATCAAAAATATAAGTCAATATAATGTTAATTATGCAGGTGTTGCAGGAATTAGATCTTTAATTGAAGATGTAAATAATAATATTTATACTGTAGGAGATATTAAATCTTCAACTCCCCAAAAACTTTCTTCTGGCTATTTAACCAAATTATCCAGTGAAGGAAATGTCCTCTTCGAAAAACTTTTCGAAAATTCATTAATTACAGTATTTAATGACTTATTAATTGATGATGAAAAGCTTATTATTATTGGAACTAAAGAAATATCTGGTATTACTTGGGAGCAATATTTAGCAAATATGCCCTTGCAAGTGAAATTCAATATGGTTACAACAGATATTAATGGTAATATAATTGATGAGCGTAGTTTTAATGATTCTGGACGTGCCTTTGCTAGAGGTATTTTTAAGAAAAGTAGTGGTAATTATATATTTTACGGATATACATTAGGTATATCAGATATAACCAATATTTTCGAAATAAAACCTTCTGGAGACACAATTTGGCATAAAAAATCTGATTTTTATGGATCAGTAAATTCCGTAAAAGAAACGAAGGAAGGAAATTTAATTGTAGTCGGTACACAGTCGTTAAGTCAAGCTAGTAGACCGTTTCTTCATTTAGCGAATAATATGGGAAATACTATTTGGACTAAATATACTTATGGAGGAGCTTTTGGTCAAGATGTCTTACCGGATGATGATGGAGGTTATCGGATACTAGTTTCTTATGACCCAAGCTATAATCGCGCAAATTTATATAAAACAGATCCTACTGGAAACTACTGATTTTGAAGTTTACTTTTAGAAAATTATAGTCCCCAACCACAAACATAGCCACGGCTACGATTTAATAATAAAAAGTGGAGTAGAAAGCTTCACTTTTTTTATAACTTTTTCTAAAAATCAACTACCAATCATTCAATGAAATCATTAAAAATTAGCATTGAAGAAAATGCTGATTTTGCGAAAATGGCAGAACTTTAATTCAAATCAAAGGAATAAAATCGGTCGAAATTATCGATTACGCAAACTCAGAAAGCGACTTTAGAAAAGTCGTTACGAAAAGTAAAGAACAGCTTAAACAGGCGATTATGAATCGTTTGTGAATGATTTATTTAAAACTTTTGTCATTAAAAAAATCTAAATTTTATCGAAGCTTAATTAAATAATTACTTAAATAAATATGAAAAAACTAATTTTCTCCATTAGTTTACTTGGAATTCTGTTCTCAGGAAATGTTTTCGCGCAAACCGACACTTCCGGTAGAACAGCGATTTATCGACAAACCCACACCAAGTCTACAGAACTCAAACACACTAAACTCAAGGTAAACTTCGATTATCAGAAAGAGCAGATGAACGGCGAAGCCTGGCTCACCGCAAGTCCGCACTTTTACCCGTCAGATTCTTTGGTGCTCGATGCCAAAGCTATGCTGATCCACGAAGTGGCTTTAGATAAAAACGGATCGAAAACGCCATTACAATTTCAGTACAAAGATGATTTCCTGAAAATCAGTCTCGATAAAACCTATAGCCGAAATCAGGATTACACGGTTTACATTAAATATACCGCGCGTCCGAACGAGGTAAAAACCAAAGGCAGTGCCGCGATCACCGATGCTAAAGGGCTTTATTTTGTAAATGCCCAGGGTAAAGACGCCGATAAACCCACACAGATCTGGACGCAGGGTGAAACGGAAGCAAGTTCGGCCTGGTTCCCCACGATCGATAAACCCAACCAGAAAACCACGCAGGAAATCTACATGACGGTGCCTGATAAATACGTGACTTTATCGAACGGTTTGATGAAATCTTCGGTTAAAGAAGCCAACGGATTACGTACCGATCACTGGGTGATGGACAAAAAACATGCACCTTACCTTTTCTTCATGGGTGTGGGCGATTATGCGGTAGTTAAAGACAAATGGCGCAATATTCCGGTAGATTATTATGTAGAAAAAGAATATGAACCTTATGCAAAACAGATTTTCGGGAACACACCGGAAATGCTTGAATTCTTTTCAAAGAAACTGAACTACGATTATCCGTGGTCCAAATACGCGCAGATCACCGCAAGAGATTACGTTTCGGGCGCGATGGAAAACACGACAGCAGTTCTTCACCAGGAATCAGCGCAGCAGAAACCCGGCGATCTTATAGACGAAAACCGTTGGGAAGACGTGATTTCACATGAACTTTTTCACCACTGGTTTGGCGATTTGGTTACCACTGAAAGCTGGAGTAACCTTACGGTTAACGAATCTTTCGCCAATTATTCGGAATATCTTTGGAATGAGCACAAGTACGGAAAAGATTTCGCAGATTATACTTTAATGAAAGCGGCGGAAGGTTATTTCCGTGATCCGTCAAACGTTACCAAAGATTTGGTGCGTTTCAATTATCACAACAAAGAAGACATGTTCGATGGAGTTTCCTACAACAAAGGAGGTTCTATCCTGCACATGCTCCGAAATTATCTCGGCGACGATGCGTTCTGGGCGGGCATGAACGATTATCTTAAAACGAATGAATACGGAACGGGCGAGGCGCATCAGTTCAGGCTTTCGCTTGAGAAAGTTTCGGGCAAGGATTTAAACTGGTTTTTCAATCAGTGGTTTTTTGGCAGTGGCCATCCGAAAATTTCGTACACCACTACTTTTGAACCGGTAAAGAGGCTGGTGCAGATCACTGTGAATCAAACGCAGTTGGGTGGGAATTTTGAGTTTCCACTGGCACTGGATGTGTATGAAAACGGAAAACCGACGCGCAAAAACGTTTGGGTAAGTGCGAAAGACAAAAACGATTTTTATTTTGCGGTTTCAAAAAATCCGGATTTCATCAACATCAATGCAGACGGTGTTTTGCTGGCAGAAATTACAGAAAATAAAACTTCGGAGCAGTACTTCACGCAGTATTCTACATCCAAAGATTTCCTGAGCCGGTATAAAGCTGTAGAAAACGCCGGCGAAAATGTCGCTAAAAATGCTGCTTCTCTTAAAACACTCGTAGCTGCACTTAAAGATTCGAATTTCAGGATCCGCATGAAAGCGCTGAGTGGACTTGATTTGTCTAAAGCTGACCAGGCGAAAGCCGCGATTTCGGAAGTGGAGAAAATGGCCGCAAACGACCCGAAAACTTTGGTTCAGGCTGCGGCAATTTCAGCGCTTGCAAAGACCAAAGACAAAAAATATCTTCCGCTTTTCGAAAAAGGAATCAGCGCGTTGTCAAATTCGGTGAAAGCGAGTTCCCTGGCGGGAATTGCGGCCGCTGATCCGGCACGTGTAGCATCATTTGCCGATAAGATCGATCTTGAAGGTGCCAGCGATGATTTGGTTGCGGAGTTACTTCCAATCATCGTGAAAAACAAAATGCAGAAGCATATGCCGGCAATTGCCTCCACTGTGGCATTTTACCCGTTTCTGAAGTTCCAGAATCCGGAATTGGGGACTGTAGCTGAGGAAGGTTATAACTGGATCATGACTTCAGATAATCTGAAAGCGACGGAGAACATTACCAAAATCCTGACGCAGGTTAAAGGTCAGATTGGCGATAATCCGCAGGCTAAAATGATGATCGTGCAGATCCTTCGCGACGGTCTTGCAAAGAAGATGTCGGTTTTGAAAGCAAATCCGTCGAGTACTACAATCAATCAGCAGGTAGATGCCATTAACAAAGCAATTCAGGCTTACCAGTAATTTTAATTCAAATTAAATTCATTAAAGCTGTTCCTTTTATGGAGCAGCTTTTTTTTATCTGAATTTTAGTGAAATTTTAAGAATTTTCAGAACAGATATGAAATGTTACGGCATCGCTTTTGGTTCAAATGCTGAAAATCAGTACTATGGAACAGAGTAAAGACAACAAGATTATTCCAATGACTTCCGTTGACAGCGGGAAACTCCGCGAGGTAGCGCCCGATGTGGCTTATTACACCAACCAGATCGTCAATCTGGTGATGATTGGAAATCCCGGTGGCGACTGGGTTTTGGTAGATGCGGGCATGCCAAAATCAGGGAAAGAAATCGTTAAGGTTGCAGAATCGCGCTTCGGGGAGAACAATCCGCCAAAAGCAATCATCCTTACGCATGGACATTTCGATCATGTCGGCAGCATCGTGCATCTCGTAGAAGAATGGAATGTACCTGTTTACGCGCATCCGCTGGAATCTACATTTCTGACCGGAATGGAAAGTTACCCAGAGCCGGACACGTCCGTAGAAGGTGGTGTTCTCGCGAAGATCTCATCCGTGTATCCGAACGAACCGGTGAACATCAGTGAGGTTTTGCAGCAATTGTCGGATGATGGAACCGTACCCTTCTTTGATGATTGGAAGTGGATTCATATTCCGGGACATTCACCAGGCCAAATTGCGCTGTACCGCGAACGTGACGGGATTCTGATCTCAGCTGATGCCCTGATTACCGTTAAACAGGATTCATTGTATAAAGTATTAATTCAAAAAGAAGAAGTTTGCGGCCCGCCGGTATATTTGACCACGAACTGGAGCGAGGCAAAAGCATCGGTTGAAAAGTTGGCGGCACTAGATCCGCAGATTTTAGTGCCCGGCCATGGAACCGCGATGAGTGGAACTGAACTCAAAGCTGGCATTGATACTCTGCTTGCAGATTGGGACAATGTAGCAGTTCCCGATCACGGCCGCTGGGTCTGGACTAAGGATCTCTAAAGGTAAATATGCAAAAGTTGTTCACACGAACAGCTTTTCTTTTTTTAAGGTCTCCGGATTTGCCAGTTTAGCCGCGGCCATGTCTTTAGTAAACACCCGTACGTTTTTACCAAAATATATGGACGCTTTTGATATAACGTACAGATGTTTTCTATAACACCTACTTATCCCGCGGGAAACAATTATTTATAATTGTGCTATTCTTCGGGCACCACAAACTTCTCACCCGAAATACGCGTCACAAACATGGCTGCTACCGTATCTCCTGTAGAATTGAGAACTGTAGCCAACGGGTCAACCAGTGTCCCAAGAATCATCACCGCCGGAATTGCTTCTACCGGAAGATTGTAAACCGAAATCATCAGCATTTCGCCGATGTAGCCGCCGTTCGGAATACCACCCGCCACGATGCTCACAAAGACCGTGATGCCGAGGGCTAAAAGCAAATTGATCGGATCAAAAAAATCTTTACCTATTATTAAAAAAGCCACGTAGATCTTAATGATGGAAGACATTGAAGAGCCTTGCTTGTGAAGTGTACTGCCAATCGGGATCACAATGTTCGCAATTGCAGCCGGAACACCGATTTTCGCCGCTGCCTGCAGGTTCGCAGGCATAGTCGCGAAACTGCTGCACGTAGAGAGCGCCGTAAGTGTTGGGTAAATGTTGTTTCTCCAAAAAGATTTCACACCCGAATTTGATCGGGCAATCCAGGCATAAAGCGAGAAGAATACAACGAAATACACCGCGCCGGCAACATAGTAAAGTCCGAGCGGTTTTGCGTAAAACCCGAAAAGTTCGGGACCCATTGTGGCTACCTGGTATGCGAAGTAGGCTCCCAAACCTACTGGGGCGCCCTTCATCACCATAAGTAAAAGTTCTTTCATCACTTCAAATCCCGAGGCGAGGAAATTTTTAAACACAAGACCCGCCTCTCCGGCCTTTCTTACAGCTGTTCCTGTTAAGAATGCGAAAATAAGCAGGGCAAGCATGTTTTTTCTGGAAAAAAGTTCAGTAAATTCGCCTACAGTAAAGAAACTTACCAAACGGTCATTCCACGATGTTGAATTTCCGCTCTCGGGAATTTCGCCGCCGGTGCTTGGCAAAGCCTCGGTAGGGAAGAGGTAAACCGCGATGATGGTGAAGACTGCTGAAATAATGATGAACAGAAGGAAAGTCGCGATCATCGAAATAACGATCCGCCCAAATTTAGACTGCTGTTCAAGTGAAGCTATAGAATTGGCCACCGCGAAAAAGACGAGTGGCACTACACTTACAAACAGCAGATTGAGGAAGATATCGCCGAGTGGTTTAAGGTAAATAACCGCCTGCGGGGCGAAGATTCCGATGAGGCTTCCCACGAGAATTCCCGCTAAAAGAAGGAATATAGCGGAATAGTTATTGATGAGTTTTTTCATGAAAATTAAGTGTTAGGTATACAAATGTAATTTTTTACACCGAGACAGGGGGCTGTTGATCCGTTGAATATTACTAACTAAAATTAAGCTGATGAGAAAGATCTTATTCTTTTTTTCAGTACTTGTGTCTACTTTTTCCGGCATCTTATTTTCCCAAACCTGCACGCCATTCACGGCAACAGACACTCTGGGCAATGATGAGGTATTAATTGACTGCAGCTACCCGCTAAAAAATTCTCAGTGCCTTTCACTTCAGGCATCCGCGCCTTCAGTGCGCGAGGCCACATTGTATAAAGCTGAGGCAATCGCATACTCGCCATATATTCCTTTCAATGAAGGTACACCGCTTAATGCAAATTATGACGACCTGTATGCAGAAGTAATCGATATCCCCTTTCGGTTCTGTTTTTTTGGAAATAATTATAACAAACTTGTAATCGGGTCGAACGGCCTTGTAAGTTTTGATACCTCATTGCTCGGCAAACTCAGTTATCCAAATATCGAAAAGACCAATCCCGATCCCTTGTTACCTCATAACGCTATTTTTGGTGTGTTCCAGGATTTGGTTTTTTCTTCGGCAGATGATTCGGAAATTTATTATTCCGTAATTCAGAGTGGTGCGTGCAGAAAGTTGGTAATCAATTTTTACCGCGGGCGCGTGGTGGGCTGTCAGGAAAGATCCTCCACCCAAATTGTGTTGACGGAGTTTACGAATGAAATTGAAATATTCATTGAAAATAAAGAACTGCCTTGCCCGACAGCCCGTTTTTCGAACGCGCTTTTAGGAATAATAAACAGCAACGGCACCGTTGGGTATTCGCCCGCTGGCCGCAACACCGGTATTTGGTCAGCACTGGAAGAGGCCTGGCGCTTTTCTCCGGATGGAAACGTAATTACACCTGTCCTTTCATGGTTTAATGCGGCAGGTACCGCGCTTGGATCGGGCAGTAGCATTGATGTTTGTCCGTCACAGAACACTTCTTACACGGTGAAAGCTACCTATCAAATGTGTGGTTCTCCATTTGTGCTTACAGATTCCATTGACGTAAAATTTGCGCCAGATTTTCCGCTCGTGCGCAACTACACGAAAGTATTCTGCACTCCTCCAGGTGGCAGTGAATCGATTAACCTTGATGATTTCCAGCAGTTTCTCACGCCGCAGGATCCTGCGCTGTTTACTTTTACTTACCATAACACACTGGCGGACGCTAATGCCAATACGAACAGCGTATCCACATCAGTGAATGTCAATTCCGAACAGGTTATCTACGTGCGGGTACAAAACAAAGCGGATGCAAACTGCTACCGTGTTGCCATGTTGCGGTTTCAGTTTATCAACAGTGTGATACTTTCAAATACGGCTTCGATATGTGATACAAATAATGACGGTACTGAAGCGGCATATATTTTATCGGGATTAAATCCTCAGCTTTTTGCGCCGGAAATTTCGGGTTCAATTTCGTATTTCCTTTCACAGGCCGATGCGCAAAACAATACGAATGCGGTAACTTCGGCCACGCTGACAAACGGAACGCAGCTTTGGATCCGGTTGACTACAGCCCAATGTTCACAGGTAATCGGTCCGATTACAGTAAATTTCACACCCGGACCTGCAGTAAATTCGCCTTTAGACCTAAACCTTACTATTTGCGATGTTAATGATAATAACACCGAACCTTATGATTTTGCCGCGAATGTTTCATCCTTGGTTACGACCGCCACAGGCGTTATAATTTCCTATTACGAGACTTATCAGCAGGCTTATCAGGGAGTTGGCAGTCAGGTAACGACGGTGAAAGAAGGAGTATATTCTGTTTATGTGCGGGTGGAGGAACCTGGAGGCTGTTTTTCAGTTGCGGAAGTCCGGCTGAATGTTGATTTCAATGAGGTGGTAGCTACAAATGAAGTCGCTCAGCTGTGTTTCGATGGTTCTGAAGATGTCTCGGTGAATTTAGCAACTTTATCCAGTAGCATGCTGCAAAGTCCGCTCACTGGTGTTACCACAACTTTTCACGCCAATGCAGCTGACGCCGAAGAAGGCTTAGATCCCATTTCGCCTATGCAGGTGATTACCGATAATGGAAATTCGGTGACGGCTCGATATTTCGTGCGCTTTGAAGAATCGCCGGCATGTTACACAGTGCGCACAATCACGGTGGTATTGACGCATCCGGTGGCGGTAAAGAGTAATTTTACCGTCTGTGATTTTAATAATGATAATACAGAAACATTTAACCTGAACCAATATACAAGTCAAATTGCCGGTGCGCAGCCTGCCACGATACGGTATTTTGCTTCGGTGCAAGAGGCACAGGACAACTCGAACGCGCTTACAAGTTTTACGTTGACCGGCCCTACCCAGCTTTTTGTGCGGATCGAAGTTAACAGCTGTTCGGAAGTTTATCCAATCAATCTTCAGCTGGTTCCGACACCTTTGGTAACGCCGGAAATTGCGGTAAACCGAAAAAGCTACTGTGACAATAACAATGATGGTGGCGAGGCTTACGACCTTACGCAGCATCAGGCGCAACTTTACACAGGTGGGCCGGCGGTAGATTTCACTTATTATACCGGTTACAACAGTTCCAGTCAAAACTTCAGCGGCCTTATTCCGGATCCGAAAAGATTCGCGGCAGTAGGCGAGAACACAGTTTATGTGCGTGTGCGAAACACTTCCACCGGATGTTTTTCTGTGAGCTTGATCAAACTTAAGATCGATTTTGTAGCGGCGCCGCGAATTAAAGAAGCTACTCTCCGGATCTGTGATGAACAGTTTAATTTCAATGAAAGTTTTAATCTGAATTCGGCGCTTCCGCAAATGTATGATGCTGCTGAAAACGGTGTGCCGCTAAGTGGGATGACGGTTACATACTACCGCACTGCAGCCGACGCAAACGCCGGCATTCCGACTACCGCAATCAGTTCTGCTCAGGTTACAATGCAGTCACTAGTGACGGTTTACGCGCGTTTTGAATCGAAAACCAGTGGATGCTATTCGGTAAAACCGATTCATCTTCGCACTTATTTTCCGCCAAAAGCCATTAATTCTACAATCAATAACATTTGCGACAGTAATCTTGACGGATTCTATGAACTGAACTTACTGCAATACACTACTCAGGTAATTGACCTTAACGATCCTGACAATACTTTTACCTTCTACCGAACGCTACCCGATGCTCAAAATGGGGTGAATGCTATTGCTGATCCGGAAAATTTCAGAGTAAATCCTTTGCCTGCGCAAATATTTGTAAAAATTGCAAATATTCCGGGATGTGATGATATCTCCGCAATCAACCTAAATCCAGGTACAAAATTACCACTCATCAATTCCGGTCCATTTGCGCTGGCACAGTGCGATACACTGAATGACGGGCAGGAAACCATAGATCTCACTCAGTATCAGAATGAAATATATCCGGGTGCACAGTTCGAATATTATCCTTCCCTTGCCGATATGAACAATGCGGTAAACCAAATTGTGAACCCTCAAACCTTTAGCTTTAATAAAAACAGTCAAAACTCCGCGATTTATGTAAAGGTTTCATTTGCCGGGTTCTGTCCGGTGTATGCGGTGATCAATGTTAATCTGAAGAAAACGCCTCAGTTTACCTTGCCAACCTATTATTTCTGCCCGTATAATAATGATTCGGTGGACATCACACCAGATTTTACAGGTCAGGATATTGTTTCGTTTAGCTGGAAGGATTCTGTGGGAACCACCGTTTCTACAAGCAACCAGCTGCGCGGAGTGAATAAGACCGGGACCTATACCTTAGATGTGGTGGCTTCAAACGGATGTACATTCAGCACAAGTTTCGAAGTACGTCATTTTGAAGTTCCCGTGATCACACAACTCGTTGCAAACGGAAATAATTACACGGTAATTGCGACCGGCAGCAAAACGATTCTGTATTCCATTGATGGTATGAGCTGGCAAACGGGTAATATTTTCTATAATCTGCCTGTGGGACAGACCACTTTCTATGTGAAATTTTCGGGTGAAGAATGTATCGGTCTGCCTAAAAAAGGCGTGATTTTGAACATTCCAAACGCCTTCACACCGAATGAAGACGGCATTAACGATGTTTGGGAAGTTTCCGGTCTTGACGTTTTTGACGGAGCCAATTCCACCATACAGATTTTTGACCGACAGCAGGTGCTGGTTCATCAGGAAGAAGGCCCGGACAGACTTTCCTGGAATGGCCGCTGGATGGGAAGACCGGTTCCGACAGATACTTATTGGTACGTGCTGAGACTGCCGGACGGACGGATTTTCTACGGCTGGATTTTCCTTAAAAATAGAAATTAAACAGTCCACTGGTCGTTGACGATCGCGACCAGATAATATTTGTTTTCCACTTTTTCAAAAATAAGTCGCAGGGAATTCCAGTCCATGAAGGCATATTGCTCGCTTCCGGGAATGTAGTTTTCCGTAAAAACAGCTTGCGGATACACTTTGCTGATGTTGACGAGGGTATTTCCTCTGCCTTTTATCTCATTTTCAAAATATTGGCCGGCGCTGAAATCACGTTTATAGACCCATTCTGATAGATAATTCAGAAGTGACGTCTGATAAATGTCGCCGCTTCCATCCTTATGTCCCCACGTGAATTTAATCTGGCTATTGATATATTTCAAGAAATCTTCACGTGTAAAAACCTTATCTTCTTTTGGGTCAACATACGAGTACATTGAGAACCGCACACCTTTTTGCGGATGAATGAAATCTGCAAGTGCGCGGTAATTTTTTTGTTTTAATATTTGCAGTATTTCACGATTGATGTCTTTTAGATTTTGTGTTTGAACATCAGAATGTGGCGGTTTAGGGGAAATCGCAACCGCTGTATCCGTATTATTTTCGATCACTGTGGGTAGCTTTTCGTTTTTCGAGCAGCTTAAAATTGCCGCAGCCTGAACAAGAAGAATGATCTTTTTCATCTTATTTGATTTTAAAAGTAATGCCCAGCAGATAGTTGCGCGTTGCTGCCGGATTATAATATCTGTTGCCAAAAGCATTGATGTCATCACCCAAACTGTATAAGGAATTGTAGATGTTTTGCACGCGCGCAGAGACGTGTATATCAAATTTTTCTGCTGCAATGGGCATGCCCAATCCTATATTTCCAACAAGCGCGGCCTCTGAGAATACCGTATTGGCGTCATTGAGCGGCATCTTTGAAGTGTAAAAGTGTGTGATGTCTGCCTTAATGATTTTAAGGATATCAAAACTAACAATACCCTGTACCGACGTCCCAGGAACACCGGTGAGCTCGTTGCCCGAGTAATCTGTTTCGTTTTTCTCATAGTTTTTGAATTTAAAATCGAACAAATTACCAGAAAAATACAATTTCAAACCGTTTAAAACTGAGTTATTCAGATTTAATTTGCCGGTTTCTACGGTAAATTCGATACCTTTTTGTACGGTTTCGCCCGCATTCACGAAAAATTCCTGTGCCGATGCGTTCTCACGCCGCACGATTGCGTTTTTCAACCTGAAATCGAACACATTCAGCTCGGTATAAAGAAGTTTTCCCCACTGTTTACGTAATCCGACTTCCTTATTCCAACCGCTTTCTGCGAACAGGTCGGTATTAATTTGTTGTGCTGAAGAGCGTATTTCTTCCGTCGTCGGCGCCGAATTTCCTTTACTGAGTTTACCGCGAATGGAAAGTCCCGGCGAGATCGCATAGCTTACACCAAAATTTGGCAGCAGTTCGTTATTAAATTTTTTCACCCCGTTTTCAGCGCTTGGAAAGAGGCTTTCCCATTCATACTTCATCAAATTCAGGCTTAAAGATGCGTCAATAAACAGTTTTTGTTTGAATACAGCTTTTTGGCTTAAGAAAAAGAAGCCACTGCGCGTGAAAATATTGTCAAAGTTTTGAGGACCGGCAGGCTGTCCTGCATTATTATCGAAGTTCCTGATTACAGCTTGGCCGGTTGCGCCTTCAAAGCCAATCCGCGACTGCGAAAAAATATTTTCAAAGTTATTTTCGAAATTGAAATGCGTGCGCACGCCGGCGCCCACTTCAAAACGCTTTTCATAATTGGTGATAAACGGATTCCGGAAATCGGTATAGCTGCCGTGTACCGCGATGAAATGGCTTAATTTTTCGTCGAACTGCAGGACATTTGAAAGTCCTGCCATCACAGTTTTGTTGTAAATAGCGGCCTGCTGCTCTTTAGCACCTCCCACGGCCTGCGTTTTTGGTCGCGCCTGCCGCGGGTCTTGCATCATCTGATCAAAGGTGAGTCCGCCCGGTGTTTGATAGGCAAGATCGGAATATATCAGCATGCCTTTAACCTCGTTGTTTTCGGAGTAATTTCTGCCCGCATTAAGGAAGAAAAACTTTCGTTCGAGCGCCGACTGTTCACGGTATGAATCCGTCAATTGATAACTGCTGAATACGCGAATAAATGATTTTTCACCCCTGCCGGAATAATTGACTTTTCCTTTGAAATTATTAAAACTGCCAGCGCTGACGCCAAATTCTGCAATGGATGGCGAGGAAGTTTTCAGTAGTACGGTGCCACCCGTCGCGGAACCAAAATCCCCGCCTTCCGGACCTTTGTAAACCTCGATGCTCCGAAACAGTTCAGGATCGAGAAGATTTAGGTAACTGTTGCCCGATGCGTCTGAAAGCACGAAATCATCGAGATAAATTTTCACATTGCGGATGCCAAATGGCGAGCGCAGCGTACTGCCACGAACAGAAATGCGGTAGCTGCCGGGCGAGCGTTCTTCCATTTTTACGCCAGAGAGCAAATTTAGGGATTCTACTAACCGGTCCGGAGCGTTTTGGCGAAGAAGATGATTTGATGTAACCGCCACGGACTGTGTAGCTGTCATCAGGTTGGCCGGTTTTCGGTAACCATCTATTACAACTTCAGAGATCAGGCTTGTAGAATCAACTGTCTGTGCCGTAATGCAAAAGCCCAAAAACATTAAAAATGTGGAAAATTTTAATTTCATTAAGATAAATATACGGTAAATGCGCCCGATGTGTGCGGCAAAAATGAAGATTCAAATGGTATATTTTAATTGATAATTTTCTTAAATTTGAGTAAAAGGTTGCAATAATGGCATACATAGATTATTATAAGATTTTGGGAATCAGCAAAAACGCAACGACCGACGATGTGAAAAAAGCGTACCGGAAACTTGCGCGAAAATACCATCCTGATGTGAATCCTGGTGATAAGGAGGCAGAGAAAAAATTTAAAGAAATAAATGAGGCGAACGAGGTGCTGAGTAATGCCGAAAATCGTGAGAAGTACGACAAATATGGTGAAAACTGGAAGCATGGCGAAGAATTCGAAAAAGCGCGTCAGCAGCAGCGCCAACAAAGTTCCGCAGGCGGTTTTGGACAGTTCGGCGGCGCAGATTTTGGCGACGGAGATGATTTTTCAGACTTTTTCCAAAGTATGTTTGGCGGTGGCGGCAGTTTCCGGCAAAGAGGCAGCGCTTCAGGGAAATTCAAAGGGCAGGATGTAAACGCCGAACTTACATTAAGCCTCAAAGATGTTGCCGCTACACATCAGCAAACCTTCTCGATAAATGGCAAAAAAGTCCGCATTACCATTCCGGCAGGTATTGCAGACGGCCAGAAAATTAAACTCAGTGGACATGGGAATCCCGGGCACAATGGCGGACCTAATGGTGATTTGTACATCACTTTTAACATTGCTGAGGACAATAAGTTCAGACGTGACGGCAATAACCTGAGTGTTGATGTGGAAATTGACCTTTACACTGCGGTCTTGGGTGGTGAACTAAACATTGAGACGCTTTCAGGCCCGATAAAACTTAAAGTGGCGCCGGAAACCCAAAACGGTACGAAAGTGCGCCTCAGAAACAAAGGTTTGCCAGTCTATAAAAAGGAAAATGAATTTGGCGACCTATACGCAACGTATCGGGTACAAATACCCACAGGCCTAAGTGATAAAGAGAAGGAATTGTTTCAACAGCTTAAAAATCTTACAAAATGAGCAACAGGATATCCCGCGAGGAACTCGTGAAAATATACAAGATCGAAGTGAGTTTTTTTGATTCGCTACAAAACTCCGGACTGCTGAACACGGAAACCGAAGATGAGGTGACTTACCTGCTTTATGAAGAGTTGCCGGCTTTCGAAAAATATGCAACCTGGCACTATGATCTGGAAGTGAATATTCCGGGAATTGAAATCATCAGTCATCTGCTTGCAAAAATGGAGGCGCTGCGATCGGAAAATTTGAAATTAAGGCAAAATCTCAGATAGACCGCCAAAACACGCAGAAAATTCGTTAGGAAATTACTAAGATTTGTTTAAAATCGATAAATATTAATGAATAAATTTGACCTTATTAAAAATAAATGTTTAGTTTTGGCTACGTTTAACAATTTAGCTCTATTTATGAAAAAACTTTTATTATCGTGCTTTTTGGCACTTGGAATTGGTGCCAATGCTCAATTTTCAGAAAATTTTGATAGCGGAACCACTTTACCTGCAGGATGGTCTGTTATCAATGGAGGAGGACCTTCAACATTTATAATTACTGCAGGTGCGCCGGGCTCTGTGATTTCAGCGCCAAATGCTGCGCAAATCAACTATGATGATGTGGCACATGATGACTACCTTGTTACTCCGGCAATTACGGTTACTGCTGGTTTAAATGACAGGATTACCTACTTTGTGAAAAATCAGGATCCCGCGTATGTTGAGGAATATGATGTGAAAATTTCTACTACAACTGCTACAGCAGCTGCTTTTACCACAGTTATCAAGGCAAATGCACCCGCTCCAAGTACTTGGTCGCAGGTGATCTTAGATCTGACGCCGTATGTTGGACAGACAATTTATGTGGGCTTTCATGCAACTTCCGCGGACAAATTCAGATTGTTGTTTGACAATATCGTGAATGATACTGCGCCTAGTGTAGCTCCTGACTGCCCAACTCCGGCAACTCCGGCAAACAATACAGTAGATGTGGATGCCACTGATACAACGCTTACTTGGACAGCGCCTACCACCGGTGGACCTGTGTCTTACTATGAGTTGTACATGGATACAAATCCAAATCCTACTACGAAGATTGGTAATTATACAAACCCTACCGCTACATTCAGCACTGCAACAAGCAATCCTCTGCTATCAGGTACACAATATTACTGGAAAGTTGTTGCTGTAAACTCTGCAGGAAGTGCTGTAAACTGTAATACAGTATATACATTCACCACTAAAACCTTTGTTGCAACAGGTTGTACTACATCGCCGAACGGCCTTTACGGTACACTTACACCATCAAACTGCAACGGAACTACTTCTGTTACCAGAACTACGGCTTGGGCTGGTGAATATTCTGCAGTAAATGTTGTAAGCGGAAATACCTATAGATTCGAAGTTTTACTTAAACCAGGTTACTATATCACCATCGCGACCAATGCCACAACTCCTGTAGTATTGCAGCACGGTGTAGGACCGCTATTGTATAAAGCTACTTCAACGGGTACTGTTAGATTCTACGTTCATACCGATGCTACGTGTACAGGAGCTACAAACTCATCTACCTCGCACACGAGAAGTGTTACATGTCTGGGCGTATTGGCTGCGTCAGAAAACGTGAAAGCAGACCTTTCTGTATATCCAAACCCTTTCACTGATGTTCTTAATATTTCTGATGTGAAAAACGTGAAATCTGTTTCCGTAAGCGACGTTGCCGGAAGACAGGTAAAATCTATGAAAGCTGCAGCTCAAGTTGACCTTTCAGAACTTAAGGCAGGTTTGTATATCATTACGCTGAAAATGGAAGACGGTACATCTAAATCTTTCAAAGCCATTAAAAAGTAATATTAATATTATTCTTTAATAATAGAATCCGCTTCAGCAATGAGGCGGATTTTTTTATCTCTAATGGTTTTACAACAAAAGGAACATAATGGTAAAAGTGTTAATTGGGCACTTCGCAATGGTTTGTTTAAATGTTTATTTTTTCCAAAATATTTTTTGTATTTATCTGATAATAATTTATTAGTTTTGGTAAGATTAACTAAAATACTTTTTTATGAAAAAAATTCTACTCGGGTGCTTTCTTGCACTTGGAATTGGGACCAGCGCACAGTATTCGTACGTTGGTAACTTTGAAGATCCAGGGTACACCACTACAGTTTACAAGCAGTTCGGCGGCGGAACCCGTACCACAGCTGCGGCATGCAATGGTACCTATGGTGGACAGTTGGCAATAAGTGCCAGCGCTACACAGACGGGCTACATGGTAGACCTCAGCACGATTGGTCAAACAGGAAATGGCCAGAAGCTTGATGTTTCGGCAAACTACAAAAAAGCCGCAACTGTTGCGGGTAACATTAGTCTGGCGTATTTTACGCTGGATCCGGTAGCGAACACTTGGTCAATCAACACATTTGGTCCTACGGTTGCGCTTACGGCCACTGCAATCACAACATGTACAGCACTGACGGGCACTATTCCTGCAGGAGCAATACAGCCAGGCCAGACTTATGGCGTGGGTGTATGGTTTGTAAGAAGCGGAACTACTACAGGTAACATCTTTGTAGATGATATTACATTTACTCAGGAAGTGGTTTCAACGCCGCCTGCATGTACTACCATTACCTATCCTACAAGCGGATCTACCATTTCTGCAGGTACGGCCAAACTTACGTGGGATGCTGCACCAACAGCGGTTAACTACAAAGTACAAATTGGTACTACTCCAGGCGGTACAGACGTGTTTAATTCAACGGTTGCCGGAAATAGTCTTAATGTAACACTTCCGAAAAGCGCTACACTATATCTCAAAGTAACGCCAACCAACCTTGCGGGTGATGCAACGGGCTGTACAGAAATTAGTTTCACTACAAACAGCACCATAGGTTATTGCGGAGGTATCACGGCTTCGGCACTTGTATATCCGATTTCTTCGGTGACGCTGAATGGAGTGACAAATACCTCAGCTGCAACAACAGGTGCGCCGGTTTATGAAGATTTCACTGCTACGACAATGAATGTGATACAGGGATTAACTTATCAAATCAACGCTGTGGCGACAGGCGCAGGAACCAACAGGTTTGGAATGACAGTATTCATTGACTGGAACCAGGATGGTGATTTCAACGATGTCAGCGAAAGTTATTTTACCACTGCACCATTTTTAGGTAGTGCGGCAGCAACCAACAACCTTAGCGGAAACATCACCGTACCTGAAACTGCACTAAGTGGTACTACCAGAATGAGAATTAAGTACAACTTCAACAGTTCTACTACATCGATAATTTCCGCATTGAGCGACCCATGCGGTAATATGGGTAATGGTCAGGTTGAAGATTATACGATCAGTGTCACTGCACCTACGGCAGCACCTGGTTGTACATCGATCACCGTACCAATGGCCGGAGCTACAGATTTCCCACTCAACGGTACCATGACATGGGCTGCCGAACCATCTGCTGCCGGTTACAAAATCTATATCGGTACTACACCTGGTGGTTCAGACGTGGTGAACGGCGCTGTGGTAAACGGAACTTCTTACAAAGTAGCACTTACTGCAAACGTAACGTACTACGCTCGCGTAGTACCGTATAACTCAGTGGGAGACGCGGTAGGATGTACTGAAATTTCATTCACAACCACCGGTCCACTTTATTGCGGTCCGCTGACCTACTCAACCGTTGAACCAACTACACGTGTGGAGTTTGCAGGAATCCAGAATATAAATCAGCCAAGTGGGGTAGGCGCAACTCCGGCACATGAGTTCTTCCTCAATCAAACGGCTCAGGTTACAACGGGTAGCCCATATACCATCACGCTGGATGCTAATACAGACGGCACTACTTTCAGACATTTCTTTGCGGTATTCATTGACTGGAACCAGGATGGAGACTTTGATGACGCTGATGAGAAATTCTTCACCACACCGGAATCATTTATCTTCGTTTTAGGCTCCAACGGCTCAAGCGCAACACCAGCTGTAGGAACTATTAATGTACCTGCAACAGCAAAAGCAGGTGTTACAAGAATGAGAGTAAAATCAGCATTCTATGGTGCTACAGGTCCAAATACAGAACCGAACTTAAGTAACTTTGCCAATGCATGTGTTACTACAGGTTCTTCGTTCGGTCAGGTAGAAGATTATACAGTAAATGTTACACTTGCTACAGCAGGAACGTCAACTGTGGATAAAAACAAGTTGATGGTTTATCCTAATCCGTTCAAAGATGTTGTGAGAATCTCTGATATTTCTAATGTGAAATCCGTTTCAATCAGTGATTTGACTGGTAGATTGGTACGCACCGTGAAAGCTTCGTCAGAGATCAATCTTGGTGACCTTAATGCAGGTATGTACCTGATCATCCTTCACAAAAATGATGGCAGCACGCAAACTGTAAAAGCAATCAAGAAATAAGGATTAACCTTAGTAATTGGCCGGTCTGCAGCAATGCAGACCGGCTTTTTTTGGTTGAAATTTGACCATGATAACATTACGTAAATGATGTTAATGGTGTAAAAAGCCTATTCAAAAGGTTTGTGAACAATTAATTTGGCTTAAAGCAACTATTTAAACCAAATATTTTAAAATATTTTTTTAGCAGCCGAAGTGTCTTCACCAGGGCGCTTCAAATGATTTATGATAATATTTACTAAAATTTTTAAAAATAAAATTACTACTTTGTATTGCATAATACTAAATTAATTATATATCTTTGCATTGTAAGATTGAAAGTGTATTGTTCACTTTCAAATCTTCAGACTCAGATCACCAATTAAAATCTCAAATAATATGAACACAGAAAACACCAAAGCGCAGATGCGAAAAGGTATTCTGGAATTCTGCATTTTGAGTTTGATCGATCGGCGCGAGATGTATGTTTCAGACCTGATTGACGAACTGAAAAAAGGAAAACTGGATGTGGTGGAAGGCACCCTTTACCCACTGCTTACAAGATTGAAAAACGGAGAATTTCTCTCCTACCGCTGGGAAGAATCTACAGGCGGACCACCACGAAAGTACTATCAGATTACTGAAAAAGGAAAACTCTTCCTCGCAGAACTTTCGAACACCTGGGAGGAACTTACAGACTCCGTGAACCAAATTACTAAAGACATTAACCCTGCGAACGCTCCTCAAAATACGTTCGAACCAAATTCTTAAAACTATGAACAAGACACTCTCAATAGGACTTGCAGGTTTCTCTTTCACGATAGAGGAGCACGCATACATAAAACTCAGCGATTACCTCGCGGCCCTGCGCAGTTCGCTGGATGCCAATGAAGCTGATGAAGTGATGCACGACATCGAGATCAGAATGGTAGAAATCTTCAAAGACTCACTCGGGAAACGTGAAGTGATCAATGATTCTGATGTGGAGAAAGTGATTTCACAAATCGGTAAACCAGAATTGATCAACGAGCAGGAAGAAGCCTATTTTTCCGAAAAAGCCAGCCGCCAAGAGGAAAAAACCACCGCTTCTGCCGGAAATAAGCAACTCTTCCGCGATCCGGAAAAACAAAAGATTGCCGGTGTATGTGCAGGTTTGGCGCATTATGTAGGGATGGATGTAAGCGCGATGCGTGCCATCTGGCTTGGTATCGCCATCCTGGGTGTTTTCACCGCCGCAATTTCCACCTCACTTATCGTTTTGATTTATGTGATTCTTTGGATCGTATTGCCGCGGGCTGAAACCGCGACTGATTTTCTAAAGATGAAAGGTAAGCCGATGAATTTTGATAACCTTAAGAATGAATCAAACAAACTGGTACAGTTCGCTAATGAATCCAGCCAACGCGTGGGCGAGATCTATACAGAGAATAAACCTTACATCCGCACAGCGGGCAGCGGTATCTGGAATGTAATCCGGTATTTCTTAGGTGCAATTTTTGGCCTTATGGCACTTGGCTCCATTATCGGGACCTTCGCGATATTCGGGTTGTTCGGAGGTTCAGATTTCCCACCACTGCAGGAGTTTAATTTCCTCTTTGATGATGACGGGATGAGCACCGTGCTTTATGCGATGATGGTTATCGGTACACTGATTCCCGCGATACTTTTCAGCTTGATCTCCATCAAACTCATCTCGCCAAAAACGCAGCTTCGCAACGTAGGCTATGTAGTGGGCGCGCTTTTCCTGATCCTGTTGGCTTTCGGAACTTATTTCGGTGTGAACATGGCGAAAAAAGAGATGATCTACAAAGGACATAAGGAGGACGTAGAGAATGTAGCGATCAACACTGCCAGCGACAGCCTTTATCTTGATGTGAAGCAAATCACCATTCCGCAGAACTTCACTGCTTACGATGATGATATATTCTCGGACAAGAAAATGGTATATGAAGAAGACTATCCGTATGTTCAGGTAACCCGTAAAGCAGATGTGCAGGCACCTTACCTGATTATCAAAAAAGATGGGAAAGGCTACAACATCCCTGTTCAGCTTACGGCTCCGATTGAGATACAAAACAACAGGATATATTTGCCAAATTTTGTGAAATATCCGTATCAGGACCGCTTCCGCGACTATAATGTGACGTATGAGTTGGTAGTTCCAATGACGACACAAGTCTTCAAAGTAAAAGAAAATGCGCTGAACGTGGATGGCGACCTGAACGCAGATGGAATAGATGATGACGAGGATGATGACCGTAGTATTGTGATCAGCAACAACCAGATGAAGATCAATGGTTCTACGATACAGTACAACTCTGACGAGAAAGACAGTGTAATCATCAATGGTACGAAGATGCCAAAAGCGGCTGCAGACAAAATTATGGATTCTATGAAGACCAACCTGAAGAACCTGCAAAATGTGGACATTTCCATAAAAGACGGTAAAAAAGAAATCATCATTAAGACCAAATAATGAGAGTGGACAGGCCGGGGCGGTAACTTTTCATTAAAAAAATTTTTCGCCCTACGCTTGTTCCCTATTAAACTTTAATTAAAAATTAACATAGGAAATTGTGAATTTGTCCTTTATTTATTAATTTCGTAACGTTAATTTATCAATTCAGTTAACAAAAACTAAAAACAAAAGCCATGGTACAGTTCGTTTTTCAAATCGCTATTAAAATTGTTGATTTCGTCAGCAGTCTTTTTTAGAATTAATATTCAATATATTTGTAAAAGTGTAACCATATTTATGGTTATGCTTTTTTGTTTTAAAGGAACATCGAAAGAAAACTATGAAGAAACTTATCGGTAAGCTTATACTCAAATTGATCGGCTGGAAGATTGTGCTCGAAGGTGACGTGAAAAACCTCGAACGTTGCGTACTTGTGGTGGCGCCGCACACTTCAAACCAGGAATATCTGCTGGGAAACCTGGCGTATTGGGCATTAGATAAACCATTGAAAATAATCATTAAAGATCAGCACACCAAAGCGTGGTACGGCTCCGTAGTGAAGGCCCTGGGTGGCATCGGGATAGACCGTACTCAAAAAAATGACCTTGTAAAGTTCGTGGTAGAACAGTTTGAAAAGGAAAATTTCAGTCTTGTGATCACGCCCGAAGGTACTCGCAGCCGCGTAGCAAAGTGGCGCAAAGGTTTTTACCACATGGCAATCGCCGCAAAAGTCCCGATTGTGGTCGCCGCCGGAGATTTCCGCACAAAACAGATTCACCTCGGCTACGAAATTTCGGTGAAGGACCTTGAAACAAGAAGTTTTGAGAGCATCATGGACGAAATGGAGAATTATTATAAGAAGATCACGCCGAAATATCCGGAAAAGTGGAGCCCAAAAATTTACTAAAATAGATATGGAAGACAGCAAACGTTCTGAAATTCTTGCAAAACTCAACAGTTGGGGCGGCGAAAACCTGGCAAAAACCCTTGGGATTTTATTTACCGATGTTTCCGACGAAAGCCTTACTGCGACGATGCCGGTAGAACCGAAAGTTCATCAGCCATACGGCATTCTTCATGGGGGTGCAAGCTGTGTCCTGGCGGAAACGCTGGGCTCGTGTCTCTCCGTTTTGCATGTAGATATTGAAAAATATGCGCCTGTAGGCACCAATATCAATTCAAACCATCTTCGCAGCAAGAAAAACGGAATGGTAACCGGAACGGCCAGATTCATCCGCAAAGGCAACACCATGCACGTTTCGGAGATTGAAATCCGGGATGAAAAAGGCGAGCTCATCAATCATACCACGATGACTAACAACATCATACCGCGCTAAAAAAACGGGCTATGCTTTTTTTTAAATTACCTTTTGATGACCAAATCTTCACCTGCGACGGGTCTTCGGATGAGGTGGCAGTCTCATTCCATCCGTTCGCGGAAGGGAAAGAATTGATTTTCAACGGGAATATTAAAAAACTTTTAACGGCAGAATTTTTAAATTTAAATATAGATTTAAGTTCACTTTCAAAATTGCCGCTTCAAGCAGATGAGAATGAAGCAGAATACTGCGCGAAAATTTCGGAGGTTATCTCCTTTGTCCGCGAAAAAAAGCTGCCGAAACTCGTGATTTCGCGGCGGAAAACAGTTTCGTTCGTCAATCAAAAGATTAGCTTTCCTCAGACATTTCTGAACTTAGCCAAAACATACCCAAACGCGCTGGTTTATTTTTTCATTAAAGATGGCCAGGGCTGGATGGGAGCTTTTTCCGAAATTTTGGGAAGTTTTGACAAGAATTCGTCGGTTTTCAAAACAATGGCTTTGGCTGGCACGCTTCCGAAAGACGAAGAATGGTCTGCTAAAGAAATCGGTGAGCAGAAACCTGTTGCCGATTATATTTCCGGTATCTTAAAAAGATATTCAGAAAAGGCTAAAAAAAGCACAACTACAGATCATATTTCGGGCAATATCAAGCATTTGCGCACAGATTTCAGTTTGACGATTGATGCACACAATCTGGAAAATATTATTTCAGAACTTCATCCTACGCCGGCTGTGTGCGGTATCCCAAAAGAGGTGTGCATACCGGCGATCGAAGCATTTGAAGACCAGCCGCGAAACCTTTATGCAGGATATATCGAGCTGAATCTGCAAAATTCGGTGCAGTATTTTGTCAATCTGCGCTGTGCTGAGGTTTTCCGCGACGGCTTAATGGTCTATGTTGGCGGCGGGATTACCGCAGACAGTTCGCCGGAAAAAGAATGGCGCGAAACTGAACTGAAGTCGGAAGCGATAATAAAGAATTTACATTTCACTAAATATTAAAAATGAAGCTGTTTTATTTAAATCTGGGCGCAACGCCTGCCGGCCGAAACATCGAACAGCATGATGTCTTTTTCGGCATCGCGGAGTCACTGCGGGATTTGGTGCCACAGATTAAAGACTTTTGGCCCGAAGCCAATGGAGAAATCCATATAGACGCTTGGCAGCAGGTAAATGCCGTGGACGGTTTTACGGTGAATGTCGTTCCAAAAACGGAGATTTCACCAGAGCAGCATTTGTTTTTCCTTAATCTAGGCGGCTACAAACCGGGGCTTTTCGCGGAGCTGCACGAGCAGCACCTGATGGTCGGAACCTCCATGCCAGAAATAATAAAGCGCGTAAAACAGACAGAATTCTATAAAACGATGGGTTTCAAAAACGCCGAAAGCCATATCGATGATAAGTACGGCGTCGACATAGACGATATTTTCAGGGTGGAAGATATATTACCGGCGGAGATGAAGGAAAAATATTCGATCGTGCTTGAAGAAACAGACGCAACCCTGAGTGCAAATCCGATGAAAGTGGGTTATTTTAAGCTGAGTAAGCTTTAGGGAATGTCTTCGCGGTTATCGGAAACTTCCTTTTTACCTTCCTCAATCAGTTCTTCCACCTCAGCTTCTTCGCCTTTCTCCAGCGTTTTCACATCTTCGGCCTGGGCGGTATTGTGTTGATTCAAATAAAATTCGCAGAGAATCGGAAAATGATCCGAACCGATATCTTCTAGTGTCTCTAACTTTTCAATGTGAATCTCAGGGCTGTGAAATAGCAGGTCGAGCGGCACGCGGAAGAACCAGTATTTTGAGTGGAATGTTGCTAAAATCCCGCGTCCAACCCTCGCATCGAGCAGTTCACTGGTTTTTCGGAATAAAATAGACGTATCCGACCACGCCACTGTATTGAAATCCCCGATTACGAGTGTATTTTTATTCTTTTTCTTGATTCTTTTGGCCAGCGCCAGCAGGTCACCATCGCGTTCTTTTGAAGTGCGTTCTTCCGTGGGGCTCGGCGGCGGAGGATGAACGCCATACAGTACAAAATTTCCTTCGCGCGTTTTCAGGTGCACTTCTACACTCGGTACATCTTCCGCCACAAAAAAGTGAAACTGCGCTTTCTCGAACGGCATTTTCGAATACAGATGCATGCCGTAGGTATTTTCCAACGTCATCTTTTGGGTATGCGGATAATCGCTTTCGAAGATTTGATTGGCTTTTTCCCAGTCTGCATTGCTCTCCATGGTGATGAAAATATCCGGGCTGTACTTCCTGATTAGCTCATGAAACCTCGAAAATTCTTTATTAAACTGAAAAACATTAGAAGAAATCACGCGAATGATCTGCTCACTGCCTTTCCGTAACTGATCGCGGTCCTTTCTGTAAATAGTGGTGTATCGGATCAGTATGTAAAGATGATAGATAATGAGCGCGAGCTGTATTATATTGATCAGCCAAAACCAGCCGTCCTTCGGTAAAAAAACGATATTCAGGCCCAGAAAAAGTATCTGCAGGAATAATAGCTGAATCTTTATGAATTCGGCTACGCGAAAGATCCAGTGCTGGTTTTTCACGAACGGCAGCAAGCTAAGTACGATAAGAAAAACCGAAATTGAAAAGAGTGCGAAAGTCATAGTTTATTATTACAAAGAAACCAAAAAAAAATTCAGTTTGAAGAATTAAGTTAAATATTCATTTGATTTTTCGGAAGGCACCGGATTGCTTTTGTATTTTTGTTATGTTTTAAATTTCTTGAAGTAAAAAAATAATCATCCATAATGAAAATCGGAATACTTGGTGGAGGCCAGCTTGGCAGAATGCTCATACAGGAAGCACTGAAATATGATGATGAATGGTTTACTCTCGATCCGGCCCCGGACGCACCGTGTGCTAAGATTTCAGATCAAACCTTGGGCGATTTTGCGGATTATGACGCTGTGCTGAATTTTGGCCAAGACAAAGACGTGGTTTCTGTGGAAATTGAGCATGTAAACGTAGCTGCGCTTTATGAACTGCGGAATTCCGGCGTGAAAGTTATTCCTTCACCGGAAATCATTGAAACCATTCAGCAGAAGATTCTGCAGAAGCAGTTTTACCTTCAAAATGATATTCCAAGTCCTGACTTTCAGATTATTCAATCGAAATCCGAAGTTAATTTTCCGCTGCCTTTTGTACAGAAGGCAAACACCGGCGGTTACGACGGAAAAGGTGTGCAGGTGATAAAAACGGCTGCTGAACTTGAAAATCTTTGGGATGTTCCTTCGGTGCTTGAAACCCTGGTAGACATAGACAAAGAACTTTCAGTGATCATCGCAATCAATGAAAATGGTGATACGGCGCACTTTCCTGTGACTGAAATGGTGGCAGATACTCAGCTTAACCTCCTTGATTTTAATATCTGTCCGGCACAAATTAACAATTCAACACAAGAACAGGTCGAGGTGATTGTACAGAAATTCATCGATGCGGCGAAGTCATCGGGTTTGTTTGCCATCGAACTGTTTCTGGACAAAAACGGAAAAGTTTGGGTAAATGAAACCGCGCCGCGACTTCACAATTCCGGTCACCAAAGCCAGGAAGGGAACGCCAATTCACAGTTCGAACAGTTTTACCGTGTTTTGAAAAACCTTCCGCTCGCAAATACAGATTCCCGTGGTTTTTCAGGAATGCTCAATCTTGTCGGCGAAGCCGGTTACTCTGGAAAAGTGGTGTATGATGGCCTTGAAGAAGTACTCAAACTGCCGCAGACTTACGTTCACCTTTACGGCAAAACCGAAACAAAACCGGGACGTAAAATGGGTCACATCAATGTTTTGGCTGACTCACGCGAAGAATTATTAGAAAAACTTGCTCACGTGAAATCTTTGGTGCGCGTAATCAGCTGATTGTCTGTGTATAATGGAGTAAAATTTGTCCCGCTTTAAGTAAATTTGCGTCTATTCTTAGTATTTAAAATTAAATATAAAAACGATGAGAATTTCCGCACAGGTTTCAAGCTCATTCCGGAAAAACAATATTACACTCCGTACGGAAGATGATCAAAAAAGCTTGGTTATATCGCCAAAAGCCGATGGTTACGGACTGTCTGTGAATGGTGGTGAGTTGCTGTTTCTGGCGCTTGCTACCTGTTTCTGCAATGATCTGTACCGCGAGGCAAAACGCAGAAATTTGGAAATTTCAAATGTAGATGTGGAA
The DNA here is from genome assembly GCF_030243905.1 of Kaistella rhinocerotis. Taxonomy (NCBI): domain Bacteria; kingdom Pseudomonadati; phylum Bacteroidota; class Flavobacteriia; order Flavobacteriales; family Weeksellaceae; genus Kaistella; species Kaistella rhinocerotis. The sequence goes on along the minus strand of NZ_JASSYY010000003.1, from coordinate 75,429 downwards.
GTTTTCGGAGATTTTGGTGCAGAAGGTGAGCCTGCCCAGAATATTTCGTACAAAGTTTCACTGGAAGCGCCTAATTTATCGCAGGAAGAAATAGCCTCCCTCATCAAAAAGGTGGATGAAGTGGCCGAAATTCACAAGACTTTGCGCAACGGAATCGAAATTAATTTGCGCTAAAATACAGTCCTTTAAGATTTTTCTTAATTGAAATCCGGGTTTCGTCTTTGATATTTGTCAGGCCGCGTACGTAAATAAATTCCGTATTTTTGCAGCATGAACAGATCGCTCATCGATAAATACAATATTCCCGGGCCGCGCTACACATCGTACCCTACAGTACCTTTTTGGGACGATGCCGCTTTTACCGTGGAGCAATGGCAACAGTCGGTAGTTACTTCATTTAATGAATCCAATGATGCCGAGGGAATTTCCATCTATATTCACCTTCCTTTTTGTGAACAGCTTTGCACGTTTTGTGCCTGCCATAAGCGGATTACGAAACAACATTCGGTAGAAACGCCTTATCTTAAAAGCGTGCTGAAAGAGTGGGACCTATATCTCGATTTACTTCAAAGCAACGCACTGAATCCGAATGTAAAGCCCAAGATTAAAGAGCTTCATTTGGGTGGTGGTACACCAACGTTTTTTTCGCCGCAAAATCTCCGCACACTGCTCGAAGGCATTTTTGCAAAGGCAGAAATCGCGGACGAACCGGAATTTTCATTCGAGGGCCATCCAAATAATACCACGCGCGAGCATCTTCAAACCCTGTATGACTTAGGGTTCCGCAGATGCAGTTTCGGTGTACAGGATTATGATCCTCAGGTGCAGAAAGCCATCAACCGGATACAGCCTTTTGAAAACGTAGAGAAGGTGACTAATTGGGCCCGCGAGATCGGTTACAAAGGTGTTTCACATGATCTTGTGTTTGGGCTTCCGTTCCATACGTGGGAAAAAATGGAATTTACAATCCGCAAAACCCTTGAGCTGATACCAGACAGGCTTGCCTTTTATTCTTACGCACACGTGCCGTGGATTAAAGGTGTTGGCCAGAGAGGTTTTGATGAAAATGACCTGCCAAGTGGTGAGGAAAAACGCAAACTGTATGAAAACGGGAAGCGTCTCCTCGAAGAACTCGGGTACATAGAAGTAGGGATGGACCACTTTGCACTTCCGCATGATGATCTTTATCAATCAATGATTTCAGGGGATATCCACAGAAACTTCATGGGCTATTCTTCAAGCAAAACGCAACTGATGATTGGTCTCGGTATGAGCGCGATCTCGGATTCGTGGTATGCATTCGGGCAAAATGAAAAAACCGTGGAAGGCTATCAGAAAATGGTGGAAGAAGGAAAAATTCCTGTTGTGAAAGGCCATATTTTGAACGCCGAAGACCTTAATATCCGTAAGCATATCCTTAATCTGATGTGCCGTCTTGAAACTTCCTGGGACTGGCAAACAAGTTTCCCGGAACTTCCGGAAGCGCTTGAGTCATTAAAGGAAATGGAACGCGACGGATTGGTAGAACTCACCGATAATTCAATTAAAATTACCGAAGCCGGCCGCGCATTCACGCGGAATGTCGCGATGACATTTGACCTAAGAATGATGCGGAACAAACCCGAAACACGAATTTTCTCGATGACAATTTAATTTCCAAGGATTTTTATTAAATATAAAAAGCATCAAAACTTTATCTAAACTGTTTTGATGCTTTTTTTATTTAAATATTTAAAACTGTAATTAAGCTCGATGGATTTATTTAATGATCAGTTTCTGCGTGTAAGCTTTTACGGAATTATATTTAATGGTTACGAAATAGATACCCGCACTTAATGCAGAGACATCTACACTGCCGTCCGGTTTGTTTTTGGTGTTTAAGACCAGTCGGCCTTCCGCATTCAGGATCTCTACTGAATAGTCATCCGAAGTTGGGCCCTGAACCAAAATTCGGTCTGATGCAGGGTTTGGTACAATCTTAAAACTGTTTTTATCATTAGCATCAGCCGCGAGCGTTGTGGTGCTCACTTTGTAAATGGTACCGTTGTTTATGGCTGCTACATACAGTTCTTTATTAAAATCTTCACCAAAAGTCGCAAAATTATTACCCGCAAACGCGGTGCTCCACGAGATAAAACCTTCCGGACTCATCACCCCGATCTGCCGTGAACAGTAATCTGCGAAAATATATTTGCCGAAGAGCGCCGGATAAAGACTTCCGCGATATACATAACCTCCCGTAATGGAGCACTTTCCACCCGCGTGATCATACACTGCAACAGGAAACGTCATGGTGGACACAGCCGCGCAGCCGGTTGTGTTGTATGCGGTATTGCCCTCGTAGCATCGCCATCCGTAGTTGATTCCCGCCTGTGTGATTGGCATTCGGTTGATCTCTTCGTAAACTCCCTGACCTACATCTGCCAACATTACATTGCCGGCCGTGAGATCAAATGAGAATTTCCAGGCATTGCGCATACCGTACGACCAAATTTCATCAGCACCATCTGTTCCTACGAATGGGTTTCCGGCCGGAATATTATAAGTTCCGGCCGAATTTACATCGATTCTCAGCATCTTGCCAAGCAATGAGTTCTTATTCTGAGCGTTGTTATTCGGGTCGCCGCCGCTGCCTCCGTCTCCGGTTGAGATCCAAAGATACCCGTCGGGTGCGAAATGCATGCTGCCTCCGTTGTGGTTGTCGAACGGTTTCGGGATGCTGAGCAGGATCTTCTCTGTAGAAGCATTAGCCACATCGGGATTCGAGCTTACCGTGTATCTTGCAACCGTGATATTTCCCGCTGTGTTATTATAAAAGACGTAGAAAAAACCATTGGTGGCATAATCAGGATGGAAGGCGAGACCCAGCAGACCGCGTTCGCCGCCAAAAAGTATTTTTGTACTGATATTCAGGAAGTTTGCCGAATTCACGCTTCCGTCCTGCCTCAAAATTTTGATGATTCCGTTTTGCTGTACTACGAACAGCCTGCTGTCTTTAGCGTTCACAATCTCAACGGGAGAAGTGAAGCCTGTGGCGAAACTCGTAAGCACCATATTTTGGGCTTGAAACAGGGGCGCACTCAGCATTGCGAGCGCAAAAAGTAGATTTTTCATAAGTGTGAGTGTTTTGGTATCGTGAAGTTACTTCATTTTCATAAATCGCTGATTTCTAATTATAAATATCTTAGTTCACTCTGCGATTATTGTATTCTCAATGATATTTTTATCCATCGTTACAGGCTTTAAAAAAAATTGTTAAAGATTCTTAATTCTACTGAAAATCATTATATTTGCCGACTATAATTTTAATGCTGTAAACTATTCACAATGCAAGGAAAAGGACTGATTACGCTGGTTGCGGTGATTCTGGGACTTATATGTCTTAATGAATTACTACCCACCTGGTATGCAAGTAAAATCGAAAAACAGGCCACCGAGCTTGCCGGGAACAATCCTGAAAAATATCAGAGAGAAATCGCCAGACTGTCAAAAGACACGCTGAACCTGGGTTTCACTGAGCTGTACTATTCGAAGTCCAAAGAGAAGGAAATGAAATTGGGTCTTGACCTTAAAGGCGGCATCAACGTTCTTCTTGAAATCAACCAACGTGACCTTGTAAACAACCTGACCAACTATTCTACCAATCCGGTTCTTATCGAAGCGCTGGACAGGACAGACCAGATGCAGAAGAACTCTACGAATACTTATATCAAAGATTTCTTCACTCAGTTTGACCTGGTAAATAAGGAGAAGAATGCAAACCTGAAACTTGCTGATCCTGAAATTTTCGGTAACACGAATCTTTCTGAGATCAAATTCAATACGCCGGATGACCAGGTAAAAAGAATTATAGAAAACAGGATCGAACTTTCAACGGGAACTGCGTATGAAGTGATCCGTACACGTATCGATAAGATGGGTGTTACGCAGCCAAATGTGCAGCGCGTACCAAGAACAGGACGTATCTCTGTGGAAATGCCGGGCGTAAAAGATATCGACCGTGTGAAGAAAATGCTTCAGACTTCCGCAAAACTTCAGTTCTGGGAAGTACAGCAAGTACAGGAAGTCCTGCCTTACTTTGAGCAGCTTAGCGCAGTAGTAGCGGCTAAAGGCGACTCATTAGGTGTGGCTAAAAATACCAATTTCACCAACCTTCTGCAGCTTAATACTTTAAAAAGCAACGGTGTAGCGAATGTAAAACTTTCGGATACTGCCGCAGTAAACAAGATTCTGAACAGCAAGATCGCGAAAGACCTAAGACCACAAAATATTAAATATACGCAGTTCATGTGGGGCTACAAGCCTGAAGTGAACGATGCGAATAACCTCGTGCTTTACGCAGTTCGCGGGAATATCAGCCAGAAAGCGCCGGTAGACGGTGCTGTAGAATCTGCGCGGATTAACTATGATGATCTTGGCAGAATCGTGGTAGACATGCAGATGGATTCCAAAGGTTCGAAAGACTGGAAAACGCTTACAGGTAAGAACATTAACAAACCGGTAGCTGTTACTTTAGATAATGTGGTGTATACCGCGCCAAATGTGGTAAACGAAATTCCGAACGGTAGAACGCAGATCTCAGGAAGTTTCTCTCAGGAGGAAGCACAGGATCTTGTAAATGTACTGGGTGCGGGTAAACTTCCGGCAGGTGCGAAGATCGTGCAGGCTGAAGTGGTAGGGCCGTCATTGGGTGCTGAATCTGTAGATGCGGGGATGTATTCATTCATTATCGCCTTTGTGATCATCATCCTTTATATGTTGTTCTATTACGGTGGAGCAGGGATTTACGCAATCATCGCGATTACATTCAACCTGTTCTATCTGATGGGAATCATGGATTCCGTAGATGCTACACTTACGCTTCCAGGTATTGCGGGTATCGTGCTTTCGATGGCGATGTCTATTGATGCGAACGTAATTGTATATGAAAGGACCAAAGAAGAATTATTTGCCGGAAAGAATATCCGTGAAGCATATAACGAAGGTTTCAACTTCTCACTTTCGGCGATTATTGATGGTAACATTACCTCATTACTTACAGCCGTAGTACTTTATATTTTCGGAACCGGGCCTATTCAGGGCTTCGCTGTAACATTGGGTATCGGTATTATCCTTTCGATGTTTACGTGTGTACTTCTTACCAGAGTTCTCATCTTCAGCCGACTAGAAAAAGGCAAAGGCCTGTCTGTTTGGACAAAACTAAGTAAGAACATCTTCAGAAATACATGGATTGATTTCATTGGAAAAAGAAAATATGCTTACATCATCTCCGGGATTATTACCCTTGTTTGTCTGATTTCTATTGCGACACAAGGCTTTAAATATGGTGTTGACTTCAAAGGTGGCCGCAGCTATGTGGTTCGTTTCGCCGATCCTGTTGTGGCTAATGAGGCCGCGAACAGCCTGGAAAAGCAGTTCATCAACAAGGAAGGACAGCAGAATGCGGTGGATGTGAAAACATTCGGAAGCAGCAACCAGCTGAAAATTACTACAGATTACCGTGTAGATGAAGAAAGCCTTGAAGCTGATCAGGACGTTGAAAGCAAACTATTCGCAGGTCTGAAGCCTTATCTTCCGGCTGATGCGCAATTAAGCAACTTTAAAGATTCCGGCGCCAATAATTATGGTGTGGTAAGTTCTGTGAAAGTAGGACCTACGGTTGCAGACGATATCAAATCCGGCGGTTTCATTGCGATGATCGTGGCACTTGCAGGTATCTTCCTTTATATCCTGATCCGTTTCAAAAGATGGCAGTTCTCTACAGGCGCTATTGCATCGCTTGTACATGACGCGATCGTGATTTTGGGTGTATATTCACTCCTTAAAAATGTGATGCCGTTCAATATGGAGATCAACCAGGATTTCATTGCGGCGATCCTTACCGTATTGGGTTATTCAATTAATGATACCGTAATCATCTTCGACCGTATCCGTGAGTATCTGAATGAGAAAAAATCCCTCACGCTTGAAGGTTTGTTCAATGATTCTATTTCCAGCACGCTGGGCCGAACATTTAACACCGCATTCATGACCTTCCTCGTGATTCTTGCGATCTTCATTTTCGGTGGTGAAAACCTTCGTGGCTTTATGTTCGCGTTACTTATTGGGGTTGGTTTCGGTACCTATTCTACATGGTTTATCGCGTCAGCGGTTTCTTATGACCTACTGAAGAAAAAGGGAGTAGAAGGCGCCAAAAAAAGCCTTGTCACAGAAAAACCTGAACCTACACCTGAGGTTTAGTATTTTTCTTAAATAACTAAAGTCCTTCGCAAGAAGGACTTTTTTTGATTTTAACTAAAAATTTCTCTACAAGAACTATCTTTGCACCTCTGATGAAGAAAAAGCAAAAATCTGCCGCGGTCGGCTTCATATTTATTACGCTGCTGATCGATATCACCGGCTGGGGCATCGTCATTCCGGTGGTACCCAAGCTTATACAGGAACTTATACATAATCCGGATCTCAGCGTAGCCTCGCAATATGGGGGCTGGTTGAGTTTTGCTTATGCCGGCATGCAGTTCATATTTGCGTCCGTTCTTGGCGGATTAAGCGACAGATACGGCCGAAGACCGATCATACTGTTCTCGCTGCTTGGCTTTTCGTTTAATTTTTTAATTCAGGCATTAGCACCTACCATTTTCTGGCTTTTTGTTGGTCGTATTTTCTCCGGGGTCACCGGAGCCAGTATCACCACGGCAAGTGCTTATATCGCTGATGTTTCCACGGATGAAGACCGCGCCAAAAATTTCGGAATGATCGGTGCCGCATTCGGTTTGGGGTTTATCATTGGGCCGGTAATCGGTGGAGTTTTAGGTCAATATGGTTCCAGAGTGCCCTTTTATGCTGCATCCATCTTATGTTTGGTCAACTTTCTCTATGGCTGGTTTGTGCTTCCGGAAAGTCTCGATAAAGAAAGCCGGCGACCTTTCAATTGGCGGCGCGCAAATCCTGTGGGTTCGCTTCTACAACTGCGGCGCTATCCGCAGATTCTGGGGCTTATCGCTGCACTGGTTTTCGTTTACATTGCGGGACATGCGGTACAGACCAACTGGACTTTTTACACCATGTATAAATTTAACTGGACGGAAACCCTCGTCGGGATTTCGCTTGGAGTGTCAGGTTTTATGGCAGCTTTGGTACAGGGTTATCTGATCCGTTTTATACAGCCAAAAATCGGGAATGAAAAAAGTATTTTCTATGGACTTACGCTGTATGCTTTAGGGATGATTCTCTTTGCATTTGCAAGTGAAAGCTGGATGATGTTTGCATTTCTGATTCCTTATGGACTTGGTGGAATCGCGGGTCCCGCGCTGCAATCAGTGATCTCAGCAGAAGTTCCGCGCAATGAGCAGGGCGAGCTTCAGGGTGCGCTCGCGAGTTTGGTAAGCCTTACGGCAATTGTGGGTCCGCCGCTGATGACCAATATTTTTTACTATTTCACGCATGATCAGGCGCCGTTCATATTTCCGGGTGCGCCCTTCTTTCTGGGATTTCTGTTGATGGCGGTGAGTGCTGTAATTGTATATTATGTCTTTAAAAATAAAAAGCGCGTTTAAACCATATTTAAATGTTAGTAAAGATGCTTGGAATGTCTGCTTTAAGAAACTTTTGTAATTTTACCGAATGGAATTGAGTATAGGCGAAATGCTTTTGATTGCGGTGGCCATTGTGGTGCTCTTCGGACCCGACAAATTACCGCAGATTGCGCGTGACCTTGGCCAGGGAGTTCGCAAGATGCGCGGCGCGATGGAGGATGTGAAAACCGAAATCTTAAAGGAAACAGATAATCCTGTTGCCGAAATAAAGCGCGAGATCGATAAGGTGAAACAAGCCGCCAAAGACTACAATCCAATGGCTGATATGGAGCGCGATGCCTACACGCAGGCTGCGCCGCCACCTCAGATAAAACCCGTTGACGACCCGGAGCACGAAGGTCCTGTAAGCCGATAATATGCAAGAGATTATTCAGCAAGACCGCGAGGTTTTCCTTTATCTAAACAATCTGGGAAGCAGTGTTTTCGATCAGTTCTGGATCATGGTTTCAGCTACCTGGATCTGGGTGCCGCTTTATGTGATTTTCCTGTATCTACTGTTCAAACGGTTCGGACTTCGGAACGTCTTATTTATCCTTGTTTTCATCGCGCTTGGCGTTACAGTGTCGGATCAGTTGGCCGGGATCTTTAAATCCGGTGTTGGAAGATTAAGACCATGTCATGACCCAACTTTAGATAATCTTGTGCGTGAAGTGAAATGTGGCGGGAAATTCGGCTTTTATTCAAGCCACGCCTCGAATACTTTTTTCATCGCAACGCTGATGAGTATGTTGCTCCGAAAGACCCACCGGTATTTGCCGCATCTGCTCTTTTTCTGGGCTGCAGTTGTTTCTTACAGCCGCATATACCTTGGCGTTCACTTCCCGCTGGACATACTGATGGGCGCGGCCATGGGCTTTCTGCTCGGCGGATTTTTTGCAACGCTCTGTTGGAAAGTGATCCGTGAACCTGAAGTTTCTGCCGAATAGCTTTAAAGTTTTAAAACCAACCCCTTCTGAAATAATCGGTGACTGCACCGAAATTCAGCACCAGCGTAAAGCGGATCCGCTGCGCATAATCTTTAAATGAAGGTTCGAATCCTAATGAACTTTGCATGGGAAAATAAACTTCCAGAAAGTCCGGAATTACCTTTACCTTGATGCCCGAATCCCAGATGAATTCAGGGGTTTGATGTTTGTTTTTGTAAACGCCTGCATCAGCATAGACATTGAACCACCGCCAGACATGTGTATCGACATTCACAGCGCCAATCCATTGGTTTGCGGTATTCCCCACATAAGATTTAAAACCGCCTTCGGCTAAGATATACTGCTGCGCCAGCACACCTGACGTGGCGCTTTGACCCAAAAGCCCGTAAGAAAAGGCATAATTCGAAACGCGTGAGATACCGTAATCAAATAGATTGTTTTTGGTTTTGTTGCTGAGGAAATAGCCGCCGAAGAAACGCAAGCTGATTTTTTGGTCATCAGCAAACTCGAATCGATACAGCGCTTCCGCAGAAATTTTCTGGAAATCTTCCATCCATTGCACATTTGCGCCAAGATACTTTTCATGGATCACGCGGCGGTCTGAATAGCCATAACCTACGTTCCAAAGATTATATTTTTCGTATTCATTGTTAGCCAGCATCATCGGATTCAGGTCTTTTTCGAAATAGTTATAGGAAAAACCAAGGCTTCGCCCAATGTCACTTCGCGGATTTTTAGAGAAATTAAAGCCTGCTTCCGCGGAAATCTTTCGGTAAGTCAAGTCATAATCATAGTGAAAATGCGAGGCTGAAAGGCCAAAAGTAAGTGACCGGTAAAAGCTCTCGGCCGGCTGAAAAGTATAGCTTACGCCGCCCGAACCGGTGAGTTTACCTGTTCCTGAACTGAAATACGGCGTCGCCGAATACCTGAATTTACGCTGAAAAAAGGAAGTGTTCTGAAAATTAAGCCCCGCCAGTACTTTATCATAAGCATTAAAAGTTACCCGCGGATTCAGGTAGATTTCATTGTATTCAGGATTCGGAATATCTTTAAAAAATTTGAATCTGATCTTTTTGGTATTGGCAAAAAACCCTTTTGTGTACCGATAATTGTCGCGGAAGTTCATCTCCGGGAAAATATAGTCACTGTTCAGAACGATCTTGCTCGCATCAGCCTGCGGAATGCGGTAGATATCAGTCTTTGTGAGATTGTCTGTATCAAACCAAAATGTTTCCACTGCATTGTCTTCGGTTACTGTTTCTATTTTAAAAGGTACCGGAAGCGTGGTGTTTTTCTTGATTTTTACCAAAAACTCGTCCTCCTTTTTAGAATACCTTTTCAGATTGAAATTCACGCGGTTTTTATGCTGCACGAACGGTTCCAGAAAATCGGCAGAGTAGGCCGAAGCGACTGATAACTTATCAAGAAAATCCTTTTTAAGTGGTCTTGAGTTGCGGTTTTCCGCAAAATAACTGCGCAGAAACTGGCTGAAATTTTCCTCACCCATTTTTTCAGCGATGAAGGCGAGCAGGCTGCCACTTTCAAAATGACTGATAGCCAATGCGTTGAAATTGCTCAATTCATTGAACGGAATGTCAATCGCCTGGTCCAGGTTCTGCGTCATCATATATTGGTACGCCAGCCCATACCGTTCGGAAAGTTTCAGCTTCGATGCATGGAAAATTTTAAGTGGTTTCAACCCGAAAATCTTTGCGTCCTCAGGTAAGTCGCCAAGCAGTTTCTTGTCTTGATAAAAACTGTCAATGTAGCGGATCTCCAGATACGTTTTCAGGCCGTTCACCATCCAGTGATCTTCATTTTTCTCGTAAACCGCCGACTGTTCCACCACTTTTTTGCTGATCGCACTAAAGTATTTCAGGTCGGTCTGTTCTTCGGGAGTAAAAAGGCGGAAATGAAATTTCCAGAACTTGATGTCATCAATACCGATAAAACCTTCATCGCGACGGAATTTATCGGAAATGAAAATCTTAGCCGGCAGAAATCCTGTTTTATTTTTAATGAATGCGAGCTGGCGCGGCAGCAAAATCTCCAGATTTGCTCTTTCCGCTCCGGTAAGCTGGTAACCGAAATCCACCAGGACAGTCTGGTTATCCACCGTGCTTTCAATGGAACTGAGACGGCTCGAACCGATGAAAAATTCCGGGTCTATATTCAGTTTGCCTTCAAAATGGTTAGGCTGTACTTCCGCCAGGTTGCTTTTTGAATAGTAAGTGGCGGGCAGATTAAGATTTACTGTCCAGTAGGTGCCGGGATTTTGGTTTTCGTCAATATCAAGATAAAATCGTTCGCTTTGCGCCTCACTTTCAAAACCATCGGGAACAATGAAAAAATATTTCAAAAGCATCTGCCCGTGCTCATCTATTCCGTATCCGGTAAACTTACTCAGTGGAAGACGCAGTTTGTAAATCAGTGAAATTTTGGTGCTTTTACCAGCTTCAAGTGGTTCTGGTAAAGGGATGTAAATGTTTTCATCCGCGCCATTGTATTGCAGCAAAGGGTTGTTACGTGTGGCGATCTGCAGTTCATATGTTCCGCCAAGCTCAGATTTTTCTGCGAAATGCAGGGTGGTCTTTCGGTCTTCAAGTTTGCGGTAAGCAAGTGGCGTACGGTCTTTTTTGTAGGCTGCAAGCCAGTTGAGCAGCTTGATTTTGCTTAATGGCGTGCCGGTTTTATTTGTAAAAACGATTTCCTGGTCCACGGTTAGCGTTCGGGTTTCGGGTTGTATCGTCGCTTTTATATATACACTGTCGCGCTGCGCCTGCAAGGCTGCAAAATTCGCGAACAACATGAATCCCCAGAGAAATCTTTTCATTTTTATTAAACCTATCAAATATAATGATGTTTTTTCGGAATTTGGTGCCTGCGTTCTTATATCAAAATATTAAGTACTTTTGAGCAAACTAAAGGCGTTGGCAAGGCTTCTACTTCTTTTTTTTCTGTCGGTTTTGGGTACCTGCAATACTTTTGGGCAGGTAGTGGAAACCACGGAAGCGATAATCAGCGATCCGAAAAAATCAAAAATAATCAGCCGCTTCACACCACCTAAAGGTTTTGCTTGGCTAAGGCCGCCAAAAGGAAGTTTCAGCGAATATCTCGTACATTTTCCGCTGCTCCCGCCGGGTTTCCCTATTCGCGATTATCGTGCCATTCCGGTTGAAAATCAGGATTTCCATATGGCAGTTTTGAAAATTGATGTCGGGGACAAAGACCTGCAGCAGTGCGCCGATGCGTGGATGCGTCTTTATGCCGAATATCTCTGGGTCAACAAACGCTTCGATGAGATTGGCTTTGAGTTTACGAGCGGGCAGTATTTCGCCTGGGAAGATTACAGTCGCGGCGTGCGCACACGCGAGCACCGCAAGCGGGTGACGTTTGTTGAAACGGGCCTTCACGATGATTCGTATTTTGCCTTCCGTCAATATTTAAATATAATTTTTCGCTACGCCGGCACCATTTCACTCGACAGGGAATCCCGCGAAGTCACCAGTAATGCCGACATCCAGCCCGGAGATTTCATCATTAAACCCGGCAGCCCGGGACATTCGGTGATCGTGGTGGGTGTTGCCGAAAATGTGCAGAAAAAAAGGCTGTACCTGCTGGCCGAAAGCTTCATGCCCGCGCAGGATGTGCATATCCTGAAAAATCCGGAGAATGCCGATATCTCACCGTGGTATGAGCTTGACGTTGCCGCGCACAAAACGGTCACTGCAAAGTATTCTTTCGAGCCCACTTCGATAAAGCGGTTTCACGCAATTCCATAAAAAAAGCGAAACGCAGTTTCCCGCATTTCGCTTTCATACAAAAACAATAATTCTTATTGTGCTGCCATCTCAAAATCGCCTTTTATTCTTACCAAGTCGCTGATCACTGCTTCCGGGAAGTTCGGGCCTACGTTGAAATCTGATCTTTTGATGGTTCCAAGAACCTGATATCCATGCGTAGTTTTCTTATTCTTTGCATTTACGTAAGATCCACGGTAGACAAGGTTAAGTGTCACCGGTTTTGTAACGCCATGCATTGTCAGGTTACCTTTCAGTGTGTAATAGTTATTTCTGGTTTTCTTTAATGATGTACTGGTGAACGTCATCGTTGGGAACTGTTCTGCATCGAAGAAATCTGCATTTTTAAGGTGTTTATCGCGCGCATCGATATGCGTGTTGATAGAGTTTACGTCTACTGTGAAATTTACTTGAGAATTCACGAAGTCTTTTTCGTCAGCATTGATCGTTAACGTTGATTTGTCAAAATTTCCCGTGATGTCGTTAATTCCTAAGTGGATTACAGAAAACTGGATTCGCGAGTGTGCCGGATCGCTTGTAAGTGTGATCTGAGCGAATGACAACGCAGAAAACAATACCGCTGCGAATAATGAGAATAATTTTTTCATAATAATTTTTACTTATTGAGGTTAATATTAATGCAAATTTACGCTTCTCCGAATGCCGCCGCATTGATCTACGTTAAATAATTATTATTTCTTCAAGTCATTTTGCAAATATTTGACAGACAGAATTTCGAAAACATTGGTTCTTTCCCCTAATTGCAGTTTCGCCTTGTCACCTACCTTCTTTTTGATCAATGTTTTGGCTAACGGCGTTGTAAAAGCCAGTTTGCCTTTACCGATATTCGCTTCATCTACGCCCACCAGCTGGAAAGTCTGCTTCAGGTCAGTTTCTACATTTTTGAATTGTACCGTAGCACCAAAGTGCACCTCGTCCTGAGGCAAGCGTGTAGAATCAACGATTTTCGCTGAAGCGATGCGCGCGTTGAGCAGTTGTAGTTTGGCATTTATATAGTTGAAGGCAATGCGGTACTCCCTTTCATGCGAAGAATCGAGCTGTTCCTGCTGCTGCAGCAATTCTTCACGTTCATCCTGCAGTGCCTGCATTCCGGCGGGAGTTACAAGATTTTCGGCACCGGCCGGCAGATCCGCTCGGGGCGGAACCAACGGAACCTCTTCCTGATCATCTTCTTTTACAAATCCACGACTCATTTTATCTTTGTTTTATTTAATTAGCGGCAGCAATTTCCAGTCCGAATAACCTGTCAGAAACTGCCGCGATCAATATTCACATTAGTTGCAGTTGCCATCTGCGTCGCAACTTTCGCCGGAACTGATGATCTGTAAGCCTTTGTCTCCCGCTGAAAATTCCTCGTAAGATTTTGTAAGAACCTCAAGGAAATGCTCGGGTTGCTGCGCGCCCGAAACGCCGTATTTGTCATTAAACACAAAAAATGGCACTGCATTGATGCCCAGTTGTCTTGCCATCAAACCATCCTGAGCCACAGCGTGAGAAAGTTCATCAGAATTGAATGCCTTTTTCGCATCTTCTTCGGTAATGCCCATTGACGTTGCGACTTTTAGCAGTGTAGATTCATCATCAATATTCTCGGCATCGATGAACTGCGCTTTGAAAAGTGCTTCTTCCATGGCATCAGCTACACCTTTTTGTTTGGCTAACTGAATGATTAAGTGTGCTTTATAAGAATTTGCAATCTTTGAATTATCAAAATTAAACTCGATTCCGGCTTCGCGGCCTGCGTTTTTGGCATGTTCATGCATGGCTTTTGCCTGTTCTGTGGAGATCCCTTTTATTTCCGAAAAGAATTCATACGGGTCCCGGTCTGGCTGCGTCTCCAGGTCGGGATCGAGCTGGAAACTGTGCCACACGACCTGAATATTCTCTGCCTGGGGAAATTTTTCAAGCGCTTTTTCGAATTTTTTCTTTCCGACGTAGCAAAACGGACAGCGAACGTCGCTCCAAATATTTACTTTCATAATTGTACTGTTGATATCATTCCAAAATTAATGTTTTAAAAATTTAAAAGCATTGACCTAAGTTAAGCATTACCCCATTCGGCTTCCCCTAAGTCGGGTTCGCAATAAAGATTTAAATATTTTTGGGTGTTTACGCACTTGTTTAGTATTTCAAAGTCACTTCCATCATGCTTAATTTAAATTTTTGAATTTCAATGATTTGCTTGACTTTAGCTTTATGCACATTTTTTAAGCTAAGACTTTATATATCTGGCCGGCAGAATAGAATGGCACAAAATTCCGTATTTTTGCAAACTCTTAAAATATAGATTTTAAGACACCAGAAAATGAAAGATTCAAAAGAATATATAGAAATTTATGGCGCGCGCGAGCACAACCTGAAAAACATTACGCTAAAGATTCCGCGCAATGAGCTGGTGGTGATCACCGGGCTTTCGGGCAGTGGAAAATCTTCGCTGGCCTTTGATACAATCTTCGCTGAAGGGCAGCGCCGCTATATCGAAACATTCTCCGCTTACGCGCGTCAGTTTCTGGGCGGACTTGAACGACCGGACGTCGATAAAATTGATGGACTTTCGCCCGTAATCGCGATCGAGCAGAAAACCACGAATAAAAATCCCCGCTCCACTGTGGGCACGGTAACTGAGTTGTATGATTACCTGCGTCTACTTTTTGCGCGGGTTTCAGATGCATATTCCCTAAACAGCGGAAAAAAACTTGTTAGTTATACCGAGGAGCAGATCCTTGAAACCATCCAGGAAAATTATGATGGCCAAAAGTTGCTGCTTCTGGCTCCTGTAGTCACCTCACGAAAAGGTCACTATCACGAACTCTTCGTGCAGATGGCCAAAAAAGGGTACAGCCAGGCCCGAATTGACGGTGAACTGCAGGATATAGAATACGACCTGAAACTCGACCGCTACAAAACACACGACATTGATATTGTGATTGACCGCTGGATCATTGGCGAAAGTGCGTCGGAAGCACGTATGGCAAAATCTTTGCGAACCGCGATGCAGATGGGCGAGGGTACCATAGGAATTCAGCTGCTTGGAAGTACAGACATTGAATATTTCTCCAAAAACCTGATGGACGCAGAGTCGGGTCACTCGCTTGCTTTGCCGGAACCCAACACGTTTTCATTCAACTCACCAAAAGGCAGTTGCCCACATTGCAAAGGCCTTGGTACGGTGCAAAAAGTGAACACCAAATATTTCGTTGAAAATCCTAAATTATCGGTTAATCAGGGCGCATTATTACCGTTGGAGGACATAAAATCTAACAAATGGGTGCTCGGACAAATCAGGAATATTCTAGAGATTTTCGGTTTGACGCTCGCAACACCATTTAAGGATATACCGGAAGAAGCCATCGACTATATTTACAATGGCTGCCACCGTGAATTCAACAAAGATTTGAAGTATGCCGGTATTACTAAAAAGATTAAAGTAAGTTTTGATGGTCTCGTGAGCATCATAAATGAACTCATCGAGGACAAAGAAAGTTATGATGCGGTTTTGCTTGAGCGGCATTTCACCACCGAAGAGATATGTTCCGAATGTAAGGGTGCGAGGCTGCAGCAATCCAGCTTAAGTTTTAAAATAGACGGTAGAAATATCGCTGAGGTCAGCTCGTTTTCGCTGCTGGACCTGATGGATTGGCTCAATGACATTGAAGGAAAATTCAGCGAAAAAAACCATGTGATTGCGCATGAAATTCTGAAAGAGATCAAAACACGTTTGCAGTTTTTGCTCGACGTGGGCCTCGATTATTTAAGTTTAAGCCGTAGTTCACGTACACTTTCCGGCGGCGAATCTCAGCGGATACGGCTCGCAACCCAAATTGGTTCCCAATTGGTGAATGTGCTTTACATTCTCGATGAACCTTCGATTGGTCTTCACCAGCGAGATAATGAAAGGCTTATCAATTCGCTTAAAAATCTGCGCGACATCGGTAACTCGGTGATTGTTGTGGAACATGATAAGGACATGATTTTGGAAGCAGATGAAGTGCTGGATATCGGTCCGCGCGCCGGCAAATTTGGTGGTGAAGTTCTGTGGCAGGGGAAGCCGGATGAATTGCTGAAAGCCGACACGCTTACCGCAGATTACATGACGGGCCGCCGAAACATTCCGGTGCCGGCAGAAAGACGGGCGGGTAACGGAAAATCTTTAGTTTTAAAAGGTGCGAGCGGAAATAATCTTAAGAATGTAAGTATTGAGATTCCACTCGGGAAATTGGTTGTGGTAACCGGAATTTCCGGCAGCGGTAAATCTTCGCTGATCAATGGTACGCTTTATCCGATTCTGAACCGGCATTTTTACCGTGCGGTGCAGGAGCCCTTGCCGTATAAAAAGTTTGAAGGAATCGAGAATATCGACAAAATTGTAGATGTTGATCAGGCCCCGATTGGGCGTACCCCGCGCTCAAATCCGGCAACATATACCGGCATGTTCACCGATATCCGAAATCTTTTTGCGGAACTTCCGGAATCTAAAATCCGCGGTTACAAAGCGGGACGTTTCAGTTTCAACGTAAAAGGCGGCCGTTGCGAGACTTGCCAGGGCGGTGGTCTGAAGGTGATTGAGATGAATTTCCTGCCAGACGTTTACGTTCATTGCGAAACCTGCCACGGCAAACGTTTCAACCGTGAAACACTGGAGGTTCGCTACAAAGGCAAATCGATTTCAGATGTGCTGGAAATGACGATTGATGAGGCTACTGAATTCTTTAAACCTTTGCCTAGGATATTCGCGAAAGTGAAAACCCTGCAGGATGTCGGCCTCGGATATATCACGCTCGGTCAGCAGTCTACCACGCTTTCGGGCGGTGAGGCGCAAAGAATCAAACTTGCGACCGAACTTTCGAAAAAACAGACGGGTAACACGCTCTATATTTTAGATGAGCCCACCACCGGCTTGCACTTTGAGGACGTGAAAGTACTGATGGAAGCCATCAACAAGCTGGTGGACCTGGGGAATTCTTTTGTAATAATAGAACATAACCTGGATGTCATCAAACTCGCAGACCACATTATCGATGTGGGTATGGAAGGCGGCAGCAAAGGCGGTGAAATAGTTGCCAAGGGCACGCCCGAAGAAGTAGCGCGGTCTAAGAAATCGCTCACTGCACGTTTTCTGAAAAAAGAACTCCAGTAAAATATTTAAAAATAAAACCGCGCGATTTGTGCGGTTTTTTTAAATTTAAAACTGAAAAAATTTAAACCAAATGACTTTCAAACTGCGCACGATGAGGGACCAGGATGGCCCGGAAGTACTGGCGATTTACGGCGAAGGAATTGCCGGCGGAAACGCAACATATGATAGAAACGTGCCGAGTTGGGAATCGTGGGATACTAAATTTCTTCAATGTTGCCGTCTCGTGGCTGAAGATGAAAATCAAAAAGTGTTGGGTTGGGCCGCCATACAGTCGGTTAGTAAGCGTGAGTGCTTCTCGGGCGTGGCGGAAGTGAGCATTTATTTAAGCTTCGCAGCCCACGGTTTCGGAATTGGCCGTGCGTTACTAAGTGAGCTGATTAAAGCAAGTGAAGAAAACGGCTACTGGACGCTTCAATCGGGTATTTTTCCCGAGAATGAGGCAAGTCTTGCGCTTCATTTCAAACTGGGATTCCGCGAAGTGGGCCGCCGCGAGAAATTCGGGCAGATGAACTGCGTTTGGCGGGATGTGCTTATTCTTGAAAGGCGAAGTACGATTGTCGGGTAAAAACCGTTCTGTAAGTAAGCTTTAAATTTTTTGGCATCATCATTGGAATAGGGTTGCTGAATATTAATTTTATACAAATGAAAAACTTACTTAAAATAGCAGCTGTGGCCGGACTGGCTTTCACGATGGCATCTTGCGGAACTGCGAACGATGCTTACGGCAATAACTACCCGAACCGTTATCCGGCAGGAAATGGCGGCGTTTTCCGTACGCCAGATGGAGGAACTTACAGAACCGGTGAAATTTACCGTGACCGAAACGGCAATGTGTACGAAAACGGTCGCGTGGTAAGAACGGGTGATGTTTACGGACGCCCGGGCATCCTGGGACGCGACAATACGGTTTATAATCCGAACAATAATGCGCGCAGACTCCCACCGGGACAGGCTAAAAAAATCTATGGCGGATCTGCCAAAGATTATGCACCGGGACAGCTAAAAAAACGTCAGGTGCAACGCGCGGAGGTATATTCAAACTATAAAAAGGGAAAACATGACCCCCGAAAAGCCGCTGGCAAATACAAACACAGCAAGAACGGCAAAGGTTATGGCAAGCATAAATAAAAAAAGAAGCGGGAAATTTTTCCCGCTTTTTTTTATTATTAATTGCTGTTTTATCTGTCAATTGAACCCAAAACTTTCTGGGCAAAACCGTTTAGCGCTTCACGTTCCGGAACACCGTTTTTCACATTTTGGTGCACCTCCAGCGCGCCACAGATGTTGGTGATTAGCTCGCCAGTAACATTCAACTCCTCCTCACTTACCCCACGCATTTCTGAAAAAGTTTCGAGCACTTCAAGTGTTTTCTCGAGGTTTTCAGCAGTTTGCGATTGGTAAAACTGTCTGATAATCGGTAATTTCATGTTACTTCAGTTCATTAAAAAGGTTAGTGAGATTCTCAGCCTGGTTGGTCTGAACCTGATTCAGCAATTCACCGTTTTTGAAGACCGCAAAAGTTGGCAGGTTGTCTACTTTGGCCAGTTTTCGGCTTTCTGGAAGTTTCTCAGCATCTACATAATAGAACGGAATATCATCGTTCTCGGCAGCTAATTTTTTAAATTTCGGCTTCATGATCCGGCAGTTACCGCACCAGGTAGCCCCATACTGTACCACAACTTTTTCATGGTCTGCAACGATCTGCTGCAATGTATCTTCTGCTAATTCTGTGTACATTTTTTCTTAATTTTAAAAATTAAACATTAAAGTCAAAAAACCCTGACTTTTCTTAGTTCTGAGACGCCAAATACTCAGCTGTAGATTTTCTGTCAGCTTTCATCGCTTCTTTGCCTTCTTCCCAGTTTGCCGGGCATACTTCACCGTTTTTCTGAACGTGAGTGTAAGCGTCGATCATTCTTAGGAATTCTTTCACGTTACGACCAAGTGGCATGTCGTTTACAGACTCGTGGAAGATTTTTCCGGTCTCATCGATTAGGTAAGTGGCGCGGTAAGTCACATTTGAACCTGTGAAAAACTCATTTCCTTCTTCATCAAACTCGAAATCCTGATCTACAATACCAAGTTGGTTAGCCAATTGACGGTGTGTGTCCGCAAGGATCGGATAAGTAATACCTTCGATTCCGCCGTTGTCTTTTGGTGTGTTCAGCCATGCGAAGTGTACTTCATTTGTATCGCAAGAAGCGCCGATTACCTTAGTGTTTCTTTTTTCAAACTCGCCCAAAGCATCCTGAAAAGCGTGAAGTTCCGTAGGGCAAACGAAAGTAAAGTCTTTCGGGTACCAGAACAAAAGCACTTTTTGTTGGTTTTCAGCTGCTTCCTGGAATACGTTGATCTTCAAATCATCACCCATTTCACTCATTGCATCGATCGCGATGTTTGGGAATTTCTTTCCTACTAATGACATATTATATTGTTTTAAATTTTCGTAGTGCAAAGATAACAAGTATTTGTCAATCGGAAAATAATTTTTGATTTATAAAATCTATTGAGGTGAATTTCGCGGTAGAGCATATTTATTATTAAATCCGTATTTTCACACAAAGTAAACCGCCATGAAAGTTCTTGTAGCCATTTTGTTTTTCGGCATGATTTTGATTCAGTTTTTCCCAATTAATAAAGAAAACCCGAAGCCCACGCCTGAGATGGATTTCCTGAATATTAAAAGCACGCCCTCCAAAACTGCAAATATCATTCGCGAAAGCTGCTACGACTGTCACAGTAATGAAACCAAATATCCATGGTACTCGAACGTGCAGCCTATCGGCTGGTTTTTAAAAGATCATATCGATGAGGGCAGAATGAAACTCAATTTCTCCACCTTCGCTACGTACGAGCTGAAACGTCAGGCACATAAGTTGGCTGAATCACGCGAAATGGTGGAAAAACGTGAGATGCCACTGAACTCCTTTGTTATAGGACATCCAGAGGCAGAGTTAACAGATGCGGAACGCGCTGAAATCATTAGATATTTCAAATTCGTTGAAGATGATACGAGGCTTCTGAATGATCTTCCGCCGGAAAAATAAAATTTTAAATGACAGACCCGAACAAATATTATCTATTTTATGACGGAGACTGCGGTTTCTGCAACCATTGGGTGCAATGGATCCTTGAAAATGACAAACAGGAGCGTTTTCTTTTCGCTGCCCTGCAATCAGATTTTGGGCAGCGTTTCCTGAATGAACGAAATTTACCAACTGCCGAACTTAGCACCGTTTATCTGTGGAAACCAGGTGGTTTTTATCTTACCAAATCGAAAGCTGCGTTTGCAATTGCTGGTCTGCTGGGCGGTAAATTTAAACTCTTAAGCTACCTGCGCTTTCTACCGTCTTTCATTACCGATTATTTTTACTCCATTGTTGCGAAGTACCGCCAGGAACTCGCTTCACAAAAATGCTTTCTGCCCAGCCCTGAAGAACGCAAACGGTTTGTAGATCAGTAATAGCGGCTTTTTATATTTAAATTTATGGAAGTCTGCATCACTTTGCTTACTAGCTAGTGAGCGGCACATCGCGCGCATTATTCTGCCAAACTAATTCTTATATTTGCAGCCATGGAATACAACACCTCCCGACCCCAACTTCACATGCCAGAATACGGCCGCATCATTCAGCAACTCGTCGAGCGCTGCAAAGAGCTTTCTACAAAGGAAGAGCGGAATGAGATGGCGGTGGCGATCGTGGATTTTATGGGACAGCGGAATCCGCAACTACGCGATGAAGAAAACTATAAACATAAGCTGTGGGATCACCTTTTCATTTTATCGAACTACGATCTGGATGTAGATCCGCCTTATCAGTTCCCAACAGTTGAGGAGATGCAGGTGAAGCCGAAACGTATGGAATATCCCAAACTGCAGGGGGATTTCAAGTTTTACGGTAAAAGTATACTGCAACTGATAGACAAAGCAATTGAACTTGAAGCCGGCGACGAGAAAGACGCGCTGATACAGGTGATCGCAAACAACATGAAGAAATCTTACAATGTTTACAATAAGGAACATGTACAGGATGAGGTCATCTTCAGGCATCTGAAAGACCTTTCGAATGACAGGCTTGATCTTACGTCACTTGATTCTCTCGAAAAAAACAAAATTTATTACGCAACCAACCGCAATAATAAATCAAACGGTAAGAACCAAAACCAGCAGCAAAACCACCAAAATAAAAAACGGAATTTTCAAAATAAAAACAGGAAGTAGGGTATGAGCGGAACATTCAAGATTAAGGGTGGGAAAAGATTACAGGGTGAGATAACGCCGCAGGGCGCGAAAAACGAGGCACTTCAGATATTGTGTGCGATTCTGCTCACAGATGAGGAGATACGGATTAAAAATATCCCGGATATACATGATGTAAACAGGTTAATCGAGATTCTTGGCGATTTTGGTGTGAAAATCACCAAAAACGGTCATGGAGATTATACTTTCCAGGCGGATGCCGTGAATTTCAGTTACGTAAAATCTGACGGTTTCCGCGAAGACGGCTCTAAACTCCGAGGATCCATCATGCTTTTGGGTCCTATGCTTGCCCGCTTTGGTGAAGCCTACATGCCAACACCCGGCGGCGATAAAATTGGTCGCAGACGTTTGGACACACATTTCCAGGGTTTTGTAGAGTTGGGTGCGGAATTCAATTATGACGATTCACTTTACTTATATTCTTTAAAAGCAAAAGAACTTCAGGGTAAATTTATCCTGCTCGAGGAAGCATCGGTTACCGGCACGGCAAATATTGTGATGGCTGCAGTTTTAGCAAAAGGACGCACCAGTATTTACAATGCCGCTTGCGAGCCGTATCTGCAACAGCTTTGCAAGATGCTGAACCGAATGGGCGCACAAATTTCGGGCATTGGCTCAAATCTGCTCATAATAGACGGAGTGGAAAAACTTGGCGGTACAGAGCATACGATGTTGCCGGATATGGTCGAAATCGGCTCTTGGATTGGCCTTGCAGCTATGACGAAATCGGAAATTACAATCAAAAACGTCAACTGGGATGAGCTTGGCGTTATACCGAACACATTCCGCAAGCTCGGCATCATGCTTGAACGCCGGGGCGATGACATCTACATTCCCGCGCAGGACAATTACAAAATACAGAAGTTCATTGACGGTTCTATCCTCACGGTGTCAGACGCGCCGTGGCCGGGTTTCACACCGGATTTGCTGTCGATCATCCTCGTGGTTGCAACGCAGGCGCAGGGCACCGTTTTGGTTCATCAGAAAATGTTCGAATCCAGATTGTTTTTCGTGGATAAACTTATCGATATGGGCGCACAGATAATACTTTGCGATCCGCACCGCGCCACAGTTGTCGGTCTCAATCATGAGTCGCCGCTGCGTGGAACCACGCTTGTGTCCCCGGATATCAGGGCCGGAAACGCTTTGTTGATCGCTGCACTTTCTGCGCAGGGCGATTCGTTGATTCACAATATCGAACAAATCGACCGTGGCTACGAAAATATCGATGGCAGGCTAAGGGCCATTGGAGCAGAAATCACGCGGGTCTAACTGTCAATAAATATTAAAAATAAAAGGCATTTCATTTCTGAGATGGCTTTTTTTATTTGTAGCAACAGTATTTTTGCAACTTCCGGAGACCCGTCCCGCTCTTCATTGCAATCCCGCCGCGGCGGGGATTTCCATTGCGATCGGGGCTAGAACCTCAGGCGATTTCCCTTCCGAAAAAGAGCCGATCTGTGATGCAATAGGATTATGGATTTCATAAAAAGAATAACATTTCGCTAACAAAATTGAAAACGCTACCTTTGCAAAAATTTTTGGGCTTCAATGGTTGGAGTAACCCATTAATAATTAAATTATTAAACAAAATTTGAATGAGCAATATTGTTGCAATCGTTGGGCGTCCCAACGTAGGAAAATCAACCCTTTTTAACCGGTTTCTGGAGCGGAGAGAAGCTATCGTAGATTCTACTTCAGGCGTTACGCGGGACCGTCATTACGGAAAATCTGACTGGAATGGTGTAGAATTCACGGTGATCGACACCGGAGGTTACGAAGTAAACACCGAAGATGTTTTCCAGGAAGAAATTTCAAAGCAGGTTCAGTTGGCTATCGATGAAGCCACTTCGATCATTTTCATGCTGAATGTGGAGGAAGGACTTACAGATACCGACCAGGAAATCTTTGAGATGCTCCGCAGATCAAACAAACCGGTTTATGTTACTGTAAACAAGGTAGATTCGGCCACAGAGGAGCTGGCTGCTACCGAATTTTACCAGCTTGGAATCGAAAAATACTATACTTTATCTTCTGCGACAGGTTCCGGAACAGGCGAGCTCCTCGATGATATCGTAAAAGAATTCCCAACTACAGATTACAAAGATCCTTTTGAAGGACTGCCTAAAATCACCATTGCAGGTCGTCCGAACGTGGGTAAATCTACCCTTACAAATGCGCTTCTCGATGTTGAAAGAAACATCGTCACCGATATCGCCGGAACAACGCGCGACTCGATTGAGACGCTGTATAATAAATTCGGGCACGAATTTGTGCTGGTAGATACCGCTGGTATGCGGCGGAAAGCCAAGGTGAAAGAAGACCTTGAATTTTATTCCGTGATGCGTTCTATCCGTTCAATTGAGTATTCAGACGTCGTAATCATCATGGTGGATGCTACTTTGGGATGGGAATCGCAGGATATGAATATTTTCGGCCTTGCGCAGAAAAACCGCAAAGGAATAGTGATCGTGGTGAACAAATGGGATCTTGTAGAAAACAAACATACCAACACGACGCGTGATTTTGAAAATCAGATCAAAGAAAAGATCGGTCAGTTTACCGATATTCCAATTCTGTTTGTGTCAGCACTATCTAAACAGAGAATCCTGAAAACGGTGGAAGTGGCAATGGAAGTGTATGAAAACCGTGCGAAAAAAATCAAGACTTCAAAACTTAACGAGGTGATGCTGCCGATTTTCGAGCAAACGCCACCGCCGGCACTGAAAGGAAAGTATGTGAAAATCAAATATTGTGTGCAGTTGCCAACGCCGAGTCCACAGTTTGTATTTTTCTGTAATCTGCCGCAATATGTGAAGGAACCGTACAAAAGATTCACCGAGAATCAGCTCCGGAAACAGTTTGGCTTTACCGGTGTGCCGATTGAAGTGTATTTCAGACAGAAATAATACGTATTTAAGCCTTTCAGATTGTATTTGAAGGGCTTTTTTGTCACCTATAATTTAACGAACTTTGCACCCTAACTACCGACTATGACTAATGTTTTATCAACGCAGTTCTCACTCGTGAATACCTGGATCAACGAACTTCGTAATACCGAAATCCAGAATGACCGCATGCGTTTCCGCAGGAATATGGAGCGCATTGGCGAAATTGCCGCCTTTGAGATCAGCAAAGGTCTAGAGCAGAAAAAAATTGAGATTACCACGCCTTTAGCCAAAATTGAATCCCGTGAAATTGCCGTACAGCCGGTGATCACTACTATTTTACGTGCGGGTGTTCCCTTGTTCCAGGGACTTTTGAACTATCTTGACAAAGCAGACTGTGGTTTCGTAGCCGCATACCGAAAACACGATGCAAACGACTATTTTTCGATAAAACAGGATTACCTTACGTGCCCAAATATTGATGGCCGACCATTGATCGTTGCGGATCCTATGCTTGCAACAGGCGCAAGTCTCATTGAAGCAATCAAAGATTTACTGAATCACGGGAAACCGTCGCAGTTGCATATTGTGGCCGCCATCGCTTCAAAACAGGGCGTTGAAACCATTCAAAAGGAATATCCGGAAGCTATGATTTGGGTGGGTGTAATTGATGATGAACTTACGTCTAAAGGTTACATAACTCCAGGTTTAGGCGATGCCGGAGATTTAAGTTACGGTGAAAAACTTCAGCGGTAGAACTTTCAATTCTAATAATCTTCAGCCATCACAAGTACAGAAATCCGGTTATTGCCCGATTTTAGTATTTCCCATGCCACGGAACTCATGGTATTTCCAGTAGTAAAAACGTCATCGACGAGCAAAATGTGCTTATCAGTCACCTCACGCGTGCAAGTGAACAGCGATTCGGTTTCAGCCCGGTGAATCCGGTCTTTTGTTGCCTGTGCACGTCTGTTGGCATTTCGCTTGAGCAGATTGTGGTCACACGGTATCCCATAATGTTTACTTAATGTGTCAGCGAAAAGATGCAGTTGATTATACCCGCGTTTTCGGAGTTTCTTTGCGTGCAGCGGAACCGTGACAAAGAAGTCGGGAGGGTCATTGCCGAAATCTACGCGCTCTGTGACCCACTCGGCCAGTGTCTTCCCGATCTTTTCGCGGCGGCCGTACTTCAGTTGGTGCACAATTTCCCGGCTCAGACTTTCTTCTTCAAACTGCATCAGCGCATAAGCGTTTTCTACCGGAAACAGAAGCCGACATTTTTCTTTAAGCAGGTTGTTTGCGTTAAACAGATAATGTGTGAAATGAATCTGGTCAAAACACAATTCGCAGACAATCTCTTTAGAAGTGATAATCCGGTTGCAGCGCAGGCAGCGGTTCGGGAAAAGTAAATTTAAAATCACATCCGTGTTTTGTCATTTTAAAGTTACAAATTATGCGCGTGTCACATCTCTTTTTTGATCATCTGAATGGCTTTCTTCATATTTTCATTCAAAAGTTCTTTTTCCAGACGCAGCGCTGGCGCCTGCCTCACTTCGCAGTTTGGGATACTGCAAAATTCGCAGGTTACGCCTACATTCACAGTTCTTATTTGGTCACTTTTAGCGAAATTTATTTTCTTTAAAGAGTTTGAATTCAGCAGGATGCCGAGGCAATAACTCCTGTTAGTTCCGTCTGAGAACGGATTTTTTTGCGAGGTAGATATCACAAGATAGGTTAGACCACTGTCTTTGTAATGAGAAATCTGGGCTGCGGTTAACGTTTCGTTTTCCTGCAGATTCATCAGGTTTTTCACGGCAATCCATCTTCTGCAATAATGTTCGTTGGTGGCGTTGGCGTGCGGTGCCTGTTGGCGGTTCAGATGAAGTTCCTTTAAAATCTCAAGGTTGTCTGAAAATTTCTTCTTCGTAAAACACAGATAAAAAAGGTCCTTGATGCCGAATTCCTGCGGCAAAATGTTGGTCAGGCGATAGTAAAACGTTTCCGGTGAATTGGTAAATTCTTCGATGAGATTCTCAAAATTCTGTGGCTCCCACTCATTTGAACTAAAAAACGCCGATATTTTTTCGGTCAAAATTCCCTTGTGAATCAGCAGGCAACCGGCGAAATAGGATGCGTAATAATTGCTGAGCAACTCCTCGAAACTGGTGAAATCAAGCCAGGAATACGTGTTCGGTCTGATGCGCAGATTCAGGACATTGAAACCTATTTCCTTTGCAAAAATGAAGGTTTTCTGGTCTTCATCGAGAAGTTCATTCAGTAGAAGCAGCTTCTTTTCCGGGATAAAAAGTGACCGAAGTTTTCCGGTGGCGCCATATTTTTCGAAATCCATAGTTCTGATCTCGTAATTAAATTCTTCACGCAGAATTTTCTCTAATGTAACAGAATTAGGTTTATGAGGAATCTGATTTTGAATGGAATAAGCGCTTGCCTTTTCCTCGATTTCCGGAAAAAAATTATCGTAGAGCTCCTGAAAACTCCTAAGCACGGCAAAGTAGAACCGTTCCTTACTCAGATTGTAATTTTTTGAAATTTCTATCAGCGTGGTGATGAATGCTGTCACTTTTTTTGGAGCGTCACTTATAAGGCTGATGAGGTTGTTTTTATTAATCCCAAAAAGATCCAGCGGAATTTCCTTAAAAAAATCCGACTGAATAATTTCAACAATCGGCGAGAGACTTTTGTCGAGTTTCGTGGATACTAAATCATTGTAAGTGCAGTGTAATGCTGTGGCGAGCTGACCGATTTTGTCGTGTTTCGGGTATTTTTTGCCGTTTTCAATCTCATTAAGATATGATTTTGACAATCCGGTTTGATTTGAAAGTTCCTGCAGCGAAATGTTTCTTTTCTGGCGGAACTGTTTCATTTTCAGTCCGAATACGGTTTTGATGAATTCGCCGTCGTGCGTCATAAGTCGGTTTTAAATTTTTAATACTTCCAGATAATCCCGGAAGTCCGATGGACACAAAGTTAAATTAAAAAGAACTGTTTTTCGCATAATTATTATTTTTAAAAGTTAGCGAACGTTCGCTGGAAGTGAAAATATTTTTATAGTTTTGATGTATCACAATCTCAAAAATTTAATGAAATGGAAACGGCGACGAAATTTAAGGTCTTGGCAACCAGACCTTACCACGAGATTTTCTCTGCAGATATGATTGATTTTCTGACCGAACTTCACGTACGGTTCAATGCTAAACGACTGGAACTGATTCAGACAAGAAAAGCGCAACAAAACGAGTTCGATAAGGGAAACCTGCCCATTTTCCTGCCTGAAACGAAAGAAATCAGGGAAAGCAATTGGGTTTGCGGTGTACTGCCTGAGGATTTGCTCGACAGAAGAGTGGAAATTACCGGTCCGGTGGCACGCAAAATGATTATTAATGCCCTTAATTCGGGCGCTTCCACCTTCATGGCAGATTTTGAGGACAGCAATTCGCCGACCTGGGAAAACTGCATGGAAGGACAAATCAATCTATCCGATGCTGTAAACCACACCATCAGTTTTAAAAATGAAAACGGGAAAACCTATCAACTCACTGACCAGACTGCAGTTCTGCTTATTCGTCCCAGAGGTCTCCATTTGGAAGAAAAAAATATCGAGATAGACGGAGAAAAAGCTTCGGGTTCTTTAATTGATTTTGGAATCTACTTTTTCAGAAATGCAAAAAAACTGATCCAAAATGGTAGCGGACCATATTTTTATCTTCCAAAACTCGAACATTACAAGGAAGCCCGCTGGTGGAATGACGTTTTTAAATTTTCTCAGGATTCTCTGCAAATTCCGCAGGGTACTATCAAAGCAACTGTTTTAATTGAAACCATTACGGCGGCCTTTCAGCTCGATGAGATTCTGTATGAATTGAAAGAGCACAGTTCCGGACTGAACTGCGGAAGATGGGATTATATTTTTTCCTATATCAAAAAGTTCAGGAACAGACCCGAATTTCTCGTGCCGGACAGAGACCAGGTGACCATGACTTCACCTTTTATGAGTGCCTATTCAAAACGCGTGATTCAGGTTTGCCACAAAAGAAATGTGCACGCGATGGGTGGAATGGCGGCGCAGATTCCTGTGAAAAATAACGAAGAGAAGAATGAAATAGCCTATGCAAAAGTGCGTGCAGATAAGGAACGAGAGGTAAAAAACGGACACGACGGAACTTGGGTTGCACATCCGGGATTGGTTCCTGTTGCGAAGAAAATCTTCGATGACCTGATGCCTGAAAAAAACCAGATTCACAAAAAATTCGAAGAATATCAGATTTCAGAAGGTGATTTACTCGAAATTCCAAAAGGGACAATCACTGAAAATGGCGTAAGAAAAAATATCAATGTCGGAATCCTGTACATCGAATCCTGGCTGATGGGTGTGGGTGCAGCGGCGCTTTACAATTTAATGGAAGATGCTGCTACCGCAGAAATTTCGCGCACGCAGGTTTGGCAATGGCTTAAAAACGGGGCCAAATTAGAAGACGGAAGAACCTTATTGCCTGCAATGGTTTTGGCCTGGCAGGAAGAAGAGCTTGAAAAAATCAAAAGCTATGTGAGTGACGAACGATTTAATAACGGAAAATTCGAGTTAGCGACAGAAATTTTTGATGATCTGGTACTTAACGACCACTTCGAAGAATTCCTGACGTTGAAAGCCTATCAATTCATTTAAATATTTCATTAAAAAACCAAATCCAAAATATTATGAAAAACCAGGAACAAATTCGCCAGCTTGAACAGGACTGGCTCGAAAACCCAAGATGGAAAGGTGTAGAAAGACCATATTCCGCAGAAGAAGTATTGAAACTGAGAGGTTCTTACCAACTCGATTACACCATTGCAAAATTGATGTCTGAAAAATTATGGGAAAAACTCAACACTCAGGATTTTGTGGCCGGATTGGGCGCACTTACAGGAAATCAGGCCGTACAGGAAGTGGATGCCGGTTTGGAAGCCATTTATCTTTCCGGTTGGCAGGTAGCCGCAGACGCGAACCTTTCCGGAGAAATGTATCCTGACCAGAGTCTTTATCCTGCGAATTCCGTCCCAAGTGTAGTGAAAAGAATTAATAATGCGTTGCTGAGAGCCGATCAGATTCAGTCTGTAAATGGTGTGGCAGAAGAGGACAGAAAGGAATATTTGGTACCGATTGTTGCCGATGCTGAAGCGGGTTTCGGCGGAAATCTAAATGCCTACGAACTGATGAAGCAGATGATTGAAGCCGGTGCAGCGGGCGTTCACTTTGAAGACCAACTTTCTTCAGCGAAAAAGTGCGGACATTTAGGCGGAAAAGTTCTTGTTCCGACCCAGGAAGCGATTAACAAGCTTATTGCAGCGCGCCTTGCGGCCGATGTTTGCGGAGTTCCAGCCGTTATTGTTGCCCGTACGGATGCTGATGCGGCCGATCTGCTGACTTCTGATATTGACGGGCGAGACCAGAAGTTCGTTACCGGAAACAGAACGACCGAAGGTTTTTTTGAAGTGAAAAACGGAGTAGAGCAGGGCATCGACAGAGGTCTTTCTTACGCGCCTTATGCCGATCTGATCTGGATGGAAACTTCAAATCCCGATTTGGAGTATGCAAGAAGATTTGCAGAAGGAATTCACGCGAAATTCCCCGGAAAAATGTTGGCTTACAACTGCTCACCGTCTTTCAATTGGGCTGCGAAACTTTCAGTTGCTGAAATGGAAACCTTCCGCGAGGAGCTTGCTAAAATGGGTTATAAATTCCAGTTCATTACGTTAGCCGGCTTCCATGCATTAAATACTTCGATGTTCGAACTCGCTTTGGCATACAAAAAACGTGGAATGGCCGGCTACAGCGAGCTTCAGGAAAGAGAATTTGCATTACAGAAAGAAGGTTTCCGTGCAGTAAAACACCAAAATTTTGTGGGAACTTCCTATTTTGATGCGCTGCAAACAGTGATTACAGCCGGAAATTCGTCCGTGGTGGCGATGAAAAATTCAACGGAAGCTGCGCAGTTCCATTAAAATGGGTTTTAGTTTGTAAATATCACGATGATCCTCTCAAATTTTTGGGAGGATTTTTTTAATATTTGCTTGGGCGGACAGCAAATCCGGGTTCATCACATTATCACCTCAAAATCTTATCTTTGCAAAATGATCAGAATCACGAAAATTTTTACTTTCGAAACC
The DNA here is from genome assembly GCF_030243905.1 of Kaistella rhinocerotis. Classification (NCBI taxonomy): domain Bacteria; kingdom Pseudomonadati; phylum Bacteroidota; class Flavobacteriia; order Flavobacteriales; family Weeksellaceae; genus Kaistella; species Kaistella rhinocerotis. Next base: position 44,633 of record NZ_JASSYY010000003.1, on the reverse strand, counting down.
GCGCACGTACTTTATAATTACGATGGCAAGTGCAAAAATATGCACGGACATTCCTACAAACTTTTCGTAACGGTGAAGGGGACGCCAATCGATGATCTGGACCATCCAAAAAACGGTATGGTAGTAGATTTTGGCGATATCAAAAAGATTGTAAAATCTGAAATCATCGATGTCTGGGATCATGCGGTTTTGGTAAATGGAGCTTCGCCACATAAAGATTTAGGTTCAGATCTGGAAACGAAAGGCCATAAAGTGATTTTCTGTGATTATCAGCCGACATGCGAAAACATGCTTTATGATATCGCCGAAAAAATTAAAAAACGCCTTACGGGTGACGTGAGTTTGGCTTACTTAAAACTACACGAAACAGAAAACAGCTACGGTGAATGGTTTGCCGAAGATCAGGTAGGTTTCAGATAAGACAGCAGCCGCATGAAGATTGATTTACAGCCCGGAAAAAAAATCTATTTCGCTTCCGATCAGCACTTTGGCGCGCCCGATGCAAAGGCGAGCAAATTTCGCGAGGAGAAATTTATCCGCTGGCTCGACCAGATAAAAGACGATGCGCAAGTCCTTTTCCTAATGGGCGACCTTTTCGATTTCTGGCATGAATGGAACCATGTAATTCCCAAAGGTTACGTGCGTGTTTTAGGTAAACTTGCGGAGCTTAAAGATGCCGGAATCGAACTTTTTATGTTTGTTGGCAACCACGATCTGTGGATGAAAACCTATTTTGAAGACGAGATTGGCTGCAAAGTTTTTTTTGAAAAGCAATATTTCGAAATCAATGGCAGGAAGTTTCTTTTGGCGCACGGCGACGGTTTGGGACCCGGTGATAAAGGCTACAAAAGAATGAAGAAACTTTTCACGAATCCTTTGGCACAATGGGCTTTCCGCTGGTTGCATCCCGACATTGCGATGAAAGTCGCGATCTATTTCTCTACCAAAAACAAAATGATTTCGGGCGAGGAAGACAAAGAATTTTTGGGTGAAGACAAGGAATTTTTGATTATCTATTCAAAGGAGAAGTTGAGAAATGAAAACATTGACTACTTCGTGTACGGCCACCGGCATCTCCCTATGGTTTTGGACTTAAAAGTAAATGAAAACAATGCAAAATACATCAACTTAGGCGACTGGATTTCCTATTTTACTTTTGGGGTTTTTGATGGCATCGATTTTCTTTTGAATACTTTCGATAATAACCACCATGGTAAAAAGGATTTACACCAAGGCCACAATGATCGGTTATGAATGAAAATGAGATTTCGCGCGTAATATTTGATGCAGGTATAAAAGTACACAGGATTTTAGGTCCCGGACTCCTGGAATCAGCGTATGAAGAATGCCTCTATTTCGAGCTTCTTAAATCTGGACTTTTTATTGAAAATCAGAAACCAATGCCGCTCATTTAGGAGGAAGTAAAGTTGGATGTAGGATACAGAGTAGGCCTAATGCCATTGCAAAGTAGGTTTGCTAATTAATTTTAACACGTTGTTGTTTAAAAACGGAATAAAACGGGTGATCAACGGAAATATATAGTTCATTGTGTACTTAGTTAAAATCATTGTGAACTTAGTGGTAAAAAGAGATGCAAGATATTTTTAACATACAAACCGAATCAGACTTTCAGCAAAGTTGTCTCGAAACCTTTCGCTATCAAAACGAAAATGTGGAGGTTTACAGAAAGTTTGTAGCTTATCTGAACATTAATCCGGCGGAAATTAATGCGGTGGAAAAGATTCCGTTTCTGCCCATTGAGATGTTTAAGAATCACATGGTTTTAGACCAAAATAGCACTGCAGACCGCTATTTTCAGAGCTCCGGAACCACGCAAATGACGCGTTCGCGGCATTTTATCGCTGATTTTAAGCTTTACGAACAAAGTATTTACAAAAGTTTCGCGCAATTCATCGGGAAACCTGAAGACTATATTTTCCTGGGTCTTCTGCCGAATTATTCCGAAAATCCGCATTCTTCTTTAATTTACATGGTCAATTTTCTGATGAAGCAATCAGCTAAGCCTGAAAACGGTTATTTCCTGTATAATCACCGCGAACTTTTTAGCTTGCTACAAACTTTACGGGACAAAAAGGTGCTTCTTTTCGGAGTTTCGTTTGCACTGCTGGATTTTCTTGATTATTTAAACGAGAATCAGCTGCAACTAAACTCTTCATCAAATCTCACTGTGATAGAAACTGGCGGAATGAAAGGCCGCAAGGAAGAAATGACTAAGGATCAGTTGCTTAAAACTGTGCAGCAAGGCTTCGGAACAGAGCAGATTTATTCAGAATATTCGATGACCGAATTGCTTTCGCAGGCATATTCATTAGGCCAGAATATTTATGAATGTCCGCCCTGGATGCGCGTGCTGATCCGCAATACTGAAGATCCGTTTTCTTACATTGAAGCCGGGCGAACCGGCGCGGTGAATATTATCGATCTGGCCAATAAGCATTCGTGCAGTTTCATTGCGACGCAGGATTTGGGCAAAATCGTAAACGATTGTGAGATTGCTTCATCTGCTTCTGTTATTCGCAGTGACAAATTCCAGATCTTGGGCAGGATTGACCATTCCGATATCCGCGGCTGCAGTCTTTTGGTTTCTTAAAGTGTTTTATTTAAATGATTAAAGTAGAAGAACTTACCTATAATTTCATTTCCCGATTCTGCGATTTTGAGAAAGATCTGGTCCTCACCAATCATTTCCATTCAGACTGGGAAGCGGACATCCTTGTGGTGGATGCTGAAGGTTTCAGTCACGAGTTTGAGATAAAGCTTTCGCGTAGCGACTTCAAAAACGACTTTAAAAAGAAATATCAAAATGCAAAAACGGCCGAGAAATTCCTCAAACACGACAAAATTTCCTGCGGCGATTACATCTGCAACAAATTCAGTTTTTTACTGCCAATGGGTATGATAAAACCTGAGGAAATACCGCCACACTGCGGCATTGTAGAATTTGATCATAATCCTGACAACTGGCAAACGATTTTTCACGAGGTAAGAAAACCCGGGCTTGTGCATACTGAAAACTTTTGGAACCTGGTAGATAAAGATATGATGCTGAAAACCATGGCGCGCAATTTCTACTATAAAAAGCTCGAAGTGAAAGGTAAATTGGAGGAACTCATCCTTCCTCCGAAGTTTTCAGGCGGTAAATAGATCGCCTTGGCGGAATCTTTTGCACTTATTTTGCTTAGAAATCGGGTGCGGCAACTTGAGGCCAATCAATCAGCCATGAAAATCAACAAATTAAAGCTCACGATCATTTCTGTAACGGCGGTCTTATTCGTGTTTCTGGTATTTTTATTTTATCAGATGGCTCAAAGTTCATCCACCAGTTCGCTCACCACACTTTTGATGCTGATCATCGGCCTTGCGCTGGGCGGCGGCATTGCTTATTTGGCTACGAGAAATAGTGCTTCGGCCGCCGTGATAACTGAAAGTTCGCACACTATTGCTGAAAGCATGCGCAAAGTCTTCAAAATAGTTTCTGCAGAAGGACATTTCAATGAAATTTATAACTACGAGGAAACCACGAAACTGCTTAAATTTTTTCCGTCTAAAAAGAAAGCGCTGGTCATTGTTCAGGCAAAAGTTTTGGTTGGCTATGATTTCGATAAGCTGAAATGGGAGCTCGACGAAGAAAACCGTCGCGTCCGCCTGCTTGAATTTCCGGCTCCTGAAATACTTTCCACCGAGACTGATTACAAATATTATAACATCGAAGAACAATTCTTCAACCTTTTCAGTAAAGAAGACCTTGCGAAAATTCAGCAGAATGGTAAGAGACAGGTCATTGAAGCGGCCCAAAAGTCAAATCTCCCGAACATCGCCGCCGAACAGATGCGCACTTTGCTCACCGAACTTTTAGCCGGCCGCAACATCTCGCTCGAAAATCCGGTAAAGATCTCAGAGAGCAGAAAGCTGCTTAATGATTACTCCATAAAAAACTAAAATTTCTCCTCCTTTTCAGCTGGCTCTTTTTCTTTTTTAAAGATATTTCCCGGCACTGAATTATGCTTACAAAGTATTCAGACGCAGTGGCGAATCTATTTAAGATTTAGTATTTTTACTGCTTAAATAAATTTTATATGAAATATTTTTATACGCTGCTTTTAGCGCTGCTAGTGCCCTATTTTGCGATAGCGCAGCAGGTGGTTTCCTATTCGGTGAACCCGCCGACATTTAACGAAACAGAATCTGTTACGGTTACTTTTACTGTGAATGAGACAGCTTTTGGCGTTTTGTCTTCGCATGCACTTTACCTCTGGGCATGGTCTTATGATTCAGATAATGTTCAGGCTGACAGTCCTACAAACGGGACCTGGACGGCCTCAAACCCTGCAAATAAGCTAACGTATGTGTCAAGTTCCGGAAGCACCGGCACTTATACGTTTACGATGAACACCGTGAAATCCTTCTACGGAAACCGTCCGAAACCGCTTTCAAAAATTGGATTTCTGGTAAAAACAGTGAACGGCTCTGTGCAGTCGCAGGACATTGTGCTTAATGTAGGTAAGTTCCAGTTTAACCTTACCAATCCGCTGCCCGGAAGCACCAATGTGGTAAATATAGGTTCTGTGATCAACATTACCGGCACATCTTCACTTGCCGCGAATTACACTATTAAAGCCAATGGAACCACGGTTTACGCGAGTTCGAGCGCTTCTACAGCTTTAAATTATGCGTACACGGTGACGCAGGATGCCACGATAGAGGTTACTGCGACAAGTCCGGGAGATGGTTCCAGTGTCACGAAGTCTTTCACGGTTTCGCTTGCGTTACCTGTAGATTCGGCACCCATTCCGGCCTATATGAGACAGGGCATCAACTACGATCCGGCTGACGCTACCAAAGTTGGCCTCGCGCTGTATGCGCCCGGCAAAGCGTATGTTCACGTGATTGGCAGTTTCAATAACTGGACGGTAAGCGGAAATTATTTAATGAAGCGAGATACCACAAATTCTAATCTTTACTGGATTGAGATTACCGGCCTCACGCCACAGCAGATCTATACCTTCCAGTACAGAACGGCAGACGGAATAAAAGTTGCGGATCCTTATTCGCCCTTGGTTTTATCACCGTATGATGATCCTTATATCAACCAGAATGCAACGGTTTATCCTGATCTTCCGCAATATCCGGCAGGTCAGGATTTTGAAGTTTCGGTGATCCAAACTGCAAAACCTGCCTATCCGTGGACAGTAAACAACTTTGTTAAACCGGCGAAAGAAAATTTTATTGTTTATGAATTGCTCGTAAGAGATTTTACGCCTGAAAAAACCTGGCAGTCTCTTATTGACAAAATTTCATATTTAAAATCTTTGAAAATCAATGCGATTGAGTTGATGCCTGTGATGGAATTTGACGGAAATAATTCCTGGGGATACAACACCGCTTTCCATTATGCACTTGACAAAGCGTACGGAACGCCCGAGAAGTTCAAAGAATTCATAGACTTATGTCACCAAAACGGGATTGCGGTTATCCTGGATGTAGCTTTCAACCATGCTACCGGCCGAAATCCTCTTGAAAGAATGTGGATGGTCGATCCTGATGGTGACGGATTCGGAGATCCGGCGGCAGATAATCCTTATTTCAATCAGATTGCGAGACATTCTTACAGTGTCTTTAATGATTTCAATCACTCAAAACCGGAAACCAAATATTACGTACAGCGCGTTTTGGAACAGTGGATCAAAGAATACAAGATCGATGGTTTCCGTTGGGACCTTACCAAAGGATTTACACAAAACTGTACTGCCGGTGATGATGCCTGTACAAACCAATATCAGCAGGATCGTGTGAACATCCTTCGCGCGTATGCAGACAACCAATGGTCTTATGATCCTTCGTCATATATCATTTTCGAGCACCTTGGAACCGATTCTGAGGAAGCGCAGTGGGCCAACTACCGCGTGAGTGAAGGCAAAGGAATAATGATGTGGGACAAGCAGACCAATCCGTACAACCAAAACACGATGGGCTTTGCCGCCAACAGTAACTTCAGTCGGGTAGATTATGAGGCGCACGGTTTTGCAGAGCGCCGCGCAATGAGCTACGGAGAAAGTCATGATGAAGAAAGACTGATGTACAAAAACATCACTTTCGGTGCAACTAGTCCGGAATACAGCACGCGCACACTTGCTAACGCGCTGCAGCGTCAAAAGGCTTACGGAGCGGTATTTCTCACCGTTCCGGGACCTAAGATGATCTGGCAGTTTGCAGAACTTGGTTTTGATAAGAGTATCTACACGTGTGAAGACGGCGTGACTGTAAATACAGAAGGTGATGCGTTGCCGGGCGACTGTAAACTCAGTCCGAAACCTACTGCTTTTGGTCTTGGATACGACTCTGACGCGGCGAGAAAATCTGTGTATGATACGTGGGCTAAAATATTGGAACTGCGGTTGACAAATGCCGTTTTCAATACCAAAACTTTCAATGTAGAATCGGGCAATCTGATGCCGAGAATTTATATTTACGACAACAATTTGCCTTCGTCTTCACTGAAGAATGTGGTGATTCTTGCAAACTTTACACTCACTGCTCAAAATATTGTTCCGAACTTCCCATACGCGGGCAACTGGGTGAATCTGATGGATGAAACGTCTTTTGGTGTGACAGACACGGCCGCGCCAATCACCATAGAACCGGGCGGATTCAGGATTTTCGGGAACGCATCCGGCCTTGCTACAGATGAAAGTGCTTCAAACAAAAACACGGTTTCGCTGCGCCTTGCTCAAAACCCTGTGAGCAACGGAAATGCAGTATTGAACTATACAAATGCGAAAAACGGTGCGGTTTATATTTATGATCTCTCCGGATCACTTGTAAAGACCGCTAAGCTTAGCAAAACAAATGGCATTGAGAATATTTCGGTGTCCGGTCTGAAAACTGGTTTATATTTAATTCAATTAAAATCAGATCAGGGAACTGCGGTTGCCAAAATGATTGTGAAGTAGATTTCTTTAATTACTTAAAAAAACCGGTTTAGAATTTTCTAAGCCGGTTTTTTTTATTCGATATTTTAGATTTCAATTAAATGATTGCCAACTCAACCGCTTTGCGAATCAGATCACGCGAGTTGCGTACCTGCATCTTGTCAATGATGTTTTTGCGGTGACTTTTTACGGTATGCTCGGAAATATGAAGCTTTTTCGCGATTTCAACAGCCGAGTGCCCATGAGCGATATGAAGCAGAATCTCAGTTTCACGGGCCGTAAGTTTACAATAATCGGGCGCGGATTCATGTTGGATCGCTTTATACTGTAGCTGGTGAAAATCTGTGCGGCCGCCAACGCCGGTAATCAAGACTGTATACGGATTCTTACCGGTAATGTGCTGAATGTTTGTATGGATATTCACTGCCTGCAAAATGCTGCCGTCATCAGACTGCAAGGTGTGGATCGCCTGGTGGTGGAATAATTCATATGTATCTTTTCCTGTCCGCATTCGGAAACAATAGCTGGTCTTTAAATTCAGCACATGTGAAAGTCCGATTTCCCGCACTTTCTGGTACGACATCTTTTCTGCTTCCACCACAAACTGTAGATCATCGGGATGAATCAGGTCAATGATTTCTGAAAGCGTCTGCGGCAACTCATCTAATCCATGCATATCAAGAATGTTTTTATGATGGTAAGAGAGCGTACTGCCGGGCAGGCTTAGCACATAATAATAGTAAGGCCCGAGCGAGAAATAATTGGCAAAAACACTTTCCAGAGGAGGTTCAGTCTGGGCAACAGGCACATCCAGATCAAAAAGTTCGGGTTCACTTTTCCAGACTTTCGTAAGTACATGAACATCGGCACTTATGTTATTTTTAGCCATTCGATAACTATTTGGTTTAAAAGTAGGAATTTTAATGTTAAAAATACCACAAAAGGGGGATATGATTGCTAAGAATTTATTACCATCTTTGTCCAACTAATAACCATGGGAGCTTTATCCCATAAAACACACAATGATGAAAAAACCTTCCAGAATCCGGAAGGTTTTGTCATGTTTCAGCGAAAAATGTTTTTTTTAGAGACTGGCTGAGTGAACCAAAAGGTCAGCTAACTTGTTTGAGTAGCCCATTTCGTTATCATACCATGAAACGAGTTTCACGAAAGTTGGTGAAAGCATGATCCCTGCGTCTTTATCGAAAACTGAAGTTCTCTTCTCACCTACGAAGTCCTGAGATACCACTGCGTCTTCTGTATAGCCTAAGATTCCTTTCAGTTCGCCTTCAGAAGCTGCTTTCATTGCTGCGCAGATTTCTTCGTATGAAGTTGGTTTTTCAAGTCTTACTGTAAGGTCAACAACAGAAACATCTGCGGTAGGAACGCGGAAAGACATCCCTGTAAGTTTACCGTTAAGCGCAGGAATTACTTTCCCTACCGCTTTTGCTGCACCTGTAGAAGAAGGGATGATGTTGTTCAAAGCCGAACGTCCGCCTCTCCAGTCTTTCATTGATGGACCGTCAACAGTTTTCTGCGTTGCAGTAGTTGCATGAACAGTTGTCATAAGACCTTCTACAATCCCGAAATTATCGTGAACAACCTTTGCTAACGGTGCCAGACAGTTCGTGGTACAGGACGCGTTTGAGAAAATTTTGATATCGTCGGTCAAATCTTTGTGGTTAACACCCATTACGAACATCGGTGTATCATCCTTTGACGGAGCAGAAAGAATCACTTTTTTAGCACCTGCGTTGATGTGTGCCTGCGCAGCTTCTTTGCTGAGAAACAAACCGGTAGACTCTACGATGTATTCTGCGCCCACTTCGTTCCATTTCAGATTGTTCGGGTCTTTCTCAGCGGTTACGCGAATTTTCTTTCCGTTTACGATGAGGTCATTACCTTCTACGGAAACTTCGCCTGTAAACTGGCCGTGAACTGAATCATATTTCAGCATGTACGCCATATATTTAGCATCGATAAGGTCGTTGATTCCCACCACCTCGATGTTTTCTCTCTCGGTCATGGCTCTGAAAACCAAACGGCCAATTCTACCAAATCCGTTGATTCCTACTTTGATTGTTGACATATTATTTTATTTATTAATGATTAAAAAGAATTTGAAGAAAAATTAAATAGCAAGGATCTCTGAGATCTTCAGCAGTCCCGGGTCAATCTCGTTATGCTTTTTGATGGCTTCTTCAATTGGCGTATACACGATTTGATTAGATTTTAATCCGGCCATTACATTTGTCCGGCCTTCCATCAATCCAACCACAGCTGCATAACCCAGCTGACTTGCCAAGACTCTGTCCGCACAGCTTGGCGAACCACCGCGCTGGATGTGTCCAAGTACCGCCACGCGAATATCATAATCCGGGAAGCCGGCTTTTGTAGCTTTTGCCAAATCGTAAATGCTGCCCAGCTTTTCACCTTCTGCCACAACCACGATACTCGAAGCTTTTCCTGCCTTTTCTGCTCTTTCAAATGTTCTGAAAAGGTCTTCAATGCTGTCTTTTTGCTCTGGAATAAGGATGTCTATCGCACCTGTAGCCAGACCACTGTTCAGTGCGATAAATCCTGCATCACGGCCCATCACTTCCACAAAAAATACGCGGTTGTGTGAAGTGGCTGTATCCCGAATTTTATCGATGGCTTCCATGGCGGTGTTCAGTGCCGTATCGTACCCGATCGTATTGTCTGTGCCGAAAATGTCGTTGTCAATGGTGCCGGGAACGCCGATGACTTTAGTTCCGAACTCTTCATTAAAAATGTTGGCCCCGCGGAAAGTACCGTCACCACCGATGCATACTAGTGCATCGATACCGAGTTTCTTACAGTTTTCGTAAGCAGCCTGGCGGCCTTCCTTGGTTTTAAACTCTAGCGATCGCGCTGATTTTAAGATCGTACCGCCTTCGGTAATGATGTTTTTCACCGACCGCGGACCCATGCGGGTAAAATCGTTATTGATGAGACCATTGTAGCCTTCACGAACGCCGTAACATTCCAGATTATAATGGTTCGCCGTACGTACCACAGCACGCAGTGCAGCGTTCATTCCGGGTGCGTCACCTCCTGAGGTGAAAACGGCAATTTTCTTTACAGCACTTTCAATCATACAGAAAAATTTTCAGCACAAATTTACGAAATCTACTTCAGATTCCGAAGGTTTTGATCCGTTAAGATTGGTCTGTAAGCGCAGAGTCCTGCCGCCCCGCTCGCGGATTTTCTCCGAAAAAATTATTATCTTCGCGCTATGTTTAGGGCCAGGAAAATAAAGATGGGTTTGTCAACTCTGTTTTTAGGAGTTTACCTCTTCGTTGCCCTTGCTTCTCAAAGTTTTCATCACCACACAGATTCGTTTCCGCGCTATCAGGAAGGGGATTCAAGCGAAAAAAATATTTCGGGTCACATTTTTGCTTCTGAAAATTCCGGGTGTTTATCGTGTCACTTTTTGCACAGCGGACATACTTTTATTCCCGAAACTTTCTCTTTCGAACTTCAAAAATTTGAATTTAATCCAGCCCAAATTTTCAGGTATGATGATATTGAGGCTGATTTTAATCATATCTGCCGCTACCTGCGCGGACCGCCTACTGACATTGTTTAAAGCTTATTTAAATTAATGTCAAACCGCACGGAAATCATTCACTCTTTTGTCTAAAGGAGCGGTTTCTGTTTACAATTACTTTTTTAATGAAATTTATATTTAAAATGGTGTTTTTCCTCCTGGGAATTACATGCGTTGGCGCGCAGCAAAGCTTTTCGGTAACCGGGACGGTTCGCGATTTTCACGATAAAACGGTTCTAAAACAGGCTAAAATCCAGTTGGGAACACGCGCTTCAGTTTCAGATGCTAAAGGTAGATTTACTTTTAAAAATATACCGGCGGGTACGCATCTACTCACAGTTTCTCATCCGGAATGTGCTCCTTTTTCCCAGGTTTTGGATGTTACTAAAGATTTCGATCTGATAATTCATCTCGAACATCACACGGGTGACATCGAAGCTGTGACCTTACATGGAAATCATCGGAAGATGGGTTCGGTTGTGATCCAAACCCTTTCACAGCAAGATATTTCGAGGAATTCGACTGAAAATCTGGGGAATTTGCTTAGCAGTATTTCCGGTGTGACGGCGCTTAAAACCGGCAATAATATCTCGAAACCGGTCATTCACGGATTGTACGGAACCCGCGTTTCAATTATAAATAACGGTGTGAAGATGGCCGAGCAGGAATGGGGCGTGGAGCACGCCCCGAATGTGGATATCAATCAGTTTGAACATATTGATGTTGTAAAAGGTGTAGCAGCACTGAAATATGGCAACGAAAGTGTAGGTGGCGTAGTGGTCCTGGAACCGGCGGTTATCGCCCGCAAAGATACCGTGCAGGGAAGCGTGAAATTTTCGAGCATATCGAACGGTCGCGGTGGCGAAGTTGGGGCAGACGCTGCCAAAACCTGGGATAACCAGTGGTTTGTAAAAGCCGGTGGCGCGTATAAAAAGCTCGGTGACCAGTACGTTCCGGGGCACACTTTGCAGAATACTGGCGCGGAGGTGAGTTCATTTAATTTTTCAGCGGGTAGACAGGCTTTTGCGGAAGGTTTCAATGTGTCCTACAGCGGTATTCAGCAGAATTTCGGGATTTTTAGGGGTGCGCATTTGGGTGGTGCTGAAGATTATTATTTAGCCACAAATTTTGGGCAGCCTTTTTATCTGGATAATTTCAGTTACGATATCCTGAACCCGCGTCAGGATGTGCGTCATCATATTGCTAAGATTGCCGCGTACAAAAGGTTCTCGGAGATCGGCAAGCTGTCTTTTCAGTATAGTTTTCAGCTCAACGATCGGAAAGAATTTGACGTAAGGCGCGGCGAACTGAATGAACTTCCCTCGATGGATATGCGTCTTATTACACAAAGCGCAACTTTAAATCATCTACTGGAGCGTGCAAACTGGTCTTTGGAAAGTGGAGTTTCCGGTTCAATTCAGGATAATTTCCCGGATCCGGCTACGAAAGCGAGGCGCTTGATACCGGATTATTACCGTTATGACGCGGGTGTTTTTTCTGTCTTTAAATACAGATTGAACCCAAAACTCAGCACGGAAGCCGGCGCGCGTTACGATTTCAGCAGATTCGATTCCTATAAATATTATGACGGATCTGAATGGGATGAAAAGTATGCCGCGCTGTTTGCGAAGTTTTTTATAAGTGAGAATGACAGCCGCGTTCTGGCGAGACCCGTCCTTGATTATCACAATTTTTCTGCAAATCTTGGACTGAATTATAAGCCAGTAAACAATCTGGACATTAAATTTAATCTTTCCCGAACAGAGCGTGCCCCGAATGCGGCCGAACTTTTTGCCGATGGGCTTCACCATTCCGCAGCCATTATCGAAAAAGGGGATTTACGCATTAAAAATGAAGAAATCTACAGCCTTAATCTTTCGGCACTTTGGAAAGCTGATGTGCTGGGCGGCTTCACTTTGGAGGCAAATCCGTATCTGATGTACTCCGACTCGTTTATTAATCAGGTTCCGACGGGTTTTCAGGATTCCAACCGTGGTGGAGCGTTCAGCGTTTGGACTTTTCAGCAGGTGAAAGCAAGGATTTTTGGGATTGATGCAGACGCGCAGCTTTCTTTTTCAGATCAGTTAAAATTGATTTCTTCATTCAGCGCTCTGCGTGGCGAGAATCTTTCGACAAATGAGCCATTGATTTTGATGATGCCCGCAAACTGGCGAAATTCAATTGAGTATAATTTCAAAGGTAAATCCGGATTTTATCTAAGGCTTGAAAACGAAAGTGTTTTCCGGCAAAAACGATTCCCTGTGCGAAATATCAATGTGACATTCATCGAAAATGGAAATGTGGTGACGAAAGAAGTAGATTACAGCACGCCGCCACCTTCGTACACGGTTTTTAATGCGGCTCTGGGTGTTGATTTATTCAAAAACATCAATTTCAATTTCAGGATAAATAATATTTTCAATGCCGAGTACCGCGAGTACCTGAACCGCCTGCGGTTTTTTATGCCTGAGTCGGGCCGGAACTTTGTGGCTACAATCCAATTCAAATTTTAGACTTAAAACAACAAAATATTTAAAAATGAAAAATCCATTCAAAACCATATTCGCTTTAATCACCGTTCTTATGCTCTTTTCATGCCGGAATAATGAGATTCCGGAAGATATTCACGAGCACAATGAAATCGAAAAACTTACCGTGAAACTTATCAATAAAGAGAACCTGGCGGATGAACAGATAATCAGCTATATCAGCGGGAAAGCCGATAAAAATCTAAATCTTGAACTGGGAAAAACCTATCTCGTGGATCTTGATTTTGAGGTGAAACACGATGACCATTACCACAGCGTGAATGATGATATCATTGATGAAAAGGACGAACATTACATCACTTTTGCGTTTTCCGGTGCTGCCGTGAAAGTAAAAAGGTCAAATGATGATACGGTGAGAACCGACGGGAAAAAAGTTGGTCTAAAGACTGAATGGACAGTGACATCAGCCGGACACGGAACCGTGAACATCAAACTTATCCATCAGCCGGCGAGCATCGAGGAAAATTATCCCTCAGCAGACGATCAGCAGGGGAAAACCACCGGCGGCGAGGCGGACGTGAATGCGAGCATTGGTTTTAATTAGGTAAAACTTTGCAATACATTGCGGCAAAGCACCATTTGTTCGGTTCCATTGCTTTAATTTGTGGCTTTTAAACATTTTAATTTAATAAAAATTGCTATTTTTGCAAACTAAATTTTCAATACATAACAATGAACGTTACAGCGACCAATCATGATGAAGTAAGTGCGTTACTTACAGTTACTTTAGATAAATCAGATTACAAGGATAAGGTTGAAAAACAACTGATCAACTATGCTAAAAATGCACAGGTTCCAGGTTTCAGAAAAGGAAAAGTGCCGCTCAGCATGGTGCGCAAGCAGTATGAATCCGGAATTGCTTTTGAGGAAATCAACAAGCAGGTTTCTGAGGCGCTGAACAACTACATAAACGATAACAAACTGCGTCTTGTGGGCCAGCCGGTTCCACAGCCAGTAGAAGATCTGAACCTGAACGCAGAGCAACTTTCAGTAGCTTTCGAAGTAGGTTACGAACCTGAATTCTCAATCGATCTTTCTAAATATGAAGCGCCACACTTCCAGGTAGAGGCGTCGGAAAAAGAAATCGGGCAAAGCATCGAGAACATGCAGAAGCGTTTCGCAGAGCAGGTTCCACAGGAGGCAATTTCGGAAGATTCTCACGTCGCGCTTGAGATCAGCCAGGTTGTAGAAGAAGATGCAGAAGGAGCGCACAACCACCCGCCAAAAAGCACGGTGGTAAACGCGGAGAAAAAAGCAGCTTTCGAACTTGTGAAAGGTCTTAAAATGGATGAATCTGTAAAAGTTTCGAAAGAAGAACTTCAGAATAACGAAGATCTTGCTACAGAACTTGGATTCAGCAAAGAGGAAACTGCACATCTTCACCACGACCAAATCGAGGTGAAAGTGAAAGATTTCTACGGTCTGAATCTAGCAGAGCTTAACCAGGAACTTTTCGATAAAGTGTATGGTGAAGGAAACATCAAGACTGAAGAGGAGCTTAAGGAAAAAGTAAAGACCGAACTTGATGAGTACTTCCAGCAGAATGCTGATGTACACTTCGTAAACAAGGTTTTGGAACAGATCAATGAGAAAGAGGAAGTGAAGCTTCCGGAAACTTTCCTTATCAAATGGTTAATGTTCAGCAACGAAAATATCAAGGACGAAAACCAGGCGCGTGAAATCCTCGAAGCGGAAAGAAACCAGCTTAAATATCAGATCCTGGAAGGTAAACTGATGAACGACAACGAAATCAAGTTGGAGTACGCTGACGTATTGAGCCAGGCTGAGCAACTTGTCCGCAACCAGTTGGCTATCTACGGAATTCACCATTTGGGTGACGAAGAGATCCAGAAATACGCTGTTGAAATGCTTAAAGACCAGGAGCAGGTTCGCCAGATCTCTTCAGAAGTTGGAATGGCTAAACTGAAGGATGTAATCCTTGAAAAAGCTAAGAAAGTTTCTACAAAGATTTCGCACGACGAGTTTCTTGAAGAAATAAAGAAATAATCAATCACTTCTGTAAAATAAAAAAATCTGCTTCGGATCCGGAGCAGATTTTTTTTGTCTTAATGTTTAGCTTTAAAGACTAAAATAGGTGATATCTTCATTTGAAAGGAGGAATGTCTCCAGTGCGTCAATCTGTTTTTCGGTGATGCGAAGCTCCATGGTAAGAAGCATTCTGTGTTGACTGTTTTCAAGTGAAACTTCTGAAACACGGTTTACGGTTTTCTTTATTTCTTCAATGATGACAGCTTTTTTTTGAGCATTTCCGTTGGCTATTTCCAGTTTCAGAATTTTGCTGAGGTGCAGTGGCATCAGGTATTTCATGATGAAAGTGGAAGAATTGATGACTACCAGCGATGCGATGAGAAAAACGAAAGCCATATTCACTTCGCCAAAGCCAATTGCCATTCCCACGGCGGCCGCAATCCAAATCACACCGGCTGTGGTAAGTCCGTACACGCTGAAGCCTTCTTTGAAGATTACACCGGCGCCCAGAAACCCGATACCGCTCACAATATAAGACGCAATCCGTGTTGGGTCGCCTTCGCCCGCAAGTTTGTACGAAATGATTGAAAATAGGGTGGAACCGAGGCAAATGATCGTAATTGTCTTCAAGCCTGCGGATTTGTCTTTCATTTCACGTTCAAAACCGAGTATAAGACCCGCAATCATGGAGATTACGGCTTTATAAACATCAAGAAGTTCAAAATGGTCCGACATCTTTTTTTATTTAAAGATAGTTTATTTAGAGCGAATTGAACTCGCGGTTCCATTCCAGCGCGGCATCGCTCAGCGTTTCATAGAATTCTTCGCCATATTTTCGGATCAGCGGTGTTTTCAGGAATTTATAAACCGGCACCTGAAGTTCTTTGCCAAGCGTACAGGCGGGCGCGCAGATTTCCCATTCATGATAATTGAGCGCGGTAAACGTGGAATATTCGGTGACGCGGATAGGGTAGAGATGGCAGGAAATCGGTTTTTGCCAGTCTACGGCGCCATCTTCATAGGCTTTTTCTATTCCGCATTTTGTGATGCCTTTTTCGTCAAAAATTACATAGGCGCACTCCTCGTCGTTTACAAGCGGTGTCACGTAATCGCCGTCCAGCGGGTCAATTGTCCATTTTCCCTGAGCTTCGAGCGCTAATGCACCTTCAGGACGCAGATAGGGTTTCACTTTGTCGAAAATTTTGTCGAGAATTTCCGTTTCGTATTTTTCTAGCGGAGCGCCCACGTCACCGGCGACACAACAAGCGCCTTTGCATTTGGTGAGGTTGCACACGAATTCCTCAGAAAATATCTCTTCGGAAATTAATTTATCTTCAATCTGAATCATATTATAATTTAATATTTAAAGGAATAAAATCGCCAATTTTAAATATAACCAGCGAGAGAATGATCAGCCAAAAGGTAGCTTCCTGCAGCCACGGCTTGCGCAGAAAACGCATAAGCCGGCTTAAGATGATTGACGCGGGTAATATCAGAAGAAGCAGATATTCAAAATTTGCACCCATATACAGCCATATGGTGATGACTTGTGCGGCTGAAAATACGAGTACAAAAGTGTATTTAAATTTACTCACCGGACTCTTTCTGTTAAAATTCCGGAAGTGATCCCAAACTGCGACGATGAGAAGCAGCGCGACCGGAATAAGAAAAATCAAATCCTTTAGATATACCGACTGCGAAAATTTGCCAAAAGGGAAATAAGCCGGATCCCAGGCGTTCATTCCAAGGAAAAAAGCAAGCCCAAAGTAGGAGAGGGCTACAAGCAGCATCCCGAAGAACAGGCGGAAAAAGTGAAGCCCGATCCTGTCTGAGGTGCCGATGATATGAAAGATTACAAAAAGCGACATCGGCCATGTGGTGGGCAGAAAGATGAAATTCAAAGCTAAAATAGCGCCTACCAAGACGTAGGAATTCTTCCGTATGATCATATCCACATTCGTCAAAACCAACAGTATAATCGAATTCGTGAAAAGTGCGATTGCGATACCGATATCCAGATCACCCGGATACAAAGCGAAAACAAATGCAGTGTACAGAAAAAGCGGCAAATGCGTGTCGTACGTCAGGCCAAGTGCATTAAAACAAAAATATCCGAGTGCAATACCCGCAAAGGTAATAGCGGCCGAAACCAGGTTGAGATGCGTAAAATCAAGGATGTTGAAGGAGATCACTATTACGAGGAGAACGCCGATGTAAACTGGTACCGAAAAAATATTGCTTTCCTTTGAAAGTAATCGGAACATTTTTATTAATTTTGTACAAAGTTAATTTAAAAAAGGAAAAAAAATGACGTCTTTCTTTCTGTTCCTAAGTGATGTTTTCAAATGGTCTTTCGGCCTGTTTACCTTTGCGGGGAATGTGGTGAACTGGATTCTCTTCATCGTTGCCAGTGCACTGTTTACCTATTGGTGCTGGGTGCTTGTGAGCAAGCTGGGGAACAACAAAGACAAAGAATATTTTTCTCCTACTGCGGGTAAACGCATGTATTATGATCCACAAATCCATAAGAAAGACTAAATAATTGAGTTAGTACATTCTGAAAATCCCGGAAATCTTCTGATCTCCGGGATTTTTATTTTCTTAATTAAATATTTATTGGTGAATCGGAATTACAAGCACCGGAATTTGGCTTCGGCGCGTAAGCTCTTTTGTGAGACTGCCCACGAAAACATCGTAGATTCCGCTTCTGCCGTGCGAACCCATCACGATGTAGCCCGCATTTTTTTCACGCGCATATTCCAGGATGATATCGCCGGCCACGCCCTGTTTCAACAGATGTTCGCAATCTATGTTTTCCGCCAGAATGCGTTGCTGGAGTCTGTTCAGTTGCAGAAGTTCTTCTTTTATTTCATTCTGTTCCACCTCCGGGAAATACTGGAAGCCCATGTCGCCAATCGCGAAGCCGATATCAGCCGGCGCTACATGGATCAGACAGATTTTACCATTGGTTTCTTTTGCGAATTTTACAGCGCCGTCGATCAGCCGATCGGTAGATTCTCCGAAGTCTACAGGTAATACAATATTAATCATAGCGTAGTTTTTCTCCCTTAAAGTTACATAAAAAACGCTGAATCAGCAATATTTTGCTACTGTATCCTTACGTGAAGCACTTTTTTATCTTCCAGAAAACCTTCCAGAATATCATTTTCCACCACTTTCCCTACGCCCGCCGGAGTGCCGGTGAAAATCAGGTCGCCGGCCTTCAGTGTAAAATACTGCGATACAAACGCAATAATCTTTTCCGCTGAAAATATCATCAGTGAGGTGTCGCCATCCTGCACTTTCGCGCTGTTTTTATTTAATGAAAATTGAAGTTTGCTTAGATCGTAATTTTCTTTGCTGAAAAATTCTGACAGGACTGCGGAACCGTCAAAACCTTTGGCAAGCTCCCATGGTAAACCTTTTGCTTTCAGGCTGCTCTGCAGGTCGCGCGCGGTGAAATCGATGCCTAAACCTATTTCGTTGAAATAACCCGCTGCATTTTCTTCCTGAATGTATTTTCCGCCTTTTGACATTTTCAAAACCACTTCAAGTTCGTAATGAACGTCATCAGAAAATTCGGGAATATAAAAATCGGTGCCTTTTTTCAAGATGGCAGTGTCAGGCTTCATGAAGATGACCGGGTTTTCCGGCACTTCATTGCCGAGTTCTTTGGCGTGTTCAGCGTAGTTTCGGCCAATGCAGATGATTTTCATTTAATATTTTTTAAATTTTTATTTAAATGTTTTAAAACCGTGATTTAAGCTGAATCGCAGTCAAAACTTTCTTTGTGTACAGCGGAAAATCTGCATTCTGGATCCATCCATAATAGCCTAAATCCTTCTGAAAGACATCTTTCACGCGCTGGCCTTTATATTTTCCGAATGCGAAAACCTCTTTTTCATCATCATCAAAACGAATCATTCCGGCCAGATCTGCAAACTTATGATATGTTGAAAACTCGCTAAGCGCGGCAACCTCGTTCGGCAGTTCATCATAATGGGCAATCTGCGCATCCAATACCTCAAAAGTTGCCAATACATCAGCTTCCGCCGAATGCGCATCTGTAAGTGTCTTCTTGCAGTAAAAATTGTACGCTGCTGTCAGGTTTCGCGGTTCCATTTTGTGGTAAATCGTCTGAACATCGACAAGCTTGAATTTATTTAGGTCAAAATCAATTCCCGCACGCAGCATTTCTTCAGCCAAAAGCGGCACGTCAAAACGGTTCGAATTGAAGCCCGCAAGGTCTGTTCCGGTAATCATTTCCATTACTTTCGGCGCGATTTCTCTGAATGTTGGCGCGTTTTTCACGTCGTCATCTGAAATGCCGTGAATTTCTGTAGATTCCCGCGGGATGTACATTTCGGGGTTCACGAGCCAGGTTTTGCTTTCGCGCGAACCGTCCGGGTTTACTTTCAGGATGCTGATTTCCACGATGCGGTCTTTCGCGACGTTAGTGCCGGTGGTTTCCAGATCGAATGTACAAAGTGGTTTATAGAGTTTAAGGTTCATATTTAATTGTAAGAAATGGTCAGTCGCCGAATGAAGTTTTAAAGTATTTAATTATACTAACTGCTTCCTGAAAAGGACCGAAATGATGATGTAATAAATGATCACGAGCGGAATCCCGACGGTTTTAAATATAATTAAAATTAAAATCGCTCCGATTGCGAGCGCGATTTTGGGGTAATTATCTTTGATTTGTTTTGACTTAAATTTCATCGCGATCATACGTATCGGTGCGATTAAAATCCACGAGGAGATTGCGGTGAGGATCAGCAGCAGCAAATGGTTTTCAAATAAAAAACTGAAAGATTCTGTTTCAAGGAATGCATAATAAAGTCCGAAAATAAGGATGGTGTTTGAGGGTGTGTTGAGGCCCTTGAAATAGTAGGTTTGCTCTTCATCCAGATTAAAGATGGCCAACCTCAGGCATGAAAACAGCGTGATGAAAAGTCCGAGATATTTAAGTTCAAATGGAAGTTCTGCACCCAAAAACTGCGCGCTGAAAGGATCAAGTGCTTTGTACATTGTAATTCCGGGCAGAACGCCGAAGCTCACCATGTCAGCCAGCGAGTCTAGCTGCGCACCGAGATTTGAGTTCGATTTCATCGCGCGTGCTATAAAACCATCGAAAAAATCGAGAATCAGCGAAATGATGATGCAAAGTGCCGTTATCTGATAATTTCCTGTAATTAAATTGATTACGCCGATGGTTCCCGACAGCAAATTGGCCAGCGTAAAAGCATTTGCCAGATTGTTTTTGATGAAATTCATACCCAAAATCCCTAAATAGTTAGCTACGCAAAAATAGCGTTTAAATACGAAGTCGCGGTCTCTAAAGCGAATTTAATGTAAATTTGGAGCCCAATATTTAAGCTAAATGAAGGAAATCAGACTGCGCGAAATCGGCGTTTTATTTTACAGAATATTTCTGGCATTTGTGTTCTATCAGTTTGCGCGCCTGCTTTTCTGGTTTTTCAATAAAGATCTGATTAAAATCGATTCCATTTCAGAATATCTGCGCCTTGCATACCACGGAACTGCCTTTGATACTACCGCTATTCTTTACGTAAATGCGCTTTTCATTCTCGCCAGTTTGCTTCCGTTGATGATCAACACGTCAAAAGGTTACCAGAAATTTTTGCTTTGGCTCTATTTTATCACCAACGGGATTGCATATTCACTCAATTTTGGCGATTTTATCTATTACAAATTCTCTCAGGCACGGCTGACGATGGCCGCAGTGTCCGTTGCGCAGAACGAAAGCAATCTCGTGAAGGTTTTTCTAATCTCCGTTTTGGAACATCCGTTTGTGATCATTTGGTTTGTGGCGCTGATGGCGCTTTGGATTTTTCTTTATCAAAGAATTAAAATTTTACCGCGCAAACCACAGGTCAAATGGATATATTTTTTGTCAACAATCATTACATTAAGCCTGGTCGCAACACTGGTTGTGGGTGGAATACGCGGCGATTTCAAACATTCTACGCGTCCGATCAATCTTGTGGATGCAAACAGACACGTTAAAAATCCGCTGCAGGCTAACGTGGTACTTAATAGTGTTTTTTCGTTTTTCAGAACTTTGACGACCAATAATTTTAAGGAAGTTCATTTTGTGGATGACGCATTTATTGAAAAACATATCAGGCCCTACAAATTCTACCCACGTGAAGCTCCCGCTGAGAAGCCGAATGTGGTGATTTTCATCCTTGAAAGTTTCTCGAAAGAATATTCCGGCGCGTTCAATAAGAATAATAAGATTGAAAATTTCGTCTCGTACACGCCATTTTTAGACAGTCTCGCGCAGCACAGCCTTATAGCCACAAATGCTTACGCGAACGGCCGGCAGTCGATTCACGGTATGAGTTCTGTGCTTGCGGGCATCCCTGCGCTGAAAGATGCTTTCACAGGTTCTCCGTACGCCAATCAGAAAATCCAGTCGATTGTCTCGGTGAGTAACGAAATGGGTTACGACACTTCCTTTTTTCACGGCGCGCCAAACGGTTCGATGGGCTTTTTAGGATTCGGGAATATTTTAGGTTTTAAGAATTATTACGGAAAGAACGAATATAATAATGACGCAGATTTCGATGGGATTTGGGGTATTTGGGATGAGCCGTTCTTTCAGTATTTCGCAAATACCATTTCTGCGAAGAAATCACCGTTTATGGCCACGATGTTTTCGGTTTCTTCACATCATCCGTTCAAAGTTCCGGCGAAATATGAAAGTGAATTTCCGAAAGGAACGCTGGAAATTCATGCGCCGATTGGTTACACCGATTATGCTTTAAAACGTTTTTTCGAAACTGCGAAAACAAAACCGTGGTTCAAGAATACCATTTTCGTGGTGGTTGCAGATCATACCAATCAGGTTGCCTATCCCGAGTATGAAAAAGCGATGAACCGGGCAGCTGTTCCCATCTTGTTCTATTCGCCAAATCCAGAGTACAACCTTCACGGTGAAATAGCCGAACCCGCGCAGCAAATGGATATATATCCTACATTGGCTGATCTGATGGGTTACAATAAAAAAATCCGCAGTTGGGGACGAAGTCTCGTTTCAGCTCAGAAGGAAGAGTACTTTATAGTAACATCAACGGGAATTGAGCAGTTCATTATCGGGAATTATATCTATCTGTTTAATGGCCAAGACGTCACCGGGATCTATGCAAAAGAAGATCTAGCACTCGAAAAAAATCTGCTTGGAAAGATTAATTCTACCGAGACCAAACTCGGAACTCTGAAAGCCCGCGCGTGGTGCCAGGATTATATGGACCGTGTCATCAACCGCAAACTTCATTAGCACCGGATTTCATATTCGGAACGTGTTTTAAAATATCCTTGCGGATTGATTAATTATTTGGTGTTTAACTTTTTTTAATTACATTTATCAAAATAAAAATTTAACAAACTTTTAAAATGAAAAAAATAATTTTCGCTTTCGTTGCCTTGTTTTTCGCCACCTTCTCTTATGCCCAGATCGAAGGGAAATGGAAAACCATTGATGATGCCACAGGACAGCCTAAATCTATCGTGGAAATCTTTAAAAAATCTGACGGAAAGTATTACGGCAAAGTTGTACAGTTGCTCATCAAACCTGCAAATGCAAACTGTGTAGACTGTAAAGACGACCGCAAGAACAAGCCAATTCTAGGTATGGAAGTAGTCCGGGGAATGGAAAAAGACGGAGCTACATTTACCGGTGGAACAATCACCGATCCGAAAACAGGTAAAACTTACAAGTGTAACATAGAGCGTGAAGGTGATAAACTGAATGTACGTGGATACGTTGGTTTCTCGCTTATCGGCCGCAGCCAGACCTGGCATAAAGTGAAATAACTGAAATCTCAATTACGATATACAAGCAACCCACAGGGTTGCTTTTTCTGTTGCCGCCGGCCTCAGGTTTGGGAAAAAATCTTTACTTTTGTACATTAATTTTTTTAAAGAATCATGAAGGAATATACTTTTCGGGAGGTTATTGCACAGGCAATGAGCGAGGAAATGCGCAAAGACCAATCCATCTATCTGATGGGTGAGGAAGTAGCGGAATATAATGGGGCCTATAAAGCTTCGAAAGGCATGCTGGATGAGTTTGGGCCGAAGCGTATCATAGACACACCGATTGCTGAGCTTGGCTTCACCGGGATCGCAGTAGGCTCCGCAATGAACGGAAACCGACCGATCGTAGAATACATGACCTTCAATTTTGCCCTTGTAGGTATTGACCAAATTATAAATAACGCTGCCAAGATCCGCCAAATGAGCGGTGGACAGTGGAACTGTCCGATTGTTTTCCGTGGTCCGACGGCTTCTGCAGGACAGCTGGGTGCGACGCACTCTCAGGCTTTTGAAAATTGGTTCGCTAACACGCCGGGCCTTAAAGTTGTGGTTCCTTCAAACCCTTACGACGCGAAAGGTTTGCTGAAAAGCGCCATCCAGGATAATGATCCGGTTATATTCATGGAATCTGAGCAGATGTATGGCGACAAGATGGAAATTCCGGACGAAGAATATTACATCCCAATTGGTAAAGCTGATATCAAGAAAGAAGGTAAAGATGTAACGCTGGTTTCTTTTGGAAAGATCATGAAGCTTGCGATGCAAGCGGCGGAAGATTTGGCTAAGGAAGGGATCTCGGTAGAGGTGATCGATCTTAGAACAGTACGTCCGCTTGACTATGATACAATCATTGAATCTGTAAAGAAAACAAACCGTTTGGTAGTTCTGGAAGAAGCCTGGCCAATGGCTTCGCTCTCATCAGAAATTGCGTATATGGTTCAGCAGAAAGCATTTGATTATCTGGATGCACCAATCAAGAGAATCACGACACCAGATGCGCCTGCACCGTATTCAGCGGCGTTGTTTGCTGAATGGTTCCCGAAACTTGAAAAAGTAAAAGAGGAAATTAAGAAAGCGATGTATATCAAAGCTTAATAATGAATGAAACTCCCGCCAGGGAGTTTTTTTGTGCCCACCAAACATAACAAAACTATTCGCATTTGCGAAAACGTTTTTTATTCTACATTTGCGCATTAAAATCTTGTTGAGAAATGTCCAAAGGAGTTGATGGCAATCATTTTGACACGAAGAAGCTTACGGCGCTTGGCGTTTTAGTTTCCCTCGGAATTGTTTTTGGAGACATCGGTACTTCGCCACTTTATGTGATGAAAGCAATCGTGAATGCACGTGACGTGGGAGCCACTCTGCCATTCGATGAATATATCGAAGGTGCACTTTCCTGTATAATCTGGACATTAACACTTCAGACGACATTCAAATATGTTATTATCGCCCTGCGTGCCGACAACAAGGGTGAGGGTGGTATTCTTTCGTTGTATTCCCTGGTTAAGCGGCTTAAAAAGAAATGGCTCTATGTCGTAGCAATTATCGGGGCCGCTACGCTCGTGGCAGATAGTGTCATAACGCCATCACTTACGGTAATGTCCGCGGTAGAAGGACTTAAGATTTATAGTCCGCACACGCCTGTCGTGGGTATTACGATTATTATTTTAGCAATTGTTTTCATTGTGCAACAGTTCGGTACTGCATCGATCGGCAAGTTTTTCGGGCCGGTGATGGTCTTATGGTTCCTTGTGCTGGGCATTTCGGGATCAGTGCATATTTTTGATCATGTTGAGATATTAAAATCATTCAATCCTTATTACGCTTACAACCTGATCACTCATTCGCCAAGTGCGATCGTCATTATGGGTGCGGTTTTTCTTTGTACGACCGGCGCGGAAGCGCTTTATTCTGATTTGGGACATTGTGGCAAGCAAAACATTCGGGTAAGTTGGATTTTTGTTAAACTGATGCTGATTCTCAATTATTTAGGTCAAGGTGCATGGCTTCTTGATAATTACGGGCAGGTTGCAGAAGGAATCAACCCTATTTTCGGCATCATGCCCGCGTGGGCTATTTTGCCCGGAGTAATCTTAGCAACTGCGGCAGCGATTATTGCGAGCCAGTCCGTGATCACAGGATCATTTACCATGTTTTCTGAAGCCATGTCTATTTCGTTCTGGCCAAATCAGCAGATTGATTATCCTTCGGGCGTTAAAGGTCAGATGTATATTCCGAAGATCAACTGGGGCTTGATGGTGCTGTGTTTCATCGTCGTGATTTATTTTAAAGAATCTGAAGCGATGGAGGCGGCGTATGGACTCACCATTACGATCACCATGCTGATGACAACCACGCTGCTTTTCTTCTGGTTGCGCCGAACGCAGGTGGTGAAAGTTTTTGCATTAGGTTTTCTCGCCGTATATCTCTGCATAGAACTCGGTTTCTTTTACGCGAATGTTATCAAGTTTTTCGATGGCGGCTGGCTGACGATGGTACTTGGCGGTTTCATCGCGGTTTGTATGTACGCATGGTACAACGGAAGGCTGATCAAAGCTAAATTCATCAAATTTGTCAAACTCGATAAATATGTTTCTGTCATTAAAGATTTAAAACTCGACGAAACCATCCCGAAATATTCTACAAATCTCGCTTTCCTCAGCCGTGCAAAGAAAGAGGACGAGATCGAAGCCAAGATCATTTATTCTATTTTACGAAAACAGCCGAAGCGCGCCGACCATTATTTCATCCTGAACATCGTGAACCAGGAGGATCCGTTTACTTTTAAATATACGGTGGATGAGATCATGCCGGGCACCATTTACAAGATCAATTTTCTCCTGGGTTTCAAGGTTGACCGCCGGATAAATGATTATTTCGACCAGGTTCTTGCCGATATGATGGCGGAAGGAAGCATTCCATCGCGAAGCAGTCATCCATCGCTGCGCGCGCACAATATACCGCCCGATCTGCGGTATGTAATCATTGACAATACTTACATCAATGATACTTTGCTGACGGTGAAAGAAAAAATCACGCTGAACATCTACAATTTTGTGAAATACATCGGAAGTGATGATTTCAAAGCCTGGGGAGTTTCGCCTCACAACGTAGTGGTAGAGTCAACGCCGCTGCTTGATCAGCAGGTAGTAACCGACAGGATTCAGCAGGTTGCCTTCAAACATTATAACTCTTAAGCGTTCTGACGTTTGTTTTAATCGTTTCAGTCTATCGCAAGGGCGAACCCATTAATAATAAAATCGATAAATTTGTACTTTAATTTATTTGATGGAAGCGACACAGAAAGAACTGAATTTAGTCACGATAAAAGAGGTTCTGAGACAATATTTACTACAGAAAGGATTCCGCAATACGCCGGAACGCTATACGATACTCGAGGAAATTTACATGATGGACCACCATTTCAATGTAGATGACCTTTACCTTTTGATGATGCAGAAGAAGTATCACGTATCCAAAGCCACTATTTACAACACCATTGAGATCTTTCTCGATGCCGGACTCATCCGCAAGCACCAATTTGGCGAGAAGACCCTCACATCTTCATCGTATGAGAAATCTTATTTCGATAAGCAGCATGATCATCTTGTGATTTACAAGGAAGGTTCAGACAAGGAGATTGAGGAAATCATTGAGTTTTGCGACCCGCGCATCCAGGGCATCAAAGAATCCATTGAAAAGGCTTTCGGGGTAAATATAGACTCTCATTCACTATACTTTTACGGCACCAAGAACAACGGATGAGCAGACTTCTTGTTTTATTTCTCTTCGTTTCCGCCAATTTTTTTGGGCAGATTACGATGCGTCCTGCAGATCCTTTGGTTAAAGATCCCTTTTTCAATTCGAATAAGCAATCGCCACAGGGCGAAAAAGTACGTCTCATCCACTCAGATTTCTTCCAGAAAACACCGGACAGATACAATGGAAATCCCTTTTTCAAGGGCAATGTTCAGTTCGAGCAGCAGGGTTCCGTGCTGTTTGCAGATGAAGTGATATTCTACGAGAAAGAAAACTTCGTGAAGGCCATTGGCAGTGTCAAATTGCAGAATGCAGACGGATCGGTGATTACGGCTGGCGAAATGGAGTACGACGGTAATACCCAAAAAGGCATCGCTAAGAAAAATGTAGTGTTAACAGACCCACGCCAGACCATCAAGACCGAAACATTGTATTACGACCGTCTCGCGAATGTCGCCTATTTCAATACCGGCGGCACCATCTCCGATGCCACAAACGTGATGTACACGCGTTCCGCAACCTACGATTTGGCCACGCGAATGATCGATTTTACCGGAAACGTGAAGATCAACAACCCTGATTATACCGTAGAAGGCAGCAACATCAAGCAAAACCAGAACACGAATACCGCAGATTTCTTCGGTCCAACCACCATTACAAACAAGAAGAACCCGTCGAACCTTATCTACACCGAGCGCGGTTCGTACAATATGAATTCCAAGGAAGTCTATTTAAAGAAGAATTCACGTATTAACTATAACGGAAAGATCCTCACAGGAGACGACATGTACTTCAACCAGATTACCGGTTTTGGTACGGCTAAAGGCAACGTCACACTCCGCGATCCGGCCGAAAACCGCTACATGAAAGGCGGCTACGGCGAGATTTATGAGAAGAAAGACTCCGCGATGATGACCGAAAGACCTTATGCGGTGAAAATTCTCGAGAAGGATTCCATGTATTTCTCCGCGCAACGGCTTTTGGCTTATCAGAAGGTTGATGACAAAGATCCTTTGAAAAAGAAAAGTTTCCTCCGCGCGTTTCGCAAGGCGCGCATGTATAAATCTAACATACAGGTTCGTGCAGATTCTTTAAGTTTCAATGAAACCGATGGCATCATGCATCTTTTCGGTGCGCCAATAGCCTGGAGTGGCGAGAAGCAGGTGACCGGAGATAAGATAGAAGCCTACTTTGATACTGAGAATGAATTTATAGATTCGCTGAAAGTTGTCGGCAACGCTTTCGCCATCAGCAAGGCAGATTCGCTTAATTTAAAAGACGAGTTCAATCAGGTAAAAGGCAAGCTGATGACGGTTTATTATAAGGATAACAAGGTAAATCTTGCTAAAGTAATCGGTAACGCACAGGCGATCACTTACGCAGATGATCAGAATGAGAAGACCAAAGAGGTAGAAAGAATCGGTGTTGCCCTGTCGACCTGCGGAACCATCGAGGCAGAATTCGAAGATAATACGGTGCAGATCATCAGCTGCAACGTAGGTGCGAACAGCGACATCTATCCCATGAGCAAAATCTCGCGGGAGAAGCGTTTTTTCCCGGACTTTAACTGGAACACGAAAGACCGCCTGAAACGCTGGGAAGACATCTTCCTCGATTCGCCGGGCTACGAGGAAACCGTATATGAATCCGCGGACACACTGTACAATGAAGCACAGAAAGCCATCGACGAGGCCAAGGCTAAGGAAGAAGCCAAGAAGCCGAAACGGGTAAGGAAGTAAGCGCATCCTGCCATTTATACAGCAAAGAAGCACCGCGTGCCGGTGCTTTATAATGAAATTCTACGGCAGAACGGGCTAGCCTTTCTTGTGAAATTCAGCCACTTTCAGGGCGTCTCTTATCATTTTTCCCGGGCGGAAGATGGTGCGCACACTTCTGATCGAAGCAGCTGTCACTTCCTGAGGGGAGTCTGCGGGCGCACTGGAGCCACCAGCCTGCAGGGTGAAATATTCACCTACATATACTATTTTGCCATCCGCTACGTCTTCAGCGATCTGGGTGAACGTGCTTTCCAGCACAGCCAGTATGTCTGCTTTAGACACCGTGGACGTTGCTGCGGCATGCTTTGCCAGGTCAGCCAATGTAGTTTTGCCTTCTCCCACAATGTTAGCGTAGTACTTGGGGGCGGCGGTTGGCTTCTGCGGATTCTTTCTTTGTACTACTGTAAATGTAATAGCCATCGTTTGTGTTTTTTATGATTAATAAGCGTAAAGTTAACATCAAAGTATCAATAGGAAAAGGTGGTTTCACCCTATTTTGCTGGGTGTCAATAGCTTAGCATGCGGTGCCATTGGGTTTTGTGAGGAAGGTCCGTATGTTCTGTTGAGAACGTCCGTATGTTTTAATGAAAACGTCCGTATGTTTTATTAGAAACGTCCGTATGTTTTGTACAAGACGGCCTGGTCTTTTGATACAGACGTACAGGTCTTTTCAGACATACTTCAATTGTTTGTAAAGGATCTTCTTTGTACTTTATAAACAGGGAACTAGAGCAGTGTCCGAAAGGAAACAATATAATATGATCGGGCATCAAAATTTTTCCGTGGCAAGACTATCTTCTTTACATTTGCACAAAAAATACAATGCAGCAGGACTTCTTTAAATACCAAGCCCAAACCACCCAGTTCGCCGCCGGCTTTGAGGTTGAAAAAGCTGAAGGCAGCTATATCTACGGCAAAGACGGCCGCAAATACCTTGATTTTGTAGCCGGCGTCTCTGCAAACACTTTAGGGCATTCACATCCCAAAATTGTGGAAGCCATAAAAACACAGGCCGAAAAATACCTCCACGTGATGGTGTACGGCGAGTATGCGCAGGAAATGCCCGTGAAACTTTGCAGGCTGCTGGCGGAAGCAACACCCGAGCCTTTGGAAGTAACTTACCTTGTAAATTCTGGCGCAGAAGCCATTGACGGCAGTTTGAAACTTGCAAAAAGGTACACGGGAAGAGAAGAAATTGTGTCCTTTAAGAACGCCTATCACGGCAATACGCATGGTGCGCTTTCGGTTTCCGGTAATGAATATCACAAACGTGAGTTCAGGCCCTTGCTGCCAATGGTAAGTTTTATTGAGTTTAATTCCGTCCCGGATCTTGAAAAGATTACGGATAAGACGGCGGGCGTCATCCTCGAAACCATTCAGGGTGCGGCGGGATTTTTATTGCCCGAAGCAGATTATCTTAAAAAACTGAAAGCGCGTTGCGAAGAAGTGGGCGCACTGTTGATTCTGGATGAAATTCAGCCCGGCTTCGGACGTACCGGAAAACTTTTCGCTTTTGAGCATTATGGCATCGTGCCGGATATACTGGTGATGGGCAAAGGCATGGGCGGTGGCGTGCCGGTGGGCGCTTTTATGAGTTCGGGTGCGGTAATGGAGTCGCTTTCTCATTCGCCTAAATTGGGTCATATCACTACGTTTGGCGGAAATCCTTTGATAGCGGCTTCAAGCTATGCGACTTTGAAGGAAGTTCTCGAGAGCGGTCTTATGAACGAAGTGGATGAAAAGGAAAAGCTTTTCCGTGAATTACTCGTTCACCCGAAAATAAAAAATATAAACGGACGAGGCATGATGTTGGCCGTGAATCTCGGCTCACCCGAATTTACACTCAAGGTTGCCGCGCGCTGCATGGAGCTGGGACTTGTAGTTTTCTGGCAGCTCTATCGCAACGAATACCTGCGCATTTCCCCACCTTTGACCTTATCTTTAAATGAAATCCGCGAGGGTTGTGCGATAATTCTGCAGGCGCTTGATGAAACCTCAGAATGACCTTTCGAAAGGGAAAATGCCTGAGTTTATAGCCTCGATCGAAGCATTTGTCTGAGCTCTCCCGTTGCCTGAAAGGGCAATGGGAAGCGAGTGCGGAGAGCGGGTACAAATGCTGTGAAATATCATGCTTTTCGTGCTCCTCAATATGGCGTTTTTTACCCTGTTTTGTTGCTTGTAATCAAGAATAAATTTATATATTGCGCCACAATAAAAACAGGCAGCGATATGGCGAAAACTAAGGTGCAATATGAATTTCCAATGCACTGTCAGTCGGAGATTTTATATGAGTATATGGCAAGTGCAGAGGGACTTTCTGAGTGGTTTGCCGATGAGGTGCTGGAAAAAGGTGACGATTTTTACTTCAGCTGGAACGGTGGTCCTGCCGAAAAAGCTACGCTGATTCGCTATAAACCCGAGAGTTTCGTTCGTTTCCGTTGGGAAGAAGACGAGGGAACCAAGAATTTCTTCGAAATGACAATCATGATCGATGATATTACTGAAGATCTTTCACTGAACGTAACCGATTTCTGCGATCCGGGTGATGAAGACGAAAACCAGCTCTACTGGGAGAACCTTATTGAGAATCTGAAAATAAAGCTCGGCGCATCTTAAAGATTTTAACGATAACAAATATGATGAACGGAATTTTCGTTCATTATTTTTTTAATACCACCTACCGATGGATTTTGCTTTTTATTCCGGCACACCGGCGATTGCTAACCGCGCTTTTCTGTACGGTGATGCCGTGAAAGTCTCCTTTTACGTGCGCAACTCAGAAGTTGTCATGGCAGAAGAATGCTATTTTTATCTGATGGCCAGCATGCGCAAAATGCGGATGCGCATACCGCTGGAGTATACGCTTGATTATTTCCAAAGTCTACTGGCTGAAAATGTGCTTGCAAAAGGTATTTCAGACGCTGTAGTGACGCTGATGATGTATCGAAATGAGGACGGTGAAGCACTTGAGAAAGCTACTGTGTCTTATTATGGAACCGTAACCGAAGCGCAGGACGTCACCGCTGTGCGCGGCTCACTGGAACTGGATGTGATAAGGGAAATTCATGTGAACACACATCTTCTAAACAACATTCGCGTGCATTGCCCGGAAAACATTTATGCTGAGATTTATGCCAAAGAAAACGGACTTGATGATCTCATTCTACTCAATCCATCGAAACGCATTGCACGCAGTATCTATGGAAATCTACTGTTTCTGGAAGGAAACGAAATTAAGATTCCGAAACACAGTGAAGGCGCGTATATCTCGCCATTGCTCGAGAATTTTGTTACTTTTCTGCATAAGCAGAATCTTGCTGTGATACGTGAAGTGGAAATGGCGGCATTCGAATCTCAAAAAGCAGAGGAAGTGCTGATGATCTCCGATGAAAAGGGAATCTTTGCCGTTGAAAAAATCCGGAACAAGACTTTTGCAAAAGATAGGTTCGCCGGATTTGTTTCTCTGTGGCAAGCGGGTTTAAATTCTTTGTCTAATTAATTCATTGATACATCTTCAGGCGCGTTTGCCCAAAGAAGATATTCGCCGCCAAGGTTCTGCATGATTTTTTTCCAGAGGCTGTGGTCGTTGGCCAGTGTATAATCCAAGTTAAATACATCTACGACCGTCCAAGATTTTCGCTGAATTTCAGCCTCGAGCTGGCCGCCAGCCCAACCGGAATAGCCGGAAAACACTTTGATGTCAGATACGGAAAGGCGCTGTTCTATGATTGCAGAAACCACACTCTCAATATCTTCTGTGAGATAGAAACCATCATTGATTACGGTGAAATCTGGCGAAACTTCCTGACCTTTGGTGATGAAGAATATCTTGTCATTTTCCACCGGTCCGCCCTCATACACATCTACATTAAAACCGAATATCTTGAGCAGCCGGGCGCTCATGCCGTGGTTTTTTTTATTTAGGATCAGGCCAAATGCGCCTTCTTCATTATGATCAATTATCAGCACTACTGACCTTGAAAAGATGTCGCCGGCAATATCGGGAGTGGAAATTAATATTTTACCTTTGTAAGAGTAGTTCATAGCGTGGTTCGCTTTAGTTGAAAAAAAGAGTGAACTGCTTTTCAAAAGTAAAAAAAAACCAATGGAAAATCTTCATGATAAAAGAAAAGTTTACGAAAAAGCTGAGTTGCTGGAACGCCAGATAAAAGAAAATCCTATGGAGCAGTTCCGGAGCTGGTACCTGGAAGCGCAGGAAAATCCTTTTATCAATGAAGCCAACGCTATGGCAGTATCTACCGTGGAAGATGATGGTTGTCCGCGCACGAGGATGGTTTTGCTCAAATCTTACACCTGGGAAGGATTTATATTTTATACCAATTACAACAGCCGGAAGGGTAGAGCGCTACAGCGTTCGCCAAAAGCCTGCCTGCATTTTTTCTGGCCCAATCTTGAGCGCCAAATCATCATCAAAGCTGAAATTGAAAAGATTGCGCCCAACCTGAGCGACGGCTATTTTGAGTCGCGGCCGCGCGGCAGCCAGCTTGGGGCGCTGGTTTCGCCACAGAGCGAAGTAATCCCGAACCGTGCATATCTTGAGGAAAAACTGAAGGAACTTGAAAGTGAATTCGAGGGAAAAAACGTTCCGCGTCCGGAATTTTGGGGCGGATTTATCGCAAAACCCTACGAGATCGAGTTCTGGCAAGGACGCCCAAACCGTCTGCACGACAGGATTTTGTATTCGCTGCAGGACAATTTCGAATGGAAGATCAGCAGACTCGCACCATGAAATAACCAATAAAAAAGCCTCATCCGC
Source organism: Kaistella rhinocerotis (assembly GCF_030243905.1). Classification (NCBI taxonomy): domain Bacteria; kingdom Pseudomonadati; phylum Bacteroidota; class Flavobacteriia; order Flavobacteriales; family Weeksellaceae; genus Kaistella; species Kaistella rhinocerotis. The sequence goes on along the minus strand of NZ_JASSYY010000003.1, from coordinate 11,412 downwards.
AGATGAGGCTTGATTTTTTTATCCGGAGCAGATTATTTTTTCTTACCACCCATCACTGAGTTAGATAATTCAGCACCTGCTTTGAACTTAGCAACAGTTTTAGCAGCAATCTTGATTGGTTTTTTAGTCGCCGGGTTGATGCCCTGTCTAGCAGCTCTTTCAGCTACAGAAAAAGTCCCAAAACCTACTAGAGAAACCTTACCGTCTTTTTTAGACAAAGTTTCAGTTACGTTTGAGATGAATGATTCCAGTGCCGCTTTAGCAGCAACTTTAGTAATGCCGGCATCGTTTGCCATAGCGTCGATAAGTTCAGACTTGTTCATAATAATTATTGTTAAGTTAAATTTGTATTAAGGCAAATATAAAACAATTTTAAAATTGCGCAAATTTTTTAATCATATTTAAAAAAGACTTGATATAAATCACCGTTTTGCCACAAACTTACTAAAATGATATTTTTCGGTTCATCGTGGTTCGCGTGAACTGCTTTTCCGTTTAATCCTTTTGTCATCGCAATTTAGATAATTTTTTAATACCAAAAACTATTTTGCGAATAATTTAAATTTAGCCTGCCGGAAAGTATGGATTCCAAATGCCGAAAATGCACTTTTTTAAAGTTAGGTTTGATTTAAATCTTTAAATTTGCGCCATGTTAATTGAAGTTTTTAAGTCCAAAATTCACCGCGTGCGCGTCACTGAGTCTGACCTGAATTATATAGGCAGTATCACCATCGACGAAGATTTGCTTGAGGCTTCAGGTATCATCGTTGGCGAACGGGTTTTCATTGTAAATGTGAACAACGGCCAACGCTTTGATACCTACGCGATCAAAGGCAAGAGAAAATCTGGCGAAATCTGTCTGAACGGCCCTGCAGCGCGTCTTGTACAAAAAGGAGACATCATCATCATCATGTCTTACGCACAGATGACGCCGGAAGAAGCACAGCATTTCCAGCCTAAGATCATCTTCCCGGATGAAGTGACCAACCTGCTCAACTAATATCTGCAAAAAACCCTTGTTTTGAGCGAACCGAAAAGCCCTAATCCTTTAAAAACCTTTCTTACGATCGCAATTTCAATTGTTGTGGCAGCCGTTTTCATGTGGTTTGCACTGCGTGGGATGGAGTTCGAAAAAATTGCGGGCTATTTTGCTGAAGCCGACTATTTTTGGGTTTTAGTTGCCTCTGTATTTGGAATTCTGGCCTATTGGTTCAGGGCCGTACGTTGGAATTTACTTTTAGAGCCGCTCGGGTATTCTATAAGCAACTCCAATTCTTTCTGGACGATTTCATTCGGCTATCTGATGAATCTCACAATTCCGCGAAGCGGCGAAGTTGCGCGTTCCACAGCGCTCTACAGTGTTGAGAAAGTGCCGGTGAACAAGTCTTTCGGGACCATTATCCTCGAGCGTGTGGTAGACCTGATGTGCATGGGTGTATTTCTGCTCTTTACACTTATATTTAAATATGATGCGATCTTAGCCTTTTACCGCTATGTCACGCAGCAGAAAGGAAAAAGTGAATCCGACGGTTTACTTTATTACTTTTTAGCGGCCGCGCTCTTGTTTGCTGTCTTCACTTATTTATTCCGAAAGAGGCTCACACAAATTGTGTTGTTTCAGAAAGTTTTAGACTTCGGCAAAGGGATTTTTCACGGCTTGATGTCTATTTTCAAACTTAAAAAGAAGTTTACCTTCATTATTTACTCGCTGGCGATCTGGATCTGCTATTACCTTGCGGCTTATCTGGTCTGTTTTGCGTTGCCCGAAACGTCCGCTTTCACACCCGCTGACGGCTTTTTCATTATTGTAGTGGGTACGTTGGGTATGATGATTCCGGCTTCTGGAGGGATCGGAGCCTTTCATCTTGCGTTGAAGTTTGGCATCATGGCGCTGTATCTTTCGTTAGGTAAAAACCCGGAAGAGGGTGGTGAAGTAGGTCTTTCGTACGCTTTCATTTCTCATACCATGCAATTGGCCATTATGCTTGTGATGGGACTTATTTCGGTGCCAGTTCTTGCAAAAGCCCGAAGTGCTGCAGCTTTAAAGTAGCTAAGGTTAATATATCTGCACCTGCGCGATTAATATACTATCATCTTCAGTTTTGAAAATGATTTTTTTTGAATATAGATTATATTCAATCATTTGAAAATTTTAAATATTTAAAATTTTAGAAAAAAAGAAGCTCAAAATACTGCCGAAATCGCAAAGCTTACAGTAAATATTCCGCTAAGTGGATCTTTGTTAAGAAATATTTCAATTAAGCGTTGCTGTATTCGTAAATATTTTAACTTTACAATACAAATAAAACATTTTATCATGAAAACAAAATTACTTTCTTTGGTGGCCCTGGTGCCACTTTTTGCGTTCTCCCAATACAATAACGGAGGATTGAGTACCGGTCCAACTGCCAAAAACGGAACTGCATCACCCGCGGGTTACACTTGGTCTGAGGTGCAGAACAACACCGGAAACACGACAGAATCCAATACCACGGCAGGTTACACAGCAGCACTCTTCGGTACTGCAAATTTCTTCCTCGCTGATGATTTCATTATTCCTGCCGGACAGTCGTGGCAGATCTCAACTATAGAGGTGTTTGCATATCAGACGGGATTTACTGGCAGCACATCACCATTTAACGTTTTAAGGCTGAGTATTCTGAACGGGAATCCTTCCGTGTCAGGTAGTTCCGTCGTCTTTGGTGATGATACCACAAACCGAATGAGCGGATCAGCGGACGGGTTGATGTACCGTATTTTCAATACGATGGTTCCAACCCCAGCTGCAACTACCACTACACGAAAAATCTGGAAACTTACCGCAAACGCGCCGGTTACCCTGACTGCCGGTACATATTGGATGAAATACCAGATCCAAAGCGCGGTGACAACAAACGGAGGTTTTACGCCGCCGGTTACAATCGTGGGTTCACGTGGTCTGTCAACTTTCAATGCAATGCAGTATGACGGCACAAATGCAGTCTGGAATGCACTTGTAGATGATGGCAACCCGACAACCGCACCCGATTATACGATGGATTTGCCGTTCATTGTGAATTATACTGTTTTAGGAACCAATGAAAACGTGCAGTTTGACAACAGAGTAGTGGTTTATCCAAATCCTGTAAAAGATGTTTTCAAGCTTAATCTGCCGCCTGAAAGTCAACGCGTGGGAACTACGGTTTCTGTCTATGACATGTCCGGAAAACTTGTAAAAACAATGCCTTATGATGAATCTTACAATGTTGCTGAACTGGCCAAAGGCAACTACATGCTGAAAGTGAACGACGGTTCGAACAAGAAAGTCGTGAAGATGATTAAGCAGTAAAATATTTAGTACAAATTCAAAAACAATCAGATGGGACGTTTATCTCATCTGATTTTTTTTTAAATCTGTTGGTCACCAAAGGCGCGTTTGAGCAAACTTTCAATTTTTGGCTCGCTGCCGCGGAAAGACTTATACAATTCCATCGGATCAACCGTGCCGCCGGACGACAACAGTTTCTTAAATTTTTGCGCGATATCCGGATTGAAGATTCCGTTTTCCTTGAAATATTGAAACGCGTCCGCATCCAATACTTCCGCCCATTTGTACGAATAATAACCTGCAGAATAGCCGCCCTGGAAAATGTGTGAGAAACTCGGGCTCAAAGCTGTTTCCGGATTGGCAGGATAGAGATTTGTGGCTTCGGTTTCCTGGGTTTCAAATGTTTTGATATCATCTACATTGGCCGCTTTTGTGTGATACGCCAAATCGAGCAAACCAAAACCAAGCTGGCGCATGGTCTGGTAGCCTTCCATAAAGTTTTTGGAACTGGAAATCTTTTCAATTTTTTCATCGGATAAAACTTCACCTGTCTGATAATGTACCGCGAAAGATTTCAAAAAATCAGGTTCGTAGCAATAATTTTCCATAAACTGGGAAGGCAATTCGACAAAATCCCATTTCACAGACGTTCCCGACAGGTTTGGGTAGGTGGTATCTGCCAGAATTCCGTGGAGTGCGTGCCCGAATTCATGGAAAAGTGTGGTGACTTCCTGAAAGGTGAGCAGACTTGGCATATCGCCCATTGGTTTAGAAAAATTGCAAACCACCGAAATGTGTGGGCGGTGATCAGCTCCGTGTTTCTTAAACTGGCTTCTGTAGCTCGTCATCCAGGCGCCTGCGCGTTTTCCGGCACGCGGGAAATAGTCGGTGTAGAGTAAGGCCTTGAACGCATCATCCTCGAAAATCTCGTACGTTTTCACCTCCGGATGATACTTTTGAATGTCCGTTGTTTCCACAAATTTTAGCCCGAAAAGCCGCTTGGCCAAACCAAAAACTGCGTCCTGCACTTTATCAAGCTGGAAGTAAGGCTTCAGTTCCTCATCATCAATATCGAATTTCTGTTTGCGGAGTTTTTCTGCGTAAAAAGCATGGTCGTAGCTCTGCAATTCGTCAATTCCGTCTTTTGTTGCAAGTTCTTTAAGTGTTTCAATTTCTTTTTCAGCGTATGGCTGCGCTTTAGCCAAAAGTTCCTGCAGGAATGTTTCCACTTTTTCCGGCGCTTTAGCCATCCTTTCTTCCAACACAAACTGTGCATAATTCGTATAGCCTAAGATCTTTGCCTTTTCATCTTTCAGCTGCACGATTTCACGGATGAGTTTCTGATTATCGAACTCGTTGTTTTTAAATGATTTCTGGCCGTTTGCAATCGAAATTTCACGGCGAAGTTCACGGTTTTCGGCATATTTCATCAGCGGCACAAAACTCGGAAACTGCAGTGTAACGACATATCCATCAAGGTTCCGCTCTTTGGCTTCAGCCTCATATTGGGCAAGAATAGCCTCTGGCACGCCGGCCAATTCTTCGCGGTTTGTGATATGACGGAAATAGGCGTTGGTTTCCGCCAGGACATTTTGACCGAACTGAAGTGATTTTTTAGACAACTCGATGTTGATGTCTTTAAGCGTGTTTTTTTCGTCCTCGCCAAGCAATGCTCCGCTTCGCACGAATCCTTTGTACGTTTCATTTAGCAACATTTGTTGTTCACCGTTTAGATTTTCGCTCGGAGTATTGTCGTATACCGCCTTTACTTTGCGAAAGAGTTCTTCATTCTGTGAAATTTTTGAAGAGAATTCGGTCAGTAGAGGCGATACTTCCTGCGCTATCTTTTGAATCTCATCATTGGTTTCCGCTGAATTTAAATTGAAGAATATGCCGGAAACAATGTCGAGTTGAGAACCTGAATAGGCCAACGCTTCGATCACGTTTTCAAAAGTCGGTGCCTCCGGATTTTCAACTATCGCGTCAATTTCAGCTTCTGCCTGCCGGACCAGTTCTTCAAACGCAGGCTGAAAGTGCTCTTCTTTAATAAAATCAAACGGAGCCGAATTATATTTGGTCTGAAATGTTTCTAACAGTGGATTTTTCATCTTCTTTACTATTTTTAAAGGGGTTTCCTATACTTTTTCGAAAGGTGCAAATTTACTTATTTAAGTTTTATATTTGTTTTACTGATCTGTTGAAGAACTATTCTTACGAAGATCAGGAACTCAAAATACCTGCTATGTCCCATCATCTTTTACTGATACTTCATCTGTTAGGCTCAGCCATCTGGGTCGGTGGCCATTTGATATTATCATTCATCATCCTGCCGGAAGTTCTACGCAAAAAAGATCCTGAAATTCTTTTAAAATTTGAGAAGAAATACGAGCGAATCGGGCTTCCCGCGCTGCTCGTGATGGTCATCACAGGAATCTGGATGGCTTATCAACTTGGCGTGAATGCCGGCCGATGGTTTCATTTCGCTGATCCGGTTGAAACGGTGGTGTCACTGAAACTTTCATTACTTTTCATCACCGTGTTGTTCGCGCTGAGCGCCAATATTTTCGTTTTGCCCAAACTTCGCCCGCAGAGCCTTTCGGTAATGGCATTTCATATCTGGTCTGTCACACTGCTCGGTGCTGCGATGATGGTCGTCGGCAGCTTCGTTCGTTTTGGTGGGATAAACCTTCAATGACAAAGCCGTTAAAAACTTATAATATTTAAAAAGGTCACAAATAAAAACTTAAATTTGCGCCTCATGGCCAGATTCAGCCAATCTGGGGTCCATTTTATTTAATTTTTTCGAAAACCAATTTAATGAAAAACCTTACAGCAATCGCCCTGATTGCGTTCACGTTATCTTCCTGTTCAAAAGAAACCAAAACAGTTACCAAAGTTGACCCCGAAACGGGTGAAACTATCACGGTGGAAGTTCCTGCAGAAGATTCTGCACAAACGGCCGCAAATGCAGTGGCAGATCCAGCCATAAAAGAAATAGACGGCGTGTATACGCAGCGTTTTAAGTTAGAAGTTGGCAAATCTTATCCGCTCACTACTTACCAGAAAGACCAGCAGACCATGACGGCGCCGGACGGGAAAACCCAGAGCGGAACCAGCGAAAGCCGCGATGAGATGTCCTTTAAGGTAAATAAGTTCGAGAACGGTGTTTACGACATCACGATAGACCTTTTAGCGAAAAAAAATACGCAGGCCGCGAACGGAAAAAGCATTTCGGTAGACACGCGCCAGGCCGAACCTAAAGATGAGCAGCTGAAAATGATGTACAAAGTGAACAAGGCGCTCGTTGGTAATAAACTCAATCTGAAAATGAAGGAAAACGGGGAGGTGGTTTCAATTACCGGCTTTGACCCAATTTATACAAAGGTTACAGCTGCCGTGGGTACTTTACTTAAAGATGCCAAACAAAAAACAGCATTCACGCAAGGTTTCAAAGAGTCATTCAATGAAAAAATCCTAAAAGACCAGTTCACTAAAAACTTGCTTTTATTGCCGGCAAAAGGTGCTAAAATAGGTGACAAATGGTCGGTGAGCGAAAATGCAACGCCCGATGGAAAGATAAAACTCAATACTACATATACCTTACAGAAAGTGGGTGACGGAGTTGCTGAGATTTCGGTTGTGGGTGGAATTCCGAAAAAAAGCGACAAGAAAACGCAGGAAGGAATCACGCGCAGCATGAGTTCAGAACTTTCCCAGAACGGTAAGATTATCCTGGACCAAAATTCAGGTTGGATCAAAAACCAGTCGATTACGGTAAAGACTTCGCAAAGCGAGACGCTTTCAGACGGGAAGCAATCTCAGACGATGAAAAGTACATCCAATTCACTTGTACAGGTGAATCCGGCCAGATAACACTGTTTTCTCACAAAACCTTCTAAATAACCGATTGAAAATGAAGTATTTATTAGAAATAATTCTCACGGTAATTATAATTTTTTTCCTGTGGAATATTTTGAAAAGGCTTTTCTTTGCCTCGTTTTATAAATTCCCAGCGTCACCGGGAAATAAAAATCAGACGACATCAAAATCTAAGAAAAAACTGGATTCAAAACTCAACTGGGACGCAGAGACCGTGGAGTACGAAGAAATAAACGATAAGAACAAATAATAGCTTAACCCTTTTTAATTATTTAATTTTAAAGGGTTTTTATTAATTAAAACATGGCAAAGAATAAGAAATTAGTGGTCATTCTCGTGAGTATTGTCGCGTTCGCAGTGCTTGCTTTGCTTTATGCAAATCCTGTCTTGCTCGGCAAACAACTTTACCAGCATGATATTGTGCAGTATAAAGGTGGCGCGAAAGAACTTTTAGATTACCGCGCCCAAAATGGTTCTGAAACCTACTGGAGCGACTCTATGTTTGGCGGGATGCCGACTTACCAGATGGGCGCGCAGTTTCGCGGTGACGTCATTAAAAAAATTGACGATGCGTTAAATTTTCTGCCAAAACCTGCTAATTATATCTTTCTGCTGTTTGCGGGATTTTTCCTTTTAGGTTTGGTTGCGGTAAGAAACTGGAAATACGCTGCACTTGGTGCCACGTTTTTTGGGCTTTCCACGTACTTTTATATCGCGCTGGCGGCGGGTCACAATGGAAAGATACACACTGTTGCCTATTTCGCGCCGCTGCTGGCGGGCATCCTGCTAGTTTACATCCGGAGAAAGTATATTCTTGGTTTCATCGTGACTGCGCTGTTCATGGGACTTCAAATTGCTGCGAATCACCCGCAGATGACGTACTATCTCTTCATTGCGCTCGCATTTTTGTTTATCAGTGAACTGGTTCGGTCCTTTCAGCATAAAACTACGTGGCGGCATTTCGGGATTTCGTCCGGAGTCTTAGCGCTTGCTTTTGTGTTCGGTGTGGCGATGAATGCTCAGCGACTTTTGGCCAATTCAGAATATGTTACAGAAACCGTTCGGGGCAAGCAGATTTTAGATAATGAAACGCATACTTCCGGAAAATCCGGTATGGATAAGGAGAGTATGCTGATGTGGAGTTATGGAAAGCTTGAAACATTAAATCTTTTCATTCCACGTTTGATGGGCGGTGCCAGCGACGAAGACGGTGCTGATGAGATGATGGCGCAAGTTCAGGCGATGGTGCAGCAGAATGTTTCGTCGCAGGAGGAAATGGACCAGATTTCGAAGGGCTTCAACTCACTAACTTACTGGGGCGAGCAGCCCGGCACTTCCGGGCCGGCTTACCAGGGAGCGGTGGTGGTATTTTTGGCCATCCTCGGATTCTTTTTTGCCTGGAAAAAATACAGATACTGGATTTTAGGTGCTTCGATCCTTACCATTTTCCTGGCTTGGGGAAGTAATTTTATAATTGTTTCGGATTTATTTATTGATTTCGTGCCGCTTTATAATAAGTTCCGCGCGCCGAGCTCGATATTGGTCGTGGTGGAACTGCTTTTCCCGTTTATCGCGATCCTTGGGCTTTACCGTTTCTTCAATTCGAATGAAAGTACTGAAATCAATCCTGAAAATATACTGACAGACGAATACAAAAAGAAAATTCTGCTGTATGTGAGTGGCGGGGTCTTAGGTTTTATTTTATTATTAATTGTTTTCGGAAAGTCGGTCCTCGGGTTTCATACCGCCACCGAAAAAACATATCTTCCTCCATATCTGCTCGATTATCTTATCGATGAGCGGTATAAAATGTTCCGGATTGATGCCGTTAAAGCCATTCTTTATGTCGCAATCACCGCAGGCGCACTTTATTTGGGTCTAAAGAAAACGCTGACGCAGAATGTGGTGCTGATCATCATCGGCGCGGTAAGTCTTTTCGATCTTTGGAGTGTGAACAAACGTTACCTGAACAACGAAAACTTCATTGACAGTACGTTCACCGAAAATCCATTCCAGACCGAAAGTTCTGACCTGCTGATCCAAAAGGTTGGTGAAAACCAAAATCTACAGGGACTTTTGGCTAATGCTACGATCAACAAAACCCTCGAAACGATCGCGGAGAAAGACAAAACGCACTACCGCATTTTCAATCAGGTTTTGGGGCCGTTCAGCGAGACCAATACCTCTTATTTTAAACCGTCGGTGGGCGGTTACCACGCGGTGAAACTTCGTCGCTATGACGATCTCATCAACGAATATTTTGGTAAAATGGATACCGCTAAGGTGCCGCGCATCCTGAATATGCTCAACGCCAAGTACATGGTTTTCGGCTCGAAAGAGGAGCCGCAAGTAGTGCCAAACCCGATGGCGAACGGCAATGCATGGTTTGTTTCCGAGGTTCAGTTTGTGGATTCGCCTAATGACGAACTTGCGCAGATCGGTATTTTGGATACCAAAAGGGTTGCTGTAGTCGCAGCTTCCGACAAAAAATATTTCGACGGCAAAAAGTTAGCACCGGATGATGCGGCATCGTTGCAGTTAACTTCATATCAGCCTAATGAACTTGAATTCAAAACCAGTTCAGCAACGCCTCAGCTCGCTATAATTTCGGAGATTTATTATCCTAAAGGTTGGAAAATGTTCCTTGACGGAACAGAAGTTCCGTACATAAAAGCCAATTATCTGCTGCGCGCAGTACATGTACCGGCCGGAAAACACGTATTAAGGATGGTCTTTGAACCTGAAGTAATCCAAACCGGAAAAGTGATATCACTCAGCGCATTCATACTTTTTGTTTTGCTCAGCGCGGGTGGTATTTGGTACCTGTTCCGTTTGCGCAAAAGCGATGTTGTGGCGTAAACTTTTGTATTTAAAATAAAGTTCTTTCGGATTAAATAAATGTCAGCGAAGAAAATTTTAATTATCACCTACTACTGGCCGCCTGCAGGTGGACCGGGCGTGCAGCGCTGGTTAAAATTTGTGAAATATCTGCCCGATTTTGGCTGGAAGCCTGCTGTTTTCATTCCGGAAAATCCAAGCTATCCGATTGTTGATGAAACGCTGAAAAAAGATGTGGCTGAAGACCTCGAAATCATCAAAAACAGGATTTGGGAACCTTATCAGATTGCGGAATTTTTCGGGAAGGAAAACAAAAAATTCAAAGCCGGACAGTTTGATGTCGGCGCGAACCAAAGCTGGAAATCCAAACTTTCGGTTTGGGTGCGCGGCAACTTTTTCATTCCGGATGCGCGCGTTTTTTGGGTCAGGCCTTCGGTTAAAATTTTAAAAAAATATCTGGCGGAAAATCATTTTGATGCCGTGGTGACAACGGGTCCGCCACACTCTGTGCATCTCATTGGGCTGAAACTCAAAAGAGAATTTCCGGATCTAAAATGGATTGCAGATTTTCGGGATCCATGGACGGAAATTTCGTACTACAAACATTTAAAACTCACAAAAGCTGCTGATTCAAAGCACCGAAATCTCGAACAGCAGGTTTTCCAGCATGCCGACATTACGCTAGCCACAAGCTACGCCGACGCTGAAAATTTCCGCAAAAAGGGCGCGAATGCCTTTTGCATAACAAATGGTTTTGACCACTTTGAAACTGCTGAAAAAGTAAAAAGCAATAAGTTTACATTAAGTTATGTAGGCGTTCTCGAACAACTTAGGAATCCGGAAGTTCTTTGGAAGGTTTTGAATGATATTTTATTGGAAAACAGCGACTTCCGAAGTGATTTTGAACTGAAATCCGTCGGCAGAATCGATGATAAGATCCTTGAAAAGATCACGGACTCGCCGCTTGGAAATTCGCTGCGCAATCTGGGCTATCTTTCGCATTCGGAGGCCAACCGTGAGATGCAGAATTCGGAATTGCTGCTGATTACTAATTTTCCCGATGAAAGCTCAAAAGGCATCATTCCGGGAAAGATATTCGAATACCTTGCGAGCGGAAACCAAATCCTGTCATTCGGACCGAAAGACAGCGATGTGAAAAAAATCCTGGATGAAACCGGTGCCGGCCGCCATTTTATTTACGACGACATTGATGGGTTGAAAACATTCATTCTTCAGCAATATCACTTATGGAAATCGGCGGATGCGCAACCCGAAACACAGAATATCGAATGCTTCTCACGCAGAAACCTCACCAAAAGACTGGCTGAAATTCTGGACGCTGACACTGCGTGAGGGCGCAGGCGGAAATCCTTTTACCGGTCGCGGCG
>NZ_JASSYY010000002.1:0-953775 GCF_030243905.1 Kaistella rhinocerotis | reverse complement strand
TCAAAAAGGTTTTATACTTATATATTATACGACCTTAACTTTATAAATATATAGTATCCAGCCAGAACACCCACAGTGTCTGCAACGAGGTCAAGCCCTTCCAGGGAACGGCCAAAGCCCATCACATCCTGCAAAATTTCTGTAAGTATAGAATAGATGAGCATCACCTGTATATATATAGTAAACCTGGTTTTTGGGTATGCGGCCATAAAACAGAAGCCGAGCAAACCAAAGATACTTAGGTGCAACAGCTTATCAATCCCCGAAAACATAAATGGATATTCAAGGTTTTCAACTCCCGGCCGCAGAAGCATATATGTAAGAAATGCCCAATAAATGGGCAAAATCTTTTTAAAAAGTTTTGAAATCTTATCCAAGAGATTCCTGATATTGCTCGGCCGTAAGCAATTCCGAGGCATCTACATCTTCTGCCAACTCCAACTTGATGATCCACCCATTACCATAAGGATCGGTATTCAACAGTTCGGGCTGACTTTCAAGTTCTTCATTAAACTCTGCCACCTTTCCAGGCAATGGTAAAAACAGGTCTGAAACTGTCTTTACAGCTTCTACGCTGCCAAAAACATCGTTCTCCGCCAGTTCGTCACCCACGGTGTCCACATCTACAAAAACTATATCACCCAATTCGCCCTGGGCAAAATCTGTAATTCCGATGGTAGCGATGTTACCTTCGATTCTAATCCATTCATGCTCTTTGGTGTACCTTAATTCAGACGGTGTGTTCATTTTCTTTAATTTAATTCTTCAAAAATAATTAAAAAATACCATACGGGTAATCTTTAGAGACTTTAATATATGAAGTTCTGAATTGCTTTTACCGTACAGCACGTCTATAATCGATATCTTTGTAGAAGTATGAGCTGCTGCAGCCATTATTAAAAATATAAAAGATGACTTTACAAAAGAAATTAGAGACCGCCGACAAATCTTTCAGAAACTGGAGAGCGGTTCCGTTTGCACAGAAACAGAAACTACTGCTGAAACTGGCAAAGACTCTCGACAAAAACAAAAAATCATACGCGGAAAACATCACAAAGGAGATGAAGAAGCCCATTTCTCAATCTATTGCAGAGGTAGAGAAGTGCGCACTGATGACCAGATACTATGCAAACGCAAAAAACGTACTTGCCCCTGAAAAGATTGAAACCGAATTCCGCGTTTCAGAAATTCATTACGCGCCCGTGGGCGTAGTTTTAGGTGTGATGCCCTGGAATTTTCCGTTTTGGCAAGTCCTCCGGTTTGCGGTGCCGGCCATATTGGCGGGTAACGCGGTCGTTTTGAAGCATGCTTCAATCTGTTTTGGCAGCGGAAAACTGATTGAAAAACTGTTTCTGGATGCAGGTTTCCCAAAAGGCGTCTTTCAAAATCTTGAAATTGGACATTCTGAAGTAAAGACTGTGCTTGAAAATCCCATCGTGAGGGCTGTAAGTCTTACGGGAAGTGAAAAGGCCGGCGCAGAAGTGGCTTCGATAGCCGGAAAAAACATTAAAAAATCTTTGTTGGAGCTTGGCGGAAGCGATGCGTTCATCATTTTGGATGATGCAGATCTGAAGAAAGCCGCAAAAAGTGCTGCCAAAGCAAGACTCCAAAATTGCGGACAGGCCTGCAACGCCGGCAAACGGTTCATCATTCAAAAAAATGTGCTGAAAGAATTTTTGCCCATCTTCATTAAAGAATATCAGAAATACGTCCCCGCAGACCCAATGGAAAAGGACACCAAACTTACAGGAATGGCGCGTCCGGATCTTGCCGACGAACTTGAAAAGCAATATAAAAAGTCTTTGAAAAACGGTGCGGAAGTTATATTACCGCTCGAAAGGATTTCAGATTACGAATTTAATCCCGGACTGATGATGGTGAAAAAAGGCAATCCGGTTTTGCAGGAAGAACTTTTTGGTCCGCTAGGTATTGTGATGGTTGCCAAAAATGATGTTGAAGCGCTGGAACTGGCGAATGACATTCCGTTTGGGCTTGGAAATTCGGTTTGGACTAAAGATAAGAAACGTCAACGGTTCTTTATCGAAAATCTTGAATCAGGAACGGTAAGTTTAAACAAAGAAACAAGCTCCGACCCAAGATTGCCTTTTGGTGGTGCAAAATCATCCGGTTACGGGACCGAACTTTCGCTTATCGCGCTGAAAGAATTTGTAACCGCAAAAACTATCGTCGGTCATTAGATCAGTTTTCACAAAGAAGATTTTACACAAACCCTGATTTATTCAGGGTTTTTTTATTTTGTACTCTCTTCTACTTCGTGTTTCAGCTGGGCTTTATACAACGTTGCGTAGTAGCCGTTTTTATTGAGCAATTCGAGATGTTTACCTTCTTCTACAATTTTCCCGTGCTCCATCACGATGATCTTATCAGCTTTTTCGATTGTTGAAAGCCTGTGCGCGATGATAATTGAAGTTCGGTTTTTTGTAATTTTTTCGGTAGCGCGCTGAATCAGTTTCTCACTTTCGTGGTCGATGGAAGAAGTCGCTTCGTCGAGGATCAAAATTTTCGGATCCGAAAGATAAGCTCTTAGAAATGATAACAGTTGTCTTTGACCTAATGAAATTGAGGATCCCCGTTCGCGCACCACATAATCGTAACCGCCCGGCAGGGATTCAATAAAATCATCCACTTCAATGTCCTTTGCTACCTGTTTGATTTTCTCTAAGGTCACCGTCTCGTCACCGAACGCCAGATTCTCGAAAATAGTACCGTGGAAAAGGAACACATCCTGCAATACAACGCCGATATGGCTGCGAAGGTTGTACAGTTCGTAATCTTTCAGATCTACATCATCAAGCAAAATCTTACCGGAATTGATGTCATACAAACGCGTGATCAAACTGATGATCGTAGATTTTCCCGCACCTGTAGCTCCTACGATCGCGACTGTCTGTCCCGGTTCTACTTTAAAACTGATCCCTTTCAGTACCTGCTGCTTTTCATCATAGGAAAAATGCACATTGCGGAACTCAATTCTTCCGTCATATTTATCTTTAATGATTTTCCCTTCATTGGGCAGCGCAAAATCTTCATCCATAACTCCTAAAACCCGCTCTGCGCCTACTATTCCACGCTGGATATTATTAAATCTGTCCGCGATTTGTCTTAAAGGCCTGATCAGCATCGAAATATATTGGATAAACGCAATCACCACCCCCGCCGAAATGGTGATGTAACCCCCATAAAACAGAATGAAACCGATGAATAGTGAGGAAATAAGTTCAACAACGGGAAAGAAAAGCGAAAAAATGAAAACCGTTCGGAGCAACGCTGCTTTCAGTGTGATGTTGATGGAATCAAACTTCTGAAATTCGGCTTCCTCCCGGTTAAAAACCTGGATTATGGACATGCCTGAAAGCCTTTCCTGCACGAAAGAGTTTTGATTTGCAGTCCACGTTCTCTCGTCACCGAAGGCTTTTTTGAGTCTCTTCTGAAAAAATCTTGTGATCACCACCATTAGCGGCAAAATCGCAAGTGAGATGTAACTGAGGTGAACGTCAACCTGAAACATCATGATGAGAACAAACACAATGCGCAGAATATCCCCGAAAACCATCAGGAAACCGTCCGTATAAACCGTCGCGATGGTTTCTACATCACCCACAGCGCGCGTAACTAGCTGACCCAAAGCCGTTTTATCAAAAAATGACGTCCGGAAATAGATTAATTTATGGTAAAGACGTTCGCGGATATCGCGGATTACGTTTTGTGAAATGAAATTTGAAAAGTAGACGAGGAAAAAGTTAAGGATTGTTTCTCCGAAAACCAGCGCAACCAGTATGTAAATATGCTTCATCATCAGCTCTTTGTCTTTGAGCTGAATGATGTCTGTATCCACAATCTGCATGGTGAGGTAAGGCCGGTAAGTAGAAATTACCGAAAGCAAAATAGAGATAATAAGCGTAATGATGAACCAGGACCGGAACTTCATCCCAATTCTGAACAGTCTTTTAATAATATCCCAGGTTGATTGTTTCTTCATAGTCGCTTAAAATTCTGTGCAAATTTAGGGATTTAGTATTGATGCAACCTTTACAGATTACCGGCAGAAAATGCTAATCTAGGAGTATCTGCTCAAAATCGTAACCTACGTCCACCAAAAAAAGCCCTTGAGGCGGTGCCGATGTTCCCGCTTTGCCGCGGTCTTTTGCTTCAATGATATCTCTGAAGTCTTCGATTGAAATTTTGCCGTTGCCAATTTCAATCATCGTGCCGACAATGGCGCGGACCATATTGCGCAAAAAGCGGTCTGCAGAAACATTAAATTTAAGTTCAGTGCCGGTTTTGGTCCATTCTGCGAGATAGATTTTGCAGTTGTTGGTTTTGTTATCGGTGTGCAGTTTGGAAAAACTGGTGAAGTCTTCAAACTCAAACAGAATTTTACAGGCCTCATTCATTCTCTCCAAGTCAAGCGTACGATTGATGATTTGCCACGAAAAATCGTTCAGGAACGGATTTTTTTCCAGCGAAACGATGTACTCGTAGGTTCGGAAAGTCGCATCAAATCTGGCATGCGCATCATTAGTTACTTTAAAGACATTTTTCGCAGCAATATCATTGGGTAAAAAACTATTGAGGCGATATACGAGATTTTGCGGAATATCTGAATCTAGATCAAAATGTGCGAAAATCTTTTTAGCATGCACACCCGAATCAGTGCGGCCCGCTCCGGTTATTTTGATATCGCTGCGAAGTATGGTCGACAGTGCTTTTTCAAAGACTTCCTGAACGGTGATTTGTCCTGGTTGAATTTGATAGCCGAAATAATTTTTGCCGTGGTAAGCAAATTCTATAAAATATCGCATGAGGGCAAATTTCCTAAAATATATCGGTAAAAATTAGATAAAAATATAGTAATTTGTGAGGTATGAAAAACATTTTGTTGCTTTCGGACACGCATTCGCACTTGGATGAAAGAATACTGGAATATGCGCAGCAGGTCGATGAAATCTGGCATTGCGGCGATTTTGGTAATATGGAAATAGTGCAGCAGTTAGAAAAAATAAAGCCGCTACGTGGTGTCTATGGAAATATAGACAGCTATACGATTCGCGCGTCGTTTCCGGAAGTTTTACGGTTTACATGCGAGAATGTGGAAGTTCTGATGATCCACATTGGCGGCTATCCGGGGAAATATTCGCCACTCGCGAAAACTGAAATTCAAAAACAGGCACCTAAAGTCTTTATTTCCGGCCATTCGCACATCCTGAAAGCGATGTATGACCAGAAAAACACTTTGTTGCATCTTAATCCTGGCGCCTGCGGCAAATCGGGCTGGCATAAAATGCGGACGATGATGCGGTTTCAGATCAATGGTGATCAGATTGAAAATCTAGAAGTGATTGAATTAGGTACTAGGTAGGTTTGCTTTAAATATAAATGGTAACGAATAGCTATTTTTTTTTCGTGACCGAATCATAGATACTGTGTACCAAACCGTCTGCAACTGAAATTTTTGGTACAAATATTTTGTTTATATCACCCCATTCCATCACTTTCGTAAAAATCTGAAGCGCCGGCACCAGCACATCTGCGCGGTCTTCCCGAAGATTATGTTTGGCCATCCGCTCAGGAACCGACAATTTATATAAATCTTTATACCAGGTTTTCAGACCCGAAAGTACCAGCGGATTTCCGTCTTTCGTCTTGCTCATCGAGAAGATTTTGTTGATGTTTCCTCCGGAGCCAATCGCAACCACTGGTTTTTTACTGTTGATATTTCGCCGGATCTCCTCTTTCATCTCTTTCCAGTGATCTTCATTTACCAGGTTATTAAGCAAACGTATCGTTCCGATGTCAAATGAACGCGAATATTTTCGCTGGCCGTTTTCGAAAAAAGTAAGTTCCGTACTTCCGCCACCCACATCGATGTAGAGATAAGCAAAATCTTTATCAAGCCCTTCTGCAATATGATTTTCAAAAACCAGGGCCGCTTCCGCGTCACCACTTATTATTTCAATATCGATTCCGGATTCCTTTTTTACCTGCTTAATGATGTCGCGGCCGTTTCTCGCGTCCCGCATAGCACTCGTGGCGCAGGCGCGGTAATGCTCTACCTTGTAAACCTTCATCATACCACTGAAGATGCGCATACTTCCAGCGAGCATTTCCTTCCTTTCCTCACCTATCTCACCGTTGGCGAAAACGTCGAAACCCAGCCGCAACGGTATGCGCAGAAGATTCAGCTTCGTGAATTCGGGCTTTCCTTTCTTTACGGCCTTTACTTCGGAAATCAGCAGACGCGCCGCGTTGCTGCCGATATCTATTGCTGCGATGATCATGTTCAGAAATAATTTGTGTTAATTTTTTCAATCAACTATTTTATTCAAATAGCAATTTTAAAGGAAGGATGCATCAAATGAAAAGGGCAAAAGATCGCGAACCGAGTTGGTTTTGAAAATTTCCCCGTCCAGCGAAGCAAAATAAATTTCAATTCCCTCTTTTTGGTTGGCTTCATATTCCAGGATAGACTGTCGGCAAGCTCCGCAGGGTGGAATTGGCGTTGATGACAAAGCGGTTTCCGGCGCACCGATGACGAATAATTTCTTGATCTTTTCACCTGGAAAGTTCGCGGCCGTCCAGAAAATCGTGGTTCTTTCGGCGCAAAGACCTGACGGATATGCGGCATTTTCCTGATTACTGCCGGTAATGATCTCGCCGCTTTCGAGCAGCAGTGCGCAGCCTACCGTGAAGTGAGAATATTGGGCGTACGCTTTCTCCCGGATTTTTTTGGCTGCATCAAAGAGTTTCTTCTCCGTGTCGTCGAGCATTTCATAATTGGGGATCGCGTAAAAATTAATTTTAAGTTCTTTTACCATTTTTGAAAATTGGGGAGTAAATATACCTAATAAATTCGACGTCAAACCCATTATCGGGTAAAAATCAGTGTTTTGAAAAGATGCAAATGTTGTGAGAATTTTAACGGGAGGGCCTAATATTTTGGTTTAACATTTGATTCAAATTGTCCCGAATTAATAACCTTTTTCAAACCCCACTTTCACGTCAACAAGTGACAAACAATCATTTCCGACTGCTTTGCACCAGACGTCTTTGAACTTCTAAAAAAATCACACACATCAAATATTAACATATGGAAACCAACAAAACCAAATCAAAAAAAGCAGCGCAAGCCGCAGAGGCCGGCTCACTCCGAGACCTCTTTATCACCGGGTTAAAAGACATTTACTATGCTGAAAACGCGCTTCTGAAAGCACTTCCTGAAATGTACGAGAAAGCCACCGATGTAAAACTGAAAACGGCGATAAAAGACCACATCTTACAGACAGAAATGCAGGTAGTCCGACTTGAAAAGTCCTTTGAACTGCTTGGTATGAAAGCAGAAGCCAAAAAATGCCAGGCAATTGAAGGCATTATCGCTGAAGGCCGCGAAACTGTAAGCTCAGCCGCAGAAGGACCTGTTCGCGATGCCGCAATCATCGGCAGTTCCCAGAAAGTGGAGCATTACGAGATGGCTGCTTACGGAACACTCGCAGCTCACGCTAAAGTTCTGAATGAGCGAGAAGTCCTTGATTTGCTGCTTCGCACATTGGGTGAAGAAAAGAAATCAGACTGTCTGCTTACCACCATCGCAGATACAGAGTTGAATTCACAGGCTGCCGGCGGCATGCATCAGTCTAAAGATTTTAAAGCCGTATAACTTTTAAGCAACCTAAATTATGAAAGTAAACGAACAAGAGCCCTTTGCAAACGGCGCAAATCCGAAAATAGAACAACTCGGCAAATATAAAAACAGTGACCATGGCGAATTCATGACCACAAATCATGGAGTGAAAGTGAACGATGACCAGAATTCACTTCTCGGCGGCGAACGCGGACCTTCCCTACTCGAAGATTTTATCTTCAGGGAAAAAATGACGCATTTCGATCATGAACGTATTCCGGAAAGGATCGTGCACGCGCGCGGATCCGGTGCACACGGGTATTTTCAATTGTACAAATCGATGGCTAAATACACGAAAGCCAAATTTTTAAATGACACAAGCATTAAAACGCCGGTTTTTGTAAGATTTTCGACTGTTCAGGGAAGCCGCGGATCTACCGATATACCACGTGATGTACGCGGTTTTGCAGTGAAATTCTACACTCAGGAAGGCAATTATGACTTGGTTGGTAACAATATGCCGGTTTTCTTTATTCAGGACGCAATGAAATTTCCGGATCTTGTACATGCTGTTAAACCCGAGCCTCACAATGAAATTCCGCAGGCTGCTTCAGCGCACGATACCTTTTGGGATTTTGTTTCGCTCATGCCCGAGACGATGCACAACGTAATCTGGAAGATGAGTGACCGTGGTATACCACGTACGCTACGCTCCATGGAAGGATTCGGAATCCACACTTTCCGGTTTATCAATGAGGAAGGACAATCACACTTCGTGAAGTTCCACTGGAAACCGCTGCAGGGCGTCTTGGGACTGGCCTGGGATGAAGCCCAGCGACTTGCCGGAAAAGATACCGATTTTCACCGGAGAGACTTATGGGAAGCAATTGACAAGGGAATGTACCCTGAGTGGGAACTGGGCGTACAGATCGTTCCGCAGGAGGATGAACATAAATTCCCCTTCGATCTGTTGGACCCTACCAAACTGATTCCCGAAGAAATGGTTCCGGTGGAGATCATTGGGAAAATGACTTTAAATAAAAATCCTGACAACTTCTTCGCAGAAACCGAACAGATCGCATTCCACCCCGGACATATCGTTCCCGGCATCGATTTCACCAACGATCCACTGCTTCAGGGACGACTTTTCTCTTATACAGACACTCAACTTTCCCGTTTGGGCGGACCGAATTTCCATGAAATACCAATTAACCGCTCAATTCCGGATGTCACAAACAACCAACGCGACGGGCTTCACCGTATGCAGATCCCGAAAGGAAAAGTTTCTTACCACCCGAATTCCATGGCGCAGGGCTGCCCGTTTCAGGCCATGATGAAAGAAGGCGGTTTCACCTCATTTGAAGAACGCATTGATTCCAGAAAAATCCGCAACCGAAGCAGAAGTTTCTTCGATCATTTCAGCCAGCCTACGTTGTTTTATAACAGTTTGACCGATCATGAAAAACGTCATGTGCAAAATGCGTTTTCTTTTGAACTGGGTAAAGTGAAACTGGTTCCAATTCGCCAAAGAATGGTGAATATGCTGCTGGAAGTAGATATAGAACTCGCAAATAAAGTCGGTGATCACCTTGGTCTGGTTCCTGAAAGACTGCCTCAACCAATAACGGACAGCATTCCTGCGGATGGTAAACTCGAGGATTATCATTCGTTCAAGGCGGAATTACCGATTACCGAGGCGCCCTCTGTAAGTATGGCGAATAAACTTCCGACCAACATCAAAGCCAGAAGAATCGCTATTTTAACAGCCGATGGCGTAAGCGACGAAGCATTCACGAAAGTAAAGAAAGTCCTTTGCGAAATGGATGCGCTGGTTCAAATCATTGCGCCGAGACATGGTTTTGTAACGACAGAATCTGGTGATCAATATCAGGTGGACGACAGTTTACTCACCACGGCATCGGTAGTTTTCGATGCGGTCTACATTCCGGGCGGCGAAAGTGTAAAAACCCTTATGGAACATGCGGGCGCCATTCATTTCGTAGCGGAGGCCTATAAACACTGTAAACCGTTCGGGGCAGATGGAAACGGCGCAGATCTTTTGAAGAAAGCAATTCCGGATCTTACTTTACCAGCTGACGGAATCGTGACTGAAGGCGATCTGGATCTTTTTGCAGGATCCATCATCCTTCACCGTTTTTGGGACCGGGAAATGAAACCACTTCCAGCCTAAAATCACACCTTATATATATTGAGGCTCCCGATTTGGGAGCCTCCTTTTATTTGTCAATGTCTTTAAAAATTAAACTTCCGTTTAAATTCGCTAATTTTGCATCCTCCAAATAATTATTGAATATGCTTTATACACCAATAAAATTCAGAAATTTAGAAATCAAAAACCGTTGGGTTATGTCACCGATGTGTATGTATTCCTGTGAGAACGGACTTGCAAACGATTTCCATTTGTTACATTACGGAAGCCGCGCGCAAGGAGGAACCGGCCTCATCATCGTGGAAGCGACCGGCGTAGTGCCCGAAGGCCGGATCACCAGCAAATGCATGGGAATCTGGAATGATGAACAGGCGCAACAGCTTAAAAAAATTGTCGATATCGTCCATAGCCAGTCTGAAAGTAAGATCGGAATTCAGCTTGCGCATGCTGGAAGAAAAGCATCGACCTGGAACGGCAAACAAACCTCGATGGAAGAAGATGGTTGGGAAACCGTGGCGCCCTCGCCAATTCCTTACCTTGAATCTGAAAGAGTTCCACACGAACTTTCTGCTGAAGAAATAAAAGATTTGGTTGAAAATTTTAAAACTGCTGCCCAAAGATCTTTGGACGCTGGTTTTGATTTAATTGAAATCCACGCCGCACACGGCTACCTGATTCACCAGTTTCTATCACCATTATCGAATGTAAGAACAGACGAATACGGCGGCAGCTTCGAAAACAGATGCCGTTTCCTACTCGAAATCGTAGATGCAATGAACGAACTTCTAGATGAAAACCACCCATTATTCGTAAGAATTTCAGGTACGGAGTATGCGACAAAGGGCTGGAACATCAAAGACAGCGTAGCATTAGCCAAAATCTTAAAGGAAAAAGGTGTAGACCTCATCGATGTTTCAAGCGGCGGAAATATCCACGGCGCAAAGATTTCTTTATTTGATGGCTACCAGGTTCCGCTGGCCGCGGCCGTAAAAAAAGACGCGGAAATTGCAACCGGCGCTGTAGGTCTGATAAAAACCGCAAAACAGGCAGAAGAAATTTTGCAGAATGAACAGGCGGACTTAATTTTTGTCGCGCGTGAAATTCTCCGAAATCCTTATCTGCCGGTTCGCGGTTCATTTAAGAACAATGACAACTGTTTTTTCCCTCACCAATACGAAAGAGCCAGGCCTTAATTTGCCTTTAAAATAAGAAAGCCAACTTCAATCAGTTGGCTTTTTTTGTTTTTTAAGAATATTGAAACTGGCTGATGACTTCCAGCGTTCTGTCGATTTCTTTTTGCTTAATGGCATCCGAAATAAACCAGGTTTCGTAGCCGCTTGGCGGGAGGTAAATGCCATTCTTCAGTAAGAAATGGAAGAAATTATTGAAAAGCGCATGGTTCGCCTGCGCCGCTTCATCGAAATTTGAAACCGAATTGATGTGAAAAAAGATGCTCATCATCGATCCTTTGCGGTTGATGCGGTGTGCAATATCTTTTGAATTCAGGATTTTTCCAATCTCAAAATCTAAGGTTTCAGTGGTTTTATTGATGTTCTGGTAGAAGTTTTCGTCTTTTCTAATCAGTTCCAATGTGGTAAGTCCGGCACGCATCGCTAAAGGATTGCCGCTTAAAGTTCCGGCTTGGTACACCGCACCTTTCGGCGCGAGGTGATCCATAATTTCGTTTCGTCCGGCAAAGGCTCCCACCGGTAGTCCGCCACCAATTACTTTTCCGTAAGTCACCAAATCAGCTTTCACATTGAAAACTTCCTGTGCGCCACCAAAACCGAGACGGAATCCGGTCATCACTTCATCAAAAATCAGCAAAGCGCCATTTTCGTCGCAAAGCCTTCTCAAGTTCTGAAGGAAATTGCTTTCCGGCAGCACGCAACCCATATTTCCGGCAACGGGTTCTACGATGATTGCGGCAATTTGGCCCTCGTTATGTCTGAATAAATCTTTAACTTGTTCGATATCATTGTATCTGGCAAGCAAAGTATCTTTTGCAGTTCCCGCCGTAACACCAGGAGAATTTGGATTACCAAAGGTGGCGGCACCGCTTCCGGCTTTAATAAGAAAAGAATCGGAATGTCCGTGGTAGCAACCTTCGAATTTGATGAATTTATCTCGTCCCGTAAAACCGCGCGCTAAACGGATCGCGCTCATACACGCTTCTGTTCCGGAAGAAACCATTCTTATCTGGTCGATATTCGGAACATTTTCTACGATAAGTTTAGCAATCTCGGTTTCGAGTTCTGAAGGAGTTCCATACGAAAAACCGTTTTCAGCCTGTTTTTTAATTGCTTCAAGAACTTCCGGATGTGTGTGCCCTAAAATAGCTGGGCCCCAGGAGTTAATATAATCAATGTAGGTATTGTCATCCGCATCCGTCATGAAGGCACCTTTCGCCGATTTCATAAAAACGGGCACGCCGCCCACCGATTTGAATGCCCGAACCGGGGAGTTTACGCCGCCCGGAATATATTTGTAGGCTTCATCGAATAGTGCAGAACTTCTTTGATATAACATAGTTGTGGGTTGTTGGGTGATGGATGATGGTTTTCGCAGTAACCAAAATGCTTAGCTGCGCGGCTTTTTGTCTTTAAGATAAAGTGTCTGCCCGGTCTTGGGCTGTTCGCCGTATGCCATCCGGTTTTTATCGTACAGTTTACTCAGCTTGATTCCGAATTTCTGGGAAATTTCGTGCATTGACTCGCCCACTTTTGGTTTATAAGTCGCTACATTTCCGGTCGAAGATTTACCCTCGAGGAAAATGATATCGTTTCTTTTTAAATTCGTGCCGTCAAGTTCGTTCCACTTCATCAGTTTGCTTTCTGAGATTCCGAATTTTTTGGATATAAGTCCGAGTTCTGTATCTTCCGGAATCACCACGAACTTTTTGCCACCATTTGGATGGTTTTTTACCAAAATCGTACTCAAGATTTCTGCACGTGTTTTAATGGCATCCACTTTCTGCTGCTGTTTCGCGTAAGACGTCTGCTCATAAGGAACCGTAACGGTGACCGGTCTGGACGAGGCTTTATTCTGATCGAGTTGTGCCATGAAGATCTTATCTTCGCGCAGACCCGGATAGAGTTTCAGAACCGTGTAGAGAACTTCTTTTGAACTGGTATTATCGAATTCGTAAAGTCTGTTTTTCTCAATTTTATCAATCAATATGTAAGCGTAGCGCGGATTGGTGGCGTAACCTGCTTTTTTCAGTCCATGTGCCCAGGCTTTGTAATCTTTGATATCGAGCTTGAAGAGGTTTGTGTAATATTTCCGGTAAGCCAGGAATTTTGAATGGTCTTCGTAAGACTCGCGGGGATCGTCGTACACGCGGAAACATTCATTCGGGGCATCGTCTGTATGCGTCATTGTCTTGCCCGTCCAGTCTTCTTTACATTTAATTCCGAAATGATTTTTCCCGATCTGCGCGAGGCGGCTTTGTCCTCCACCAGTTTCCAGAAGTCCCTGTGCGAGGGTAATTGAAGCAGGAATCTTGTATTTTTCCATCTCTTCTACAGCGTAAGCAGCAAATTTCTGAATGTACTGCTCGTCGTTTTTCCAGGTCTGTGCCTTAAAATTCGCCAGAATAATCAATGAAAATATCAACAGTGTTTTCCTCATTCCCATATTATTTTTATTTAACTGTCGTCTTTATCAGAGGTCGCTCATTTTTTTTAAGCATTTCGTTGGCGCCTTTTATTCCCTGAAGTCCGCCGGTATGAAACGCGAGGATAGTGCATCCTTCCGCAAAAAAATTCTGTTCGATAAGTTCAAAAAGCTTCCTCATCATCTTTCCGGTATACACGGGATCCAGCGGCACTCCGTATTTATCGTAAAAACTGTTGATAAAACGGATATTTCCGTCGGTTATTTTGCCGTAACCACCATCAGCAGCGTCTATCAGTTCAAAATTTTCTTTGCCGCAAAGTTCTGAAACCTTCGCTTCTAGGGAAGAATCTTTTACGACCTTAAAACCTAAAACTTTCTGGTTTTCCTCGGCAAAGCTCGAGATTCCCGCGATAGTTCCACCTGTGCCAACCGCAGTGCAAAGATAATTAAAACTTTTTGTAGCATTTCCAAGCATGTGTTGAATGCCATTCACAGCAACCTGATTAGTGCCGCCTTCCGGAATTATCAGGGCCTGGCGAAATTCTTTCTGTAGATTTTGGGTTAAAGAATCTTTGTCACGGAACGTCTGGCGGTTCACGAAACGGAAACGCATTCCGTCCGCAGATGCTTTCGTTAACGTTTCGTTTTCGTGCCATTTCTGTTCGAGTTCTTCACCGCGGATGAGGCCGAGCGTGGCGATACCAAGTTCGCGGCCGAGCGCAGCGACGGCCGCGATATGATTTGAGAAGGCGCCGCCAAATGTGATGAGCACCGGGTTTTCGATTTCCTGAGCCAGATACTGATTGATATTATAGAACAGTTTCCAGAATTTATTACCCGAAATTTCCAGGTGGATCTGGTCTTCTCTTTTAATGAAAAGCCGGATGTTTCTGTTTAAATGAATCTCCGTGAGCGGAACTTCGTGCGTTGGCAATTGCATGAGGCAAAGTTCGAAAAAAGTTTTGAGAGAAGATTTAGTCTGTTAATGATTAAAAATTCTGGCCGAAACGCTCCGCGCCCCGGATTGAACGGCCTGTTTGAGCTCTTTTTATGTAGCGCAGCGGAATAAAAAAGCGAGTAGTGAAAGCCGGTAATGGCGCCCAGATAAATCAGTAACGGTATTTCCAGAAGCTCCAGAATTTTCTTGTCTTCAAATAATCCGGGTTATTTTCCATCGCATACGCTTCGCGTTCAAATGAAATGGATTTGTACGCCTGATACGGATCTTTGAGTTTGAAAAACAGATAATAATACTCGATTACATACCACAAATAGAAAAAAATAACCAACATCTCAAGTTGCTGCCGAAGATGTATTTTCTCGTGATTGATAAGCACCGCATTTTCGCGCAGGGCCGATGACCGAACCAAAACAACCGGAAAAAGGGCGATCGCGGAAATTTTTGTATTTTTGAGAAGTGACCGTGCGATAATAATCATCAAACAAAGATAAAATTTTCGGCCGTTTACATTTAACCCATGAATCAAAACAGTATCAAAGAAAACGAAGACTTTTACTATAACGAACAGGGATACAGGGTTTTCACCGAAAAATATCACCTAAAACGCGGCTATTGCTGCAAAAGCGGCTGCAAACACTGCCCATACGGATATGATAAAAAGACCGACCGTTTTATAAAACCGATTAAAAAATAAATCTACCAATGAAAAAATATATTTTTCTGCTTTTAGCTTCAGGATCCCTGGCCTTCACTTCCTGCAGCCCGTTCCAGGTAAAATCTGACTATGCAGAGACCGCAAATTTCAACGCATACAAAACGTATAAACTGAGAATTGATGACCTGAAACTCAACGACATCGATAAAGACCGCGTGCTGAACGAGGTTTCGCGTCAGTTGCAGACTAAAGGGATGAGCGTTTCCGACAATCCGGACCTCATCGTGAATGTAAAAGCCAATCACAAGAAAATTCAGGATATCCAAAGTACGCGCCCGATTGGCATGTACGGCTGGGGCGGCCCATTCGGTTGGGGCGTGGGAATGAACAGAACCTGGACTTCGAACTACAACCAGGGAGGTTTGACGCTCGACCTTATCGACGCGAGAACCCAAAAACTGGTGTGGCAGGGAATAGGCAGCGGAATTTCCGTGGATTCTCCTAAATCCAAACAAAAGCAGATCCCGGAAATCGTAGCTGAGATCATGGCAAATTACCCGCCGCAAAAAGGCAGATAATTATTTAAATATACTTTTAAAACCGCTGTTTCGGCGGTTTTTTTTAGTGAAATAGCAATAAGATGACTGGAATAAAATGGTCGGCCGTTTACCAAAAGGCTGGTGTTTAGGTCATCTTTGCGTAAATTTGAAAAAAATAGAATCAATGAAAAGAAGGGAATTACTAAAGAACGGTTCACTGGCACTGGGCGGACTGTTTCTTACACCTTTTGCTGCAAAAGCGAATATCTTCAAAGAAGAATTCGACGGTAAAAAAGCAAAGAATATTATATTTATGGTGAGCGACGGTATGAGTATAGGCACGCTCCAAATGGCCGATATGTACAGCCGCCGCAAACTGGGACGACCTTCACACTGGCTCTCTTTATATGAACAAAACCTCGTACAGCGCGGACTGATGGATATGGCTTCAGCCAGTTCTTTTGTTACTGATTCGGCAGCCGCGAGTTCGTCCTGGGGCGGCGGACACCGCGTGACAAACGGCAGTCTGAATATTGGCGTGAACGGCGAAGAATACCTGCCCATCCTTCAGAAATTTAAAAAAGCAGGTAAAAAGATTGGTCTGGTGACCACGGTTCCTGTAACGCACGCCACGCCCGCGGGCTTTTCCGTTTACAGCAAAAGCCGGAATTCACAGGAAGAGATCGCGTCGGTTTACTCAGGGCTGGGTTTTGAGGTAATCATGGGCGGCGGAAATAAATATTTTGACGCCGCTCAGCGAAAAGATAAAAAAGACATGTACACGGTTTTCCGGAACAAAGGTTATTCCGTAGCACGCAATAAAGCAGAAATGAATGCGGCACCCGCCAATAAACCACTGCTCGCCACGTTTGACGAAGATGCGCTGCCCTATTCTACCGATCATCTCAGCAGCAGCTTTATGAAGAACAACATCCCGACACTGGCGGAAATGACGTCGAAAGCCATCGGACAGCTGAAGGATGACAAAAACGGTTTCGTAATGCAGGTGGAAGCCGGAAAAGTGGACTGGGCCGCACACGGTAATGATATTTCAGGCTTGATTTACGACCAGCTCGCCTTCGATGATGCCGTGAAAGTGGCGGTCGATTTCGCTAAAAAAGACGGCAATACGCTTGTGGTAATCACCACTGATCATGGCAATGCGAATCCCGGACTTATTTATGGCAAGAAGGTGGATGAAAATTTCGACCGCATCCAGAAATTCTCGCAGACCAACGAATGGATCCTCCAGGGAATCAGCAGCGGCGACAGCACAGCCAAGATCAAAGAACGGATCTCTCAGGCCAATGCGGGCATTATGATTTCGGATGATCAGGCAAAAGAAATCCAGTCGTATTATGCCAAAGCCCAAATGGAAGACGGCGTATACAACCCGCGGCATCTGCCCTTTAAATTATTGTCGCAGATCCAGCAGGAGTACACATCCGTGGGTTGGATCAGTATGGACCATTCGGCCGATTACAGCGAGGTGGCCATGTTCGGGCCGGGCAGCGAAAAGATGAAATCTTTTATGAAAAACACCGATATGCATACCTTTCTGCTGAAGGTTGCCGAGGTGGAGAATAAGTTTTAAGACAGCTCCGCAGAGAAAGCAAAACGCCCCAAACTTCGGGGCATTTATTTTTATTTGTGATTATTTTAATACGGTTGCGTTTTTTTCGTAATATTCTTCCGCAGTAGGAAAAAATGAAAGCGACACCGCATTCGGATCTCGCGTAGGGACACCGGGGATACCGGGAGCGATCGCCCTTTAATCAAGGGGCAAAAACGTTTCGGGCTGCCCCGCCTTCACTGCCAGTTCTGTGGCTTCGTCAGTCTCTTCCAGAGCCTTCCTCAGCGGCTCGGTGTTCTTTTGCTGCCTGTTTTCAGCTGCCTGACAGTTAAATTTCAGTAACTTTTCATGATCTTTCGTTTCTGAGGAACATTATTTCACTGCTTTATTGCCCTTTTCTATATTCGTAATTAAGGAATTTTTTTCTGTACGTACGAACTGAATGGTCCGTACGTACGAAAATATTTTCCGTACGTACGTTTTTAAGTCGTTTTCAATATAAAAACAAAAAAAACCTTCCGCTTCCGGAAGGTTTTCTTTATATAAAATCGGTTTTTTAGAATTTCAAATCACCGTTTACTTCTCTCACCGCTTTCGCTGCGGTAGCAAATTTTTCTTTTTCCGCGTCGGTCAGGCTGATCTCCACGATCTTTTCAACACCGTCTTTGCTGATGATGGCCGGAACGCCTAAGCAGATATCGCTTTCGCCATATTCACCGTCAAGCATTAATGAACATGGAATCATTTTTTTGTGGTCGCAAAGGATAGACTGTACCATTACGGAAACTGCCGCGCCCGGCGCATACCAGGCAGAAGTCCCTAAAAGTTTGGTCAGCGTAGCGCCGCCTAC
This sequence comes from Kaistella rhinocerotis, assembly GCF_030243905.1. Taxonomy (NCBI): domain Bacteria; kingdom Pseudomonadati; phylum Bacteroidota; class Flavobacteriia; order Flavobacteriales; family Weeksellaceae; genus Kaistella; species Kaistella rhinocerotis. Next base: position 935,770 of record NZ_JASSYY010000002.1, on the reverse strand, counting down.
TTTGGTTTCTTCTTCCACATAAGCCTGCTTTTCAGCATCTAAAAATTCAGTTACAGGAACACCGTTACGCGTTGCTTTGCTCATCAGTGGCAACATTCCGGTGTCGCTGTGTGCAGCGATTACCATTCCGTCAACGTCTGAAATCGGACATTCCAAAGCTTCAGCCAATCTGTATTTGAAACGTGCAGAATCAAGGGCGCCGCCCATACCGATAATTTTGTTTTTCGGCAAACCAGAAGTTTTGTGTACAAGGTAAGCCATCGTATCCATCGGGTTTGAAACCACGATGATGATCACGTCCGGTGAATGTTTCACAAGGTTTTCTGTAACCTCTTTCACGATGCCCGCGTTGATGCCGATTAGCTCTTCTCTGGTCATGCCCGGTTTTCTTGGGATACCGGAAGTGATCACGGCCACTTTGGAACCTGCAGTTTTGCTGTAGTCGCCGGTAGTACCAGTCACCTTGGTATCAAAACCGTTCAGTGACGCGGTCTGCATCAGATCCATGGCCTTACCTTCTGCAAAACCCTCCTTGATGTCTACTAAAACTACTTCTGAGGCAAAATTTTTCATTGCAATATACTCTGCGCAACTCGCGCCTACTGCACCTGCTCCTACTACGGTAACTTTCATATGTAATTTATTTATATTTAAAGGTCATATGAAAACTGCGTTTTCATATGGTTTGTTTGTTTACATTCTTCAATATTGCCGGCTCAGAATATCAGGATGTGCTTTTGAAAAAACTTTTAAAACTACATCCAAAACGAACCGTTTCCTACACGTAATCAAAGCACAAATTTACGGAAATATGAACTGTTTCACCAACTCATTTCCCGATGATTTTCAGCGGAAACGGCAATTAAATCCGCTCGCGGAGAAACTTATCCTGCATCAAGACGTTTAATTACAAGGTTATCTATCTTTGTTTTAAAATCATATTCCTAAAATGAGTTTTGCACAGCACCTTACCCACGGCTATACCCACCGTTCAATAGATATTGACAAGAAAAAAACCGAAGACTTTATAGACCGGTTTTTCAGGTTTGTGTTCTTTCTCGAAGTACAGCGATGCACCAAACTGCCCGATATCGAAACACGTCTGCAGCAGTTTAAGGACGAATTTACCGAAATCTTAAATTCTGTAAGCAAAGACAGCGCAGAGGCTGATGCAGAATATTTTTTTTCCGAATTTCCGAAAGTTTACAACACACTTGAAGCGGATGCACGCTATATGTTTGAGAATGATCCTGCCGCTAAAAATGTAGAAGAAATCATATTTTCTTACCCTGGATTTTTCGCAATTGCTGTTTATCGCCTCGCACATGAGCTCGAGAAAAAAAAAATCCCGCTTATACCAAGGATTTGGACAGAATTTGCACACAGCAGAACGGGCATAGACATCCATCCGGGCGCACAGATCGGCTCACCCTTTTTTATCGATCACGGCACGGGAATCGTGATCGGCGAAACCACCGTCATCGGCAACTACGTTCGCCTTTACCAGGGCGTTACGCTGGGCGCGCTGTCTGTGGCCAAAGAATTGCAGCATAAAAAAAGGCATCCAACCATCAAAGACAATGTGGTGATTTACGCAAACGCTACGATACTCGGTGGCGAAACAGTGATCGGTGATGGCGCGCTTATTGGCGGAAACGTGTGGATTACCGAAAGCGTCGCGGCTGATTCGGTGGTTTTTCACAAAGGGCAGGTCACTGTGAAAAACAAATTTCCGGGGCAGGAACCGATTAATTTTATTATTTAAAATTTACCTCGAAAGCAACTAATAGAAAATTAAACATTACAAATACTAAAATATGAAACTGAATACCGTATTAGAAGCCATTGGCAATACGCCCACAGTCAGAATTAATAAACTTTTCGACCGAAATCTTGAAGTTTGGATGAAGCTTGAGCGGCAGAATCCCGGCGGAAGCATCAAAGACCGCATTGCCTTGTCCATGATTGAAAAAGCAGAGCGCGAAGGAAAAATCACGAAAGACACGCTGATCGTTGAGCCTACTTCAGGAAACACCGGCGTCGGACTGGCGATGGTTTGCGCAGTGAAAGGATATCAACTGGTATTGGTAATGCCCGAAAGCATGAGCGTCGAAAGACGGAAACTGATGTCGTCTTATGGAGCCAAATTCGTGCTGACACCGCGTGAACTCGGCACTTCCGGTGCGGTGAAAAAAGCAATGGAAATGGCCGAAGAACTTGACAACGTGTGGATTCCGCAGCAGTTTGAAAACGAAGCCAACCTCGAAATTCACCGAAATACGACAGCGCAGGAAATTCTCACCGATTTCCCTGAGGGTTTTGATTACCTGATTACCGGTGTAGGAACTGGCGGACATATCACCGGCGTAAGTGAAATCCTGAAACAGAAATTCCCAGCACTGCAAAGTTTCGCTGTAGAACCCAAAGATTCACCCGTAATTTCGGGCGGAAACCCCGGCCCGCACCCGCTGCAGGGAATTGGTGCCGGATTCATCCCAAAAGTTCTGAATACAGAAATCCTAGACGGAACTATTCAAGTAGAAAAAGAAGAAGCCTACGAATTCACTAAAAGATTAGCGCGCGAAGAAGGAATTTTAGCCGGAATATCAACAGGTGCATCGCTGGCGGCCATCAATAAAAAACTGGCAGAAATCCCGGACGGATCGAAAATCCTTACTTTCAACTATGACACCGGTGAAAGATATTGGTCTGTGGATGGGCTTTATGAAGAAAATGAGTTCACTTATTAAAATTAAATCCTGCCAAACGGCAGGATTTTCTTATTCATATTTTTTCTGGCACTTCGGACAAACGTAGGTCTTGCGTTTCACCTTTCCCATTTCCTCAATGATCAGTTCCCGCTTATCTTTCGGGCAGATTTTCTTGCCGTAAATCAGTGTTTTCTCTTTCACCTCATCTTTTTTCGACTGTTCTAAAAATTCGTAGGCATAATTGACAACTGATTCAATAAGGAACATAATTTTCTTTTCCGGAATATTCTTTACAATGGTTTCGGGATGAATCTTTGCGCGGTAGAGTGCTTCCACACGTATGATATTCCCTACACCCGTGAAAAGATCCTGCTCCATCAGCACATCGCCGATCATCTTGTCTGCGTATTTTTCCTGCACGGTAGACAGTACATATTCTCCGTCGAATTCGTCTTTCAGAATATCAGTCTTATAATTAAAGTGATCCTGTGGCTTGCCCGCAATAATCTTGGCTTTAGAAATATAAAAATTGATTTCCGCTTCCTCAAACTGGAGGGCGAAACTGGCATTCACCTTTTTTCGCTTGTTGATCAGCATGCTACCGAAGAGCCCCAAATGCACGGTCACAAAGAAATCTTTAAAAACAAAGATGAAATTCTTGCCGTAGGCATCCACATCCAGAAGTTTCACATCTTTAATCGGCGTTTTATCTACCTCTGCGTAGCCGGTTGCCTCTACCACGGTTTTTCCCTTGTAGCGGTTCAGTTTATTCTTGAGGTTCAGAATGGTAGGTCCTTCAGGCATTTTATTTTTTTTGATTTAATGTTTGGCGCGTCTTCACAGATACATCATAGATTTTGCGGCGGACCTGCTGCATCCGTCCGACCGGTTGAAGTTCGGGAATATTTTCGAACGGGTTGAACGAAATATTTTCATAATCCAAATTTTCATACTCAGATAAATCTTGCTGTGAAAGGATAATCTTACCGACGGTAATAAACTCTGAATGTTTTTCGCGCCAGTGCTTGAGAAGGTTGTTGACCGGTGTTTTAGATTTATTCACCGCCAGTTGCACTTGAAAATCGAGCGACAGTTCATTTTTCGAGAAGAAATCTTTTAGAAGCTCAGCCTGGTCCAGATCATTACCTTTCTGCACCGGAAGTGTAAAGTTTGGCTTTAAACGTATTTTCCCAACTCGGTCGCCAAAACGGAAACACCCGACGGAATGAAAATCGTATGTGGGCAGAAACTGTCTTTCAATATCGAAAAATTTAAGCACATTCCGCAAGATTCCTGGCAACTGAAAATCAAAGAAAAGACTCATGCCCGCCAGCAAAAGCGATGGAGCCTTGAGAACCGCAAGAATATAATTCCGGCGCAAAGCGATGAAAAAACGGTTGGCCCTGATATGGATTTTAAGGAATTTGCTGACTGAATTGGTCACAAAAACAGGAAAATTAACCAGCGGAAACTTGGCACTTTTGGGTTCACTTTTATTGTAAATCTTCAGAGAGCAACCGTAAATAGGATATTCCCAAACTCCTTTGGTCACAAAAAAATTGGGATGCGAGTAGCGCATGATGATTCCTAAATTTGCGCCGCCCAAAAGCCGCGCGATATCCACCGCATCATTTTTTACCGGAATAAAATGTCCGCGAACAAATCCGAAAGATTTTGCGTGAGCGTTTCGCGTTGCATGCTTGGTTTTGTTGACTTTCGCCGAAACCTGCACGGCCTTTTCGATCAACGGCAAATCCTCAGCAAGGAGTTTTTCCTCTGCCTTGGTAAGGGCGTCCATCCCGGGCGAATAAGTCTGGAAGCGTTTCATAAGCGTTTTGCTTTAAAGCCATCAAAAATGAAACCACGAAACCGATCAATCGGGCAAATTAAGGAGGAAACGGTAGGCATTTTCAGCACCTTTCAGGCAGTCTTCTTCATCCGCAGGATTTATTTCGCGGTCCAAAACTTCCTTAAAAGTCTTCCAGTAAGATCCGGTGTGCGTACCGTAGCAACGGAAGTAGTGAAACGGCGCATCTTTAAATTCATTAAGTTTCGAAAGTTGTTTGGCAATCATATTTCCGCCTAATGTGGAACCTTCCATTACGTAGAAAATTCCCCATGCTTCCGCCACGCTGTCTACGGAACTTAAAACTTGTACTTTTGGCAAGTTAGCGCCTAACGCAAGCAGATCTGCTTCTGCCAGTTTGATTTTACGTCGCTTTTCTAAGTGTAAATCTGCCGCAGCTTGATAAGGAATCAGGCTGAATACATCTTTTTCGAACGCACACAGCATCTCATAATTGTATAGAAGCAGTTTTCGGTAATCTTCGATATCAAATCCGCCTTCAAATATTTTTGATGAATTGAATTTCTCTTCGGTAAGATCGTGCAGATGCCGTGTGCCGGACTTAAGTTTTTCGGAAATCATCAAACCGTTCTTGGATTTTGGAAAGTAAGTTTGAAGACGGTTTCTTTCTCAGCAGTACTTTCATACGAAATATCGCCGCCAAGACGCTTCATAATGCGGAAAACAATAGAAAGGCCGACGCCGTTGCCCTGGAAGCCCTTGGCATTTTCCATACGGCTGAAAATCTTGAACATTTTTGCCTGGTCTTTCGCCGGAATACCGATCCCGTTGTCCTTCACGCTGTATATCACTTTATCACCTTCTTCGCGACCGTGAATCTCAATTTTTGGATTCGCACTTTTGCTTGAGTATTTCACCGCGTTACCGATAATATTAAGGAAGACCTGTCTCATCATCGTTTCGTCCGCAAGAACATTTGGTGTTTTACCGATGACTACTTCGGTAGTTTCACTGATGGTAAGCTGTGCATCAAGGCAAATTTTTCTTATTGTAGATGCAGTTTCGAGTTCTTTGAGCTCTATTTCGGTAGATTTAGCTTTGCTGAGCTGCAACACGCCGCGCATCATGCTTTCCATTCCTACAATTTCGGCTAAAATACTGCCAACTCTTTTTCGGACTTCCGGATTGTCGTGATGAGCACGTTCAAGCAGTTGCGCATTAAGTTTCATCACCGTAAGCGGAGTACCCAGATCATGAGAGATGGTGTAGGAAAAACTGTCGAGTTCTTCGTTGAGATTTCTCAGTTCATCATTCAGTTCCTGTACTTTGCGGAACTGGCTGTAGGTGGTTTCCAGAATGGCGGCTACCACTCTCTTTGCTGCTATGACATCCCGGTTTTTCCACGGCGTAGCCTTTCCTTTTATGTTTTCAATATAGGTAGCAAAAGATTTCCGCGGCGAGATCACATATTGCTGGTCGCCGTTCAGCACCGTCTCCGTAGTATCTTTTGATGGATTTCCGGCCCAAAGAAGCTGGGTATCAATTTCCCGGCGGAACCAAATCATCAGTTCGTTACGCTCATCATCGGTAAAGCCAAACATCACGCCGGCCGCGTTCACCATCTGACCCATATTGCCTTCCAGCGCGTTGCTGAAGTCATTGGTAGAATAAAAATTCTTCAATGGATTTTCACGGGCATACTGCACGATCTGAAGGATATCCTCATCCGAGGGCACAAAGCCGGAGGTGCGAATATTTTGACCTACCACAACGGCCAAACCGTCAGCAGCGGGATAATCCCGCATGCTTTCTATATTCGCAAAAAGCGAAGATTCCACCGTATTGTGCTGCAGCAGTGCGGTTTTTAATTTTTTAATATGGCTTTCAAGTTCAATACTGTCATTCAATATCTGGCGCGTTTTGTAAGACGCGTAGGCGTTCGCCGCGATTACCGTGAATACTTCAGACCGTATTCTGTTCACCAGATCGATATGTTTAGCTTTAGTATTCTGGCAGGTCACCATTCCCCAAAGCTTATTGTCTATGACGATAGACGTACTGAAACTGGACTCTGCACCGGCATTTTTAAGGTATTGCCCATGCACTGGCGACATAGCGCGCAGCGTAGAATAGGTAAGGTTCACAGGCTCCTGAAGTTTAGAAATAATAGGAACCGGTGCAGAACTTACATTACTGAATATCCTTTTCCGTTTTTTAAGATACAGGTCACGGGCCTGACGCGGAATATCACTTTCAGGATAATGGAGGTTCAGATAGCTCTCAACATCGTTTTTCAGTTTTTCTGCGATTACTTTTCCGCTTCCGTCTTCCAGGAAACGGTACACCATCACACGATCATAATCTATAGCCTCGGCGATAGAATTCAACAGTTGTTCCCAGATTTCCGCTGAGGTGGTGGCGCTGCTGATGCTCTCATACTTTTTACTGACAAAAGTTCGCGTGTGGAAATGTTCGATCACTTTCTCTATTTCAAGAAAGACCACTCCCTCGTATCTATAAATGGTGAGGTGATAATTTACATCGTTGATCGAAATCTTGTCCAGGAAAACATCTACGTCCTTTAGATTTTCAAATTCCAGATTACCCAGCACCACAGATTCAAGAAGTGGCGCAAAGGCATGTGAATTCTGCTCTAAAGTTTCGCCCAGAACATTTTCGTCTGCATTAAAAATCTCTGAAATATTCTGGCTGAAAAAGGCAATAGTCTTCGTTGACGGATCTAAACCAATTATGTAGCCGAAATCCTGTATATGACCGGAAATGTGGATCTTCTCCTCGTGGCAATCGACTAAGTTCATAAAAAAAGAAATAATAAAAGCTCCGTCAACAAATTTAAGATTTTTTTTTACTTCTCTTCTTCAAAGTACAATCTGTAGTATTTTCCCCTCTCGTCCTGGCCTGTTTCTATCATTTTGCGGTCACCGTGAACATAAATATGGAAGTTTTTATCCAATTTAATTACGCTTTTAAAACCGCGGCTTTGCTTTTTCACCGCCGCTTCGCTGATGGCAAAGTCCTCTGAGATCGAGACCTGCATTTCCTGTTCATAATCAGATTTAAAATTGCTGAAACTTTCGATCACGTTTTTGTCTTCCAGCACTTCCTGTGTGAATTCTTCATAATCGAAGCTTTCTTTTTCCTTGAAAAAATTGATTGATTTGTTCAGAAAATCGGCCTGATCTGCCTTTGAGACTTCAAATTCCTGGGGTAGCTGCTTCGTGATATATTCTTTGTAAACCGACAGTGTTTCCTGCGTGTGAAAATATTCGTCATCGCGCTGTTTTACTTTTAAGAAATTTTCAAACCAATAATCAGCATCACCATTTTTGTTGTTATCAACCACCGAAACTGCGTAACCGGACTCTTTCGAACTGCTATAGATTAAAGCGCCTTTATCCAATTTAGAAAGCCCGATGCCGTAATCTTTTTCAATGTCAAAGGTTTCCCCCTGCGGAAAAATCTTCAGGAAAGGATTCTTGTTTTCGGTTTTAAATATCCCGATTGAATCTATTTTATGCCCGTCCGCATTTTCTTCGCCCTCAAAATAAACGATGAAGAGTTCGCCGCTTTGTACACGTGGGTTTTCCGTGATATCGTATAGATGCTGCGCGATATTTTCGGCTTCTTCTACAAATTTCGTTGGATTCCCGAAAATCTCTGAAACCGCCCCAAATACCGTATTATTAACAAGATAAGTTTCGCTGTAAAAACGGTACTGTTCTTCAGATTTAAATGATTTAAGGAAAAAATCCTCAAGCAGTTCTGTCATTTCTTCTGCAAGGTCCAAAGGTTGCTGCGAAAGGATCAGCGATTCCTGATTAATACGGTTACCGACTTTATGTACAATTATTTTGGAGATCATGAAGTAAAATCTTAGGGATGCAAAGATAATTTTAAAAGTCCGGCATTCCGAAATTTTCAGCGTAAACTGACGCGGCGAATATTTAACAAAAAAAAACCTCCGAAAATAAATTCAGAGGGTTCCTTTTTCAAACTAAAATTGAAATTTATTTGTGCTGACTGATAACCGTTGCGAGCTGATCTGCAGACATCACGCCAGCCTGTTTCCACACCTGCTCGCCATTTTTGAACAGAATCAAAGTCGGAACGCTGCGGACCTGAAATGCGGCAGCAACCTGAGGGTTCTTGTCAACATCAATTTTTAGAATTCCGGCATCTTCACCTACTTTCTTCTTTAAATCTTCAAGAATGGGCGCCATCATCTTGCACGGGCCGCACCATTCCGCAAAAAAATCCACTAAAACAGGTTTATCCTGACTGATTATTTCTTTAAACGTCATTTTAATAAAATTTAAAATTAAACTTCTTTCACCTGCTTCTTGAACGTCGACAACAGCAGGCCGCCCATCATGGCGCCATATACCGTACTGTTGATCGGTTTGGAGGTGATCGCACATGTACCGGTATTGCAGCCAATAAAATGCCAGTATAGATAGCCGGCCAGTGCGCCTGCAAAAACTCCGATAATCGTCAGAAAGTTTCTATTAACGAACTTCTTCATATTCTATTTCTTTTTCATTTCCTGTGGCGGAAGGTTTGGTTTCGCACGCAACGCCACAGCCTTTATTCGCGAGCGCCACGTACGTGAAAAACACGCCAAACCCGAGTAAAAACCATTGCTGCGAGCGAATGCTTTCCCCCACCATCAGAACACCGAGGGAAAACCGCAGGATGCGCATCAGATTCCAGTTCTTAAGTAAATTCATTGTGTGTTTTAATGTAAACGAGCAGCAAACTCTCTGTTTACACCGGTAATCTGCCGCTTGTTTAGTTTTATTTTGCCTTCGGGATCACCTTGTTTTTATTCAAATCACTGTACGACCGGTTTTCCGGCTGCTTTCCATTCTTTCATGCTGCCCGAGAAAGTTTTCACATTGAAACCGTTTCTGTGCAGTACAGACTGTGCAATGGCGGCGCGGTCACCAGCCTGGCAATAGATCACCACTTCACGGTCTTTGCTCACTTTATCTAAATCATCCTGAATGGTTCCGTAAAACAAATTCACAGCGCCTTCAACATGTCCGGCTTTATATTCAGATTCATTTCGCACATCAATAACCTGTGCATCACCACTTTTTGCAATCTGCTCAAATTCTTCAACCGAGACGATATCCGCTTTTTGCAGTTCGAGCGGAAGGTCATTCACAGAAGTGAAGAAGCCATAGATATTGTCCATCCCGATTCGCATCAGTTTACGAGTGAGGTCTTCGAAAGCATTTTCATCCGCGATCAGAATGAATTGCTCTTTGTAATTCATCTGCCAGCCCATCCACGTCGCGAATGAATTTGTTCCCTGAATATTAAGTGAAACCGGCACAAAACCTTTATTGTATTCCAATTTATTCCTCGTATCGATTATCTTGATGCCTTTATTGTACGCTGCTATAAACTCATCAACAGACAGTTTCGGATGTTTCGGAACTTCAACAAGCAACGGCCGGTCGACTTTGTTGAGTTTTTTCATCATTGCAAAATATTTTGGTGGTTCAGGCTGCCCCTCCAAAAGTTCATTTGTGAATGCATTTTCATCTTCGCCATATTTAAATGCCCAGTTGCGAACCAATTCATACCCAACCGTAGAACTCGGAACCGCGCCCAAAGCCTTTCCACAGGCAGATCCGGCACCGTGACCTGACCAAACCTGGACGAATTCCGGCAGATCAGCAAATTTCTTCAGTGAAGCGAACATCTGATGCGCGCCTTCTTCTTTGGTTCCCGCAATTCCGGCGGCTTTTTCAAGCAAATCAGGACGGCCGATATCTCCCACGAAAACGAAATCTCCTGTGAAAACCATCACCGGTTCATCAGTTGCAGGATGATCTGTCAACAAAAAGCTGATGCTTTCCGGCGTATGTCCCGGTGTGTGCATCACTTTGAACGTAAGATTTCCCACACGGATTACATCACCATCGCGGAGACCTTCATGAGCAAATTCATACTGCCAATCTTCACCGCCTTCATCAGAAAGGTAAAGTTTAGCACCAGTCACAGCCGCGAGTTCGCGTGAACCTGCAAGAAAATCTGCATGGATATGCGTTTCTATAATGTGCGTGATTTTCAGATTATTTTTCTTTGCAATATCAAGATATACATCGGTATCGCGCTGCGCATCGATTACGATGGCTTCGCCTGATGCCTGGCATCCTACAAGATAACTTGACTGTGCGAGTGTCTTATCAAAAATGTGTTCAAAAAACATATCAGTAATTTTTATAGTTTCTAATTTATGGTGCAAATATCATACGTTCGGCGCACCTACACAGTAACATAAGTTACATTCAGTGTGGCATTTGCAAAAAAACCGGCTATTTAAGCATTTGAGAACTAAATTTTTAAAATAAATTTAAAAATTCAGCTTAAAAAAAAGACGCTGTCAACAAATGTCAACAGCGTCCGTCATTATCAAATATTTATGGGGTATTATTTTACCTCTTCAAAATCTGCATCCTGAACGTCATCAGCGCCACCGCCTGCATTTGGGTTTCCACCCATATCTGCACCCGGCTGACCTTGCTGTCCTGCAGCGTACATCTCTTCTGAAGCAGCCATCCAAGCAGCATCCAAAGCTTCAGTTTTGGTCTTGGTTGCTTCAAGATCTTTAGCATCGAAAGCTGTTTTCAGTTCCGCCGCCGCAGATTCTACAGCCGCTTTCTTATCAGCAGAAAGTTTGTCACCAAATTCTTTCAGTTGCTTCTCAGTTTGGAAGATCAAGCCATCGGCTTTGTTGAATACTTCAACTTCTTCTTTTTTCTTAGCATCCGCAGAAGCATTTTCTTCCGCTTCACGCTTCATTCTTTGGATCTCATCATCTGAAAGTCCTGAACTCGCCTGAATCTTGATTGATTGTTCTTTACCGGTACCTTTGTCTTTCGCAGAAACGTGAAGGATACCGTTCGCGTCAATATCAAATGTTACTTCAATCTGCGGAACACCTCTTGGTGCTGGCGGAATGTCAGTAAGATCAAAACGTCCGATTTCCTTGTTATCATTGAACATTGGTCTTTCACCCTGTCCTACTCTGATCGATACAGCAGGCTGATTGTCGCTTGCGGTAGAGAAAGTCTCAGATTTTTTCGTCGGGATTGTGGTGTTTGCATCGATAAGTTTTGTGAAAACAGAACCCATTGTCTCGATACCCAATGAAAGCGGAGTAACGTCCAGAAGAAGCACATCTTTCACATCACCTGTCAATACACCACCCTGAATAGCAGCACCAATTGCCACCACTTCATCCGGGTTCACACCTTTCGAAGGCTTTTTACCGAAGAATTTCTCTACTTCTTCCTGAATGATCGGGATTCTTGTAGAACCACCAACTAAGATTACCTCATCGATATCTGAAACTGAAAGTCCGGCATCTGAAAGTGCTTTTTTACATGGCTCCATTGATCTTCTCACCAAATCGGCAGAAAGCTGCTCAAATTTAGCTTTAGTCAAAGTTTTCACAAGGTGTTTCGGTCCAGTAGCCGTAGCGGTAATATATGGAAGGTTAATTTCCGTTTGAGTTGAAGACGAAAGCTCGATTTTCGCTTTTTCAGCTGCTTCTTTCAAACGCTGAAGCGCGATTGCGTCGGCCTTAAGGTCAACTCCTTCGTCAGTTTTGAATTCGTCTGCCATCCAGTTGATGATCACATCATCGAAATCATCACCACCAAGATGCGTATCACCGTTTGTAGAAAGTACCTCGAAAACGCCGTCTCCAAGATCAAGGATTGAAACGTCAAATGTACCACCACCTAAATCGTAAACTGCAATTTTCTGGTCTTTGTGCGCTTTGTCCATTCCGTACGCCAAAGCAGCTGCTGTAGGCTCGTTGATGATTCTCTCAACTGTCAGACCTGCGATTTCGCCGGCTTCTTTAGTAGCTTGTCTTTGCGCATCGTTAAAGTAAGCCGGAACAGTGATTACGGCTCTTGTAACTTCCTGGCCAAGGTAATCTTCGGCCGTTTTCTTCATTTTCTGAAGCGTCATTGCAGAGATTTCCTGTGGCGTATATTCTCTGTCGTCAATCTTCACTTTTACCGTATCATTCGGACCTGCTACCACTTTATACGGAACTCTGCTGATCTCGCTTGCATCATCCTTGAAGTGAGTACCAATGAATCTTTTGATTGAATAAACTGTCTTTTCAGGGTTGGTAACCGCCTGTCTTTTTGCAGGGTCACCTACTTTTCTTTCACCGTCTTCGGTGAAGGCTACGATGGAAGGTGTAGTTCTTTTACCTTCCGCATTTGGGATTACAACGGCATCCTTACCTTCCATAACGGCAACGCAGGAGTTCGTTGTACCTAAATCAATTCCGATTATTTTGCTCATAGTATGTATTTTTTGCTTTTAAATTTTTATTTAAACACCCTTTCTCCAATTTTATACCAAGCAAAAAAGTGTGACAAATTGACCTTTTTTTTATTTATAAATCTTTTTGTACCGTCTCATCGCCGTATTAAGGACTAACACAAGTCCAGATAAAATACTCAATATCTTTTTTTTGCATTATTGATAATGTTTAGTATAACTATTTAATACAAATACGGCAGGAAATGGAATCGCAATGTTGTTTTATCATATTTGTTCGCTGATATACCATTTCTGTGCGCTGATATACCCTTTCTGCACGTTGATATACCATTTCTGTACGCTGATATCCCATTTCTGCACGTTGATATCCCATTTCTGCACCCTGATATATCATTTCTGCAAGCCAAAATGCCATTTCTGCAACCCAATATTCCGTTTCCAGAAGGCCCGGTATTTCAGCTGACAGATTTAATAAAAAAAACACTTCGTGCAGAAGTGTTTTTGTAAACATTAAATTTAAAATCAAAACGAATAGGTAAAGCCCAGATTGAAACTGCGGCCACGCTCCAAGATGCGCACACTGCGGTTGCCGGTAAGCGTGCGGTTCAGGTGTTCTGCATAAGCATTATCAAACAGGTTGCTGACCTCCGCATCGATGAAGGCATTGCGGAAAACTTCGTACTTACCATGCAGGTCCACCACCGAAAATGCCGGTGTCTGAAGTTCGCCAAAGCCTGGATCGACTCTGTTTTGAGCGGCGGCATAGCGATAATTTACCGAAAAAATGACGGGCGACAGGTCGGCCTGCATTTTCCAGCGGAAATCGAGCGGGAAGATCTCGGGCAAAGGTTTTTTGGTATCCAGATCTTCGGCATAGGTATACGCTACAGCCATTTCAGATCTAAGTTGAGGTAAAAACTTCCAGTTGAATCTGGATTCAAAACCGGCTTTCATCGCACGCTCCAGATTTTGTATCTGCCGCACACCGGGACTTTTCATGGACGAAGGCATAATGTTTGGCCGGATGATACCGGAAATATAATCGTGCAGGTAAGCGTAGAAAACATTGGTCTGGAAAAAGACTTCCTCACGGCTAAAGGTGAAGATCAGGTCGGCTTGATTGTTTATTTCCGGTTTTACATTTGGGTTTCCGAGAATCTCATAATTGTCATTTCCAACCGGAAACAGATTGATAAATCTTTCGGTAAGGCTGCCGCTGCGCTGTGCACGGCCCGCCCAGAGCGCCACCTGGAAATGCTGACCGAAATTGCGGCTGTAACCGAAGCTGATGTTTGGGTTTATATCGCTCGCCTTGGCATCACCATATAACATTCCGAAAAGTTTTGATGGTGCTTTCGCCTCGCCAGTATTCACATCAAGCCGTGTGGAAACCGTGAGTTTCGCAGAAGGCATCAGATGCTGGTATTCTGCAAACCACCCCAACTGTCGGATTTCCGCATCCTGCCACGCAGTGCCGTCTTTCATCGGCATGCCCGGCATCATCGGCATTACCATGCTGATGTTTTCGGCGGCCTCGTGCCGGTAATCGACGCCTGTAAAAAGAACATTGTTTTGCCAGCTTTTCTTCAGTTCGCCGCGACCGCCAAGTGTCACAGACCTTACGTCAGAGACCATCGTGCGGTCCGGGCTGCCCATGGAGTGATCGACCACCGAATAAAAAGAATTGAAATCAAATTGATTGAAAAAAGAGTGCTGAAATTCCGCCAAATGTTTGAGTTGGAACATCCACGCTTTGTCATAAATAAGGTCCATCGTCAGCGCAGCAAATTCCACATCACGGCCTTGGTTTGTGTTTACCTGCAGTGTGGTAAGGTGGTTTTCATTCCATTTAAAACTTGCTTTGGTGCCGATATTGTACCGCAGAAACGCAGAGCGGACCTCATCGCCATTACCGTCTTTGTAACGATCGCCTTTTTGATATGAACCGAAAAGATTCCAGACCATTTTCTTTGAAGTAAGTTCTGTAAACGCTTCGTTCCGGAAAACCGAACCGTTGCTTTCGAAGCCGGTGGATACACGTCCTCCGAACATAGGTTCATCTGAAAATTTAGGTTTCAGCGTGACAAAATTTACGGTACCGCCAAAACTGTTGCCGTGTCTGAAATGGTAAGGCCCTTTGAAGATTTCGGCTTCCTGCACCATGTTCATATTGACGTGACTCACCGGCGGATCCATACGGCTCGGGCACGCATTTATGGCGTGGGCTGCACCGTCGATCACAATGTTCAGCTGCTCATATTTAAAACCTCGCAAAACCGGGTCTGTCGCGTAGCTGCCGGCTTTCTTGATCCCGGAAATTTCAGGAATGGAGCTGAGAAACTTGCCAGCGTCATGATTAAGAATATCGGTGTTTGAAGTGGTAATACGTGACTTGTTTTTGTCTCCTGCGCCTATTTTAATGATTTTCACCACTTCGATATTCCGGTAGCCGAGGCTGTCCTGAGGTTGCGTCTGCGCCGCAGCTGCAGACGATAATATGAGCGCGGCAAACACGGCGCGAAATTTCAGCCCGCCGGTAGCCGGATTATAATTGAATAACATAGAATTTTGGAATTTAATTTAAAGATGTGCACCGCCAGACTTTGGCAGTACATTTCAGAACATCAAGAATATAAATTCCAGCAATTGGGAGGTGGGTTCGGAACATTGAGCGATACTGCTCTCCAACGAATAAATGTATGGCGTACGGCAGCAATTTCAGTAACAAATCCGCGGTGCGGAACGGACAGTTTAATGCCTTCCAGCGGATAGAAATCAAAACTGAAATGATTAAAACTTAGACTTTCCGAATTTTTCTGCGCATCCTTTGTTATCTGACATTTGCCGTGGCATTCCATCTCTGGGCGGCTGCGGTTTTCGCAGACGGTCTCGTAGTAATCTGCATTCAGACTATAATCCACCAGAAAAATCAGATTCTTTGTGCCGGAAAGAAACACCAGTGAAGAAAACAATATGGAGAACAGCAGTTTCACGGTGACAAAATTAAGGTAATTAGCAACCCGGAAACGCTAAACTGCCATTTGTCATGATGACAATGGTCATAAAAAAACTCCGCCCAGTGGCGGAGTTCAGCGTACACTTATATTATTACTTCTTTAATGTCAGGATATATTCAACCATCTTTTTGGCGTTTTCCGGACTCATACCGGTGTGCGGCGTCATCGGGATCTCACCCCAGTTTCCTTTACCACCTTCGATAATCTTAGTTGCCAGCATATCGATATCTGCCTCTGTATATTTATCAGCAACTTCCTGATAAGATGGGCCTACTATCCGCGCATCTACTTTATGACAGGTAAGACAGTCTGCCCCCTCAATAAGCGCCAAACCTTCATGTTTTCCGGCAGCTGCCGAATCTACAACAGTAATGTTCGGCTCCTCCATCATCACATCACTTTCTTTCCCGGAGTCTACTGTATCCTTCCCGCAGGAAAAAGCCATCATTAAAATTCCAATCGCAAAATATTTATTCATAGTTATATTATTTAATGCAAACTTATTTGTTTTCTATAAAGGTAACAAGCAAATATGACGATAAATATCATACCAAACATATGATCTGAGTCATACGCGCTTGGGCATAAAACTTTCTACTTTTGAGGTATAAAAATAATTAAATTATGAATTCATTAAAAACAGTTGCTTTAGCAACCTTCGCCTTTGCATTGTTCTCGTGCGGAGGCGACCAGAAATCAGATTCAATCCCAACAGCCTCGAACACAGACACTCCGGCAGCTACTGAAGCGCCTGCTGGCGGTGCTGACGCGTCTGCCTATGACCCTAAACGTGGTCTGGGTCCGCATGAAAATGTAGACGTAAGTAAATTCGATCCTGCAATGGCTGCAGCGGGTAAAAAAATCGCTGATGTGAAATGTACATCATGTCACAAACCTACCGACGAAAAACTTGTGGGTCCAGGCTGGAAAGGCGTAACCCAAAGGCAGACTCCGGAATGGATCATGAACTTCATCAGCAACCCAGATCCAATGATCGACGTGGACCCGGAACTTCAGAAACAACTTGAGCTTTGTCTGGTAAGAATGCCTAACCAAGGTCTTGCTGACAGCGAAGCCCGCGAAATTCTGGAATACATGCGCGAAATTGACGGCGCGAAGTAACTATCCAGGTACTTAAAAAAAACATAAACAGATACATAATGAAAAGTCTTAAATTATTTGGACTCGCATCCGTAGTGGCTTTAAGTGCGCTCACAGGATGCAAACCAAAAGGTACCGAAACTGCGGTAAGCGGCGACGCGGCTCAGAAAGTGTACGTAGCTCCAGGCAAGTACGATGAGTTCTACAACTTCGTGAGTGGTGGTTTCAACGGTCAGGTGAACGTCTATGGTTTGCCGAGTGGCCGGTTGCTGAAAGTTTTGCCGGTATTCTCACAAAATCCGGAGAATGGCTACGGCTACAGCGAAGAGACTAAACCTATGCTGCAGACTTCACACGGCTTCATTCCGTGGGATGACCAGCATCACCTTTCCTTATCGCAAACCAATGCGGAAGTGGACGGAAGATGGCTTTTTGCGAACGCGAACAATACACCGCGTGTGGCAAGATTAGACCTCAAAACCTTCAAGACCGTTGAGATCCTTGAACTTCCGAACTCTGCCGGTAACCACTCTTCACCATTCCTTACAGAAAATACGGAATTTGTAGTTGCAGGCACACGTTTCGCCGTGCCGATGGACGATGTGAGCGGTGACGTACCGATTGATACGTTCAAAGAAAATTTTAAAGGCGTACTTTCATTTATCGGAATTGATCAGCAAACCGGTGATATGGATCTAACTTTCCAGATCGAAGCGCCGGGTATCAACTTTGACCTGTCACACGCCGGAAAAGGCAAATCAAAAGACTGGTTCTTCTTTTCGTGCTACAACTCTGAAAAAGCAAATACACTGCTGGAGGTGAATGCGTCGCAAAACGACAAAGACTTCATCATGGCAGTGAACTGGAGAAAAGCTGCTGAACTTGTAAAAGCCGGCAAGGGACGAAAAGTTGCGACCAATTACGCACATAACAAGTGGGATGAAAGCACACACAGTGCCACTTCTACCATGAAGAAAGAAGTCACTGTACTTTCCGTAGAGGATATGAAGGATGCAATGTATATGATTCCATGCCCTAAATCTCCACACGGTTGTGATGTAGACCCAACAGGTGAATATATCATCGGTTCCGGAAAACTTGCCGCACTGATCCCTGTTTTCAGTTTTGACAAAATCCAGAAAGCGATCGCGGATAAAGCATTTGCAGGAGAATATGACGGCGTACAGGTAATCAAATACGAAGCAGCACTTTACGGTGAGGTTCAGAAACCGGGCTTAGGTCCGCTCCATACTGAATTTGACGGAAAAGGAAACGCGTACACCTCGATGTTCGTATCTTCTGAAGTAGTGAAATGGAATATTAAAGACCTTAAAGTTTTAGACAGAACACCAACATTCTACTCCGTAGGTCACCTGATGATCCCTGGTGGCGATTCTGGCAAACCTTTCGGGAAATATCTTGTAGCTTACAACAAGATCACGAAAGACCGCTATCTGCCCACCGGTCCGGAATTGGCACAATCAGCTCAGCTATATGACATCAGCGGTGATAAGATGCAGTTGTTGCTGGATTTCCCAACCTTCGGCGAGCCACACTACGCGCAGGCGTTACCGGGCGAGATGATCTCTAAAAATCAGGTCAAATTCTTTAAAATCGCCGAGAACAACCATCCATATGCCACTAAAGGTGAAGCTGAAAGCAAGGTGGTACGCGAGGGAAATAAAGTGCACGTCTACATGACCTCCATCCGTTCGCACTTTGCACCTGATAACATTGAAGGTATTCGTGTTGGTGATGAAGTTTACTTCCATGTCACGAACCTTGAACAGGATTGGGATGTGCCGCACGGTTTCGCGATCTTAGGAAACGAGAATGCAGAACTCCTCATCATGCCGGGTGAAACCTGCACGCTGAAATGGGTTCCGAAGAAAGCAGGAATGTTCCCGATGTACTGTACAGACTTCTGCAGCGCGCTGCACCAGGAAATGCAGGGTTATGTGAGAGTTTCGCCCGCGGGAAGCAACACTCCGCTGATCTACTCGCTGAACAATAAAAAAGACAACGCACAAAGCCCTGTAAAATCAGGAGAAACTAAATAACAGTTTAGTAACAAAGGGCAGAGTTTTCTGCCCTTTTTTAATTTAATCCGACATGAAAAATACTGGCCTATCTAAGTTTACACGCATTCTGTTAGCCGTATGTGGAATCGCGCTGGTAATTTCAATATTTGTTCCGCTGTGGTCCATCTATCTGGAGGCGCCGCAGTACCCTGAGGGACTTTCGATGTTTCTCTGGGCAAATAAGATCACCGGCGAATATGAGATAATCAATGGACTGAATCACTATATCGGTATGAAAACCATCCATCCTGAAGATTTCTGGGAGTTTGAAGTTTTACCGTACGCACTGGGATTTTTCGCACTGCTTTGTTTTTTGGCGGCAATACTTAATAAAAAATCGTGGTTGTATGTCACCACAGTGCTGTTCCTTGTCTTTGGGGTTGCGTTTATGGTAGATTTCTGGCTGTGGGAATATGATTATGGCCACAATTTAGATCCAAATGCTGCCATCGTAGTACCGGGCATGTCATACCAGCCGCCACTGATCGGTTTCAAGCAGTTACTCAATTTCGGAGCGTATTCATACCCCAATATTGGGGGAGGAATCATGTTTGCGGTTGCTGGTATTTTGGCTATCTTAGCTGTAATAGAATACCGGAAACCCACATCTGAACGTGTCCTTTCCTAAAATAATGTCTTAATAATTAAATAAAATCCGAATGAAATTTCCAAAACTTCTAATTCTTGCTTTTTCCGTGATCGCGATGCTTTCCTGCCAAAAAAGTGGACCAAAAGAAATCGCGCTTGGCAAAGACCAGTGCGATAACTGCCGGATGACAATCAGTCAACTTGGCTACGCCACAGAGCTGATAACCGAGAAAGGACGTGCGTATAAATTTGACGACATCATGTGCATGACGATGTACGAAAACTCAAATCCTGACAAAGCTAAAAATGCTAAACTTTATGTAGTAGACTATCCTTCCGGCAAATTCCTAGAAAAAGCCAAAGCTACCTTCATCAAAGGTGGAAACATAAAATCGCCGATGGGCGGTAATACTCAGGCTTACCAAACCCGTGCAGCAGCCGAAAAAGCAGCAGCCAACATGGGGGCAAGTCTCACCAAATAATAAATCATGATCAGATTTTTGTTACTGTTGATGCCGCTATTTACATTTTCGAATGTACTTAAAGTTGGCAAAAACGAACAATTTAAAACCCTAAAACAAGCTGTCGCCGCATCGAAAAGTGGCGACAGTATTTTAGTACACAGCGGCCACTACCGCGAAGGCAACATCAGCATTACGCATCCACTTTCACTGATCGGAGTTGGCAGACCCATCTTGGACGGCGAAATGAAGTACGAAATTATTTCCATGCGTGCCAACAACATCCACATCAGCGGTTTCAGAATCATCAATTCCGGCGAAGACGAAATAAAAAACATAGGCGCTGTACGGCTTTATAACAGCCAATATTCTACGATAACGAATAACATTTTCGAGAACAACTATTTCGGAATCTATATCCAACGCGGTTTTCGCTGCCTTATTGCCAATAACCGAATCATCACATCGCGGTCAAAATCGCAGGAAGGCGTGGGCGATGGCATCCACGGTTGGGTGAGCGATGAACTTTGGATCAAAAACAACCACATAGAAGGTCATAAAGACGGCATTTACCTCGAAAAAGTGATCAACTCCTACATTTACCGAAACTATTCCACCAAAAACCTGCGCTACGGTCTGCATTTCATGAACTCTAATGACGACGTTTATGTGAACAACGTTTTCGATAACAACAATGCTGGCGTAGCCGTGATGTACAGCAATAATGTCGGTATGGTGGGCAACAGTTTTATCAATAACTGGGGAGATGCCAATTATGGACTGCTGCTGAAAGACATCAGTTTCAGCAAAATAAAACACAACCGCTTCTCAAACAATACCATCGCGATATTCATGGATGGTGCTACAAAAATCGATTTCTTCAAAAATAAGATCGAAAATAACGGTTGGGCCATGAAAATCAATTCAAACTGCATGGAAAACAGGGTCATCAACAATAATTTCATCAATAATACCTTTGATGTAAGCACAAGTGGAACGATGGCAATGAACGATTTTAAACGGAACTACTGGGACAAATATGAAGGCTATGATCTGGACAAAGATAAAATAGGCGACATCCCCTTCCATCCATTGAGCCTCTACGCCGTATTGGTGGAAAACAATCCATCGATCATGCTCCTGTTCCGTACTTTCTTCGTGGATTTACTCGACCGTACGGAGAAAATTCTTCCGAGCCTGACGCCAGAAAACTTTGTGGATGCCGAACCGTTAATGAAAAAAGTGGAGATTTAAAAATACTTTAAACCTCCTCAAACATCCACCCTCAGACACCCTGAAATTAAAATGATAGACGTAAAGAAACTCACCAAGAAATTCAATAAGTTCACAGCGCTGGATGACCTGAACCTGCAGTTCACCGACAGTAAATCTATTGCACTGATCGGCCCGAACGGCTGCGGAAAAACGACACTTATTAAATGTATTTTAGGTCTGAATGTGATAGAAACCGGTGATATCCTGGTGGACGGAAAAAGTGTGAAGGAAGATTTCCGGTATCGTGAGAACATCGGTTATATGCCGCAGATCGGCCGATACCCAGAAAACATGACGATCGGGCAGACCATACAAATGATCAAAGACACCCGAAAAATACCGACAAGCGAACTTGATACCGAATTGCTTCAGGATTTTGCTCTTGAAAATCTTTACCACAAAAAAATGCGAACACTTTCGGGCGGTACCACACAGAAAGTAAGCGCCGTGCTTGCGTTCATGTTCAACCCCAAAATCATCATTCTTGATGAACCCACCGCAGGCCTCGATCCTTTATCATCCGAAATCCTCAAAAAGAAAATCATTAAAGAAAAAAACAAAGGAAAACTAATCATTATCACCTCACATCTGCTGAGCGAACTCGATGAGATCATCAGCGAGGTGGTTTTCATGAATGAAGGCAGGATCATCGTGCAACAGTCTGTGGAAGATCTGATGACCGAGCATAAAACCGAGAAGATATCAGAATCAATCATCAGTATTTTAAAAGAAATGAAGAAATGAACAAGATAGCCCGCTTTATACTTTTTGATATTTTAAAAAACAAGATCGTCATTTTCTACACGGTTTTGCTGTTTATCATTTCGTGGTCTGTCCTGGGCCTCGAAGGCAATTACACGAAAGCTACGCTTAGCTTGCTTAATGTAGTTTTACTCGTAGTGCCGCTCGTAAGCATCATATTTTCTACCATTTATGTTTACAACAGCAGCCAGTTCATTGAGTTGTTGCTCAGCCAGCCAGTTGCGCGGGCAAAAGTTTGGTTTAATATTTTCCTGGGGCTTGCCACGGCTCTTATCCTGGCATTTCTTGTAGGTTGCGGACTGCCGATACTGCTCTATTCATCTATTGAAACGGGTTTTTCGCTCATTATCATCGGTATTATGCTTTCAGTCATTTTCACGTCATTTGCGATGCTTGCGGCAGTGCTCACACGTGACCGCGCAAAAGGAATTGGAATTTCAATTTTTATCTGGATGTTTTTCAGCATTATTTATGACGGAATTCTGCTAGTCTTAATGTTCCAGTTTGCAGACTACCCGATCGAAGGTATTATGGCAACACTTGCAGGACTCAATCCTGTGGGTCTTTCACGGATATTCGTGTTGCTCCAACTTGATATTTCAGCAATGCTGGGTTATGCCGGAGCTGTATTCGCGCAGGTTTTCGGGTCGCGCGGCGGCATGGGAATCTCGCTTGTCGTACTGCTGCTTTGGGCTTCTTTTCCGTTTTTGATTTCACTGATTAATTTTAATAAGAAAGATTTGTAGCACTGACAAAAGTCACCGCGCAAAGATCTAATTTATGATCGCAGTCATACTTATCAACCTGATTTTCAGTGTATTTTTATATAAAATTAAATCAAATGAAAAAGACTGTTTTTATTTTAGGAGCTTCGCTGCTGATCCTTGCATCCTGCCAGAAAACCGACACGGTAACCGCTGCGAACACAGATGCAACAACCGAAGCAGTAGGTCACGGTCAGGATGGCATTCAGGATGATGATTCAAATCCGAACATCGTGCAGCTCGCTGTGAAGAATCCAGACCTGTCAACGCTCGTGAAAGCTGTGCAGGCCGCCAGCCTCGAAGCGCCGCTCAGCAGCACCGGGCCTTTTACGGTATTTGCACCGCTTAATTCGGCCTTCGAGAAGTTGCCTGCAGGCACGGTAGACGGTCTCATGAAACCGGATCAGGCAGATGCGCTTTCAGATATCCTAAGTTATCACACGTACGTAGGTGTCATCAAGGAAGATCAGATGTCAGACGGCCAGTCTTTAGGCATGGTAAACGGAAAAAATATTAAAATAACAATGGTAGACGGCAAACCGCTGATCAACGGAAAAGCGAAGATCGTCGCTACAGTTCCGGCCTCAAATGGCGTGGTTTACGCAATCGACGAAGTTTTGCTTCCGGAAAAATAATGCAGCTTTTTTTAATTTAATTGTTTTTAAGACCGCGGCTTACATTTATCTGTAAGCCGCTTTGTTTTATTTAAATCTTTGAAATCTGCTGCGTGTTCTTCCTTTTTAAATTAAAGAACATTATCACCAATCCAATAAAAATCAGCACCGCAACCGCTAAAAGTAAATGTTGTGAGAATGGCAGCGAGATGTACTTGATTGAAAGTACTCCCATAATGCCGAGTAACGCTTCCTGCAGGAAAATGCCGAGCAGATAAATTTTCAGACCTAGCAAGAGCGTTTTTCCGATGGTAAAATAATTGGTTGCAAGGATTTGACTGACAAGGAAAGTTGCAATGCACATCAGCAAAACAAGATGAAGATAAGCGATGACCACGTTTCTAAAACCAAATGCAAACTGGCTAAGGGCAGGAATATTCGAACCAAGCTGCAGTGCTATTTTCACCGCAAAGGCAAATCCGACAAAGATCAGCACGAAGCGCTGCATTGGCGACCACTTCAGTACCAAATGTGTCCAACTTCTCTTTACAAAATTATAAAGCATCACGGCACCCGCCGTTTGCATCAGCGAAGCAATTACGATAATCACGAATATATACACCGGCAGTTTTAACCAGAGAACCGAAAGCCCAAAACCTATTAAACATCCGATGAACATTAGCCAAAACAGCAGACGGTTTTCCCTGGCGCCAATTGAAGAACCGGCTTCTTTCAGCGAGTAGAGCAGCAGCCCGATGCAGGAGAAAATAAAAAATCCGTTGTACTGAAAGTGCAGATAATAATATTCTGAGCCTAGATACCAATCCTGCGTCACGTTGTTCGAACTCATCATGTAACCCAAATTGAAAACGCCCGCCGAGGAAATCACCGCAAAAAACAATCCGCCAAGGAACCAGATTTTTGAGGTATCCTGCAGTTTTCTGGAATCCATGTAAAAACAATACGCAAATCCAAAACTGACAAAAAGTGCCGCCGCCGAGGCCGCGATCGAACCCCAAAAATAACCTCCGTAGATGAACAGTCCCAGCATGGCGAAAGACGCTGTGAGGTTGGCAATGATAAGGTAGCGGTACTTGCGTACATTAAGGTTTGGTAAATTTTTGAGCAGATAATCGGTCAACAATACGTAAAGTATGTTGGTGATCCAGCCATAGAATGCAAAATGAGAATGCGCTTCCTGCACATGTTTCTGATCCAGGAACGGCAGCGAATACGGAATCTTATACCTCATCACCACGCCGAGCAGCGCTACGATCACGAAATTAAACAGTGCAAATTTCAACCAGAACGTCCGTTGCATCAATAGTAAATTTTATGGTTTACAAGTTCTATCTTATTTTCTCTTTCCATCTTCTTTACGGTACGGATCACCGTTTCTACAGCTAAACCGGTAGAATTGGCCATTTCTTTCCGCGTAACATTGATGATGGTTTTCTCCTCGTCTTCTATGCCGAGACCACGTTTGTAGATTTTCAGGAAACTCAGCACACGCTCGTGCGGACACTGATGCACGATGCTTTTTAGCCTTAAAGTTTTTTCGTAAGCTTTCTTCGCTATTTCTTTAGTAAAACCAAACATCATCGGCGGATGTTCAGCCATGAAATTTTGGAAAATATCCTCGCTGAAGTAGAAGACTTCCGCAATTTCACTTGTTATTACAGCTGTGGCGGGATATCTTTCCGCAAGCAGAAACGGCGGTTCGCCAAGGAACTGATGTTCCAGCACTTTGTTTATCAGAAACTCCTTGCCTTCAGAATCGGTGTTATAGATCTTCACTTCGCCTTTCATCAGATAATACAGGAAAGAGGCGCGCTGGTCTTCCCGGAAAAGTACATCTTTCCGCTTCAGCTGTAAGACCGGAATTCTGCCGCGTACAAGCATTTCTCGTGTAAACATAGATCGGATTTGTCGTAAATTTAGTTAAAATTTTCGGCACAAACGCCGGCTTTTTACACAATTACGACATATTTATCCTATTTTTGAATCTAACCAAAAAAACCAGTTCAACAGATGCCGGCAGAATTTAATCCGCGCGATATTACGTGGCTCGCCTTTAATGAAAGAGTGCTGCAGGAAGCGATGGATCCGAAGGTTCCGTTGCACTTGCGGATCCGGTTTCTTGGAATTTTCTCTAATAATCTCGACGAATTTTTCCGCGTTCGTGTCGCCGGACTGAAACGTGCGATGGATTTTAAAACCAAATTCATCACCGAATCTTTTTACCAGCCACCTTCAAAGATCCTGCAAACCATCAACGAGATTGTTTTGCGCCAGCAGCAGGATTTTGACAAGACCTGGAAGAAAATTCAGATGGAGATGTCCTCTGAAAATGTGTTCATCAGAACCACCAAAAATCTCACAGAAGACCAAAAAGTTTTCGTGTGGAGATATTTTGATGAGATCGTGGAAAGCAACGTGATTCCCATTTTGCTTCATGAGAATTCACCGATGCCCTATCTGCGAGACAAGTCCCTTTACATGGGCGTTGCGATGCGCCGCGGCGATTTTCAGTACGCCAGCAACTACGCGATTATTGAGATTCCCTCGCGCGCGGTGGGACGTTTTGTTTTGCTACCCTCTGAAAATGACGAGAAAAACGTGATGTTGCTCGAAGATGTGATTGCGTTTAATCTTCCGCATATATTTTCTTATTTCGGGTACGATGAGTTTCAGGCGCATTGCTTTAAAGTTACCAAAGATGCCGAGTTTGATTTGGATAACGACATCAAAACAACCTTAGCCGAAAAGATCGAAAAGGGCATAAAATCGCGCCGCAAAGGGAAACCCACACGTTTCGTTTTTGACCGCGAGATGGACAAAGCTTTGCTCGAATTTCTAATCCGGAAACTTAATCTTTCGAAAAAAGACAGCATAATTCCGGGTGGGAAAATCCACAATTTCCGGCATTTCATGGACTTTCCAAAGGTTTTCAAAGCCTACAGCGCACCGCTGGAACGCACGTCTTTCGACCATACTGTATTTGCAGATAACCGTGTGACAGATGTGATACTGAAAACTGACGTACTGCTCACTTTTCCTTACCACGCCTATACACCTGTCATCGATCTGCTCCGCGAGGCGGCGATGGACCCTGATGTACGCTCGATACAGATCACCGCTTACCGTTTGGCGAGCCACTCTAAAATAGCAAACGCACTGATTAACGCGGTACGGAACGGCAAAGATGTCACAGTAATGCTTGAGCTGCGCGCCAGATTCGATGAAGAAAGCAATCTGGAATGGAAAGATATCTTCGAACAGGAAGGCGTAAAGGTTCTGCTCGGTATTCCGAACAAGAAAGTGCATGCGAAACTTTGCGTCATCAAAAAACGTGTTCACAACAAGACTCTGCAGTATGGCTTTGTAAGCACCGGAAACTTTAACGAAAAAACCGCTAAAATCTATGGTGACCACCTGCTGATGACCGCCGATCGCGGCATCATGGCAGATATCAATAAAGTTTTTAATGTACTTCGCAAACCTAAACACGATTTTTTGCCTGTACTGAAATCGTGCAAAAGCCTGCTTCTTTCTCCAGAATTTATGCGGGAACGCATTTCTGAGCTTATCGACCGTGAAATTGCGGAAGCCAAGGCGGGCAGGAAAGCAGAGATGATCATCAAAACCAATTCGCTCAGCGACCGCCAACTTATTTCAAAACTTTACGATGCTGCGCAGGCCGGTGTTACAGTAAAACTGATCGTACGCGGAATCTACTGTGCTGTGAACCAAAAAAGTTTCAAGAGGAAGATTCAGGCCATCAGTATTGTGGATGAATATCTGGAACATGCGCGGGTGATGTATTTTTACGGAAAAGGCAATGAGGACATCTATATTTCATCCGCTGACTGGATGACGCGAAACCTCGATTACCGCATAGAAGCCGCTGTACCGATAATCCAGAAAAATTTAAAGAAAGAAATAAAAGACATCCTCGATATCCAGCTGAATGACAACGTGAAAGCGCGAATTTTAGACAAAAAACTCCGCAATGAGTATGTGAAAAATGGCGGCGTCGAATACCGTTCACAAATTGAAACTTACCGCTATCTCAAAGAGCTTTCGCTCAAATCTTAGCTTTCCTAGCTGGTTTTGCTGTTTTAATTGTATTATCTTCGCCAAACTTTTGGAAAAGGGAACCGCGTGCAAACCGTGGACTGTCCCCGCAACTGTAAATCACATCAAAGAATTGTTTCAAAAAAAACCACTGGAAACGGGAAGGTGAAACAATGTGAAAGTCAGGAGACCTTGCCGAAAGTATGATTAACAAACGCTTTCGGAGGAAGAGTCGTGAATAGCTGAACGTTTCTGTTCGGCTGTTTTCCCTACATTTTTTCCGATAGGCACATCTTTAACTTAAATTATTCTTTAATGAAAAAAAGATTGTTTTTTGTTGGAGCAATGCTTGTCCTATCATCAGACATTTTTGCCCAACAGGAGAATGAAACGCAGATCGAAACCGTGACGATCGCTTCAAAGACGAAACAACAACTTTACAAAACCGGCAAAAACGTGCAGCTGATCAGTGCTGTGGACCTTGAAAAACATCAGGGCCAGAGTTTACCTGAGGTGCTGAACCAGGTCGCCGGCTTCCAGATCGTAAGCAATTTCAACAATGGCCAGGAACCCAAAGCCATGAAAATCCGCGGTGGCAAGAGTGCAAACGTATTGATTTTAATGGATGGCGTGCCACTGAAAGATGTCACCGGAAACGACTATAATGTTTCGGATCTGCGGCTTCTGTCACTGGAAAGTGTAGAAAGCATCGAGATTCTGAACGGTGCCTCATCTGTACTTTATGGGAGCAACGCCACTGTTTCGGTGATTAATATCAAGACCAAGAAAACAGCAACCCGCAGTATAGAAGGCATTTTAGGTGCGCGCGGAGGTTCGTTTTCTACGTTTGCGCAAAATGCTTTGTTGAAAGGAAAAATCAAGGATTTGACTTATCACGTTTCGGGATTCAACGAAAAATCTGACGGACTTTCATCAGCTGAAGGCGAAAATTTCGAGAAAGACGGCTTTGAAAAACAAAACATCAGCGCGATGGTCGGCTATTCATTCGGGAATTTCAATCTGAATGTAAACGGCGGTTGGAATCATCATCTTTTCGATTATGACGGTGGTGCATTCAGTGACGGAGTTTATCGCGCAGATGACCGGCAGCATTTTGTAGGCGCGAATGCAAACTTTAAATACAAAAACGGTGAAATTGCCTTTAACACAAGGTTTTCGGGCAACGAGCGTTTGGGTCAAAGCTTTGTAAATTCCGCATATCAGGATGATTTCTCCTACGCCGGACGCAGTTTCTTCAGTGAAATATTTAATAATTACAGATTTTCAGAGCATGTGAATATCACCGTCGGTGCACAGTTCGAAAATCAAAAAATGGGCGCAAAATCTCTTCCGTGGGGAAAAACGCAACTGGAAGATGTCCTAAAACTTGAAGATACTGAGCTTCATGCAACCGATATTTTTGCCAATGCAAATTTCAGTTTTAATATTTTGAATCTTGATGCCGGTGCGCGCCTCACAGACAACTCAAAGTTCGGCCAACACTGGGTTTACAGCCTTAATCCGTATCTCCTGAAGGAACTTGAAACATATTATCTTAAAGTGGGCTACTCCTACTCCACTGCTTTCATCGCGCCAACGCTGTACCAGACTTACGGCTCATTACCTTACGTTTTGGCGAATTTTGAACTGGAGCCGGAAACCAATTTTGCACATGAAATCGATTTGAGCTTGGGCAAAAAAGACCGCACTCTCGTGTTTAATGCCAGCTTTTTCTTTAGAAATGAAAAAAATGTCCTCACTTACGGTATCGTAGATTTTCAAACTTACGCCGGACAGTACCTAAATGTGGCCGAAAATAAAGCCAAAGGTTTCGAACTGGGCGTGAATTACCGTCTGCATCCGATGCTACGCTTGGGAGGCAACTTCAGTTTTGTGGAAAAAGAGGACGAGGCGACAATGCTGAGACAGCCAAAACAGCGTGTAAATTCTTATGCTGAATTTCAGCCGTTTTCAGGAACCCGAATTACCGTGAACCACCAGTTTATCTCAAAACGAGCTGATTCTTTTTACAACGAAAACACTTTCCTCGTAGAAGAAGTGATGTTGGATAGTTTTAACTTATTTAATTTAAATATTAACCAAAAAATAAATTCAAAAATTGATGCTTACCTCAATATCGGAAACGTGTTGAATACATCATACGTTGATGTGATCGGATATACCACGAAGCCCCGAAATTATATGCTCGGCGTCAACTATCGGTTTTAGAAAATTTTTTTTGAGTGTAATAAAAACGCCCTTTGATGAATTCAAAAGGGCGTTTTATTTCATTCTGCAAGGATAAGTCCGAGCGATTTTGCCTCGTTGATCACGAAATTTCGGGCCTGCACAGGATCGTTTTCGATTTCGCCTTCCAGGATTGCTTCTTTTACTTTCTCTTTTAATATCCCGATCTCACGGCCTGGCTTAATATTAAAAAGTTTCATGATTTCCTCACCCGAAATAGGTGGCTGAAAATTTCGGATGTGGTCTTTTTCTTCAACTTCACGTATTTTTTGCGCCACATATTCAAAGTTTTTCTTGAATTTTTCCTGTTTGGAAGAATTTTTTGTGGTAATGTCGGCTTTGTTAAGGATGAAAAGATCCTCCAGGTCATCACCCGCGTCGAAAAGCAGTCTGCGCAAAGCCGCGTCCGAAGTTCCGTCATCGATCAGCGCGATTGGCCGCGATGAAAGCTTCACCAGTTTTTGTACGTACTTCATGTCCGCGCCCAGCGGAAGTTTCAGCCGGTGAAAAATAGATTTCACCATTTTTGAACCGAGAAATTCGTGACCGTGAAATGTCCAGCCGGTACCTTCGACAAACTTCTTGGTAGGCGCCTTGCCGATATCGTGAAGCAGCGCAGCCCAACGCAGCCAAAGATTGTCCGTGTTCTGGGAGATATTATCTACCACTTCCAGCGTATGCCAATAATTGTCTTTATGCGTCTGACCTTCAACTTCCTGTATGCCGCGCAGCGCGGTAAGTTCGGGAATGATCAATGGCAGCAGCGATGTTTCTTCCAAAATCCTGAGACCGAGCGAAGGTTTTGCAGACATCATGATCTTATTAAATTCCACCATGATTCTTTCCATCGACACTATTTTCAGTCGCTGACTTTCCGTTTTGATCGCTTCAAGTGATGATTTTTCTATTTTGAAATTTAAAGTCGCAGCAAAACGCACCGCGCGCATCATCCTGAGCGGATCGTCAGAATAGGTCTGAACAGGATCGAGCGGTGTTCGCAGGATTTTCTTTTTAAGGTCTTCAATGCCATTGAAGGGATCTACCAGTTCGCCGAAGTTTTCCTTATTGAGCGAAATTGCCAGCGCATTTATGGTGAAATCGCGGCGCTTTTGGTCATCGTCCAGCGTTCCGTTTTCCACAGAGGGTTTGCGTGAATTCTCAGCGTAGCTTTCTTTCCGCGCCCCGACAAATTCTATCTCAAGGCCGTTGTATTTAAACATTGCCGTGCCGTAATTCTTGAAAACCGAAACTTTAAGATTGGGGTTAATTTTGTTTGCAAGTGCTTTGGCTAAAGCAATTCCGCTTCCCTCAGTCACAAAATCAATATCCGTCGGCTGGCCGCGTCTCAGCAGTAAATCCCGCACGAAACCGCCTACAATATAGATACTTTGGCCATTTTCTGACGCTACCTCGGACGCTAGTTTAAAGAGCCTGAAATTTTTAGACTGGGTAAGATTAATGATCATAATAAGAACTCCCTTGCAAATACGCTGTTTGTTAATTTTTGCAAAGATACGGAAACTGCACGCCGTAGAAAACTATGAGATCTCGCTGGCCAATACACCCAAAATATACTTTAAAGATCTGTTTTAGATGCTAACTACTTAATTTACCGATGATTAATTATTAATTTTAAGTACTAAAAAAAACACAAGTGATGAAAACGCAAAATTTACTTTTCAGTCTGTTTCTGCCTGTGGCGCTTTTCGCACAGGCCAGTGAGGAGAGCTATCCAATTGCTAATCAATTTACCGCAGAAAATTCCCTGCGTCCGTATGAGAGCCGTTTCACCGGCGTAAAAGTCGCAAAGAGTGAATGTTTGAACGACGCGCAGCTTATGCAACTGAAATATCAAATTCAGCAGAACAGGAAACGGATTGTGGCTAAAGATGCGCAGGCTTTTTCGAAAATCAGGAAACTTACTCTCTTCCAGAATCCGTTTCGCCCAAAGGCAGGCTTTAATGATTACGGCTATCATACCCTGAATTACCAGGTTGACCACAACCTGACGCCGAACAACAACCTGCTCGACTACAATTGCGGCACGCGAACTTACGACTGGGGCAACGGCAACCATGCGGGAACCGACTACATCCTCTGGCCGTATCCCTGGAAACGTATGCAGGAAAACGTGATGGAAATTGTAGCTGCAGCACCGGGAATCATCGTGGAAAAGCGAAACAGTTTCGCAGATCTGAACTGTACCAACAATGGAAACCCAAACTGGAACGGTATCGTAGTAGAACATGCAGACGGCACTTTTGCCATCTATATGCATTTTAAAAAAAATTCAGCGACTGCCAAGGAAGTAGGTGACACGGTGACCGCCGGTGAATTTCTGGGTTTAGCCGGCAGCTCAGGCAGCAGCACTATTCCGCATCTGCATTTTGAGATACGCGATCCCGAAAGCAATGTGATAGATCCGTATCAGGGAAACTGCAACGCGATGAATGCAGAATCGTGGTGGCAGCAGCAGGAACCGTATTATGTTCCGCGAATTAACAGGATTTCCACACACTCCGTAAGCACCAATGACACTGCCTGTCCGGTGGTAGAAAACACTTATGAAAAGACCAATTTTGACACGGGAGACCCGATGGTGCTGAAGCTGTATTACCGTGACATCAAACCCGGAGATGTAACGGCGATTAAAATTACCGGACCATCAGGGAATATCGTATCAAATTACACCTGGACTCAGGATTGGGGTGTATTTTATGCCACTGCCTGGGCCTACTGGACTTTCAACATCACATCCAGCTGGGAAACCGGCATATATAATATTCAGGCAAATTTTGGCGGGAACAGCTACACCACTGCTTTCGGTGTACGGACCCCATTGGGAAGCAATGAACACAATCTGGATGAACTGATGATTTATCCAAATCCGGTAAGGGATGTACTCACCATTAAGAACTTCACTGAAGGAGATAAAATCGAAATTCTGGATTCGACGGGGCGGTTGATTAGAGGTTTGGCCGCAGATACCAAAACAGGGAAACTGAATGTCAGTGTGCTTCAGGCCGGGAACTATTATCTGAAAATATCTGTAAAAGATCAGCGCGTGAAGCTGCTGAAATTTACGAAGAAATAGCAGGCGGGCCGGTTTGGGAAGCAGACGCAGTATTTTCGGGGGCGATAAGCCAGGTGCCGATTTCGTCTTCGAGGTATTGCGTTTGAACGGTAACCGCGTCTAAGAAATCATCAGGGACGTTTGTGGTCTCACAGGTTTGCAGGTGCCAAAGTTCTTCGCTAATCAGTTCATATTCTGAAAAGATTCTGCGAAAACGATCACTTTTTTGTTCCAATGCTTCAATCTGTGCTTTTTGCGGATCAAATTTTCTGTAACGGCGTTTTGGTTTCATTGAAGACATTTTTTTGGGGAGATTATACAACAGTAGGCATACGGCTAAAGATTCTATACGGTTTTTGTGTTTATAAAACCCTGGTTTATAAAGGATTGTGCATCTAAAATTTGCGAGAAATAAATGTATAGATAATATGCCCATCAAAAAAATTTTTAACAGGAATTTCTAAATGTTTAACATATAGTTATAAATTTGCGGCCAACTTACTTATCTATGAGGGAGCTTTTGATTAAGCAAAAACAAATTGCATTTTTTATTCTGGCCGGCGCGCTGAGTGCTGCCGCAGAAATCGGCTCCTTCAAAATGTTCAGTGTGTTTTTACCGCAAATATTTCCGGGCGAATATAATTTTTACGGAATTCACTTCCCGCTGAGTAATATTTTTTCAACAGGCGTGGGTATTTTCACCAACTATTTCCTCAGCATCTGGTTTGTATTTCAACGCGGCAAGCACTCGAAAAAGCGTGAATTCGCCTATTTTATGGGCATATCTGTGCTTTCTACATTCGTCAGTTTGGCATGTTTCCAGATTTTCTTCCGCTTCTTTTACCTCGAACATATCGATGCGGGCATCTTCGTATTCAGCCGCGAGATCCTAAGTAAAGTCTCAGCGATCCTTCTTGTGTCTGTACTGAACTATACCGTAAAAAAGAATATTATCTTTAACGGATAAATGCAGAACGTGTGCGGCCGGAAATATAAATGACAGAAGTTTTAGCCCCGGTTGAACGGCCTGTTTGAGCTCTCCCGCAGCTTGCCTGCGGGAAGCGAGTAGTGAAAACGGGTATGCTCTGCAAAAGATTAAAATGGCCTGTTGCTCCTAAAAACGTTTATTAATGACAGTGATTTTAAATTATTTGTGGCGTGGCTGGATGATTTTGCTTGGTGCTGTGCTAACGCTCACGCTCGGAATTCCGGTTTTGCTTCTCTCTATAAGGAAAGAACATTACCCGTACGCTTATAAAATGATCAGGATCTGGTGTTTCGGTATGTTCTACGGCATGGGTTTCCGCTATACGCTCACGGCTCTCACCGAAAAAAAAATTGACCCAAAGACGCAGTATGTCTTCATCGCAAATCACACGTCCATCATGGATGTGATGCTGCCGTGTATCCTGATGCCGCACCATCCGCTTTGCTATGTTGGCAAGAAGGAGCTTGTGAA
Organism: Kaistella rhinocerotis; assembly: GCF_030243905.1. Classification (NCBI taxonomy): domain Bacteria; kingdom Pseudomonadati; phylum Bacteroidota; class Flavobacteriia; order Flavobacteriales; family Weeksellaceae; genus Kaistella; species Kaistella rhinocerotis. Next base: position 901,393 of record NZ_JASSYY010000002.1, on the reverse strand, counting down.
AATTCCTGTTTTTGGTACTATTTATAAACGGATCTGCGTGATGGTGGACCGCAAATCTGCCCGAAGCCGCGCAGAGGTTTACCGCCGCTGCAGCGAACGGATGGAAGAGGGACAGAGCATCGTGATTTTCCCTGAAGGTGGTGTCTCCGACGACGCAAGCGTGGTTTTAGACAAATTTAAAGACGGCGCTTTTGTGCTGGCGAACAAGCATCATTCGCCTTTACTTGTGTATACGTTTGTAGGACTGAAGGAATTTTTTCCGTTTGATGCATCCAAAGGCCGACCCGGCAGGATAAAGATATTTTTCAATGATATCCTTGCACCTGAAATGGGCGTAAACGGACTGAAAGACGAGGCTTATGCACAAATAAAAAAAGTTCTGCTGAACTCTAATTGAAATATTTATTGGTTATATTTGTTTTTAAGAAATCATTAACAAAACATGAGTACAAATACCGTAAAGACCAATTGGGCGCAATTTATCCCATTGGTAACCGTCTTTTTCTTCTGGGGCTTTGTAGCCGCGAGCAATGATATTTTGATCCCTGTTTTCAAAAAAGCCTTTAATCTTACACAAGGCCAAAGTCAGCTAGTTTCAGTAGCGTTCTACATTGCGTACACCGTGGGTTCACTGATTTACCTGTTCATCTCAAAAAGCCTCCGCGGAGATTTGGTGAATAAAATTGGGTATAAGAACGGTCTCATCTACGGCTTATTGATTTCGGTGGTTGGTACGTTGTTTTTCATTCCGGCAGCAAATAACAGTTCATTTATCCTGATGATCAGCGGACTTTTTGTAATCGGACTTGGTTTTTCATTACTTCAAATCGTGGCGAACCCGCTTGCAATTGCTTTGGGACCGAAAGAAACGGGCTCTCAGCGCTTGACGCTCGCCGGCGGAATCAATAATTTCGGTACAACTGTGGGTCCACTCATTGTGTCTTTCGCAATTTTCGGGTCTGCAAGCGCAGCCAATACCGAAGCGAGTATTGAAAGCGTAAAACTTCCGTATTTAGGGTTGGGAATCGCGTTTATTCTCGTAGCAATTCTGATTAAATTCTCCAAGTTACCGAAGATTACAAACGTGGTAAAAGAAGATACAGATGATTCGCCCGATGGGCATCACAGAACTTCGGCTTTCCAATATCCGCAGCTTGTACTTGGTATGATTGCCATTTTCGTCTATGTAGGCGTGGAAGTAGCAACGGCGAGTAACCTTCCTGCGTACATGGAGAATGACCTCGGTTTTGAAACCAAAGATATTGCTCCATACATTTCGCTTTACTGGGCATCACTTATGATTGGCCGATGGGGAGGCGCTGTAGAAGCATTTGATGTAACTGCCGGTGCAAAGAAAATCCTGACTTTCCTGGCTCCTTACCTGGCTTTTGGAGTGTTTCTCGCGGTAAATGCCATCGCGAAGCATGATTTAAGTCCATTTTATATCTACGGGCTTATTATTTTGGTAATGATCTTCGCAGATATCATGAGTAAAGGCAACCCCGCCAGAATGCTGCTTATTTTCTCGTCGCTGGGCATCCTCGCGCTACTCATCGGTATGGCCACAACAGGAATGGTTTCCGTATATGCTTTTACAAGTGTAGGTCTGTTCTGCTCAACGCTTTGGCCGTGTATTTTTGCACTTGCGATCAACGGTCTCGGCAAGCACACCAATCAGGGCTCCAGCTTCCTGATCATGATGATTATGGGTGGTGGTATCGTTTCATGGCTGCAAGGTATGTTGGCCGATATGACGAATATTCACTTCAGCTATATCATTGGCGTACTATGTTTCGCTTATCTGGTATTCTACGCGATTCGTGTAAGCGGAATACTGAAAACTCAGGGCATTGACCTGAACCAACTCAACAACAAAGGTGGACACTAAGAAAATATTTATAATGAAAAGATTTTGGGCAGGTTTATTACTTGCCCAATTTGTTTTGTTCTATATCCTCTCCGGGACAAAATTTTTTGTGGACGCGGCCGCCGCGCTGTTCGAGTACAAGAAAGTGGCTCATCAAAAACTTGCCTCTTACATACCGTTTTCGCTCGGAGATGTTTTTTATATTATAGTAGGTGTGTTCTTACTGCTGCTTTTAATTAAGATTATCAATAAAGCTACGCGGAGAAAAGCGTTTGTTCAACTATTAATTTTCATTAATCTGTTTTATTTCATTTACCAACTTTCGTGGGGAATGCTGTATTTTCAGGCGCCACTTTCGGAAAAATTGCCGAAGCGCGAAATCACTGTGGACCGAACCAAAACTCTGGCTCTCCTGTATCTTGAAAAATGCCGTGAAACCCGAAAACTTGTGGATGAAGATGAACGCGGAGTGTTTACATTCAAGCCGATCAGCTTGATTAAGTTAGAAATCTTAAACCGTCAGGAGGAGTTGCCTGCGGAGTTTAAAACCAAGACTGCGACCAAAATCGATGCCTTCAAACCCAGTTTATATCGCGGCATCGTCAGTTATTCCGGAATATTAGGTTATTACAATCCATTCACTGCAGAAGCGCAGTACAATGATCAGCTACCCGCGAGCTACATTCCGTTTACCCTTGCGCACGAAAGCGCACACCAGCTGGGTTTTGCACGTGAGCAGGAAGCCAATTTCATCGGTTACCTGATGGGCCGAAATTCTGAAAATGCAGCACTACGCTACTGCACCGAATATGCGGTGCTAAAGGCATTGCTAAATTCACTTTTAGAGGAGCACAAACCATTTGTAGACAGTGTATTGTCTCAATACTCAGCGGAAATGAAGCGTGACAGACAGGCCGAAATCAATTTCAGGAACAAACATAAAGGTAAGCTCGACGTGTTTTTTGGAATCACTAATGATTTATTTCTTAAAAGCAATCAGCAGGACGGAAGCGTGACGTATTCTTACTTTGTAGATTTACTTATCCGTTACGAAAGTGCCGAATAGGTAAAAAAAAGAATCGCACCTTACGATGCGACTCAAAACACAAATGATGAAAAAAAATTTAGCCTTGAATAAAACTTTACAGCCTTATTAAGACGGTGTAAAAGTATAATAAAAGTCTGACATGAACAAATAATTTACTCTGAGCCAGGGAAAATAATTAAAATCACGAGTTTAGGGAAAACGCTTTTTCTTTAAATTTTTTAAACAAACATTTAACAGATTATATTGAATTTCGGTTATAAATAGGAAATATTCAGCAGCAAATTATTATTGTACGGATTAATAAAATTTCAAAATATTTAAAAATTCTGAAAAAAATTTTATTTGAGTACGGCTTTTACGGTGAATTTTGACTTTTCAAGCAAGTTCACATTAAAAATGTCTTCATTAAAACGAAGTATTCTGTTTTGTATTTAACGAACTGAGGCGCAACCACTTTTTCAAAATATTTTTACAAGTTCAAACTAAAAAACAAAAAAGCCCAACAAATGTTGGGCTTTAAAGTGTAGCGAAGACGGGAATTGAACCCGTGACCTCAGGGTTATGAATCCTGCGCTCTAACCAACTGAGCTACCTCGCCAAAAGCTTTTTCGTGAAGAGTTTTCCTGTTTTAAAACCATATCAAACTGCCTCGCCGATTAAAGTGGTGCAAAGATAAAAATAATTTGGAACTCAGCAAACAAATTATAGACTTAAATAACTGATGACATCTGCCGCATGGCTCGGCTTCGCGATAATTTTATTTGAAGCGTCGAGCACGAAGTATGTAGGCGTGGCGTGAACATTATATTTTTCTGCTACAGTGCTGTACCAGCCTTTGAGTTCAGTATCATTAATCCAGGGAAGACTTTTCACTTTATTATTGTATGCGTCTCTGTCATTATCAAGCGAAAAGGCAATAATTTCGATTTTCTTCGCTTTCATCGCATTATATTTCTCGATCAGTTTCGGTAAATCGGCCTCGCAATGAGAACATGTGGATGCCCAGAATACAATAACTTTCCGGTCGGCTTTTACATCATAAACAGATTTTGCCGTGGTATTGGTGGCTTGATTGAAGACATAATTTGAAAACTGAGCGCCGACTTCTGTATTCACATTGGTAGCGATGGTTTTAGACAACCGTTCATTGATCGTACACTTCAGGTTTTTGGCTTCTGTAAGATATTTGTCCTTCAGATCTTTCATTTCATAAATGTCGAAAATCTCAATTAGTTCAGACAAAACGGTCTGCCCGCGCGGTGTTTCGGTATTTACGGCTTTTAGCAATTTATCCACGTCCGCACTCAGATCTGCACCCGGATTTACATTTAAATATGAGATCAAAACAGGTCGCAGAAGCGATGATGTTTCGAGGAGATCATTTGTATTTGAGAGGAAATTTATAATCTCACTATGCGTCAGTGAAGAAGCATTTTTCTTGTCTACAAATTTTGCATAATTCGTCTGGTAATAGCTCACAAACGGATTGGTCGCCATACTTTGCGCACTTATAGAAAGCTGTGCAATCTCTGTCTCCAGGGCTTTCCGGAAATTCGACGACGGCGGATAGTATTCTTTAATCTGATGAAGCGCCGGAAGTATATATTCACGTTTTTGCTGCGCATCCTGCAGTGAGTTCATCAGCGCGTTGCTCTGATCAAGGTACTGGATATTGCTGATCTTTCCTTTGTCAGCATCGAATTTCATCTTCACATCCCGGTTTTCAGATATAAAATTGATCGAGGCATTCGCTTCAGGAAAATACAGTTTCATCATTCCGCTGTATGGCTTATCAACGGAGATTTGCCACGTATTTTCTTTGCGGACTGCTTTGGTGAAAAGCATATCCTTCGAACCGTTCAGAGTATAGAGATAAACTTCTTTTGGAGTAAAAGTAGCAGCGGATTCGATATTTATTTTAAACTGTGCTGAAAGGCTGCTTACAGCCATCAGACCTGCAATTGCAAAAACTTTTTTCATACCGTAAATATAAAAAAACTCACCGGATAAAGCGGTGAGTTTGAGGTTTCGAAAGTTTTGTCTCAAGCTGTTTTGCGTTGAATTTTACGCTGGAAAAGCAGAATTAAGGATATGGCAATAAAAATTAAGACATATACATACAGATCAATAGGAGAAGCCGGTTCACCCGGACCTGTTCCACCGCCGCCACCGCCCGGCGGAGCCGGAGGCACCTCAGCGTTCATCACCGCATTTATTCCGGTAAATAGGAATAAATATATTTTATTTAATAGTTTCATAATTTGTGTTTTAGTTTTATCTGACGATTTTCGAACTCATTTTTTCACCGGTTTCCGAAACAGCCGTCACTATGTAACCTGAACTGTTTTTAGAAAGATCGAGCCTGAAATCTTCAGTTGTGCTCACATCTTTGCCCGAAATCACCAGTTTACCGCTCAGGTCGTAAACGTTTACGGTAGCTCTCTTCCATGCCGGATCAAAACGAATTACATACGCATCAGCGGCCCTGTTGAAGACCACCATGGTGCGTGAAGGTTTCACCGCGCCGCCGGCGCCCAGGACCTGCTGTGGTTTGCCGTAATATAAACTGTATTGGTCACCGGTAACGGGAACAATTTGGTTCTGAAAGATCTCAGATTCAACACCGTTAATATCCCGGAAGTAAAATCCGATACCGGTGGAGAGTGCATGAGTGCCGTCCGTAAGCAACTCTGTATTTTCTCTGATTTCAAATTTTAAGGACTTAATTCCGGTGCTGTACAGCGCGAGCGGAACGGCTTTGCCTGTAAAGTTTGCTTCATTAGCTTCATTGATGTAAAGCCAGTATGCATTAGAAAAAGCCGGATCTATTCCACCGGTCGTGGCGTTCTCTTCGAAAGTACCGATAATATTGTCACTTCCAAGTGTAGACTGCGTGGTAGCATCTGTTGTATGACCTGAAACCGCTGTAGGATACACTGCATAATAAGTCCGTGACATTTCTTCGCCAAATTCATCCAGTGCAATGACGCCCAACTGTTTTACCGAACCACCTAAATATCTGGCATTTACTGAATAATTACCGGATGTGCGCGGCGTGTTTTTAAACCTCCTTAAATTATCAAAAGACAAAGTCCGGTTACCGCCAGATTCAGCTGCATTATCTCTCATTTTAATTACAAATGTCTGCATGGGCTTGATGATAAGACCTACATCACCCACCGGTACGGGCGAACCTGAAGTAAAGTTGATAAATTTAGCACCAGTAGAATAGGTGGCGCCACCGGGAGTTGACTGCACCGTGCCCGGATCATAACGGATACCCTGAATTGCTGTCAACGCATTGTTATCGGTAGTAGATCCTGCTTCCACAATACCGATCATCCCTAGATCGAGGTTGGTGAGATATGGGTTACCAAACTGATACATATTGCGGCCAAATGTCCCTGTCCACAAATTGGTAGAAAAATCCCAGTTATCCTGCAGATAGGAGCTGTACCTTTCGTTATAGACGTTTCTCGCATTACCGCCGACGCCGAAATTAACACCCAAAGCAGCATCTTTCAGAAGTTCATTCACGCCGTTTGCTATCGGAACTCCTTTTACGGTGTATACACTTCCATTTGCAACGGGCGCATTGGCGGGCATTGCAGCAGGAGGATTTCCGGAATCGAAATTCTTTGATCCAAACATATAGTACGCTGTACTTTTCGGAGTGAGTGAAGTGACTGGAAGGTTTGCAGATACGACAGTGGCATTATTCCAGGTAAGCACTTCATCCTGGCTATAGCGGGTGTTTGAAAAAGTTTTCCCGAAAGTGCCGATTGCGTTCGTAGCTCCAGACAGTGACGTAATCACTTTATTATAGAAAGGCAATGCAATCTGCTGATACGTACCGTGTTTGGACGTACGGAACTCTTTGTCAACCACAGCAGTCAAGTTTGCACCCTGCGTAAGGCCCTGAATGTGCAGTTGCCCATACGTGGAAGGACTTGAAGTGGAAGAATGGTTCGCGGGGTTGTTTAACCGGAGAATAAAGTTTCCGCCATCGGATTTAGCAGCTGTTCCCGCTGCATTCAAAGTTTTAAATACATCAGAAGCGGAGCCCTGGATCATCACGTTTCCCCGTACATCAAAAAGCCCTGTACCAATAGTCTGCAGTCCACCGCCGTTATACACGAGTGTATTTTCGCCGACGAAAACTACTGCACTCTGGTTTACGTTCATCAGAACCTGAGCTGATACGGGAATACTTATCGTTAAAAACGATATCAGTAGTAAATTTTTTTTCATCTTGTTGTGTTTGTGTTTAAGCAAGGAGTACCTTACCCAATACAAATATATTTATTTTCAGGCAAACACAACAGAATAAATGAAAAGATTACAGGATTATCGTTTCGGAATCAAGAATAATCTCATCCTGTGCTTCTATATCGAACATAAAGTCTTCAAGCACCTTTTCCGTAGTTCCGCGCAGGCCACGGGCACCCAAACCTTTGTCCATGGTTTCAGCCACAATAGCTTCCACGGCTTCATCAGTGAAAACCAGTTTCACACCGTCCATCTTGAAAAGTTCTACAAATTGATTGATGATTGAGTTCTTCGGTTCGCGCATGATGCGGATCATCGTTTCTTTCGTAAGCTTCTCAAGATAAGTAACGATCGGGAAACGGCCTAAAAGCTCCGGAATCAGACCGAATTTACGGAGATCGATCGCATTGAGCTGACTTAAGATATAATCTTCATCCTCGGTTTTGCCCAATTTTTCGGCACTGAAACCAATCGCCTGCTTATTTAGCCTGCGCTCGATGATCTCTTTAATCCCATCAAAAGCGCCGCCCGCGATGAACAGGATATTCTGTGTGTTAACCTGGATGTACTTCTGGTCAGGATGCTTGCGCCCACCCTGTGGCGGCACATTTACGATGCTTCCCTCTAAAAGTTTCAAAAGTCCCTGCTGAACACCTTCACCCGAAACATCACGTGTAATACTCGGATTGTCTGACTTGCGCGCGATTTTGTCGATCTCATCAATAAATACAATACCCCGCTCAGCTTTTTCCACGTCATAATCCGCTACCATCAGCAGGCGCGAAAGTATGCTTTCCACATCTTCGCCCACATAACCGGCTTCCGTAAGAATGGTGGCATCTACAATACAAAACGGAACATTCAGTTCACGCGCAATGGTTTTAGCCAAAAGCGTCTTTCCCGTTCCGGTTTCACCAATCATGATGATGTTTGATTTTTCAATCTCAATCTCGCGGTTTTCGTCTTTGGCGTGAAGAAGTCTTTTATAATGGTTGTAAACAGCGATAGAAAGCTGCTTTTTAGCCTGATCCTGACCAATGACGTATTGATCGAGAAATGCTTTTATTTCTTTTGGCTTTTTCAGTTCAGCCATGCTGTCCGCCGGAGAATAAGAATCTGTTGCGGTGTTTTCTTTGATGATTGCGTGTGCCTGCTCAATGCAGTTTTCGCATATGAAACCTTCATTGCCGGAAATAAGGATCTGTACATCTTTTCTTTTCTTTCCACAGAATGAACATTGGTTCGAATTCATAAAATATAGTAGAGTTTAATAAAGTAGTCCCGCTAAAAAGCAAAACTTAAAAAATTTTTAAGCGCCGACGATATGCTGCTGAATCTCCATGTATTCCTCCTTTGAAAGAGTAAGACGCGGATTGGCAAAATTCATGTCGGCTGTTGAGCTGATCGGGATCAGGTGAATGTGCGCATGCGGCACCTCCAAACCCACCACAGCTACAGCAATACGTTTACCAGGATAAGCCACCTTCATTTTGTTGGCAACCGAGTGTGCAAAAGCCCAAAGTTCTTTAAAGTCATCCGCTTCCAGATCAAAAATCAGATCGGTTTCCTGCTTCGGAATGACAAGCGTGTGCCCTTCAACTAGGGGCATAGCATCCAGGAACGCAAGATGGCGGTCGTCTTCGGCAATCTTATAAGATGGAATCTCACCTGCGATAATTTTGGAAAATATTGAACTCATGGCCGGTACTGTTTAAATAAACAATTAAAGTGAAATCTCGAGCACTTCGAACGAAAGTTTATTTCCGTTCGGCAGCACGATGTCCGCTGTTTCACCCACTGTCTTACCTAAAAGCCCTTTCGCGATCGGTGTGTTAACCGAGATTTTGCCAGATTTCAGGTCGCTCTCGTTATCAGGCACCAGTGTAAATTTCTGCTCAGTTTTTGTAGCGCTGTTTAGTAAGCGAACAGTGGTAAGTATCGATACTTTGGAGGTATCAAGTTGTGTTTCGTCAATCACCTTAGAATTTACGATGAAGTCTTTCAGCTTCGAAATTTTCATCTCAAGCATGCCCTGCGCTTCTTTCGCCGCATCATATTCCGCGTTTTCAGAAAGGTCGCCTTTATCACGCGCCTCAGCGATCTGCTGGGTAATCTTTGGGCGCTCTACGGTTTCAAGCTGCTCCAGTTCTGCCTTCATTTTATCTAAACCATCTTTGGTTACATAACTTGCCATAATAAATGTGTTTAAGGTGAGTATAAAAAAATAATCCGACATTTGCCGGACAATCATTTCTGTGTAAATTCGTTTTACAAATATATAAATTTATTTCGAATGACGGTGAAATTTTCGTCCGCTATTTCTGCAATCGCACTCATTTTCAGCCTACTAATCCTATCATCTTGCCGCGAAAGGGAAGAAACTGTGCGCTGCTTTCCCGATGTTCCGGTAAACGTGATTCTGAACCTCAATCTTCCTGCTTATTATGAGCTACAAAATGTGAACGGATGGATTTATGTAAACGAACAGCAGGCCGGGACACGTGGCCTCATCGTAGTGCGGACCACCAACGGATTCAAAATTTATGACCGCAACGCACCGCACCTTTGCCCCGGAAACGACACCACGCTGCGGGTAGAAAACGGCATCCGCATTGTTTGTCCGCAAGATGGCGCCGAATGGATCCTGATCACCGGTGAACCAATCAAAAACGCGCAGATCTCACCTAAAACATATCGTTACAACCTCGATCCAAGCGGTATTCTTACGATTTTTAATTAAATATTTAATGAAAACGGTCATTCAAAGAGTTTCACAGGCGGATGTGAAGGTGGACGGAATTGTTGCCGGTGAAATCGGTTACGGACTTTTACTACTGGTAGGGATCGATGAAAATGATTCGACTGCAGATGTTGACTGGCTCGTGCAGAAAATTCTGAACCTCAGGATTTTTGGGGACGATGAGGGCAAACTCAACCTTTCCGTTAAGGATATTAAAGGTGAAATACTTTGTATCAGCCAGTTTACGCTGATCGCAGATTACAAAAAAGGCAATCGCCCATCATTCATAAATGCGGCAAAACCGGACAAAGCGGTTCCGTTATTTGAATATTTTAAATCAGAAATTGCGAAATCGGGCCTTAGAACCGAAAGCGGAATTTTCGGCGCTGACATGAAAGTTTCACTGCTCAACGACGGTCCGGTGACGATCGTGATGGATTCTAAAACCAAAAATTAATGCAGAAATCTCATCGCGAAAGTTAATTTTAAATATATTTGATTTTAACTAAAAAATATGCGGATGAAAATTCTTTCCTTCCTGATCTTATCATGTTTTCTTATTGGTTGCAAACCTGAAAAGCCCTCTCAAACAATCGTTTCGGCTGAACAGCTGCGGATTGACTCCATCAACGCACAACGCAGGAAGTGGAATGACAGTATCGCGATCCGCAATCAGCAAAATATCTTCAAAGACGAAAGCGGCAGCCACCGCCTGACATTCAGTTCGGATGGTGTGGCACCGTTTTCCGGAAATATAAAATTTGAAAAAACGTACCGTGATACCTATTCAGTTTCAGGAAATGCGGCGGCAGGAAGCAACAAAGTTTCTGTGAACGGGGAAATTATTAAAGTATCGGAGAGACATTTAAATTTCGATGGGGAGATCAGGCAGAAAATTAACGGCAAAACTTTTGTTCGGAATAAAAAGACAACATTCTTGAACGAAGGAAAAGGCAACTTTTACCGACTTCAAAACAAGGTAAATGCTGACGGATTCATCGATTACATCGACATTTACTTCAAATAAAATCAGACGATATGCTTCACTTCGAAATAGCCGGCAGCGGCAAAGAAAAACTGGTAATGCTCCACGGTTTTATGGAAAACAGCACCATCTGGAATGAAATGGAACCCCGACTTTCTGAAAAATTCTCGCTCATAAAAATCGACCTTCCGGGCCACGGAAAATCACCAATTTATGCGAAAGTACACACCATGGAACTGATGGCGGAAAAGGTGAAAGAAACTTTGGACAGCTTAAGTATTTCAAATTTCCATCTGCTTGGACATTCTATGGGAGGCTACGCTGGGCTGGCATTTGCTGAAAAAAATCCGGAAATGGTGAAATCGCTCACGCTGTTTTTCTCAAGCTTTCTGGCAGACGATGATGAAAAAAAGGAACAGCGCCGAAAAAGTCTGCGAGTGATTGCAGAATCTTATCCTTCGTACGCAAGGGCGGGAATACCGAATCTGTTCAGCCAAAATGAAAAAGATATTTTAGAAGGCAAGATTGAAACGGCAAAAGAAATCGCGCTCACTACTCCCGTAGAAGGCGTTTTGGCCGCAGTGAAAGGGATGATAGAGCGCACCGACAAATCGAAGCTACTGCAGTCTTTTCCGGGAAAAATTGTTGTAATTGCCGGAAAGCATGACGGTGCAGTGAAAAGCGAGAGTATATTGCGTCAGTTGCCCGACAAAACCAACATCAAATCTTATCTGCTCGATTGCGGACACAACGGACACTGGGAAAAGCCTTCAATTTGTGCCGAAATAATCAATACGGAACTTCTGCACAATTTGCCTAAAAACCTGCTGTTTTAAATGGGAATCGGCATTCTGATATTGTCAGCGCTTCTTTCGCTGTTTTTCATTCCAATCCCTATTATCTACAGGGTATTTGACAAAAACGGACCAAAAAACTTCTGGAAGTTTACCGCTTTTATTGCGTTTCTGTACGTTTTGGCAGTGTGTCTGCTGTTATACTCCGCGTCAATGTCTGATTACTAAAAATCTTCAGCCTCGATCTTTTCTTTAAAATCTTCGATGGTTCCTTCTAAATCTTTAAAGTATTTTCCGCCCGCAGCGTTGATATGTCCGCCGCCATTGAAATGATTTCTTGAAAACTGATTGACGTCCACATGATCTTTGGACCTGAAACTGATCTTGATGAAATCTTCATAAAGATCTTCCATAAAAAAGGCCGAAACCTGTGTCCCGAGAATGCTGAGACCATAATTAACAAACCCTTCTGTGTCACCTTTCTGGAAACCGTACTGCTTCAGTTCGTCCCTTTTTAAATATAAAACAGCTACTTTACCGTCTTTCACCACTTCTATTCGGCCTAAAATCAGCGCCAGCAAATGCAGCCGGGAAACCGTGTTCGTGTCCCAGGTATTTGAAGTAATCATCGCGGGATCGGCACCTTTTTCAATCAAATTAGCAACAATCCGGTGCGTTGTGGCGCTTGTAGAGCGGAATCTGAAGCCGCCGGTGTCTGTCATGATACCGGTATAAAGACATTCTGCGATATCCTGATTCACTTTATCTTCCTCTTCCAGCGCCTGAATGAAATGATAGATCATCTGCGAGGTGGCCGGAACCGTAACATCCGAATACACAAAATCAAAATCGTCGGGCTGCTGATGGTGATCGATCAGAATTTTGGTAGCGCGCGCCTTCTCAAGCCACGGACCTACAAGATTTCCGCTGCGGTGGGAGGCATTAAAATCCAAAATAAAAATAATATCGGCGTTGTATATAGCTTCGCCTGCAACTTTGCGTTTGTAATCTGCAATGATAATTTTTTTGGCTTCCGGCATCCATTTAAGAAACTTCGGAAAGTCATTCGGCACGATCACTTCTGCTTCAATTCCTAACTGACGGAGAAAATGTTTAAGGCCTAAACTGGAGCCAATTGCGTCACCATCAGGATTATAATGCGTAATAATGACAATATTTTTGTCCGGTGTAAGTATATTTTTAATGGAGGCTAACTCAGAAGACGTGAACATGTGTTTATTTATTTTTTTGAGATTTCAAATATAAGTTTTTAATATGCAAGCCTCCATAGGAAAGAACATTTCAAAACCAGATTTAAAACAAATTTTAATTTAAATTTGCACTCGCAAAGACGGATGCCTTGGTAAATAATGCACGGACCCAGCGCAACGATGCGGGAAAACCGTTTACACGAAATGAAAATCAATATTGTCTTAAAAATTATTGATTAATATTTGCAGAAAATAAAAACTTCGCTATCTTTGCAGTCTGAAAAATAAGACAGCGTTTATACTTAAAAATATTAGCAATGAGCAAAAGAACCTTCCAACCATCCGAAAGAAAAAGAAGAAACAAACACGGTTTCAGAGAGAGAATGTCGACGCCTAACGGAAGAAGAGTTCTGGCAGCGAGAAGAGCAAAAGGCAGAAAGAGTTTAAGCATTAGTGCAGTTCGCGCTAAGAGATAACCTCAGAAATTATCATACAAAAACATGCTTGAAAAGTAATTTTTCAGGCATTTTTTGTTGTTAAAATTTGCCAATTAGGCTTTCTTCAGGAAAGTTTTATTTATTTTTGAATGTAATTCATTCATCATTACAATGCCCGGTTCTACGGGTTTTTACTTAAATAATAAAGAAGCATTATGCCACACTCCTCTCACGAAGGTCAAGATGTAATACAACTAAATAACGCTAAAATTGCGCAGAAAAATTTCACGGTTCTCAATGCCGTGAATCTTAATATAAAACGGGGCCGCTTCTGCTACCTCATCGGGAAAACCGGTTCGGGGAAAAGTTCCCTTCTCAAGACACTCTACGGGCACATCCCTCTTTCCGGAGGTCAGGGAACTGTGGCTGGTTTTAATCTTGAAAATCTTCGCGCCTCAGACGTACCCAATCTGCGCCGTAAACTGGGCATCGTTTTCCAGGATTTTCAGCTGCTGACGGACAGATCAGTGGAAAAAAATCTAAGATTCGTTCTTGAAGCTACCGGCTGGAATGACAAAACAAAGATTGATGACCGTATCAATGAGGTGTTGGCCAGTGTCGGAATGAAATCGAAAAAACACAAGATGCCACACGAACTCTCGGGTGGTGAACAGCAGCGTATCGCGATCGCACGCGCGCTTCTGAACCATCCTGAACTTATTCTTGCCGATGAACCTACCGGAAACCTCGACCCGGAAACTTCGAACGAAATCATGACTCTGCTGAAGCAGGTTGCATTTGAAAATAATTCGGCGGTGGTGATGGCGACGCATGACTATCACATGATCCAAAACTTCCCGGGTGAAGCGATTCGCTGTGAAGACGGCAAAGTGACTGTGCTGAATACAATGGAACTTTTCGAGTAAAGAACTGGAAATAATTAAACATAAAAAATCCTGCAAAATAATTCTGCAGGATTTTTTTATGTATTGTCTAAACCGAATCTTTAGCCTTTGAACTGACCCATCGCGATGAATTTGTCCTGGCGCTGAGTTTCGAGCTCTCTCCCGCTGAATGCCGAAAATGCTTTGATATTCTGAAGGATTGAAGTTTTCAGGTTATCAAACGCCACCTGAGGTTCGTAGTGAGCTCCACCAAGCGGCTCGGGAATGATCCCGTCAATGAATTTTTCGCGCAAAGCATCTTGCGGAGTCAGTTTCAGTGCGTTAGCTGCATCTTCCTTATGATCCCAATTTCGCCATAGGATCGACGAACAACTTTCAGGTGCGATAACGGTGTACCACGTGTTTTCTAACATATAAACCTTGTTTCCAACACCAATTCCCAATGCACCACCACTTGCTCCTTCGCCAATAACGTACACGAAAATCGGAGTTTTAAGCATCGTCATTTCAAAAATATTTCTTGCAATTGCCTCTCCCTGACCGCGTTCCTCTGCTTCAAGACCTGGATAAGCTCCCGGTGTATCTACCAATGATATTACTGGAATTCTAAATTTTTCCGCCAACTTCATCAGGCGAAGTGCCTTGCGGTAACCTTCCGGATTGCTCATCCCAAAACGGCGATGCTGTCTTTCTTTGGTAGTACGACCTTTTTGCGTCCCGATGATCATCACGCGCTGACCGTCAATAGTAGCCAAACCGCCGATCATCGCCGGATCATCCGCAAAGTTACGGTCACCGTGAAGCTCAAGAAAACTGTCTTTATCTACGATTCCTTTAATGAAATCGAGCGTATAAGGACGGTCCGGATGACGCGAAAGCTGAACACGCTGCCACGGCGTGAGGTTTCCGTATATTTCTTTCTTTTTCTCTGTAATTTTATCTTCAATTTGCGAGCACGCAAGTTTTACATCTACGCCACTTTCTTCACCCACCAAAGAACAGGTTTGGTACTGGTCCATCAGGTCTTTAATGGGAAGTTCAAAATTTAGGTATTCCATTGCTTCGGTTAAGAATTAATCTTTCAAATTTAGGGAAATTTATAGAAATCAGGCGATATTATTCACAGCATTTCGAATTCGTGCCACGCTTTCATCAAGGCCTAAAACCTCCAGAATCTCCGGTACATCGGGGCCTTTCAGTTCACCTACAAGCGCCAGACGCAGAGGCATCATCACCTTGCCCATACCCAAACCTTTGCTTTCTGCAAACTGATGAATGCTTTCCTTTAAAGCAACCGCTTCAAAAACTTCAGCATTTTCGAGCGTTTCTGCAAGGTTGTTCATCACTGCTGCAGCATCAGGATTCCAGGCTTTCTTCACTGCTTTTTCGTCATACGTTGCAGGAGCCTCGAAGAAGAAAAGTCCATCGCGGTAGATATCTTTCACAAAGACAGCGCGGTCTTTCATCAAAGAAATAACATTGAGAAGTTTTTCGTCGCTGCAGTTATTGAAATTTGCACCTTCCACTTCTTTAAGTGAAGGTAAAATCTCGTCTGCCGTTTTTAGTTTTATATACTCATGATTGAACCATTCGGCTTTTTCTTTATTAAAACGGGCGCCGGCTTTATGTACTTTATTCAGGTCAAATTCCGCAGACATTTCCGCGAGAGACAGGATTTCGCGGTCATTCGCGGGCGTCCAGCCGAGCAGGGCAACCATATTGATGAAAGCTTCGGGAAGATAGCCTTCCTCGCGGTAACCTTTTGAAATATTGCCAGTTTCAGGATCTTTAAAATTTAATGGAAATACCGGAAACCCGAATTTGTCGCCATCACGCTTGCTGAGTTTGCCTTTACCTTCAGGTTTAAGAATTAAAGACAAATGCGCAAACTGAGGTCTCTCCCAGCCCATCGCCTCATATAATAGATAATGAAGTCCAAGCGACGGCAACCACTCTTCGCCGCGGATCACATGAGAAATCTTCATTTCGTGATCATCGATGATATTGGCAAAATGATAAGTCGGCATTCCGTCTTGTTTTACTAAAACCTTGTCATCAAGTGTATCGGTGTTTACAGAGAATCTTCCGCGAATGATGTCTTCAAGGTTCAAAACTCTGTTTTCCGGCATCTTAAAACGCACGACATAAGGTACTTTTTGCTCCAAAAGGTGCTTCACTTCCTCTTCGGAAAGTGTAATTGAATTTTTAAGACGGTTCCGCGTGATGAAATTATAAGCAAAAACATCACCTTTTGCTTCATACTCTTTACGAATCTCATCGAGTTCTTCCGGCGTATCAAAAGCCAGATATGCGTAATCTGTTTTAAGGATCTGTTCTAAATATCTGTCGTAAATCTCACGGCGCTCAGACTGTCTGTACGGTGCATAGGGACCGCCGTGTTTTGGGCTTTCATCAGGAATGATTCCGCACCATGCCAGCGCTTCCATAATATAGTCTTCCGCACCTTCTACATATCTGGCTGTATCTGTATCTTCGATCCTCAAAACGAACTCGCCGCTCTGGTTTTTAGCAAAAAGATAATCATACAGGGCCGTTCTTACGCCACCAAGATGCAGAGGCCCGGTAGGGCTGGGTGCAAAACGCACTCTTACTTTGTTCATACCTGAAAATTTAAGGTGCAAATTTAGGTAAAAAATGAGTGGTTGAAAATGTTGGGATATTTTATTTAGTTTTGCATTTAAATTAGTGAAAAATGCTTGAAGTAGGTGACAGACCGTGGGGAAAATATTATGTTTTGGCTGATGAACCACACTACAAACTAAAACGGATTGAAGTAGAGCCTGGACATAAATTATCTTACCAATATCACCACCACCGCCAGGAATACTGGACGGTTGTGCAGGGAAACGCGGTGGTAACACTGGATGACCAAGATCACAGCCTCTCTTATGGCGAAAGCATATCAATACCTCAAGGCGCCCGCCACCGGATAAAAAACACAGGCTCAGACCTGCTGATTTTCGTGGAAGTACAGACGGGTACGTATTTTGGTGAAGATGATATCGTGAGACTTGAGGATGATTATAAAAGGATATAAACCACTGATACTGCAATGAAGTTTGTAAATCTGAAAAAGAAACTGAAGCAGTACAAACGCGACAGAAAATTCATCAAAGCGGCACGGCGGGTTGTTTCTCAATTAGAAAGCCACGCGTTTCTGCAGAATCAACAGATATCTTTCCCCGAAACAAGTAGCCCCGAAGTGAGTATCATCATTCCGGTGTACAACCAGATTTCCTTCACGCTCAACTGCCTTTACTCTATTTACCAGCATGAAGACGATATCGCGAAAGAAATCATCGTTGTAGATGATGCCAGCACTGATGAGACCCGACAAATTTTATCGCAGATATCAGGCGTCAAGCTTATCTCAAACACCGAAAACATCGGCTATCTGAAAAGCGTGAACCTGGCAATCAAGCAAGCTGCGGGACACTATGTCTACGTACTGAACAATGACACAAAGGTGCAGAAAGGATATCTGGCATCTTTACTCGAGGTGTTTAAAACCCATGAAAGTGTTGGAGCAGTTGGTTCAAAACTAATCTTTCCCAATAATGAACTTCAGGAAGCAGGCTGCCTTGTCTTTAAAAATAAAATGATCGTGAACAGGGGCGCAGGCCAGTCAATCGATGCTCCGCAGTTTAATTTTTTACGCAAGGTAGATTATGTCTCAGGATGCAGCTTACTCTTTAAAAGGCTGAATACAGCAGGCCAGCTGAATCTGTATAATGAAATTTATGCACCGGCATACTTCGAGGAGAATGACTTCTGCATGAAGCTGAAGCACGAACAGGGCCTTGACACTTATTATCAGCCGCGGTCTGAAGTGATTCATTTTGAAAACGTAAGCTACGTCAACGCAAATCTCGCTAAGGACAGTCTGATGGCGAGAAATACCACAATATTTTTCGAAAGATGGCAGAATAAGCTGGAAGAAACCTGGCTGCCGGGCGACAAATTTTACCGCGCAAACGATAATGCCGCTTACGGCAAAAGCATCCTGATTACGGAAGAATACATGCCTAAATTCGATCAGGATTCAGGCTCTAACCGGTTTACCGAAATCGTAAAAATCCTTGTCAGAAATAATCACAAAATATATCTGCTGATAAAAAATGAATTTTGGGAAGGTGATACTGAATACATTAAGCAGTTTCAGGATTTAGGCGTCGAGATTTTACAGGATTACGTCACGCCGCGTGGTAAGATCGTGCGGAAGTCTGCGCAACTTTCACAAATTAAAAACACAGTGGATTTTATATGGATTTTCCGTCCGGAAGGCTACGAATACTATTTAGATTTCATTAAACCTGTCGGTTTCAAAGCAAAAGTGATTTATGATACGGTTGATCTCCACTATCTGAGATTTGACCGGGAAAAAGAATATTTCACCAAAGACAAAAAGACATTAAAGAAAGAACAGAAGGTTTGCCGACTTGAACAATCGGCCTTGAAAGCAGCCGATGTGGTAATCGCGATAAGCGATCAGGAGAAAGAAACACTCGAAAAAACCGGTTTGTATGCAGAGAAAATAGCCGTGGTGAGCAATATTCATTCTTTGAAGACGCATCTTGGAACGAAGGCTTTCAGCGAGCGCGAAGGGCTGATTTTCATTGGCGGATATAACCATAAACCCAATGTTGATGCCGTCTTGTACCTTTACCATCAGATCATGCCGTTGGTTTGGAAGCAGAATTCCGGCATTAAAGTTTTCATTGTCGGACACAATGTTCCGCCCGAACTCGAAGCTTTACATTCCGAGAATTTCGTGATTTTAGGTTACCAAAAAAGTATAGACAATCTTTTCCTTAGTGCTAAAGCCATGGTTGCTCCACTTCGTTACGGCGCCGGCGTGAAAGGCAAGATTGGCCAGGCTCTGGAGTTTGGTCTGCCGGTGATTTCCACCACCATTGGGATCGAAGGAATGAGACTGGAGTCCGGCGTAAGTGCGCTGGTGGCTGAAGTTTCAGATCCCGAAACTTTCGCAAAGCATATCCTGCACTTGTACGAAGACGAAAATCTTTGGAACATTCTGCATCAAGGCACGCACAGTGCATTAAAGTACTTTACACCGGAAAATCAGTCTGAAAATATTGCAGAACTTCTTTCGAACCTGAGTTAGATAACTTAGAACCTCAATCTGCGATAATGCGTTTAATCCATTCAGAAAAACTGTAGTTCCGCACCACGTTTTCCGGCAAATTGAAATAAGGTTTTCTCACAAATTCTGAAATTCCAGAGAAGTTGTGGTTGTAGAGGATGAAAATATTATCGGGATGATAAAAATCGTAATTGCGAACTTCAGGATTGTCTGTAATTATTTTTTTGCGGTAGTGCATCGCTTCGAAAAACCTGATTGACAACCCATTATGTCTTGGGTCGATAAAATCGAGCAGCACATCCGATTTCCTCACATTCTCAATATTTTCTGCAAATGTTATCCGCTGGTCGATGTAATTAATGTTTGGATTTCTGAGCGGGTTCGGATCAAACTCCTGAAGATAAATATCGAGTTTAAATCCGTTCAACAGCGCGAATTCTACAAATTTATCGATCTTTTCGCGGCGGTTTTCCCAATCGAGACCTACAAAATAGAAGACGGGCTCGGGATTTTGAACTATTAAATCAGTTTCCTGAAAACCATCAGAATCGAAGTAAAAGTTCGTCGTTTTTTTAATGTTTGCCACTCCGGGAACATTTTCGAAGCAGAAAAAAGAATCGAAGAATTTAAAATAATTCTTTACCTCAGGAAATTTTTCAATCCCATCCCATTGGTACGCGATGAATTTCCGGCTTTTAGATTTTAATTCTTTAATTACCGAAACCGGGAAAGCGTCCGGCCGAATCACCAATGTATAATCAAATGTTTCGTGTATGCGGTTGGCCAACTCCAAAAGTTTTCTTTCTTCCTGAGCAGCCACGAGCTTTTTTTTAAAGTGCTTATCTTTTAAAAATGTCTTACGGTAAAAATTGATGATCCTGTCGGCACGCTGATATTTAAACGGTGAAATCTTGTCCGTCATCAGCTGAGTCTCAAAGCCTAAGAACTTTAAATTCTTAATGAAAAGGTCCGGAAAATCCGAATAATCGGGCATCACGAGCAGAAATTTTTTGGGATTTTCCATCATTTTTGAAGTTGGCGGATTTGAAGAACACGCTTTATCTTCCTCAAACTGTTCACCGGATTTTTAAAGAAATATTTTTTAATAACTGGAAATGGTTGCAGGGACAGCGTGTTGAGCGTGCGGTAATAAAGCGAATTGTTAAATGAAAGCAAATTTTTCCCATCCAAACTTACGTAGCTCTCTTTCAAAGCAGATTCTAACTTTTCGAATATTCCGCTACTGAGTTTCGATTCTTCACGGATTGCAAAATCCAGGAAGATCTTTTTGATATAAACGGCATACCACGCGGCGACGGTCACAAAACGCGGATTTCGCGTGTACTTTTGAATAATTTCTTCCATCACCTTAATATATGAATCCAAATTCCTGTCCGAGACATTCTGTGTGATAGAATCCTGATTGTCAATCCTATAAAAATAGGTTTCCTTATTGACAAACTTTACATTTTGCGCCACAAGCATTGTTTCAAAAAACCAAAGCTCATCTTCGTGCAGAATGCCCGGCCTGAAACGGAGATTGTTCTTATCTAGAAATTCTTTGCGGTACAGTCTGTTTTGCGCTACGGGCGAAAGTCCGCTTTCCATCGTGCGAATTAAAACTTCGAAATCATCATTTATAAATGTTACATCGCCTTCTTTCGGATGCAGCAAGTGCGAAACCTTCGTTATCTTATGATCCGTAAACGTGGAATTGACAGTGATTCCAGAAACAATATCGTTATTTTCATAAGCAGAAACCAAGATATGCAACGCGTCCGTACTTAAAACATCATCAGAATCAAGAAAAAACAACAAATCTCCGGCTGCTGATTCGATTCCGCGGTTTCGCGTCGAAGACAAACCCGCGTTTTCCTGTGTGAAAACTTTTAATTTTGGATTTTGAACTGCAAACTCAATCAGGATTTCCAGTGTTTCATCCCTGCTGCCATCATTTATTAAAATGCATTCCCAATTCTGATAATCCTGTGCCATGACCGAATTCACGCACGCTGCTAGATATTCGGCGGCGTTATAGCACGGAGCGACGATGGAAACGAGCGGTTTTTCTTTCATTTTTTTGAAATCAACTTTGTATAGATCGCCGGGAAAAAATAATACATCCGAACATAAAAATAATACTCCAAACCAATATCCGTAATGGGATACTGAAGAAACGAGCGGAAAGATTTCCTGATGATTTCCTTTTCGGCCTGCATTACATTGTGGTCTGTATTTCTGAGAATTCTTTTCAAAACCATCAGCAGTTTGCGGATAATATTTTTGGTAACCGGACTTTTTTCTTCCAGCGGCATCGTGAATCTCCAAAAACTGTACACTTTCATGATCGCGAGATAAAACTGGTAGGCAGTCTCGGGCGAAAGATTATGCGAGAGACTGGCGGAATGCTGAATGTAGTGGTACAACTGATCGTTAGATTTTGCCACTTTCACCGCTTTATTGAAGATTTTGAACAATGTAGAATAATCTTCAAAACACTTCAGATCTTCCGGGAATTTAATGTCACGAACCAAATCTGCGCGGTAAAGTTTTCCCCACGGATGACTTTGGATCACCTCATCCTCCAGTAAAAGCAACAGCGCTCTTCGCCCGTCAAAAACACTTTCGTCCGCAACCGGCTTCTGAAAAACGACATTTCCGGCTTCGTCCTCGTAGGCGGCTTCCACAATCGCAATGTCCGCACCTTCATTTTGAATTAACGAAAACAGTTTTTCGCAATAATTAGGTTCCACCCAATCATCGGAATCCACGAAACAAATGTAGCTCCCTGTCGCACTTTCCACGCCACTATTCCGGGCTTTTGAAACTCCTGAATTGGTTTGTCTGAGAATTTTTATTCTGCCGTCAGTTGAACTGAATTCTTCATAAATTACAGCGCCTTCATCAGTCGAACCATCATCAACTACAATAATTTCGAGGTTGTTGTAGGTTTGCCCGACAACACTGCTGAGACACCGTTCCAACGTGTGTGCGGCGTTATAAATTGGGATGATAAGGCTGATCAGCGGAGAATTATCCATGCAAGGGTGATTGACGAAATTTTTAAAAATTAAAAGGTGTAAATTTTAATTAAAAATAATTGTTGAGATTTTCCCTTAGATAAAGATTTTCGCAGTGGTTAATGATGCAATTTAAAGGAAAATAATAAGGCGCACAAATTTTAGATAACCGCGCTTTTACACTACTTTTGGATGGCATTTGCGCATGACCCTCCATTTTTAATTTAAAGAAAAGAATCAATGAATATTGTTTATCTGGTTTTCGGCGATAAAATAGATCATTACCAGCAGGTTTATTTCTCCATTTACACCGCGATGGCGCGTAAATCGAGTGATGACCGCATCTTGGTAATTGCGGAAAATCCGGATTTGTTTAATTCGATTGGAAAAAGAATTGAGATTATCCCGATTGACCGTAAAAAAATCACCGAATGGGAAGGCGAACACAAATTCTTTTGGCGGGTGAAAATTAAAGCGCTTGAACATGTAGCGGAAAAGTATCCGGATGAAGACCTACTTTACCTTGATGGTGACACTTTTTTTCATGAAAATGCCGATGAGTTGCGCGCTAAACTGGAAAGTGGCCAAAACTTCATGCATCTCGAAGAAGGTAAACTGGCCAAGTTAAAATCAAAAACCGAACGTAAAATGTGGCAGCAGATGCAGGGAAAAACATATTCGGGGATTAAAATTGACGAAAACTCAGTGATGTGGAACGCAGGCCTGATCGCTATTTCACATAAAAACTTTGCCTGCCTCAAACTTACTTTAGATATCAGTGATGCGATGTGCGCAGACGGTGTCACGCGCAGGCTGATTGAGCAGTTCGCGTTTTCATTGGGACTAAACGCGTACTCCAGTCTTAAACCGGCAGACCACGTTGTGGGACATTATTGGGGAAACAAAAACCAATGGAATACCCTCATCAGCAACTTCCTTAAAGTCGCGTTCATGAAAAACTATTCTTTCGAAAAAATCATCGAAGAAGTAAAGGAAATGGATTTGACAAAAACCCCCATCCGCGTTCGGGAATCGAGCACCCAACGTAAACTGACTAAGTTTGTAGACAGTTTTTACGGAGATTTGAAGCCAGTTTATATCCGGAAATAAAATATCAGCGCTTAAGAGACACTTCAGACCTTATTTTTAATATGCGGAAAGTTTCATGCACGTAAAGACTTTGCAAGTAACTGATTTTCAAACCGTTTACACCATCCAGAACACCCAATTTCAGGAAATATGTCTTAACGAATTTGAATACAACCTTCCCGAAATGCGTCAGTACTGAATATCGCTGCCCTTTTTCTGCCAATTCCGATCCTTTCAGTGAGCCGTAAGACAACATTTTAGATTTGAACTGCTCAAAATCCTCAAAGGAATAATGCAGAAGTTTGTGCTTTAAAATACCTGTACTTCCCTGCACATCTAGTGTTTCATGCACTCTTTTGTGTCCCACATAATGCGCTTTGCTCTTGCGGAAAAGCCTGAAATTCTTATCATTCTGCGTGCCTGAAAACCTGATTTTTTTCCGTCCCACAAAAAAGCTTCTGTACATATAGTACGCGTCATTTTTGGTGGCTGAATTGATAACGTTAATGATTTCAGCTCGCAGTTCAGCAGTGATACGTTCATCACCGTCCAAGAACAGTACCCAGTCATTTGCGGAAGCCTGCAGCGCAAGATTTCGCTGTTTGGTGAAATCTTCAAAAACATGCTGAATGACTTTTACTTTTGGATGTTTTGAGGCAATCTCCACCGTTTTGTCTGTACTGAAAGAATCTACCACGATGATTTCGTCGCAAAAATCAAAACATTCAAGAACTTCCTGAATGTTTTTTTCTTCGTTATACGTGATAATTAACCCGCTTATTTTTTCCGTAGGCGTCAAGATTTAAGCTTTGTTAAATGCTAATATCGTCTTTGAAATGATTTCAACACAATCCAAAATCTGCTCCTCAGTGATTACCAACGGCGGTGCCAAACGGATGATGTTTCCGTGCGTAGGTTTCGCCAGAAGACCGTTTTCTTTCAGTTTCAGACAAAGGTTCCATGCGGTTTTGCTTTCGGGTGTGTCATTTATTAGAATTGCATTTAGCAAACCTTTTCCCCGAACTCCACTGATCAAATCGGTTTTCTCAATTAATTTTTGAATTTCAGCACGGAAAAGCTGTCCCAAATTTTCTGCTCGTTCAGACAGATTTTCTTCCGCTACAACATCCAACGCGGCTATCGCAACAGCGCACGCGAGTGGATTTCCTCCGAATGTTGATCCGTGTTGTCCCGGCTGAATCACGTTCATGATCTCGTTATTGGCCAACACCGCCGAAACGGGATACATACCGCCAGACAAAGCTTTTCCCAAGACCAGAATATCGGGCTGAACGTCCTCGTGATGACACGCGATCAGTCTCCCGGTGCGGGCGATACCGGTCTGCACCTCATCTGCGATAAAAAGTACGTTGTGCTGTTTACACAACGCTGAAGCCTGCTTCAAAAACCCTTCGTCCGGAACATACACACCGGCCTCGCCCTGGATAGGTTCCACTAAAAATGCAGCGATGTTCTGCACATCCTCTTTCAAAACATCTTCGAGTGCGGCCAGATCATTGTAGGGAATTTTGACGAAACCGGGTGTAAAGGGACCGTAATTTCGGCTGGCATCCGGATCATTTGAAAATGACACAATCGTGGTGGTACGCCCGTGGAAATTGTTTTCGCAGACAATGATTTTTGCTGAGTTTTCACTGATGCCTTTCACTTCGTAGCTCCATTTGCGCGCAAGTTTAACGGCGGTTTCCACAGCTTCCGCACCGGAATTCATCGGCAGAACCTTATCGAAGCCGAAAAGTGACGTGATCTTCCATTCGTACTCGCCCAGTTTGGAATTGTGAAATGCTCTGGATGTCAAAGCCAAGGTCTGCGCCTGGTCTGTAAGTGCTTTCACGATTTTTGGATGTGAATGCCCCTGGTTCACCGCCGAATAAGCCGACAGAAAATCATAATATCTTTTACCTTCAACATCCCACACAAAAACACCTTCGCCTCGATCCAGAACCACCGGAAGCGGATGATAATTATGTGCGCCGTGTTTGTCTTCTAAATCGATATAATAACTTGAGGAGTTTTGTGTAGAGTTCATTATTCTTTAAAATTTTGGTTGAAGTGCGGCTTTTTTTAGCGCAATTTTTTAATCATTGAAGACTCAATGATCCTTACAAAAATACTCAATTTTTGATGGATGCGGCAAACGCAGCGTATTGATAATTAGATAAAAAAACACCAGCGTAGATACGCTGGTGTTTTTAGCTATTTAAAGGAAAAGCTTTTAGTTATTCTCGAAGCGTTTGTCCATTTTGAAATCCTCCATGAATTTGGTGGTGTAGTTTCCTGCCAGATAATCTTCGTCTTCCATCAATTGACGGTGGAACGGAATGGTAGTTTTCACGCCTTCAATATAGAATTCCTCCAGTGCGCGGCGCATTTTCGCAATGGCTTCTTCGCGCGTCTGGGCGGTGGTGATAAGTTTGGCGATCATTGAATCATAGTTTGACGGAATAGAATAACCCGAATATACATGCGTATCTACACGGATTCCGTGACCTCCGGGAATGTTCAGTCCTGTAATTTTACCCGGGGACGGACGGAAATCATTGTAAGGATCCTCTGCGTTGATTCTACATTCTATGGAATGCAGTTTTGGGTAGTAGTTCTTTCCGGAAATCGGGCTTCCGGACGCAAGTAAGATTTGCTCACGAATCAGGTCATAATCTACAACCTGCTCTGTAATTGGATGTTCTACCTGGATCCGAGTGTTCATTTCCATGAAATAGAAGTTTCGGTCTTTATCAACCAGAAATTCAATGGTTCCCACGCCTTCATATTTAATGTATTCAGCGGCTTTCACGGCTGCTGCACCCATCTTTTCACGAAGTTCATCCGTCATAAACGGCGACGGTGTTTCTTCCGTCAGCTTCTGGTTTCTTCTCTGTACGGAACAGTCTCTTTCTGAAAGATGACATGCTTTGCCATATTGGTCACCTGCAATCTGAATCTCGATATGACGTGGTTCCACGATGAGTTTCTCCATGTACATACCTCCGTTTCCAAAGGCGGCAGTAGCTTCCTGTACTGCAGAATCCCAATGTTCATGCAGGTCTTCGGCTTTCCAAACGGCACGCATACCTTTACCGCCACCACCGGCAGTTGCTTTGATCATCACGGGGTAACCCATTTCTTCAGCAAGTTTTGCAGCGGTTTCATAAGAATCAATCAAACCTTCTGAACCCGGAACACATGGTACTCCGGCTTCCTTCATTGTGGCTTTCGCGTTGGCTTTATCGCCCATACGGTCGATCTGGTCGGGTGTGGCGCCAATAAATTTAATTCCGTTTTCCTGGCAAATTCTGGAAAAATTAGAATTTTCCGACAGGAAACCGTAACCCGGATGTATCGCATCAGCATTTGTAATTTCGGCTGCCGCGATGATATTAGAGATCTTTAAGTATGAATCCTTACTCATCGGTGGCCCGATGCAAACCGCTTCATCCGCAAAACGCACATGCAGGCTGTCTTTGTCAGCGGTGGAATATACGGCAACCGTCTTTATGCCCATTTCCTTGCACGTCCGCAGGATGCGCATGGCGATTTCGCCTCTGTTTGCAATCAATATTTTTTTGAACATCGTACTTGAAATTTTAAATTTTGAATTTTGAATTTTAAATTTTATTAGATGAGCTTCATCTAAAATCTATAATCTCTAATTTAAAATTTCTTAAGATGGATCTACCAGGAATAATGGCTGGTCATATTCAACCGGAGTGGCATCATCAACCAAAATTTTAACAATCTTACCTGAAATTTCAGACTCAATCTGGTTAAATAATTTCATCGCTTCAATAACGCAAACCACTTTGCCAGCAGAAACTTCATCGCCCACGTTGACGAAAACGTCTTTGTCTGGTGAAGGTTTTCTGTAGAAAGTACCAATCATCGGAGATTTGATCGTCACAAAATTGCCCTCGTCTGATGCATTGTCCGCCGGTTGTGAAGGTGCAGCAGCGGCAGCCGGTGCGTGAGGCGCGTGACCTGGAGCCTGTGGCGCGGTATGATATACGGCAGGTTGTGGCATATAACTCATCTCATTCCCGCCAAGTGGGGTTTTGATGGTAATTTCAAAATCTTTGGTTTTGTATTTTACTTCAGAAACTTCTGCTCTTGAAACGAATTTAATAAGGTTTTGGATGTCTTTTATGTCCATGATTTTGGAGTTTGATTGTTATGCCAAAGATACTAAAAATGATTAAAAATGAACAAAAAACCACTCAATTTGAATAAAAATGAGTGGTTTTTGTATAAAAATAAAGAAATTATAGAATTACTCTTCTAGTTTTCTTCTGTGGTTTCTACTTCTTTTTCCATTACTACTTTACCTCTGTAGTAAAGTTTACCTTCATGCCAGTGTGCACGGTGGTACAGGTGAATTTCGCCGGAAGCGGCATCTTTTGCAAGCTGGGGAACTACTGCTTTGTAGTGAGTTCTGCGCTTATCTCTTCTTGTGGACGATTGTCTTCTCTTTGGATGTGCCATTTTCTTATAATTTTGTTTGATGAGCGATGAGGATTTGATTGCTCAAGCTCATCATAATAAACTATTTTTAATTTTTATCTTTTAATTTCTTAAGGGCTGCCCATCGCGGGTCTACCACTTCTTCTTCCTTCTCTTCTACTTTCGGACTGAACCTTTCTACGATCTGCAGATCTTCCTCGGACACATCCGGTGAGATTTTCTTCATCGGAATCGCCAGCACTACACTTTCATATATGAGCTGCGCGGCATTGAAGGCATGATCTGACGCGGGAATCGTTATTACATCTTCCTCGCTGTCATCATATTCTTCCCCGAATTTCACCAGGACATTTAATTCGTTTTCTACCGGGTAAGTAAATTCATCTGTAGTGATATCACAAATGAGCGCTACCGTACCTTTTGTTTTAATGTTCATTTCCAAAAACGTAGTATGCTTGTCCATTAAGACATCCACCACAATTTTTGGTTCTGAAAATTCCTGTTCAGTATCGAAAAGTTGAAAGAACGATTTATCTATCTCAAACTGGAATTGGTGCCGACCGTTTTTCTGTCCCGAAAACACGATGTCGTAGTTTCTTAGCCTGTCCATAAAATGAGTGTGCAAAAATATGCATTTTTTTTAATATTACAAATAATTATTAAAAACAAAATACCCTCAGCAGTTTCCGGCCAAAGCTATGCATGATCCTCCTGCGGCAAATCCTCGTCTACACCGTTGTTTACAGCAGAACGCTTCGGGCGCAGCCTGTTAGTCATCAGGTCATTATATTCTTCACGATTGCGGAAAATCTTCAGCGCAGTGAAAATTGCTTCCATAAAACTGCGCTCATCCGCCAGGTTCTGCCCCGCAATATCGTAGGCTACACCATGATCCGGTGACGTGCGGATAAAAGGTAAACCTGCGGTGTAATTTACACCGTCTTCATAAGCCAGCGTCTTAAATGGTGCCAGACCCTGATCGTGATACATCGCTAACACCGCATCGAACGCTCCGTACTTTTGTGGCTGAAAAAAGCTGTCTGCCGGATAAGGCCCGAATGCTAAAATTCCGTTATCATACACTTCCCTGATTGCAGGGGTGATGACATCAATCTCTTCGCTACCGATTACGCCTCCATCGCCTGCATGCGGGTTGAGTCCCAGAACAGCAATCTTCGGCAACCGAACCTGGAAATCTTCAATCAGGCACTGATTTAGAATCTTGATTTGCTTTTTAATTTTTTCTTTTGAAATGTTTTCTGAAACTTTTGAAAGGGGAATATGATGTGTAGAAACTGCGACTTTCAGATCTTCGGTCACCAGGAACATAAGACCTTTTCGCTGGAATTTTTCCTCAAAGAAACCGGTATGACCAGCATGCTGAAAACCGTATTTCATCATTTCATCTTTGTTGATTGGGGCTGTCACCAAAACATCGATGTCACCTTTCATCAGTGCTTCGGTAGCCGCTTCCAGGGATTCTATGGCCATTCGGGTAGATTCCTCCGAAGGCTTGCCCAGTTCCACCGTCACGTTGTCTTTAGACAGATTCACCATATTAATCTTATCAGCCTGCGCTTGTGATGCATCCGGGACGTAATGAAAATTGAGCTGAAGTTTAAAAAAATTTTTCTGATAAGTGAAGAGTTTGCCCGAACCGAAAATGACAGGTGTGAAAAAATCGGTGACGCTTTTGTCTTTCAGTGATTTCATGATGATCTCCGGGCCGATTCCATTGAAATCACCAATAGAAATACCTACTCTCACTTTCTGGCTTCTGGAACTCATTTTTAATTATCTTTGGAAAAATATTAGAATTTCACAAATTTAGGAAAATAGATTTTACCGAATGTGAAATTAAGCAGATATAACTTCTACCTAAAATTTAATCTATGTTTACCGGAATTATAGAAGCCACGGGCACAGTGCAAAAAATGGAGCGCCGCGGCGATAATATTGATTTTACCCTTACCTGCCCTTTTACCTCCGAATTAAAAATAGATCAAAGTCTGGCGCATAACGGCTGTTGCCTTACGGTTACAGAAATCTCCGGTGAAAGCTACCGCGTGTCAGCGATTGCCGAAACTTTGGAGAAAACCAATCTGGGCAAATGGAAAGAAGGCACCGAAGTCAATTTGGAACGCTGTTTGAAGATGGATGGAAGACTCGACGGGCACCTTGTGCAGGGACATGTAGACCAAACAGGCACCGTGCTAAACATCGAAGACCAGAACGGAAGTTATCTCATTACCATAAAATTCAGCGAAACAGGCGTATATACCACAGTTGCACAGGGTTCAATTACCGTAAATGGCATCAGCCTTACTGTAGCCTCAAGCAACGCCGGCGAATTTTCAGTAGCCATAATTCCTTATACATGGGAATTTACGAACATGAAAAATGTGAAAGTGGGTGAAATTGTAAATCTGGAATTCGACATCATCGGGAAGTATGTAACGAAACTGCTGAAAAATAATGCCATTCTCTAAATACAAAGGTTACAGTTTACGCAAAAAAGTTTTTTGGGGTTTCCTGATTATCTGCTTGCTTAGCATTGTAAGTTCATCCATTGTATCCTTTTTTATTTTAAGAAAAAATGCTACCGAACAAAGTCGTACAGACCTTCAGAAAAAATCGGAAGCGCTGATGTCCGCGCTGGATTATGCCGTGAGCCATGTGCAGGTTTCAGCGCAGGATCTGCCCACCGTTTTGGCAAATGATATTTTTGAAATTGCCGACATCAACAACCAGGATATCATCATTTACGATTTGACGGGCAACTTCCTGATTTCAAATAAAGACATCAACCTCATTGCCGAGAAAAGGCTTTCAATTCCTTTGGTGAATGAACTCTTGCAGAAAGACGGCCGCGTTGATGTGCATACCTACGACCAGACCATTGACGCAAACGTCACCTCATCTTACACGGTTTTGAAAAACAACATGCTACAACCCATCGGCATCGTCTTTTTCCCATATTATCATAATGACAGCGCGTACTTTAGTGTTTTTAATAAATATCTGAATTACATTCTGATTGTCAATCTGTTAATTATTTTAATAGCAGTTTGGCTGAGTTGGATTATTTCAAAAAACCTCACAAACGCGGTGACCAAATTTTCGGAAATGATCAACCGCATCACGCTGTTCGAAGATGATCCACAACCTATCCGGTATTACCAGAATGATGAGCTGAATCAGCTGGTGAAAGCCTACAATAAGATGATCTTGCAGATAAAAGAGCAGAAAGAAAGGCTCAGTTTCAGAGAAAAAGAGGAAGCTTGGCGGGAAATGGCCAAACAGGTCGCGCACGAAGTGAAAAATCCCTTGACACCGATGAAACTTACGATTCAGAACTTCGAACGTAAGTTCAATCCGCAGGATCCGGATGTACACGAAAAGGTAAAAGCATTAAGCAACACCCTGGTTGACCAGATTGATCTGGTAGCGAAAGTAGCCAACGCGTTCTCGCAGTTCGCCCAATTGCCCGAAAAAAACAACGAGGTTTTCGACATTAATAAAGAAATCAAGATTATTCTTAACGTATTCAGTGACCAAAGCATCTATTTTCACAGTAACAAGCCGGAAATCATGGTCGCGATGGATAAGATTTACCTCTCAAGAATCATTACCAATTTAGTTGCAAATGCGCGGCAGGCGCGTGTAGAAGGCAATGAAAGTATCATCAATGTAGATGTGGAGCAACGCCAAAAAAGGATCATCATCAGTGTGGAAGATAACGGAGGAGGGATCGCGGAAGAACTTTACGACAGGATTTTCGAGCCCAATTTCACCAGCAAAAGTGGCGGAACAGGCCTTGGACTTACGATGGTAAGAAAAATGGTGGAAGAATACCAGGGCGAAATCTCAGTGAAATCCGAGGTTGGAAAAGGCAGCACCTTCACCATTTACATGCCTACAAATATTTGATTTTGCCCGTGTGAAACCATTCCAATTCCAAAAATTCACAATAAACCAGCGTCCCGAAGTCTTTCGAGTAGGAACCGATGGCGTACTGCTTGGCGCACTGGCAAGCGTGGAAAGCGCCCGAAACATTCTCGAAGTAGGCACCGGAACCGGACTTATTTCGCTGATGACTGCACAGCGAAATAAGGAATCTGAAATTACTACAATTGATTTTAACGAACTGGCAGCTGACCTCGCGCAAGAAAATTTTGCCGCTTCACCGTTTGTTGCGAGACTTTCTGCGCGTAGACAGGACTTCAAAACTTTCACATCCGATCAAAAATTCGACCTTATCATTTCCAATCCACCATTTTTTGAACTAAACAGTTCTTCAAAAGACGTGGTAGCGCGGCAACAGCAGGAACTTACATTCGATGATTTGATTTCGAAAAGCACGTCGCTGTTGCTGGAAACTGGACGACTGAGCGTCATCATCCCATGGTCAGCTGTGGAAGAATTCAGTGTAATTGCTGAACGAAAAGGATTGTTTTTACTAAGAAAAGTCCAGATTTTTGGTATTGAAAATGCACCCGCAAAGCGCGCAATCCTCGAATTCTCGAAAACCGGAAGCGAGTTGCTAAAAGAAGAAACTTTTGTAATCGAGAAAGCGCCACGCGTCTATTCGGACCAATATTTAAAGGCAACAGCAGATTTTCACGTCTTTGGCTGAGGCTATTTGGGCGCATTCAGCGTCACTACAATATCTTTATTGATGTTTTTTACCGAAGAATATTTTGCGTCACAAACCGAAGTGGTGAGCGTATAATTGCCTTTGTCAACCAATATGTAGTTTTGGTTTTTAGCCGGAACATCCAGGTTATAGAATTTCTTTCCGCTGATTTTCACGATCAGGTTACATTTAGACCTGTTTACAATCTGCACATAAGCATTCTTGCTGTTCGGGTCGTTATTAAAAAGATGCGTGAGCAACTCGGCAGTTTTCTTGTTTTTGTCGTTCGAGCCGTCTTTCGCCACATCCTTCTTTATCGCGGTTTTCAGTTTCGCAGTGCTGATCGGTTTTACGCTTGGTTTAGCAACTGCCGCTTGGGCCGCTTTGGGCTTGTCGTTATTTATTACCGCGAGCAGCTTACGTTTAAACTCAGGTGTTTTCGGATGGTTTGGGTTGAATTTAACGAAATTTGCAATCACCTGCGGGTCAGAGCTCTTCTCCACCTGTGCCGCGGTATATTTAGACTGTCCGCTCACGAAAACCGAGGCCAGAAAAAATATAAAATAGAGGTATTTAGCCATTAAAGTTGTGATTTTTAGGTGTTTAAATTTAAGCTATAACGCAGAAATCTTCTTTTTAGTTTATGCGGAATTTATTATCTTTGCATCGCTTAAAAACTAAGCTAAAAATAGGAATTTTTTAAATATAAAAATCTAAACTTATGTATACACCAGGTGCTGCAGACGTAGCTAAATTGAGAAACATTACAGGCGCAGGAATGATGGACTGCAAAAAAGCTTTGGTAGAAGCTGAAGGCGATTTCGATAAAGCAATCGAAGTTTTAAGAAAAAAAGGCCAGAAAGTGGCTGCAAACAGAGCTGACAGAGAATCTACAGAAGGTGCTGTAATTGCGAAAGTAAATGCAGACCGTACCAAAGGAACCATCATCGCTTTAAATTGCGAAACTGACTTTGTTGCGAAAAATGACGATTTCGTGAAATTAGCTCATGAATTGGCAGAACTTGCTGTCGGGAAAACCAAAGATGAATTTTTGGCTACAGAATTCGGTGGTTCTACAGTTGCAGAAAAACTGATCGAGCAGACAGGTGTTATCGGTGAGAAAATTGAAGTAGGAACTTTCGAATCTATCGAAGGTCCTTTCCTTGGTGCATACATCCACGCGGGTAACAAAATCGCGGCTATCACGTCTCTTTCTGCAGATGTAGACGGTGCTGGTGATGCTGCAAAAGCAGTTTCAATGCAAGTTGCGGCGATGAACCCTATCGCACTTGACGAAACTATGGTTTCTCAGGAAACTATCGACAGAGAATTGGATATCGAAAGAGAAATCCTTACAAAAGAAGGTAAGCCTGCAAACATCATTGATAACATCCTTAAAGGAAAAATGCAGCGTTTCTACAAAGACAACACCCTTGTTCACCAGTCTTTCATCAAAGACAGCGGACTTTCTGTTGCTGAGTACGTGAAATCTGTAAATGATGATCTGAAAGTGGTAGGTTTCATCAGAGTGAGCCTTGCTTAAATTCTAAAATTTAACGGACATATATCAGTCTCTTCCGCTGCGCGGGAGAGACTTTTTTTATACAAAAAGCAGTACTTTTGCAACCCACAATTCTATCTGTTTGAAAAAGATACTGAGCTTTTGGTTTCTGCTTTTATTCGCAGCCCTGAGCGCACAGCAATATATTTCGGTAAGCGCTAAAACCCCAGACCAACTGGTACGTGATGTTTTGATCGGCAGCCAAAGCGCAAGCTGCATCAGCGTGTCTAATGTTTCGGCCACAGGCTGGCAGGATTTCGGCAGCAGCACAACGAGCTATGGATACTTTGAAAAAGGAACATTGCCGTTTGATATAGATAAAGGAATCATTCTGAGCACCGGTGATCTCTTCAAAGTGCCCGGACCGAACAGTTCCAGACCTACGAGCAACGTTCTAGATGATACAGATACAAACTGGCCCGGCGACCCGGATCTTGCCGAAGCTTTGGGCGTGGATGTAAGCTATTATCTTAATTCCTCAGTGCTGGAATTTGATTTTACACCGAGTAACACCACAGGTATCAGTTTCGAATACATGTTTTTGTCAGAAGAATATTATGACACAAACTGCGACTATCCGGATGCATTCGTCTTTCTAATAAAAAAAGCCGGCACCAGTGATCCTTACAAAAACATCGCTTTGATTCCCGGCACCACACAACCTGTCACAAGCCAAACCATCAACGCCGCACAGGGCTGCCAAAGTAATGTTCAGTATTTTGGCACCTTCAATAACGATCCGTACCGTTCACATTTAGACAGTCCCACAGCATTCAATGGCGAAACTAAAGTTTTAACCGCCGCGGCAGATGTGGTACCCGGCGAAACTTATCACATCAAACTCGTAGTGGCTGACCGTCTATTTGGCGGCGACCGAACCGGCCGGTTTGACTCCGCTGTTTTTCTGAAAGCGGGCAGTTTTACCGGTAAGAAAGATTTAGGACCTGATTTGCTGTTTGCTGACAACACCGCGCTGTGTGAAGGAACTGACATCACGCTTGATGCCACTACAGCGTCGGCAGTTTCATACCAATGGTACAAAGACGGAAGTTTGCTGGCGGGCGAAAATGCTGCTACAATTACAATTGTTGGCGATAAGATCAATAACGGAAAATATTCGGTGGAAATCGAATTGAGCGGCTGCCTGCTAAAAGGCTCGCGCACCGTCGAATTTGCCGAAATCCCTTTAACCATTTCAAAAAGTTATTGCAACTACAAGAATGGCGAGCCTATCGCGGTTTCATTGCAGCAACTTAATTCCGAATACATTACCAATTACCAGCCTTATTTTCAGGTACAGTATTTCCAGGATGCAGCGCATCAGGTGGCTTTACCTAACCAATGGAGCTACACGCAGGACACCGTGGTTTATTATACCATCAAAAGCGGTACATGTACAGAAGTAAATGGTTCGATACAGTTTCTTACACCAAAGAAATCTGCAATTCTAAGTGATAAGACCGTCTGCCCGGGCGCTACGACCACGCTTGATGCGGGAAGCGGGTTTAAGTATTATAAATGGTTGCGAAAAGACGGCTCCACAATCGCAGAAGGTGCCACGGTAAGTTCCATTAACTCAGTTGGGGCGGGCGAATACTCGGTGGAACTTACCTCGCAAAACGGATGCAAACTGATACAGCAGGTTACAGTTTCAGAGAGTTCATTGCCTGTAATTTCGCACGTGGATGTCGCGGGCAGCCAGATCACGATCCATGTTTCGGGCGGCGTACAACCTTTTCTGTATTCGATAGATGGCGTGAACTTTCAGGCGTCGAACATATTTACAAATGTGCCGCGAGGGCCACATACCGCCTATGTGAAAGATGCGTTAAACTGCGGAGTTGGCCAGAAGCCGTTTTTAATCCTGAATCTCATTAACGTAATCACGCCAAACGGCGACGGCATCAATGATGTGTTGGATTATTCTGATCTAAAAATCAAAGAATACGTCTCCATCATGATATTTTCGCGCAACGGAACCAGAGTTTTTCAGTCCGCAAATGATAATTACTTGTGGGACGGAAAATTGGATGGTCGCGCCCTGCCCACAGGTACCTACTGGTATGTTTTGACCTGGACAGAGCCTGTAAGCACCACGTCGGCTACATTTACCGGTTGGGTTTTGCTTAAAAACAGAAACTAGTCCGCGGGCGAAATATGTTCGAAATGCCGGAAACCGTTTAAAAAATCTTTCAGATTCATCCTTTTTTTTCCTTCGAGCTGAATCTCCTGCGGCAGATAAAAACCGTCGAGCGTGTATATTTTAAACCCACTTTTGCTGATTTCCAAAGTTCCAGGCTTTAGAGAATGCGCCTGTTTTTCGTAAATGCCTTTATAAATTTTTAATGTTTTCAGTTCGTCACCGATCCTGATACTGGTGAAGGAAGAAGGATACGGCGACATTCCGCGCACGAAATTGTAAATTGATTCTGATGTCTGATTCCAATTAATGCGCGTATCTTCTTTAAAAATTTTAAAAGCATTTTTCTGAAACTCGGCTTCCGGCTGCGGTTTTTCCATAAGCGAATGGTTCGCCAGCCCATCCAGCGTTTCTA
The DNA here is from genome assembly GCF_030243905.1 of Kaistella rhinocerotis. Lineage (NCBI taxonomy): Bacteria > Pseudomonadati > Bacteroidota > Flavobacteriia > Flavobacteriales > Weeksellaceae > Kaistella > Kaistella rhinocerotis. The sequence continues at coordinate 864,675 of NZ_JASSYY010000002.1, read as the reverse complement.
CGACCAGCTTTGCCCCGAGGTCCATCAACTTGTCATGCAGGCTGCCGGCATCGTCTTCAGCTGAGATTCGTACTTCATCCTGCAAAAGGATATTTCCTTCGTCGATTTTTTCATTGATAAAAAATGTCGTGGCACCGGTTTTCTTTTCACCGTTGATAATCGCGTAATTTATCGGTGCGGCCCCACGGTAATCAGGAAGCAGGGAAGCGTGGAGATTGAAAGTACCGAGGCGCGGCATTTCAAAAAGGATTTTAGGCATCATTCGGAAAGCCACCACCACGAACACATCGGCATTCAGTGCGCGCATTTGTTCCAGAAACTCAGGATTGCGGAGTTTTTCAGGCTGAAAAACCGGTAAACCGTTCTCCACAGCATACGTTTTTACCGGCGACTGCTGAATCTTCTGGCCGCGGCCGCTCGCTTTATCCGCTACAGTAACCACGCCCACAACGTCATGCACAGACTGATGGATGGCGCTTAATGATTCTTTCGCAAATTCGGGAGTGCCAAAAAAGACAACTTTCAGTGACTTCATAGTATTCTTACTTTAAATTTTTAAATTAATCGCCGCTGTATGCGTACGTGCGGAAATTCAGCATTTTCACCTTACCTGAATCTAAAAGATAAATCAGATTTTCTAAAATATTATCTTTTGAATAATAATTCAGCCGGATTGCGATTTCTTCTACGCTGGAAGGTTTTGATTTTAATATTTGAATGATATCCTGACTGATATCGCGCCCGAAAACAGCCTCGCGCTGTTTTTCGCACACCGAGCAGCTGCCGCAGTTCCGCACGTTCTTTTCACCAAAATAGGAAAGTATCATCTTCATTTTGCAGAAGTCGCTGTTCTGAACAAAATACTTCATCTCCTCCCATTTCTGCAGTTTATTTTTCTGGATCTGCTCGAAAAGATGCCAATACTTGCCGTTGTTTGCGCGTTCATCGCGCGGCTTTAAAAATTTTATGCTCGAAAGCGCGCCGTCAATATATTCCACATAGTTTTTCTGCATCAGATCACGGATCCTTTCTTTTAAGACGTGCGGTTCTACCTCCAGTTTTCGTGACAGAGACAGCTCACTGAACAAAATCCGGTGAGTGGAGAGGCCTGCACAGTTTCTGAGCAAGAGCTCGATAAGATAACCGTCTTTTTTCGGCAACAGATCGAGTTCATCCGGTGAAATTTTTAACGTAAGGGAGGAAAGCGACCGGTTTGCGTTATGAAAAATCACTTCTTGGTTGTGCAAAAAATTGAGCACATTGCGAATCTTGGCACCGCTTGTCTTCGCAAAGTTCTGTACGCGGTGCAGGTGCAGCTGAAATACAGTTTCTGGCAACTCACCTTCGGTAACCTGAAAAACCGAGTACAGGTAAGAAAGTATGCGGGAAAACTCGCTTTTAGATGGAGTCTGATTACGCAAAATCTGGTCGAAATTCTCCAGTTCCTGTTCATTCCAAAGCATAAAAGCACTGGAATCTTCTCCGTCTCTGCCAGCCCTACCGATTTCCTGATAATAATTTTCAAGTGATTGCGGAGGTGAAAAATGCATTACAAAACGCACGTTATCTTTATCAATACCCATCCCAAACGCATTGGTAGCAATAAGGACTTGATTGTTTCCCATTACCCAGCGTTTCTGGCGGCTGTTCTTGTCTTTCACCGGCAAACCCGCATGGAAGTAATCCACATTCTGTATGTTATTCCGGTGCAGAAACTGCGTAAGTTCCTCGCTTTCTTTCCGGGTTCGTACGTAGATTATCCCCGATTGCGAGTTATATTTAAGCAAATCCAGAACGCGCTGGTATTTGTCTGAAACTTTATCGGAGATTATCTTGATGTTGGTTCGGCGAAAACTTTTCTTAAATACGAGCGAACCGCCCAATCCCAGTTTTTGTTGGATTTCTGAAAGCACTTTGGGCGTAGCCGTAGCCGTAAGTGCAAGACACGGAATATTTTTAAATTCCTGCCGAAAATTTTTAATATTCTGGTAACTCGGACGAAAATCCTGCCCCCACTCCGAAATGCAGTGCGCCTCATCTACTGCGATAAAAGAAAGCTTAATTTCTTCCAGATGCTGCAGGAAAACACGGTTGAGTAAGCGCTCAGGCGAGACATACAGCAATTTTGTTAGACCTTCCTTGCAGCGGATGAAGACAGATTCGGCTTCAAAATCATCAAGTTCAGAAGAAAGATATTCAGCTTCAATGCCTTTGTTTTTGAGTTGGTAGACCTGGTCTTTCATCAAGGCCAGCAATGGTGAGACAACTAAGCAGGTACCTTCCGAAATAATTGCCGGCAACTGGTAGCACAGTGATTTTCCACCACCTGTGGGCAGTAATGCCAGCGCGTCTTTGCCAGAGATCACGGCATCTATGACATCCTCCTGCAAATCACGAAAAGCAGAATGACCCCAGAAATGCTCGAGTGTCTGACGCTTAAGGTGCTGAAAATCCTGCGAAGAAATCATCCGGTAAAAATACTGAAACTAAAACCGGCGCACAAAAAAAGTCACGCTGGGCGTGACTTTAAATATAGATTTAAACGAAGATTATCTCGCTTCGAAATAAACTCTTCTGTTTGCTCTGTTTTTCCATTCAGGGCATTTAGTAGCTGGGTTGCATTCAGGGTACTTAAGGTCTTTTTCACCTCTACCGATTGCGTTCAGTTTACCAGACTCTACTCCGTTTTGAATCAGATAATTCTTCACAGTATTTGCTCTGCGCTCTGATAATCTTTGGTTGTAAGCATCAGAAGCTCTGGTATCTGTTCCACCTACTACATTGTAAGTACCACCTGAAGTATTGATGTAGTTTACAGCATTGTTAAGGATTGGCGTGTTGGATGGAAGAATTCTGTCTGAATCAAGGTCGAACTCAATACCTTCCAGTACTCTAGTGTTATCAGAAATTGTCATACCTGTTGGGCATCCGTTATTTTCTACCGGACCAGGAACTGTTACACATTTATCATATAAATCGATCACGCCATCAAGGTCAGTATCCAACGCTACACCTGCACCATCAACTCTTGCGCCTGCTGGTGTGTCAAGCTGTCTGTCCCAATCATCGCATACGCCGTCATTATCAGCATCGCCTTTTTTGCAAACTTCGATATCCTGATTCTGATCTGCCAAAACATCAAGTTTGTAATAGATTTCCTGCAATGGATCATGCCACATCAGATGTGACTGGTGTTTTCCTAATTTAAATGAAAGTCCTAAAGTCGCATTGAAGAAGTTATCCGAAGTTTGTTCTTCTCTTGCATTGTACTGCGGACCAGCACCGTCAAAGCTGTCATCAGTAGTTACAACATACATTAAACGGCCTTCAAGATCTACTCTGCGGCTTACGTTATATTTCAATCCGGCACCAGCCTGACCAAAAAGTGACCATTTGTCAAGTGAAGGTTTTACTTCTGCTGCCAACCGCTGACCTGCAATATCTTCTACATAAGCTCGGTAACCGATTGAACCTACACCTGCATATCCGTGCAAGGCCCATCTGTACGGTGACTTGTTGTCAACACGTCTTAGAAGGCTTGAGAAATTGATATCTCCCAAAAGAGAAACTGCATCATATTGGGTTCTTGCCCCAACATTCTGGTAACCAACACCGGTTGCATCATCAGTTTTGGTATTAAACCATCCCTGACGGGTTTCACCACGGTCATACTGCAATTTTAGACCAAATGCATGAGTGATCGCTTTATCCACACTAAGATAAGCTGAATACCCGAAAAGATTCTTCCCGTTTCCGTTGTTGATAGACGAAAGATCTGACCCGTAAAGTAACGGAACACCGGCACCTACTGAAATTGCCCAGTCATTAAATCTTTTTGAATCCTGCGTAAATGGCGCAACATTGGCCGAACCAGAACTGAAGGTATTTGGATATCCTTCGGTTGCAACTGCTAAAGAATCCTGCGCGAAAGCGCCTGCTGGTAGAGCCAAAGCCAAAACCAAACTTGCTAAATGTACTTTCATAATTTATTTTTTATTGTTAATGTTTATTATTTGATGTCTGTCTATTATTTGGATCCTGGAGGGCAACCATTGTTTTCAGCGGTACCCGGAACTGTTACACAACGGTCATACAAATCTATTACACCGTCCAGGTCCATGTCGATAGCAACTCCCGCGCCATCTACGCGTGCACCGGCAGGAGAATTTAACTCTCTATCCCAATCATCGCACACTGCGTCGTTATCCAGATCCCCTTTCTTGCAGACAATCAATTCATTAGAATTCTGCTCTAAATCTGCAGTTCTGTAATAAATTTCTTGCATCGGATCATGCCACGCGAGGTGCGAATCATGTTTTCCGATCTTGAAACTTAAACCCAGATTGATCGTGACCATATCATCACTGCGCGATGGGTTTATCATATTATAGTTAATTGAGGGATGACCGGTATCAAAAAGGTCACCTCCGCCATCAAATTCATCATCGCCACTCATCACATACATCACCCGTGTTTCTATATCAATGAGCTCTGAAACTTTATATTTAAGTCCCGCACCGCCCTGAAAAAACAGGGAGGAAAATCCCAACTTTTGGTCAACTGCGATAGGAAATGTGTTTGGCGCGTAGCGTGACAGATTGTTATCCAGCAACAACGTCTCATATCCCATTGTACCTAATCCCGCATACCCGTGGAGCGCCCAGCGGTATGGAGAATGGTTATCTACTCTCCTAAGAAGATTTGAAAAATTGATATCCCCTAAAACTGTTATTTGCTTATACTTCGTCCATGCTTCAGCGACACCGGCTGTCGCGCCCCATACACCCGGCAGCATTCCGCGCTGATTCGTTTGGCCCATTGAATACATCAGGCTTAAACCAAAAGTATGCGTGAGTTGCTTGTCCAGACTTACATAGGCATTCCATCCCCAGTTTACTTCGTCACCGTAAAATGAAGTAAGATCCGATTTTTTCATCAGTGCCGTACCTCCTCCTACAGAGACTGCCCAGTCATTGAAGCGCTTTGCGCTGTTGTTGAACTGTGAGATTTTGGCAGATCCGCTGGAGAAAGTGTTTGGATACGCTTCAGAACCTGCTGTGTTTGATGCTTCCTGGGCGAAAACCGCTGCGGGTAAGCATAACGCTAAGAATAAATTTGATTTCATATTTGTGTGTTTACTGTATCGTTCAGGTCGGCCAGAAGTTGGCGTGAGAAGTCACGTACCTGCATATGTTTGTGGTGCGGTATCTGCAGAAAAGCAGAAGAGAATGTGATGTTACCGAACTTTACAATGTCGATATCAATCACCCGATCCACGTACTCTTTTGTTATCATCGAGTCTTCCAGTCTCCCCATACTTTGCTCTATGATTTTGATCTCCTTTAAGAGCCCGACAGGGGATAAACGCGTCTTCAGACGTAATGCAATATTACAAAAATAATTAGAACTCACAAACTCAGTGGGTTCCGTGCGCAAGGGCTGCGTAGTAGCGACTACTTTTCCCAGACTTGCTTCAATTTTTGCTATGGCAAGCGCTATATTGTGCTCGGGTTTACCTAAATTGCTGCCGAGTAACAAAACCACCTCGTGGTGCGACATATCTCTTAAATTATACTTTATTAAATATGAAAGGTTTCCTAAAAAACGTCCTCGCAAATATCGTAGCAATCGCGATCATCGCAGGGCTTTTTGTTCTATTCCTAATAATGATGGTTGCTTACAGCGCAATCACCGACAGCAATAAATCTGCCATTCACGCCGGTTCTGTGCTTACGCTCGACTTTAAAACAAACATTATAGATAGTCCGCTGGAAGACAGCGACAATATTTTCGCATTTGCCGAAAAAGAAAATAATATTTTGATCTATGACATGGTGGAAGCGATAAAAAAAGCGGCCACAGATGACAATATAAAAGGCATCAGCATTGAGACAGATGGCTTGCAGGCCGGCTTTACGCAGATCGAAGATGTTCGCCGGGCACTGCTTGAATTTAAAAAAAGCGGTAAGTTCTTATATGCATATGGCAATAATGTATCGCAGTCTGCTTACTATCTGGGCTCTGTAGCGGACCGTTATTATCTGCATCCGGCGGGAAGCGTGGACCTCAAAGGTCTCGCGACAGAAGTTTTGTACATGAAAGGCTTTGCCGAGAAATACGGTATCGGGATTGAAGTGATCAGACACGGAAAGTATAAGTCTGCTGTAGAACCTTTCATGCGCGACGATATGTCCGACGAAAACCGTGAGCAGCTCTCAACGTTGCTAAATGACATTTGGTCTCCTACCGCCAGAAAGATGGCCGGCGCCAGAAAGATGGACTCGGCCCGTTTCGCCATGGTGGTAGACAGTCTATATGGCGCTATTCCGGAAATGAGCCTGCAATATGGCCTTGCTGATAAACTGATCCAAAAATCTGAGTACGATGATCTTTTAAAGGAAAAACTCAGCATAAAGAAAAAGGAAAAACTCCGTAAAATATCTTTTACTAAATATATAGGCTCCTACAAAGAAGACAATACAAAGAAAGATAATCAGGTAGCCGTACTTTACGCGTCCGGGGCCATCTACAACGGCGAAGGAACAGACGCCATCTACGCAGACAATTTCGTAAAGGAAATAAAAAAACTTACCGAAAACGATAAAGTGAAGGCGGTAGTGCTGCGTATCAACTCGCCCGGCGGCAGCGCCAATGCTTCAGATGAAATCCTGTTTGAACTTCAAAGACTTAAAGCAAAAAAACCGCTCATCGTTTCATTTGGTGATTATGCGGCGTCCGGCGGTTATTATATCGCGATGGCTGCAGACAAGATATATTCTGAACCGGGAACGCTTACCGGATCGATCGGTGTGTTTGGTGTTTTTCCCTACTTTAAAGAACTAGCCAACCGAAACGGTCTCACAGCTCATGCGGTGACAACGAACGCAAACAGTAACATGTTTTCTTCACTGAACGGTCTTACACCCGGAGGTGCGGCAATGATGCAGCGAAGTGTGGAGATGACGTACAAAAGATTCGTCCATTTTGTGACGCAAAACCGTAAAAAGTCTTTTGAACAGATTGACGAAGTGGGTGGCGGACGCGTTTGGAGCGGCGTACGCGCAAAAGATCTCGGCTTGGTTGATGATCTCGGAACATTGCAGGATGCTGTGAAATTTGCAGCGATGAAAGCGAAAGTTTCAGATTTTAATGTTTCCTCTTATCCAAAGAAACTCACCCAATTTGAACAGCTTTTTAAAGATTTGGATAAAGAGCAGATCACCTCAAAGATGCTGAAGAGCAAACTTTCAGATGAACAGTTTCTTATTTACCAACAACTTGCAGATCCGAAATTCCGGGAAGGCGCGCGAATGGAAATGCCTTTTCAGATTAAATTTTAAGTATTAAAGCAAAAAAAATCCCGGACTGAAATTCAGCTCGGGATTATTTTGTGTTATTACGTTTTACGCTCTTCTCGTCGCCATTCCGTATATCCAGAGAACCAGTAAGGCTCCTAAAACGGCAAGAAACATACTCTTGATGTCGAAGTCATTCACAGTTCCCCAACCTAGCATGGTACCGATCCATCCGCCAACAAAAGCACCTACGATTCCTAAAATGATTGTTAAGATCCAACCCATTCCCTGGTTTCCAGGCATAATGAATTTAGCGATTGCACCTGCGATAAGACCAAAAATGATCCAAGTTAAAATACCCATAGTTTTAAAATTTTAATGTTAATAAAAATGTTATTCTTTTTTAGTTTATCAAAAAGGTTGCCGAAAACTAAGCCCTCTTTCTGAAAAAAGAATCTACAAATTCTGTTCCATTAAATAATTGCAGGTCCGTCATCTTCTCGCCGACGCCGATATACTTTACGGGTATTTGAAACTGATCTGAAATACCGATCACCACTCCACCTTTCGCAGTTCCGTCCAACTTCGTGATTGCCAGCGCGTTCACTTCGGTAGCCGCCGTGAAGTGTTTCGCCTGTTCGAAAGCGTTCTGTCCGGTAGATCCGTCAAGCACCAAAAGAATTTCGTGTGGCGCGTCCGGAATCACTTTCTGCATCACACGTTTTATTTTGGTGAGTTCGTTCATTAAATTTATTTTGTTGTGCAGTCTTCCAGCTGTATCGATGATCACCACATCCGCATTGTTAGCTACCGCGCTTTGTACGGTATCGAACGCCACCGACGCCGGATCAGAACCCATACTCTGCTTCACGATGGGAACACCCACACGCTCGCTCCAAATCACAAGTTGCTCTACCGCCGCCGCGCGGAAGGTATCCGCCGCGCCTAAAACCACACTTTTACCTTCAGATTTAAACTGGTGTGCGAGTTTACCAATCGTAGTTGTTTTACCAACACCATTCACTCCTACTACCATAATTACGTAAGGCTTTTTGGACTCATCAATATTTCCGGTGGACGCATGTGGATTTTCAAGCAACAAGCCGGAGATTTCCTCGCGCAGGATCTTATCGAGCTCATCAGTGCTTACAAATTTATCTTTTGCAACACGGTTTTCTATCCTTTCGATGATCTTTATTGTAGTTCCGGCACCTACGTCGGAGGCGATAAGCACTTCTTCAAGATCATCAAGCACCTCATCATCTACTTTAGATTTACCGACAACGGCCTTCGAAATCTTTTCGAAAAATCCTTGACTGGATTTTTCCAGACCTTTATCCAAAGTCTCCTTTTCCTCCTTCTTGAAAATTTTCTTGAACCAACTCATGTTACGTTATCAGGTTTTTTTTAATCAGCGCAAATATAACAAAAAAACTACCCAAAATTTGGGTAGCCGGTATATCGTGAACTGCGTTGGCAGGACTTATTTTTTCAAATAAGCTTCTACCTCATCAGCGTTCATTACTTTCTCGTCGAAAACGTATGCGCCAGATTTAGCCGACTTCACCATTTTCACAACTTTGGTCATTTTCTTAGAACCTGCGCCACCCTGAAGGGATGCTACTACTTTCTTTGCCATTTTTAATCGTTTTTTAAAAGATTACTTAATCTCTTTGTGAAGGGTGTATTTCTTCAGAACCGGATTGAATTTTTTAAGCTCCAATCTTTCTGTAGTGTTCTTCTTATTTTTAGTCGTAATGTATCTTGACATTCCTGCTACACCGGATTCTTTGTGCTCCGTGCACTCCAGAATTACCTGTACTCTGTTACCTTTTTTAGCCATTACTTGTTATTTTTTATAAATCCGTTTCTTGCTGCTCTTTCAATCGCCTCCTCGATTCCGATCTTGTTGATCACTCTCAATCCGTGCGCCGAAACTTTCAGTGTAACAGACTTTTCCTGCTCCGGAAGGTAAAATTTTTTCTCCAATAAGTTAATTTCAAAACGACGCTTCGTTTTGTTATTAGCGTGAGAAACATTGTTCCCAACCATCGCACGCTTTCCTGTTATCTGGCAAATTCTTGACATATCTCGATGTTCTTTTTTACTACTAAATATTTGAGAGTGCAAAATAACGAAGAAAAATCCAGTTAGACAAATATTTATGAATTAATTCTTTAGAATATTTTTAAAACTTTCCCGAAAACACGTTCACTATTATTCATCCGCGCTTGATAACACTTTACTGAATAACTTAAATGATATTAACTTCTCTTTCCAGAGTTATCCCAAACTTATCTTCCACAGAATCAATGATTTTCTGCGAGAATTTAAATATTTCGGCACCGCCCGCCTGGCCAGTTTTGTTCACGATAACCAATGCCTGCAAATGATGTGATGCTACATTGCCAATCTGTTTCCCTTTCCAGCCGCACTGCTCTATCAGCCAACCTGCGGGCACTTTCACCCATTCGCCGGCAGCATAACCCGCTATTTCCGGAAATTTTTTCTGCAGCGCCTCAAATGCAGACTTGGAAATGGTCGGATTTTTAAAGAAACTACCCGCATTACCAAGTACTTTCGGATCCGGCAACTTACTTTGACGGATACTGAGCACTGCATCTGAAACATCCCGAATCGTCGGATCCGTGATATTCTGTCGCTCCAATTCTGATTTTATTGCACCGTATTCAATGCGGATCACGTGATTTTTCATCGTGAGTCTGAACGTCACATCCAGAATCACATACTTTCCTTTTCCCTCGTTTTTGAAAATGGAATCCCGGTAACCGAATTTACATTCTGCACTATCAAAAGTTTCAGTCTTTAAAGTTTCCAGATTCAGCACCGTACACTTTTCGCACACATCTTTGATCTCAACGCCATACGCCCCGATATTCTGCATTGGCGAAGTACCAACATTCCCGGGGATCAGCGACAGATTCTCGAGTCCACCATAGCCCTGTTCAAGACAGAACAGAACGAACGAATGCCAGTTTTCACCTGCGGCTGCGGTCACCAAAACCTCATTTTCGCTTACAGCTTCTTCGGATATTCCTTTTAAATTAAGGTGAATGACAAGTCCTTCATAATCTTTTGTAAAGAGGATATTGCTGCCACCACCAAGAAAAAGCGGCTTTATATCTAAATTACCCTTCTGCCGGACAGATTCCAGGACTCCGATGAGTTCATCCGTCGAAGAAACCGCTGCAAAATACCTTGCAGCCACGTCCACACCGAACGTGTTATAATCTTTTAAAGAAAAATTTTCGTAGATTTTCATTGAAAATGTTTCGCAAATTTACGCACTTTTACTACACAAAAAAGCCACGCACAATTCGTGGCTTTTTAGAATTAAGTGCTAATCGTGGCTTTTATATTTTTGTAAGGCATCACTCAGCAGTTCCACGCTTCGCCGCAGGTCCTCTTCTTTCAGCACATACGCTACGCGCACCTGTTTCTTCCCGAGCTTTGGATCGCTGTAGAAGCCGCTCATTGGCGCTACCATAACGGTTTCATTGTTGTTGGAATAGCTTTCGAGCAGCCACTGCGCAAAATCATCAGTGTCATCTACCGGAAGCTCCGCCACGCAGTAAAACGCACCTTTAGGTTTCGGGCAGATCACGCCCGGAATTCCGTTTAGGAGTTCTACCAGTAGATTTCGGCGCTTCGTATATTCTTCGCGAACCTGAAGGATGTACGCGGTATCATTGTGATGCGCCGCCGTGGCTGCAATCTGGCCCAAAAGAACCGGACTGAGCCTTGCCTGCGCAAAAAGCATCGCAGCGTCGCGTATTTTTTTAGAACGTGTGATCATGCAACCTATTCGGGCACCACACATTGAGTATCTTTTAGATTCTGAATCAATTATAATACAGTTTTCAGCCAATTCCTTGAATTCAAGCATGGAGACAGGCTGCTGTCCGTCATACACATATTCGCGGTAAACCTCGTCCGAGATCACTACGATGTCGTGCTTCAGCGCTATTTCAGCCAGTTTCTGCAACTCCTCGCGCGTGTAAAGATAGCCACTGGGGTTGCCCGGGTTACAGATAATGATCGCCCGTGTTTTATCAGTGATTTTCTTTTCAAAATCTTCTATCGGCGGCAACGCAAAACCTGTGTCAATTGTCGAAGGAACCGCAACTACATTTACGTTGAAAGTGCTTGTAAAACCGTTATAATTTGCATAATACGGCTCCGGAATGATCACCTCATCACCGTCATCGCAAAGTGTGGAAATCGCAAAGTTCAAAGCCTCAGATCCACCATTGGTCACCATAAAATGGCTCGTGTCCAGATCCTTAAATCCGAGCGTATGATAATAATCTTTCAGCGCAGTGCGGTATTCCAGGTTTCCTTCAGAAAGCGCATATTCCATGACTTTCAGGTCAATATTTTTTATCGCGTTCAGCGCGGTTTCGGGTGTTGCAATATCCGGTTGCCCAATGTTCAGGTGATACACTTTCACTCCGTTCTGTTTGGCCAGCAGAGCATAAGGAACCAGTTTCCGAACCGGTGAAGCCGGCATTTTCTGCGCGCGCTGTGATATATTTGGCATAAATCGACTTTTTTACAAAATTAGACAAATTTTCAGGAGCTACAAAAGCAGAAACCTGTCCGCAAGATCTACCGGCTCTCTGCTGCAATCTTTTTTGCTTCGCAAAAAAGGATTTCCGCTGCGATCCGGGCTAAAATTACGGGTGATTCTCTTTCGGTAGGTGGTCCTGAATCTTAAAAACTCACCTGGTAAAAATTAAAAAAAATTGTTAAAATTATCTTAAAATTGGCACAGAAATTACTGATTGCATTTAAACACAAAAGACGGTGATACGACATTTATTAGTCCTTCTCATTTTTTTGCCTTTACTTCTAAGCGCGCAAAACAAGGCAGGCGTGCACCTCAAGCGCGACTGGAAAACTTCGAAAATTTTCAAAGGGAGTATAGCCGGCAAACCAATCACATTGAATCTCAAATACGCTACGCATTCCGGTTGGAATGATAAAGTGTATTCGGTTCAGGGATACTATTATTACGACACTTTTAAACAAAAGATTCCACTCGCAGGATTTTATAATGGTGATTTACTGCTTTACAATTTCGGTGCAATCCATTCGCAATTATCAAAGCAATTAGTTGCTGAAGAGTTGTTTTGCTACACATTACCCTGCCCATTATACGAACCTTTCAAAGAGCTTTTTAAGATTTCTCAAAGCAATAAAAATTACCAGAACGGCACACTTCAGGTGAATGGGAAAAAGTATGCGGTGTCAATCAAAGACTCTTCCTTAGACCTAACCCCACGTGATGAATGGCTATTACTGCCAAATGGCAAAAAGTACAATCTTCGGAATCTAATAGATGAATTTGGCGGCAACGTGGTCATTGCGTCGTACGAAGACAGTCGTGAAAATCGGGTTCTGCTGCAATTTGAACGTGATTCAAATTTCGACAAACAGGGTTTTTGCGGAGCCTCACCGCCCGACAAAGGCTTCCGTCTGCTTACTTTTGACAAAAACTGGAAATTCAAAGCGGTTTCATCCTATGTGCTGTCTGGTTGCAGGGAGGATGCCGTTTTCATGGGCGAGAAAAAGACAAAGCACATCGGAATCAAGGCTTATTATGTGGCGCAGCATGAAGTACTAAATCTTCTGGTTGTGAATCTTCGTAACTCTTCCATCATTTTTAAAAAACTTGTTTCACCTTACGACCCTTACGCGGAACCATTTAAGGGGCTGAATGTTAATTAATTACCATAAAAACAGCCGCTCCAAAGACTGAAGTGGCTGTTTTTTATCTGAGCAATTAACTGGAATTATTTAGTTATAAATCCTTTGTCTTTAAGTAACGGTTTGATATCCGGTGTTCTTCCCGTGAAATCTTTATACGCCTGATTCAGATCCACAGAATTGCCGACGGAAAGGATATGTTTCCTGAAACGGTCGCCGTTCTCGCGCGTCATTCCGCCGTTGGTAGTGATCCAGTCCCAGGCATCTGCGTTCAGCAAATCGCTCCACATGTAAGCATAATAACCTGCCGAATATCCGCCGCCCCAAATGTGCGCAAAATACGGAGAATGGTATCTTGGCGGCACTTCTTTAAGGTTGAAGCCATATTTAGCCAAAACATTTTTCTCAAATTCCAAAGTCGGCTTAAACTGTGATTCATCCGTCACCGAGTGCCAGTTCATATCGATTGTAGCCGCAGAAACCAACTCTGTTGTAGAATATCCCTGGTTAAACGATGCTGCTTTCTTGATCTTATCTACCAAAGCCTGTGGCATCGGCTGTTTTGTCTGATAATGAATCGCATAATTCTTCAGGACAGAAGGTTCAAGCGCAAAGAATTCATTGATCTGCGACGGGAATTCTACAAAATCACGTGGCGTGTTGGTTCCCGAGATTGAAACGTATTTCTGGTCTGCGAAAAGCCCGTGGAGTGTATGGCCAAACTCGTGGAACATCGTAGAGACATCATCATAAGAAATCAGCGAAGGTTTGCCCGCAGCCGGTTTCTGGTAATTGAAAACGTTTACGATAACCGGTTTTTGGTTTAAAAGATGCGACTGCTCCACGAAATTGCTCATCCACGCACCACCGTTTTTGTTGCTGCGTGTATAGAAATCGAGGTAATAAAGCGCCATTGACTTTCCGTCGTTATCAAAAACTTCATACGCTACCACATCCGGATGATAAACCGGCAGATCTTCTCTTTCTTTGAATGTGATTCCGTAGAACTTTTCAGCGGCATAAAAAACTCCTTTTTCCAGAACCGTGGAAACTTCAAAATAAGGCTTGATCTCATTCTCATCCAAGTCATATTTGGCTTTTCTTACCTGCTCCGAATAGAAATTCCAGTCCCACGGCTCTACTTTGAATCCGCCGTTCTGTTGGTCAATCAACGCCTGAATCTCATTACTTTCGCGTTTTGCTGTGGCAACCGCCGGCGTAGCCAGCTGCGCCAAAAGCTTCATTGCATTTTCCGGTGTCTTAGCCATTTGGTCCTGAAGTTTCCATTCTGCAAACGATTTTTTACCCGAAAGCTGTGCTTTCTGAAGTCGGAGGCGTGCCTGTCTTTCGATGATGTCGCGCGTGTCATCAGCATTGCCTTTTTCTGCGCGGTACCACGATGCTTTGAACAACTTTTCGCGCGTCGCACGGTTTTTCAAATTCTGAAGAAGTGGCTGCTGTGTAGTATTTAATAATGTCAGAAGATATTTTCCTTCATGTCCGGCCTCTTTCGCATCGGCCGCCGCTGCAGCGATTTCGTCCGCGGACAGTCCGTCAAGTTCCTTTACATCAGAAATAAGCACAGCGCCATTTTTCCTCGCGTCCAAAAGGCGGCTTGTAAACTGCGTAGAAAGCGTCGCCAGTTCTTCGTTGATTTTCTTCACCTTGGCTTTATTTTCAGGCGAAAGGTTTGCACCGGCGATTTCGAAATTGGTTTTGTAAAGTTCAACCATCCGTTTCTCTTCAGCTCCCAATGGCGCTGTATCAATCGCTTTTATTCTGGCGTAAAGTTGTTCATTGAGCAAGATCTTATCGCTAAGACCTGAAAAAATCGCCGCGTACTCTTCTTCCAGTTTCTGCAGTTCCGGATTGGTGTTTGATCCTGTCAGGTTATAAAAGACAATCTGCGCACGCTTCAGGATCTCGCCACTGTTTTCAATAGCTAAAATGGTGTTGCCAAAAGTAGGCGTATCCGGGTTTTTAGCAATCTGTTCGATCTCTGCGAGCTGAACTTTCATTCCGTAATCAAAGGCGGGTTTAAAATGTTCAACTTTGATCTTGTCAAATTCAGGCGCCTGGTACTGCAGCGTACTTTTCTTCATGAAAGGATTTGAGGCCAGGCTGGCGTCCGGTGCGGGGATTTCGGTTGCGGAAGTAGTCTTATTCATAGTGGAACAGGCCGAGGTGACAACCAAAGAGGAAATCAGCAGGGCTGAAGTAATATTTTTCATTTATAAACGGTTAATTAAGGTAAAGATATTAATTTTAACTAAAATTAAAAGCCAATAACTATGAGAACACTGATCCTGCCGCTTTGTGCTGCACTCCTCCTACTGTCCTGCGATTCGAAGAATGAATCACCCATTTCAATAAATCTGAATCCGGGGAAAAGCGACAAGCCGGCACGTACACAACAGCACGATATGGAATTTGATGAGATTAAAGTTTCGGAATCCATCAATGCAGAAATCGTGAAATCCGACGTTGAAAAAGTAGTGATTACAGCGCCCGCCAATATGTTGGATGATATTTTGGTCGAAAATGATAAAGGTGAACTTCATATACATTTCAAACCCGGCCTGAATCTGTCCGGGCGCAACGTGGCTGCAAAGATTTTCGCCCGCGATTTCTCCAAAGTAGAAGCCAATTCTTCTGCTCGTATCACAATCAAAGATAAATTCACGCAGGACAGAACTGAAGTTGAAGTTTCAAGTTCGGCTCAAATTACCGGCGATCTTGAAGCGAACGGTCTTTCGATTGAAGCATCGAGCACAGGAACGTTCACCGGAAAAGTTTGGGCTGTAAACCTGGAAGCGGATGCAAGCTCATCCGGAAAAATAGACATCTCAGGCAAGACCAAACTGGCAGATTTACACGCGTCCTCTTCAGGTACTATCGCGGCTAAAGACTTGACTGCGCAAAATGCGGAAATAAAAGCCTCAAGTGGCGGAAATGTTCGCGCCGGTGTTTCGGATGTGCTGAATGCGGAAGCGAGCTCGGGTGGCAGCATCAGTGTACTGAAAAAAGGAAATCTGCAGGTCGCCAGTCAGAATGAGAACCGCGGCGGAAATATTTCTGTTCAGTAATTAGATTTAAATATTTAAACCTAAAAAATCGCGCGACAATGCAGTTTTATAAAGCTTGCATCGTCGCGCGAAATATCTGTATTCTTAAAAGGAAGTGATTTTAAACGGATTACCAACCACCGGATGCGCCGCCGCCGCCGAAACTGCCGCCGCCACCAAATCCACCAAATCCACCGCCGGAACCGCCGCCAAAACTGCCACCTCCGAATCCGCCACCTCCAAAGCTTCCCGGGAAGGGGAAAAATCCGCCGGGATAGGTGCGCCGGCCACGCCTTGAAAGGATCACGTCATCATCGTCACCATTTCTTCCGCCACCGCGGTTTCGGAAAAAGAAACTTAGGAAAATGATGATGAAAAATATGACAAGTAAAGTGCGGAAAGTACTGGCGCCTGCCTTTTGAGCGGGTTTCGCCACTGGTTTGAATTTGCCCTCTACCACTTCCATCAGCGCCGTGGTTCCACGATCAATTCCCTGGTAATAATTGCCCTGTTTGAAACTCGGCGTTACGATATAATCCAGGATTTGTCCTGCGACTGATGCGGTAAGATAGCGTTCAACGCCGCGACCTTGCTGGATTGAAAACCTTCGGTCTTCCGCAGCGATTAGGAAGACGATACCGTTATCCTGCTCTTTTTCGCCGATCTTCCATTTTTCGCCGTACATGGTCGCGAGATAGTTCACATCTTCGCCTTTGGTGGTAGGAATGATGATCACGGAAATCTCTGTGGAAGACGAATCGTAGAATTTAATCAGTTTTTGGTTCAGCAAATCTTCCTCCTGCGCACTCAGCAGATCTGCTTCATCGTAAATCGGATAAAGCAATGCCGGCTTTTTAGGCACGAGTTGCGCCCACACGGTGAGTGTGAGGCAGAAAAAGAAAAGCGTGATAAATTTAGTTCGAGAAGGTAATCTCATTAGAAAGTTCGTTAAAGTTTTCGCCGCTCACCGGGAAATGCTTTTTAAGCTCGTAACCTGTTTTAAGGATTCCGTTCCGCAATCCGTCATGGTAATTGCCTTTGGCAAATTCGGCCGTAATTTCATCATGAAGCCGGTCCCAGAAGGTTTGCCGCACTTTTTGATGAATTCCTTCATCACCGATGATCGTGAGATAATGCTCTTCAAAATTCACATGGAATAAGACCGCATTCTTTTCTGCTGTCTTGTTCTGGCACAGAGATTTGAATACATTGAATGCAATTTCCGCATTATTACCACCGGAGTGTGAATCTATGTGCACGCGAATCTCGCCGGTAGAATGATCCTCCGCTGACTGAATGGCTTCCACAAGGGAAGCCATTTGATATTCTGTGAGAAAGTTGCTCATTACTCAGTGAAAACTTCAGGGGCGTTTTCAGCACCTGCCGCAGCTTTGAAATATGGCTTTTCCTTAAAGTTGGTGAAATTCGCGAGGATATTGTTCGGGAATGTTTTAATGGAAGTGTTGTAATCCTGCGCGGCTTCATTGAAATAAACGGTTTCGCTTCGGATGCTGTTTTCAATCGCGGTATATTCCCGCTGGAAATTGATGTACTGCTGGTCAGCCTTCAGGTTCGGATAACTCTCTACCACGGCCATCAGCCTGCTGAGTGCTCCGCTGAGTTCACCCTGCGCCGCCTGGAATTTTGCGAGGTCAGCCTCGGTCATGTTGGTTGGATCAATATTGATCGAAGTCGCTTTGGAACGGGCTTCCACCACGTTCGTCAAGGTTTCTTTCTCGAACTGTGCGTAAGATTTTACGGTTCTCTCAAGATTTGGGATCAGATTTGCACGTTTCTGATAAACGGTTTCCACATTAGACCATTTCGTGTTTACAGTCTGTTCTTTGGCCGTAAAGGTATTATAGCCATTTTTGCCCCAGAAAAATAAAACTACGGCGATTACAACCAGCGCGATCCCGATAGTTCCGGCGCTCATACACCCTCTGTTTCTCATTGTTTAAATTTTTTAATGTTTATGATTGGCACCCAAATATACAAATTAAGTGCTAAATTTGTGAAAAACTGAGATAATGGTAACGATTGTGGTGGCAATGGGTTTGAAAAATGAAATAGGCGCTGGCAATCAGCTACTTTGGCACCTGCCGAAAGATTTAAAACATTTCAAGGAAATCACTTCCGGCCATCCAATCATCATGGGTCGTAAAACTTTCGAAAGTATCGGTAAACCGCTGCCAAACCGCACCAATATCGTAATTTCAAGACGGAACGACTGGTTTCAGGAAGGCATCCTGATCGTGGGCAGCATAAAAGAAGCTTTAAAATTCGCGAAGAAAATCGATGAAAACGTTTTTATCATCGGCGGCGGTGACATTTATAAGCAAACACTTGATGCGACGGACGTCTTGGAAGTAACCCGCGTGAATGCAGAATTCAAAGCCGACGTATTTTTCCCGGGGATTGATCCGAAGATCTGGGTAAAAACCTCTGAAACCTGCATCGAAAAAGATGAAAAACACGCCTATGATTTCTGTTTCGAACGTTGGGAACGGAAAAGATAAACTTTAATTTGGACAAATAATAAAGTCCGCCTTTTTAATCCTTAAATAAAATTGCAGGCTTAAAACGGGAAATCTATCTTTGCATTTTTTAAATTCAAGATGAACAAATACATAAAATTCCTTATTGCAGCACTGATGATCGCTGCCGGCGTATATCTGATGATGAACCGAAATATCGGCTGGGGCATCGTGATGGTAATCCTTTCTGCGATACCTATACTTTTGTTTTTTAAGAATGAATACATACTGCTCGCGTTTTGGTTTTTAAGAAAGCAGAATATGGTGAAGGCGTCAAACTGGTTGAATAAAATAACGAATTTTGAGTCGCAGCTTCACCGTTCACAATATGGCTATTTCCATTATCTTCAGGGCTTATGCTTAGCGCAGGACAATCCGCAGAAAGTGGAACCGCTAATGAAAAAAGCATTGGATTTTGGTCTTAATATGAAGCATGACCGCGCAATGGCGACTTTGAATATTGCTGCAGGCGCACTTCAGAAAGGCCGTCGTCAGGAAGCCGCAAAACTGCTGGAAGAAGCCAAACGACTAGACAGCGCCGGAATGATGACCGACCAGATCAAAATGATGAAAGACCAGCTGAAAATGCCCTCTATGCAGAAGCACGCGCACAACCCGAACATGCGTCAGCGCGGGAAATTCTTTTAAAAATCAATTTGGCCTGAATAAAAGCGGGATCACATTTCCCCATTTTGCTCGGCATCATAAAATTTCGGCATTTGCCAGTGATACTTCACGGCCAATGTTCTTATTGCCACGATGAGCAGAATGGTAAAAACCTGCACAATCACGTACTTAAAGGACGAATATTTCACCAGAAGAAGGAAAGCACTGCCGCCGATAATGCAGGCCGTTGCGTAAATCTCTTTCCTGAAAATGAGGGGTATTCGGTTGAGCAGAATATCGCGGATAATTCCACCAAAACAGCCGGTTATCGTACCTAGCGTGAGGCAGATCAGCGGATGAAGGTCTGCGCTGAGACCTTTCTGGATACCCACAATCGTAAAAAGTCCAAGCCCGAAACTGTCGAAAATGAACAGCGTAACCTTGAATTTTTTCTCCAGAGATTTGAAGACCATCGAAATAATGCTGGTCACGAAAATCACAGAACACATCAGCATATTGTGCATCCAGAACACGGGCACATCGAGCAGCAAATCGCGCACCGTTCCTCCCCCGACCGATGTAATGAACGCGATGATCAGCACCCCGAACGGATCAAGTCTTTTCTGCATCGCAGCAAAACTTCCCGACATCGCAAAAGCTACGGTGCCGAGTAATTCGATAAGCAATGTGAAATTTTCCTGAAGCATCATTTATTATTCCGATTTCGGTTTAGATTTTACCGGTTGACTGTCACTCAGACCCGTACCGAGTCGGGCACAAGCAATTCATAGTTACCGTTAAATGAAATGATTTCACGCACAATGCTGCTGCTAATAAACGCTTTGCTGGCCGAAGTGAGCAGAAATATCGTTTCCACTTTATTGTTGTGCGTAAGTTCGCGGTTGGTTTGTGCGATGGCCTTTTCAAACTCAAAGTCTGACGGATTGCGAAGCCCTCTCAGGATGAATTTTACGTCGCGGCTGCGGCAGTAATCGATCGTAAGTCCTTCAAAATGATCAACTTCTATATTCGGAAACTTTTCAAAAGTCTTTTTGATAAAATTTATCCGTTGCTCCAGCGAAAACATGTACTTCTTCTGCGAATTCTGGCCGATCGCGATGATGATCTTATCGAAAAGTGGCGAGGCCCTTTCCACAATATCATAGTGACCAAGCGTAATTGGATCAAATGATCCGGGAAAAACAGCGA
The DNA here is from genome assembly GCF_030243905.1 of Kaistella rhinocerotis. Taxonomy (NCBI): domain Bacteria; kingdom Pseudomonadati; phylum Bacteroidota; class Flavobacteriia; order Flavobacteriales; family Weeksellaceae; genus Kaistella; species Kaistella rhinocerotis. The sequence continues at coordinate 844,233 of NZ_JASSYY010000002.1, read as the reverse complement.
CTCTCATGAATATTTTTTGGGATTTAAGTTTAATTTCAGACGTCCGATCATTTGAAGTAATCTTCTGCTTTTTTTAAATATTTCAAATTACTTGTTCAATGCTTTTTCCACCTCGTGTCCGCAAAGATCCTTGATTGAAATTCCGTAGATTTTTGCTTGCTGCGGCAAAATAGAAGCCGGTGAAAAGCCAGGGTTGGTGTTCATTTCGAGCATATAAGGCGTGCCGTCTTTGATGATAAATTCGCTGCGCGAAAAACCACTCATTCCCAGAGAAGTGTAGGCTTTTTTAGCGATCTGCTCTACGGTTTTACGTGTTTCTTCGTCCAGTCTGGCTGGTGTAATTTCTTCGGAAGCGCCTTCGTATTTCGCTTCATAATCAAAGAATTCATTATGCGAAACGATTTCGGTAATGCCCAGGACGATGGTTTCGCCTTTGTAATCGACCACTCCCACGGACACTTCTGTTCCGTCCAGGAAACTCTCAATCAAAACCTCATCGTCTTCCACAAACGCGAATTCCAGCGCTTTAGTCAGTTCCGACGCTTCCTTAACTTTAGAAATACCCAGCGATGAACCCGATTGATTTGGTTTTACAAAAACGGGTAAGCCCAGTTCTGCGATGATCTGTCCTTCATCGATGTTGTCGCCACGCTTGATGTAGATGCTTTTTGCAGATGGAATTCCATATTTTGAAAGCACTGCGAGGGTGTCTTTTTTGTTGAATGTAAGCGCGCTCTGGTAAAATCCGCAGCCCGTATATTTTTGCCCGATGATATCCCAGTACGCCTGCAGTTCACCGTTTTCACCCGGCCGGCCGTGAATAATGTTGAAGCATACATCAAATTTCACATCAAAACCACTGTCGAGATTAACCGAAAAATCGGCCTTATTGATCGGCACTTTATGCTCGCGGTCATCCAGAAAATACCATTCATCTTTGAGGATGACCACTTTATAAACATTATACTGTTCCCGGTCCAGCGAATCAAAAATAAGCTGGCCACTCTTAAGTGAAACCACGAATTCATCGGAATATCCGCCCATCACTACCGCGACGTTTTTCTTTTTCATAGTGTAATAAATGTATGCTGAGCAAATTTAAACAAATAGTTTACAAATCTGGCCCGGAGCGCGGAATATCAGCATTTCGCGCAGACAGAAAATCATCATTAAACATTCAAACTACAGGCTGATGAATTATAAAAGTGCCGACAGAAATATGTATTTTTGCGGCCTATGAAAAGATGGTATCTCTACCCTTTTTCCATCGGTTTTCATCTGGTTACCGCGCTGCGGAATACGATGTATAACTGGGGAATTTTTAAATCGACCTCCTTCAGAACTCCGGTAATCAACGTCGGAAACCTTTCCGTAGGTGGCAGCGGAAAATCACCGATGGTGATGTATCTGGCCGAATTTCTGTCTAAATATTACCGAACCGGTGTGCTTTCGCGCGGCTATGGCCGGATCTCAAAAGGCTACGGTATCACCAATTATGACAGTAATTTCAAGACCGTCGGTGACGAAGCGATGCAGCTTTTTGAAAGGTTCAAAAACCGTTTCGTAATCGGTGTTTCAGAAGAACGTGTTCCCGGCGCGAAAAAAATGATCGAGGACATGGATCTTGATGTCCTGATTTTGGATGATGCCTACCAGCACCGTAAAATAAAACCCGGCTTCAACATTCTGATGACCGACTATAATGATCCTTATTTCAAAGATTTCGTGCTGCCGGCAGGTGACTTGCGCGAAAGCCGCAGCGGAATGCGCCGCGCCCAGATCATCATGGTTTCAAAATGCCCTGATGACCTCACCGACGAGAAAAAACAGTACTACATTTCCAGGATTAAACCCCAGCAGGACCAGCACGTGTTTTTTTCAAGTATCGGATATGATGAAAATGTCTTCAGCAAAGACAAATCTTTGCCCGACAACAATCTAGCGTATTACGACATCCTTTTGATCACCGGGATAGCAAACCCGAAACCGCTGCTGAATCATTTGGCAAAATTTTCTCAGCGGGTGAAACATTTAAAATTTAAAGATCATCATAATTTCAGCGATCAGGACATTAAAAACATCCTGAACGAATACAAGAAACTGGGCGAATACAAACTCATTCTCACCACAGAAAAAGATTATGTAAGGTTGAAGACTTTTGATTATCTGCGCGACCTGGTTTACTACTGGCCTATCAACGTAAACATCGACCGTAAGGAGGAATTCAACGAACTCATTTTAAATTACGTGCAGAAAAAACGCTGAAAACAGGAATAACTGAAGCGAAATTCGCCAAAAAATGGATTTCGGAGACCGCAAAATAATACATGTTGATATGGATGCGTTTTACGCTTCCGTGGAACAGCACGACAATCCTGAACTTCGCGGAAAACCGCTTGCAGTAGGCGGCGGACTGTATGGCGTGGTGGCCGCGGCAAGTTACGAAGCCCGCAAATTTGGTGTACGCTCCGCCATGCCCGGAAAGCTTGCACTTGAGAAATGTCCGCATCTCATCGTGGTGAAACCCAGGTTTCAGCGGTACAGGGAAATCTCACAGCAAATACGCAGTATTTTTCACGAATATACAGACCTGGTAGAGCCGCTTTCGTTGGACGAAGCCTACCTTGATGTCACCGAAAACAAAAAAAACATCGAATCCGCGAATGATATTGCACGTGAAATCCGCCGAAAAATCTTTGAACAAACCGGCCTCACAGCCTCAGCCGGAATTTCGGTGAATAAATTTTTAGCTAAAGTTGCCTCAGATTACAACAAGCCCAACGGCCAGAAGACCATCCATCCAACGCAGGTCCTGGAGTTTATGGATGACCTGCCGATCGAGAAATTCTATGGAATCGGCAAGGTGACCGCGAACAGGATGCACGAACTGCATATTTTTAAAGGTTCAGATTTAAAAAAGAAAACACTGGATGAACTTATCAGTCTGTTCGGAAAATCGGGCAATTATTACTACAATGTGGTTCGCGGCATCCACAATAGTGAAGTGAAACCGCACCGGATACAGAAAAGCGTCGCCGTGGAAGAAACATTCTGGGAAAATCTTCTCGACGAAGACGCGGTATTTGAACAGCTCAAAATTATCAGTGAAGAACTGGACACACGGCTTGGCAAAAAAAAGATCAAAGGTAAAACGCTGACGCTGAAAATTAAATATAAAGATTTTACACAGTACACGCGCAGCACCACTTGGGACGGCTACTTCAACAATGCGGAAGATTTCTGGCTCACCGCAAAAAAACTGTGGCAACTTCGGCCTTTTGACAAACCCGTACGGCTGTTGGGTCTTTCGCTCTCAAACCTCAATACACACGCCAAAAAGCAGGTTTCAGTGCAACTTAAAATTCCGTTTGAGGATTGAATGCTTTTAATTTTGATGCGGACAGACGAAGTAGTTGATGAATCGGATCGGTTTGATTCGTCGTCAATTGTACAAATGCAGATATTAAGCCCATCTCAGACCTAAGACCGACGAATTTTCCCGTTAACAACAAATTTTGTACTTTAGAAATTACAAAATAAAATAAATGAAGCTATATCCTATACAGTGCGGAAAATTCAAGTTAGATGGTGGTGCCATGTTCGGTGTTGTCCCGAAAAGTCTCTGGGAGCGAACGAATCCGGCGGATGAAAGAAACCTGATCGAACTCGGAACCCGCTCACTTTTAGTGGAAGACGGTAAGAAACTGATTCTGATCGATTGTGGACTTGGAAACAAACAGGACGATAAGTTTTTCGGCCATTATTCCCTTTGGGGCGACGATAATTTAGATAAAAACCTTAAAAAATTCGGTTTCGTACGCGATGACATCACGGATGTTTTTCTTACGCATCTTCATTTCGATCACTGCGGTGGTGCGATTGAGTGGAATGCGGACCGCACAGGCTATCAGCCCGCATTTAAAAATGCACAGTTCTGGACCAATGAAGAACACTGGAAGTGGGCTACAGAACCGAATCCACGGGAAAAAGCGAGCTTCCTTAAAGAAAACATCCTGCCCATGCAGGAAAGCGGCCAATTGAATTTTTTACCTACACCGCTTACGGGAAATTATGGTTTTGCACCAGACCTTAAAATGGACGTAATCTTTGTAGACGGACATACCGAAAAACAAATGCTGCCGGTGATCCGCTATCAGGACAAAACAGTGGTTTTTGCTGCAGATCTGATCCCTACAGCCGGGCATATTCCGCAGGTGTATGTGATGGGTTATGATACACGACCCCTTTTGACAATGGAAGAAAAAGGAAAATTCCTGAAACAGTGCATCGATAATGAATATCTGCTGTTTTTTGAGCACGATGCGCATCACGAACTGGCAAGCCTTAAAATGACGGAAAAAGGCGTACGCCTCGACGAGACCTATTCGCTGAATGACATTTTCGGCTATTAAACTTCGAAGCAATTAATCATGAAGAAAATAATCGGAATCACCGGTGGTATTGGCTCGGGAAAAAGTACGGTCGCTGAAATCATCGAAGAATTCGGCTATCCCGTCTATTATTCTGATGACCTCGCAAAGGAAATCGTAAATAATGATGCTGAACTTCAGTTAAAAATCCGCGCGCTGCTCGGAGATGAAGCTTATGATGCGTCCGGTAGGTACGATCGGGCGTTCGTGGCACAAAAAGTTTTTGATAATGTTAACCAGTTAAATCAGCTAAATTCACTGATTCACCCTGCTGTGAAGAAAGATTTTGAGCGTTGGGTGGAAGATCAGGACGAAACATTTCTTTTCAAAGAAACCGCGCTTCTTTTTGAACTTAAGCTGCATGAAGCCTGCGACCGCTCCATTCTGGTCACGGCCGATGATGAAATCCGCATAAGACGTGTAATGGAACGCGACAACAAAACAACCGGGCAAGTGCAGGCCATTATCAACAGACAGATGCCTGAAAATGAAAAAGCTGCAATGGCAGATTTTGTAATATTTAATAACGAAGGTTTTGCTGAGCTGCGAAATGCGACAAACCTTGTTCTAAAACAGCTTGTCGCATCTTTCGACCAGGAAAATTCTTAAACCTTTTAATTTCTGTTTTTCACCAAAACCCAGCCCGTGTATTCGGTCACTGTGGTAAATCCAGGTTCTATCCATCTCATCACATACCAGTAACTGCCGCTCTCGACTGATTTTCCGGAAATTTTCCCATCCCAGCTAAATCGGTTGTTGTTGGTCCCTGTAAATACAGTCTGGCCGCGGCGGTCAAAAATCACCAGATAAGGTTCAGATTTCTTCATCAGTCCTGAATAATCGAGCAGATCGTTCTTACCGTCGCCATTCGGTGTAATTACGTTAAAACGCTGAATGACATTAAAATCAACAGAAACAGGCTTGCAGTTATCAGCTGAAATCACGTACACTGTGTGGTCGCCACCCGGAACATTGTTGAATACATTGGAAGACTGATAATTAAAGTTATCGATGGCATACTGATAAGGTGACGTTCCGCCAGTGACGTTAACCGTAACCGTGCTGCCCACAATTTCGACACTCACAATTTCAGGCAGCGACACCGCCGTCACCGAAACGTTTTGTCTGTAAACGCAGGTACCCGAGGTGAGATCAACCCAATATTCACCGACTGGAACTGTAATTGAGGACGTGGTGGCACCTGTACTCCACAAATATTTGTCGAAGCCCGATCCCGCATTGAGCACCGTTGTCGCTTCAGGACAGATCTGCTTATCGGAAAGTTGTTCAGATTTCTTTGGAATCTGAATATTCACCGTCAGCTTCCCGATCACATCGCAATAAGTGTTTTTATGTAATCGCAGATAGTAAACACCTGTTCCGGAAACATTTACCTGATTTGAAATACTGTTTATTTTCTTTTGGGCATCCGCCAAAGTCAAATAGTAAGTGGCCACAACTCCCGGATCTGAGGTAAATTCATTAAGGTGATTCGCCAAATTAACAGATTTCACAGCATCAAAATCATCATCGCATTCTATTACTGTAGCGCTCGCTTGGTCTAGCGCCAGTGAATTTCCGACTTTGAAATCAATCTGCTGTTTTTCGGCCGGACAAACCGATGAATAAGCTCTTACATAAACAGTAGTGTCGGCAGAATATGTCCAGTCATCAGGCAAAAGTGTTCTGAAGTCTGAGAAAAGGGAATATTCTACGGTAAAGAGCGTGGAGTTCTGTACAATCAATGGCGTGATGGTCGAAAATTTCACGTTGACGAAACCGTCGAAATCATCATCACAATTCACCGCACTGTACGCCGCAATATTCCACTTCGGTTTTGGCGAATCGGTTACTGTCACTGCCTGTTGATAGCGGCAGCCATCAGCATTGGTAAACTCAACCGTGTAGGTGCCGGCACCAGCTGTAATTGTTTGGGTGGTGGCTCCTGTGCTCCACAGAATTGCGGTGTAGCCTGATCCAATATCCAAAGTTGTGGTAGAACCCAGGCATACGGAAACATTTGCAGGAAGTGTGGGTGACGGCGTGGCTTTTTTAAATATAATATTCAGAACTCCAATTTCATCACACAATCCGGACCGTGAGAATCTGTAGTAGAATGTTTTGTCCGCCATGATGGTCTGATTGGCTACGATTGCAGAAGTATTATTCTGAGCATCTGTTAAATTCGGGAAGAATTTCACCGTTGTGGATGCATCTGCCGTAAACATTGAAACAAAATCATTCAGATCGATATCTTCGGTGTTATCCTGGTTGGTGTCACAGATCAATTTTGACTGTGGAGTCGCGACTGTAAATTTAGTGCCGGTTTTAAGCTGAATTTCTTTAATGATAGTCGGACAGCCGTTCGGCGCCTCCACTCTGATCCACACTGAAGTGTCGCCGGTGAAGGAGAAAATTCCCGTGATGTTATCATTCAGACCTGCCGTTGCTTTAGGCAGCGTATCATAATATTTCACGACAAAATCAGATGCCTGTACCAATACGACCGGCGTTACCGTAGTTAAATCCACCTTATAAGTGCCGTCGATCTTGCCGTCTACATCTTCATCACAATGCAATTTGGTGTATAGGTTCTCTTTAACTTCAGGAGCTAACTTAGATTTAAGCTCCACCTTCGCGACGGAAATACAACCTATGGAATTGACCAGGCGTATATAAATAAAGCCGTCAGCGGAAGTATAGCTGGTAAAATTCAGGATTTCATCTCCCGGAATGTCATTTTGCGCGCCGGCAAATGTTTTAAAATAAGTCTTGATGAGCGATGTGTCCGGCGAAACGGGCGCAAGGCTCAAATTATAGGTCGCAATACCGTTTGTGGAACACTCCTGAAGCACTTTGTCATCATACTTTTCGATCATGTTGATGGTAATCTGCACCGTTTCGCAATCCGGGATTGCACCGATGCCACAAAAAGAGAATTTAAAAGTATCCGTTCCGCTGACATTCGGATTGGCGGTATAAGTCAGCTTACCGTCTGCTGCGATGGTTACAGTTCCTTTTGTGGGAGGAGTAACAATCTGAACAGTGGACGGATTCACGGTTTGGCTGCTTAAAGCGAAGGTTGGCGTGATGGTTTCGTTTCCACAGCTGTTGTAGTCGTAGTTGGTATAGGTCGTACAGTTGTAGAATTTGAAATCCTGGGTCTGTATCTCATCGCAGATTCCCTGTTTTACTTTTACAGCATAAATCCCCGCTTGTGGAGGTTCGTAGGTATAAGTATTATTGATTCCGGGCGCCGGGCTATAAGTTCCGTCGGGGTTTTTAATGAGCCATTCATAAGAATCGAAACCTGCGGTAACTTCAAGCTTTACTCCCGGGAGACAGTCACCCGCCGTCTTTAAGATTAGTGGTATAGCAGAAAATCCCGCGAAATAACCGCCGTAACCAAAAGCGGCATTTCCACTTGCGATTCCGGCCGTGACGGCTTTGTCAGATTCTATGGTGATATTTCCTGTAACACCCGGGATCGAATAGGTAACCCACGCTTGCTGCGCGGGAATGTTGGAGGTGTCAAACGGCCCATATTGCGCATTGGGTACCACTCCATTTACTTTTACTACCGCACCTTTTGCAGTAATGATATTCAGTTTCGTGAGAAAAGATTCTGTCGCATCATTCAGCGCCATTTTATTGATGTTACTTATCTCATCAATTTTTTTAGGCAAATAACAGTTCAACGGTGGAATATAATTCATGCCACCGGTGGCTAAAAACGCCGTTCCGCCTTCTACTCCGCCCAGGAGCTGATACACATACACATTCTTGTCGGTTTTTATGCGCAGGTTGTAATGATCATTCCCGCGATTGATGTAGTTGGCTTCACTGATCAAATAGTAATCTCCTGCGGTGGCAAGTGTTGCGAACGGCACTGCAGAATCATTGAGGTAGATCGCCGTATTGTTTTCGGTAGCAACCACCATCGCGCCTTCCATATTGTTTCCGATGGCGCCGTAACCTTTCACGATAGCGAACTCATCTCCAAGCTTATCCACCGGAACCGACTGGTCCATCAATATATCCGAGCCTTCGCTTTCGTCTGAAGTGGCGTACTGACCGTTGAAATTTCCGTTACTCATCGAGATTGGTTTGTCGGCAGTGACCGTCGCACCTATGAAACCTTCGCGGTTGTTCATGTTACTGGCTCGCGCGTCCAGGATAAATGATTGGCCTTTATTCAAAGTAAATGTGAAACTGGACGCAGTGCCATACGCATTGAATGTCAATACTTTTTTAAAATTATTCACAGTGACCACCGTATTGTCTTCTGTAGCCAGTATACTTGCCGAAGCACCGAGGTTCGTGGAACCATGAAGATTAGGTGCCATTACCGTATAAAACTTCTTACCGATGCCCGCGGTGCCTTTTGAGGTGATGATTTCGGCGTGGTTACTTACTTTGAACCTAAGATTCGCGAAGCACGGTCTCTCCGCCTTCACGTAAAGACCTTTTGTGCCTATGCGGTGCAGCTCCGTTACGGAAGAAGTAATGATAAAATTTCTTGAAATGCTGATGATAGCCGGATTTCCCTTGCTGATGGTACGCTGATAAACCAATAGGTTATTGCTGTACACTTCAACATTGAAAGGCACGGTTTCATTAGTGGAAAGATGTAAAAATTGCGAAGGACCTGGGTTGCTCTGCCCGTCATACATCGGTGCAAACCAGTGCTCCCGGTCAAGTTGCGCACTTATAGTCGTATAGAAAAATAGCAGTAAATAGGGTAAAAGTTTTTTCATGAATATAGCGAAATCTACACAAATGTAGTTTTTTTATCTATAATTAAGACATTTTAACAGTTTGACTTTATTTAAAGATTTAATTAAAAGATGATTTTGAGGCATAAAAAAATCCGGCAGATTGCTCTCTGCCGGATAGTAGATTAGGATTTTTATACCTTAATTTTTCAAGCTCTGCATATCGATTACAAAGCGGTAGCGTACATCACTTTTAAGCATTCGCTCATAAGCTTCATTGATGTCCTGCATCTTGATCATTTCAATTTCCGGAAGAATATTGTGTTCCCCACAGAAATCTAGCATTTCCTGGGTTTCTTTGATCCCGCCGATCACCGAACCTGCCACGGAACGCCTACCGCCGATCATTGGCGGCGTGAATAATGCATCCTCCATCTTGCCGATATAGCCCACAAGCACCAGGGTTCCATCCACCGCGAGTGTCGAGATGTACGGATTGACGTCATGGTCGTAAGGAACGGTATCGATGATGAGGTCGAATTTACCTTTCGCCGCTTTCATTTCGTTTTCATATGTGGAGATGATGACCGCATTGGCGCCCAGATCCAGCGCATCCTGAATCTTATCCGGACTTCTGGAAAAGAGCGTCACTTCCGCACCCAAACCTTTTGCCAGTTTGATGGCCATGTGACCCAGACCGCCAAGCCCCACTACAGCCACTTTGCTGGCTTCTTTCACATTCCAGTGTTTCAGGGGAGACCACGTCGTCACGCCTGCACAAAGCAATGGAGCCACCGCTTTCAAATCTAAATTTTCCGGGATGTGCAGACCAAAAGCTTCGTCTACCACCACTTTTTCGGAGTAACCACCGAACGTATGTCCGCCAAGAAACTGGTCTTTGCCGTTGTACGTGCCTACAGAACCGTTTAAACAGTATTGTTCAAGATCTTTCTTACAGCTTTCGCACTCGCGGCACGAATCTACAAGACAGCCAACGCCGGCCAGATCGCCGACTTTAAATTTAGTTACATTCTCACCCACTCTGGTGATCCGGCCAATGATTTCGTGACCTGGAACAGAAGGGTATTTGGTTCCGCCCCAATCGTTACGTGCAGTGTGCAGGTCGCTGTGGCAGACGCCGCAGTATAAGATTTCAATTTCGATATCCGTTGCGGTAACGTCGCGGCGCTCGATCTGCATCAGTTCCAGATCTTTGTCCTTGGCTTCGGTCCCGAAAGCTTTTACGGTAGTACTCATATTTGTTTGGTTATTATAATTAAAAATGTATGACCCAAAATTAACGATTGCATAGCACGCTCACTCTTAAAGCTTTCCTAAAATTTCGAAAGTCTGAGGTTAAAATTTCTCAGTTAAATACTTCCAGTAGCGTTTGGGGACATGCTGAATGTGGAGTTTCATGTTTTTGCGCTCGGCGATATTGGTTTTGGTAAAATACCGCTGCCACATCGTCTGGTATTTGCGTTCTTCCTCATGATGCATTGCGGAGGCATTATTCAGCGCGTAAACCTGTTCTGGTTCGGGATAAAAAAACGTCGTTTCATTTAGATCGTAGATGACACCAAACCGTCTTTTCAGATCATAAATCATCCACTTTTGGTCGGCATACCGGTCTTTAAAGAACTTAAAACCCACCGGCAAAACATTGAAATCCGGCTCCACTTTAGCGAAAAACATGCCGTCTTCCAGTTTTTCAAACCTTACAAATGCGTGCAGCCTGTGTATTTCGCGGCCCATGCTTTTACAGATTTTGGCAATTTCGAGTATGGAAGGATCTCCGAAATTTTCAAGAACATTTCTGTCAGGGTTAAGAACGGCCTGGCGCACTGCGGCAAGTACCAGATTTGCGGCATCGGCACGTTCGGAAAGATAGACGAGCAACATTTGCTTTACACCATTTTTGCCGAGTGACTTTTCGAGTTTTTTTATGACCCGGTCGCCCTTGGCGGCATCGCTCACCACCGGATGAACGTGTGCAAACAGCGCTTCATTGAGATGATGCTGCTGACTGACGATCTCCGCGGGCTCGAAACGGTATTCGAAAACTTCAAAAACCGCTGTCATCAGACCTTCAAACGTGTCATCGAAAACTAACGTCGTCATTAGATTAAAACAGCGTCAGCTGCTGCGAGAAAGGATTTTGGTATTTTGATTTCGTTCCGGACAGGATGATATTGCGGAAATTTTGCTCGTCAATGAAACGGTTAAATACATTTGTTCCTTCGAACGAAACGAAATACTTCGCACGGTTCACGGCAACGCCCATCTTCTTAAGGTTCTCGAGTGTAAGTTTCTGGAATTTTCTTGCCATCAGGATCTTTCCGGTAGATTTGGTTCCGATGCCCGGCACACGCAGGATCATTTCTTTCGGCGCCGTATTGATGTTCACCGGGAATCTCTCGCGGTTTCTGAGTGCCCAAGCCAGTTTCGGATCGATCTCAAGATCCAGGAATGGATTTGAAGGCTCGACAATCTCATTGGCTTCAAAACCATAAAACCTCATCAGCCAGTCAGCCTGATATAATCGGTTTTCGCGCTGCATCGGTACCTGTGAATGGATTGAGGGCAGGCGGCTGTCTTCTAAAACCGGAACATAACCGGAATAGTACACGCGCTTCAAATTAAAATTCTGATAAAAATGGTCGGCAACTTTAATGATTTTCAGGTCAGTTTCATTGGTTGCGCCCACAATCATCTGCGTTGACTGACCTGCGGGCGCGAACTTCGGTACTTTTCGGAAAATTTTCTTTTCCTCTTTGTACAGGATGAGCTCGTTTTTCACCAAACTCATTGGCTTGATCATTTCCGAATGCGATTTGTCCGGCGCAAGCAGTTTCAAACCCTGCTCGGTCGGGATTTCGATATTGATGGAGAGCCTGTCTGCATAAAGTCCGGCCTCTTTCATCAGTTCATCACTCGCTCCGGGAATAGATTTGAGATGGATATAGCCATTGAAATTGTGCTCAAGCCTCAGTTTTTTAGCCACACGAACCAGCCTTTCCATCGTGGTATCGGAATCTTTGAAAATACCCGAACTCAGAAAAAGTCCTTCAATATAATTTCTGCGGTAAAAATTGATCGTCAGCTCCACCACTTCCTCTACTGTGAAAGCTGCGCGTTTTACGTCGTTGGTTTTGCGCGAGACACAATAAGCACAATCGAAAATGCAGTGATTGGTCAACAGAATCTTGAGCAGCGACACACACCGGCCGTCTTCGGTATAGGTATGGCAAATTCCGGACGCATGGCTGTTGCCGAGACCGCCTTTGTTTTTGCGTGTACCGCCACTCGATGAGCAGGATACGTCGTACTTTGCAGCATCGGCTAGGATTTCAAGTTTCTCCTGAATGCGCTCGAAATTCATTTGATTATGTTAAATTTAAAACACAAAAATAGTAAAATAATTTTCAATCATATGGAATTCAAGTATGAAATAATACCATTTAAATAATTAAATTTTTCAGCTTTAAAGCCATTAAAAACGCTACCCTTCCATCCTACATAATCACCAACTCAATTACTCAAAAAATCATTCCCTCAAACCCTCAAACTCCGGACTCTCCCGCGATATCCACACACTTACATTTCCCGCCGGCACCGGGAAATTTGCCCAGCCGTTTTCATCTAATAAAACAGCTTCCGGAAACCAGTCCATTAAATCAATAAATTCATGTCCTGCATAACGTTCACCCATCTCCATTGAGATTTCGCAAGCATCACTGTTGCTCATCGTCACCGCGCAGCCTGAATGTATATCATTTCCTTCACGAACCCAACCAATGCAGTTGGCATCCTGGAAATAATCGTGCTGCGCGCCGTACGCAAAATGTTTTCGGGCCTTCAGCAACTCCTCGATCTTTGCGACTTTATCTAAAAATATTTCCTGGTCGTTGCCTTCTTTATCTTTATCAATGTAATGCGCACCGAAAAGATCCGGATAAAAAATGCACGGGTAACCATCCTGCCGCAAAAGGATCAGCGCATAAGCGAGCGGTTTAAACCAGGATTCCACCGGCGCTTCCAGAGCCTGCAGCGGTTGCGTGTCGTGATTGTCAACAACGGTGACGGACAAAAGCGGATTGACCTGCGTGAGCGTATCATCAAAAATGGTCCGAAGATCATATGCTGCACCTGAATTGGAAGCCTGATGAAAATTTTGTTGCAGCGAAGAATCAAAAAGGCTCATGCAACCTTCGGTAGCAGCGATGTATTTTTGAAGCAGATCCAGCGCGCCCGGTGCCCAGTATTCACCTACCGCAAAAATATTCTTACCTGTGTTTTCGCGCAGAATGTGCAGCCATTCTTTGTAAAATTCAGGCGACTGGTGTTTCACCGCATCAAGCCGAACACCGTCAAAGGAAACCTGGTCATGATACCACTTCGCCCACGCGTTCAGCTCGGCACGTACAAACGGATTGCGGTGCTCAATATCATTGTACATCAGATAATCATAGTTTCCCTTTTCATCATCAATGAGTTCTTCCCAGCCATCACCATGCTCATGAATGATCTGAAAAATTCCTTCTTCCTCACCTTCCGCATAATCAACACCTGAGAAACAGGTGAAATTCCATTCAAATTCTGAATATTTTCCGTTTCTACCCGGGAAAGTAAATTTCGTATAACTTTCTATCTCAAAGGGTTCGGAAAGGTTTTCCTGGCGGTTATCGGGATTGACCCTGATTGCATGGAATCGCTCCTTCTCGTCGCCGCCGGCTTTGTGATTGAGCACGATATCGGCGATGACGGAGAGGCCTTTTTCCTGTAAGTTCCGGCAGGCCGCGAGATACTGTTCGCGCGAACCGTATTTGGTGTTCACGGTGCCTTTTTGGTCAAATTCACCCAAATCATAGAGGTCATAGGGGTCATAACCATTTGAAAAACCGCCGCCCGCTGCTTTATACGCCGGTGGCATCCAAACGGCGGTGATGCCGAGTTCTGCAAGGTAATCTGTGCTGTTTTTGATCTCTTCGTACAGTTTCGATTCTCCATCCGAATACCAATGGAAAAACTGAATCATCGTAGCGTTCGTCATTATTTTGAATATGAAAGCCAAGTTAACAAAATTCGACCCAAAGTTCAGGGCACGAAAAAAGCCGCGCGGTGCGGCTTTGTATATTTAAATAATTTAGGATGAAAACACGCCTGTTGTGGCCAAATTTTCAAATTTAAATTAATTATTTGCGTGCGGTAAGGTTCAGTTCAAGATCTACATCCTGAGAGATCATCCAGTCTTTCGGGTCGCCTTCAGTACCATAAGTCAAGCCCCAATCCTGTCTGTTGATGGTGAATTTAGAAACGATATTCAGGCTGTCTGCAGCTACATCCACTTTCGCCGGGAAGCTTACGTTCACCGTCTTGTCTTTGATGGTCATGTTTCCGCTAACCAGTTTGTTGGCACCTTCAGTTTTAGAAGCCGTTCCTGCCGGAAGATCTTCCACTTTCGTAATGTCAAATTTCACAGTGGGATATTTTTCAGTATCGAAAAAATCTGCACTTTTTAGGTGGGCATCAAGGTCTGCTGAAGTTTTACCGTCGCTCATTGCAGGATCTACTGCTGCAGGATCGGTTGTAAGGGAGTTGATATCAGAAACCAGTGATCCTGAAACCAGGTTACCATCCTGAACCGAAAACGTTCCGGAAGTGGAAGTGGTTCCGAACCGTGGGTTCAAACCGCCTTTGTGATATGCCGTCCATTTTACAGTGCTGGCTGCAGAATCTATACTTAATGTTTCACCTGCCTGCGCAGCCACTGCCTGCTCGCCAGCTACAGTAACTGTATCAGATTTAGACTCAGAACATGATGCCAACATAAACACCGAAAGCGCCAGAATTGATAATTTTTTCATTTTTTTAAATTGTTTAATAATTTTAAGCGGCAAAAGTACTGTGATTGAACTGCAAACGCCTTGACGTATGTTAAGAAATGGTTCTCGAAAGGAAGTTTCACGTTTCAGATGACTTACGGAAACAGGTTTTGAGCTTAAGATCTGCGCGAATTTTTCATTCGCGCCGCTACTTTATTCGAATTTTCGTCGGAAGACCCCTGCAGTTCATTGATGATGTTCATATAATCATGCGCTTCCCGGTTCTGCGAAAGTTTCGATGCGATGTGGATTTCGGTTGGGTAAATATTGATGCCGAAAGCGCCTTTCATTTCGTTTCTGATATTTTCCTCACCAATGGTTTCGGCGAATACCGGACATTTTTGTTTTTGCTCAAACTTTATAGTAAGCTTCCGCAAATGATCGTAAAGCTCATCATCCGTCATCAGTTTTACAGTTCCCCGCACCTGCACCGCTTCATAATTCCACGTGGAAACATTGATATGATCATACCACGAGGATGAGATATAGGCATTCGCGCCCAGAAAATCACAAAGCACCTCATCGCCGTCCTCCAACACATGAGCCTGCAGATTACCTTTTGAAACATGGGTTTCGAGAAAAAAATCCGGCTCAGATTCGTTAAGAATGAACATAGAATGCGTCGCCCAGAGTTTTTCCTTGTTGGAAATTAAAAGCGCAAACGCATTTTCAGTGATGATTTCTTTCATCAGCTGCCGGTCTTCGCTTTTATAGATTTGCGGGATGTACATTCTGTGCTATTTGCAGATGGCTTCTGATATCTTAAGCAGTTCAGCATCGGTATTTCCGAGCGAAACCGCTTTTTTAAAATCTTCGCAGGCGCTTTTCAGGTCGCCTTTAGTGAGAACGATCTTCCCTCTTTGAAAAAAAGCATTCGGGTCCTGCGCCACGGTGAGGTATTTATTTAAATCTGCCACCGCCGAATCCGGTTTTCGCAATGTATTGTAAAGCATCGCCCTGTTGTAATAATTTCCGGCGTACGATTCGGGATCCAACGTGATAGCTTTGTTTAAATCTTTCAGCGCCAACTCATTTCTATCAGTCATGCTGTAGGCGAATGAACGCAATGAATAAAGCTTAGCCTCGCTGTAGCCTAATTTTTCGGCCATACTGAAGTCGGTCACCGCCGCCTCATAATTTTGCATCATATTGTAGGATAGTCCACGCGCAAAATAAGCCTCGGCCCGCGCGGGATTTTGGTTGATTGACTTTGTAAACAGTTCCAAAGCCTGCTCAAACCGTTGGTTCGACATCTCGGTTTTGCCCTGCTGTAGGTATTTTGCATCTTTTTGTGACGCACAGGAAACGAGCATAAACAATAAAATTAAAGCTAAAACTTGCTTCATAGGTTTAAAAATAGATTTTAAAAGAGCGTGTCGGGCCTTTTCGGAATTGAAATATTTAAATGTTTATAGGCTTTTTCGGTGACCTCACGGCCGCGCGGCGTTCGGATGATAAAGCCTTCCTGGATCAGGAATGGTTCGTATACCTCTTCCAGCGTTTCAGGATTTTCACCGATCGATGTGGCCAAAGCCGAAATTCCGACAGGTTTTCCGCGGAAGTTTTCGATCATCACGCGCATGATCTTATTATCCATGTCATCAAGGCCGAATTCATCGACATTCAAAGAATTCAATGCAAATTTGGTGATGCCGATCTCTATTTCTCCGTTGCCTTTTATTTCAGCAAAATCCCGCACTCTTCGCAGTAAGGCATTAGCAATTCTCGGTGTACCGCGGCTTCGGCGCGCAATCTCGAGGGCGGCATCTTCGTAGATTTTCACTCCCAAAACACGGGCACTTCGCTCGATGATGATGCCGAGAAGTTCGACTGTATAATATTCTAATCTGGATTGTATCCCGAATCTCGCGAGCATCGGTTTGGTGAGCATCCCCGAACGCGTGGTGGCGCCAACTAAAGTAAAAGGATTCAAACCAATCTGAACAGAACGCGCATTCGGGCCGGTCTCCAGCATAATGTCGATCTTGTAATCTTCCATCGCCGAATAGAGATATTCTTCCACAATAGGCGAAAGCCGGTGAATCTCATCGATAAAAAGCACGTCGTTTTCTTCCAGATTGGTGAGCAAACCAGCTAGGCTTCCCGGCTTGTCGAGAACCGGACCCGACGTTATCTTGCAGCCCACACCCAGCTCATTCGCGATGATATTGGCTAAAGTGGTCTTTCCCAATCCCGGCGGACCGTGCAGCAACACATGATCCAGCGCGCCACCGCGGTTTTTTGCCGCCGCCACGAAAACTTCAAGATTATCCAAAGTCTTGCGCTGACCCGCAAAATCCTGAAAACTCTGCGGCCGGATCTTCTCCTCCTGCATCAGCTCGTCATCCGTGAAATTATCCTTGTCTGGACGTAAAAAATCGGGCATTTATTTAAATTTAGTCAAAGATAGAAATTTTGGAAAGGAAAATTTAAGGCAGATACCGAAACTAAAGCAGCAATATTTGAACGCACGAAATTGTTCATGCCGGCTTCGGCATTGCGGTTTCTAAATTCGTAAATTTGCGCAGATATGCTTTCAACACCTCAAAAACAAAGAATCGCTTTGTCAGCGTACTTTTTGTTATCGGGAATCTGCTTTTCTTCATGGGCTTCAAGGATTCCGACACTAAAAACCAA
Organism: Kaistella rhinocerotis; assembly: GCF_030243905.1. Lineage (NCBI taxonomy): Bacteria > Pseudomonadati > Bacteroidota > Flavobacteriia > Flavobacteriales > Weeksellaceae > Kaistella > Kaistella rhinocerotis. The sequence continues at coordinate 826,566 of NZ_JASSYY010000002.1, read as the reverse complement.
CTACAATTTGTCCGAAGAAGACTTGGGAAACCTGCTGATGATCATGCCCGCAAGCGCCATCATCGGCATTCCGCTTTCGGGCTGGCTTGTCGCGAAATTTGACAGCCGAACTCCGTTGCAGATAGCGAGTGTAGCCTTCCTGATTTCACTTTTTTCATTGAGCTGGAATCTCTCGATCTTCGGCATTGCCATCGCACTCGTGCTTTTTTCTGTTGCTCTGAGGATTATTAATATTGCCATCAACACGCAGTCGCTTGCGATTCAGGAAAAATTTGAGAAGAAAATCGTGGGTTCATTCCATGGAGTTTGGAGCATCGGCGGTATTTTGGGCGTGCTTTTCTCAACGGTAATGCTTAAATATAACATCTCCATTTTCTGGCATTTCCTCTTCATAGCGATATTTGGCTGCTTAATTATACTGAGCATGTTTCCGTTTCTGATTAAAAATGACAGGGCAAAAGTGGGTGCGAAATTCAAACTCGGAAAACCTTCAAAATACATTACGTTATTAGGTTTCATGGTCTTTTTTGCGGCCATCTGTGAGGGCGGCATGTACGACTGGAACGGCGTTTATCTCAAAGAAGTGGTCAAACAGGAAGTTTTCACCTATGGTTATTTGCTTCTGATGATCTGCATGACGGCTTCGAGGCTGACGATCGATAAACTGATGGAACGTTTCGGGATGCAGAAACTCTACATCACAGGCTCGCTGATGGTGATGCTGGGCGTGCTGATCGCCGTAGTTTTCCCGACGCTTTATCCGGTCCTCCTCGGTTTCTGCATGATCGGTTTCGGGATTTCAGGCCTGTATCCGATGACCTTCATTTTGGCCGGGAAATCGAAAAAATATTCTATAGCCATCGTGATGTCGATTATCAGCACCTACTCTACCGTTGGTATGTTTCTGGGTCCGCCGCTGATTGGTTATCTGGCGCACGCTTTCGGTTTACAGAAAGCATTTATCACGTTTATAATCGCGGGTTTTATGTTCATTCCACTTTCGAAAATGGTTTTCAGCCATTTGAAAAAAAGCGTTTAAATTAGCATTCAAAGCTGGTCGTAAGAATTTAAATTAAAAATTTACATGAAATTAATCGGTCCGTTCAAACAGATAATCACTTTAGCTAATCTACCGTTAAGAGGAAAACTTTCCGATGAGCAGCTGGAGATCATTAAAAACGGGGGAATTCTTCTCGAAAACGGAATTATTCAAAAAGTTCAGGATTTTAATGATTTAAAAACAGAATTTCCTGAGGCTGACATTGACAAAATTGAAGGTGAACAGGTTTGTCTACCTGCATTTACCGATTGTCACACGCACATCGTTTTCGGCGGAAACCGTGCGAATGATTTCGCGATGCGGAACGCCGGCAAAACCTATCTTGAAATCGCCGAAAGCGGCGGTGGCATCTGGAGTTCTGTGCAGCACACACGAAATGCGTCCGAACAAGAGCTTTTGAAAACTACTTTAGAAAGAATCAATACACTTATTTCTCAGGGAATCACGACGATTGAAATAAAATCCGGTTATGGTTTGGATGTGGAAAATGAGCTTAAAATACTGCGCGTCATCAAAAAAGCGCAGACCATGACAAAAGCCACTTTGGTTCCGACCTGTCTTTCCGCGCATCTGAAACCGCGCGATTTTGAAGGCACTTCTGAAGAATATCTCAATTATATTCTCGAAGAGATTTTACCTAAAGTTAAAGCTGAAAATCTCGCTGAAAGAGCGGATATTTTCATCGAAAAATCAGCTTTTTTGCCCGAAGAAAGCAATAACTTCCTGTTGAAAGCCAAAGAAATGGGCTTTCAATTGACGGTTCATGCAGATCAGTTCACCTCCGGAAGTTCGCGCATTGCCGTGGAAGTCGGTGCGAAATCTGCCGATCATTTAGAAGCTACGGTTGATGAAGATATAGAATATCTCGCAAAATCTGACACGGTCGCAGTCGCGCTTCCCGGTGCGAGTTTGGGCCTGGGCGAAAAGTTCACACCGGCGAGAAAAATTCTCGATGCCGATGGAATTCTGGCCATTGCCACTGACTGGAATCCGGGTTCGGCACCGATGGGAAATTTAATCACACAAGCTTCAATCTTAGCCACATTTGAAAAACTTTCAACCGCTGAAGTTTTGGCTGGAATTACGTTCCGGTCGGCCTTCGCATTGAATCTAGAAGACCGGGGAAGACTCGAAAAAGGAAAGAAAGCCGATTTTGTCACTTTTAAAACCGACAATTTCCAGAACGTGTTGTATCAGCAGGGAAGCCTCAGAGCGTCGCACGTCTACATCGGCGGCGAAAAGATTCACTAAAAATATTTATCTTTAAAACCATAAATTTTAATCTTAATGAGCAACTTAGATATGTGGGAAGTTTTCATCCAGACAAAACCCGGATTATCCCACAAACACGCGGGAACAGTGCAGGCACCGACCGCCGAAATGGCGCTTCAGGCTGCACGCGACGTCTACACGAGAAGAATGGAAGGCACATCAATTTGGGTGGTTCCGAGCAAATATCTGGTGACTTCTGAAGGCGTGGATAAAGAAGCATTCTTCGATCCGGCCGATGATAAACTATACCGCCACCCTACTTTTTACCAGATCCCGAACGATGTGAAAAACATGTAGGAAAAGACTGGTAGAACCAGGATCCAAGAGTCAAGAAACAGGTCCTCTCCCACGTTCTTAATTCTTGAATCCTGGCTCTTGACTCTCGGCTCTTGACTCTTGAATCTTGGCTCTTGACTCTTGGTTCTTGGTTCTTGGTTCTTGACTCTTGCCTCTCGGCTCTCGACTCTTGGCTCTTGGCTCTTGGCTCTTGGCTCTTAAAATAAAAAAAATGAATCCACTATTTAATTATATCTTAAAACTTGCCGATGACACCCTGATTTTCGGGCAAAGACTGGGCGAACTTACCGGCCAGGGTCCGTATCTGGAAGAAGACATCGCGCTTACCAATATCGCGCTTGATTATCTGGGGCAAAGCAATAATCTCTACAAATACGCAGCGCAGATTCAGGATCAAGGGAAAACCGAAGACGATCTCGCTTTCCTTAGGCTTGAAAAAGAATATCTGAACTGTCAGCTGGCCGAACTTCCGAACGGAGATTATGCCAACACGCTTCTCAAAGTCTATTTCTTCGCTGTTTACCAGAAGATTCTGTACACAGAACTGATGAAGAGTAGCGATGAACAGCTTGCCGCGATCGCGGAAAAATCTTTAAAAGAAGTAAACTATCATTATACACACACTTCCACGTGGATTAAAATGTTCGCCGGCGGAACCGAAGAAAGCAAGTCACGGGTGAAAAACGCGGTGGATAACCTTTGGGAGTATACGGGCGGAATGTTTGCCGAAACTCCGGGCGAAAGCGAATTGGCAGCGCTTGATGTAGTTCCTGCTGCCGGTTTTCTAAAAGATATCTGGCATCAGGTCATCAGAGAAGATTTCGGAAACTTTGGCATTGAAACTCCAGAGAGCCAGTTTATGCAGAAAGGCTCGAGAACAGGTTACCACACCGAATATTTCGGCTACATTTTGTGTGAACTGCAGTATATGCAGCGGACATATCCTAATTGCGTGTGGTAAACCAATGTGCTAATTTGAAAACTGAACCTCCTAAAAACTTTCAAAACCCGGCCAATAGCCACATTTTCAAATTTCCAAATTTTCAAATTACCACATTTCCAAATTTTCAAATTTTCAAATTAACCAATGCAGGACTTACTCGGCCTTTTATCGCAAATTCCTGATCCCGAAATCCCGGTGATCAATATCGTTGAGCTGGGCATCGTTCGCGAGGCGAAAATGGTTGCTGAAAACGAGGCTGAAATCGTGATTACGCCTACGTATTCTGCCTGTCCGGCGATGTTTAATATTGAGGAAGACATCACCAAACTTTTTAAAGCAAACGGAATTTCCGCTAAGGTCATCACTAAAATCGCTCCGGTTTGGACCACCGACTGGATTACCGATGAAGCACGCGAAAAACTGCGCGTTTATGGAATTACGCCCCCCGAAAAAGGAAATCACGCTGATCATTTGAATATTGCAAAAAAATGTCCGCGCTGCGGCTCAGAAAACACTAAACAGATCAGCCGTTTCGGCTCTACACTCTGCAAAGCCAGCTACCAGTGCAACGACTGCCTCGAGCCTTTCGATTACTTTAAATGTCATTAGGGAAATTTGAGAATTTGAAAATTTGAGAATTTGAGAATTTGAGAATTTGAGAATTTGGAAATATGAGAATGTGAGAATTTGAAAAAGTGAGAGTACTTCCCTGCGCCCGAGATGACATGAGCTTTGGGAATTTGAATAGGTGTTCATTTGGAAATGATTCGCGACGCTATTTTCTAAGTTCAAATCAGACTTGAATCTTTATCTTTGTTAAAAACACCTGTCTAAATCATCAAATCAACAAATTTTCAAATTTTCAAATTAGCTCATTTTCAAATTAACCCATTTTCAAATTTTCAAATTAGAACCCATGTATACCCAAATCGACATTGAACTGCATCTTGACGGCCGACTTCAGATCGCCTACCTCAATCAGCCCGAAACCTTTAACAGCCTCAACAAAACCCTGCTTTCAGAGTTGCGCACATTCGTGAAAGAGAGTAGCCGAAACCCTGAGGTGCGCTGCATCGCCATTTCGGGTCGCGGTAAAGCCTTCTGTTCCGGACAAAACCTTAAAGAAGCGCTTTCACTGGGCGACACCAAAGACGAAAGAATTATACAGCGGATGGTGATCGATTATTACAATCCGCTGGTAAAGGAAATCGCAGCCTGCCGAAAGCCTGTGGTTTCGTTGGTGAACGGTCCTGCGGTGGGCGCCGGCGCCATGCTGGCCCTGATCTGCGACATCACACTGGCGACAGAATCGTCTTATTTTTCACAGGCGTTTGTAAATATTGGACTCATTCCGGACACAGGCGGAACCTATTGGTTGCCGAAAATCATGTCGCGTCAGCAGGCGAATTATCTGGCTTTTACAGGAAAGAAAATTCCGGCTTCAGAAGCTAAAAGCATGGGCTTTATTGCAGATGTTTTTAAAGACGAAAATTTTGCAGCTGAATCGATGGAGGTACTCACTACGCTTTCAAACCTGCCAACAAAAGCCATTTCATTAACAAAAAAAGCTTTTAATGAGTCGTATGACAATACGCTGAAGCAGCAGCTTGACGTTGAAGGAATCCTGCAGCAGGAAGCGGCCGAATCTGAAGATTTCATGGAAGGCGTGACGGCGTTTTTAGCGAAAAGAAAACCGAATTATCAGGGGAAATAGACAAAAGATGCAAGAACCAAGAACCAAGAAGCGGGTGGAATCTCAAATCTCAAATCTCAAATCTCAAATCTCCAAGGTAGGAATCATCGGCTCCGGCACCATGGGAATCGGCATTGCACAGGTTGCGGCAACTTCCGGTTGCGAAGTTTTTCTTTACGATGCAAACAGTGCACAAACCGAAAAATCTTTGGTAAATCTACAGACAACGCTGGATAAACTGGTTGCGAAAGACAAAATTTCAGCGCAGAAAAGTCAGGAAATCTTCGGAAATATAAATCCGAGCACGGAACTTTCAGATTTTAAAGACTGCAATCTGGTCATTGAAGCCATCATCGAGAATAAGGAAATTAAAACAAAAGTCTTTCAGCAATTAGAAGAAATTGTATCAGAGGATTGTATTATTTCAAGTAACACTTCTTCGATTTCAATCACGTCACTTCAGGCCGAACTCAAAAATCCCGGGCGTTTTATCGGTATCCATTTTTTCAATCCGGCACCGCTAATGCCTTTGGTGGAAGTGATTCCGGGACTTTTGACCAAAGACAATTTAGCTCAGGAGATCTATGCTTTAATGGAAAGTTGGAGCAAAACACCGGTGATAGCCAAAGATGTTCCCGGATTCATCGTAAACCGTATTGCAAGGCCTTTTTATGGCGAAGCTTTAAGGATTGTTGAAGAAAATATCGCCACGCCGGAACAGGTTGATGACGCGATGCGCTCTTTGGGCAATTTCAAAATGGGTCCTTTTGAGCTGATGGACCTTATTGGAATCGACGTTAATTTTTCGGTCACCAAAACTGTTTATCAGGATTATTTTTACGACCCTAAATACAAACCAAGCCTGCTGCAGCAACGGATGAGCGAGGCGAAACTGCTCGGAAGGAAGACCGGAAAAGGGTTTTATGATTATTCTGCGCAGAGCCGGGAGCCAAGCGCCAGGAGCCAAGAGCCGAGAACCGAGAGCCAAGAGCCAGGAGCCAGGATTCAAGATCTCAAAGATGATAAGCTTTACGAAGAAATATTTTTAAGAATTATCTCGATGCTCATCAACGAAGCGGTGGAAGCCAAAAGACTCGGCATTGCGAGTGACGAAGACCTCGAAATGGCGATGCAGAAAGGTGTAAACTATCCGAAAGGATTATTGGCGTGGGGAAAGGAAATCGGCTTTGAAACCGTCTCCACTACTTTACAGGATCTTTACAGCGAATATCAGGAAGAACGCTACCGGCAAAGCCCGCTGCTTAGAAAATTAATTTGAAAATGAGGAAATTTGAAAATTTGAAAATTAAAAATAGGCGTCGCTCAGTATAGACACCTTTTTAGAACGGCGCGGCGGCAAATCCTAAAATCTTCAAATCTTCAAATCCTCAAATCTTCAAATTCTCAAATTCTCAAACCAACTCATTCTCAAATCCTCAAATTAACATATGTCGCCACACGAACTCGCCCAATACATGCTCGCTCAGGATCACTTTTCACAGTGGATGGGCATCAGACTCATCGAAGTCCGCGAAAAATACTGCCGTATCGAAATGCCGGTAAAACAGGAAATGATCAACGGTTTAAGAACTGTTCACGGGGGCATAACGTTTTCACTGGCAGATTCAGCACTCGCATTTTCCAGCAATAACACGAATGACGCTTCAGTAGCTTTGCACTGCGCGATGAATTTTACGAAAGCGGTGAAAATGGGTGATACATTAACTGCAGAATCTATTTTAATTTCCGATACCCGAAAAACCGGGGTTTATGATATTTCAATCCGTAACCAAAATGATATTCTGGTAGCTAGTTTTCGCGGCACGGTCTATAAAATTGATAAGAAAGTGACGAACTTATAACTTGAAATGTTTAGTTTTAGCGTTTTTTAACATTTTGACATTATAAATTCTTTCATGAAACAAACTTTACTTCTCTGCATGCTGATGTTTTCAGCATTTCTATCTTCACAGATCAAATTCGAAAACGGATATTACATCAACAATGCTGGTGAAAAAACAGAAGTCCTGATACGGGATCTTGATTGGATTGCCAATCCGGTTTCATTCCAATACAAACTATCCGAAGCTAATGAAGTGAAAACCGCCACCATCAAGGACGTGCAGGAATTCAAAGCCTACAATGGTGATAAATATGTACGCGCCAACGTACAAATCGACCGTGCGAGCCAACGGTTAAGCGATTTGACATACAAAGCTGAACCTGATTTTAAAAATGAAACGGTTTTCCTGAAAGAACTGGTAGACGGAAAGGCGCGTCTCTTCAAATACAGCGACGGCGGCATCAACCGTTATTTTTACCAGATGAACGACGGCGAAATTATCGCGCTGATTTACAAACCGTATTTGGTTTCCAATGACCAGGTTGCGTACAATATGGATTTCCAGAAACAGCTCAGAGAAAGTTTTACGTGCAAAACCGACACGCAGAGTAGTTTTACCAATATCCGGCATGAGGAAAAAGCGCTGATCATCTTATTTGTAGCACAAAACCGCTGCCTGGACCCGGACTTTGTAGAGGCTGAAAAAACCAAAACCAAACAGTTCAATGTGAATATCCGGCCAAGAGTTAATTTCAGTTCATTCACAGCACAAAACGCTGGTTATAACGTTGACACAGATTTTGGCAGCCAGACGACTTTTGGTCTGGGTCTCGAGCTTGAATACATTCTTCCATTTGGAAAGAGTAGATGGGCCATTGTTGCGGAACCCAATTACCGCTATTACAAAAGCAGTTTAACGCAGTTCAGAAACGATAGTTACATTTTCACTCCGATAGACTCCACAGTAGATTACAAAACCATCGAGTTGCCATTCGGCATTCGGTATTATCTGCATCTGTCTCCCAAATCTAAGCTATTTGTCAATGCACTGTATGTTTTTGATATCCCGGTGGGCGCTGATTCGTCAATTAAACGTGAGAATTCGGTATTTCTGGAGACCGATTTTGAGTCGGGTGTAGAAGCCGCGGCAGGATTCGGTTTAGGCTACAGTTTCAACAATAAATTTGGCGCGGAGTTCAGGGTTTTCACAGACAGGTCGTTTTTCCCAGAAAACAGAGGTTACACGAGTAATTTTAAAAACACTTCGTTCATCCTGAGCTATAACCTTTTTTGACAAGCATTCTTATAGCACTGTACCATCTGAATTAGAGACTTCAAAATGATATTTGCGTTAAAAAAGTTTAATCAATGCGCGTTTAAAAAAATTCCCAATGTTCGAGTGGCGGCAATAGCTATGTATCGCCGTAAAACCGGCGTTTATTACATTTCGATCACCAATCAGCACAAAGTTTTTAATGGCTTCTTTCCAGGGAACGGTGTATAAAATTGATAAAAAAGTCACGGATCTTTTAAACTTCACTTTCTAAATCTTTTTAATGAATACAAAATTACTCTTTGCACTGCTGTTCGTTTGTGGATGGTCTGCAGCACAAATCAAATTCGAAAACGGTTATTACATCAACGATGCCGGTGAAAAAGCAGAAGTGTTGATTAAAAATGTTGACTGGGATTTAAATCCCACATCTTTCCAGTACAAAAATTCAGAGTCGGAAGAAGTAAAAACCGGTGATATAAAAGACGTAAAAGAATTTAAAGTATATAATGGAGCCAAGTTTGTACGCGCGGATGTAAAATTAGACCGCTCAAGCTCTGTTTTAAGCAGTCTAAGCACCCAGCGGGCACCCAAATTTGTAGAGGAAACCCTGTTTTTAAAAGAGATGGTTGACGGAAATGCTCGTCTTTATAAATATCGCGAGGGAAATCTTACAAGGTATTTTTTCCAATTAAATAGTGGCGAAATCACGCAACTGATTTACAAGGCCTTCCTAATTGATCATAATAAGGTTGCATATAACAACGACTTCCAAATGCAGTTGGAGGAAAATTTTATATGTGCCAGTGTAAACGAACGAAAATTCAAGAATATTAGATATGGGGAGAAAGAACTTGTTGATTTATTTGTAGCTCAGAATAGATGTCTGGACCCTGATTATCAGCAACCCGAACAAAAAAGATCTGACAGATTTAACGTGAATATCCGTCCCAGAGTTAATTTTTCTTCATCTAACCTCACCCGGGCCGATGGACCAATTCATACAGATTTTGGTAGCCAAACAAATTTCGGGTTGGGAATAGAGTTCGAATACTTTTTACCTTTCAATAATAATAAGTGGGCCGTTATCGCAGAACCAAATTATCGATATTTTAGAAATACAGTTAATCAGGATTTAAATTACAGTGTTCCTGCCAACCTTGAAACTTCCGTAGATTATAGATCCATCGAGATACCATTTGGTATACGCTATTATATACATCTAAGCGACAATTCAAAATTTTTTATTAATGGTCAATACGTAGCAGATGTTCCTATGAACTCAAAAATAGAGATCTACCGCAATCCAACTTCTTTATTAAATAACAATTTAGATGTTGCATCAGATCCTGCATTAGCTTTTGGGTTAGGATACAATTACTTAAATAAGTTTGCGGCTGAATTCAGGATTTTCACAAATAGAGGAATTACCGCAGATTACATTTCGTTTACATCAGAATATAAATCCATGTCAATAATCTTGAGTTACAATCTCTTCTAGAGAGTTATTGAGTGTTTAAATATTTAAGTATTCGGGTGGCTAAATATTTGGCTGCCCGAATACTTTTTTGAATGCCGCCATAAAAGCTTTAATCACGGCGAAAAAGTGGATGCACAGAGACCACTAAGCGAGGCTAAACATCGGTTGCAATTTGACCACAGAGAAACACTGGACTCACAGAGGACATGCAGGATTTGCGAATTTAAGGGTGTTGAAAAATGACTTAGGAGATTTTTGCGTTATAAAATTATCAATGAGTTTCGTTAAAAAATTTCCTTTGTCTGAGTGGCGGCAAGCCATTTCAATCGAAGAAAACCAATTGTCTCCGCCCGAGTTTAGGAAATTTTAGAAACTCATTGATAATTTTAGCAAAAAGATCCAAGTCTTGATCTTTTGGTTCTTTTGCATCAAGGCAAAAGAACTAAACCCCCGCGCAAACCCGCGCTTTCAACTTCCCTAAAAAAAAATTAAAAATATTTTTTTTAAAAAGATGTAACAAAAGCGCGAACTTCACTGTCTTACCTATAAACTAAGCTATGACTCATGCAATCTTTAAGGAAACGGTATTCTGTCTCAAGGATGAGATGTACCGTTTTGCGAAAAGATTTGTGCTGAGCAGTGACGAGGCTGAGGATGTGGTGCAGGACCTCATGATGAAGTTCTGGCAGAAAAAAGAAGAGCTGGTCACCTTCGGAAACATCAGATCTTATGCAATGCGCTCGGTAAAGAATGAGTGCCTGAACAGGTTAAAGCATCACGACGTGAAAATGGGTTTTGCAGATTTTCAGCTTCACAGAAGCGAGCTTTATCAGATGGAAACCAATAATATGAAAGAGCATATTCTCGGTTTCATCAGGCAGTTGCCCGAAAAGCAGAAAGCCGTCATTCACCTCAGAGATGTAGAAGAATACGACATTTCAGAGATAGCGGAAACGCTGGACATGGAAGAAAACGCAGTAAGGGTCAACCTGATGCGTGCCAGACAGAAAATTAAGGAACAGATCACCCAATTGATGAATTATGAAAACCGACAAATCTCAGGATAAATACAGCGAAATCTTTCAGGAGCTCAGGGAAGAGAAGATGAACTGGGATTTCGAAGACTTCCTGGCCCAAGCTGAAAAAGAGGAAACACCGGTCATTAAGATCTCCGAAAAGAAAAGTGCGTCTTTTCCGAAGTTTTACTGGCTCGCGGCAAGTGTTGTACTGCTTGCTTCGCTTGGTTTTTTCCTTAAATTTTCAAATGAAACCGGGATCGGTGAGCAGGATCAGCTGGTGAGATCTGAAATCATTAAACAGAAAGAAACCCTAAACCCTGAAATCGGGTACGCCGCCCTTCAGCAGAATGATTCCATTAAAACCGACAGCCTTAAAACCGAAAGTCCGGTTACCACAGATGCCGAAATAATGGATAAAATACTGCCCAAAAGAGGCTGGATCAAACGGAACACGCGCCCTGTCTATGTACAGAACAGCGCGCCTGAAAAATCTGCAGAGAAAAATACCGAAACAGCGCCGGATTACAACAGCAGTTATGTGATCATCAACGGGCAGCGGATCGAGGATGAGCAGGAAGCCATCGATGTGGCCAAATATTCCTTCCGCATCCTGTCCGAGAATGTTTCGAAAACCGTCGCACAGACCGATGTGCTGGGCGACTATAGCGACTATTAACCTTACAATCACCGGCTCAGTTCATTTAATAACAGAATCAAGCCTTAAAAAATTAAAATATCATGAAAAAGCTACTCTTTATATTCGCCCTTTTCTTTTCTTTTTTAAATGTAAATGCGCAGAAAGAAAAACTCGACCAGTTATTCGAAAAATACCAGGAAACAGAAGGCGTAACTTCGATAAAGATCGCCAAACCGATGTTCAGCATGCTGAATAAACTCAACATCAATGATTCGGAACTCGATCAGATCAAACCGATCTTAAGCAAGATCAACGGCATTAAAATTCTGATCGTAGAAAAACCTGAGGCTGCTGCGACACCCGGTTCTGAAACGAAAATGACGCCGCTGAGCTTTAAGAATTTACAGTCGGATATCGCTGCTTCGATCAAAAACATGAAATACGAGGAACTGATCACAGTGAACAGCAAAGACAACAAAATCAAGTTCCTGTCCACCGATGCGAGCAACGGAATCCTCGACGACCTGCTTTTAAACATCAGTTCAGGCGACAACACCGTACTGATGATGCTCGATGGAAAGATTTCAATGGATGACGTGAATAAAATGGTGTCGGAAGCCCAAAATGCAGGTTCCAAATCGAGTGCAGCGCCTGAAAAATCAGCTTCAGCTTCAGCTTCACAGGTTCGCAACGTCGGAAAATTCACTGGGATCAGTGCCTCAAGTGGCGTGAAAGTGAATTTCACGCAGGGTAATAACCAAAGTGTAACGGTTGATGCCGACGCTGACCTGCAGCAGTACGTGGTGACCGAAGTGAAAAACGGCATCCTGCACATCGGTATCGACAACCGGAATAACCGCAAACTTAATTTTAAAAAGTTGCTCGTCACCGTGGAAGCGCCCAGGCTCAGCAGCGTGGGGGTAAGCTCCGGCGCCACTGTCATGACCGTCAACACCGTGCGGGAAGACAGTTTTGTAGCCGACGTATCCTCGGGAGCGAGCCTGAATGCCGATGTGAGTGCCCGGAAATCGGGTGTGCTGAAACTTACCTCGGGTGCCAGCGCAAGATTGGGCATCGACACTGAAAATTTCACCTTCAGCGGCACCAGCGGATCCAGCGCGACCGTTACAGGCAAAGCCAACACGGCCAATTTTGACCTGACAAGCGCGGCGAGCTGCAACGCGCAGGACCTGATTACTTCTTCAGCGGCAGTGACGGCTTCATCCGGCTCCAGCCTGAAAGTGCACACTACCGGTTCACTGCGTGGCGAGGCGGGTTCAGGTGCATCGGTCCGCTATAAGGGTGCACCAAAAGCAGTTTCGGATATCAAAACTTCAAGCGGCGGCAGCATCCGCGCCATGTAGCCGATGGCTCCCTGCTTCCTGCCTCCCGCCTCCAGCTCCCAGCTCCCAGCTCCCTGCCTCCTGCCTTCTGCCTAACCCATTAACTCCTACATCATGAAAAAACGATCTCTCCTATTCCTGGGCTTTACGCTTCTCATCCTGCAGTCGTGCATCGTCTCCAGTTCCCCGAAAATGGGCTTTTTCGACAATCCCTACCATGATTACAGCGACGCGAAATTCACCAGCGTGAACGTGCCGATGTTTCTTGCCAAACCCATGGTAAAAAAAGCCCTGCGCGAAGAACCCGACAGTGAAGCACTGAGCGCCCTCGTGAAAAAAATATCGGATATAAAAGTGATGACCGTGGAAAACGGAAATCCCCAAATGCTTGGTGACCTCACGAAATACCTTACCCGGAACAATTTCACCGAATGGATGAGCGTAAAGAAGGAGACCGAAACCATCGATTTCCGCGCGAAACAGAACGGTGACACCATCCGCAAGTTACTGATCACGGTGAAATCACGTAACGAACTGGTTTTCGTAGATGTATCGGGCAGATTCACCGCGGATGACATTTCGGAAATCATTAATTATTCCCAGAAAAAGGACGTCAAAAAACTGGTTTCAAACTAAACGTTTAAGTACCGTTTCACCAAATTGCGTCCATTTCCGCTCGCCGCGGCGGCTTTCAGTTGGATCTCTCCTACAGGCCGACTTAAAAAGTTTGACCAGCGTTTTCAGAAAAGGCACCCTGTTTGCATAAGCACCTGAAAATGACGGTTATGAAAAGCAAAGTACTCATCCTCGATAATAAAATATACTCACTTTCCGGGATCTCAAATTTCCTGAAACAGAAAAAATACGAAATCGTAAAACCCAGTGAAACCGAAAGCGCCTTCAATATATGTTCAAGTGCGGACCTGAAGGCGGTGATCGTGGACCTGCGGTTATTCGGTGCGAAATCTAATGTTTTCCTGCAGAACCTCAAAGACAATGTGCTGCCGGAAGATGTGAAACTGATTACTATCTCTGATACCATCTCGCCCCGGAAAGTCTTTGATGACCTGAGGATGTGTTGAGGAGTTGGAGAGATTGAGTTTTTGAGTATTTGAATTTTCAAATTTTCAAATTTTCAAATTTTTCAAATTACCTCATTTTTACATTTTCAAAATTCAAATTTAGCTTCCACGCAATTTTGTTTAATTTAAATATATCAAGCCATGGGAATTAAGCCAGGACCTAAAAGGATTGCCGAATCGACCGGCAAACCGGACAGACGTCAGCGCGACAATAAGGAAGCGCCTAAAAACGACCCTACATTAAAACCACACAAACACAAAAAAGGCGATTAAAAACCGCCTTTTTTTATGCCGAAACGCTCGACCATAATCCTGGGGAACTGTCTTGTGCGCCAGAAAGCATCAAATCCGGGAGATCCGTGGAATCTGTGCTCAATACTATTCAGCGTAATCTGCGGTATCAGCGGGAATACCTAAAGCATTCAAATACAAAAAAAGCGAAACCGAAATATTCTGCAGACTTCGCAAATTCCAGCGATCGCAACCTAAATCCATAAAACCCACCGGGAAACTCGCACAGCCTCACCCCAAAATGTTATTTTGAAAATCGGTAAATTGCGGCGCAAAATCAGAGCCTGCACCCTATGAATCAAGACAAGCAATCCACGTATCAGATCTCTTCCAAACAGTCGGTTTTCGACCTGAACCTGCGTGAGGTTTGGCAGTACCGCGATTTGCTGCTGATGCTCGTCAAGCGCGATTTCATTACCTTTTACAAACAGACCATCCTGGGCCCGCTCTGGTTCGTGGTGCAGCCACTGCTCACCACCGCGATATACGTGGTACTGTTCGGCAACATCGCGAAACTGTCCACCGACGGCACGCCACAGATTTTATTCTACCTGTCGGGTATCACGGTGTGGAACTACTTTTCCGAGAGCCTTACCAAGACCTCCACGGTCTTCACCGCCAATGCCGGAATGTTTGGCAAAGTCTATTTTCCCCGACTGATCATGCCGCTTTCCATCGTCGCTTCGTCTTTGATGAAATTTGCCGTGCAGTTTGGCATTTTCATTCTGATCCTGCTCTATTACGTATTCTTTACAGAGACTATAGCGCCGAACGCCTGGGTACTGATCACGCCATTTCTAATCCTGCTGATGGCGATGTTTGCGCTGGGCGTGGGCATGATCTTCTCGTCGCTGACGACCAAATACAAAGACCTGAGTTTCCTGCTGTCATTTGGGGTGCAGCTGTTCATGTACATCACACCGGTCGTCTATCCGGTTTCGGCGTTACCTGAGAAATACCGTTTCCTGCTCTATTTCAATCCGCTTTCCCCTATTTTCGAATGTTTCCGCTACGCTTTTCTGGGCTCCGGCAGTTTTGACCTGTTCAACCTGCTGTGGAGTGCCGTGTTCATTCTGGTCATCCTGGTGGTGGGTACAGTGATCTTCAATAAGGTGGAGAAGAGTTTTATGGATACGGTATAGGGCTAATTTGAGAATGTGTTAATTTGAAAATTTGAGAATGTGGGGATCTGAAAATGTGGAGATGTGGTGATTTAAAAACGTGGAGTGAGATTATTTGGAGTGGTGAACAGTGGTCCTCCTGATCCGCCGCGGCGGAGAAAAGACCTCGTTGGCAAAGCAAACGCACCTATCACCCATAACTTGCTGTTCATGGCGCCAGCCGCTCATACTCTTCCCTCAGCGCTTCCCACACCTTTTGCTGGCTGTACTTCTCCTCGATTTCGGCGCGCAGGTTTTTCGTGAGGGTAGCCCGCAGATTGGGGTCCCGCACGATCTCATTCATCGCAGCAAGCAGTGAGTTTTCATCTTTAACCGGTATCACGAGGCCATTTGCACGGTTCTGGACGATTTCGTTGCAGCCGTTGATATCGGTTACGATCGCCGGCATTTCCATCGCGCCTGCCTGTAAGACGACGTTGGGGAAACCTTCACGGTAACTTGGGAACACAAAAGCATCGCTGATGGCCATATAGGGCCGTACATCATCCTGAAAACCGGTGGTAATGATATTCGGATTCTTTTCGATCAGCGCCATCGTTTCTTTACGCAGCGGATTCAGATGCTGTTCCAGCGGTCCGACAAGGATTAACTTAGGAATAATGGGCAGGCGCGGTTCGGCTTGAGCGGACAGGGCATCGTCCGGTTCAGATCCTTCTCCCGTGAGCGCCGGATCAGCAATCAGCAGCTTTTCGAGCGCGCAAAACGCTTTCACAAGTTCCCGAATTCCTTTGTCGCGCACCAGCCGGCCCACAAACAGAAAGACGAAATCCCCGGGTTTGATCTGAAGGGAATCGCGGAGCGTCTGTTTGGCTTCCGCGGTCACCGAGTCGGGTGAAAAATGGAGGGTATCGATGCCGTTAACGTTACCGTTCGCCAGTACTTTAAGCGGTTTGGCGGTAACGCGGAAATTCTGCAGCTGATCTTTTACGCCCTGCCCTTCCGGGTAGATATGGGTAGCGTGCCAGCAGAGGACCCGGTCCATAGAAAGCAGTAAGTAGCGCATCGGTCCGCGCCGGTAAGGAAATATGAGACCGGTAAACGTATGGATCCGTACAGGGACGCCGGCCCACTTTCCGGCAATCATGGAGAGCAGTCCTGCTTTCGGGGTAATAGAATGGATAATGTCCGGCTTTTCTTTTCTGAAGTAGCGGTAAAGCCGGATCAGCGAAACAAGGTCCCTGAAGATTGAAATTTTCCGTTCAATACTGATCTCATGTATTTTTACACCCTCGCGCTCCGCGACTTTGTCCAAATCGAAGCCGGCGCCTGAAACGGCGGTAATATCACTGAAAGTCGCCAAAAACCGGAGCTGCCCGTTAAGCAGGATATTAAGGGACAACGGAATTGTGGCAATGCGGAAGATTTTCGTCATGTTTGGAGTGCGCGCAGCACTTGGCAAAATTAGGAAATTTAGTTTGTTTAATTAACTGTTTAAAATAATGGGTGATGGATGTTGGATGTTGGGTGATGGGTGATGGATGTAGGATTTTGGATTATGGATTTTGGATTTTGGATTTTGGAGGTTGGGTTGGATGTTGGAGGTTGGTGGTTGAGGTTGGTGGTTGAGGTTTGTGGTTGAGGTTGGGTGATGAGTGTTGGATAACGGGTGATGGGTTCGTTAGTGCGGCTGTCTTCCCGACGCAGGAGGGATCTCTACTGACCGATCTGCAGGTTATATGAGATTGACTCCGTCGAACCGCTTCGCTGGGTTTCTTCACTCCGCTCCTGAACTTCGTTCGCAGACCTTCAGTCTGTGTTCTGAATGACAAAGTTCCGTTTTGAAACCGTAGGTTCGCCGTAGCCAATGACAAAGTGTGCCGATCCGGCAGCGGTTGTCATCCCGACGAAGGAGGGATCCTTTATTTCTTTGAATGTAGGAAGGACTTTCAACAGTGGGTTTTATTATGTAGAAAAGCAAATGAACAGCTGCACTTCTAAATGGAATAGATAACAAAAAACTTCTGCGGTTGGGCAGAAGTTCTTTTGCAGGGATTGATCAGGTTATTGCGATGCTGCCGACATAGGCGGAGTTTGATACCTTAAGAGGTTCGTCACCTCTGAAAGCCATCCAGACATGCACGGTCTTACCCGACAGATTGGGTGCGAGTGAGGCCGTATAAGTGCCATCCAGCCGGGTGGCGGCATTGCTCAGGAACACGGATTTTCTTTCATCTTCTGCGTAATAAAGCAGTTGCAGCTGATCGGCTTCGCGCGCAGGATTTCCTTCCGAATTGTCGAACCAGTCCACGGTGAAGGTGTTGGCCGCTGCCGCTGTAAGTCCGACCGGAACTGCCGGCAGCAGCGGACCCTGTGAAAATTCGACTTCCGCGTAGGCAAAAGTGATTGTGAGCGTCGTAAAATTAATCTTCATCGCGTTCAGCACATTGGTCATTGCCTGTATAAAACGTGATTTCATGCCGATCGGATTACCAAACCAGCTTTGTGCATAGGTTTTATACGAGGAGACGAAGTCGTAGCTCCGTTTCATTCTCGTCTGTACCAATTCCTGCTTCGCGGTTGGCGGTGCGGTGCGTTTGCGCGGCCGTACGCGTAAAATTTCAGTTCCGGCGACATTTGCCACCACTAAACGGCCTGTTCTGCCGTTAGACCCCGATAACAGGGAGTCGCTTAATTTGCCCATAATAATGAAATTTTTTGGTTATTTGTTATTCAAAGGTAGCGTGGTGTAATCCCAAATTCTGATCAGTGTCCGAAATCATCCGAAATTTTCCTTTTTAGCTACTGAATGACCGCAATTGTTAAGATTTCATTTAGCTACTCTATATCGCGGCTATAGCGCCGGTATATGTCTGTGGTATGTTCGGCATATCTCTGTTATATCAATGTTATTAAATAAGATAAGCTCAATTCGATTTTTCGATGGTTCATAAATATTTTAAATATAGTTTATGACCTGGATCACCTATTTAACATAAAAAAACCGTTAAATCACGGGCAAGGAAAAGGCAGAATTCATTTCAGTGATCCAAATAAAACTTTTAGATTTACTCATCCAATACGGTGGGTACCAAACTAAGGTTCAGTACATTACCCGGCGTACTCCAACAGTTTTATTAACCATTTTACTTTAAACTTTTACTGTGTCCGGCCATGCGGTACCCAGACAAAAAACTCATCCATAAAAACTAAAAAATCACAACCATGGGAAAACTCTCCTTCTTCAGCGAAGTACAATTACAGGACTGGCTTACCACACTTGAAGAATGCCAGCATCAAATGCTTCATGCCGAAATTCAGCTGGACAGAACGCACCTTCTGCCCGAAACCGAAGTCTGCAAATTACTCGGCGTCACCGAACGCACGATGCGACGCTACCGCAAGAAAAAGTATCTGCGGTATATCAAACTTGACGGTAGGATCTTTTATCTTAAAATACTATTGTATATTGATCTGGTGCTGAGGAGTATGGAGGAGTGAGGGGTGTTGGATGTGGGAAGATGAGTGTTGGGTGATGGATGGTGGATGAAGTTAATGAACTAGAGTTCTTTTGAGCTGCTTTTATTTCTGTTTTTGAATTTGATCACTATCCAGAGTAAAATGCCGGGCAGAATTGCGAGAAGTGTCAGCACTTTTTTCGGGGATTCGCTGATGAAACGGGCGTTAAAGGATAGAATGCTGCTTGCGACGTAATGAACGGCTTCAATGTAACGGCGTTTACGGGATTTGGAGAGTACCATACCCTGCTTTCTGATGAATGCAAATCCTTTCGGATTGTTATAATATTGCCGGAACATATTGTTCGAAGAACCACCCTGCTGGTAATCAACCCATACAAGCACTTCATTGAGCGTAATCAGTTCATAATCCTGATCGGCCAGCAGGTACTTATATCCCAGACCTACGTATTTCTCACCTTCGAAAAGCGGATAAGGCGGGTACTGCTGCATCACTTCGGTACGGTAGACGAGTTTTTTGTC
The DNA here is from genome assembly GCF_030243905.1 of Kaistella rhinocerotis. NCBI lineage: Bacteria > Pseudomonadati > Bacteroidota > Flavobacteriia > Flavobacteriales > Weeksellaceae > Kaistella > Kaistella rhinocerotis. Next base: position 807,214 of record NZ_JASSYY010000002.1, on the reverse strand, counting down.
GCCCCGTCCCCCGCGCAGATAGAAATTTTCAAGGGTCGTGGTGTGGGTTGTAAAGGCGGTACCCAGCAGATTGCCATGCAGATCTGCATCGAGTCCTACCAGTCCGGCATAAAGATGTTTGTCCGTGACAGCGGACCATTTTTCGAGGATAAGCTGCACCGCATTATGAGGCATGAGGTCATCAGAATCAATGCAGGTGTTGAGTTCGGTCGTTATATTCGCGTAGGCGGTATTGTGCGCGCCGTGCATGCCCTGGTTTTCCTGGCGGATGTATTCTATCTCCACCCGATTTTCAGCCTTAAAACCCGCTACCACTTCTTCTGTATTATCTATTGATCCGTCATCGATAATCAGCCACATAAAATCATTTGAAGTCTGGTTTTTCAGGCTTTCATAGAGTCGCGGCAGCAGGTGGGCGCGGTTGTAGGTGGGGGTAAAGATGGTTAGCGTTGGCAAGGTTGAGGTTGAGGTTGAGGGTGAGGGTGAGGTTCAGGTTAAGGTTAAGGTTAAGGTTAAGGTTGATGGTTTTGGAATTACTTTACCCAGAATTACAGCGATCTACGTATTCTTTTCAAGCAGCTCAAGGTATTTATTTTGAAGTTGGACGACGTTTTCTTTAATGTCATAGCCTTTCGCTTTAATGATTTCGGAGACATCATTGCGGTTTGACAAATCGAGTTGAACAATTTTTTCAGCCCAACTGGAGGCGCTGTTTTTAAGGGAAACTACGGTGACATTTTCCGGTACCAGAATCGCTTCGGCCGGAATACCGTCGGAGATCACACACTGGATACCGGATGCCTGGGCTTCAACAAGTGAAACGGGTAAACCTTCATATAACGATGGGAACAAAAACACATCCATGGCCTGGATCAGACTCGGGATATCGTTTCGGCTTCCCAAAAGCGTCACCTGGTTTTCGAGTCCAAGCGTTTTGATCTGCGCCGTGATATCAGGCAGCAGTTCACCCTCCCCAACAAGATAAAGGTGGAAATCCGGCTGAATAATTCGCAACGCCGCTACAATTTCAAGCAGAAACCGGTGGTTTTTCTGTTTGTTGAACCTCCCTACATGGATAAGTTTCAGCTGGTTCCACTTCCCAAGATCCTTCAGCACGCGCTCGGCAAGGGAAGGCTGGTATTTGAACTGTGCAGTATCTACGGCATTGGGCATTAAAAAAGCACGTGAAGCGAGTTTTCTTCCAAACAGCCACTGCGCTGATTCCTTCCCACAGGTAAATGCATGGGTGATACTTAAGCGCATGCGTCGTTTCCAGTATTCGCGGAAAATAAATTTAAGGTCGTAATCGCGCAGGGCGGGTGCATTATGGGCATGGGCAATGATGACGGGGATGCCGCGTCTTTTGGCCTCTTCATAAATATAAACACCGAGTTCGGAATTCTGTCCGTGGATAATGTCGTAGTCTGAATGTTGATCAAAAAACTTTTTTACGGCTGTTTTATAGCTGTGGAGTTTTAACGGATTGATCGGCGGCAGGCGAAAGACCTGCCCGCCGAGCTGACGGATCTCCGCTTCATAAGCGGCTTCTTCTTCACGGTGCACGAGGAAATCAAAATGGACTTTAGACCGGTCCATGTGCCGGTAGTAGTTCATGATATTGGTTTCCGCGCCGCCGCGGTTGAGAATGGTGAAGACCTGAAGAACGCGAGCCATTGTTTAATTGTTTTTTCGGTTGATTAAACGGTAGATAAGATCCGCCATCAGCGTGACTGCGAATGCATTACGGTTTTTTGCAAAATAATAAAAAATCGGCCAAGGAAATGGCGCCTCGCGAAGACTGAAGCGGGCAATGGCATCCGAATACGTGGTGTCAGTGAGGATTAGCAGAAGATTCGCTTTTTTAAGCTTAAAGTTCAGGCCGCTGTTCATTTCATTAAACGCGAGGTTTAAAGTGGTTACCGCGATCCTGTTGTCCAGGGCTTCTTTGTAAACCGCCGGTTTCTGATGGGCAGACAGGTACGAACTGATCCATTGGTATTTATTTTTCCACTTTCCGTAAAGGTCAGGCTTATAGCTTGTGGTATAGGTAGAATGCGGAATTTTACGGTAATGGTAGTAAGGCTTGTTGATAATGCGCACCTGGGATGCGTTCTCAAAAACTTCGACATTGAAGATACCATCCTCCCAGGTACCGAAATCTTTAAGATCCCTGAACCGGACTTCTTTAATAATGCTTCTTCGGTAGATTTTTCCCCAGCAGGTAATCAGCGCATCAAATGAAGTGATGTCTTTCAGTTCTTTTCCTACCAGTCCAATGATGCGGCGCTGGATATGCGCGGCGCTGAAAACGCCTTCGATTCCTAAACTTTTTGCTGTCTGCCCTTCGCGAAAGTTCCGGTAGTAGGAAAAGCAGATGATGTCCTCGGTGTGGCTGCCGAGCGCTTTCTCCAGGGCATCAGGCTCCAGCCAGTCGTCTGCATCCACAAAGGTAATGTATTCGCCGGAGGCAACAGCGAGACCGGCATTCCGGGCGGCCGCAATCCCTTTGTTCGTTTGGGTAATAATTTGAATACGCTGGTCTCTTACTGCAAAATCCGCTAATATTTCAGGTGTTTTATCTGTAGAACCGTCATCGATGCAGAAAACCCTATAATCTTGATAGGTTTGCGCGAGTATACTGTCTAAGCACTGCGAAATGACAGCCTCAGCATTGTAGCAGGGAATGATAATCGATATCAGGTTTAAATTTCTTTGATTGTTTTCCACATCAGATTTTTAAATGAGAGAATCTCAAATAAATAAAGCACTTAATAAAACGTTGTCATTGTCTGCTTAGGTAGTAATGAAAAAGAATGTTATACATCCCTCTAAATTTAAAAAATTTGATTTCGCGCCTTAATTTCTTTAATTTCTCTTTACACTCAGATTTCCTACATTTCTTTCTAAAAGCCAACTCCTCCTTTTCTGATGCTGGCAGGCCAAACTGGGAAAACAGCTGTAGTAATTCTTTCTCATCCGCAAAAGGAAGAAACCCATCTACAGTAATTACATAATTTAATAATCGATCTGGCTTTGGCAAATTAGGTCTTCGATGGATATGTACATAAAAAAATTCCTTTTCATAAATACAGCCTTCTCTCAGTTCTGCAAGGTATAATTTAAAACCTCTCTTTACTATTAATGTCGGAAAATTAGGCAAGCCATCACCAACGGCAAAATTTTTATAGTTCATATTAACATTATGAAATATATGACTGTGAATCAAATTCTTTTTTTTTTCGATGAAAATATCGTTTATCGCTATTTCATCGAAAAGGCAGGGAATTGTAGTTGACTTTACAAAACCAAAGTTCCACCTCGGTGTTTTCATCCTGAATAAAGAATTATTCTCATCCGTATTTTTATACAAAGAAAAATGTCCTAATCTGGAAAATTTATCAAATCCTGTTTCAAAAAATTTTTCGAGAAAATGATCAATATCTCCAAATACTAAATCAATATCACAGTAGCCCCAATACTGATAGCCTTTTATTTCCGAGCTAAATACTTTTCCGTAAGTAGGTTTATAATCACATAATTTATACGGGTGTGCCAAATACACTTCCTCGCCTAAACGGCTTCTGAAGAAAAAAGTAAATTCATCAAAACTTTGATAGATTACGCGAAAATTCGCAGGAAACTGGTAGTATGAAGTATCATCTGTAATGAGCAAAAAGTCTAGAAAAGCTGAAGAACATGAATCCAAGAAAACTTGAAACCAAACTGGTATTGTACCGAAATAGGGAATGATAATTAATGCTTTGTTCATACTCAGCTTTTTAAAAACATTAAATAAGTAAACAGATAATACACCGCAATCACCACCGCAATAACCCGGTACTGGTTCGGAAAAAGCTTATAGCGCAACAGCGGATACGCAATTACCGGCGCCATCAGGAACCACGAAAGATACGCAAAACGGTTGGAAAAATTAGCACGGATCACCAGGATCCAAAAGGCGTTCGCAATCATGTATGTTCCCCAAAGGTGGATATAGAATTTGTCGGTAATATTCTTTTTAAAGATGAAATACCACCCCGCAAATACGGCAAATGAGGAATAAAACAGGAAGTCCCACCGGAAACCGCTGTAGGCGAATACATCATTGTTCACATTGCCCTTGGTGAGGTAGGTTTCTGCCCTGGTATCGCCGCCAAAACCGATGCCGCCAAACAGGTTTTCCCAGAAACCGCCGCCGATCAGTGAGAGCGGGATGGCCGCGAGCCAGATATAATAATAGAGTTTCGGATTTTTATACACACCGGCCACTGCAAAGCCGGCAATCGGGATGATCAGTGAGTTGTGAATTCCGACAGACAGTGCCATTAGCGTATACATCAGGTATTTCCTGTCGTAAAAGCACAGGGCCAGGATGAATAGCGAAGTCCCGATACCGTTGCGGATCCCGTTCGTGCCAAAGGGCCAGAACATATAGGAACCGATAAAGATAAAAAAGACATAGTACCAGTAAGAGCCACTGTATCTGCGCGAAAAAATATAACACGGCACCGTATAAAGCAAGGTACAGAGAAAGAAAAAGGAACGGTCGTTCATGATCTTCGCACAGAAAATCATGAAATAATTGAAGATGAAGTCACCTTTTACGTCTGCTTTCTCCCCGCCCGTCAGCAGTTTATAGGATTTAGAGTACGTAAGCATATCGCCGAATACCCAACTTACCGGTCGCGTACCCATATAGAGGATAATAAACACCAGCAGGAAAAAACCCATACCCCGTGCGAAGTTTTTGGTACCCGTACTGAATAACTCCGCGCTATAGCCATGAAGCAATGTGATCAACATCATGAAAAGCATCACATGGTAGTAGATGCCTGTATAGCTGCTTGTGGGGATCCAGTCGAACAAATGGGTGAGATTGAGGTTGAGGTTGAGGTTGAGGCTAAGGTTGAGGCTGGGCGTTTGTTAATTGTTTTTCTGCTGGGTGACAAGCTGTTCAAAAAGGGTCCGCCATTGCGACATGACTTTATTGGTATGAAAACGCTGCACGTTTTCGCGGCCTTTGTCCCCCACTTTCCGTCTTAAATTTTCGTCGGTCATCAACTTTTCTAATTTCTGTGTAAAAATATCCAAATTTTTATAAGGCACAACATAGCCGTCCTCACCGTCAGTGATGATATGCCGCGGACCGGTGGGTGCGTCGTACGAAACAACCGGCAGACCTGCGGACAGTGATTCGAGCAGCACCATGGGAAAACATTCGGTTTCAGAGGTCATGGCATAAATGCTGTACTTCTGCATTTCATGTTGAAGGTTAGACGTAACACCCATAAAATGGACTTGCTTTCCGAGTCCTAGACTTTCGATTTGCGCCTGCAGCTTATCCTGCGTCCCCACATAATCTTCGCCCCAGAAATGAAGTTCCCAGTCGGGAAACTGCGCATTCAGCCTGGAAAAAGCTTCGATAAGATTGGCGAAGTTTTTTACCGGTGAGATCCGACCTGCCGCAAGAATCCGCCTGTTTTTAAGGCCTGCACGGACTTCTGTGATTTCTGCCGGATTGGGAATCACCGAAATGTGGCCTGAACGATAAAACGGCACCTCGTCCGGGTTCAGGACCACGAGGCGCGTGTACTTTTTCTCAACCCATGAGCTTAGTTTATCCAGCAATTTTGCTTTTCCTCTCGAGGGTGATTGAAATCCAAAGTAGCGCGACGAATGAAACTCTTTGATCACCGGGCTCTTGCCGCACACAAAAGGCAGGAAATAAAAGTCCGGTCCCAAGCTGCAGCTGACGATCACATCGGGCTGCACCTGCCGGATGGTATTCCGCAGTGCCGAAATATGAGCGGGCATTTTCATCAGGTTGGTAAGATTGAAATAGCTTTTGCCAATCTCATAATTGATATTTAAATCCCTCATCCTGACTTTAGCACTGAGTTCATACACCGGTGCCCGGCCCTGCTGTTGGTAAGTCAGCACGGTCACTTCATCGCCAGCGGTATCCGCCAGATAATTGACCTTCTGCATCAGCACTTTTTCAATGCCGCCGTGCAGGTAGAGCTGGTCGGTGAGGTAGAGGATTTTCAAAATATTGAGGCTGAGGTTGAGGTTAAGGTTGAGGTTAAGGTTAAGGTTGAGGTTGAGGTTGAGGTTGAGGTTGAGGTTAAGAAAGCAGGGATTTAAAAAGCCGATCCCACTGGCTGGCAATTTTTTCCGGGAGATACTTTTTAGAATTTTCTCTAGCAGCAGAACCCAATTTTTGTCGGAGATCCGCATTCTGCATCAGCTGGCTTAATTTTTCGGCAAAGGACTCGATATGGCCGTTCTCAATCAGAAAGCCGTCATGTCCATCGGAAATGAGGTCGCCCGGACCGTGCGGACAGTCGAAACTCACGACCGGCAACCCGCAGCTCATCGCCTCGATGAGGACCATGCCGAAACCTTCAAATCGTGACGGCAGTACGTACACTGAACTTTCCAGGTATTTGTCATGTATGTTTTTCACCGGCGGGTAGTGATAGATGTTCTTTTCTTTAAGTTTTACCGTGTCAAGAAAACTTCCGTCGCTTTTGCCATACAGTTCGAGCTTCCAGTCAGGATACTTTTTCCAAATCTCATTCCATATCTCAACCAACAAATCCTGTCCTTTCTGATAGGAGATTTTACCCACACAGATTACCGTTTTCAACTGTCGCGATGAAGCCGGTTCAGAGCTGAAAGGCAGTGGATTGGGAATGACTTCAAGATTGTTGAGCGACTTCCATTCTTTTTTGTTGCCCTCTGTTAAGACAATGAATTTTGAAAAATCTGCGGCCATTTTCTCCATCAGTACCCACTTACTTCTGGTGACCATATTTTGGAAGAAACCTTGCGCGGCACCGGCTTCGATTTGTTTCGACACATGACGCTCATAAATGACCGGAACCTTAGTTTTGAGAATACGCGGTAGGAAAAAACCTTTCAAACCGTCATCACAGACCGATATGATGTCCGGCTGTATCTGCTCGACGGTGCGCCGCAAACCGTGCACGTAAGCCTTTAAATAGACATAGGCGTTTCCTGAAACCTCGAAATCATGGCGGATAATCTTAGGTGAGAAGTCAAAAAAAGTGTCCTCACCTTTTTCATTTAAACTGATGATATGCACTTCATACCCAAAATCCTCCACCAACATCGACGCTTTTACCGACAGCACCCTTTCGAGTCCGCCGGAGCCGGTAATGCCGTTCGTGATGTAGAGAATTCTCAATGAATCTTTGTTTAGGAATTATTACAACTTTTTATTAAACTGTACCAACCTGCGCAGTGCGACTACCACTCCCGTGGGAAAGGCAAAAAAAGTGAGTAATTTATCATTGCTCTTGGTTAAGTAAAAGATATTTTTCCCTAATATACAGTAACAAACCATTAGATAAGCACTTACATATCTGTCTGTAAATGCTTGTAGGTATTTTAATTTATGATTAAACAGCATTGCATAACCCATAGGATTATTTTTAATTAAATCAAAAGCGTTTACGGTAAGTCCATCATTCAGATACTCGGATATTATCCCAACTTTATTATACCACCTCACCTTATATCCATGCAAAGCCATCTCATTTAAAACAATTTCTTCAGGCGAAAATAACTCTCCCTCCCAAACGGTAAAAGGAAATTTCCTTAAAATTTCAACTTTGTATAATTCATTGCAGTCAAAATTTAATCCATAGTTTTTCCGTTCTAAATTGGTGGCATCGATATAACTGCGGTTTAAAAACAAAGGAATACCCAAAGGAATACCCATTTTTTGCCCTCTCATAATACCAATCCCGACGAATTCTTTTAACGCATCAATCTCTTTTATTTTGGCGGAAAGGAAGTCTATTGCATCATCTGTTAAGAAATCGTCGCTATCAACAATAATAATATATGGACTTTGTACTAATTCGATTGCCTTATTTATCGCCCGGGGTTTACCACTATTTTGGGTTTTATGATACCTAATGGTAAACTGTGTGGTTTTTTCAGACCATTCTTTCACCAACTTTTCCGTATTATCTGTGGAACCGTCATCAATAATTAGCCATTCAAAGTTAAAGCTATTTTGTCTTAGTAATGAATCATAGAGGTAGTGTAATATGTAAGCTCTGTTGTAAGTTGGAGTAAAAACAGTGATTATCATTATTAATTCATATTAAAATTCGGCACTACAAATCAATAAAGAATCTACATATTAGTGGGCGCTATTGTCTTTAAGTTTTGAGATAGTCTCGATTAACTTTCTAGATACCATATATCCTACTGCTGCTTTATGCTTAAATAAGTAGAGAACCATTTTTAACGCAAAAGGCTGTTTATCATACCTTAAATTATGAAAGGCCGCAACTAAAGCATCATCATTAAATACTTTTCGTAAAAATATAACTTTATTTCTATTTTTTATTCTACGGTCCCGAGATATAGCACCACTTACAAAAAGCGCAGAATGGATAAGCTGCCACTGCACTTGGTTGCTGAAATCGTAGTCTTTATTTTCGTGAACCAATGATTTCAGTTTACTGTTTAAATTCAATAAATTATTCCACCAATCTGCCTGATATATTTTGGATCTTGAGGCATCATACTGGCGGTAATGATAGTGAAAATTATCTTTAAGATAGTAAAATGAATTAGCAGAGATAATTATCTCTGCCATAAAAAGATAATCTTCGGCATACTTTAAACTAACATCGAAAGTGATTTTATTAAATAACAATAACTCTTTTTTAAACAGACAGTTCCACGTAGCAACAATAGGTAATCGGCCTAAATCCGCAGTAACCAATAAATTCGGATAAAGTTCTTTTATAATATCCTTTTTTTTATACTTACCTCCTCTGATATTGGCAGTGATATTTTCACTTTCCCCAGTCTTTTCTAGTATGAAATCGCACATCACCACGTCCAGACCCTCGGTTTCCTGTAAGACTTGAGCCATGCATTGGTACATATCGGCTTCTAACCAATCGTCGCTATCCACAAAAGTTAGGTATTCTCCTGTTGCTAGTTCAATACCAGCATTTCTGGCGGAAGACACTCCACTGTTTTCTTGATGGATAACCCTTATTCTGCCATCGCTCATAGCAAATTCGTCACAAATATGGCCTGACAGGTCTGTTGAGCCATCATCAACCAAGATAATTTCCAGGTTGCTATAAGTTTGATTAATAACCGACGTGAGACATTGTGGTAAAAAGCTTTCGACGTTAAAGACCGGTATAATAACAGAAATTTTAATCGGATAATTCATTTTAATTATTATATATCCACAAACAGATCACTCAGTTCAGTGACCGGTTTTTTAGTTACAGTCACATACACATCTCCTTCGCCGGCAAAAAATAGGATTTCGTTTTCAACGTTCAATATGGAGGAAATATACCGATAACCGGGCAATCGGCCGCGTGCTCCCTTCCCTGAAAAAATTGGTATAGAGGTTATCTTTACGGGGAAAAAAGTCGTATTGTCAATCAGTACAGCCCAATGATAATAACACCTTCCCACGCTTGTGTATTTTATCTGGTGTATAACCATTAACCAGTGTGCATCATCGAAATCGATAGGATTCGTACTGTAAGAAACCATCGTGCCGAATCCTCCCGGATCCTTTAGCTTACCCCCAAACTGGCGGTTGATGATGGTCTTAAAAACAAATTGACCTTCAACTTCTAAAGCCAGCACTTTATATGGGTTAACAGAATAGAATAACAAAAGTTCCTCGCCATGTTCTCTGTACATCCAGTTCTTTTCAAATTTCTCCGTTGGGAAGTCAACTTTTGGTAATGCACAAAAGCGAAATGATTTTTCTGTTTCATCGAAGCAGGACAGGGCGGATTGTACCGCTTCCTGATAAATAAAACCATCTGTTTTCCCTTTAATTATAAGACTATGATTAACCATGCTCATGCCTTTCCAGCGAAATAACCGGAAATCCTCTATCGCGTAACTCTCATCATTTGGAAATTCTGTAGTCCGCGTTATAACGAATTCTTCTGTAATTTTTAATGATTGACACTCTAATATAAATCCGACAGGAGCCCCCTGCAAGTAATATTGCCTGTATTTGCCGCGGGCCTTAAACCAGGGAACTACCTGTGATCTTGCGAGAAGAAAAATTCTCCTATTGTCTAACACAAGTGCTCCAGGATTAAACACTCCACCGGCATACGACAGGGTGCCAGGTTTTGCGAGTACTTTGGAATTCATTTTATTCTGAATATAAGCAGGAAATCGTGTCAGTGTCCCTATAATAAAAGGTAAATATGCATTCGCTAAATCATAAAGCCACAATAACTTTCTTTTAAAATGCGGATATTGATTTATGACTTTACGGAATGTGGTCGAACTTTCTTTTGTCATGCCGTTACATTTTGCAGTCTCGCAGACTTTCTCTCCATGTATTTTCGCAGAGACCTATATCTGGTAGGTGACCATAAAAAGAGGTAAAACCATACGACATCTTTCCAATGCCAGTTTTTAATTTCATCCCGATTATTATATTTTTTAATTTTAGATAATATAGTTTTCTGATGGAAACCCTCCGGATCAACATTAGGATGCAGCTGTAATTGAATGTAATTCTCCATGAGTAGAAAGCAGTAAGTCTTTCGGACGTCCTTTACAAGATTTGGGAACTTCTCTTCTAAATATTCAATTTTTTCTTCATAAGCATGCAAACTATCCAGACGCTTTAGGGAATATGTGCTGGCCATAATACTATGTTCACGCTGACGATAAAAGTATAATTCTTCATCTATTTTAACTGTTTTACTTGCTTCGCCAAAAATCCTGTATGTCCAGAACACATCTTCATTGATTCGATTGAGAGGGAAGAGCCTTCCACGGAGTAATGCTGTCTTGTAAAGCTTATTCCACACCATGACATGAAAAGGTCCCTTGAAGAGTGCTTCCATTATTATTTCCCCTTCCAATATTTGAAAGCTATTCTTTAATTCGTCGCTACAAGAGATGAGTTCAGTTTCATGTATGAATTTCTTAAATTCACACTCTGCGATATCGGCATTGTATGTGACAAGTGCTTCTAATAGTTTTTGAAAAAATTGCTGCGAAAGTACATCGTCACTATCCACAAACGATATCAGTTCGCCTGTGGCTGCATTTATTCCTGCATTCCGTGCATCGGACAAGCCTCCATTTTCTTTGTGAATAACTTTTATACGATTGTCTTTTGCAGCATATTCATCACAAATTCGTGGGCATGAATCCGTAGAGCCATCATTAACCAAAATTATTTCTAGTTTACTGTACGTCTGATTGACTACGCTGTCAAGACACCGAGCTAGGAATGGTGCAACATTATAAACAGGAATGATGATGCTGATGAGATTATTTCCTGCCATTCTAAAAAGTTCTTTGCAACTTAGCAACAACCCGCCCTTTAATTTCATAATACTGCTTTCCGAATCGATCTGAAGCCATAATAAGTTTATCCAATACAGTATCCTCTTTCGGCATTTTCTTATCTGTCGCTTCTTTATAAAGACTATCAATTCTTTGGGTATGAAAGTCATCTATACCATAAAGACGGCTGTACCATGAGTGAACTAAAAAGGGACTTCCCTCGTGGTCCAACACTACATTCGAATGGCCATCTTGATGTTCATTTGCATCCAAAAATAGTGTCTTATAATTTGTATTCAACCATAGGAAAAAAGGTACATAAGGTTCATAAAAATCGTACTCATACTTTGACCGCAATAAGTGCGATGGGCAATGTCTCTCAAAATCTTGTTGGTGTGTGCTGTAAAACCTCATAACATGTTCTAAATCAAATTCTTTTTTAAGTTCTGAAACGTTGATGATGTTAAAAAAAGGATTTGTTACAATAGGATTATGTTTTCTGATCTTCATCACACCTCCGTCAGGTACACCGCAATTCACATAATTATTTTCAATACATAGATTGATTAAATTTTGGAGTCTTGAGTTATCGGTTACAAAGGCGTCCTCATCAACATTTACTACAAAATCTGCTTTACTCTTTAAAATCCTGTCATAAAAATAGCCGTCTGCCGTAGTAAAGCGGCAGCGATTTCGTTTATATGGCAACTTAATCGTATCTTGGCTTAGCTGATACAGTTTCCAGTTCATTGAACGTGTAAAAATTTCTACTCTCACCTTTTTAGCGTTTTAAACAGTCCTAATTTTCTAAGCATCTTAAAGATTACAGAGGTATTATAACCATCTATTTCCTTTTGTAGCGCCATTTGTTTTCTGCCGGTTAAAGCTTTATCTATAAAAAGATTTTCAATATTTACATTTCTTCTGCGCGCAGCATCTATTATGGTAACCCACAACCAATAATAGGCTTTATCTTCATTCTGAGTGGTAGAAATACCTCTGTCATGAATCCTGTATTTGTATAAAGGTTTGTCTACATATAAACAGGGACCTACCTCATAGAGTTTAAGAACCAAATCCCGGTCTACAGCCCGTTTCAAGTCACTACTGATCCCGAAAGTCTTGTCATAAACGCTTTTTTTATACGATAGAAATGCAAACAGTTTCCCTTCCAGATCAAAAAAATAAGGGTCACCGTTTGTGACCTGTTCCGATTTTACTTCATGTTCGATATTGAGAAATTCATCACACAAATAAGGCCGTGAGTAGATAGCAGCGGCCTCCGGATATTTCGCATGTTCGTCAACCATTACGTTCAGCGCTTCCTTCGTAATCGCATCATCCGGATCTAAAAATGCACAGATTTCACCTGCAGCCAGTTCGGTGCAGCGCCGTTTGGTGAACCCGCAACCTTCGTTCTTTTCGTTAAACTCGAGTTTAAAACGCGGATCCTCTCCAATCATGTTTTTCATTACCGCGACAGAGTCGTCAGTAGAGCCATCATCCACAATGACCACCTCCCAGTTATCGTAGGTTTGTGCGATAATGCTGTCAAAGCAATCCCTAAAGTATTTCCCGTTGTTGTACTGGGCGATTAAAATGGAGAAAAGAGGTTGTGTCATTATATTTAAAAAAGTTATAATTATTTTATTCCAGACGTAGCAAAATTCGGTAATTTATACTTCGTACTAGTCTGGACAGCCAATCTCCTTTTGAGAACGTTAGCAAGTAATTTCTTACCAGAAAATAATATAACCCAGAAATTTTATTAGTTTTCTTTACATTTCGTAACAGCTCCATATTCTCTGAGACTGTACAGAACTTAATGAATGAATGATTATTAGATTTGTAATAATCTGAAAATTGGGTTTTACCATTTTCATTATCCAGGATACGGTCCAGATACTGATTAAAAATTTTAATCCTGTCCTGGAACATGACCCCATTTTCAGTTTTAGCCACTGCTGTGCTTTTACTGTGAAGACGGTAAAGCACCGTTAATTTAATCATTGAAGCAAACCTAAGTTGATTAGCGGTACATTTCAACCAAAAGGGATAGTCTTCCGCGAGTTTAAATGCTTCATCATAGTAATTCAAATCTAAATAAACTTTTTTGTCAATGAATAAAGTGGGTGCAACACCCTCCATCTTGCCAAATATAATTTCGATAAACTGCTGACCAGCATCTAAATCGAGGAAACTCTGGGATAACTGTACGGGCTCTAAAAATTCCCTCTTTCCATTTTCATCCACAAACGGTTGCATCGCCGAGAACAGAATTTTAGTTTCCGCATTTCTCTGCATATATTCCAGATTATCTCTAACACAGTTTTCTAAAAGAATATCGTCAGCGGCAATCAATTTAATCCATTTTCCTTTTGCGGATTTAACCGCTCTATTACAATTCGCAGGAATTCCTGTGTTTTTAGGAACGGTTATGAGTTCTGTGCTATGGAAACAAGCCCCATTGTTTTTCAGCCATTGATCGCAAAGTTCTACGGTATGATCCTCCGAACCATCATCTGAAATAATGAGCTCAATATATTCATAGCTCTGTCTCTTTGCGCTTTCAAGCGTTTCTAAAACAAATTCTGAAGAATTATATGAGATTACACAAATTGAAACTAATGTTTTATTTTCCATTCATTTCAAAATTTATTTAATACAGAAATCACCCGCTCTACCTCTTCTCTTTCCATCACCGGGCTTATAGGCAAACTTAAAATTTCGTCATGAATTTTCTCGGTAATTGGGAAATTTAAATGGTTATAATACTTGTATGCTTTCTGTTTGTGCGGAGGTACAGGATAATGTATCAGTGTCTGCACTTCGTGTTGCTGCAGATACTGCTGGAGTTTTGCGCGCTGAGCTGTTCTGATGACGAAAAGATGCCAGACATGAGCTTCAGGATCTTCGGGCAAGTTGGGCAGTGTAATTTTTGAGTTGGTAATGGATGAAATATACTTTTCCGCAATCATTCTCCGTTTCTTATTGTCAGCGTCAATGTATTTCAGCTTGACGTCCAGTACCGCTGCCTGCATCTCATCCAGCCGACTGTTAAGTCCCTGGTATTTATTAATGTATTTCTCTATGGAGCCATAGTTGGCCAAAGTTCTAATGGTTTTAGCTAAAAGGGCATCTTTACAGATCACTGCTCCACCATCGCCTAACGCACCCAGGTTTTTACCAGGATAGAAACTGAAACCTGCGGCATCGCCCAAATTTCCGGTCTTAATGCCGTTCCATTCTGCACCTATGGCCTGTGCATTGTCCTCAATGATTTTCAGATCGTATTTTTTTGCCAAAGCTTCCAATTCTTCTGACCAGCAGGCTTGCCCATAGAGGTGAACTACCATGATGGCTTTAGTTTTAGGCGTGATGAGTGCTTCGATTTTTGAAATATCCAGGTTATAGTTACCAATAGCAGGTTCTGCAAAAACCGGTTTCAGCTGGTTATCGGTAATGGCTAAAAGGGAAGCTATATACGTATTTGCAGGGACAATAACTTCATCACCTACTTTTAATTGCCCGAGTTCCAGCCAGGCTTTGAAAGTAAGCCGCAACGCATCTAAACCGTTTGCGACGCCGATTGCATTTGGACTGCCTATATATTGAGAGAGATTCTGTTCGAACGATTTTACCTGATTACCCAAGAGATACCAACCGCTGCGGAAGGTTTCTAGAAGTTTCGCCTCAATTTCTTCCTGATATTGAAGATTGATTTTTTGAAGGTCGAGGAATTTAATCATTGATGTATCCATTATCATTTTTCCATTTTTCAAATCCAATATCATCCCAAGGCATTCCTCTATCAAATGTATATGGCCACGGATAATGTGATTTGCCTGTTTCTCTTGATCTTAAATCTCTAACATCTTTCAGAACTTTGGCAGGATTACCGGCAACAAGTTGATAATCTTCAACATCTTTTCCCACTAATGACTGCGCTCCAATAAGACAGTGCCTTCCAATTTGCACACCCGGCAACACTACGGTTCCTACTGCAACCTGTGAAAAATCACCGATTTTAGGACCAACACAAATATTCGAAGGCGGATGCGGATCATTGGTGAACACCACGTAAGGATAGATGAATACAAAATTACCGATAGTAGATTTTTGACCGATGTGCACATTGCTGTGTAGCCAACAATAATCACCAAATTCAACATGGCCCTGAATATCACTTGCAGTTCCAATTCTACAAAACTTTCCAAATTTTGAATTTTCTCTGATTGTAACACGGTGTCCTGTTGAAAACCCCTCGCCAAAAGTGCTGTTTGCATAAATAATGGAGTGACTTCTAATCATTGAATTTTTCCCAATGATTGTTGGCGGATTTTGATAATTAACATCACTATAATATTCATTCCGTGGTTCTCCAATGACACAATCATTACAGATTGTAACATTATCCTCAAGAACTACATTATCATAAATCACCGTACTATCTCCTATTCTAACATTATTCCCAATTTTTACGGAGGAACTTATGAAAACATTTCGATTGTTAAATTTCATTATTTGTGATCTTTAAAAATGTTTCATAATCTCTTATATAATCTGATTCTATATATTTTTCCGAAGCCAAACAAAGCAAGACCGCATTGTGCGAAAACTTGATATCGCGCCAGATCAATTTCGGGATATATAAGCCCTTGTCCGGACTATCTAAGATAAATTCTTCTTTGTTTCCGTCTACATCTTCAGTAGTGAAAGTAATTTTTCCTGAAACAGCAATAATAACCTGTTCCAGATTATAGTGTGCATGACCTCCTCGAGTTACATCCTGTGGGGTGTAGTAAGTCCAATAGACCCGTTTTATATCAAATGGAACATTCCGTTGGTTCTCGGCAATAGTGATGTAGCCTAGAACGGGTGAACCGATTTTGTCGTAATTAATTATAGTAGGTTTATTCATACATTTCAATTAAGCGGTGTAATTTATTCTTGTCAACAGTAAACCCGCTGTGTTCATGGGTATTACTACCATTTTTATAATATAAATAAACAACATCTAACTGAAGAAGTTCGCCCATTTCCTTATAAAATTGATATGAGGAGTAATTATCAGGCATAAAAATGACAATTCTGGTGTTGGGTCTGCAAAATAAAAGATTTGTGAAGGCAGCGCCGGAAGTACCGACAATTTGCTTAGCGCTGGCAAAGATTTCAACCTGTTGATGTATACTGCATTTTGATAAATCAATAAATGAAAATCGATTTGATCCAAGTAATTCTGCAATTTCCTTCTCATTGCCAGGAATACGGTGGGTGTTTGGTCGCTGCAGGTAAATCTTTTCCACGCTTGACTTGGAGTCTGTTACATATTTATTCTTTAAAACTTCTGACAATTTCTCCAGTGATTCTTTTCTGTAATAATACAATGGCTGAGTCGCTTTCCCAAAATCAAGCTCATTATACATTAATTTGTTGACTTCGTTTATAAAATATAATTTCTTAATTCTATAGGTCTTCAAAGGATCCAGGTATATAATATTAACATCATAACTTTCTACAAGTGCTTGTAAAGTTTCAGCCATACTTGGTATTTCTTTACAACTTTGATTTACTAAAATGTTTCGCGAATATTCGCTGTCATAATAAAACATTTTTGGTAAAATCTCAATTAACCAATGATACCAGTTGTGACTCCCGTTGCCTGCTAAAAAGAAGCCATCGCTGAATACTACCGGGTTTCCAACATTTACAACGGCATTTTTAGAATTATGAACTTGTACAAAACCTCCATTGAACCTTTCGTTATCGTTGACAGGTTCGTAGTAAATCGTAGAATTAATTACAACTGCCGAGGATTTTGCATGAATGATCGCCTCTCGTAGCATATAAAGCCTTAAGTCTGGGACCACTACGCTATTGTTATTCTGTGTTTTACTGTTGTAGATGTATCCATTTAAAATTTTTTTAATTGGAGCAAGATCACGAAAATTTTTAATCTTAAATACACCTAATTTTTCATGCGATATTTTGTTTAAAAGTAAAATTTTTAAATAAGTATATAGAAAATTGTCTAAATATCGATCTGAATAAAGGACACTTAAAATATGTTTTTTAAGCAAATTAATCATTGCCATTCAAAATTAGTAGTAATGAATCCTGGCTCCCTTTCCATCCAATCTCCCGCTTCGCGTTCCTTTTGCAAAACGGTAAACGATAAAACATCCTCTTCAAATAAAATGCTTTGCTTTTTATTTGAGATAACATACAGATCTAAACTGTACTTGTCTATATTTAAAAAATTAGCCGGAATTTTAAACCGGACCAGATTGGCACCTACCTTCAATGGTTCATGACTATTTGTGCTTGTAAAAATCGTAATGTTTTCTGAATTTTTAAAAACAAAGGATAAATGAATTCTTTCCGCAGAGGTTTTAACAACGCACTTTGTTTGAATAAAAAATTCTGTATTTTGTTCTAATAGGATTAAATCCGTATTATCTTTAGAAACTATTTTAATTTCTTCTAAAGCGAATTTCGGAGAATTAAAATGTTGTAAGGACTGATCGAATTTAACGCCCATATTCTCTCTAATATTATCACCATTATAATGAATAAGCGCCTCATTCACACTTCCACTGCAAGCGAGATTTCCATTCTTTAGAACGATACCTTTTGTACATAAAGTTTTTACTGCTGTAAGATTATGACTCACAAACAGCACCGTCCTGCCCTCGCCTTTACTCACATCGCCCATCTTGCCCAGACACTTTTTCTGGAACTCGGCGTCGCCTACAGCCAATACCTCATCCACGATCAGGATCTCCGATTCCAGATGCGCGGCCACCGCAAAAGCCAGCCTCACATACATCCCCGAAGAATAGCGTTTCACCGGCGTGTCGATATACCGCTCCACGCCCGCAAAATCCACAATCTCGTCAAACTTCCTTTTGATTTCGTTACGCCTCATACCTAAAATAGCACCGTTCAGAAAGATGTTTTCACGGCCCGTCATTTCAGGGTTAAAGCCGGTCCCCACTTCGAGCAAAGAAGCAATCCTGCCCTGCACTTCGAAATGTCCGGTCGTGGGTTTGGTAACGCGGCTCAAAAGTTTTAAAAGGGTTGATTTCCCGGCTCCGTTGCGCCCGATAATGCCCACGGCGTCTCCTTTCTCAATTTCGAAGTTGATGTCTTTGAGCGACCAGACATAGTCGCTTTCGCCTTTGGTAGCGCGGTCGTTGCTTTCGCCGATCTTGAGGAAGGGGTCTTCTTTACCGCGTAGGCGTGCCCAGGCCCGGTTCAGGTCGTGCGTAAGGGTGCCGGTACCGACTTCGCCGAGGCGGTATTGTTTGGAGATGTTGACGGCGCGGATGGCGGTGTTTGGGTTCAAGACTTTATAGTGTTTTGCAAATGCAAAAGTAGCAAAAAAACAGATCGTTATGTTTTTCGTCCTCGCTGCATTCATAATCTGTCCTTTGCGGCGATCGCCTGGGCTGACGATGAAGAATGTGGAAATGTATTATTTTATGAAAAAGAGATCCCTCCTTCGTCGGGATGACAGCCGCGTTTGTCATTCAGAACGCAGCGAAGCGGAGTGAAAAATCTCAGCGAAGTAATTCTACGTAGTCAATGTCATTAATCTTCAAAACTCTGCAAAAAACCTTATTTTCTTTAGTTCTTTTTTCCTTGATGAAAAAAGAACCAAAAAAATCAAGACTGGATCTTTTTGCTAAAAAAGTGAAATTTCTCTAAGAAAATTTTCAAACTTGCGCGGATACATGCACCTTTCTTCGAATCAATTGATTGCCGCGCTTCGGACACTGAAAATTTTTATGCAAGAAAACTAACAAGATGCTTTCTGGAGAAATTTCATTTTTTCTTAACGCAAAAAACTCCTAGGTCGTTTAATCCGAGCCCGCGCCTTTGTCATTGGCTGCGCCGAACCTGCGGTTTCAGAACACAGACTGAAGGTCTGCGAACGAAGTTCAGAAGCATAATCGAATTGAACCTCTTACTTTGAGCACCAGTCAGTGGAGATTCCTCCTTCGTCGGAATGACAACCGCGCTATGTCATTCAGAACGGAGCGCAGCGTAGTTAAGAATCTCTTTGTCAGAGGTCCCTCCTTCGTCGGAATGACAACTGTTGTCAGATGAGCGCGCTTTGTCATTAGCTGCGCCGAACCTTCGGTCTCAGAACACAGACTGAAGGTCTGCGAACGAAGTTCAGAAGCATAATCGAATTGAACCTCTTACTTTGAGCACCAGTCAGTGGAGATTCCTCCTTCGTCGGAATGACAACCGCGCTATGTCATTCAGAACGGAGCGCAGTCCCTCCTTCGTCGGGATGACAACCACGCTGTCAGATCAACGCGGTTTGTCATTGGCTACGCCGAACCTACGGTTTCAGAACGGAGCGAAGCGCAGTGCAAATGCGCAGCATATCACGATTCCAGAAAATACAATTAATAAATAATGAGTAAAGGAACTATCCCCGCAAAGACACTCTTCAATGCGACCGTTTTACATCATTAAAAACTCAATGACTCCGACATTACCGCTCTGTCATCAGCAATCTACTTTACTAACTTTCTCAGTTACACCTTACACCTTGAGTTTTGTAATCAGGTCTTGTAAAAACCGCGTATTATCGTCGCTACTTCACAGGAAATTCCGGCCGGCGCATTTTGAATTTGGTTCCTGTAAGCGATTCTAAAAACAGAACGAGCGCCCTTTTTTCATCTTTTGTCAGCTTTAAAGGCTGCATCAGCGAATCTGTAACCGGATAATTGGGATCTTTAAGTTTTTGATCAGGTTTCGGATCGATCATGTGCATTCCGCTGTTGTACATATTGACAATACCTTCCAGATCATCAAATAAACCATTGTGCATCCATGGTCTTGTCAACAGGAGATCGCGGAGTTGCGGGGTTTTAAATTTGCCGACATCTTCTGGCTTTCCGGTTACACTGTAGAGTCCCAAATCCTCGTATTCTCTTTTATAATACGTTAAACCGATATTATGAAATGATTCATCGGTAAGGTTTTTACCGTTATGGCAGTTCATGCATCTTGCTTTGGTGCGGAATATGTGCATGCCGTAAATTTCGCGGTCGGAAAGCGCACTGTAATTCCCGTCAATGAACTGATCGAAACGGCTGGGCTGACTTTTAATTGTTTTCTGGAATTCGGCGATGGCTTTCACAATTTTCGGATAGGTGATTTTGTCATCTCCAAAAGCGTCTTTGAATAAAGGCCGGTAACCTTTGATTTTCTTGATTTTTGCGGGCAGCGATTTCACGTCCATATCCATCTCATGATGCGCACCCAAAGGTCCGGCGACCTGCTCTTCAAGTGTTTTTGCCCGTCCGTCCCAAAAAAATGTGGTCCGGTCCGCGATGTTGAAGAGCGAAATGGTATTCCGGTTCCCTGAAAGATGGTTGTTCCCGATGGAAACGCGTCTTCTGTCCGTCCAACCCATTTCGGGGTCATGGCAGGTACTGCACGAAATCTGATTCGATTTTGAAAGCTTTGGGTCAAAAAACAGCATTTTTCCCAAAATGACCTCGGGTCTGTCCTGTGCCTCAAAATACAGAGAATCTCTTTTAACAGAAGAAAATTCTGACCATTTCACACCCTTGTCAATATTCGGTTTTGGCCACTCTGCAATTGCCTTTTTGTAGCTTTTAACGATATCATCAATGGTTGGATCCTGTATGTTGGATAGCCTAATGCTCACTTTCGGCGTAAAACTCCACAGGAAAAAAACTGATAATACGGCAAATGCGATGATGTATTTCTTCATTTTTAAATGTACTGATTAACTGTTGATATAAAGCCGTCTAAAAGGTGATGCCAAAACTTGCGCCTGCAAAATTATTGTGCTTTTGCTGAATGTTTTGCGCAAACCATTCTCCGCTTACAAAAAATGCAGGTAGTTTTTCTGATTTAATGTCATACCGAACGCTGGCGCCATAAGTTGATGTATTGCTTGTGAGAAAGCGGTAATCGTGCAGCACCCAATCTGCAATGGACGGCCGGAGACTGAGGTCCAAAGCATTGACGGCATTATTCACTTTCCGGAAAGAAAACCGGGGTTTAAAAGAAAGCACCTGATTATCTGAAAGTTCCAGTTGAAAGGCAGTATGCATGCCGAAAGTGAAAGCATCATATTTTTGTCCCGAAAACGAATAGATCCTGCGGTCGGTTATTTCGCTGTAATTAAAAAACGGAACTAAAGTCATTACAAAATTATCATTCGTGAACTGATAAAAGAGTTTCGCTGTGGAATTGTAATTTTCGCGTTTGTACGCAGCCCTTTTGTAGATCTGCTGAATCATTTCGGTATTGTGGGTATACCCGAACTCATATCCTGTGTGAATATCGGAGGTGTACGAAACCATAAGGCCGGTTCTGTGCTTACCGAAGCTGAAGAACTTCGCCGCTTCGATAGCATACAGATCATTTTCAAGATCACTTGCATCCAGAAAATTATTGGCATTTTTAGGTTTAATTCCCTTTACATTATTCGATCTTTTTAAACTTCCCCTGATATAAAAATCTTTTCCTTTGCTGCCTGATATATGAGCGCCAACCTGGTATCCTGTTTCTTCAAACAGTACGGAAGCATATTCGCTGCTAAAAAAATTATTGCTGAATCCGAAACCTACCATTTGGTAAATTATGGGTTTATTGACGGTACTTACAAAATTTACAGAACCGGTTTGGGTATATAAATTCAGTTCTCCGAATCCACCTACCTGCAAATTTTTGTAAATATCGTAATTCGCACCCGCTCTTAAAACTAGGTCCGATGTCGTGTTTTTACTGCGTGGATCTCTGTTCCGGAAAGCCATCTGCGCCGTATAATGGGCTTCGATACCATAACTGAATCTGCTGAACTGCCTGCTGTATCCCCCGCCAAACTGATAGACTTCAAGATTTTTGTTTCCGCCTACCGAATCGGATAAAATATATGGAGCCACCCGTTCATAGTCTAAATCTTCGTTCCATTTGATGTTTTTCAGATTGATGTTGCTGTAACCGGCATTACCCCAGAGGAAATTATTCTTTTTTGTTTTTTGATAGGATGCGGCGTTGACGGAAAAACCTTCTGATCCGGAACCAGACTGCTGACGGTAAATGTTCTTATTTTCGTTCTGATAGGAAATGCTGAGCTCTGAAAATGACACAGTGCTATAATCCGACCTGTTGGCCGGATTATAGAAATACTGCTGGGTAAGAAACCGTTCCTCACTGTATTGCTGTACATTTTTTTTAAAAATAAGGCTGCTGTCAACCGCTTGAGAATGAGCTGCTGAGCCGAGTGCAACCAGACAGGGAGATAAAAATTTCTTAATACTGAACATGGTGATAGCCTGGTTTATCTTATGATTCCGTTGATTAAACTGGACTGTGAATCTCTGGTGAAATCGGAAGCAGAATTATTGGTGTCTTTGTAAATATTTTTACCGTTTGCAGTTTGGCCCAAAACTTTTCTTCTCACAGTTTTCCCGCTGTAGCCTGGCGATGCACTGGTATAGCCTGCATCCAATGAAGCACCGGTAATTATATGCTGGAAATCTGCATCTCTGCTCGTATTTACCGCATCTACGATCCAGGAATTTGGAATTTTGTAAGAATTTACAGTAGTTGTGTTCCCTGCCGAATTGGTGTAAGAATAGGTGTATTTGTAATTCTGTATGAAGGTAGCAGGATTTTCACCGGCCGGAAAACGGGCAATCACGTAAGCTTCCTGGCTTGTAGTGTAGAGGAATATCATGTTGAAGGACATTTTGGTATACACCACTGCCGCATTGGGAACAGCAGGATTATCCACATGACCCAAAGATGGATTGCTGCTTGGAAATTCAAAATCGGCGTTACGGAGATCGAAACCGTTTGATGCTGTGTGATCAATAGCATTATCTGCAACCACAATAAAATCTCCGGGCTGCACCGGATATTGTGTTCCTGAACCTGTAAGAACCATCATATTGGAAATTGGGAAATATTCTTCCACATTATATGGCGTAATAACTCTTTTTACCGTGGTGAAAAATTCAGATCCCGAAATAATTAAATTATCCGCATATAATACCTTGTCGGTATTGTTGACAAGCTTGAAATAACGCGAGTTATTGTAGTTCTTATTATCCGGAGTTTTTACCCCGGTAAAGAAAACCTCTTCAATAAGGAAATCCTGGCTGAACTGTTTGATCTGAAGGTTGACCAAAACATTGGATGTGGCCGTATTGATATCAACATTTGCAGTTCCGCCAACCTGCACCTCATCTAAACTGACCATAATGGCCTCGCCGTTTGCAACTACCTTGTAGGAGCCGTAAGGAAGGTCAAAAGTATGTGCACTTTGGTTGACGAAATTATATTTGGTGATGGCTCCTGTATTCACCTCCTGGATCTCGACTGCCACATTTTTGTAAGAAGAAATATCTTTTCCGGAAAGGGTCACTGTTAAGTTGCTTTTCTGCGCCACTACCGCGCCGCTTCCGAACCCGTCATCATCTCTTGAACAGGAAACCGTTACTGTAGTTGCCATTGCTGCGAGCAATCCGAAGATTAAAAATCTTTTTTTCATAGTAGTATATTTTTAAATAATTAGTTAAAAATTGTACGTTAGCTCCATTCCGAAATAAGGAGTATTGCCCACCTTTCGGTAGATTCTGTTGCCTAGGAAAGTATAGGGATGCTGGTAATTGAAGATTCTGTTGACGAACATGGAAGAGCGTATCCCACGGTAAATTACTTTGGTCACCTTTAAATTGGCCTGAACGGTATGCGTTAACCTTCTGGAAATATGATCTGAACTCACACCCCGTACCAGCCACTGCAGGTAAGCGTCATGCGCGTCTGAGGGTTGAAAATCATGGATCACGTTATCCAGACCGTAGTAATGCTCAGGTTCGGGTACCCGCTGGTCACTCTTTTTATAATCATAAAGATTTCCCTGCACAGAAGCAGAGACCGTTAAACCCAATTGTGGAAGATAAGTATCAATCATTAGATTGTAATTCATACTTTCGTTGATATAGCCCTGATCATTCTTATAAATCCCGTAGTAGGGAAAATTTTGGCCTCCCAAAGAGATGGCCGGACTTTCAATGACCGGAACCGTATTTCTGTATTCTGTTCTGAACCACGCGCCGGTAAGTGTAAATCTTGTATTGATGACTTTTAATCTTGGTGAAGAATACCCAAATTCTACCCCGCTCTTCAAAGTTGCACTTCCGTTCTCTGTGGTAGAATACGTTCCGAATTCTTTTTTTAGGGTGTAAGGAATGTTCGCCAGATTGGGCCCGTTATTCCAGTCATCGTGGTTTACATAAGCCGCGTCATATTGCTTGAACTCGTGAACCCTGGTCTGTAAAGTGGATCTGAAACCATTGTTTAGGATTTCATTAAAGTAGGTGAAGAACAGATTATGCCTTCTGTACGATAAATTAAGCCTGATTTCTTTTTTACTGTTTTTTGCTGCGGTAAGATCTTTATTCTCCGTATTTTCAATGTAAGTTATGAAGTTTACATAGCGGTAGTTTTCATCATTGTGGAAATAATTGAGCTGCGCATAATCCCAGTATTTCTGATTGGGAAAAAGCATTCCCATCGTGGGGGTTTTGTAAAATTCTCCGTATCCAACTGTAAGATCAATAGCCAGAGGCTTCTCATTAAGCATGATATCAGGAAGTTGATACCGGAAATTCACTCTGGGCTCCAGGTAAGATTCACCGCTGATTTTGTAGGAGGGATCAAGACCCAACAGTTTCGAAAGCCGCAAACCCGTGTATAAATTGAACTGATGTTTACCCAATAAGTAATTAAGTTCATTTCCCACAAAAGCAGCTGCATTTTGCCAGGCGGGTATGTCATCAAAAGTCCGCGGGCGGGAACCCATCACTGAGTTGGGTGGTGTGGCCAAATCCCACTGCATACCGTTTCCTCTGTTTTTAGAATATCTGAAGTCTAATCCGGCTTCGTACTGAAACTGAAAACCGCCCGATTTCTTATTTCCGGTCGCCTGTAAAGCCGCCGACAGATCAATGGGGTTGCTGTCTGTACCGAAATCCGAGATGTAACGCAAAGCAGGATAAAATCCTGTGTTTTCACCCGCCTCAAATGATAACGGAAGTGAACGGGGTCCGCTTAAATTAATGAGTTTTGACTGCTTCAGTTGGTCAAAGCCCTGGCGGATAGCCGTATTGAGCACAATTCGGTTGAAAAAATTATTCTGATTTAAAGTATAGACAAAATTATTGGTAAAACTTATTCTGAGGCTGGTATTTTTATACTGATCAATCGCAGTAACGCCCGTATCGGGATCAATTTCTTTTGTATCAATATTGGATGCAAGGTCGATTGTACTCCGCCATTCCAAAGGGTTGCTCCAAAGGCCGGTCAGTAACCGGGAACGGACAGAACCTGTCATACGCCGGTAATTATCGTACGAATCCGTAGGATCATTTTTGGAGTCGAGCAAATCGAGATTCGCATTCAGCTGCCAGTTTTCAGTCATCGAAAAACCCTTTCCAACATAATATTGTTTACTGAAACCATCGGTTTTAAAACGGGCCTGAAACGGAGTTAAGCCCATCTTTCTTTCAATCTTGATTAACCCGGACGTTAAATCTCCGTACGCTGCCGTCGGGATTCCCCTTATTACTTCTACTCTTTCAATATCATTGGTTGAAATCGTGCGCATATCTACGCCCGTTCGTGTAGAATTTAAGTTAAGAGGCCTTTCTGACAAATGTCTTGGATCAGAGGAGGTTAACAGATTCGCATTTGAATTGAGAATATTGTCATCCATCATAAACTGTGTGCCCAGTGCAGAAGTAATATAGTCACTCGGGGCACCTGCACTTTCGCGCAAAGCAATCCTGTTCGCCGAGGTGAAATTAGGATCCCGTGATAAACCACCGGGCAGCAGTTCCAGCAAATCCGTAAAACTCGATGGCTGCAGATGTTCCATCGCTTTTCGGTCAATGACGGAGGTACTCGTTAATCCTTTTTTTTCCTTTGCGGTGATAAACACTTCTTCCAATTTTGTTTCGGACTGAAGCTGTATGTCTAATTGGATATTTTTAGTAAGATGTACACTGATTTGCTTTTCCTGGTAATTGGGATGGGTTATCTGCAGGGTGTAAGTGCCCGGAGCTAAATTGAAAATACTGAGCCCGGAAGAATTGGTTAAGTAAGTTTTTTGATGGATAGAAACCGTGGCCTCCTCCACTGCTGATTTTTTCCCGTCAAGAACATTTACTTCCAGACGGAGGGTATTTTGCCCAAAGACAGACAAAGAAAAAAACGAAAATAACAGATAAAGAATATACTTTTTCACAACGCGACTGATATCCGGTTAAAACATTTGTCAGGATATTGAGTTTGCGAAAGTATTAAATTTTATTTAGAATTAATAAAAATAACGAACATTTGTGCATAAATGCATTGTACAGCAGGTTGCCTGCAAAACACAAAAAAACCGCCCGTAAACGGAGCGGTTTTTACTTAAATTATTAAATGATTATTGCTTGATAAGCTTTTTTGTAATGGCCGTGCCGTCTTTGAGGCGGACCGTCATCAGATACATGCCGGCTTTCAGATGACGCACATCAATTCTCTCGTTACCGCCAAAACGCGCGATCTGACGGCCCATACTGTCCGCCAGCAAAATTTCGCTGACAGTACTTTGTGCATTGATATTGACCACGTCTTTAGCCGGATTTGGGTAGATCTGAACTGCCTGGACAGAACTGTGGCCTACACCCATGGTTCCCTGAACTTTGATCGTATAGTCTTCGGTTTCGCCATACGTATCGGACACATCACAGGCTTTTCCCGCCGTAGCGCCCGCTGGTCCAACTGTTGAAAGCCTTACCCGCATACGGTAGTCACCGTCTGCGATATTGGCAGGCATGGTGATGGTTTTAGTCAGCGTTCCCTGGTCTGTAGAACCGACATAAATGAATTCGTTCGCATCGAACAGGAAGTTCTTGTTATAATCAATCCAAACGGAAACCGACTGCTCAAACCAGCCATAGCCGATATTAACCTCGAGCGTGTAAGTTCCGCCGCGGGATACCGTGGCTGCTTTCGCACTGTAATCTGAAAAACCGTTGCTGCTGCAACCGGACAGACTTTCAAGGTCTGCGAGTTTCACGCTTTGGATGACGGCGCCGTCGCTGCAGTTGAGTGAAGGCTCACAATAGGAGTCGCGGATAATTTGGGTACACTTGATGCGTCTGGCCGTAAATTCCCAGTCGCTGCTGAGGCAGCTGGCATTGCGGTGGGTGTAAAAGCGCACATTGCCGTCAGCAGTCGCGGTCCACGTGGCTTTACCCGCGCCAGCAGCCAGTACCGTACTTCCGTCTGCTGCAGCTACCGTCACGAAAACGACATCGCCCTCAATAGGATCGGCAATGAACTCATACGTGACGCCCGCGGTAAGTTTCACCACCGAATATTCACCTGTAAAGGCATAATCGACGATAAGTTCGGTAGAACCGGTACAGTTGGGCGTAAACACACCTGAAGGATACTGTCCGTTCGGTGCCGTAAGGCAGCCTGCAGTCTGAGCGTTGGAAAATGATGAAAACGTAAGAAACGAAAGAAATAATAAAAGTATTCTCATAAATAAAATGGTTTATGAGTCTAAGATAGCGATAATTTTCGCAGCGACCCAAGAATAAGGCTCTTACAAAAGCCTGAAAAATGCCTTTAGGAACTGTATTTTAATATTTTTTGACTTGTCGGGAATGATGTTGAAAGGTCGGGGTAAGACCTTAGTGGGTCCATCCCCGCCCTCAGGAGGGATCTCTTCCGCACATTTTCAAATCCTCAAATGAACACATTCTCAAATGAACACATTCTCAAATTACCACATTTTCAAATCCCTTGTCATCCCGACGTCAGGAGGGATCTCTTCCGCACACTCTCAAATTTTCAAATTCGTCACCGGCCGCCTGTCATCCCGATCCGCCGCGGCGGAGACGGGATCTCTTTTGCGCAGCAAAAGCAAACCCTCAAACCCTCAAACCCTCAAACTCTCAAACCCTTCCCCTAAAATCCCACCACTTCCGCTTCACGTCGGTGGTGTACGAGTAGTATCCGTAACCGTACCGGTTGCCGTAACGCGTGTCTTCGGGTTTTACACTGTTGAGAACAAATGCCATGTTGCCTATCAGGTTCTCGCGGCGGAAGCCTCCCGCGAAGTCGATCATCTCTTTCTCGGTAAAATCAGATTTTACTACGTACAAAACCACATCGGCATTTTCCACGAGGTGAAGTGTGTCGCTTACGAGCATTACTGGCGCGGAATCGAGCACTACATAATCGTAAGTCGTTTTAAGGTGGGTGATGAGGTCGTTGAACTTCTTCATGTCGAGCAGGTCATTCGGGTTCGGCGCGATCTGACCGCTGAAGAGCACGTCGAGATTGTCATTGATGCCCGAAGGGATGATGTAGCTTTCAGCGCTTTCCTCATCGGATACGAGGTAATCGGTTAAACCCACATTCTTACCGTTCACAAAACGGTGCAGCTGTGGATTACGGATATCCGCGCCCACAATGATCACACGGCTTTTGCCGGCCAGCGTAAGGGCGACGTTCATTGAAATGGTGGTCTTGCCCTCCCCTTTTACCGACGAAGTCACGAGTATGACGCCACCGCTGCCTTTTTCTTTGGCTTTCAGCATGAATTTAAGGTTGGACCCCAGGATACGGAAGGACTCGGCGAACACCGAGAAATCGTTCGGATGCACGATGGCGTTTTCCTCCGCATTGACGGGAATCTCAGCGATTACGGAGGCATCGGGCAGGTAGGAAAGGATATGCTGCTTCGTATGTACTTTGGTATCGAGCAGATTTAAACCCACAAACAGAAGCAGGGGCAGCAGAAAACCTGCGGCCACCGACCCGTACAGGATTTGTGAGTATTTGGGTTCTACAATGCCGGTAGTAAATGCCGGATTCACGATCTTGGCTTTGGGTGCCGTGACAGCCAGGGTGATCGCGTTTTCTTCGCGTTTCTGTAACAGATAAAGGTAAAGCTGTTCTTTGAGCGTCTGCTGACGGTCAATACTGCGGAACATCTTTTCCTGCGTCGGATACCGGCTGATATTCCCTTTCGCCACATTCAGCTGGGCGTTCGCCTGACCGATCTGAAGCTGCAGGGTTTCGCGGGTTTCAACCAGGTTTTTACGGATCAGATTCTTTAAGGCCGCCAACTGCTTGTTCATTTCCACAACCGACGGGTTTTCGGAGGTCGCCTGCTTGAGCAGCCGGTTCCGCGTAAGCAGCAGGCTGTTGTATTCGGTTATACCGGCCTCAGCCGCAGAATTCAGACCCAGACCTGAAGGCAGCAACTGGTCGCCGGACGTGGCCGAAAGTACAGAATTCACCAGGTCAAGCTGCATGGAGTTGGTAACGACAGATTTCGTGTTCTCATCGGCTTTACTCAATGCCAGACTGGCCTGGGATTCGAGGTCCACGATTTGGTTGGATCTTTTGAAGTTTTCTTTCTGCCCTTCGATGCCCGAAAGGTCCTCACTGATGATCGCCAAACGCTCATCGATGAAATCCTGACTGTTTTGCGCTTCCTTGTTTTTATCGTTGATCCCGTCGATGATATACTGTTTCGAAAGTTCGTTCAGGATGTCCTCAGATTTTTTCGGAACCGGACCCACCATGGAAAGTTCCATCAGGAGACCTTTGTTTTCGGGCAGAGAAACATTGATCTGGCTTTCGAGTGAACTGACGACGTTTTTTGGATTTTTAAATACCACCTTCACCGGTGTCCCCAGACGCGCACCCGGTTTTGCATCGATCTGTACGACACCAAAAGAAAGTTTGGCCGGCGACCCAAAGCGGAAGATGTCTTTCGAGCCGGAAAACCGGTACGAATTATTCCCTACCGGCGACATCACCATTTCCTGACCCCAAAAAGCATCGGGTTGATTGATGCTGATGATCTTGCCGGTAACCGGCGAATCGCGGTAAAGCTCAACCTCCTTGATCGCGCCCATACTGTAGAAGGTGACCGCCAGATTAAGGTTTTCAGCCACAGCGCCCAAAATGGGTTTGGAAACGACGACGGTGGTTTCGCCCTGCAATTCGTTGTCACCGCTCACGCCCATACCCAGATTTTTCAGGTCACTGAGTGCGGTGCTTTTCCCTTTAGACTCCTGAAGTTTGAGTGAGGTCTTTGAGTAATACAGCGGTTCGGTATAACGGAGGTATAGCTTCGCCGCGGCGTAGAAGAGCACCATACTCAGCAGGAACCACGGCCACTTCCGCAGGTATTTCGCAATTTCTTTCTTGAGGTTGACCGGATTCGTGCGCGGTGCCGGCACCGGATTTTCTAATAGTTCCATGGCGCAGGGTTACCGGGTGAGTGTGATAATGAGGGTGATGAGACCGAGTGCCACGCCGCCGTAGCGGATCCACTTATCGGTAGCTGAATCTGAATTGACCGCGATCTGTTTGTTGCGGTCGGGTTCTACATACAGAATATCGTTTTGCTGCAGATAATAGTACGGCGAATTCACGATGGAGGCTTCAGACAGATCGAGCGATACAACTTCATCCTTACCGGAAGTTTCGGAAGGCCGGATGAGTTTCACATTGGTACGGTTGGCGTCATAAGAAAGGTCGCCCGCCAGTGCGATGGCCTGGAAAATATTGAGTTTTTCGGTCGGACTGGTCTTCAGACCGGGACCGTTCACCTCACCGAGCACAAATATATTGAAATTAGTCAGCGTAATGGTGACCATCGGATCGGTAATGTACCGCTTAAGGCGGCTTTCAAGGTCATCCTCAAGTTGCTGCTTCGTCATGCCTTTACAGAAAACCGGTCCGAGCACTGGA
Organism: Kaistella rhinocerotis; assembly: GCF_030243905.1. Taxonomy (NCBI): domain Bacteria; kingdom Pseudomonadati; phylum Bacteroidota; class Flavobacteriia; order Flavobacteriales; family Weeksellaceae; genus Kaistella; species Kaistella rhinocerotis. The sequence goes on along the minus strand of NZ_JASSYY010000002.1, from coordinate 776,038 downwards.
AAAGTAATGGTTCCGTCGGAACCTACGATATATTCGCTGCCGGCAGCCGTACCCGCGCCTGCAGAACCTTCTGCGGCATTACCGGTACCCGCCATCGAACTTCGGTTGAACGGCCTCACCGCCAGTTCATCGAATGCCGATACCGTAATCTGAAGTTTGTCGCCCTCCTGGATATGAAGCCCGCTAAAACGCGCCTGCGAAACCTCCTGCTCGAAATTGTTGTTCGACATATAAACCACATTCTGTTTGGGTTTACATGAAGTGACCAGCAGCGCGAGGACGAAGAAAACCGGAAAATATATTTTCATTGATGTCATTAATAACTACAAAGATAAATGTTTTTCACCGGCTCAAGGTTTGATGTGATTTGCCCGGTTACCACCAGTTTTCGTCGATAAAATAGTTGAGACCTACCGCGAGCATCCGGTTGTACGTGTTGTTGTTGGTATTCTTGGTGTAAACCGTGCTGAAACCGCGGTCAAATCGCAGGAAACCTTCAAGATGCTGATTTATTTTAAGCCCGACACCCATCGAGACGCCATAACCGAATTTTTTCACCTCATCGTCGAGGTTGTACTGGTAATACACCGCATCGTACGCCGGATCTACATTAACGTCCTGTCTCACCATATACTCGATGCGCGGACCCGCAAAAAGGAAAACGTCGCGCTTCATGTTGCCCTGGTGAAAGAACCATTTGAGATAGACCTGCATGGCGATATAATCGTGGTGGTATTTCTGCAGACCGTAGATATCGCGGTCCGCTTTGGCGTTTTCACCCTGCATGTTGTACTCGATCTGCGGGGTGAGGTAGAGCCAGGCCGAATCGAAAACGTCGTTTTCCACGAGTGACCACTGCGCGAAAAATCCCAGTCCGCCGCCATATTTACCGGTCGAATAATCGTGCACGCCGGCGATAGAGCCGCGGTGAAAGTTGCCGGTGACGCCGTATTTGAAGTTTTGCGCGTGCGCAAGAACAGAGAAAAGGAGAGCCAGCGCGGGGATAAGGTTCTTCATCAGATATTGTGATTGACTTTTAGTTCGCTTAAAATCTTTGCAAATTAATTAAAATTATTTCACATTCTGCTGATTTTCTGCGTAGAGTAGCGCCTTGGCGCAAAATTAAAACAGCCGGATTATCTTTTAGGTTGGGGTAAACGGACGTGCCCAGTGGAGATCCCTCCTTCGTCGGGATGACAACAAGACTTTTGTTAAATCTAGATAGTTCCTGGTGGAATAGCGTTTGTTATTCAGAATGGAGCGCAGCGGAATGAAGAATCTCAACGGTGCGAAGTAAACAACGAAGCGGTTCGACGGAGTCAATCTCATAAAACCTGCAGATCGGTCAGTAAGAGATCCCTCCTTCGTCGGGATGACAAACGATACAATTGCAAGGGCAGCGCAATAACTGATCAACTCAAGGAGAGATCCCTCCTTCGTCGGGATGACAACTGATACAGTGGGGATGACAACCGCACTAAAGATCAGGCCCGATTTTAAAAAAGCTCTTTCACCTGGCTCTGCCCGCTTGTCACACGAATCCGCCACGGCTGAGAAGAGACTTTATTCGCAAAGCAAAATTGCACCTGACCACTCATACACGCTTACACCCATTCTTAAATCCTCGAAGCCCTGAGACCCCCAAACTCTCAAACTTTTAAACCTTCAAACAAAAGTCCCCTTAAACCAATACCTTATTCACGACCTGCGCGATCCGCGAACGTTCTGCGTCGGTTAAGTTGGAGCCCGAAGGCAGGCACAGTCCGTTGTCGAAAAGCTTTTCAGCTACATGATCTGTCCCGAAGTAATGGGCTTCCTCAAAGACAGGCTGCATGTGCATGGGTTTCCAGAGCGGGCGGCTTTCGATATTCTCACGCTCAAAACGCATGCGTAAATCTTCACGGGAGAAACCCGCCACCTCGGGATTAATGGTGATTGCACTTAACCAGTGGTTCGAGAAATAATCGCTGTTAGGCTCCGTCAGCACTTCTACCCCGTGGATTTCACTGAAAAGCTCCGAATAGAAGCGGTGGTTGGCACGGCGTGCTTCGATGCGTTCATCCAGAACTTCCATTTGGCCACGGCCGATTCCCGCCGACACATTACTCAGACGGTAGTTATATCCAATCTCTGCATGTTCGTAGTGGGGCGCATCCTCGCGTGCTTGCGTGGAAAGAAATATCGCGCGCTTCTTGCGGGCAAAGGATTTGGAAACCAGCGCACCGCCACCCGAAGTGGTGATGATCTTGTTGCCGTTAAAACTCAGGATTGCCATCTGTCCGAAAGTACCGCATTTCTGCGACTTGTACGTGCTGCCTAAGGCTTCAGCGGCATCCTCCAGCAGGGTCACGCCGTATTCTTCGCAGACCTGCAGGATCTCATCCATCTTGGCCGGCATTCCGTAGAGATGCACCACGATCACGGCTTTGGGAAGCTTTCCCCGCACTGCCCGGTCTTCCAGTGCTTCGCGCAGCGCCTCCGGACACATGTTCCACGTATCAGGCTCACTGTCGATAAACACGGGGTGGGCACCCACGTAGGTGATAGGATTGGCCGACGCCGAAAACGTCATGCTCTGGCAGAAAACTTCTTCACCACGCTTCACATTGCACATCATCAGCGCGAGATGAAGCGCGGACGTACCTGAACTGAGTGCAGTTACCTTCGAATTGTGGTTGAGATAGTTTTCGAGGTCAAGCTCGAAATTATTAACATTCGGGCCCAGCGGCGCGATCCAGTTCTGGTCAAAAGCTTCCTGAATATATTTTATTTCAGCGCCACCCATGTGGGGCGAGGAGAGCCATATTTTTGGTTTCATGAAGTTTTGGTTAATAAAGGTTATACACTTTACAGCGTGGAATTATTATTTAGACATAAGGTCGCCTGGTGAACTCTGACATTAAAAAAAGACGTAAACACCCTACGCGGGTAGTCAAAAACTGCTATAATAATTACGGGGGCGAATTTACGCAAAAGTCTCGGATTATCAACAAGGTAGGACTAGATAAATTTGAGTTTACGATAGATAAAAACAAAGATTAACATAGCAAAATACCATTGGCTTCACTAATAGGTGTCTAATGGTTTTTAATGAGACCAAAGTTGGTCTCCATTTATAAGCCGGATTCGCCCAGGAACGTTGGGAACCGGCCTTCGCAAACAGCAGGTTCTGCCGCACTTATCTTTTATAAAACGGAGAACGACGCTGTTTCCGTATGGCCTCAGTCCGGATATTCACTGGGATCGTGAAATTTGATGGGTTTGGCGGGATTACCTACCACCACGGCATAATCAGGCACATCGCGCACCACCACCGCACCGGCTCCCACGGTGGCCCACTTTCCGACTGAAATACCGGGAAGCAGCGCCGCACCCGCCCCGATATGCGCGCCTTCACGCACCGTGACCTTCCCCGGGAGCACAGCCTTGGGCGAGATGTGAACAAAATCTTCCAAAACACAGTCGTGGTCAACCACTGCCCCCGTATTGATAATACAGTGAAGCCCGATGATAACATCCGGATTAACCACTGCATTCGCCATCACCACTGTACCCGCTCCAAGCGTGGAATAACACGAGACGGTGGCCGCGGGGTGAACTGCACTGCCATAGTTTGCGGCATGCTCTTGTGCAATTCTTTTTCTCACCCTGTTACTTCCGATCGCAATTACTGTCGTCACCGACGCTGGAAATTCGGTCTTACCAGCCATCTGTTCTACCGGAATTCCGAATATCTCCTCGTACCTGGGGTTGGCGTCCACAATCCTTTCCACTTCCACACCATTAAGCATCAGTATATCTACAATCACTTTGGCGTGACCGCTGCCACCTATCACAATCATATCACATTACCTTTAAAGCGTTCTGTAGTGGCTTGACCGGCCGTATTAATGCCTTCTGATTTCAGCACTTTCTGTACGGTCATCATTAAAATTTTAAGATCCAGCATAAAGCTGAGGTGGTCCACATACCATACATCCATTTTGAATTTATCTTCCCAGCTTACCGCATTGCGTCCGTTGACCTGCGCCCAGCCCGTAATTCCGGGCCTTACCTCATGCCGTCTCGCCTGTTCCGGACTGTACAATGGCAAGTACTCTGGCAACAGTGGCCGAGGACCGATCATCGACATATCGCCTTTCAGCACATTGATCAGCTGCGGGATCTCGTCAAGCGAGGTTTTCCGTACAAAACTTCCGACCGCCGTCAGCCGCTCCGCATCCGGCAGCAGTTGGCCATCTGCGTCTTTTCGGTCGTTCATTGTCCTAAACTTGATAATCCGGAACAGTTTGCCGCCCTTTCCCGGCCGCGTCTGGAAAAAGAAGGGCTTGCCGGCGTTGACGGCAACCAGACCCAGGGCCACCAAGAGCAGGACCGGACTCAGTACCGCAAGACCTAAAGCCGCTGCAGCAAAATCAATGAGGCGTTTAAAAAAGATTCTATACATGGTTCATTCGCTTAATTATGAGTTCGTAAGAGCGGGTGACGTGGTAATCCTTCTCAAGCAGCTCGCGGCATGGCTCTTTATAGGTTTCGAGGTCTTCTGATACCAATTTTTCTATTGCATTGGCCATACCTGTAAGATTGCCTGCTAATACCTTATATCCGCAATTGTTTGCCTGGATGATATCGCCGATATCTGTATTGGGGTCGGTAGCGGCGATAACCGGCATCTGCATTTCGAGGTAAGACAGCAGGCGCGACGGAAAATTAGGGATCTTGAATTTCTTATCCAAAAATATGAGCCCTATATCACACGAGGCAAGTAATACATCATAGTCTTCTTTAGGAAGCGCGCTCAGGAGTTTTGCATTAGTTGGCTGTACCGAGGTAAACCATTGTGCAATCCGCTCATATTCTGTACCACTTCCCACTACTAGAAAGAAGGCTCTCGAATGCTGCAGCGCCTGGATGGTATCAAGCATGAAATCGAGTCCCTGCGGAAGTCCCAGATTCCCCCCATAAATAAAGATTCGCCTGTCCTGGGGTAATCCGTATTTGGAACGTATACGCTGCTTCTCCGAGGCCGAAAAACTAGGGTATCGTGGCTCGATCGTATTCGGATTCACCTCAATCTTCAACGGGTTAAGTTCTGGATTATTCTGTATTATGAATTGCCTGTTGGCTGGAGACATACAGCCAATGGCGTCCGATAAGCGATACAATTTCTTTTCTTTTTTTACAAACTGGCGGTGCAGAATTCCTTTCCTCTTCATCATTTTCATATCCACAGCGTTCTGTGGAAAGATATCTTTCAATAAAAGATAGGCAAATGCATTATCTCGTCTCTTGATGTAACTGATTACCTTTACCAAAGTGATCGGTGGTGTAGAATACAATACAAGGTCAAACTTGGAATCAGGAAGGAAATTTCGGACAGCCCTGAGATATTGATACTCGATGGCCAACGTACCAATTCCCTTTTCGATAATATTTGTTTTCTGGATATTGAGGGTTCGTACTTGCAAGATTGCTACCCCTTCAGTCCTCTTCAGATTGGTTGCAATCCCACGCCTTCGCTGAACCGGCGTAACAACGGTCACGGAATGGCCTTCATCACGGAATTTGCGCAAAAGATCCTGGTAAATTCCCCGTTCTTCTACCGAATCGATTTCAACTAAAGTCAGGAAAAGAATATTCATATCATATTTCCTTTGACCAAACTGTTCGCCTGATATAATCTGTATATGAAATAATAATCCGCACCACTTTCTCTGACACATTCGGCATGGAGTAATCTGCTACCGGCCTGTAGTTTCTTTCGGCACCGGTCTGCTGCTGCTGAACCTGTATCAGACCCTGTAATATCCTTTCCGGACTTAGGCCTACCATCATCACGCTGGCTTCCTCCATGGCTTCGGGCCGCTCATGAGCCTGACGGATATTGAGTGCACGGAAATTAAGTATCGATGATTCTTCAGAAATGGTTCCTGAGTCTGAGAGCACGGCATAAGAACGCATCTGCAAGGCGTTATAATCATGGAAACCCAGTGGCTTCAGCAATTGAATGAGCGGATGCATTTCGAGCTGCATCTTATCAATCATATTTTTGGTCCGCGGGTGGGTGGACACGATTACGGGATAACCATACGTTTCAGCAATGGCATTCAGCGAGTCCATCAGTCCGCGGAAGTTCTTTTCTGAATTGATATTCTCCTCACGGTGCGAGGATATTACAAAATACTTTCCTTCTTCCAGCTCAAGTTTTTCCAGCACTTTCGAAGCCTCAATCTGCGGCAGATAGTGGTTCAGCACCTCAAACATGGGAGAGCCGGTCTTGATGATGCGGTCGGCCGGCAGGCCTTCCCTCAGAAGATATTCTCTGGCGATATCGCTGTACGTTAAGTTGATATCGGCGGTGTGGTCAACTATTTTGCGGTTGGTTTCCTCCGGCACGCGCTGGTCGAAGCAGCGGTTTCCGGCTTCCATATGGAAGATCGGGATTTGTCTTTTCTTGGCCGGAATCGCGCAAAGACAGGAATTGGTATCACCCAGAACCAAAAATGCGTCCGGTGCCAGTTCTTCCAGCAAAGGATCAATCTTGATAAGTATATTGCCTATGGTTTCAGTGGCTGTCTTACCGGCAGCTTCCAGGAAATAGTCCGGTTTTCTTAAGCCTAAGTCTTCAAAAAATATCTGATTGAGTTCGTAGTCGTAATTCTGTCCTGTATGGACGATGATATGTTCTATGGCTTCAGAACTGTCCAGGGCCGTAAGCACACGTGATAATCTGATAATTTCAGGTCGTGTACCGACAACGGTCATTACTTTTAGTTTGGTCGGTTGGTGACTGGTGATTGGTGATTGGTCCGTGGGGACTGATGCTGGGTGATTGGTGAATGACGAGTCTGTACTATGGTTCATTTATTTTTTAAATATTTTATTAATGCATTTAATTGCCTGCCAATTGTTTCTACTTCATTTACGATAAAACTGTATTTATCAGCAGAAAGATAATTTAGGTTTCTTGCAATCAAAAATTTGAGTGTCCAACTCCTGATTACTACCTAAGGAGATATACAAAAAGCGGATAAATTCCCTATCTGAGTTTCTTGCTGCTCCCTCCGCGATATTACTTGGTATGGAAACACTGGCTCTTCTTATCTGATTGGTTAACCCAAAAATTTCTTCTTTTGGGAATTCACTGGTTACTAGATAAACCGTGGTGACTAATTCAACACTACTTTTCCAGACATCAAGATCTTTATGTGTTCCCATTTTATCGGATTTGACAAATTTACCAATTACCTATCACTAATGACCAATCACTAACCACCAATCACCAATCACCAATCACCAATCACACTTCCAGGAAGTAGGTATCCGCATTTTCCGGATCAAATGGCTCATTAATCCAGAATATGGTATACAATTCCTCTTCACCAATGTTCTTTATATTGTGGGTATACCAGATGGGCATATCTACATACGCCGATTCCGTACCGTCCAGATAGAAATCCAAAACTTCATCCGAGTCTATTTTCCTCAGTTGGATTAACGCCTTGCCTTTTATAACTGCAAACCTTTCAATTTTCCTGGTGTGGAAATGGTTACCGCGTGTGATTCCCGGCACAGTGGTTGAAAACGAGCACTGTCCGCCAATTCCAAGTCTGATCACTTCTACAAACGCGCCACGCGCATCAGTGTGCTGGGTAAATTTTACAGGATAATGGCTTTTGTGGTCAATATAAGAGCGGTAGGTATTGAAAAGTTGATAATCAAAGGCTGTTTCCAGTTTTGGAATCTCGCCACCCTCAAAATAAATCCTTTTAAATTCTTCAAGCTTAGCCAGCACCTCCGAAACCTTTACTGTTTTTGTAGATGGGACAATATACTCTTGCGTGGTGGTGCCTGCTGCGATCTGATCTATGATTTCCTGCACAAGTTCGCCTACATAGATAAGTTTTACCTCACCGTCTACATCAATGGTTGGAGTTTCGTTATGCGTTAACTTGTGACAGAATGTAGCCACAAAGGAGTTGTAGTTGGGCTTTCCGAAAGGTCCGAAGACATTGGGAATGATTATTCCCGTGAAAGTCCCGCCGTTTTCATTTGCCCAGTCTGCCAGTAACCTGCGGCCTTCTTTCTTCGATTTCCCGTACAGGTTATCGCGCTCCTCCTGCGAAGATGATGAAAAGAGTACATGGGCTTTAGAGCCGGTACGCTGGAGCGAATCTGCCAGGCGTTGTGCCAGCGAAACATTGGTGGTATATATAAATTCAGCATCAGGATGACGGTTCATGGCGGCCAGATGCACGATAACGTCGCACTGTTTTACAAATGCATCCAACTTTTCATCCGATTCAAAAAACGCCCTTTCGAAATGAATGCGCTCATACTGTTCGGGATACAACCCGAGAATATTGTAAAGGTGACTCCCCACAAACCCTGCCTGACCGGTAATGCCGACTTTTAAAATTCCTTTTTTATTAATTTCCATGATCTATGTTTTTAAATTTTTTGTGGTCCGCCGTTAAAATAGCTGAGCGGAAAACGGATTTCATCCTGGATTTCACCCAGTGCATAATCCGACATCACGAGCAGTTTACTGTGCTCCTCAAGCGCGCGGAGCGCGGTGACACATCCGGCAGGTACATGGAGAAAATCCAGTGTGGCTGAAGTGAGTTTGTGACAGGTTTCCGGCAATTCCGGATCGGGCGTTTCCGCATTATTTAATAGAATGACACGGATCTCAAAACTACCCTGAACCGCGGCAAACCACCGCTGTTCGGCGTATGGCCCTGCCAGCCCCGGATAAAATCCGTGAAGTGGTTCTGAATGGTATAGATGCGCTTTACTTCAGACGCATCAAATACATTGTTAAAAGTCAGGATCCCCCTTTCGTCTTCATGCCGGCTACCTTTTATCACCATATTATACTACGCATACCTGCCTCAGCAGAATTTTTTTATTTTCAGAAATGACATCTCACATCTCACATCTCATATCTCACATCTCATGTCTGACATCTAGCATCTAACCTCTCACATCTAACATCTAACCTAAGGATACTGCAGCACATCTTCTCCAAACACTTCCTTTCTAATAATTGGAAGCGTAGATATAAGCTTCTTCAAACCCTCTACCCCCTGCTGCTCAGTATTATGAGAATGGTAATCTTCAATTTTGGAAATGTCCCTTTCCCCTTCGGAGAAATATTTCGCATAGTTAAGATCCCGGTTATCAGCCGGAATACGGTAAAATTCGCCCATGTCTTCCGCATGCAGCATTTCTTCACGCGTACAAAGGGTTTCATACAGCTTTTCGCCGTGACGGGTTCCGATGATCTTCACCGGCACTTCTTTACCTGCAAGTTCCATAAGGGCTTTCGCAAGATCGCCGATGCTGCCTGCCGGTGCTTTGTTTACAAACAGGTCACCGGGATTGGCATTTTCAAACGCGAATAGTACTAAATCCACCGCATCCTCCAGTGACATAAAGAACCGTGACATGTTTGGATCGGTAATGGTGATTTTCTCCCCTTTTTTTATCTGGTTCAAAAACAACGGAATAACCGAACCCCTGGAGGCCATGACATTTCCATATCGGGTGAGGCATACCACCGTCTCGGTAAGGCTTCTTGATTCAGCCACCGCCACTTTTTCCATCATGGCTTTGGAAATGCCCATGGCATTGATGGGATAGGCCGCTTTGTCGGTACTGAGGCAAATCACTTTCTTTACTTTATTGTACGCCGCGGCGCGGATGACGTTCTGCGTGCCCTCCACATTGGTTTTTACGGCCTGCATCGGGAAGAATTCGCAGGAAGGAACCTGCTTCAGGGCAGCCGCGTGAAAAATGTAATCTACTCCTCTGGTCGCCGGTTCTACACTGTCATAGTCGCGTACATCGCCAATGTAGTATTTAATCTTATCGTTTTTATACAGCACGCGCATATCGTCCTGTTTTTTTTCGTCGCGCGAAAAAATGCGGATTTCCTTGAAATGGTCTGTGTGTAAAAAACGGTTAAGGACCGCCGAACCGAATGAGCCAGTGCCGCCGGTGATGAGGAGGGTTTTATTATGGATTTGCATAATATTATTTAATGCTTAATTATATTTATAACGCTTTTACTCTTACTAGAAAGATAAATTATCTACATCTATATGTCGCAGGAGCAACTTATGAGTTTAACCAAATTTCTTCAATCTGCTGTAATATTTTGGGCATCCCGTATTTTTCGTTCACCCGGTTCTGCGCATTTGCACCGCACCGCGCAGCAAAATCTTTATCGTTTAGCATACGTAAAATTGCACCACGTAGTTTTTCTGCATTTTTAGGTTCAACCCACAAACCATAATTGTCTCCATTATCAATATCAAGCATTTCCGGAATCGCTCCGACATTAGTGGTAACAATGGGACAGCCGCACGCCATACTTTCGATTATCACATTAGGAAAACCTTCCGTATAAGTAGGCAGTACAAATACACCGCAGGATAACATTTCCTTTATGGTAGTTTCAAAATCCTGCTCGCCAGCAATGCTCAACCACCTTTCATGTCCCTCACCGGCCTGCGCTAACAAATTGGTTTTCATTTCTTCAAAAACATGACCTATCATCTTCAGATGAATGTCTGGAATCGTTTTACACGCATTGATAAGCTCATATACTCCTTTCGTCACTATGGTTTGACCAGCAAACAAAAGCGTTCTTTCTTTTCTTAAAATATGCTTATTTTTTTCTATCAGTCCTGTTACTGTCGGAGTAAGTGGATTAGGTAAAAGACGTATGTTTTTGTAGCCCGCATGCATAAGCGTATCATATGATTTTTTATCGATTACAATTGCAGTATCAGCCTTACCAATTATTCGGTGAAGTAGTTTATACTCCCAGTGTTTGGTTTCAAAAATCTCTGGTATTCGGCCAAAATGAAAATGCACAACAGTCTTTACTTTTTTTCTACCAGCAACAGAAATAAAAGCCAAGTCTTTAAGGAGGCTAAACGAACCACTGGACACAACATGGACCAAGTTAATTTCATTCTTTGCGATCGAGTGCCTTAAAGCCCTTAACATTCCTATATATTTTACCAAACCATTACTCCAGCGTTTTAGATTAGTCATTCCGGCGGTATTGCCTGTTTCTGTGCTGAACAGATGTAATTCAACAGATTCACTCACGTTCGTATTATAATGGCTCATTACGTTACCCGTCCATCTTGTGATCCCTCCAACTACTTTGTGGCCCATGGAGGAACATAATAATACCTTGTACTTCTTATCTTTTTTCATATAATTTTTAGTTGGTATTTTTTCCGAGAGCTAAAAAATTGTAATTTCAATACTTTTGTTTTGTATGATTAACAAGATTTATCCATTTCTCTGAAATAATACCTTTTGAAAAAAGGCGATTTGCTTTTTTCTGTGAAGCATGACCCATGGACAGTATTTCATTTTCTGTTCGTTCCATCATATAACGCAAAGAACTCGTAATTGAGTCCGGGTTATCCCAGTCGCAGAGTACACCATTGGAACTATCTACCAATTCCTGATAATCGGAAACTTTGGTCATTAAAATGGGTTTACCAATACTCATACCCTCACATATAGCATTAGGTAATCCTTCCAGCTCGCTTAGAAGCGCTACCACATCTGCCTTATGCATTAAAGCGGAAACGTCTTTGGTGGGAGCATTTAAAGTAAGTATATTATCTAACTTGTATTCTTTTATTTTCAAAACAGATTCATCGTAAGCTCTTGTATCTCCATTTGTTACCTCAATTCTACCATACCAATTCACGCTTAACTTTTCTTTTTCTTCATTAGAAAGTAATCGGATGGCTTCGATCAGTCCCAAAGGGTTTTTCAGATATTGATACGAGGCAGCAATGACCACATTAACTTTTCCATTTCTTTTTGGGATATATTCTTCTGTTATCTTAGGCAACAATACGGGATTGTAAATCACCGACAGTTTGTGCTTGTATTGGGGGTAATGTTTTTCCCATATTGCCTTGGCATTGTAAGAATTACAAACGATTACATCTGAAAAACGCTGGAACCACCCGAAGGCTTTTCCTCGTCTTGATAACAGGAAATCTTCCTGAGAACTTCGTTCACTTGTAATGACCTTCCAGCTCTTGCCACCTATGGCTGCAAAATTATTGAGAAAATTAGGAGTGTCCATAAAAGAAATAACTGCATCAAATTTCCCATTGCGGATATATTTCCTAACCTGCCATATCCGCGACATATAACTTTTGGTAAGTATGAGGTGTATAGGTATATTTAAGTTTTCCACTTCATTCTGGAAAAAAGGTTCATCTGCATAAAGCAAAAATGACACATTCTGCCCTTGCTCTTTTAACAAAGAAGCAAGCGTTACCATTTGGCGTTGGGCGCCACCAGAGCCTAGGGAGTCTATGAGTAATAGAATTTTCATCTTAAGTTACACTATACTTTTCAAACCATAAAGCTAAAACATATAGCTTCCAAATGTTAAAAGAATAATCCCTTTTACCTTCAAAATGCTGTTTCATTTGTTTTTCAAACTTTTTAACATCTAAATTTGGAATTGATTCCAGAAATAAAGGATTTAATTTATCATAAACATCGTCTTTTAATTCGTTTTTTATCCAATGATTTAATGGTATTGCAAATCCTTTTTTGGGTTGGGTAAATACTTCCTCGGGAATGTATTCTTTTAATATATCACGTAAAATTTTTTTGGTTACCCCATTTTTATATCTGTATTCCATAGGTAAAGTTCTTGCAAACTCCACAATCCTGTAATCTAGAAATGGGCTTCTGGATTCTACTGAAAAAGCCATGCTAGCTCTATCAACTTTGGTATTACTGTCATTTTCTAACCATAACTTAATATTCAAATCTGCTATTTTTTGAAGCGAAACTTTTGACAAAATTTTAAATTGTGGATAATATTTGTCTACCCATTTAAAATTACGTTTCTTGGTTAATGTATCAAATTGAGCAAATACTTTTATAATGAGTTCATTTTCATTTTTACAGCCCAAAATTCCTTTATAAGCTTCGGCCTGCTTATTCATTAATTTGTTTACTGGAATCCAACTCAATACTTTTCTTAAGTGATAATGGAGCACAGTAAGTTTTTTAAATTGTTCTACTAACAACATGTGTTTATACCCAATAAAACTTTCATCACCACCATCTCCGGACAGTGCCACAGTAACATGTTGTTTAGTTACTTTGTTCAATAATAATGAGGGTAAAGCAGAGCTATCCGCAAAAGGTTCGTCATAGGCATTGATTAAATGTGGCAACATTTCCAGAACTTCCTTCGGAGTGCATAAGGTTGTGGTATGTTCGCTGTTTATTATTCCTGCATATTGTTCCGCCACTTTACTTTCATCAAAGTCTGGATCTTCAAAAGCAATCGTAAACGTTTTTAATTTTTGACTACTGTATTTCGCAGCAATGGCAGAGACCAAAGCAGAATCTATCCCACCCGAGAGAAAAGAACCAAGAGGAACATCCGCTTGCATTCTTATTTTTACCGCATCAGTAATAAGTTCGTGAAGCTTATCTTTAGCAGTTTCGTAACTGATACTTTCATCAACTTTCGCAGACTGTAAATCCCAATATTTTTCAAGATATAATTTTTTCTCTTTTAGGTGAATGTACATACAGTAACCTGGTTGTAGTTTTTGTATTTCATTGTAAATACTAAAAGGACTTGGTATATAACCACAGTCCAAATAGATAGAAATTGCCTCTTGATTGATGGTCAAGTTTTTATTCATCAATGGACTAAGTTGACTACAAATTTCAATGTTCCCATCTTTCCAATAATAGAAAAATGGTTTTACACCCAACCGGTCTCTGGCACAAAATATCTCCTCCTTTTTACTATCGTATATTGCAAATGCAAACATACCATTGAGTTTACTCAATAATTCTTTACCCCAAACAGAATAACCTATGACCAAGACTTCCGTATCACTCGTAGTTTTAAATGAATATCCTAATTTAATAAGATCTTCTTTAATAGATTGAAAGTTGTATATTTCGCCATTATAAGTTATATAGAATTGCTCAAATTGAAATGGTTGATTTGATCTTTGGTCTAAATCTAAAATAGAAAGTCGTAGATGACCTAAAGTAAGCTTTTCTATTTGAGTAATACCTAAATTATCAGGTCCTCTATATCCAATTTTTTTGATTTTAGCTTTTATTTCCTGCTGTTGGTAAGGTATGTTGGTAAGATAAATTCCGCACATTATAATTTTGGTGTTCGTTATTTTGAAGGATTGTTTGCATGATTAAAGAAAAAAATATGACAGTTTGTAATTTTTTGTTTTATATTAATTCTTTATGATCGAGAGAATAAGTCCTAAGGGACTACATAATAAAAATAGCAATTTAGCTTTTAAATTATTCAAATTTCTAAATTGAGTTAAATAACTGTTGTCAATGAATGCATAAAAAGAATAAATACTTGCTCCTTTTATAAATGAAATTGGACTGAATTTAAAATAATCAATCTGGTAATTAAGCATATAATTGCTCATCTCTAGGTTACGAGAAATTTTTTCCTTTCGCTTTACATTTCCATTTGAAATAGATGTTTCTGAGGCGTCAACATAATAAATTCTTACAGCTTTATTGTAGAATCTAAATTTTTTATCGCGAGATATTTTGTCCCAAATTATTCCTTCAGGATAAAAATGATCATTGTGATCTTCAGGAAATAAATATTTTCGGTGCATCGATGTCTGAACCATGCACCAGCTTTCTTTTCTAAATTTATGGATGTAGAAAACATCTGCCATCGTTGCGTCTAACGGCTCAATAGATAAATAATCGCTTACTCGATTACCAAACTGATCATTACAGCATGCCCTAATACCTGAAAAACTATTTTTTTCATTTTTAGGTATATTATTCCATGAATTTATAAAAAACTCTAATGCATCATGTGTAAAAGCATCGTCTGAATCAGCAATGATAAAAAACTCTCCACTACATAAACTTAATCCTTTATTTATAGCCCTATGCTTTCCTCTATTGGAATTAAATTTATGATAAATAATTGGGAAATCAGCATCGTTAATAAACGCACTCATCACAATATCAATATCATCAGATGAGCCATCGTCTACAATTACCCATTCAAAATGTTTGTATGTCTGTTTTTTTAAACTTTCCCATACTCGATGTATTGTATGGGCTCTATTATATGTGGGCGTAAAGATGGTTATTAATGAATTCACCTTAGATTTTATGATATTTGATAAATTACTTTTTTTAAAACCTCAGCTCTTGAAGACCAAGAATACTGCTCTGCATCATTTAAACTACTTGGAATCCTTTCTAATAAACTTTCTATGTTACTTAAACATTCACAAATTTCACGGAAATCGTTTTTTACAAATAAAATCGATTTATTACTTTTATGCTCCATGTAAACTGGAGACTCTTCATTAGAATATAAAAATAAAATAGGCTTATTAAGAGCTAAAATTTCGAATATTTTACCAGATGTTTGAATACCATACGCATTATCAAAATAAAGAATTACATTAGCTTTAGCAAATTCCTTGAAGAGAAAATCCTGCCCCACCTTTCCCTTTTGTATAATTTTAGTATTGGTAACCTCAAAATTTAAATCTGAAGAACCATAAAACTTTATCGTTAATCGTTCTCTATCTAAATGATTTACAGCTTTAACAAATTGTGCGGAATCTCTTAATCTGGGATAAAAACCACCTGCATATATCATTGATGTTTCTTCTTTATAACAAGGAGATTCATCATCTTGAATCAAATTTAAATCTACACCTTGTGGAATAATATGAATTCTTTGTTCATTTATAGAAAATTCATCGGTGTAATATTTTTTTGTATAACTGTTTGTTACAATTATAGCATCTGCCTTTTTGAGCATTTTACTTTCGATAAACTTATATATTAACTCTGAAAGCTTATTTAGATTATTTGCAGAATTATTACTGAGAGGATCTCCAATATCAAATATCACTTTATCTACATTCGTACCCTTCCGCTTTAGCTTCAAAGCAATTTCACCCATACTTTCTGGTTTCATGCTTGCAACGACAAAATCAAAATCTCTATTAGCAAGTACATTGATTATTTTTGATTTTTCTAATATAAAACCATCGATCACCAATAATTTCCTGATTAATAAGCTAATAGCTTTATTAAAAAGTAGCATTATTTTCATAGGTTTATATCCAATACTATCTTTAAAAAGAAAAAATTTATTGACCCAATTCATTGGTAATCTTATAACTTCGACACCTTCAATTTGTCTATATTCGTCTTTTACTTCAAAACATAAAACAGTTATTTTAAAATCATCTTTCAGATATCTCAGTAGATTTGCTGTCCTTATATTCCTTGGTCCATTTGAGTCAAAGGTTGGCTGTAAAAATAGAATCGATTGTTTTTTCATCCTATTATTAAATATTTAAAAATTAAAACAACAGGACTTGAAATGTAGAAGTCCCATGTTAATACCATATTATAATACCCAAACATGGTGAAAAAATTCCAGGCAAACACTAAAGGCATACCATACAACACTTCTTTGTATTTTACCTGTTTGAAATTGACCAACCAAATGTATGCAATCAGTGGCCAAACAAAAGTATTAAACCGAACCCCCAATGAAGGTACAAAAGCAAAAAAATTGAAAACAGAAGCCCAAACTAACAGGAAAAGATACAAATTGTTCGTTTTGTTGTTAGAACGTATCTGTTTCGAGTTCTTGATAAAGAGGAATATCAACAGTGCCTGATAAATACGCATAAGTATATCAAAGGTGTGGGGAATAAAACCATAACCAATACCAACTTCATTTCTTGATTTTACATACTCAGCATCAGTATAATCATTTACCATACCAGACATAAAAGCGGGTAAAGTATCCTGATAGGACTGAAGAAACTCAATCGCGATATTAGAGAAAACAAAGCTAAAGCCAAAAAGTATCACCCATGTTTTTTCAAACCTTCTGGTTAATTCAGCTAAAATAAGCACTCCTATAAAAATCCAAAATGAGCCGTGAAAATAGGGCGTTACCAATACGAGCAGCCAATATTGCTTTTTATTATTTTTGAAAATCTGAAAAATAGCATAGACGCCGATCCAAGTTGCAGTCCAAAATCGCACACCATTTATATTGAATATCTGATTATACATAAACATATATGCCAGTATAAACACCCCCAAACCGATCTGTTGTCCTATTTCTTCAGTAAAAAACTTAAAAGATTTAAGTGAAAAAAACGCAAACACAGTGGCTAACACCATAAACATTACATGATAATTATCAGTAAATCTGCTCAGATAATAACTAACGGTCTCGAAATAATAATCCTTTTTTCCTTCATCAAAGTTAAGAAAGGAGTTCCAACCCTCAAGAAATTCAACTTCTGAAAGGAACTTTGCATTATCAAACTCCAATCTGTAGTAGGCTCCATCTACTCCAATTTCAACAGTTGGTCCGCTTGGTACTGTATATGCCATCCCAAATAAAACAGCACAAAGGAAAAAGACAATAAAAGACGTCTTAGTATTTAGACTCCTTAATGAATAAACAAAGGAAAGGACTGGTAAAAAAACAAACAAAATTACTTTTATTGCATTATCAGTACTATTTTCTTTTTGCCAAAGTGCCATACGGTTAATTCTTTTTTAATAAAGGTTTGATTATTGATAGATAATCCAACTTAAGCCATAGGCTAATCAAAAAATAAAGTGATGTATATAACGCAAAACTCGCAAATAAAACTGTCAGACTATTCCATTCTAAGTACTTTACAAATAAGAAATACAAAATACTTAATATAAATATTGAAGGGATTGTTATTTGAGTTATAATTTTAACCGGGAATAATTGATATGTTTTGAGATTAAAGTACTTTGCTACCATCCATAATAATGCATACGTCTTACCTATTTGACATAGTAGTGATATTACAATAATCATATAAGGTGAATTAAAAGTTTTTATTGAGACGTACTCAAGAATTACTAATGATAAAGCAACTGCAATATGAACATTTGCATAATATTTTACTTTTCCAATATTAATAAGTAATGGCGCATAAATAATTATATTAAAGAAGTTTATGATCACTTTAATCTTAAAATAAACCGATGATTCCTCATATTTTTGCCCGTAAAGCACAACCATCAGGACATCAGCAAAGAACCAGGAATAGATAACTAAAGGATAAATTAGAAGTGCCGATTTTTCAAAAACGCTCTTCCATATCGGGAATATTTCTTTTTGCGGGTCTAATTTTTCATGACTCATACGCGAGAATATGGGTGACAGCACGCTGGAAGAAGCCCCCACGATCATCCCTACAAATGGTAGCTCCATCGCTCCGTTTGAAAACTCAGCAAATACTTTGCTCCCAAAGTAACGACTGATGAAAAATTGATCGGCAGAACTGATAATAATACCCCATAAACTGGCATATAACAAGGGAATTGAAAATTTGAATATTTCTTTATATGAAATATTACATTTCTCGTTTCCATATTTTTTTACTGGGTGATATTTGAAATAAAGTGCTAAAAGAAAAGAAACAAATGATGCAATAACGAACCCTACTATTGCTTCTATATATCCGCCATCAAATAAAACAACAGGAACAACTACACAAAAAAGCATAATTAATCGAGTAATTACATCATACAGTGCGAGAAATTTTGTCTTTCTGAAAGTGGCCAAAATACCTTCCAAGCCCATAGTTGGTAGCATTAAAAATGGTACTGGTGAGAATATTCTTAAAGCCAGTGTTAAATCCGGGTTTTTTAAGAGGAGAGCAATTTGAGGAGCAAATAGAAATAAAAAAACAGAAAAGAAGCCCCCTAGTATAAAAAATATATTTGTTATCTTCTTAATCAGATCCTTCGATTGATCAATTTCGACTCTTGGCAGAAAAAAAGAAAATGCTTTTGGCAACCCTAATGTAAATACAGTCAGCAAAGTACTGTAAACATACAATACCTGTTTATATGTACCATAATCTTCTTTCGGTAAATAGCGGCTCAATATCATGGAACTAACTATCGCAAACCCAAAAGAGAATAAACTGCCAAGTGCAATCCAAAATGCTTGAACTGTATTACCTTTGCTATTCATTTAAATTTTCATCATCACTTTCAATATCCTTTCTGCAGCTTTGCCGTCCCACAAGTCTGGTATACCTCCCTTCTTCCAATTACCTGAAAAGAGCTTTTCTAATGCTGGTTTTATAGCGTCAGGACTAGTCCCAATCAATTCGTTTGTTCCGATAGTAATTGTTTCAGGTCGTTCGGTATTATCACGCAATGTTATACAAGGAATACCCATTATGGTAGTTTCTTCTGTAATGCCTCCAGAGTCGGTAATTACCGCTTTGCTGTTTTTAACAAGATAATTAAATTCTAAATAACCCATAGGGTCAACAATGTGTAAATTGTCGGCTTCAATACCTAACTCTGAAAAGATTTTTGCCGTACGAGGATGAATTGGAAAAATTATAGGTAACCCCTGTACGTTATTAACTATTTCTTTCATAGTTCTTGTGAGCTTTTCAGCGGCGTCAACATTAGCAGGCCGGTGTATTGTAAGCACTAAATATTTTCTTGATTCAAGTTGTAGCTGGTCAAATATTAAAGGCTTAGAAAATTTAGGAATATTGATTAATAATGTATCAATCATCACATTCCCAACAAAAAATATGTCGTCTTGCTGCACGCCTGCTCTTAGTAAGTTTTGATTCGCAACTTCTGATGTAGTAAAAAAATAATCTGTAATGGAATCCGTTACCATACGGTTAATTTCCTCTGGCATTGTCAAATCTCCACTTCGAATACCTGCTTCAACATGAGCCACTCTTGTATTCAGTTTCTTAGCCACGATGCTGCAAGCCATAGTTGAAGTTACATCACCTACTACTACAACCAGATCTGCAGGATTCAAAATAAGTTCCTTTTCAAAAGCTACCATAATAGCCGCTGTTTGTTCGGCCTGAGTTCCTCCGCCACAACCCAGGTTAACATCTGGTTCGGGAATATTGAGTTCTTCAAAAAATGTGTCACTCATTGATTTATCATAATGCTGACCAGTATGAATTAACCGATAAAGAATATTACTACCTGCTTTCTGCGCCCTTTGAGCGGCATGTATGATTGGCGCTATTTTCATGAAATTGGGTCGGGCACCTGCTATTAATGATATTTTCACATTCGTATATTAAGAAATAATTATTACTAAAAACTGTTTGGAATCCATGAGATAGATTACTTTAAGAAGTCTTAATTCATCTATAATTTATTATCAGATTGTTTCAGAATGCTTTTTACATCATACACCACTGCATTTTCTTTTTTCAAATTCTCTAAATTTAAAGTCATGAAATTGTCATGAGCTACGCCGAGAACTACTCCATCAAATTTTTGCACTGGAACTTCTGTCTTGCATTTTATACCATATTCAATCAAAACCTCTGCAGGGTTTGCCCATGGATCATGAACCGTCACCTTAATTCCATAATCTTCAAGCGCCTTTATTACATCCACTATCTTGGTATTCCGCACATCAGGACAGTTCTCTTTAAAAGTGATTCCAAGCATCAATACTTCCGAACAGTGAACTTTAATGTCATTCTTAATCATAGTCTTAATAACCTGCGAAGCCACATATTCACCCATCGAATCATTCAGCCTTCTTCCCGCCAGGATAATCTCCGGATGGTAGCCATATTCCTGCGCCTTCTGCGCGAGGTAATAAGGGTCAACGCCGATGCAGTGACCGCCTACGAGGCCCGGCTTGAAGGGAAGGAAATTCCATTTCGTGCCTGCGGCTTCCAGCACGGCATGGGTATCAATGTCCATGAGGTTGAATATTTTTGCGAGCTCGTTAACAAAAGCAATATTGATATCCCGCTGTGAGTTTTCAATTACCTTCGCCGCTTCCGCGACTTTGATTGTCGGTGCCAAATGGGTACCGGCCGTAATCACTGCTGCATAAAGTTCATTCACAGTCTTACCGATTTCAGGCGTCGAGCCCGACGTCACCTTGAGGATCTTCTCTACCGTATGTTCCTTGTCACCCGGATTAATTCGCTCCGGCGAATATCCGGCGAAAAAGTCCACATTATATTTCATGCCGGAAACCTTTTCTACAACCGGAATGCAGTCTTCTTCTGTCGCTCCGGGATATACGGTGGATTCGTAAATGACGATATCTCCTTTCTTCAAAACCTTTCCTACGGTCTCACTTGCCTTAACAAGCGGCGTAAGTACAGGCCGGTTGTTCTTGTCCACCGGCGTAGGTACGGTGATGATATAGATATTGGCATCGGCAATATCCTCCAGCTGGTCGGAGCAGTACAAACCTACAGTTTGAGATGAGTTCGCCTCGCCCGCAATAACAAACGGGTTTTCTTTCACCAGTGCAGACTGCAGCAGCTCGTCCGAAACTTCCAGCGTATCATCATGGCCGGCATTGAGTTCTGCGACCCTTTTTGTATTGATATCAAACCCCACAACCGGAAATTGGGTAGCAAAAAGTCGTGCGAGTGGAAGGCCTACATAGCCGAGACCGATAACTGCGATTTTATGATTCATGTGTTGAGGTTAAGGTTACGATTAAGGTTAAGGTTAAGGTTAAGGTTAAGGTTAAGGTTAAGGTTAAGGTTAAGGTTGAGGTTGAGATTGAGGTTGAGGTTGAGGTTGAGACTTTTGCCTCGCAAAAGAGATTCCTCACTTCGCTCGGAATGACATTGTGTTTTTAAATATAAACATATACTTTATTAGCGTTCCAGGTGTTTCCAGTACCAGTCCACCGCTTCTTTCAGCCCGGCGGCAAACTGATGGCTGGGTTTGTATCCTAATAATGCGGTGGCTTTATCGATACTTGCCTTGGAATGGGGCACATCTCCTGCCCGTACAGGCCCGTGCACTATCTCAATTTCTTTTATTTCGGCATCATACGCAGAGAGATATTCCTTCAGCTGGTTTGCCATGTCCTTGATCGTCGTACGGTCGCCCACCGCGGTATTATAGACCGTATTGACGGCCTCCGGATTACGGGTCAGCATCGCGAGTTCATTCATCTGTATCACATTGTGGATATACGTAAAATCCCGTGAATAGTCGCCCTCCCCATTGATGGTAGGCGATTCATGGTTCATCAGCTGGATAACAAATTTCGGAATTACAGCCGCATAGGCGCCTTTAGGGTCCTGGCGCCGGCCAAATACATTGAAATACCGCAGACCGATACATTCCATCCCGTAAGTTTTCGCAAAAACATCGGCATACAGTTCGTTTACATATTTGGTAATGGCATAGGGCGACAATGGTTTTCCAATCACGTCTTCCACTTTGGGAAGGCTCTTTGAATCGCCGTAGGTACTTGAACTGGCCGCATAGACAAAGCGTTTTACCTTGGCATCACGCGCGGCCACCAGCATATTGAGAAATCCGCCTACGTTCACATCGTTACTGGTGATGGGGTCATTGATCGACCTTGGAACGGAACCTAATGCGGCCTGATGCAATATCGCGTCCTGACCTGCACAGGCCATGTGACATACTTCAATATCCCTGATATCTCCTTCAATTAGAAGGAAATTGGGACGATCCAGTAAATGCTCGATATTGTGCCGATGCCCGGTCGCAAAGTTATCGAGACAGGTAACCTTATAGTTTTTGTTGATAAAATGGTCACATAGATTTGAGCCGATGAAGCCGGCCCCACCTGTAATTAAAATGTTTTTCATCGTCCAAAAATTTCATACCATTTCTTCTTCCTTTCCTCCGTATAATACCCGTAACCATACTTATTGCCGTAACTCAGATGCATGTTGCGCACGTCATTCAGCACGATCGCAAATTTTCCTTTGGCATTCTCATTCATCAGCTGCCGCGCAAATTCAAACATTTCTTTGTCCGTATGTTCGGCGCGCATCACGTAAAGCAGGATATCCATATAACCGAGCAGATTGAAAGTATCACTCACCATCAGCATCGGTGCCGAATCGATCACAATATAATCGTAATACGGTTTCTGTTCATCGAGCATCGTTTTGAACTTTTTACTCGCCAGCAATTCGGTAGGGTTGGGCGCGATGCTTCCACTTGGGATCACATCGAGGTTGGCATGCAGGTCAGAGGTTTCAATGATTGACGAGACCTGCATATCCGGAGAAGCCAGATAATCGGACAGACCGCGCGGTGATACCTTCATAAAGCGTTTGAACTGCGGATTACGGATATCCGCTCCCACAAGTAGTACTTTCCGGTTCTGCGCCAGGGTAAGTGCCGTATTGAAGCTGACCGTGGTCTTACCCTCACCTTTTACTGAGGAGGAGATAAGAATGACCGAGGCTTTTCCTTCCGGCGCTTCCTTGAGTACGAAATTCATATTCGTCAGCATAATCCGGAACGATTCGGCAAAAGAGGAGAAGTCATTTTTCTTCACCAGCGCTGTTTCGTCACCCGCGTTCGGTATCTCACCCACTACCGCTACTTCCGGCAAAGCTTCGCGGATCTGTCGGCGGCTGTGTACATACGTATCAAGCGCAAAACGCGTGTATAAAAAGGCTCCCGGCAACAGCAGTCCTAAAAGTGCTGCCGCGAGGTACACAATATTTTTCTTGGGTGCTACAGGCGCGGCCATCGTATAGGCAGGGTTCACGATCTTGGCTTTTGGTGTATTCACTGAAAGCGCAATTGAAGTCTCTTCTCTCTTCTGAAGTAGATAGAGGAATAGCGATTCTTTCAGGTTCTGCTGTCTTTCGATGCTGCGGAAAACCCTTTCCTGCTGCGGAAACTTGCTCAGGCTCGACCCCGATTTATTGATCTCGTTCTGTATCTGGCCCATCGCGATCTGCAGGGTGGAGCGCGATTTACGCAAATTGTCTCGGATGAGTTCGCGCATTGAAGCGATATCGCGGTTGAACTGCTGCACCGCCGGGTTCGAAGGCGTAGCCTGCTTCAGCGTACGGTTGCGCGTGAGCACGAGCTGGTTGTATTCCTGAATGACGGTTTCCAGACCTGCCGGCATGCCGACATTGGTTGGCAGGAGTTGGTCATTGGCAGAAGTATTTGCAATGCGCAGCACCGAATCCACCATTTCAAGCTGGGTGCCGATGTCCATCATCTTTTTGGTGTTCTCGCTTGCATTCTCGAGATTGAGTTGCGCCTGAGTCTGCAGGTCGGAGATTTTGTTGGCTTCTTTGAAGTTTTCCTTCTGCGACTCAATGCCACCCAGTTCTTTCGTAATCAGGTCAAGCCTTTCGTCGATAAAATCAGCGGTGCTTTTGGCCTCAGCATTTTTATCATGAATGGCGTCCACATTGTACTGACGGATGAGTTCATTCAGGATGTCCTCCGAACGCACCGGATCGGTCCCGATGCGGCTCAGTTCCATGATGCTCGACTTCTTTTGCGGGATCACCACACTGATCGACGCTTCGAGCTGGTCTGCCACAATCCGTGGATTGACGATCCTTAAGGTCAGCGGCTTGTCGAAGATGACCCCATTTTTCCGTTGCAGGACAAAACTGCCATAGTCGGTAACCACAGGCACCCCAAATGTACCCGAAATTTCTTTCGAATCATTTTTGAGCTTAAAATGGTTGGCTCCGATCGGTGCGATGCTGTAGGTCACCGACTTGAATGAGCGCGGCTTTTTTAAGTTGAGCAGGCTTCCGGTAAACGGACTGTTTTCATAGAGTTCAACCTGTTTGACGTTACCTTCGTTGATCACTTTCACCTCGAGGTTCAGACTCTTCACCACGTTGTAAAGCAACGGCTTCGACCGTACGACGGAAATCTCATTGTCCACTTCATTGGACATCAGTCCGGACGGCAGTGCCATGTTCTGAAAATCCTTCAGGCCCATGATCTCTCCGCTTTTGGCCGAGGCACTCTTCACATACAGTGAAGCTTTGCTCATGTACTGTGGCGTGGCGTAACGCAGATATAAATAGGCGCATGTAAGTCCGAGGAGCAGTCCGCCCACAAACAGGGGCCAGTACCGCAGATACCGCTGCATCTGTCTTTTGATTTGGGCACCGTCTCGCTGCTCTGTTGCAATCTCTGTAAATTCCATGAATTATTTAAGTAGGGTAATCAATATTCCGGCAAGTCCCAATACCACACCGCCGATCTGGAAAGCCAGGTTACGGTTCGGATCTACATTGGCCGACTTTCTTTTAATGATATCGGGCTCCACGTACAGCACATCGTTCTGCTGCATGTAGTAATAAGGTGACGCGGTGATATTCCGGTCTGTGAAATCGATAATATGCGTCTGGTCGATACCGTTCTCGTTGCGCACAAGTTTTACGCGGGTCCTGTCGCCATAGTCGGTCATATCCCCCGCCATACCCAGTGCCTGCAGCAGGGTGATTTTATCCGAGGTACTGGTGTACCGGCCCGGTGCCTTCACCTCACCCAGGACGGTGATGTTAAAATTGAGCTGACGGATCGAGACCAGCGGATCCGACAGGTATTCGAGCAGTTTGCTTTCAAGGTCAGCGCGCAGCTGAGCCATCGTCATGCCTTTCACGAAAATCTTCCCAAGTACCGGAAAAATGATATAACCTTCATTATCGACAAGATAGCCTTGAGGCGATGTCTGCGCCGCCTGCCCCGCCTGAACTTCGCCCGGGTTGGTGAGCTGGTTCATTGAGTGGAGGTTAAACGGCCTTACGGCAAATTCATCATAGGCGGTCACTTTGATATCGAGAAAATCGCCGGGCTGCAGGTGAGTACCTTCGTAAACAGCCTGTTTTACCTCTGCTTCCGCCGCCGACCGGTCGGATTCCATATACACCATGTTCTCTTTGGGTTTACAGGCTGCAGTGGCCAGGAGCAGAAAGAGGACGTATATAATAAGAAAGAGTCTGTTCATCGGGAGTAGAAATAAATTTTTGCAAAGGTAATCATTTTAGACCGTTTCTCATTTGTTTTCGCGGATTGGACGGATTTTCAGGCGATGTTTAAACTGCTCAGGGTAACGGCATGCGCGGCCCTGACCGTATTCATACGCAGCATAAAAAAGGGAAAGAATGCCGTGTTTAATAATTGAACACGCTGAAATCCATTGATCGGCAAATCCAGGCCGCACCCAAACTCTCCGCCACTCAAGCAAAATATCCTTCCTGGTCGGGCTGACAACCGAATTTTTGTTAGTTCACATATGCTTCCTAATATAACGGAGTTTTGTCATTGGCTACGCCGAACCTTCGGTTTCAGAACACAGACTGAAGGTCTGCGAACGAAGTTTAGGAGAGGAGTGAAGAATCTCAGCGAAGCGGTTCGACGAAGTCAATCTCTAATTGAAAGTTTCACGTTTTCAGTGAATCACCCCAGAGATCCCTCCTTCGTCGGGATGACAGCCGCTGTCCAGTCAACGCACTCTGTCACCGTCGATCTTCGATTCCATAACGGAGCTCTGTCACCGCGAATCTTCGATTCAGGACGGGATTTTGTCATTGGCTGCGCCGAACCTTCGGTTTCAGAACACAGACTGAAGGTCTGCGAACGAAGTTCAGGAGCGCAGTGAAGAATCTCAGCGCAATGAAGAAACCTAACGAAGTGGTTCGACGGAGTCAATCTCTTTTTAGTCGGGATGACAACCGCTGTCGGATCGACGGGATTTTGTCATTGGCTGCGCCGAACCTTCGGTTTCAGAACACAGACTGAAGGTCTGCGAGCGAAGTTCAGCAGCGCAGTGAAGAATCTCAGCGCAGTGAAGAAACCTAACGAAGTGGTTCGACGAAGTCAAACCCAGCGAAGCGGTTCGAAGGAGTCAATCTCATAAAACCTGCACATCGGTCAGTAGAGATTCATCCTTCGTCGGGATGACAACCGAACTTTTGTTAAAAATGCCCTGTGTCACATACGATCATTCAGAAATTCCCAGGTAGGATTAAAACTGTGAATCAACATCTCTTTCTTCTCCCGTGAGTATCCTTTAATTTGCTTTTCTCTGCTGATAGCCAGCTCAGCCTCCTGGAATTGCTCATAATAAACAAGATAAAAACATTTATACCGAAATGTAAAATGAATTCTAACCAAAGAATCAGGATGGCAGTGCCAATAAAGCCTTTTTGCTAAGTCACCTGTAAAACCTGTATATAAAACTGTTTTGGCTTTGTTGGTAAGTATATATACGTAGTAGTTGTGTGTTCCAAGCGTTTTCATAGTACTAATTTAATATTATTCACAAAATGCTGAGAAAAAGATCCCTCCTTCGTCGGGAGGACAAAAGTATTAGTGATTCTTTTTTCCTTGATGAAAAAAGAACCAAAAAAATCAAGACTGGATCTTTTTGCTAAAAAAGTGAAATTTCTCTAAGAAAATTTTCAAACTTGCGCGGATACATGCACCTTTCTTCGAATCAAATGATTGCCGCGCTTCGGACACTGAAAATTTTAATGCAATAAAACTAACAAGATGCTTTCTGGAGAAATTTCATTTTTTCTTAACGCAAAAATCTCCTGGGTCGTTTAATCCGCGCCTTTGTCATTGGCCTCGCCGAACCTGCGGTTTCAGAAGGGAGCATCGTTTTGTCATTGGCTCCGCCGAACCTTCGGTTTCAGAACACAGACTGAAGGTCTGCGAACGTAGTTCAGAAGAGGAGTGAAGAACCCAGCGAATCCGTTCGACGCATTCAATCTCAGCGAAGTGAAAAAACAGGCGACGCCGCTCGACGGTCGCGACATCAACTGTACTAAATAAAAAAACTCCGCTGACGCGGAGTTTCAATAGTACAGTTTTACAACTTATTCTGCCTTGACCTGAGGCCGGCGTGCATACCACACAGCCATGCCAAGCGCAGCGACTACCAGTAAAGGTAAGTAATCATCGATAGGCGCGGGCGCTGGATCATCTCCACCCAGTCCTCCGTCACCGGGACTGTTGGCTACCTCGACACCTTTCTTGTAATTCCCCTCAGTGTCGTAGAATCTGGCATCAGACTGCGCATAGGTATTCGCCGACACCATTAAAAAACATAGTATAATCAGTAAGTTCTTCATCACCTTTTATTTAAGCATTAGTTTAGTTGTTTTAACGGTTCCGTTCGCAAGCTGCGCTTTTACGAGCACCACACCTTTGTACGCCACATTCAGCACGATTTCTTTCTGTGCTGCCGGTGCTTTTGCGATCATTCGGCCGCTCATATCATAGACATGGAGTGACGTGATGTTCTCTGATGACTTTGCATGAACCTCTGAATCTGCACTGTAAATGCTGATGTCAGACTTGACAGCGCTGTCAGTTGCCAATGCACCACCCGGCTTGAATTGCAGTGTGAAACGGTTAGCCAGGGTTCCGGCATCTGCACTGAACGCATACGGCTGCTCCGAAATCAAAGTCGTTGTTCCGGTAAGCTGGTCTTTCAGCCAGATCTGCTGGCCGCTGGCAAATACTCCTTCGGACTTCAAAATGCCGATGCTGTAGTTTCCGGCTGCGCTGAGATCAGCCTTTAAGGCAAATGTATCATTTGAAGAGAAAGTCCCGTGTGCATCGATAACGAGTTTGGTACCGTTCACTTCTGAATAGAGCGCATCTGCATTGGTGCCGAACAAAGCCGCATCAAATCCGGCATCATATCCTGCGGTTGCCGCAGCATTGAAGCCGATCAGCATCTGAGGTTTTGAGCCGGAAGGCGCGGTAAGCTCCAGCCAGAATTTATCGGCGGTGGCTGCCTTGCTGAAGACACCGTCTTCCATGGTCTGACGCATCGCGTTAGTAAATACAAATGGTGCTATGGCCGCTCCGCGTTTTATAAAGAAGCCCTGACCCACCGGAATATAACCGTTGATTGAACCTGCCGGCACTGAACCGGTATTCGGCGCGTACGTATTGTAATTCCCTCCACCGTATGCATTATCAATCATTTCGGCTCCACTGTTCCAGATATAGAAGGTTTCCTGAGTCCCGGGATTGTGGGTTAGGAAATCACTGATTGAAATGGCAGAAGGATACGGGTTGCCCAGCAGCACATAGTCGCCCGTGATAATACCGTTGTGATGTACGCTGATCGCACCCGTATTTGGCGTTGTACCTTCAAACTGTCCGTGGAAAACCTGAGGTGTCGTCGTGAAATCGTTCGGCGTACGGATCTGATAACCTGCGCCGGCCTCGAATGTGGTCGTCGGCGATATACTTACGAACGTGTTATTGTTGTACGTAAAGAAACGGTTATCCACGGTTCCGGTAGCCGACTGATTGCTTCCGTCTGGATTCTTGCCGTAAGAGAAATCTTTCAGCGTCTGGGTTGAAACTGCCATTGGGCTGCTCCAGTTGATATACGCAAGGCGCTTCACCGGTTTGGTGTCTTTTCTCACTTTGAATGAAGACCCTGCACCCGCCGTGAATGTACCGGTCTGCACAAAGTTGGCTCCGTCCGCCACCAGGATATTTCCGTTGTTGGTGACGTTGCCTGCCGAAACAAAATCAGTAACGGTAAGCGTTTTACCTGCATTTACGGTTAACGATTGCGCGGTGATTGCAGGACCTTCATAATCGCCGTCGATAATCGCAGGTGTTGTAGCATCCGGACCGGTGGTGTTGGACCATGCGGTGCCGCTCCAGGTTGGAATACCTAAGGTCGTCACCTCGATGCTATTGCTTGCTGCTGATGTTACTGAACCGTTTACGGCTTTTACGTTGTAGGTGTAATTTGTGTTTGGATTAAGACCTGTAACATTGAAGGTTAAAACATTCCCAACATTTTGGGTAGATACTAAGGCTTGCGCAATTGTGTTGGCTGTGTGAGAACCTAAGCCAGTCACTGTATCAATATTAAATAAATCCCATTCAGTTGTAAGTGTAGTAAATGCGGTAGGATTAACTGTAACGCCGCTCGCCACTGTTGCTTTTCTTCGTAAAGTTTTATCCAGGGTTGTATATCCTCCTGCACCAGTCCACGCAGTACCTGGATCTTTACCAATTACACCAAAAATATCCACATAGGCTGAACTGGAAACCTTGTACAAAGCTACTGCATCATTGCCGTTAAAATTCATTGCAGCATTGTTAGTTGCTGTTACTCCTACGGGAAGACTTAAATTTGCAGCACTGTTCTTGAATACGGCAGTTGTACCATTAGACAATGTTCCACTCAATTGAATATCTTGGCCGGCGTCAGAAGCGCCATTTGCAAACGATCTTAATCTATAGTTAGAAAGATCAATACTTGCTCCGGTACCATTATAGATTTCAATATATTTATTATTGGATGAACCTTCCACATACTCAGAAATAATAAGGTCTGTCATTGGCGCACCGGTTTCTTCATATACTTCCAGTACATACGATTCCGCACCATTCACTGCGTTCCAGTTGGCCGTAAATCCAACTGGCGTCACATTGGTGGCGGCTGTAGCCACAGGCGCGTTCAGAAAGGTGGTGAAGGTTTTTTCAGCTCCGTAAACGTATTGGCCACTAGCGTCTTTCACATAGGATTTATAGTAGTACTGTGTGGCAGGCATCAGGGTGGTGAGCGCCAGATTGTAGGCTGCGACAGTTACCGTACCCACTGCGTTAAAGGTGCCGCCGTTCAGTTCTGGTGATAATGCGGTTCCGTATACAAAACCTTTTTCTGTTAAAACGGACGCCAAACAGCTTCCCAAAGAGGTCACGTCGCCGTTCAGTGTGGCACCGGTATCACCTACGGCTGATGCAGCCTGAGTGGTCACCACAGGGTTTGCAGTTTCATTTCCCGTCCCCGTAAGGGCGAGCGTAGGGCTGTTGCTGCCGGTACTGGATACGGTGATGGTCGCATTTTGCGCGCCCGCAGCATTAGGGGTAAAGGTTACATCAATCGTAGCCGTGTCGCCTGCTGCAATTGAGGTCGATGATAAATTAGAAACCACAAACTGTGGATCACTGGAAGTGACCTCCACATTGGAGGCTGCTCCCCCACCGTTGTTGGTGATGGTATAAGTTACGGTATTTGCTGCTGTTCCCGGACAGGAACTGCCTAGATTCAGGGGAGTTCCCGACAGAACTAGGTTAGGTGTATTTGCTGTGACGGAACCGGATACGGGTACATTCACTGTGGTGGCACCGGTGCTTGCAAGGGAAATACTGCCGGAATAAGAAGTACTTGCGGGCAATCCTTCAACCAGTCTTGTGTAGATTTTTCCGCCTGCAGCAGGCAGAGCTGCAGTTGTACCGAAGCCTGTACCTGAAGTAGATGAAACTTCCCAGTTCGTGGGTGCAATCGCTGTAATAGTTGTGGTCAAGTTCACGCCGGTTACTGTGAAACTCTGTTCCGCAGAAGGACCAGCTCCTTCCACGTAGGTGAATACAGTTAATGAACCTGCATCGGCAGTGACCGTAGGTTTTTGTGCCACAATGTTTACAATGTAATCTTCGGTCTCACCGTACGTTTTTGTAGTACATGCGTCACCAGTGGTCAGTGCTGAATCATCGCCACCACGAATTCTCATTCGGGTATTTCCTAATATTGCACCTGATGGTACAGCAATATTAAATATATAGGTTCCGTTCGCACCAGCATTAGGGGAAACTGCCCCCTCTGAAGCTTCAAAGATATTATTCTGATTAAAATCTATCCAAACCGCCCCATACTGCTTGGTATCACTTCCAAATGTAACAGAAACACTTGCTGTCTGAGACTGAGTAATATCGGGAATAGTTACGGTATTGTAAAAAGTATAATAAGGTGCTGATGTAGCTCCGGATGCAGAATTATTTAATGTTCCTAGTGTTACATTAGTGATTTTATCATTCGTTCCGCCACTTGAGTATGTAGGCGTACAGTATGTAACAGTAATAATAACTGGTTCGGATTCAACCGTAGTTGTACCACATGTCACTGCTGCTCTGTAATAGGTAGGAGTGGTAATATTTGTAGCGCTGTACGTTGCATTCGTCGCGCCGCTGATATCAGTCCAGTTGCTTCCATTCGATGAACTTTGCCATTGGTAAGAAAGCCCTGAACCTGTGGAAGCACCTGTTAATGAAAGATTGGTAGAACCACCGGAAGCAACTTCTGTGGAACTTGCGGTCGTTGTTCCTGCGGTGAGTGTGCCTGGGTCGCAAGGTAAACTTGCTTCCTTTTTATATAATTTTAATTTTGTTTGCGCACTCGTATATGCAGCAAAGCGAGGGGTTCCGGGGTTCCATTGAAACATTCTCCCGGGTGTAGCCACGTTTGCCAAGGTCCATAGGCTGGTAGCAACAGTTGCGGACCACTCTTCTTTATTGGTAGGTGCTGAATTATAAAATCCTGCATGATTACCTGTTCCGGTTCCGGTATTTCCCCATGAAACATATCCCACGGAAGCATTATAGATGGTAATAGTCTTACTTGTTGTACCTGTCACAGTAATCGTAAAAATATTATCATTCGTAAAGCCTGAGGTTATGCTGGCTCCCGGATTCGAAATTGCTGAATAATTAATAATTGGTCCTGAACTGGTGGTATTAATCATCAAACCATCGTTTGTACCATCTCCAACAATTAGGTATTCTCCAGTTGTTAGTCCCGCCAGATCTGTTACTTGCGTGAAGGTTTGCCCCCACCCCCACACGGAGCAGAGCACCATAAACAGCGCTAAGGCCTGTTTAAAAATAAAAAGTCTCTTTTTGTTCATAATCTTTGTTTGGTTTTTAATATTTCAAGGTTTTATACAGTACAAATACACAGTCCGGAGCTGCAGAAACGCAGCCCGAAAGGGATATTTAAATTGTAAAATTGATCAGCACGACAGGTGCTTAAGAGGATGAGCCGCAGACGGGCAGACAGTCAATCAGGGAAATAGAGAATAGATTTTTCACCATTTAATAAATATTTGTTCCAAAAGTACTGTTTGTTTGTGAGGTTCGCAACAGATTACGCATTAACTTAATGTTACCAAAATAGGAAGTAAGCATATTCCACATGCAGTGCGCCTTTTCGCGGCTATGATTTTCATCATCCGGAATTGAAAACAGACTTGCGCAAATTTAACGGAGTCTCTACACCTGGTTTGCATAACTGTTTTTTCAGTTTGCGCCCATAAATAGAAGGCAGATTACTGCATCAAGACAGCATCTGATGAATTAAAGTCAAAGTAACGGATTAAAACCTGGCAGACAAACAGGCGGTATTGGAAGCACACTGCTATGGTGTATAATGCCCATGGTTTAATATTTTTGGTATAGCCCGGATCCGGTATTGACAGAAATCCGTCTAGTATTTCTACGACTGGTCACACTGTGCATTGCTTCAGGCAACCAGCCATCTCTTACCTAAATCCAATATAAGTCCAATATAAGTGCAAAATCCCTCCAATAATTTAATGGAGATTCAATGCAGAAATAATGCTGTATTGTTGGATTTGTATGGAACGGGAACATTCCAAAGAGAGGATTTGGAGGATCTTCAGCCCGTTTCCTTCACAGTTAATCTGGAAGCGCTGAAATAGGTTAACAAAGATACTGAAAACCAGTGATTAAGTCATTTTTAAATAAGAAAATTTAACTCCTTGTAGGCTCCGCTGCTTTCGCGCATAATTTCTCACCTAAACCCCTCATCCCTAAACCATAAACTCAACAGGCACCATTCGACGCCACTTATTCGTCTTCTCCAACGGAAATTTTATTAATTTCTTCATACTCAAACCCGCGCCCCAACAGGTACTTCACGGTCTTTGATTTTTTCTGGTATTCTTTCCCCGATTGTCGCGAATAATAGTTCTCATAGATCTTACGCAGCGTCTTATCATAATCAGAGTCATCGATCTCGTCAAAACATTGGTTGATCAGCTTTTCAGGCACGCCTTTGAACTTAAGGTGCTGCCGGATCTTGTTCCGGCCCCAACTTTTAATATAAAATTTTCCCCGGATGTAGCTGCGCGTGAATCTTTCCTCATTGAGATAATTCTCCCTCATCAGGTACAGCAAAATCTCGTCTTTCGCCTCCGGAATCAGCAGGAAATCGCGCATCTTCTGCTCCACTTCCTGGTGACAGCGGTCCTGATAACTGCAGTACGCTGCCATCTTCTGTTTGATTTCGGGGAAAGTATAGGATTTTTTCTGTTCCATAAAGGACTTTATGTTTTATAGTTCTTTTGCCTTGATGCAAAAGAATGAAAAAATCAAGACCTGGAAACTCTAGGCTAAAAATCCGTATTAAATCCTAAAATTCCCAAAACTCGGGCGGGAACTAAATGGTTTTTTGTGTATTCACCCTATTGCCGCCACTCAAACAGTGGTAATTTTTTAACGCAACTTATCTATAATTTTTTAACGCAAAAATCTCCGAAGTCAGGTTTCGACTATAGATTTGGTGTCCCACATGTCTCCGCTCTTGGCTCTTGGCTCTTGGCTCTTGACTCTTGACTCTTGGCTCTTGATTCTTGGCTCTTGGCTCTTGACTCTTGGCTCTACTTAAAACCCAAACAGCGGCCGTGAATCCATCAGCTCATTCACCTGCTTACGAACATTCGCAACCACCGATTCGTCTTTGATGTTCGTAACCACATCGTTGATCAGCCCCGCAATGGTTTCCATATCGTTTTCTTTCAGGCCACGCGTGGTGATGGCAGCCGTACCCAAACGGATTCCCGACGTGGTGAAGGCGGATTTATCATCAAACGGCACCATGTTTTTGTTACACGTAATGTCGGCTTTTACGAGTGCTTTTTCGGTTTCTTTGCCGTTTACATTTTTATTTCTAAGGTCAACCAGCATAAGATGATTGTCGGTACCGCCGCTCACAATGTCGAAACCATGGCCCATCATGGCTTTTGCAAGTGCCCGCGCGTTCGCGATGACCTGTTTAGCGTAGGTTTCAAATTTTGGATCGATGGCTTCGGCGAATGCAACCGCTTTCGCAGCGATTACGTGTTCGAGCGGTCCGCCCTGAATTCCCGGGAAAACGGCGCTGTCGAGCACCGCGCTCATCATCTTGGTCTCACCTTTTGGTGTTTTGTGTCCGTAGGTATTTTCAAAATCTTTACCCATCATGATCAGTCCTCCACGCGGTCCGCGTAAAGTTTTGTGCGTGGTGGTGGTCACGATATGGCAATGCTCGAATGGCGAACTTAAAAGTCCTTTTGCAATCAGTCCGGCCGGGTGCGCAATATCGGCCCAAAGCGTAGCGCCCACCTCATCGGCCACTTCACGGAACTTTTTAAAATCAATATCTCTGGAATAAGCCGAATAACCCGCGATCAGCATCTTTGGCTTCACTTCAAGCGCTTTCTGGCGCATCGCTTCATAATCGATCAGACCACTTTCACGGTCCACGCCGTAAAAATGCGCTTCATACTGGATTCCTGAGAAATTCACGGCTGAACCATGCGTCAGGTGTCCGCCCATAGAAAGGTCCAGACCCAGGATCTTATCACCTGGTTTCAGCACCGACAGATAAACCGCGGCATTGGCCTGTGACCCTGAATGCGGCTGAACATTCGCATACGACGCACCAAACAGTTCTTTCGCACGGTCAATGGCGAGTGTTTCCACTTCGTCCACCACTTCGCAACCTCCATAATAGCGGCGGCCCGGATATCCTTCCGCGTATTTGTTGGTGAGCACGCTGCCCATGGCTTTCATCACATTGTCTGACACGAAATTTTCTGAAGCGATCAATTCGAGTCCGTGGGTTTGTCTTTGTCTTTCCTGCTCTATCAGGCCGAATATTGGATCCATACTTGTCTTTTTTTAATCTTTTATAGTTAATTTCAAATTTACGGAATTTATTCCGGTGGCAGGCAATCGCAAAGAGTGGAACGGTAAACTCCTGAACCGCTACATTTGATTTAAAGCGGCAATTCTGAAGCGCCTGAAACCTTTAAAAATATTTAAATTTGCCCAAAAGCATTTAAAATGAAACCGGGTGACAGAATTTCACTGATTGATGATGATATAAAAGGAACAGTCACGGGCGTGAAAGGGGAAACGGTTACGTTTCGTGATGCGCACGGTTTTATCCATGAATATCCTAAAAACAAACTGGTGATCCGGAACCCGTCGCTCTACGAAGGAAAGCCGGTCATTAAAAAAGCCGAACCGACGCTTAAAAGATCAAAGAAACATCAGCAAACGCATAAAATGCTGGATCTCCATTTCGAAAACTTAGTTTCAAACCCTGCCGAGCACAACGCGTTTGAGCGGCTGCTCATTCAAAAGGAAAAACTGGAAGAGGCGATGGCTTACTGCCGGCGCAACCGGTTAAAGAAACTCGAGATCATCCACGGTATCGGTGACGGTGTGTTGCAGAATATGGTATTCGAATACCTGCGCGGCCAGACTGGCATCGATTTCGAAGACCACGACTTTTTCTATCACCAGACCGGCAGTGTGATGGTGAGGTTTAGGTGAGGCTTTGAAATTTGAGAATTTGAAAATTTGAGAATTTGAGAATTTGAGAATTTGAGAATTTGAGAATTAGAGAATTAGAGTATGTGGGCATTTGATAATTTGGTAATGTGGCAATATTGAAATACGGATTGCCGGAATATTCACTGGCTACAACGTAAGAAAGCCGCATCGCGGCGGCATAGTATATCCCATTAAAGGCAAAAATCTATTTTCCTTCCGGCAACAGTTTAAATGACGTCGCCACAAATTTCTTCCCTTTCACTTTCCCGCTCACTTCGGCTTTCCGGACCGCATTGCAAAAACCCATCCCGCCATGCGCATCGCCGTGATCATCGATGCCACTGCCTTCCACCCAGTACGTCTTCCCGTCAATGCGAACTGCCAGATCGCAACCTTTTTTATCTTTCATGTGGAACTGGCACTGCCCGCACGAAGCTTCCACTACCTGCACTTTCTGTTGGGTCTGTTGCGCCTGGAGACCGATGCCCAGCAGAATCATCATTAAATAAATTAACTTTTTCATGTGTCCTGAATTTGTTCAAAATTACAACTTCTGAAATCCCTTACGTGTGATTCCCGTCATACGTCGCCAAAAGAGGCTGTTATTTTTTTATTAAATTTGCGCAGACCTCAATATTATGCAAAAACTTTCGCTGCTATTCATCAAAGACGGTTTGCAGTACCAGATTCTGAAAAACAAAACCGTTCTGGAGGAACATGGTTTTTACGCTGAGGATGCCGCCGGGCAGAATTCAGTTCAGGAAACACTCAAAACACTCTTAGAAACTAAAAAGTTCAGTCAGATCTCGGTGATTTCTGCACTTAACCATTTTACGCTGATGCCGGGTGGATTTGCCGAACATGAACTGGGCTATGACCTGATTGCCTTTAATGCGCCGGTCAACCGTGATGAGGAAGAACTGATGCTTTCGGTGAATAAAAAGTTTGGCGTGCAGTTCTATTATACGATGCCTAAAGCGATTTATTCAATGATAAAAGGGCTTAACATCCCGGCCACTTTCAATTTTTCAGGCGAAAAGTTTCTGAACAGCCTCCAGGCGCGCAACCAGAAAGAGATTCACATCAATCTCTACCATAACCAGTGTGAATTTGTAGCACTTGACCATAAAAAAGTCATCCTGTACAACAACCTTGATGTCAATTCGGAAGTTGATTTTCTTTATTTCATCATGTTCACTTTAAGTAAAATTGAATTTGGAATCGCTGAAACCTCGTTTTTTGTTTACGGCGAAACCACCGAAAATGAAACTTTTATATCAGAACTCCGAAAATTCGTAAAGAAAATAAAGATCGTTTTTGATAATGTGCCCAAGAAGAATTTTGTGATGGCGGGATGATGGATGTTGGATGTTGGATGACGGATGAACCGGGATATTGAACTAAAATAAATACCGATGAGTTTTAAATTTGAAAAACTGATAATCTGGCAGAATTCAATGACCTTTGGCGAAACTATTTTTAATGTCTCCGCTAATTTCCCGGCTGAAGAAAAATTGAATCTCACTTCGCAGATACGACGCGCAGCAGATTCCATTGCACTCAATATCGCGGAAGGAAGCATTCTGCAGAGCAATCCCGAATTTAAAAGATTTCTTAGTTATTCAATTAGGTCAATCGCAGAAGTGGTTACTTGCCTGTATAAAGCTAAAAACAGAAAGTACATACCGGAAGAAACTTTTAGCGAAATATACAGCGAATCATACAGACTCATCAACCACGTGATCGCTTTTAAAAATAAATTATAATATTATAAATCAGTAGCAGCATCACATCTGTCACCCTACACCCACACCTAACACCCCTCACCTCACACCCCACACTCAACTCCCAACACCCAACACCCCTCACCCTACACCCCACACAAAACATGTACAGAATCATATCTGGACGATGGAAGTCCAAAAGAATATCAGCCCCGAAGAACTTCAATGTGCGTCCTACAACAGATTTCGCGAAGGAAGCGCTCTTCAGCATCATTGAAAACCGTTTTAATATCGATATGACCGCGAGTTCCGTACTCGATCTTTTCGCAGGCATCGGTTCCGTTTCGCTTGAATTTGCCTCGCGTGGCTGCCAGGACGTCACCTCAGTGGAACTGAATGCCAAACATGCGGCCTTCATCAGCACTACCGCCGCAGATCTTGAAATGGCTTTGCAGGTAAACGTGCAGCGTGGCGACGTTTTCGATTATCTGAAAAAAAACCGTGGCAGAAAATCTTATGACATTGTAATGGCGGATCCGCCCTTCGATACCGATGCAAAAAAATATGCGGAACTTATCGATTGGGTGCTGAATAACGCCTACGTAAAACCGGGCGGAATCTTCATCCTCGAACACCAGAGCCGCCAGAAATTTGAACATCCCAACCTGCTCGATACACGCAAATACGGTAATGTGAGCTTCTCGTTCTATTCCGCCAACATGGAAGCAACTGAGGAAACTGCGGGGGAAAACTTAACCATCAACCCTTAATAATTCACCATCAACCATCAACCGTCAACCATCAACCATCAACCACTAACAATTAACTAAAGTGTCTTCAGTTGCAACTGGATGCTGTTGCCGAAGAATTTCTTGGAGATTTTCTCAAAGGTTTTCGTCAGGTCAGAAAGGTAGAATTCGTACGTAGGCTCCGGATTTTTAGAATTGAGCAATCCGTGCTGATCAAGGATCATTTTAAGCTGATTGGTCACGATACCGGGCGAATCGATTACACGCACGCGGTTGCCATAGTACTGACGGATCTCGTCAATGAGCAGCGGATAATGGGTACAGCCCAAAATTAGCGTTTCAATATTCTTTAATTTACTGTTGCTTAAATAATTATAAACTATCGAGTGCGTGATTGGATGATTTTTAAAACCTTCTTCAATCGCCGGCACGAGCAGTGGCGTGGCAAGTTCGTCCACTTTGATAAAACGGTTGTGCTTGCGGATTGATTTCCGGTAAAGACCCGAACTTACCGTAGCTTTCGTCGCGATAACGCCTACATTATTGTGAATTTCGTAGGCCACTTTTTCGGCTACAGGATTGATGACGTCGATCACCGGAACGTGGTCGGCCACTTCATCGAGCACTTCTTTCAGCGCATTTGCCGTCGCAGAATTACAAGCGATCACAATCGCTTTGCAGTTTTTTTCGAGCAGGAACCGCGCAATTTTGGTGGAATATCCCACGATGGCCTCGCGCGATTTTTCGCCGTACGGCAAATGCTTGGTATCACCGAAATAGATAAGATTTTCGTGGGGCAAAAGTTTCTTGATCTCGCGTGCAACGGTAAGTCCGCCCACGCCCGAATCAAAAATACCGATCGGCTGCGTGGCCGAAAGATGGCTGAAATCCTGTTTTTTCTTTTTCAACTGCCTGAAGTTTGTGCAAAAATACGGAATTTGTAAACGCGCGGGCCATTCGCGGGTCTCTGCATACGGAGTTTTAGTCTCCGCCGAGGTAAAAAAGATCTGCCGCAATGCCGTCTGCCAGGAACCAGTGCACTTCCGGGATCTTCAGGAATCCATTTTCAATGACAAGCGTTCCGCGCTGAAGTTTCCCTGAAGTTTCTTTGTCTAAATGGTTTTGGATCTCAGCACTAAAACTTTGATTTAAAACCGAAAGATCAACGCCTTTCGCCGTCCGCAAACCGATCATGAGCATCTCATTGAAACGGTCTTTTTCGGACAGAAATTCGGTTTCTTTTGCTAAAATATTTTGGTTTAATGCATTTATATACTTCTGATTATTGGCCACATTCCAGCTTCTTTCGCTGCGTCCGTCGTAGGAATGCGCCGAGGGCCCGAGGCCAAGATACTCGCGGTATTGCCAATACGCCGTGTTGTGCCGTGACTCAAAGCGCGGTTTGGCAAAGTTTGAAATCTCATAATGCTGAAAACCGTGCAACTTCAGAAAATCTGACATGTAGTAGAAATCCTCGGTCTGTTCGCTTTCTTTTGGCGGCTGAATTTTGTTCTGCGCGATCCATTGGTTGAGCGCAGTTTTCGGTTCCACGGTCAATGCGTAAGCTGAAATATGCGGCACATCAAGCGCCACGGCTTTATTCAAACTTTCTTTCCATAGCGAAAAATCGGAAGTGGGTGAACCGTAAATCAGGTCAATACTTAAATTTTCGAAGCCGGAATCTTGTGCACGCTTGATTGAGCTTTCAGCTTCCGCAGCAGAATGCGCACGGTTCATCAAGACCAGATCGTCATCGAAAAAACTTTGGGTTCCGATGGAAAGCCGGTTGATTTCGCTTGCTCGCAGCTCTTTAAGAAAAGCCGAATTAAGATCATCGGGATTTGCTTCAAGTGTAATTTCGATATCTGGCGCAAAGGTGAAATATTTTAAAACCTCATCGATAAGCATTTTAAGCTCGTCAACTTCCAGAACAGACGGCGTTCCGCCACCGAAATAAAGCGATTTCAGTTCTTTGTTCTGAAGTTCATGACTGCGCAGACCAATCTCCTTCTTTATAGCCGCCAACATTTCGCCTTTGTATTTCAACGAAGTGGAAAAATGGAAGTTGCAGTAGCTGCATTTCTGCTTGCAGAACGGAATGTGGATATACAGCATGACTTAGAAAGTGCTGATTTTTGATTGTGAATTCTTTAGGTTGGATTGGCTCTTGGCTCTTGGCTCCTGGTTCTTGGCTGTTGACTCTTGGCTCCTGGTTCTCGGCTCTTGACTCCTGGCTCTTGTCTCTTTACTCTTCTCCCCCTTATCAATACCTGAAACCGCGCTGATTGATGAAGTTTTCGAGATTGTATCCTACACTCA
Source organism: Kaistella rhinocerotis (assembly GCF_030243905.1). Taxonomy (NCBI): domain Bacteria; kingdom Pseudomonadati; phylum Bacteroidota; class Flavobacteriia; order Flavobacteriales; family Weeksellaceae; genus Kaistella; species Kaistella rhinocerotis. Next base: position 734,937 of record NZ_JASSYY010000002.1, on the reverse strand, counting down.
GCATAAAACTGCTCCCCGCGTACTGCTGTACATCAGACAGGCCGAAATTATAACTGGCTCCAAATGTAAAATTATTCACTTTCGCGCGGATAATCGGTGAAATACCCAGATTTTGGCTGCCGAATTTGTTCTTGGCCGTGCGGAAACTTGCTCCGCCGGAAAACGTGGTGTCTTCATCGCCAACCGTCGCCATCAGGTTAAAATCCATGATCCGCGCTGAATTGGTATTCAGGTTCATCATCACAGACGGACTTAAGGCAAAGCCTTCGGCCAGGTAATAATCGTAGCCAAGTGTGAAGATATATTTTGTGGGTTCAGGCTCTATACCGTTTACAATGGGGATATCATTTGTGATCGCAATGTCGTTTACGGATACGCTTCCAAAAAGATTCCGGTAAGTTGCAGCCATACCCAGGTTAGCGTATGCCAGGAAAATACTGCTGTTATCGGCAGAAAGTGTCGGGTCGCCCGGATCCTGAGGATTCAGCATCGCGAGGTCAATGTTCATGTTGTACAAACTTACAGAAGTACCGAACGAAAACTGGCTCTTGCGCTCGCCGTCATCGTCAATCGGGATAAAATAGGAAGCACCGCCGGTGATTCCGTTTGATGAAACCGGACCGTTCTGGTCGCGGAAAAAAGTTAAGCCCGCACCCACCCTGTCAAAAACATTGGCATGAAGCCCGATAGACTGCACGTTCGGTGACTGGTCAAAGCTTGCAAACTGTTTCTGATAGTTTAGATTAAGAACAACATCGTCAGTTTTCCCGTACTGCGCAGGGTTGAAAAGAAAGTCTCCGTCCATCAGATACTGCTGATAGAACGGCAGTGTCTCCTGACTTTTGAAGAAATTGATACAGATAAATATAAAAAATAAGGCTCCAAATTTCCTCATAGTGTGGGTCAAATCAAAATTTTTGCAAATATACCAACTTTTTACTCAATTGTTTTCAAGATAGTTACGCCATTTTTCCACCGCCGCGGACATATCCTCTGGCATTGGGCTCTCGAAGTACATTTCCTCCTTTGTCGTGGGATGTATAAACCCCAGTGTATGCGCATGCAGTGCATGCCTCGGCAATACTTCGAAAACATTTTTGATGAACTGCCGGTATTTCGGAAGGTTCACGCCTTTCAAAATCTGTTCACCCTCGTATCTTTCATCATTGAAAAGGGTATGCCCAATATGTTTAAAATGCGCACGTATCTGGTGAGTCCGGCCGGTTTCGAGCTTACATTCTACCCAGGTCATGTATTTAAAACGTTCAATGACTTTATAATGCGTCACCGCATGCTTTCCGGCACTGCCGTCCTCATAAACAGACATCTGCAGGCGGTTTTTGGGGTGACGCCCGATATTTCCGGTGATCGTACCTTCATCATCTGCCATATTCCCCCACACAAATGCCCAGTATAAGCGGCGCGTTTTGCGGTCGAAGAACTGTTTCGCGAGGAAACTTAATGCATATTCTGTCTTTGCAATCACCAGCAGCCCGGAAGTATCTTTATCAATGCGGTGTACCAAACCTACCCTGTCGAGATCGGATTTAGCACCGTTTTTCTCAAAATGATAAGCCAAAGCGTTCACCAATGTGCCGTCCCAGTTTCCGTGTCCGGGGTGCACCACCATGCCCGGATCTTTATCTACAACCACCAGGTCATCATCTTCGTAAACGATATTTATCGGAATATCTTGTGGAATGATGACATTTTCACGTGGCGGACGGCTAAGCAAAACCGAAATTTGGTCGCCGGGTTTTACGCGATAATTCTGCTTCACGGCTTTACCGTTCACCACTACATTTCCGGCCCGGCAAGTCTGCGAGATCTTGTTGCGCGTAGAATTTTGCCTGAAAATATGCAGAAACTTGTCGATGCGAAGCGGCTGCTGGTTGCCGTCAACCGTGATATTCAGATGCTCAAAGAGTTCCGCAGCTTCCGTGTCAGCAGAATCTGCATTCAGCAGGTCTTCATCTAAAAAATCTTCGTCTGGATCGGTCATTGGATAAAAAAAGCTTCAGGCAGGCTGAAGCTCAGGTATTTTGTTTTTAAATAAAACTTATTCTACAACAACTTTTCGCGCCTTGGGTTTTTCCTCGGTTTTCGCAGGCGTTGTGGTTGTCTGTGTTTTAGGTTTTGGGTCTGCGGTAGTTTTGGATGCAGCTGGTTTTGATGCATCCGTTTTAGTTGCAGGTTTTGGCGTTTCGGTTTTCGGAGCCTCAGTTCTTGGAGTTTCCGTTTTTGGTGCCTCCTGTCGCGGTTCTGCGCGCGGAGCAGGCTCTGTGTAAACCGGCCCATCATCATAATTCGGCATTGGCGGAACCTCCTCCAGCCTGATGCGGTAAATGGAATTGAGCTGTGAGATTTTCGCGCCCATTTCAGCCGGTGTTTTCTTACTCGACCAAATATCAATCTGCATACCCTGGTCTCGTACATCAAAGGCCGCGGGATCCTGATAATACACGATATCAGACTCGTCCTGTTTGCCGTCTTCACTTTCTACAAGCCCAACCTCAAATAAATTCTGTGCAATAACAGCTTTAGCTTCCTGTACCGTGAGACCGACCAGGTTTGGCACCGTGATGTTCCGTTTCGGGCCGGCACCGATCACCACTCCGATTGTGGAAAAACGCGGCAGCAAAGTCCCCGGCTTCAGCGCAGTTCCGTTGTAAGTCATCCGTAAGATCGCATCGCGCTGAATGCTCGGTTCGTAGATGGTGTCGCCGACTTTGAGCCCAACCTGTTCTAGCTGGCGGAAGGCAAGACCTTTGTAACGGTCTAAGATATCGGGAACTGAAACCTGTGCCCAGGTCCGTGGGTTTACTTTCAAGATAATGGTACGGCCGTCCTTTACGCGTGAGCCCGGTGCAGGATAAATCTGCAGCACCTGAAAAGGCCGGAATTTAGGATCAAATTTAAAACTGTCTACTTCATAATCAAGTCCGGAATCATCGAGGATGCGGATTGCATCATGCACCGACTTGTTCATCACATTCGGAACAGGAATTTCCTTACCGTGATTGGTATGCAACTCTAACCAGCGGAAAGTCAGCCAGACCAGACCGGTGAAAACTGCGGCGGCCAACAGAATATTCAGAAGTACTTTCCAGTGGAAAAGCGATTTAAGCATATTTTTAAATCTTTAAAATATAGACTTGCAAATATATAAAATAATCTTTTCGGAGCGCGTAAACTTGAGCGTAAGCCTTAATATATTCCGGATAATCTGTGATCTCCGACTTTAATTCGGATCAGTTTAAAATCTGCACCTTTTATACTTAAATTTAAATATTAAAGGACCTAAAAAGCGGCAGGCAATCGCCTGAAATATTAAAAATAGCTCCTGAAATCCCTATCTTTGCAGCATAAAATATACGCATGATTCTATCCATGACCGGTTTCGGCAGAAGTGAAGGTGTTTTTGAAGGTAAAAAGATTACCATTGACCTTAAATCTCTCAACAGCAAATCACTCGATCTCAACATTAAAATGCCTGTTCGGTATAAGGAAAAAGAATTTGAAATCCGAAAGATACTGAACGACGGTATCCTGCGCGGTAAAGTAGATTGCTACATCAATCTCGAAAACCTGCAGGAAGGCGGCGAAGTGAGCATTAACCACAATCTGATCAGTGCCTATATCACCGAACTGAAAAAAGTAGCAGCGGACGGACCCGACTTTGAATACCTGAAAATGGCCGTGAGAATGCCCGACGCGGTGGCCGCAAAACAGGACGACCTCAGCGAAGCGGAGTGGAATTTCCTCGCCGGTCTTGTAAAGGAAGCTTTGCAGAAATTCGAGGCTTTCAGAAAAACCGAAGGCGACATTCTGCATGAAGAACTTAAACGCAACATCCACAATATCGAAACCTATCTTTCAATGGTGGTGCCTTATGAAGGTGTGCGCCTCGAAGCAGTGAAAGAACGGTGCCAAAACACGCTCAAGGAGTTTGCGCAGATCGATGAGACACGATTCTATCAGGAAATGGCCTACTATACTGAGAAGCTTGATATTTCTGAAGAGAAGGTCCGGCTTGCGCAGCACCTGAAATATTACACCGACGTGATGAAAAATGAAGATTACAACGGCAAGAAACTCGGTTTTATCTCGCAGGAGATGGGTCGGGAAATCAATACATTAGGTTCCAAAGCCAACCACGCTGAGATACAGAAACTCGTCGTGATGATGAAAGACGACCTCGAAAAGATCAAAGAACAGACACTGAACGTTTTGTAAGAAGCAAGAGCCAAGAGTCAAGAGCCAGGAAAAAGTTTAAAGTAGTTCCAACACCCGTTCATCACCCACTATCCATCATCCCGCAATGAATAAAGTCATCATATTTTCAGCTCCTTCCGGCAGCGGAAAAACCACACTTGTAAAATATTGCCTTGAAACCTTTCCACAACTGGCTTTCTCGGTTTCGTGCACTACCCGCGTGCCGCGTGGAAGCGAAACCGATGGTATAGACTACCATTTCCTAACGCCCGAACAATTCCGCACGAAGATTGCTGAAGAGGCGTTTGTGGAATTTGAGGAAGTCTATACCGACAAGTATTACGGCACACTGAAATCTGAAGTTGCAGATATCTGGAACCGCGGCAGCGTTGTAATTTTCGATGTCGATGTAAAGGGCGGAATTTCCCTGAAGAAATATTTCGGCGAAAAAGCACTTTCGATTTTCATCATGCCGCCGTCTGTCGCTGAATTGGAGCGGAGGCTCACTTCGCGCGCTACAGATGATGCCGAAACCATTCGGACGCGCGTGGCAAAGGCAGAAGAGGAACTTGAATTTCAGGCTGAATTTGACAAAACCGTCATCAACGATGACCTGGATGCCGCCAAAACCGAAATAAAAACACTGATCGAAAACTTCTTAGCGTCATGAAAGCGGCGGTAGTTGGCTGCGGCTGGCTGGGTGAGCGGCTTGCAGCATACCTCGTAAAACAGGGACTGCAGGTGATCGCAACCACCACTTCGCCTGAAAAGCTTAAACCGATTTCAGCAAGCGGTGCAGAAGCACACCTCCTTGAATTCGGGAAAACGACAGATTTTACTTTTTTAAATGATTGTGATGCGGCAATATTCAGCATGCCGGCTGCGAAAGACAACTGGCACGCAGCTTTCCGACAGCTTGATCTCAATTTTCCTAAAACCATTTTCTTCAGCTCTTCCGGAATTTATCCGCAGACAATCGGTACATTCACAGAAGATAATACCGACGGTCTGCGTGCCGATCTCGCACTTTCGGAAGAAACCGTGCGGGTGAAATTTCCGCAAACCAACATTCTCCGTCTGGCCGGACTGATGGGCGATGAACGGAATCTTTCGAACTTTTTCAAAAACCGCGCACCCAGTGATCCGGACAAAGCCGTGAACCACATCCACTACGAAGATATCGTGCATGCTGTCCATTTGGTTTTACTGTCAGATGTGCAGGCGGAAACTTTTAACATAGTAGCTCCAAAGCATCCTACGATTGCCCAAATTCTGAACATTCCCAGCGGTAATACCGGAAAGAGCGCCCGAATAATCTCCGCAGAAAAGTTCATTCAGAATTTTAATTATAAATTTATCCATCCAAACCCACAATATTTCAGCAGATGAGCACAGAGACATTAGATAAAGCAAAATCAAACCTTCCGGTAAGAGGATTCTTAAAAATAGACGACCTCATCATTCCCCAGGGCGAAGAACTGGTGCAGGCCATCCTCGACCTCAAAAAAGAAAAAAACGCGGTCATCCTCGCACACTACTATCAGCCACCCGCTATTCAGGACATCGCAGACTTTCTCGGTGATTCGCTGCAGCTCGCGAGACAGGCCAAAGATACGGATGCTGACATGATCGCCTTCTGTGGTGTGCACTTCATGGCCGAAGCCGCTAAAATTCTCAACCCTACAAAAAAGGTAGTTTTGCCTGATACGCAGGCCGGATGTTCCCTGGCCGACGGCTGCAGCGGCGAAGGTTTGCGTGCCATGCGAGCTAAACATCCAAACGCCATCATCGCCACGTACATCAACTGTAACGCGGAAACCAAAGCAGAATCGGATATAATCGTGACGAGTTCCAACGCAGAAACCATCATAGAATCTTTACCGAAAGACAGACCCATCATATTCGCTCCAGATAAAAACCTCGGCCGTTATCTGGCGAAGAAGACCGGTCGCGACATGATCTTCTGGGATGGCAGCTGCATCGTACACGAAGCGTTTTCTATGGAAAGGATCGCGCAGCAAATGGCGTCAGTTCCGGAGGCTAAACTCATCGCGCATCCTGAAAGCGAGTCTGCGGTCCTCGATCTCGCACACTTCGTAGGTTCTACGTCGGCTTTGCTCAATTATGTCGAAAAAGACGAGGCAACCGTTTTCATCGTGGCTACAGAAGAAGGAATTTTGCACGAGATGCGCAAGCGCGCACCTCACAAGCAACTCATTCCGGCGCTTGTGTTTGATGAGAGCTGCAACTGTTCTGAATGTTTCTACATGAAGCGAAATACCATGGAAAAGCTCTATCTCTGCATGAAATATGAACTTCCGGAAATCACGATGGATGAAGACCTTCGTCTGCGCGCGCTGAAACCCATCGAGGCGATGCTCGATATGAGCAAAATGATCAAATAGCAAGCTTTCGCGCAAAGATAATACTCTACGGATGTGCGTACCTTTATCATTTAAACTTAAGGGAAGACAGCTTACATAAAAAGACACGGACGTTTTTTGAAGAACGTCCGTATGTTTTTACCAAAAGACCCGCATGTTTTAGGTAAAAGATACTTATGTTTTATTACGGGCATGCAATGCTTTATTTAAATGATTAGATACTGTTCCTTTTCCAAACCATTAAGATCCTGAAATAAAGCTTTAATTTAAACTAAATTCATTAAAGATGACCTCAAAAATTCTCCTGGAAGACATAAAGATCTATGCTTACCACGGCGTGCTGCCCGAAGAGAAAATACTCGGAACTTACTATCTGGTAAACGCCGAAATCTCTGCAGATCTTTGGAAAGCCACGCAAACCGATAACCTCAGTGATACGGTGAATTACGCTGAAATCAACACCCTCATCCACGAGGAGATGAAGATTCCCTCAGAACTCATGGAACATGTGGCAGGCAGAATCATGGAAAGGATCGCTAAAACATTCGCGTCTGTGAGCCACATTAAATGTAAAATCACCAAGACCAATCCGCCCATGCCGGGCGAAATGCACGGCGTAAGCTTGGAGTTCGAAAAACGCTTTGAATAGTATTGTCTCCTGAGCACTTACATTTTTTTATTTGCTTAAATTTGTAAGGACCGTCCTGGCGACCTTCCACACGGCTCAATTTTAAAAAATTCAATGAAATATATCATACTTTCACTGCTTTCGGCGGTTTTACTCAGCGTCTCGTGGCCTACGTACGGCGTTCCGTTCTTTCTTTTTTTCGCACTGGTCCCGCTACTCATGATGGAGCACGACATCACCAAATTCTCGAAATTAAAAAACAAAAGTTGGTCGGTTTTTGGTCTCGCCTACCTGTGTTTCATCATCTGGAACATCGTCACTACAGGCTGGCTATTTGGCTCAAAGAACCCGGACGGCACACATTCTGTCGCGGCGGTGGTTTTGCCAGTGGTGTTTAATTCGCTGTTTTACGCGCTTGTATTCCAACTTTATCACTGGTACAAGAAGGCGCAGGGAACCTATTTCGGGCTCGTGTTCTTCGTAGCGATCTGGATGTGCTGGGAAAAATTCCATTTAAGTTGGGAACTTACCTGGCCGTGGCTAAACCTTGGAAACGCGTTTGCAGATTACCCGAAACTCATCCAATGGTATGACACCCTGGGCGCCACCGGCGGAAGTTTCTGGATTCTGCTCGTAAACGTCTATATCTTTTATACGGTAAGAATTTGGGAAGCCGCACGAAAACGCAGGTCTTTGATCATCAATTCTGCAGTAATCTTAGCCGGAATCGCGTTACCAATGCTGATTTCAGTGGTTAAATATGAAAATTTTGACTTAAAACCGACCGGTTCTGTCAGTGTGTTAATGCTGCAGCCCGAGCTTGATCCATACACCGAAAAATATTCAAAAGACAGCCTTACTATACTCAATGACCTGCTGACGCTTGCAGAACAAAATTCGACCGGCCAGATTGATTATTACATCGGACCTGAAACCTCGCTGCCGGGGTTCGGCTCTATTTCCGAAACAGGCTTTGAACACAGTACGCTTCTGAATTCAGTGAAAGAGTTTTTAGGCAAACATCCCAAATCAGTATTCGCGACCGGAATCTCATCTCACCGCTTTTACCGCGACGAAAATGAAAAGTCTTCCACGGCTTATCAAACTTCCTCAGGGTCGTTTGTTGACAGCTACAATTCTGCCGTGCAGATCATACCGAACCACAACGTGGAAGTTTATCACAAAGGCAAGTTGGTTCCCGGCGTTGAAATCTTCCCTTACATCAACGTGCTGAAACCGGTCTTAGGCGATGCAATGATAGACCTCGGCGGTACGGTAGCGTCCCTCGGGGTGGATGATGAACGCAAAGTTTTTACGAATCCGTACAACGCGGGCAAACTCGCACCGATCATTTGCTATGAGAGTATCTACGGGGAATTCGTTACTGAGTACGTTAATAAAGGAGCGAACTTTCTCGCCATCATGACGAACGACTCGTGGTGGGGCGTTACACAGGGCCACAAACAGCTGCTGGCATATGCCAAACTTCGGGCGATAGAGACGAGACGGGAGATCGCGCGTTCAGCAAACAGTGGAATCTCCGCGCACATTGATGCGCGAGGGAACATCATGGCAGATACACTTTACGGCGACAAAACCACTCTTTATGCGAAAGTGAATCTGTATGACCATACCACGTTTTACACCCGCGCCGGCGACCTGATTTCGAGGATGATGGTATTTGTGCTCGGCTTTTTGGTATTTTACACTTTGATCAAGAAGTTCCAGAACCACCAGAAAAAGTAGCCGTTAAGTTTAAATATTTAAACTATTTCGTCTTGCTTTCTTTCACGAAAGTATAGTGATTGAGCAGAACACGGATTTCATTAAACTCAAAATCTTTTGGCAGCACCTGTTTCCAGGCACTTAAGGTTTCATGGGTGTCGTCTTTTTTGAATTCCTTTTCAAATGTTTTGATTTTGTCTTTGTCGAAAATCCGCTTCAGGTCTAGCAAACCTCTTTCCGCGAACTTCGCCAGATGTCCGTAAATGGTTTCGGGCACCAGTCCGCGTTCGCGCGCGATTTCGGGTATCGATTTACCTTCTTCAAAAAGCTGAAACGTAAGGATATGCGACGGAATTTTCGCAATCTTAGTCGTTATGATTTCCTCATTTTTAGAATCAAACAGTGGTTTCTCCAGCAGATGCACTTTCTTAAGGTCGTTCAGGTAATCTTCGAGGTCATCAAGGAACACCCGAAAATCTTCGTTGTACTGTTTCAGACCTTTTACGCCTTTGGTTTCGGCATAGAATTCCTTCAGCAGCGAGAATATCTTTGAATTTACATTGGTGAAAAAAAAGTTTACCGCACCTTTCGCTTTTGTTTCTATCTCGTCCCAGGTCGTTTTTCCCTCGATGAAGCTATGCGTCATCTGCTGGATGACACGGCGGAATTTTTCAAAGACTTTGCGGTAATTTTCAGCTTCCGGCCGGAGTGTCTGATGCAGAAAAACCACTTTATCCTTATCCGTGAGTTTTGCCTGTTTCGCGTTCTGAAACCAGACGTCAATCGTAGGCGCGATCCACGAACATTCGAGTTTGCTGATGATTTTCTGGATGCTGTAATCGTACTTTTCAGCATTTAATATTTCCTCAATTTTCGAATTCGCATGCGTTTCATCCTGAAATTTCGAAACCCTGCGGTCTGAATAAATAACTTCAGGCGTGATTTTCGACTTTAAAACAATGCCTTCCAACGTCCGGCAACGTGAAAGTGCCACATACACCTGCCCGGAAGCAAAAGATTTTCCGGCATCGATAATCAGGCGGTCAAAAGTAAGTCCCTGAGATTTGTGGATGGTGACCGCCCAGGCGAGCCGCACCGGAAACTGTGAGAAACTGCCAAGAACTTCCTCCTTTACGCTTTTGTCTTCACCCAGCGAGTATCTTTTCTGGTCCCAGTTCTCTTTTTTAAGTTTAAATATCTCATCATCACCATCGATGATCACCGAGATTTCCTTTTCTGAAAGACCGACAACTTCAGCCAGTTTTCCATTGAAATAGCGCCGCTCTCCGCTCGCGTCATTGCGGATGAACATGATTTGCGCACCGACTTTAAGTTCAAGAACTTCATCATTAGGATACTGGTTTTCATTAAAATCACCAATAATCTCCGCTTTATAAAAATGAGATTTCCCCGGAAGCGCCGCCAGTTTCTTTAGGTTGATGTCATCCGCCATTCGGTTATGCGAGGTCAGATACACGTAGGCTTCGTCTTTTGGCTCAAAATCGGGAATATATCTCGCATTCAGCGTTTCAAAATCGATATCGCGAATCTCACCGTCACGGATTTCATTCAGGATCTCCAGGAATTTTTCATCCTTCTGGCGATAAACTGTAGTGAGTTCCAGTGTAATCAGCGGAAGTTCCTTCAGCGCGTAACTGTCGAAGAAAAACGGTGAATTATAATATTGCTTTAAAATATGCTCGTCGCGTACCACAGGCGGAAGCTGATAAAGATCGCCGATAAACAGCATCTGCACGCCACCGAATTTCTGTTGATTCCGCCTCACATGCCGTAGTGAAAAATCCATCATATCAAGAACATCCGCGCGCAGCATCGAGACTTCATCGATTATGATGATTTCTATTTCGCGCAGCAGTTTCAGCTTGTCTTTCCGGTAGCGGAAATGATGCATCAGATCGGCAATGTTGTTTGCAGTATCGGTATCTATGCGTTCTGTAGTAGGTAGAAATGTGCGTAAAGGCAGCCCAAACATCGAGTGTATGGTCACTCCACCGGCATTGATCGCTGCGATTCCGGTGGGTGCTACCACGATGAATTTTTTTCGGGTTTTAGCCACAAACTGGTTCAGGAAAGTGGTTTTTCCTGTGCCCGCCTTCCCCGTGAGGAAGATACTGCGGTGGGTGTGTTCGGCTAAACTAAACAGCGATTCGTTCATCGGTCAAATTTAAGGAAAATAGCCGCAAAAGCTGATTGAAGACTGAATTTTTGACGGGCTATGAAATATTTAAAAATAATCTTAGTACCCTAATTTTAGGAAAAGGTAATATTTTTGCAGGGTTTGGTTTAAAAATATCATCATGACGAAGACTGCCATCTTAATTTTAGCTTCCGCACTTACTTTTACCGCCTGCAAATCGAGGCAAAATGCAGACACTGCAAACCTGCCGAAGGACATTTCGCTGAAACCGGACAATAATCTGATTCAGCAGCAGGACCGTGAAGAACTGAGTTTGATGCTCAAAGAAATTGAAACACTCGCCACTTCGAAAACCTGCAGCGACGCGTCTGAATGGAAATTTGCAGCGATCGGTGCTAAACCCTGCGGTGGTCCGAGTTCGTATATTGCGTATCCGCTCGCACTGGAAAAGGAAATCTTAGAAAAGATCAATCTGTTTAACCGGAAGCAATCGACATTTAACACGAAATATCAGCTGATGTCTGACTGCCGGATGGTGATGCCGCCCGCCGGAATAAAATGTGTTGACGGAAAGGCGGTGCTGATCAGTGAAGTTGCCGAAGTGCAGTAATTAATCTTTGTACCAACCGGAATATTTGACATAGTTGTTGGCGATTCTGTTCACCTCACCTTCGAGGAGTTCCGCTGAGATATCTTTGATTTTCCGCGCCGGAATTCCGCCCCAAACTTCTCCGGATTTGATGTGCGTTCCCTGTGTTACAACCGAACCTGCGCCTACAATCGAATTGCTTTCAACGGTGCAATCGTCCATTACGATGGCGCCCATGCCGATCAATACATTGTCTTTTATTGTACAGCCGTGCACGATGGCGTTATGTCCGATCGAAACGTTATTCCCGATCACCAAAGGATATTTTTCAAAGGTGCAGTGAAGCATTGCGTTATCCTGCACGTTTACCTTGTTCCCAAGCGTGATGAAATGTACGTCACCGCGGATCACGGCGTTGTACCACACACTACATTCGCGGCCCATAGTCACGTCGCCAATTACTGTGGCCGTTTCAGCCAGAAAAGTTCCTTCACCAATTTGTGGAGTTTTATCTAAAAGTGTCTTAATAATTGCCATGCGCTGTCTGTTTTAATGATGGTTTTTGGGGATGACCGGTATTTATAAAATCGAAGTATAAAAGCGTATTGCCAATTTTGTAATCCGTATTTTTGCCATTCAAATTTACTGAATAATATGAGACCTATCCTTATAGAACCTACCGAAAACCCGAAAGTGCTGAAATTCGTGGCGGATTATACGCTGCTGCCCGGTTCCGTGGAGCTTGACCGCGATTCTGACATTTCGGAAATACCTTTGGCTCAGGAACTTTTCAAATATCCTTTCGTGGAACGGATTTTCATCACAGCCAACTTCATTGCCGTGGCAAAACAGGACGGCGTAGAATGGGAACATGTAGCCGAAAGCCTTAAAAACATCCTGCAGGAAACCCTTCACGAAAATCCACGCATCTACCGTCAGAAAATGGCGGATTCACACCAGATTTTCAGTGAAATGACACCAAACCCGATGGTAATGAAATTCGTTTCGAGCAACAGGCTGATCGATGGTTTTGTGGAAGTGAAATCGCTCGAAGATTCGGGAGATGTTCCGCTTGCTGCCGCGTTGTTTGCTAAGTTCGGTTTTGTAAAAGAAGTCTTTATCTCTGAAAACTTTGTCGCGATTACCAAAAATGTGTCTGTTGAATGGCATGAGGTGATGATTGAAGTGCGTGATTTCATCGCTAATTATTTGCAGGAAGGCGGTAAAATCTCGAACATTGCCGCACAAAAACACGAGAAACCTGCCGAAAATATTATTAACCGCGAATACACCGAAACCGAGCAGAAAATTTCGGATATTCTCGACGAATACGTGGCGCCAGCGGTGGCCGGTGACGGCGGCAAAATTTCACTTATCGAGTACGATGAAACCTCAAAAACCGCGAGAATGCTGCTTCAGGGCGCTTGTTCAGGCTGTCCGAGTTCTACAGCGACTCTCAAAGGCGGTATCGAAAACCTTTTGAAGCAGTTTGTGCCCGAACTTATAGACCACGTGGAAGCGGTAAATGGATAAATATATCAGCAATTGGTTTGAACATATGCCGTGCGTATTGGACAGCCAATTACTTATTTCAAAAAAATATGAAAGGAATTTTATTAGTCAATCTCGGTTCGCCGAAATCTACACGTGTTGAAGATGTGAAGGAGTATCTCGACGAGTTTCTGATGGACGAAAAAGTGATCGATTACCGCTGGTTTTTCCGTTCGCTGCTAGTTCAGGGCATTATTTTGAGAACGCGTCCGGCGAAATCTGCAGAGGCTTATAAAACGGTCTGGACCGACGAAGGCTCTCCGCTGATTGTCATCACCAGGCAAATTCAGCAAAAGCTGCAAAAACTTGTAGATATTCCGGTGGAAATAGGGATGCGTTACTCCGAACCGAGTATTGAAAGTGGGATACGCAGCCTTACAGAAAAAGGTGTTAAGGAGATCGTGCTCTTTCCATTGTATCCGCAATATGCGATGAGTACAACCGAAACTGTGGTGGATAAAGCTGAAGAGGTGCGTAAAAAACATTTCCCAAATGTCCGAATTAGCTACGTGCAGCCTTTCTACAACCGAGATATCTATATCGACTGCCTGGCTGAAAGCATCCGCGAAAAACTTCCTGAAAATTACGATGCCCTGCAGTTCTCCTACCACGGTGTGCCGGAGCGGCATATCTATAAAACTGACCCAACCAACACCTGCAACCTGAACGACTGCTGCTCAAGAGCCGAAAATCCCAGTCATCAGTTCTGCTACAGACATCAGTGCTACAAAACCACTGAGCTTGTCATCGAAAAACTGGACATTCCGCGGGAAAAGACGGTTGTTTCTTTTCAGTCGCGGCTTGGAAAAGATAAGTGGATGGAACCGTACACCGATGAAACGCTGGATGCATTACCGAAAAAAGGCGTGAAAAATCTGGCAATTGTGTGTCCGGCTTTTGTGTCTGACTGCCTGGAAACGCTTGAAGAAATCTCGGTGGAAGGCCGTGATGACTTCCTGCATGCGGGCGGCGAAAACTTTCATTACATCCCGTGTCTGAATGATGAAGACCGCTGGATTGAAGTGGTGAAAACACTTTGCGAAGAAAAGCTGAACGATTTCTATTTTGTTTAAATAGACCTTCTTCCGGTGCGGGGTCCCTAGCCCCGATAGAAGCGGCATCCCCCTCGTCGCCTGGTAAGGCGGCGAGGGGATACAGCGGATAGCGGGAAAAAGCTCCTGAAAAATTTACCTTACCGGCGTTCGAAACTCGCCGTAACCCAACAGCCCGTCGTAGTTGCTGCCGAAGGGTTTGTAATAGAGATACGCCTGATAAAGGTTTTCGGTTTGCCAGAAATTTCCGTTGATCTCACCAAAATTCAGGCTGCCATCATCATTTTTTGTGGCCAGAATGTAATTATAAAAACCTTGCTTAAGATAGATTTTTGCGAGGTATTTTTTTGCGTTTTCGTCGTAGTACATCAAGTTTTCGGGTGACGCCTGAAAATTGTTGAAAGCGCCCATCACATAGATTTCTTTGTCGGTTTTGTGCGAATCAAGCGCAAAATACACCCAGGAATAATCGGCTTCGCGATCGGGATCACGCTCAAGGCCCAAATCATTGCGGCGAAAATAGAAAGCGCCGTTCACATCGGGCTGAAACTGGTAATTGCCCGGAAAAGCCCACACGGGATGGAGATAGGTATAATTCACGTTTTCCACGGTTTCGGCACCCGCCACCATATCGAAAGCGTAACTCATGTTCTTGTTGTCAAAATAATAAAACTCGTTATTCCCCGGAAAAGCGAGGTCCATCTGCTGAAAAAGCAACCGGTTTCCTAATGTGGAACTCGGCCGCAGACCGTACAGCGCGACGTTCCAGTTATTATTTTGCACCACATTCAGGCTTACCGAATTAGTGTTCTGCATCAGCGCCGAACTGTTGCCGAGCGCCTGCACTTCCACACGCTGGTTGACGCCGGGACGCCTGGCGTCCGTGGTTCGGCTTAAATTTACACCGACGATCGCGCCGTCTTCCATCATCGAAAACCTTCTGGTGAATAATGGTTTGGATGGTGAATCTTTGTAAACGATCATCTCGAAATTTCCGGAAATCTTCGGTCGGATCTTATCATTCGGAAACGTCAGCGTGTAATGCGTGTACGGCTGCAGCGTGTTGAATGAATATTTAAAATCGTCTATCATGCCGTTCAGGCTGCCGGTGGCAAATTCCGTGAAAAAAAGTCCGTCTTCATTCCAGTTCCGGTCCAGATGGCGGATGGTATAGCGGTATATGTTACTTGAATTCGAAAGATCATCGAAACGGAGAATCAGAACCTCATCAAAACCGATGACAGGCGTCTCATCGTTTGTCTGCGGATTGAACAGCTGTACACTGCGGATATCCTGCGCAAATAAGGTGATATTAAAAAGTAAAAAGAGTAAAAATTTCAGTTTCATACGTCTAAAGATAACGGAATATCACGCAGTTTGTTGTAAAGCCAAATGTGATAAGGTTTTAAAATCTGTATTTTTGACGACATTTAAACCTAAATATGATGCTGCATATAAAATCATTTGCGTTCAACCCATTTTCTGAAAACACCTATGTTGTGTTTAATGACAGGCAAAACGCCTTTCTGGTCGATCCCGGAAATTTCAGTGAGGTTGAGACCGAATCACTTGAAAAATTCATCGCCGAAAACAAGGTTCAAATTAAGAATATCCTGCTTACACACGCGCATATTGATCACGTTCTGGGCCTGCAGTGGGCGTTTGACAAGTATAAAGTTCCGGTTTTGATGCACGAACTTGACTTTGAAGTTCTCGAACGGAACCCAATGAGCGCACAGCAGTTTGGGTTTTTCTTCAAGCCTTTTGAAGGCGAAATCAAATATCTAAATGAAAACGACACCGTAAGTCTGGATGAAGATGAGCTCAAAGTTCTGCATATTCCGGGACATTCACCGGGCAGCGTGGGATTTTACTCAAAATCCCAAAAATTCGCGGTTTGCGGCGATGTATTATTTGAAGGCAGCATCGGCCGCACTGATCTTTACAAGGGTGACCATGCACAACTTTTAGACAGCATCCGCACGAAACTCTTCACGATGGATGATGAGACCAAAATTTATAGCGGTCACGGAAATCCTACAACCGTTGGTTTCGAAAAACAGTATAATCCTTTCTTAAAGTAAGAGAAAAGTAAAAAGTAAAAGGGGCCACGTAGCAATTATTAAGCAAAACAAAAGAGCAAAATCCTGCGATTATCGCGCTTACTTTGCTCTTTTTACTTTTTACCTGCCTCTTTAAAAAGCCTCTACTTCCATTTGATGCCGCAACCGATGCTTGGCCGCTGAATTTCCTCCTGCGGAGCACCGGCAAGAAGGTTTTCAAAAGCGATAATCAGATCTTCACCGGTAATTTCTTTGTTGTTGCCGGGACGTGAATCATCCATCTGACCGCGGTAAATCAGATCCAGTTTTTCGTCGAAAAAATAGAAATCCGGCGTGCAGGCAGCGTTGTATGCTTTCGCCACAGCCTGGCTCTCATCAAACAGATATGGAAAATCAAACTTTTTGTCAAGCTGAAACTCAATCATTTTTTCCGGCGAATCGTCCGGATATTTTTCTACATCATTCGCGTTGATTGCGATAAACTCGATGCCTTTGTCCTGATAATCTTCGTAAAGCTCAGCAAGTTTATCAATCACATGCAGCACGAATGGACAGTGATTACACATGAAAATCACCAATGTTCCCTTTTCGCCTTTCAGTTCTTCGAGCGACTGAATTTCGCTGCTGTGTGAAGGATTCGGGAGTTCAAAAAAAGGCGCTTTCGTTCCGAGCGCGAGCATATTTGAAGGTGTCTGTGCCATTTTATTTAAATATTTAAATTCTTTAACAAAGATAATGATTCTGCCACGGCTTTGCGGTAATCAACCCAATGGATATTGGTTTCCTTGCGATACCACGTGAGCTGACGCTTCGCAAAACGACGCGAGTTTTTCTTGATTTCTTCCACTGCGGTATCAAAATCCCAGGTTCCGTCGAAAAACTTAAACAGTTCGGTGTAGCCTACCGTCTGCAGTGCAACAAGGTCTTTGAAAGGAATCAAATTACGGACTTCTTCTTCTAGACCTTGCTCCAGCATTGCGTCAACGCGTTGGTTTATGCGTTCATAAATGACCTCGCGCGGTGCTGAAATGCCGATTCGCGTAACGCTGAAAGGACGTTTGTGAAGGTGAGTAGCTATATTTTCAGTATAAGATTTTCCGGTTTGCCAAATGATATCGATTGCCCGAAAAAGACGCCGCGGATTGCTGCGGTCCACGATTTCAAAATACAACGTATCCAGCTTTTCAAGGATTTGCTGAAGTTTTTCTATGCCTTCTTCTGCAAATATTTTTTCAAGTTTTTGCTGGTTTGAGGGATTGGATTCGGGCAAGTCGTTCAATCCTTCAATCACGGCTTTTTCGTACATCATGCTGCCACCAACCAATATGACCACATCGTGCCTGGTAAATAAATCTTCGATTTTCGCCAGCGCATCTTTTTCAAACTGCCCGACCGAATAATAATCCTGCACGGAAAGATTCCCGATGAAATGATGGGGAACCGAAGCCAACTCGACGTCAGAAGGACGGGCCGTACCGATTTTCATCTCGCGGAAAAGCTGCCGCGAATCGCAGGATACAATTTCGGTCCCGTAAAATTTGGCAAGTTCGATGGCGAGCGCCGTTTTGCCGATGCCTGTGGTTCCGACGATGGAAATAAGATTTTTCACGGTGCAAATTTCACCAAAAATTTCCACATGCTATAGCCGCGTCGCTTTCTAAACGTTTTAAAATAAAAAATGCACCTGGAAACAGGTGCATTCTCTTTATTAAATGTGATTTAACTAATAATCTCCGCGTCGGAAATATTATTTCCCGCCTTAGTCTCCGTTTCCCAGGCCACAAATTTCTCCGCTTCACGGATCAGCATCGGTATGGCGAAAGCCAATAGCGCGAGGTCATCCATCACGCCGATTAGAGGAATCCAGTCTGGCAGGACGTCAATTGGCGAAATAAGGTAAACCAAAACAAGCCCCGGCAATATGACGTTCTTATAACTTGGTTTGTAACCATTTTTCGACATCACAGATTTTACCATCCGGATGATCACAGGAATTTTAGCGATAAAGCCTTTGTGTCTGAAGGCCTCTTTTGCCAAAGCAATTTTTGATAGTTTCATTCGTTCGTGTTAATATTTAAACCCGAAAGTAATCGCAACTTCTGTACCGTGTTTTACTAAATTATGTTAAATTACTTTGTAAAACTGTCGATGAATTCGTGCACAGATTTACTGTTCCAATCCTTGGACGCATCTTCTTTAAGCAGTATCCTGCCATTTTTATCAAGCAAAAATGTGGTGGGAAATGCTTTTGGTAAAATATTTTTTGACACCGGGCTTTGCGCGATGTAAACCGGCGCCGTATAGCCTTTGTCTTTCATGAAGTTCAGTACATCCTCTTCTTTATCCTGCATCGCGATCAGCACAAAATCTACCTCGCCTTTTCGTGACTGATAAAGTTTCTCGATCGTAGGCCATTCTTCCCGGCAAGGCGGGCACCAGGTTCCCCAAAAGTTAAGGAAAACCAGTTTGTCACCTTTCAGGTTCTTCAGGTTTGTGCTCGGTACATTAAGACCTTTCAGCTGAACATCGTAATCCTCATCCTGCAGTGTCACGGCATTTTCAATGGCTGCGACCGGAAAAAAGAGGTCTTTGATCTTCAGTTTTACCGATGGAAAAAGGTAAAGCACCGCGACAAAGGCCAGCGCGATGATGTAGAAAATATTCTTTCTTAAAAATGTCATTTAAACAAGTTTTAAAATTTCATTAATGGCGTCCTGACCGCGGTTTTTTGCATAGTAAACCTGCAGGTCATTATAAAATTCTTCCCGCGGGTACGACTTTTCGTCTGCTTTGAATTTTGCGAGTAGCTCATTTCCGTACTGCGGACGCGGTCCCCAGGTATCTTTTACGTCAAGGAATTCATCCAACACCAAAATTTTCGGAATTGATTGGGTGCCGTTCGTCAGAAACTGGTCAATCAATGTAGTGTCAGAATCTCGCAGGAAAACGCGAACCTCCACGCCAGCTGCTTCGAAAAACAGCGCAACAGCAGGCACAGTGGCACTCGCATCGCCACACCAGGGCTCGGAGATGATCAGAATCTTTCCTTTGAAATTTTTTGCTTTTAAATTTTCGAGCAGCTCTTCATCCAACTTAAAAGTTTTCATCGTGCGCTCCATGCGGTGTAAACCGAGTTCGTAATATTGGAAATAATCGTCCGTACTGGGCGTTTCTGTAACGCGGCGTTGTGCCACATCCATATATTCCTCGAACGACAGTGCGGTTTGCCAGTATTGCTGAATACTGAAAGTATCATCAGCCATAATTTTATTCTTTTTTAAAATAATATTGTTTTAAAGTCTTCTAAGTTTATTGATCAGATAAAGGTCCGCGAGGACAAAGGCGGCCAGATTTTCCACGATGGGCACCGCACGCGGCAATACGCACGCATCGTGACGGCCTTTTCCTTCCACAATAACCATATTTCCGTCACGGTCTACACTTTCCTGCGGTCTCAACAGAGTAGCAACCGGCTTGAAAGCGACCCGGAAATATACATCCATCCCGTTTGATATACCGCCCTGAATACCGCCGGACAAATTCGTTTTCGTACTGAAATCAATATTGAAAAGGTCATTGTGTTCTTTTCCGGTCATCTTTGCGCCGCAGAAACCACTGCCGTATTCAAAGCCTTTTGCGGCATTGATATTAAGCATTGCTTTGGCGAGTTCGGCCTGTAACTTGCCAAACACCGGTTCACCGATTCCCGCCGGCAGATTTTTAATCACACACATAATGGTTCCTCCAATCGTGTTGCCTTCTTTTTTTATCTCTTTGATTTTTGCAATCATTTTTTCCGCAGTCGCCGGATCCGGACAGCGTACATCACTCTCGTCAGTTTTAGACAAATCGAGATCCTGATAAGGTTTTTCACAGAAAATTTCTCCAACAGAAGAAACATATGCGCTTATCTCAACATCTGCGGGCAGAACTTGACGCGCCAGAGCACCGGCTGCCACCCAATTCACGGTTTCACGCGCCGAAGATTTACCACCGCCGCGGTAATCGCGCAGGCCGAACTTTTGGTCGTAGGTAAAGTCTGCATGGCTGGGCCTGTAAGCATCGGCAATATGGCTGTAATCCCGAGATTTTTGATTTTCATTTTTAATGATAAAACCAATTGGCGTACCTATGGTTTTCCCGTCGAAAATTCCCGACTGAAAAACAACAGTGTCACTTTCCTTCCGCTGTGTGACGATTGCCGACTGCCCCGGTTTCCGTCTGTCGAGCTGGTACTGCACCTTTTCAAAATCCACCTCAAGTCCCGCAGGAAAGTTGGTGATGATGCCGCCGTAAGCTAAACCATGACTTTCGCCAAAGGTGGATAGCGTAAGAAAATTACCGAGTGTGAACATAGTACAAAGTTAATGAATTTGGGTGGGCAAACAACGGTCATTCCGCAGTTGCAGAAGATTGGTTTTAAATTGAAACTGAAGACAAAAGCATGATCACCGGCCATATTTTTCAAGGTTCATTTTCTGTATGATTTGCTTCAGTTTCCTTTGGTCCGTTTTCGAAAGTTTTTTCCATACAAAACCTTCGCTGAGTGTCTTGCCTTTCAGTTGAGGAAAGATTCCGGCCTCATCATATTTTTTTATCGCATAAGGTGTGATCGCCGGTAAAGGCGTATCAAAACTGTAGAAATAAGCTTCTACAATATTGAACTTAAGGTTTCCGATTTGATGCGTTTGGAATCTTTCAAGTTTAAAAGTGGCAGGTTTTATCAATTGTTTTACGGAAAGACCAGTCATGAAAGTACCACTACGGAAATTAGGCAGGGTTTTTTGTAAGGTTTTGGGAAAGGAAATCATTAATAATATAATCAATGAAAGCCCTGTACTAAAAATAAAGACCTGCGAATTATTTGCCTTTTTATAAAAAAACACGACGGCCAGCACAAAAAAGACTTCGAGGAAAAAACGGTATTGCGCCGAAAAGGCCAGTACGAGAACTGTTTTAATGATAATAGAAAGGAAAAGCAGCCAGTAAACCTTCTGTTTCTGTAAAACACAGAACAGCAGGAATATCAGCAATCCTAAAATAAGCAGGATATTGATGAAACCTTTTGGAAAAGGCAATGAAAGCCATTTGGCCATCAGTTGGGTAAGTGTAAATCCTTTTATTTCAGCAACCGAAAACTGCATGTCGAATGTTTTTCGGTAAGCAGTTTCAGATGAGATCTGCAGGATATCAGGGTGCGGTTTCCAGCTGAATCCAAAATCGAAAGTCTGCACGGGAAATACGGGAAAACCGAATGTCCAGCAATTTTTTACGATAAACAGTAAGCCTATCGCAGCGCCGCCAAAGAAGATTTTGAAATTTCTGCTGGGATCAGAAACGATGTAAAGCAGCGAAAAAACAGGAAGCCATAGTAACGTCGGTTTGATGGCGAACGCAAAAACCGAAACTGTGAAGAGCCAGCCGTGGCTTTTGTTTTTGCTTAATATTTCGTTCAAAACTACGAGTGAAAGCACAACCGCGGGAAGATCCGGCGACGGCGACTGTACAAACAGGAACAAAACCGGAAATAAAATCAGGTGGGACCAGGCCTTTTTTTCGAAAACATAAATCAGGTAAGCCATTGCCATTATCGAATTCAGCCGCATAAACGGGTCGGTAAAATGAGAAAATCCGGCCTGAAGGATGTGCCAGAAAGACATTTGACCAAGCACTAAATCCAAATTTGCAATTCCGCGGACTAGGCCAACTTCTGCGAGCCATTTTGAGGTTGGAACATAATAGCCGAAATGATCGAGAATGAATGGGAAACCGCTTCCGGCAAAAAGAATTAAAACGCTGAAAAGATAAAACCAAAAGTTTTGGACTTTAAAAAAAAGTATAATATCGCGGTAAACCTTTAGATATAAAAATAACGAAAAGCCGATGATTACCGTGAAAACTTCAACCCAAACACTGAATGGAATAAAGAATGCCAAAAGTGTAAATGTAACCGTAAGGCCCAGCATGCCGGTTAATACATTTGCTGCGACTCCTGTAACGGTAGTGTGTATATACCTGTTCACTGCTGCACCGAATCCCGAGAATACCGGTAATAAAATCAGAAGTGAAATCAGGAGATACAGCATAAAAAAAGATTGCTTAAAAATAAGCAATCTTTGCAACTATATTTGATAAGAAATTAGTTTCGTGGCTGTACCCGACCGTCTTTACGGTCACCTGCTCTACCGATGGTATATCCTGTCGCACCACCGATAATACCACCTACTACAGCACCAGCCGCACGGTTTTTCTTATTGATCAGCGCTCCGGCCGCTGCACCACCCACAGTACCGATGATTGTACCTTTAGCGGCTTTGCTCATCCCCTGTCTTTGGGCGGTTGTTTGTGTAGTACCAGCGCTGGATCCGGCGCTTGAACCTGCACTTGAAGAATATCGCGGTGTGTTATCTACGTAAACTGTTTTGGTTTCGCGGATTACCTGCGGGCGCGCAGCAGCTACAGCAGCTTTCGCTTTTCTTTCTTCTTCAATACTGTCTGCTTTTTTCTGGGTTTCATAAGCCATTTTCTCTTTTTCAATGGCTAATTTTTGCTTTTCTATCTCAAGCTGACGAGCCTGAAATTCCATCTTTTGCTGCTCCAGTGATTTTTCGGCCACTGTATTATCTTTTGTACAGGCTGTCAGTAGAACAACGGACATAAAACCTGCGGTGATTATATTTTTCATAACTAAAGATTTTCGTTTACTTAGGAGGGGTTACACCAAAACGGAACCAACCACCTGTTAAGAGAACGTTAAAACTGTGAAAATGTTATAAAACAAAAAAGCAAATTACTGAAGATCAGAAATTTGCTTTTACTTGAGGTTCCTAGCGGATTCGAACCGCTGTAGATGGTGTTGCAGACCATTGCCTAGCCACTCGGCCAAAGAACCATTTCGGTTTGCAAATATAGGAATTATTTGGAAATCTCCACACACAGATTTTTGCTTTGTTTTACTTTTAATAAGCCGGTTATATCATGGTCATTAGTTTTAAATATCGCAATCATTCTGCAAACCTTTCTAATCTCCGTATTTTTGTATTCGTCTTAAAACAATATTATGAAAAGATTCGATCTATCTGTACTCGATTTAGCTCCGGTAAAACTACATAAAACGATCAGTGATACCTTTGATGACAGCCTGGATTTGGCCCGGCATGCAGAAAAACTCGGTTACAAAAGATTCTGGCTGGCCGAACATCACAACATGGCCAGCATCGCCAGTTCTGCAACTTCGGTTCTTATTGGTTTCATTGCGAACGGAACCAAAACAATTCGTGTAGGCTCCGGTGGCGTGATGTTGCCGAACCACAGTTCACTCGTGATCGCGGAGCAGTTCGGTACGCTTGAAAGTCTCTTCCCGAAAAGGATAGACCTTGGTGTAGGCCGCGCGCCGGGCACCGACGGGCTTACCGCAAAGGCGCTGGGCAGAAACCCAATGATCATCAATGAACAGTTCCCGAGACAAATCCTCGAACTTCAGCAGTATTTTTCGGTGGAAAATGCCAACAGCGCGGTGCGGGCTATTCCCGGTGAGGGTTGCGATATCCCGATTTACATCCTCGGATCAAGTACCGACAGCGCGTGGCTCGCGGCAGAAATGGGACTTCCCTATGCTTTTGCCGGACATTTTGCACCGCAGATGATGGAAAGCGCCTTCGAGATTTACCGCGAAAACTATAAACCGAGCGAAGAATTCCCCGAACCTTACATCATCGCGTGTGTCAACGGCATTGCAGCCGAAACCGACGAGGAAGCCAATCGACTTTCGGGTACGCTCTACCAAATGTTCATCAACATCATCCGTAACGACAGAAAACCGTATTCACCGCCTGTAGAAGACATAGACTCGGTTTGGAATGCGATGGAAAAAGCCCACGTAATGAATATGCTGCGCTACAGTTTCATCGGAAGTGAAGAATCGGTGAAAAAGCAGTTCGCTGATTTCCAAAAGCAATTTAAAGTAGATGAAATCATGGTGACCTCGGCAATCTATGATCATGCGGCGAGATTGAAATCTTATGAGATCATAAGAAATGCCACAGATTCTTGATTGTATAAACGGTCTTGGGCTTAGAAAACAGTTTCGAAAGGAGCAAAAATCCCGCGTCCCGGCTTGAGCGGAGCTCTTTTTGTGACGCGAAGCGGAGCAAAAAAGCGGGAGCGGAAGACGGATGAAGACGCCCAAATAAAGATTGGTGAATATTTAAATCTAAGTATCTTTGCAGCACTGAAAAATAGCAACATGCCCGATATACAACTTAATACGATTCCTGAAGCGATACAGGACCTGAAGGACGGAAAAATCATCATCGTAGTTGATGATGAAAACCGCGAAAATGAAGGTGATTTTCTTTCCGCTGCAGAACTTACCACGCCGGAAATTATCAATTTCATGACCATTCACGGCCGCGGGCTGATCTGTACACCGCTACCGGAAAAAAGATGCGACGAACTTGGTCTTGATATTATGGTCACGCGCAGCAGCGACCCGAAAGAGACGGCGTTTACGGTATCTGTAGACCTGCTGGGCGACGGCGTTTCTACCGGAATTTCCGCAAGCGACCGCAGCAAAACGATTTTAGCTTTAATGGACCCAAACACGAAACCCGCGGATTTTATGCGTCCGGGGCACATTTTCCCATTAAGAGCGAAAAAAGGCGGCGTTTTAAAAAGAGCCGGTCACACCGAAGCTGCCATCGATCTTACTAAACTTGCAGGCTTAAAAGAAGGCGGCGTGATTTGCGAAATTATGAACGAAGATGGTTCCATGGCGCGACTGCCGGAATTGTATGAACTGGCAAAAAAACACGATTTGAAACTGGTTTCCATTGAAGATTTAATTGAATATCAATTAAAAAAAGGTGACCTTATCGCGCGCATTGAAGAAAGAGAAGTAAAAACCTTCTACGGCGATTTTGATTTTTATGCCTTTAAAGAGACTTGCACCGACCAAATTCATTTTGCGTTAACCAAAGGAAAATGGGCAGAAAACGAACCGATTTTGGTGCGTGTTCAGGCTTCAAATTCTTATTTTGATGTTTTAAGCCGTTTAACGACAGGTGAAAAACCTTTGCTTGAAAAGGTAACTTCGATGATTAATGAAGAAGGAAAAGGCGCGATCATTTTCATTAATAATGTTTCGAACTCGGAAAATACCATGCGCAAACTGCAGCAGTTTTTGGATTTCCAGGACGGGCAGGAAAAAAGACCGACTTTAGCTTCCAATTTCCATGATTATGGCATTGGAACGCAGATTTTGAAAAATTTAGGCATTAATAAATTCCGTGTGATTTCGCAGAATGTTCACCAAAAACCTTTGGTTGGTGGCTATGATGTGGAAGTCACCGAAATGGTTCAGCTATAGAAAAACAAAAAATACCGCTTTTTAAGGCGGTATTTTTTTTGACTTATTTCCGGTAATCCCAAGGCGCGACCGGCGATTTTTCTGACCACAAACCGACCTTATTTCTGCGCGCCGTTATCTCTAGTTTCGCATATTCCAGCTTCACGGAATACTTTTTATAATGCCAGGCTAAACCTGCTTTCAACATTTCTTTGTTAAGGCAGGTTTTTTCATTTAAATAAATTTCCGCGATTAAGCGGCCGCGCGCGTCGTAGTTTCCTTTTTTGCCCTGACTTACCAAAGTGACGTTTTTGCCGAAAGCCAGCGCGGAAAGTTTCTGTTTGGAAACGGAGCCAAAAGCCTGCTTTTTTTCCGGCGCGTCAATATGCTCAAGGCGTACCACGAGCGGTAGCTGATAATATAAAACCTCAACGGTGTCGCCGTCTTTAATCCCGATGACTTTTACCTTTAGGATGAGCTGATCTGTTTTCTGAAAATCCTGCCCGGAAGCCGGTAAAAAACTGATGCCAAGAAAGAAGAAGAGAAAAAGTAAAGTTATTTTTTTCATATTAAATGCGTTTTTTCATTTTTTTGTGTGGTGTGGAAGTTAAGAAAAAAATAGGCTTTTAGCAGTAAAAAAATGTACTGCAATCATTTTTAAATTTTAGTAACGAACGAACGTAAAAATTATATAAGTCACTGTAACAGAATACCATTTTGCAATACAAATCATATAAACTATTAAAAAACAACCATGAAACAAAACAATTACTTTTCATTTTTGCTGGGCTTTATTGTCCTGTTTGCCGTTTATCATTTTCCGGAATTCTACGACGAATTTTGGATTATGGCGGTCTTTAAAATCGGTTTTCTGCTTGTAGCTTTTGGAATTGCGGTGTGGCAGGGCGGAAAAGGTTTCGGTGCGTACGGATTAGCTTTGAAAAAACCCTGGTTCATCAATTTAATTAAAGGTTTGGTTATCGGGATTTTTGCTTTTGCACTTTCCACATGGCTTTCCACGATTTTAGGTTATGAGAAAATAACGGAAATCCCAACTATAATGGCGGTTTTTCAGGCGCTGCCGATGCTTTTACTGATGACCGCAATACCGTCCGTTGCTGAAGATTTGCTGACGCGCGGTTATCTTTGGAGACATTTGCAGCACAAAGTGAGCGGTCAAAACTGGGTGCTGCTTTCTGCGGCGGTTTACGTTCTAAACCATATTTGGCGACTGGATGACGGCGCTGCAGTTTTAACTTATCTTTTTTTCCTTGGTTTGTTGCTCGCATTTACCGTTTGGAAAACGAAAAATCTTTGGCTGGCTTTCGGAATTCATTGGGGTTCCAACATTGCTTTTGAATCTACTAATGGTTTAATTAAAACGGAGTCTCTTGCTGACGGAGCGCAAAGCACTTGGATTTTAGCCGCTGTTTGGGCATTTATTTTCATTTTTTTCCTCATTTTCGAAAAGATTCAGGCGAAGCCGACTGGTGAGATGACTGAGAATGATAACAACGAACTGGATTTTGCAGGCTGATAATTAAGCTTTTTTAGAAATTTTGCCATTTTAGCGGCGAAAAAAAATCCCGATTCAAATGAACCGGGATTTATATGGTAAGAAACTTTTTCGAAGTTGGGTGTGAATGTTCTACTTCACAAAGAAACTTTCTTTCTATGTACCGGCCGTGCTTTGGTAACCGCTTCAATCTTTGCAAGGCGATCTCCATAGAAACTGAAATGCGTTTCATCAACGAGGTCCCGAAGTTTTAGGTATATTTTCTTCTGCTCACAAGGTTCCGAAATTTCGGCAAGGAAAAAATAATAAATAAGCGAGTAATATTTCCGCCAGCCGAAGCCCAGGTTTTCCAGGTTTATGAACTCCAAATATTTTTGAGAGCGGGCTGTATCACCTACTTTATGAAATCCTACCGCGCATAAGATCTTCCACACCTCATCGTGCGTCGCTTTACGGTCTGCGGGGATGAATTTCTGTTGCTGGAGTTGCTGGCGGGTGTTATTTTCCAGGAGGAAATGGATTTCACTTTTCCTGTCGGTGAAGATTAATGATTCCAGGACCGTATATTCGAAACTGCAGACAGACGCGCTGGACGCAGGAATATACCGCTCCCGTACTTCTTTCATTTCTGTAAAAATCTGCGCAAACAATGCTTCATCCCCGACCAAATCGGCATAAAGCAGCATCGTGCCGTATTTGAGGCCGGCCGGAATGACAAAAACATCCGGCGTGAGTTCGGTTTCTGCAATCTGACGGTAAAAAATCTTCATCAGTTCTTCATTCCCCTGTAAGAAAGCGCTTTTAAAAAGAAATCCGTACGCAAAAATCTTAGCTTCGTTGGACGTATTGAACTTCAGATAACACAGAAAATACTGTGAGTACACGGTACCGAGCATATCGCGCATCGGGTGATTTTCAATGAAATATTTGCGGGCCAAAGGGTAAGGCATCATCCGCTTGTGCGTGCTGATCAGCAGTTCAGCCGAATCTGAAATCTGCCGGCACAGTTCTTCACTTTTTTGCCAGAAATCTTTTCCACTGTTTTCATCTGCTCCAAAGAACTGTTCCAGTTCGCGGTGTGAATTAGCGTCAGCGAAATGAGGGAAATCGGTAAAACCACAATACTCAGCGAGCACGTCCAGCGTAAACTGGCTGGGTTTGGAGGCCGTCCTGACCAAACCGAAAAAGCGCCGCAAAGTCTGTGCGCTGATATTGGCTTTAGGATTTTTGACGAGAATGGCCGCAAGATTTTCGCAGTCTGTGGCGGTTACGATTTGTTTTCCGAAAGTTTTGACCGTTTTCAGGCGCAGCTCGTGGATGGAGGCTGACGTGCGTTTCATTACTAATTACTATACCGGTATCTTGATTTACTTACTGCGAAAATTGTACAGCAATGTACAAAAAACTGCATATTTTTCACTGTAAATTTGCGCCACACAAATGATGAAAAAAAGTGAATCTGCTTTCCGGCTTACTATAGGTAAGTTTAAAAAGCAGATTTTTTTTGTTGAAAGGGTTTAGGTTCGTATCCTGCTCACTGTTCTTTCTGAAATTGCGTGGAAAAACCTGGTTCTTTGTGAGCCGGTTTTTTTTTACAGATAGGTAATTTCTTAGTAAAGCGCCGCGTTTTGGCGTTCAGCCGTTCTACATTTGAAAAATAAATTAATACTAAATAAGGACATACATGAAAACAATCTCCCACGAATCGGATTACGGTTTCCAAAAGGCAGCCATGATTATGGCGGTTTTGACAGTTTTATTTTTTATCTTATCAGTTGCGGACGGCAGTGGAAATATTCCACTGGTGCAGCGCTCTGATGCCGAGTTTGCATTGGTAGGATTTGTTACGATCAACCTTGTTTTTTCGTATACAAAAGGGTTTATGCGGTACTATCTGGGAACAAACTGGGTGGAAATAGTGTATACTGCATTTTTAGCCACAGGATTATTCGGTATGATTACTATTTTAGCTGATGTACTTTTCACGCTGTATTCCTTTTTCTAACACTTACACAAATGCTGAGAAAAAAAATCCCGGTTCGTTACTGAACCGGGATTACTGTAATAAACCGTTTGGACTTACGCCTGAACGTTATTGTTCTGTCCTACTACGAAAGGCTCTACTTCTTTGATTTCGCCGAACTGCTGCTCGTAGTTAGCTACGTTTTGCTGCAATGCAGAAAGAACTCTTTTTGCGTGAAGCGGCGCCAGGATCACTCTAGAACGCACGTTAGCCTGCTGTACACCCGGCATAAGCTGGATGAAATCCACTACGAATTCTGAAGGCGAGTGGTTTACCAACGCAAGGTTGCAGTAAACTCCTGCAGCGATCATTTCGTTCAGGTTGATGTTGATGTTGTTTGGATCCTGATTTTGGTTTTGGTTGTTGTCCATGTTTTTTTTAATTATGAATTATGAATTTTGGATTATGAATGATAGATTATGGATTAAAATTCAAAATCCATAATCTACAATTCAAAATTACTTAGTTGATGTCTTCGAATTCTTTTTTAGAACCCACGATGATGTTCTGATAGTCTTTAAGACCTGTACCTGCAGGGATTCTGTGTCCTACAATTACGTTTTCTTTCAGACCGGTCAGGTAATCTACTTTTCCGGAAACTGCCGCCTCGTTCAATACTTTCGTAGTCTCCTGGAAGGAAGCTGCCGACATGAACGATTTGGTTTGGAGCGCCGCTCTGGTGATACCCTGTAAAACAGGTGTCGCCGTTGCAGGAAGAGCATCGCGCACTTCTACAAGTGCAAGGTCCTCACGCTTCAGTTTGGAGTTTTCGTCTCTCAGTTCTCTGGCAGTGATCATCTGGCCTGGCAAGAATGCTTTTGAATCTCCGGCTTCCGTCACTACTTTTAGACCAAATACCCTGTTGTTTTCTTCAAGGAAATCGAATTTATGCTCCAGAGCACCTTCAAGGAACTGGGTGTCACCACCATCAACGATAGATACTTTCGTCATCATCTGTCTTACGATGATTTCGAAGTGCTTGTCATCAATTTTTACCCCCTGAAGACGGTAAACTTCCTGAATCTCATTCACCAAATATTCCTGAACGGCTGTTGGGCCTTTGATTTTCAGGATATCGTCCGGTGTGATAGATCCGTCAGACAGCGGCGAACCAGCTGTTACGAAGTCGTTTTCCTGAACGAGGATTTGGTTTGAAAGTTTCACTAAATATTTAGAGATTTCTCCAGTTTTCGCTTCTACGATCAATTCGCGGTTACCACGCTTGATTTTTCCGTAAGAAACTACACCGTCGATTTCTGTTACTACAGCTGGGTTTGAAGGGTTACGTGCTTCGAAAAGTTCGGTAACTCTCGGAAGACCACCCGTGATATCCCCGGATTTTGCAGATTTACGCGGGATCTTGATCAGGACTTTACCCGCCTTAATCTTTTCACCATCGTTTACCATCAAGTGGGCACCAACCGGAAGGTTGTATGATTTCTGCTCAACACCTTTAGAATCTACTACTCTAAGTGTAGGTACAGCTTTCTTGTTTCTTGATTCTGAAATTACTTTCTCCTCGAAACCTGTCTGCTCATCTATCTCCAGTGCGAATGAAATACCCTGGATGATGTCTTCATACTCTACTTTACCGGCAGATTCAGCAATGATTACCGCGTTATACGGATCCCATTTCGCAATGGTGTCGCCTTTTTTCACTTTATCACCCGGTTTTACCAATAGCTCTGAACCATAAGGTACGTTAGCCACCATAAGCGGTGTACGTGCTGCATTGTCTGCAACCAAACGGAATTCCGTAGAACGTGAAACAAGGATTTCAGCTTTTTTGCCTTCGTCGTTTTCGGAGGTTACGGTTCTCACTTCATCCATTTCCACGATACCGTCACGTCTTGCAACGATCGATGGGTTTTCTGAAATGTTACCCGCGGTACCACCCTGATGGAAGGTTCTCAGCGTAAGCTGCGTTCCCGGTTCACCAATAGACTGTGCGGCGATCACCCCAACAGCTTCACCCATGTGGATAGGTTTACCTGTCGCAAGGTTTCGTCCGTAACATTTCGCGCAAATACCTTTCTTGGTCTCACACGTCAATGGTGAACGAACTTCTACCACTTCAATTCCTGCACCTTCGATTTTTCTGGCCAGTGCCTCATTGATGAGTTCATCTGCATTTACCAGAACTTCGTCAGTTTCCGGATCGTATACATTGTGCAGGGAAACTCTACCTAAGATTCTTTCGGCAAGTCGCTCTACGATTTCGTCGTTTTTCTTTAACGGAGAAATTTCGGTACCTCTTAATGTTCCACAATCGTCTTCTGTAATGATGACATCCTGTGCAACGTCTACCAATCTTCTGGTCAAATAACCAGCATCGGCCGTCTTAAGAGCGGTATCCGCAAGACCTTTACGTGCACCGTGGGTGGAGATAAAGTACTCAAGGATCGAAAGACCTTCCTTAAAGTTTGCTACAATCGGGTTTTCAATAATTTCCGCGCCTGTAGAACCTGCTTTTTGTGGCTTCGCCATCAATCCACGCATCCCTGAAAGCTGACGGATCTGTTCTTTGGAACCCCTCGCACCGGAATCAAGCATCATATAAACAGAATTGAACCCACCCTGGTCGGTTTTCATTCTGCTCATGATCATTTCAGTCAGTCCCGCGTTGGTGTTGGTCCAAACGTCAATTACCTGGTTATAACGTTCTGTATCGGTAATAAGACCCATGTTATAGTTGGCCTTGATTTCGTCTACGTTCTCAACCGCCTGTGCGATCATGGTTTTCTTTTCAGCCGGAATTACGATATCTCCCAAACTAAATGAAAGTCCTCCTTTGAATGCATTTGAATAACCTAAGTCTTTCATATCATCAAGGAACTTCACTGTCGTAGGGAAATCTGTATCTGCCAATACTCTACCAATAACGTTTCTCAACGATTTCTTGGTAAGCAGCTCATTTACATATCCTGATTTTTTAGGCACAATCTGGTTAAACAATACTCTTCCTACAGTAGTTTCGGTAAGTTTAACAACAATTTCGCCCTCTTCTTTTACCGGTACTCTACATCTTATTTTCGCATTGAGGGAAACCTGTCCTTCTGCATAAGCAATTTCTACTTCTTCCGGTGAATAGAAGGCAAGACCTTCACCTTTCACTTTCATAGTATCTGTAGAATCAAGCTGCTTAGTCATAAAATACAGACCCAATACCATGTCCTGAGAAGGTACGGTAATTGGGGAACCGTTCGCAGGGTTAAGGATATTCTGAGAACCTAACATCAATAGTTGAGCTTCAAGAATAGCCTCTGGGCCTAAAGGTAAGTGTACCGCCATCTGGTCACCATCGAAATCCGCGTTGAATGCCGTGGTAACCAATGGGTGAAGCTGAATAGCTTTTCCTTCGATCATTTTTGGCTGGAACGCCTGGATACCCAGTCGGTGAAGTGTAGGTGCCCTGTTCAGAAGAACCGGGTGGCCTTTCATTACGCCTTCCAGGATGTCATAAACAACAGGTTCTTTTCTGTCGATGATTCTTTTTGCAGATTTTACGGTCTTTACGATTCCTCTTTCAATCAGTTTTCTGATGATAAACGGTTTGTAAAGCTCGGCAGCCATATCTTTAGGGATACCACATTCGTGAAGCTGAAGGTTTGGACCTACAACAATTACCGAACGCGCTGAATAATCCACACGTTTCCCCAATAAGTTCTGACGGAAACGACCCTGCTTCCCTTTCAATGAATCTGAAAGTGATTTCAATGGTCTGTTCGATTCAGATTTTACAGCTGATGATTTTCTTGTATTATCGAATAGTGAATCTACAGATTCCTGAAGCATACGCTTCTCGTTTCTAAGGATTACTTCCGGAGCTTTAATCTCTAAAAGTCTCTTAAGACGGTTGTTTCTGATGATTACTCTTCTGTAAAGGTCATTAAGATCCGATGTCGCGAATCTACCTCCATCCAATGGAACCAATGGTCTCAATTCTGGTGGGATAACAGGAAGAACACGCATAATCATCCATTCCGGACGGTTGATCATCCTGGTGTTGGCACCACGGATGGCTTCAACAACATTCAGTCTTTTTAATGCCTCAGTTCTTCTTTGTTTTGAAGATTCATTGTGTGCTTTGTGACGAAGGTCAAAAGACAACGTATCAAGATCAATTCTTCTCAATAATTCTTCTACCGCTTCGGCACCCATTTTGGCAACGAATTTATTCGGGTCAGAATCATCAAGATATTGGTTTTCTGCCGGAAGCGTATCCATAATATCAAGATACTCTTCCTCAGTAAGGAATTCTTTGTCCTCAAAATCAGAACCGTCGGCTTTTTTGGCAATACCGGCCTGAATCACGACATATCTTTCGTAATAGATGATCATGTCCAGTTTCTTGGATGGAAGACCCAAAAGATAACCGATTTTGTTCGGCAAAGAACGGAAATACCAGATATGAGCCACAGGAACTACCAGGCCGATGTGGCCGATACGCTCTCTACGTACTTTTTTCTCGGTAACTTCTACACCACAACGGTCGCAAACGATTCCTTTGTATCGGATTCTCTTGTATTTACCGCAAGCACATTCGTAATCCTTCACAGGACCGAAGATTTTCTCGCAGAACAAGCCGTCACGTTCCGGTTTGTGGGTTCTGTAGTTAATGGTTTCGGGCTTTAAAACCTCACCGCGCGAATCCTGAAGGATGGATTCCGGTGAAGCAAGACCGATAGTAATTTTACTGAAATTACTTGTTTTATTTTTATTTGACATTTTTTTTTGTTTAGATTAAAAGATTGAGAGATTGAAGATTGGAGATTTGAGCTTTTCTCTTGACCCATATTTGGTCTTGTGTCTCCTGTCTAAAAATCTCTTGTCTATTCTTCCAGTCTTATATCAAGTCCAAGGCCCTGCAGCTCATGCAGCAATACGTTGAAGGACTCCGGAATACCAGGTTCTGGCATTGCTTCGCCTTTTGCGATTGCTTCATAAGTTTTAGCTCTACCGATAACGTCATCAGACTTCACGGTAAGGATCTCTCTCAGGATGTTTGAAGCACCAAATGCCTCAAGCGCCCAAACCTCCATCTCACCGAAACGCTGTCCACCGAACTGCGCTTTACCACCAAGTGGCTGCTGCGTGATCAATGAATACGGCCCGATAGAACGTGCGTGCATCTTATCATCTACCATGTGGCCAAGCTTCAGCATGTAAATTACACCTACTGTTGCCGGCTGGGAGAATCTTTCACCGGTACCACCATCATACAGATAAGTAGAACCGAATTCCGGAAGACCTGCCTGCTCTGTGTAGCTTGTAATCTGGTCGATATTCGCACCATCGAAGATCGGCGTTGCGAATTTCAATCCTAATTTCTGACCTGCCCATCCAAGAACGGTTTCGTAGATCTGACCGATGTTCATACGTGAAGGTACCCCAAGTGGGTTCAGCACGATGTCTACAGGTGTACCGTCTTCAAGGAATGGCATATCTTCTTCGCGAACGATTCTTGATACAATACCTTTGTTACCGTGACGACCCGCCATCTTATCTCCTACGTTCAGTTTACGCTTCTTAGCGATGTAAACTTTAGCAAGCTTGATGATACCTGCAGGAAGTTCGTCACCGATTGAGATTGCAAATTTCTCGCGGTTTTTAACACCCTGGATATCGTTGAATTTAATCTTGTAGTTGTGGATCAACTGCTTGATCAACTCATTTTTATCGGCATCTACCGTCCAGTCTGCTCCGCTTACATTCACGTAATCTTCAACACTCTGAAGTAGTTTCGTAGTAAACTTCACACCTTTTCCGATGATTTCTTCATCAAGGTCATTGTTTACACCCTGAGAAGTTTTACCGTTTACAAGGGTTCCAAGTTTTTCAAGAAGTGTGTTTCTCAACTGATCGAATTTCGCTTTGTACGTATTTTCGATTTCCTCAAGCTTCAGCTTCTCTTCAGTTCTCTTTTTCTTGTCCTTGATGTTTCTTGAGAAGAGTTTTTTGTTGATTACAACACCTCTTAACGAAGAATCTGCCTTCAAAGAAGCATCTTTCACGTCACCGGCTTTATCACCGAAGATCGCGCGAAGAAGTTTCTCTTCCGGAGTTGGATCTGATTCACCTTTTGGAGTAATCTTACCAATCATGATGTCTCCAGGCTTCACTTCAGCGCCGATACGGATCATACCGTTCTCGTCAAGATCCTTAGTCGCTTCTTCCGAAACATTCGGGATGTCTGCCGTAAGTTCTTCCATACCCAATTTGGTATCACGAACTTCAAGAGAATACTCATCTACGTGGATTGAAGTAAACCAGTCTTCACGCACAACTTTTTCGTTGATTACGATCGCATCCTCAAAGTTGTAACCCTTCCAAGGCATGAAGGCAACCACAAGGTTTCTACCCAATGCCAGTTCACCGTTTTCAGTTGCATAACCGTCGCAAAGAACCTGACCTTTCTGCACTTTGTCACCAACTCTTACGTTTGGTCTCAAAGTAATGGTAGTACTCTGGTTGGTTTTTCTGAATTTGGTAAGTTTATATGTCTTAGTAGCCGATTCGAACGATACCAGATCGTCATCCTCGCTTCTTTCGTACTTAATTGTGATCTTGTCAGCATCCACATACTCTACCGTACCGTTTCCTTCGGCATTGATAAGGATACGTGAATCTCTGGCTACCTGATCTTCAAGACCTGTACCTACGATCGGTGCTTCAGGCTTCAACAATGGAACGGCCTGACGCATCATGTTAGATCCCATCAACGCACGGTTCGCATCATCATGCTCAAGGAACGGAATCAATGAAGCGGAGATACCAGAAATCTGGTTTGGTGCCACATCGATCAAGTC
Organism: Kaistella rhinocerotis; assembly: GCF_030243905.1. NCBI lineage: Bacteria > Pseudomonadati > Bacteroidota > Flavobacteriia > Flavobacteriales > Weeksellaceae > Kaistella > Kaistella rhinocerotis. The sequence continues at coordinate 698,878 of NZ_JASSYY010000002.1, read as the reverse complement.
AACCTGCTGTGGTTCCACGACCGGATAATCACCGTCAAGACGGGCAATAACACGGTCTGTAGAGATTGTACCGTCTTCGTTCATTTCAACGTTTGCCTGAGCAATTACTTTGTCTTCCTCATCTTCTGCGTTTAAGAAAACTGCAGGTGTCTTAAGGTCAACTTTACCGCTGGTTACTTTACGGTAAGGTGTCTCGATGAAACCTAGGTTATTGATCTTCGCATAGATACCTAACGAAGAGATCAAACCAATATTTGGTCCTTCAGGAGTTTCGATGGGACAGATACGGCCATAGTGAGTATGGTGAACGTCACGTACCTCGAAACCTGCTCTTTCTCTTGATAAACCACCAGGCCCCAGGGCAGAAAGACGACGCTTGTGCGTGATTTCTGAAAGTGGGTTGGTTTGGTCCATGAACTGAGAAAGCTGGTTGGTACCAAAGAATGAGTTAATAACTGATGTTAAAGTCTTCGCATTAACAAGGTCAATTGGCGTAAAGATTTCGTTATCACGAACATTCATACGCTCACGGATCGTTCTTGCAATTCTCGAAAGACCTACACCGAACTGACCAGCAAGTTGCTCGCCTACGGTTTTAATCCTTCTGTTTGACAAGTGGTCAATATCATCTACCTCTGCTTTAGAGTTCACCAACTCGATAAGGTGACGAACGATGGAGATGATATCTTCTTTCGTTAAAACTTCGGTATTTTCAGGAATATTTAAGCCTAATTTTTTGTTCAGGCGGTAACGGCCTACTTCTCCTAATGAGTAACGCTGCTCTGAGAAGAACAACTTCTCTATGATTCCACGTGCTGTTTCCTCATCGGGCGGATCTGCGTTACGCAACTGACGGTAGATATACTCCACCGCTTCTTTTTCAGAGTTGGTAGGGTCTTTCTGTAAAGTATTCTGGATGATAGAGAATTCGTTTGAATTTTCTTTGTGAATCAGGATAGATTTCACACCAGCATCCAGGATAAGATCTAAATGTTCTTTTTCAAGAATCGTTTCACGGTCAAGGATGATCTCATTTCTTTCGATAGAAACCACTTCACCAGTATCTTCGTCCACGAAATCTTCAAACCAGGTGTTCAAGACTCTCGCAGCCAAAGTTCTTCCTTCCACTTTCTTCAACGCTGCTTTAGAAACTTTCACTTCTTCTGCAAGGTCAAAGATCTGAAGGATATCTTTATCAGATTCAAATCCGATCGCTCTCAATAGCGTAGTAAGCGGTAATTTCTTCTTACGGTCGATATACGCGTACATTACGCTGTTGATATCCGTTGTAAATTCCATCCAAGATCCTTTGAAAGGGATAATTCTGGAATAATACAACTTGGTACCGTTTGCGTGGTAGGTCTGTCCGAAGAACACACCCGGCGAACGGTGAAGCTGTGTAACGATAACACGTTCGGCACCATTAATGATAAATGAGCCGGAAGGCGTCATATAAGGAACCGGACCTAAATATACATCCTGTACAACGGTCTGAAAGTCTTCGTGTTCAGGGTCTGTACAGTAAAGTTTTAGTCGGGCTTTCAAAGGAACTGAATACGTCAGTCCTCTTTCCACACACTCGTCAATGGAGTAGCGTGGTGAATCAACCAAATAATCCAGGAACTCCAATACAAACTGGTTTCGTGAGTCTGTGATCGGGAAGTTTTCTTCAAAGGTTTTGTAGAGAGTTTCGTTTACTCTCTGTTCCGGCAGGGTATCCAGCTGGAAAAATTCTTTGAATGACTGGATCTGAATGTCCAAAAAGTCAGGAGTCTCAATCTTTCCCTTTGCAGCGGAGAAATTGATCCTTTCATTTCCCTGAGTTTTAGCGACGGCTTTAGATTTACTCATAAAAATTTTAAAGAATGAGGGTTAAAAAATATTTTGTTTTAAAAAATATCAGAGAGAATGAAGTTGGAGAGACGGGAGACGGGAGATGGAAGACTTTCACTTGAAAAATTGGCGCTTTTCAGAAATACAGTGGTGAGGTCTTGGCTCCTGGCTCTTGGCTCTTGGCTCTTAATCCTTTCTAACTGCAACGCCGGTATATCTTTTCACGGAGTAGTGCAAAATATTCTTTGGGCCTTCGGGAACTTTTTAAAGCAAGAAACGGGCGAATGCAAAAAAACCTCTGTTCCGAAACGGAAAGAGCTGATTAATAATGATTTACCGGTTTATGTACAATAATTAGCGCCAAAAGGAGTGCAAATATACTCAGATTAAATGAGTTACGCAAATGAAGCGGGTACGCCCGAAGTATTAAAAAACAGTTAAAAAACTATAGAACACAAAAAAACCCCACTTAAAAAAGTGAGGTTCTATTGTATGTAGGTAATGAATTACTTCAATTCTACTTCTGCACCAGCTTCTTCAAGCTGCTTCTTAAGAGCTTCTGCTTCGTCTTTAGAAACACCTTGCTTGATTGGAGCAGGAGCGCTGTCTACCATATCTTTAGCTTCTTTCAGACCTGCACCTGTAAGATCTTTTACCAATTTCACAACTGCTAATTTAGAAGCACCTGCAGCTTTAAGAATTACATCGAATTCTGTTTTTTCTTCAGCAGCTTCACCAGCACCACCAGCAGCAGCAACTACAGTTGCAGCAGCAGGCTCGATACCATACTCATCCTTAAGGATAGTTGCCAATTCGTTTACGTCTTTTACAGTAAGGTTTACAAGCGTTTCCGCTAAGTTTTTTAAATCTGACATTTTAATAATGTTTTAATTGTTGAACGATTTATTTTGATTTTTTTTTGAGTTCTTATTACTCAGCACTTGGTGCATCTGTAGCGTCAGCGCTTGCTTCCGGAGCAGCTTCTGCAGCTGGGGTTTCTTCTGCCGGAGCCGTTTCTTCAGCTTTTCCTGTAGCTTCTTCTTTGTTCTGAAGTGCAGAAAGTACGTTTCTGATTGGTGACTGAAGCAATCCGATGATTTCTCCGATCATTTCTTCTCTTGACTTGATGTTTGCAAGAGTACCTAAGTTTTCATCACCAACATAAATAGTCTCCTGAAGGTAAGCCGCTTTCAGTGCAGGGATCTCTGCTTTCTTTCTGAAGTTCTGGATCAGTTTCGCCGGAGCGTTAGCTGTCTCAGAAATCATCAGTGCAGAGTTTCCTTTGAAACTTTCGAACATTTCCGAGTAATCTACACCTTCGATCTGCTCCATTGCTTTCTGCAGAAGGGTGTTTTTCACTACTTTAAGGGAAATATTCTGCTTGAACGCCTGTCTTCTGAAATCTGAAGTCGCAGAAGCATTCATGCCTTCAAGATTTGCTACATAAACCACTTTCGCGTCCTGCAGCATGTCTTTTATCTCTTGTATTACTAATACTTTATCTTCTTTTGTCATTGTCTTACAGATTTTAGTTTACAGATTTAGTATCGATTGCAATACCCGGACTCATCGTAGAAGACATGTAGATACTCTTCACATAAGTACCTTTAGCTGCAGTAGGCTTCAACTTCAATAAAGTCTGTACTAATTCCTGAGCATTTTCCTTGATCTTTGCAGCATCGAAAGATACTTTACCGATACCTGCGTGGATGATACCGTATTTGTCAACTTTGAAATCGATCTTACCAGCTTTCACTTCTGCTACAGCTTTACCGATCTCCATAGTAACAGTTCCTGATTTAGGGTTTGGCATAAGACCTCTTGGACCTAACACTCTACCTAACGGACCTAATTTACCCATCACAGCCGGCATAGTAACGATAACGTCTACGTCTGTCCAACCGTCTTTTATTTTCTGTAAGTACTCATCAAGACCTACATAATCTGCACCTGCTTCTTTAGCTTCAGCTTCTTTATCCGGAGTTACCAAAGCAAGAACTTTGATGTCTTTACCCGTACCGTGAGGAAGAGATACTACACCTCTTACCATTTGGTTAGCTTTCCTTGGATCTACACCCAATCTAACAGCGATATCTACAGAAGCGTCAAATTTTGCAAAGTTTACTTCCTTTACCAAAGCAGAGGCTTCGTCAAGTGAGTAAATTTTGTTTTTTTCTATTTTGCTTAAAGCTTCTTTTTGCTTTTTCGTCAATTTTGCCATTTCTATTCGTATTAAGCGTTTGTGGGTTTAGTTCCTGTTACTCTCAATCCCATAGATCTTGCAGTACCTGCGATCATCGTAAGCGCAGAATCAATCGTGAAGCAGTTAAGGTCTGTCATCTTATCTTCCGCGATTTTCTGAACCTGAGCCCATGTTACGCTACCTACTTTTGCTCTGTTTGGCTCACCGGAGCCAGACTTGATCTTAGCAGCTTCCATTAGTTGAACTGCAGCAGGAGGAGTTTTGATAACGAATTCAAAAGATTTGTCTTCGTATACTGTGATAACTACAGGTAAAACTTGCCCTGGCTTATCTTGCGTTCTTCCGTTAAATTGTTTACAGAACTCCATGATGTTCACACCTGCAGAACCCAAAGCCGGGCCTACTGGTGGAGATGGGTTAGCAGCGCCACCCTTCACCTGAAGCTTAACCATTTTAAAGACTTTTTTAGCCATTGTTGTTTTTTAAAAAATTAAGAAATTTATGAATGTGGAAGCATTTATAAACCTGTAAAGCGTTGTCTCACCTAACAACTTTACATTTCGGACTGCAAAATTAAGAATAAATTTTAATTGGGCAAGTGTAAGATGTTGATTTTTAGAAAGAATTTCAGAGTCTATAGATTCGACAAACTGTAAACCATATTAGAACATGTTATACTTCAACGAAACTCCAAAACCGGTGCTGCGAATATTTCGAATTCGTTTGGTGGACTGAAAACCAGATCTTTCATACTGCATTTCGGCCATGAACTTTCTGTATCTGTATCCGAGGCCTACGTGAAAACTTCCTACACCGCCCGCAGCAAGATCATATTCAAGCGCATTCACCTGCATCGTAGATTTCAGCGTGTTATTTAGGACATAAGCAAACGATAAAAACAACGCATTACCACCATTAAAGTAATTATAGTATCGGAATCCCACCGGGATCTCCAGGATCGAGGCATCTATCGCCACCGTTTGCGTGTGCGGATCAACAGAATATTCGCGAACAAAATCATTTTTGTACCGGTAATATTTAGGTGCCGTAAAAACAGAAAATGAATTGCTGAGTATTGGCAAGACATACTCCAATTCAATACCTATTTTTGCAACCTGTTTTGGGTCCATTTCAATATTATCCAAGTAGTATTCGTTGGCGTTGGCTGTGGTTGAAATCATGTGACCTTCGGCAAGTATATGCACCCTGATTTTCGTTTTAGTCTTCATACTCTGCTCTGGCTCCACGCAGCCATTATTGAAGGTCATTACCAATTTAGTAAGCGAATCAGTTTTATAATCTATATTGTTAAAACTGGTGTTTGGGCAGTTAATCAATTGCGAAAGTTGAGTCTGGTATGTTCTGTTTTTCTGCAGATCATTGTTACTATTATAATATCTTTTGTACCATAACTGCGTTGGGGTCTCCCCGTTTTTACCGATAAAAAACTTGGTGGTTCCCCGGTGATAGGAATACAGGCTCACCGCACCTGAGGTCAGTTGTTTTAAAAATACAGTTTGCGTCTGAGGGCTAAAATCCGGATTGGAATCTATTTTATTTAGATCATCTTCGTAATGTGCTACAGGCAGGGTAAATTTGCGGAAGGAAATACCGTTTTCCAAACCAAACTCATCAATCTCCGTAAGACCAAGAGCGGATTCTTTTCCAGTACTTTCATCTTTAATAATGATAGTCGTAGGATTCTCTATCCAGCCTTCGTTCTTAATCTGTACATGTCTTCTATTTCCCCAGGAATCAATCACGTAGGCATTTTCAAAAAACATCTGTGCCACCAAGGGCAGTGGGAGCAACATTGTTACCAAAAAGATAAAAATTTTCTTCATAAATAGGTTTAAAAATTGAATCAGAATTAAAAAAACCACCCATGATTGAGCGGTTTGGATTTATTTATTAAAATAATGTTTTTATACTTTCTCTACCTGCATGTAACTTAGCTCCATTGGCGTTTTACGTCCGAAGATCATTACGGAAACTTCTACTTTCTTCTTGTCTTCGTGAAGTTTTTCGATGGTACCGTTGAATCCGTTGAACGGTCCGTCAATTACTTTTACATTTTCACCCACAACGAACGGAATGTGTGTTTCAGCAGCAAATTCGGAAAGTTCATCCATTCTGCCGAGCATTCTGTTCACTTCAGATTTACGCATCGGTACCGGATCGCCGCCTTTTGTCAGACTTAAAAAAGAAATCACGCCTGGAATGTTCTTGATGATGTGTGGAATCTCACCAACAAGGTTGGCTTCCACCATCAGATAACCCGGATAGTAAGGCTTTTCTTTTGGAACTTTCTTACCGTTCTTAAGCTGAATAACTTTCTCCATTGGAATAACCACCTGCGTAACGAAATTTTCGAAACCATGATGTTTCATTTCGTTCTCAATGTAGGTCTTCACTTTATTTTCCTGGCCGCTGATAGATTTCAGCACATACCATTTCAAGTCACTCATCTTTTTAGGAAATAATTTTTAATTGAATATACCGATAAACAAAGAAATCATATTAGCGATCGCCTTGCTGAAGAGTGAATCTACCCCGAAAGTAAACAGTGCCAGGATCACGGTGGCAATAGTAACCACGATGGTAGAGGACTGCAGATCCGGCCACTTCGGCCATTCTACTTTGTCTTTAAATTCGGTATAGCTACCTTTAATAAAATCAACTAAACTCATTATCTGATATTTGCACGGGCACAAGGATTCGAACCCTGATCAACGGTTTTGGAGACCGGTATCCTACCATTGGACGATGCCCGTAGATTAAAAAGTTCCGCAAGTTTCCTTGCGGAACTTTAATATTTATTTAGAAATTAATCTAAGATTTCAGTTACCTGACCTGCACCAACTGTTCTACCGCCTTCTCTGATCGCAAATCTAAGACCTACGTTAAGAGCGATTGGCTGAAGCAATTCTACAGTAATAGTGATGTTATCACCTGGCATTACCATTTCAACACCTTCTGGCAAGAAGATCTCACCTGTTACGTCTGTAGTTCTTACGTAGAACTGTGGACGGTATTTGTTATGGAATGGAGTGTGACGTCCACCTTCTTCTTTAGAAAGGATATAAACCTCAGCTTTGAATTTCTTGTGTGGCTTCACAGAGTCTTTCTTAGCGATTACCATACCTCTCTTGATGTCAGTTTTTTCAATACCTCTCAACAACAGACCTACGTTATCACCAGCTTCCCCTCTGTCAAGGATCTTACGGAACATCTCAACACCTGTAATAGTAGAAGTAAGTTTTTCATCACCCATACCTACGATGTCTACAGGGTCACCTGTGTTAATTACACCAGCTTCGATTCTACCAGTTGCTACAGTACCTCTACCTGTAATAGAGAATACATCTTCAATTGGCATAAGGAATGGCTTATCCTGATCTCTTACAGGAAGTTCGATCCAAGTATCTACAGCGTTCATCAATTCTTCTACAGTTGCAACCCATTTTGGTTCTCCGTTAAGAGCTCCAAGAGCTGAACCTTGGATTACTGGCGTGTTGTCACCATCGTAATCGTAAGAAGAAAGAAGATCTCTTACTTCAAGTTCTACTAGTTCTAATAATTCAGGGTCATCTACCATATCCACTTTGTTCATGAAAACAAGTACGTTTGGTACGTTTACCTGACGGCAAAGAAGGATGTGCTCTCTCGTTTGAGGCATTGGTCCGTCTGTAGCAGCTACTACAAGGATAGCTCCGTCCATCTGTGCAGCACCCGTAACCATGTTCTTCACATAATCCGCGTGACCGGGACAGTCTACGTGAGCGTAGTGTCTTGTTTCAGTTTCGTACTCAATGTGTGAAGTATTGATAGTGATACCTCTTTCTTTTTCTTCTGGTGCAGAGTCGATAGAAGAGAAATCTCTTGCAGTACCGAATCCTTTGTCAGATAATACTTTACTGATTGCTGCAGTAAGTGTAGTTTTACCATGGTCTACGTGACCGATGGTACCAATGTTCAAGTGTGGTTTGTTACGATTAAACGTTTCCTTTGCCATGATTTAATTATTTATTTAATTATTATTTAAATTTTCGGTGCGCAAATATAGTGATTTTTTAAATATTGAAAATCTTTTTGTTTAAAATTTTCTGTATTGAAATCTAATGCTTTACGTCACCAAAACCCTGGAATCCCAGTGCGCAAATTTACAAAAAAAATGGAAGTTGCAAAATTTCCGGTTTTGCGCCTTACTGTTAATATCCTATTTCTCAATCAATCGCGTCCGCCGTATCATCAGGGCCAGGAGCGTGAAGAATTCCAAAAAAAAATCCCCCGTTATGGGAGATTTCCTGGAGCCAACTATGAGATTTGAACTCACGACCTCTTCCTTACCAAGGAAGCGCTCTACCCCTGAGCTAAGTCGGCAAAAAATCTAAAAAAAAATCACAAGCCGCGTTGGTTGTGATTTTTCGTTTGAGCGGAAGACGAGGGTCGAACTCGCGACATTCAGCTTGGAAGGCTGACGCTCTACCAACTGAGCTACTTCCGCATTTGTGTTTGCACACATTGTTGGTTTCGGTCTGCAAATTTAGGAAATTTTCTTTCCTACAGCTGCAAACTGTTTTATAAAATGTGGGGAGAGCAGGATTCGAACCTGCGAAGTCGTAAGACAGCAGAGTTACAGTCTGATCCATTTGGCCACTCTGGAATCTCCCCAATTTTATAAATAATGAGCCTCCTGAGGGATTCGAACCCACGACCCCGAGATTACAAATCACGTGCTCTGGCCAACTGAGCTAAGGAGGCAAAAAATAGATTTCAATAGAACTCTTCTCTTTTTGCGAGTGCAAATATAAGTGAGTTTTATTGAAATCTACAAATTATTTGTGAAAAAAATTAGCATTTTTTCTTACGCCAATTCTTTTTTCTTGATTAGCAGTCGCTTAGCAACTTCCGCACATTGGTCTAAACTTTCCTCGAAACTCGCCGTCGTCTTTTTTACCACGATATCATCGCCCGGAACCGCCAGTATGATCTCTGCCGTCTTGTTTTCTTTATCAGGATTATTTTCCACTTTCAGGAAAACGTTGCACTCCACGATCTTGTCATAAAACGTTTCCAGTTTGCTCAATTTCTTCTCAATGTGGTCTTCCAGTGGTGCATGTGGCGTCAATCCAATTGACTGTACTGTAATCTTCATATATCTTTACTTTTTTCTATAGCCCGCGGATGGGCCTGGTTAAACACTTTTTTAAGTTGTTCTATGTTCGCGCTGGTGTAGACCTGTGTACTCGCCAGAGACGAGTGGCCCATCAGCACTTTTACTTTCGAAATCTCAGCTCCTCCCTCCAGCAGATGTGTTGCAAAGCTGTGTCGCAGCATGTGTGGGCTCTTTTTTGGCTTCGAAGTTACAAGACTAAGATAAGACTTTACCGCAGAATAGACAAACTTATCATTTAGCTTTCTTCCCTTGGCACTAACAAAAAAATAACCCTCGTTGCCTGTGGAGGGTCTTCTGGATTTCAAATATTGTTCCAACCTAGCCGCTAAATCATTCGAAATGGGCACTATTCGCTGTTTATTTCCTTTACCTGTAATTTTGAGCTGCAAATTTTCGAAATCTACATTTTCAAGCAGCAAACCTGTAAGTTCGGCGCGCCGCATACCCGTCTGGTAAAGCGTTTCGATGATAAGCTCTTTTAGAGCGTCTTTCTTTATAGGCTTATATGCTTCATCTGTAAGGTTTTCCATCTCCTCCACAGAAAATGGAGAATGAGGTTCGGCATAGAATTTCAGTGTTTGGATTTGAGCTAATGGCGACGCGCTCACCTCGCCCAGCTGCATCATGAAGCGGTAAAAGCTCCGCAGCGAAGAAAGTTTACGGTTGATGCTCCGCTTCGCCACCTTATTTTCACCCAATGACGAAATGAAGTTCCGTACGATCTTTTTATCAACTTCCGAAAAATCCTGGTGAGATTCTGTGCGCAGCAGAAATTCTGAAAAATCATTTAAGTCGCGGCGATAACTCAGCACGGTGTTCGCCGAATATTTTTTTTCAACCGCAATGTACTCGAGAAATCGCTCAATCATAGTATCTAAACAAAAAAATCACCTTCCAAATATAAATATTTGAAAAGTGATTGAGGTATTTTCGTCAAAGAAAATTTTCTTATGCCTGCTCGTCGCGGCTGGCATTTTTCTGCTTGTAAGCAGCTTTCAACTTAGACTGTCTGTTTAATACAGAAGGTTTAATGAACTGCTGACGGCTTCTGAGCGCACGGATAGTTCCGGTCTTATCAAATTTTCTTTTGTATTTCTTTAATGCTCTGTCGATAGCTTCGCCATCTTTTACTGGAATAATTAACATAGTTTACATCTCATTTTGGATTGCAAAAGTAAGATTATATTTCGGATTGACAAATATTTTGTTATTTTTAATGTCAATTACCACTTCACATGATCTACAAAAACTACCGCGTTATCAATGCTTCGGCCGGTTCCGGAAAAACGTATGCGCTGGTACTCAACCTGCTTTCAATCTGTCTTAAACATCCAAACCAACCAGACAGGATTGGGAATATCCTTGCGCTTACTTTCACGAACAAAGCCGCAAACGAGATGAAACACCGCATCATAAGTTGGCTTACTGCTTTTGCGGGCGAAGATTTTGCTGAGAATGGTGAACTTAAAAACATTCAGCAGAAAATGCAGGCTCAGGGAACTGAAGTTTCACTTAGCGAGCTGCACCGCCGCTCAAAAAAAATCCTCGATTATGTACTGCACAATTATTCCGCGCTGAATATTGGCACGATTGATAAATTTAATTCAAGACTTGTACGCAGTTTTTCATACGAACTGGGCCTTGCCCAAAATTTTAACCTCGAAATTAACGCAGAGCCTTATCTCGTGGAAGCAGTCGAGAAAATGCTCGAAGAAATAGGTGATGAAAATGAGGTTTCAGATGCGTTTATGGATTTCGTGAACTACAGCCTCGATAATGATGAGCGCGTCAACCTCACCAAAACGCTGTATAACTCTGCGAAAGAATTCGTGCAGGACAAACATTATTTCCGGCTGAGCCAAAACAAAGATTTCGACTGGAAAGTCTATGGTCAGGCCAAACAAAAATTGCGCGACAACATTAAAACACTTAAAGCAGAATCTCAGCAGATTGCAGAATCCTGCGTTCAACTTTTTAATGAAAGAGACCTCACAATTGCTGATTTCGCCGGTGGCTCCGTCAACGGTATTGCTAAATTTTTCTTCGAGACGCTCAAATATTTTAAAAAAGAAAGACCCGATATTCCGTTTCCAAAAGATGAAGAATCAGCTTTAAAGACTTTTGAAAAAGGCGCATCATCGAGCGGCAAAAAACGGCAGGGTGAGATTCTCGAAATCATTGAATTCCTGATTGAAAGCCGATGGAAAATCATTAAAAACTATATCGCCATTCAGCGGGAAGAGAAGACGCTGCACGCACTTTTGCCGTTGAAGGTGAACAAAGACATTCAGGATAAACTGGCCGAAATAGAAGATAAAAACGACGTCGTGCTGCTCTCGAAATTCAACGTAATGATCCACGAACAGCTGCGGACCGAGCCTACGGCATTCATTTATGAGAAAGTGGGTACGCAGTTTTCGCATTACTTCTTTGATGAGTTTCAGGATACGTCCTTTTTGCAGTGGCAAAATTTCATTCCGCTGCGCGATCATGCCGTGAACAGCGACGAAATGAGTTTCACGCTCGTCGGCGATCCGAAGCAAAGTATCTACCGGTTTCGCGGTGGAGATTCAGAACTGATGCTCGACATCATCAACCGAAAAGAAAAATCGCAGGCGATTGCCGACGTTGAAAACCTGGAGCACAACTGGCGCAGCGCGAAAAACATTGTGGAATTCAACAACGGTTTATATCAATTTCTATCCACACATACGCAGGAATCGCACTGCGATATTTTTGGCAAAGGATCGCAGCAAATACCGAAATCTTCGGGAAACGGACGTGTGCGCATCAATCTGATCGAAAATGCAAAGCGCGAAGTCTATTTCGATGAAGTGGCCAATAAAATGCGCACAGACCTACAAGACTGTCTGGATAATGGCTTCCGGTTTTCGGACATTACGATCCTGTGCCGCTCTAATAAAGAAATCCTTCAGTTTTCAAGGCTTTTGAGTAACCTTAAAGTGAATTATAACGGACAGGAAGAATATATCAAAAGTGTTTCAGAATCCGGACTAACACTTAATTTATCATCCACACTGCTGGCGCTCACCGAATTTCTGAAATGGGAACAAAACCCCAAAAACATGCAGTTTCCGGTAAAGATGCTTTATCATCTCGATGTACTGGGCCGCATCAAAACAGAAGATTTCAGTGCCGAGATGATGCAGATGCTGAGTTGCAAAACGAAACCTGCGATGATGGATTTCGTCAAGAATAAATACGGCCTAAATCTACATTCAGGCAACTTGCTGAACCTCAACCTCTACAATTTTGTGGAGCATTACCTGCACGAATTTTCGGTGAGCGGAAAGGAGGCCGATTTCCTGTTCAATTACCTTGAGATGCTTTATGCCTTCAGCCAAAATGCCGGCGCGAATCTGAAGGAATTCTTAAGATTTTGGGATGAAGAGGCGCACGACTCTACCATTCAGGCCTCCGACAATCTGGATGCGGTGAAACTGATGACCATTCATAAAGCAAAAGGGCTAGAGTTTCCAGTCGTTTTTCTCCCGATGGCAAACAGCCACAAAGACAATAAATTCAACAACTGGTTTGATGTGAAAGACCACGAAGGTCTGGCCTCGGTAAATGTGAAAAGCTTCAGTAGCGAAGCGGAGGTTTATGATGAAGAACTGGCCAAATTCAATGAAGAAAACACTTACCAAAACCTTATCGACCGGTTTTGCCTGCAATATGTGGCAACTACCCGCGCGGCTGAACAGCTTTACCTTTATATTGAAAAACCGAATAAAACCACGAACTATCTCGAAATCTATGACTTTTTAAAGACAAATATTCCGAAAGATGAACAGAATGAAGAGTTGTCTTCTTATGATCTTTATCCGGTTTCACCGGAAGATTTAAAGAAAAAAGAGATTTCCGAAACAGAAAAATTTACAACGAGATCCGTTACATTTAAAAATGAGATCAGGCCAAATCCGGAAGCTATAAAAATTGCAACGCCTTCTAAATCTTACCAAAACCGCGTAGAAAAAGTGCGCACCGGGATTTTCACGCACGAGGTTCTTTCAAAGATCAATTCGGCGGCAGATGTGGAGAAAACACTCGCAACGTACGTGCTGGAAGGCATCATCACGAAGGATGAAAAAGATGAAATTGCCGGGCGCATTTTCAGCATAATCAATGATACGCGGTACGCCCGTTATTTCGAAGCTGGCCAAAAAGTAATCAACGAGAAAGACATCATGATTTCGGCTGACGGCGAATCAAAAATCTACCGTCCGGACAGGCTCATCAATACCGGTGACGGCTACATCATCCTCGATTTCAAAACCGGCGACATTAAAGAAAAACACGAACAGCAGCTCAACGAATACCGCGCGGTATTGGAAAAGCTTGGCGAAAAAGTGATCGAAAGTAATCTTATTTATGTTTAAAAAAATCCTGCTCGTAAAAACAGGATTTTCATTTGCTAGATTATTGCTTCCGCACGGCGGTTACGACCTGTGCTTCCTGCTTGGTGATATTGTCGAAAATTTGGGTGAAAGCCGGATAATATTCACGCGGAAACATCGCATCATCGATTTGCGTGATGGTTTCTACGGTGAGTTTATTACCCTCTTTTGTTACAAGATAAGTGTATTGCAAGGCATTGTCTTCTGTGCGGAATTTCTTCGATTTCGGCACATTTTCAAACACATAATTTTCGGGCAGAGTGATCGTCACTTTCTTAATTCTGTCATTGGCAGAATAGAACTCCAGCGGCGCCTTTCTCGGGGTGGTCTGCTTGAAATCATGGTTTTGGGTGTACAAAAAGAGGAGCGGATTGAAAACTATTTTACCGCCGATCACGTCCACAAAAGTATCCGATGAAAAGTCGAAGCTGCTTTCAAATTCATTATTCGGCTGCAGGCCGTGCTTCATGTTCGAAAGGGAGAACTTGTAGTTTTCTTTATATGATTTTGCGTACTTGTCTGCATCACTGGTGAAGCGCTCATTAGCCACCATTGCATAAAGTTTGGTATCGCGATCCTTGAAAGTACCGTCAAAAGTGCCGTCTTCATTCAGTTTGGCGTCAACCGTAAGCAATGTTTTACTTACTTCCGGATAGACGATATTTATCTGTTTCACCTCTTTTTTACCCATCACCAGTCCGTGATAATTGAGGGCTTTCGGCGCAATCATATTGATCTCGCTGTGTTTGTGAGCACCATCCAAGAGATAAATTTTTCCGTTATCTACGAAGGATGAGATTACATAATTTAATTGGGCTATCGTAGGGCTGTAAGCCAGCAACATCCCTCTTGAAACGGTGGATAATGCTACCGGATCTGCAGCAATATCGACGCTTCTCAGCAGCAGTGTCAACAGGATATTGATTTCGGCGGAGTTGCCCACTTTGGTCGAAAGAAGGTTTCTGATGCCTTTGTCAACCACTACATCATCTTCCTTGTTGTACGTAAAATTGTTTTGAACATATTTAAGCACAGTAGCCGCTCTCTCCTGCACCGGGAGGTTTTTTACTTCCGCCGGCAGCAGGTTCTTCACCAGATTTATACGGTCGAGCTGCACACCAAAGTCTTCACTGTCATAAAGTCTCTTACGGATATCTTCCCAGGAATTTGCGTAATTTTTATATACGTGATTGATGTAAGTGGAATTGAGTTCGGCCTTGATACCGGTTTTGTAGTTGTCATTATTCATCACGTACATCTCTTCCTTATACGCCGGCACATTCTCATAAGCGAAACGGTAGGTCTGGTACTCCATTCCGTAAATATTCCTTGCATCTACTGCGCGGTGATCGGGGTTCAGTGAGCCTTTGTAATTGATGGTGTAGCCTAAAGGTTTTGGCGCATCAAGCACATATTCTACATACCGCACCGGAATCTCTTCCTCAATCAGGATATGTGGCGTCGAGCCCAAAAACGGAGTTCTGATACTGTAGCTGTACTCTACTACTGAGCCGTTTTTCACATTCGCAAAGGCAAATTTTGTGATGCGGTAGTTCTTGTCTTCGCGGGATTTGTATTTTTCGTCGTTTGAAACTTTGGTTGCCACAATCTTGCCGTTCTCAATATTGTAGGTATTTGCTTTAAGATTACTGATCTCTTCGCGCGAACCTTTACCATCATCATAAGTCCCGATTTCGTGGTCAAGGTAAGCTGCCGCGTTATCTTTGTTATAAATCTTCACCCGGCTCGTTACATTTTTGCTCATCGTGCCGTCATAATCAATACGGAAATGTACCGAACGGTAAAGCACCTCCGCCGGTACGTCACCGAATTTTTCAGATTTATCAGAAATCACGTCTTTTTCAGACAGTTTCGGAACATTGAGAAATGTATGCTGCGCCTGGCTGATTGCAAATGAACAGACGCAGATAAAGAATAGAATTTTTTTCATCAGATTTTGGAAATTAAAACTTTAATGTTGTCGCTGGAGGCGGTTTTTTTTCGGAAAGAAACGTAGTCTTTGTATTTTTCTTTTGGATAGAGACCTTTATTGATGGTGAGTACGCGGTGCACTTTTAGTTTTTTGTCATTGAGCTGAAAAGTGATATGATAATTTCCGAACTCCGTGCTGGTAATTACTGATGCGGGTACTTCCTTGAAAGCGTAACCTTCCGGTGCAGCATATTCAATCTCATAATCGTCCTGAAAAGGAAAAGAAATCTCGAACGGATGCTGTCTTTCTTCATTTGCAGTGAAAGTTACGGTAGGATAAAAAGGCATCACAGGAAAAAAGAGATCGGTGCCGAGCTTTTTCGCGAAGCTGTTTGCCTGTAGATTCAGTGCGTAGGAAATTGTAGCCTCGTCACGGTTGTTCTGCAAGTCATTCACCGCGATCTGCTCAATTTTCAGCTGCTGATAGCGGTTTTTCATCGCTTCTTTTACCTCATCGCTTTTAAGGTTGAAAAGCCGCAGATTCATATCATACTGCCCGCCCGAAAACTTAAAATCAGCAACGGACGTCATTCCACCCTCTGCGTTTACCGCTACCTGGGCTGTCAGTTTTTCTTTGCTCTGCCCGGGTGTGTAAACAGGCGTATTCACGATCTGGATACCGTTTTCGTTTACAGCAAGTACATTCCGGTGATGCGAGGTGAAACTGAGATGATTGAAAGCATGCCGCTGCGAGGTATTTTCGAGCCACAGGTTGCCCTCCTCGGTTGGCACCATCAAAACTGCATGATTGCCCGAAAGCCTCGGAAATTCTTTATCAAACGTTTGCTCTGAGTCACCATCATAAATTACCGAGAAATAAGAAGGAATTCCGGCTGCAGACAGTAGCGTGCGCATATAATTGGTCAACGCTTTACAGTCCCCGTAGCCTTTTTTGCTTACTTCCGCTGCAGGCATCGGTTGCCAACCACCGATTCCCATAGCAATGAGTACATAGCGCGTTTTGTTCTGCATGTATTGGTAAACCGTTTTTACCTTCTCAGCAGTGCTGCCCGAGAGGTTTAGCGCTTTTACTTCGGCTGCAATTTCCGGCGTCACTGCAGATACCGGTGTGAGAAGCTGGCTGTAATACCATTTCCCGAAAGAATCCCAGTCGGTCATGTCGCCCTGTCTTCCTTCGAGGGTAAATTTCTCGGGAGAGAATTCTACCTGTGGCACCAGATAATCGAGGTCCGGGGAAAATGGTTCTTCGGTAAGTGCCTGGACATTTTCGAAAGAGTATTTCCACATATTTCCCTCCTCCGACTGATTTAAGACTGCCATCGGCTTTTCTGAAACCTTCTTGCGGATTTTTATACCTGAATTATTCTGAATGGTCATCACCGCTCTTTCCACCGCGATATCAAAAGCGTTCAGCGGTTTGAAGCCGCTCAGATAAACGGTGTTCGACGTATTCGTTTCAAAGGAAGTCTTTACCGTGTAGGGATACTTGGTGAGAAGCGGCCTCAAGACCAGCACCCGGTCATCTACGTACAGCGCAGCACTTGGGTTGTTGGTATAATCGGAGAAGTCTTTCTTCGAATAGGTTTTCATCAGTTTCCCCTCACCGTCAAAAAGTTCCACTTTTATGCCGCTTACTTTCGTATTGGGGTTGTACGGAATGAAAACGTTTGAAAAACTGTCACCAGAGCTGTTCAGCACCGTTACGGCACGCACCGAGGTGATCTGCATGTCATTTACAGATTTCAATACATAATGTTCGTTACTCTCGCGGATTACGGCGTGGGCGCCTTTCAGCAATTCATTTGGGATAAGCGCCGTATCGTAAGACTGTGCGCTGAATGCCACTGCATAAAACAGCAACAAAAAATTTGAAATTTTTCTCATCAGATGAAGCAGATTAGTTGCCTTCGGTAGGCTTGAAAACCCGCTGCCCAAGCTCCTGATCGAAAAGATAAAGCGCAGACGGATTGTCACTCACCATTTTTATCTTCGCCACAAGCTGAGAGGCGTTCGCTTCTTCTTCTACCTGCTCATTCACAAACCACTGCAGGAAAGAAACCGTGGCAAAATCGCCTTCATCATTGGCGTTCTTCAGGATATTGAAGATGCTTTTTGTTACCACTTTTTCGTGTTCCAGGGCTTTCTCGAAAATCTCTTTAGCGCTGAAGAAGCCGTGCGGCGGCTGCGGAATTTCACCCATCACGATCTCTGCACCCACATCCACAAGATAATCGAACATTTTGTCAGCATGCATCAGTTCTTCTTTGCTCTGCACGCGGAAATAGTTGGCAATGCCGTCCAGATCCTGTGCATAGAACCAGGCCGACATAGAGAGATAATATTGCGCAGCGTATTGTTCCTTAGCAATTTGGTGGTTGATCAGGTCAGCGATCTTAGTACTTATCATAATAATTCTGTTTGTGCCAAATATATATAAATTCGGGCGATAAAAGAAAAGAGAAACCGCTGCTGAGGGTTGATTTGCGCGGCGGTACATTTAAAGTTTAAGACGTTGCGTTTGCCAGCCGTGGTTTGAGCGAATTTTGTTTTGTTTAAATGTGACAACAATCATTTTCGGATCTCTGCCCGCACATCATATTTACAGGTAAAAACCCACCTCATCGGTGGGCTTTTTTTATGCATGATTGAGGTGTTGAACTGCGATGAAATATTAATTTAACCCGTCATCGGGCTTCATTACCTAAATTTTAGAGTTCAGGACCCCGAATTTCGCCCTTCGCAACCCCAAATTAGGTGTCCTTCAGCTTATAAAAGCTGTACCGCAGCGGAGGTATAAAATGGAGGTCTGTACCAGTTAATTACCTTACCGCTGGGGTTTGGGACCGGAAGAAGGTTCCCGGCTCCTAAAAAAAAATCCGTCCAGAAAAAATTCTGAACGGATGTTTTTTATTGCAATACGCTTTATGCAATACGCTCTAAGCTTATTGCTTATTGCGTATAGTTTATCGCGCTAGAATTACATCATCCCCGGCATGCCGCCGCCCATAGGCATTGCGGGCTCGTCTTTCTTCACTTCGGTGATTACACACTCGGTTGTAAGAAGCATTCCTGATACTGATGCTGCATTTTCGAGCGCTACACGTACCACTTTAGTTGGGTCAATGATTCCTGCCTCGAACATGTTTACATACTCGTCAGTTTTCGCGTTGAAACCGAAGTCTGCAGATCCTTCTGCAACTTTCGCCACGATTACAGAACCTTCACCGCCAGCGTTCGCTACGATTTGTCTTAATGGCTCCTCGATCGCTCTTTTCACGATTTTGATACCTGTGGTTTCATCCTGGTTAGCACCTTCAATGTTCAGTGCGGAGATTGATCTTACCAACGCTACACCACCCCCGGGAACGATACCTTCTTCCACAGCCGCTCTTGTTGCGTGCAATGCATCATCAACACGGTCTTTTTTCTCTTTCATTTCCACTTCGGAAGCAGCACCTACGTAAAGTACAGCTACTCCACCTGCCAATTTAGCAAGTCTTTCCTGAAGTTTTTCACGGTCGTAATCGGAAGTGGTAGATTCCATCTGCGCTTTGATCTGGCTTACGCGGCCTTTGATCTGAGCATCATCGCCTGCACCGTTTACGATGGTTGTATTGTCTTTGTCGATCACTACTTTTTCAGCAGTTCCCAGCATATCCAAAGTAGCGTTTTCCATTGTAAAACCTCTTTCTTCAGAGATTACCTGGCCACCTGTAAGGATCGCGATATCTTCAAGCATTGCTTTTCTTCTGTCACCAAATCCTGGCGCTTTTACTGCAGCAATCTTAAGTGAACCTCTCAATTTGTTTACTACTAATGTTGCCAATGCTTCACCATCAACTTCTTCTGAAATAATCAACAGCGATTTTCCTGCCTGAGCTACCGGCTCTAGAACCGGAAGCAATTCTTTCATTGAAGAAATTTTCTTCTCCACCAAAAGGATGTATGGATTTTCAAGTTCAGCAATCATTTTCTCAGGATTTGTCACGAAATAGGGTGACTGGTAACCTCTGTCGAACTGCATACCTTCTACTACATCTACTGTAGTATCTGTACCTTTTGCTTCTTCAACAGTGATAACTCCTTCTTTCCCTACTTTACCGAAAGCTTCAGCGATCAGGGTTCCGATATTATCATCATTGTTCGCAGAAATAGCCGCGATTTGCTTGATTTTTTCTGAAGAATCACCTACTTCCTGAGAAAGTGCCTTAAGGTTTTCAACTACAGCAGTTACAGCTTTGTCGATACCTCTTTTAAGATCCATTGGATTTGCTCCGGCTGCTACGTTCTTAAGACCTTCGCGAACGATTGCCTGTGCAAGAACTGTCGCCGTAGTAGTACCGTCACCCGCGATATCGTTGGTTTTGGAAGCTACTTCCTTCACCATCTGCGCGCCCATGTTTTCTACTCTGTCTTCGAGCTCAATTTCTTTCGCTACTGAAACACCATCTTTTGTTACGTGGGGAGCACCGAAAGATTTTTCGATTACTACGTTTCTACCTTTTGGACCTAAAGTCACTTTCACTGCGTTTGCCAAAGCATCTACACCTCTCTTCAGTGCGTCTCTGGACTCGATATCGAATTTAATTTCTTTTGCCATTTTTTTCTTGTATTGATGTACGATGTAGAATGTACAAAGTACTTATGTTTTTAGTTTGACTATAATCTAAATACGGAATGCAACGTACATTTTACATAGTACGTTCTACAAAATTTATCCAATTATTCCCAGAAGATCTCCCTCCTTTACGATTAAGAAATCTTTTCCGTTTAATTTTAATTCAGAACCTGAATATTTTCCATAAAGAACTTTATCACCTACCTGTACAGTTGTAGGCTCATCTTTTTTCCCGGGACCTACTGCTACAACGGTTCCTTCCTGTGGTTTTTCTTTGGCAGTGTCTGGGATGATGATTCCTGACGCGGTAGTAGTTTCAGCAGCGGTCGGCTCGATGAGGACGCGGTCTGCTAATGGTTTGAAATTTACTGACATAATATTTTTAGGTTTAAATTATTAATATTCGACTCTGCATTCTCCAAAAGTTTGCCATCATGAAGAATTGAAGTACTATGTAAAATTCTGGCAGAAAAAATATTTAAAGCAGAAATTTTGGCAGAAAAAAAGTCAAACAGATTGCTGAATGACTTTTTTTGTGTGCTAATTTTTCTTGCCGGCCGCCTGCATCGGATTGACGGTTCCGCTCGAGGCGCCGCGTGCTGAACCTTCCATTTTCATTTTAAACACTTCAAACTTCGATGAAGGTTCCGGCATTTCACCCCAGAAGTTGTTCGAAGTGTCGATGTCAGCGGTCTCCCGCATCGGGTCGAGCTGAATTGATTTCAGTTTCTTGTCGAAATAATAGGTTTTTGATACTTTCTGCTCGTCTTTACGCCAGATTTGAGCAGATGCTTTATCATTTAATTTAGTTCCATCCTCAAAAGTAAATTCAAGGATGATCGGCATCACCATTCCGCCTTTATTACTGAAGTCGATCTGGTAACCGTACATATTCCGGAACTGGGCTTTTTCCGCATTCGGCAGTTTTTCCACCATATCAATTTTTCGCGTGTACTTCTTTTCCGTGTCTACTTTCTCCTGGCCACGGCTGTAGCGCCAGTAAAAATCCTGCGTTTCTTTGTCTTTATCTGTGTAGAAAACAATGTTTTTGTCTTCGCGGTTCCTGATTTTAGCAATATCTTCAAAATCGTTTACCTGAGGCTCATCCACCGTGTAGGTGATCTCGCGTTTTCTCACATCGGCATCTACATCAGCTGTAGCAACCGTAACTTTGTCTATTGAAATATCTACCGGATCGATCCCGTAGAACCAGCCACGCCAGAACCAATCGAGATTTTCGGCGCTGGCATCATTCATCGTTCTGAAAAAATCTGCAGGTTCAGGGTGTTTGAAAGCCCATCTTTTCGAGTATGTTTTAAATGCTTCATCAAAAAGTTCGCGGCCCATGATCGTTTCACGCAGGATATTAAGACCTGTAGCGGGTTTTGCATACGCGTTCGGACCAAAATTGATGATATTTTCAGAGTTGACCATGATGGGTTCCAGCTGATCTTTCGGCAATTTCATGTAATCAACGATCGTGTGCGCCGGACCTCTTCTTGACGGGAATTTGTTATCCCATCTTTCTTCCGTTAAATATTCCACAAATGTGTTCAGGCCTTCATCCATCCAGGACCATTGGCGCTCATCAGAGTTAATGATCATCGGGAAGAAATTGTGTCCCACTTCGTGAATAATTACGCCGATCATTCCGTTTTTGATTCCTTCAGAATACGTTCCATCCTTTTCGGTTCGGCCATAATTAAAGCAAATCATTGGATATTCCATGCCGTTCGCCGCCTCGATAGACTGCGCAACCGGATATGGATATGGAATGGTAAATTCAGAATAAGTCTTGATGGTGTGCGCCACCGCTTTAGTTGAAAATTTTCGGTAAAGATTGTAAGCTTCTTTTGGGTACAGGCTCATCGCCATCACTTGGTTGTTATTTTCCGGGATGGTAACTTTCATTCCGTCCCAAATGAATTTTCTTGAAGACGTCCAGGCAAAATCACGCACATTCTCTGCTTCGAAAATCCAGGTTTTTCTTTGCTTTGATTTTGTTTTCTCCGCTTTCTTCGCTTCATCCAAAGTCACTATTTCGATGGGTTCGCTGGCATTTTGCGCCTGCTTCCAACGCGCAAACTGTGCCGGCGTCAGTACATTTTCAAAGTTTTTCCCAGTTCCGGTTGCTGCCACGATATGATCTGCCGGAACGTTCATAGAAACTTTATAATCACCAAAAGCTAAAGCAAATTCACCTCTTCCGGTGAACTGATTGTTCTGCCAGCCTTTGAAATCGCTGTACACGCACATACGCGGAAACCATTGTGTGATGGTGTAAAGATCATTGCCGTCTTCGGGGAAATTTTCGTAACCACCGCGGCCGCCCATCGCTATCCTGTTTGGAATGTTGTAATTCCAATCGATTTTAAAGACGAATTTTTCGCCGCTCTTTAAGACTTTAGGCAAATCAATGCGCATCATGGTTTTATTAACCACATATTTAAGTGGTTTTCCGGCAGCATCTGTCACCTTCGTCAGATTTACACCATACCCATTATCTTTTTCGGGTAGGCTGGTAGGGGAAAGCTTGTCTGATGTAATCTGCTTTGGCAGCAGCGATTTTTCCTGATAGCCGGCATTTTTCACCGAAGACTGCTCGTTTTCGTCTAGCTGAAGCCAAAGATAATCGAGATTATCGGGCGAGTTGTTATAATAAGTTACGGTTTCTGAGCCACGAAGATTTCTTTTATCTTCATCCAGATATGCCATAATATCATAATCCGCACGGTTTTGCCAATACTGCTGTCCCGGTGCACCGGAGGCGGTACGATAGACATTCGGTGTGGGAAGGATGGTTCCCAACTGTTCGAATCCGTTTCCGTGATTGCTTGTAGGATTATTCTGGATATTTTGTGAGAAGCTGAAAAGCGGCATTATGACCGCCAGGGCGATATGTTTGATATTCATAACGGGACAATTATACATCAGTAGTCATCAAATTTACGATAACGTTACCCAATGGAATCATTTTTTATCTAAAACGGGATTCTTTCTAATAACATTTGCAGCGAAAGTGCAAAAACCGCCGAGGAGACGAACATCACCCAATCTTTTCTGCTGACTTTAAAAAGGTCGACAAGGATAAACAGAACAGCCAAAATAATTGCCACCACGACGATCTGTCCCAGTTCCAGACCGATATTGAAGCCCAGAAGCGGCCAGAAAATATTCTGCTCTTCAGACATCATCACGCGGGCTGTGTTCGCAAAGCCCATCCCATGGATCAAACCAAAGAAAAGCGCCAGATAATAATTCATCTGCATCAGGTTTTTCGGGCGGTTGCGCATCAGGATATTATCTGTGGCGGTAATAAATATGGTTACCGGAATTAAAAACTCAACCCAGGTTCCCGGAACGCGTAACAAATCCAATACACTCATCGCCAGCGTTATGGAATGTCCGATGGTAAAAGCTGTAACGAGCCACAGGATTTTTTTCCAGTCTTTAAGCCCGAAAACCGCCACCAGAACAAGGACGAAAAGTTGATGGTCAAGCGCGTCAAGCGAAATAATGTGTTCCCAGCCAAGTTTTAAATAAAATAGAAAATCCTGCATTGTCTGTACCGTATTTTTAGGGGTCACGATAATACAAAATATAATTTAACTTTGCCTGAAACTAAAAGTCAAAATGCCTGAAGAACTCGCAATTCTGGGCTTTTATTAATGATTGAATTCACCAATGAGAAAACTTTTCGCACTTTTCCTTCTGTTTTTTATTTCACTCCATTTCTCGGCGGCAAATTTTCCGGCTGACGATGTGCATCCTTATCATGTAGGCTCGGTTGAATTTAAATATGATTCAAAATCACAGACTTTTCAGATCAGCGGAAAGTTTTTTTTAGACGACCTTGAAAATGCACTGAAGCAAAAATTCGGCAAGGCGGTTCATTTTAATGACGAAAAATACCGCGCGCAGATAAATTCTTACCTGACCGAATACTGCAGCGAATATTTAAAACTGAAAACCGACAATAAGTTTCTCAAAATAAATTATCTAGGGTACGAAGAAGATTCCGAAGCGGTGAATATTTACCTTGAATCCGAAAAAACAGCGACCCCGAAAAAAGTGGAGACCGCCGTGAGCTTTCTGTATAATCTTTTTGATGACCAGATGAATATCGTACACGTCATCGTCGGTGGGCAGCGCCGCAGCGAAAGACTGAATTATCCGGACCGCTATCTTTACCAGACTTTTTAAACCTTAAAACCTGCATGAACTTTAGCGACATGCCGCTGCAGATCCGGAAAGAATGCATCAAAATGACTTTGCAGCTTTTCTTTGTTGCTTAAAAAAACCTCAAACACCGCCAGATTTTCATCAAGATATTTGGCTTTGCGGAGCACGTTTCGGAATGAAAACCCGATGCCCGAATCATCTTTATAATGGTAAAGCCAATTGTCTTTCTCCATCCCATCCAGCATTCTGGAAAATGTGGCGGGAAAAATAGATTCGAAGCGGCGAAGTACGCGGTAAACCTTTTGGGAATGCTCGAAAAGATCTCTTTCAGTCATTGAATTGGCCAGAAAATAATCAAACGATACATCCACAAAAGCACCGGCATATAACCTGACCAGCGGACTGAAAATTTTCTTCGCCTCGTGAATTTCGGTGTGCGCATCGGTGAAAGTGTCGATTGCGCGGTGCAGCGTGATGCCTTCACCCACCTTTTCCGGAAACGAAAACCGCTCGCTGTTCCGGATAAAATCCTGCAGAAACTGCCCTACGATCTGCTCGTTGGTAAAAGTAAGGTATGAATGGGCAAGGAAGTTCATTTCTGTAAGGATCGAGGATGAAGGTTGGAGGATTGAGGTTTTTACTTCTAAATAGGAAGAGGGGTTATTTTAAATTTTGTTTTTGGTGAGGATGATGCTCTTGATGATTTTCAATAAAGACGTTGCTTTGGTATTTAGTTCGATAAATTCAGTTTCAGAAATATAATCGGAGGCTCGCAGTAGCTCAAGCCAATAAATGGATTCAACACACTCTTTCTGAGCAATTGGGTTTTTATGAATGTAATCACCCGGAGACTCTGCGTTTTTAGCTTCCCAATGATTGGCACCAATCGAAGTTCCGGACCTCAACAGTTGCTTACTCAATACAGACTCCTTCTTTTCGGACATCAAATATTTGTAAAGATCAATCACATCCAAAGAAAACTCAAAACTTAATTCCCTTACAATATCGCCCCTAATTTATCTCATAAAGGATTAAACTAATTTATATTACTCCATACTCCAAACTCCATACTTCCTTCTTCTAAAAAAGTGCTTCATGAAAATCCTCAATCTTGCTCACTTCAATGATCTTGATGCCGAATTTGTTCTTCGGAATTTTATTTAGGTTTGACACGAAAATCCGTTCGTAACCTAACTTTTCGGCCTCCGAAATGCGTTGTTCCACTTGCGGCACCGGACGTATCTCACCGCTGAGCCCGATTTCACCCGCAAAGCAATAATGTTCCGAGATCGCGATATCTTCATTTGAGGAAAGTACAGACGCAATCACGGCCAAATCGAGCGCGGGATCATCGGTTTTTATACCGCCGGTGATATTCAGGAAGACGTCTTTCGCGCCCAGTTGAAATCCGGCGCGTTTTTCCAGTACTGCGAGGAGCATATTCAGCCTCTTCGAGTCGAAACCTGTGCAGCTTCGCTGTGGCATACCGTAAACAGCCGTACTTACCAGCGCCTGAATTTCGAGCAACATCGGCCTGTTTCCTTCCAGCGTCACCGCCACAGAATTTCCTGAAAGTTCTTCGAATTTTTTTGTTATCAGGATTTGGGAAGGATTTTTTATCTCCTTCAAACCCTGCGATACCATCTCATAAATCCCGATTTCCGCCGTAGAACCAAAAC
Source organism: Kaistella rhinocerotis (assembly GCF_030243905.1). NCBI lineage: Bacteria > Pseudomonadati > Bacteroidota > Flavobacteriia > Flavobacteriales > Weeksellaceae > Kaistella > Kaistella rhinocerotis. The sequence continues at coordinate 672,813 of NZ_JASSYY010000002.1, read as the reverse complement.
GGTTCTTGCTCGCGCGCAACAGCCGGAAAAGGTGATTTCGGTCGCCATCGAAATTCAGCACCACATCTACCATATGTTCCAAAACCTTCGGTCCTGCGATTTGGCCGTCTTTGGTAATGTGACCCACTAAAAACACCGGTGTGTTGCTGTCCTTAGCGTATTTGATGATTTCATTTGAGCATTCACGGATCTGAGAAACCGTTCCCGGTGAACTTTCGATTAGTTGGCTTTGCAGCGTCTGTATAGAATCGATGATTACGAAATCGGGCTGTAGTTTCTTTGCTTCGTGTAGGATTTTTTCCACCGAAGTTTCGGTAAACAGAAAACAGTTTGGGTTCTGCAGTTCGGTAAGCCGGTCCGCGCGCATCTTGATCTGCGACGCACTTTCCTCACCCGAAACATACAGGATTTTCTTCTTCATTTTCAGCGCGAGCTGCAGCAGCAAAGTAGATTTGCCGATTCCGGGTTCACCGCCGATCAGCGTCACAGATCCAAGCACAATACCGCCACCCAAGACACGGTTCAGTTCTTCACTCGGCGTGAAAATGCGCGGTTCTTCGTGCGTTTCCACTTCAATAATATTGATAATATGTTGTTTGGAACGGCTTGCGACGTCTTTTACCGGAGATTTTTCTACAATTTCCTCCACCAGCGTGTTCCAGTTGCCGCAATTCTTGCACTGCCCGTGCCACTGAGAGTACTGCGTGCCACAACTCTGACAGAAAAATGCTGTTTTTAATTTTGCCATAGCGCTAATTTCCTGAAAAAATTTTAGACTGAAGGTATATTTTAGGAGCAAGAAATTTAGTTTCCGTCTTCAGGTACGGTCGGGCTCTTCGCTATATCCGCGGCTCGGCTGGCGCCTCGCCGCGGGATGCCGCTGCGATCCCGGCTAGAAGTTCAGACATTTTCCCCTCCATTAGCGGTTGTTGGAGGTTCTTATTTTAATTTGTGCCAGGCGAAGATATCCAACCCGGTTCGTTTGATACAGATAACCCAGGACAAAGATGGCCACACCCAGCCAACAGAGATGAATCCAGTAAAAAGCGTAGAATTCCGCTAAAAGAAAAGCCGTAAACACCGTAGCCCAGCCAATTAAGAAATAGCAATTGGCCACATGCAAATTCCGAAAACCCACTTGCCTGTTTTGTGACGGGAACAGTACAAATACAAAATGCGCGAGAATACTGCCTGTGAAAATATCAATCAAATGATGCTGGAAAGTTGTCAGTGTAGAGAGTGCAACCATCACAAGCCAAATGGCGGCTACGGTGCGCCATTTATTTTTAAGTTCCCGAAATACCGTCCAGAATGCGAATGCAAACGCCACGTGCAGTGACGGTGATTGGTTATAGCGGTCATCAAAACCTTCGAGTAACCAAAATAATGCTCCAAAAACGGGATTTTTAACTTCAGGCTTGGCGTAAGAATACTGTAAAGGCAGAAATATAAAGAAGATTCCGGCCAGAAGCGTCATTGCCACAACCCGTTTCAGGAATAGCCTGAGCGCTTCTCTGGAACGGATCTGTAAAAAAACAATGCAAAAAAAGGCACCGCTGGAAAGATACGGGATGATTGTCCAAGGGATAAACGGAATATCTTTCTCGAAACTGAAAACAAACGAAGAAACATTGCCCAGACTAGCCGCGTACCACAACGAGAATTTATACACAACCGCGAATACAAGCGAAAAAATCACCAGTGCCCAAACCTGACTGTTCATTTTTTTCATTGTTGTGGTAAGATTTTTTAAAATATTTTTAGAATTCACTCTGATGACTCCATCATTGCGCGAGTAATTTTTTCTGAATTCTTCCCTTATCAAAAATCTTGCCCTCGGCGATAACCTTCATTCATACCCGAATAAAGATTAAAAAATCGCGGGACAGTTTAATTTGCCGCGTCATGCAAATTCGCCTAACTTTGCACAAACCTATTGTAATGAGCAAAAAGAACACGAAATACATCTTCGTTACCGGCGGTGTTACTTCATCTTTAGGAAAAGGAATTGTCTCCGCGTCGCTGGGGCTTTTGCTGAAATCCCGCGGCTTCAATGTTACCATACAGAAGCTTGACCCCTACATCAACATCGATCCCGGCACCTTAAATCCCTACGAACACGGTGAATGCTACGTAACTGAAGACGGCGCTGAAACCGATCTCGATTTAGGACATTATGAGCGTTTCCTGGATTCGGCCACATCCCAAAACAATAATGTTACGACAGGAAAAATCTACCAAACCGTCATAGAAAAGGAGCGGAAAGGTGATTTTCTGGGCAAAACCGTGCAGGTGATCCCACACATCACAAACGAGATCAAGCGCAGGATAAAAATTTTAGCAAAACAAAACTACGACATCATCATCACCGAAATCGGTGGTACTGTAGGCGATATAGAATCTTTGCCGTACATAGAATCTGTCCGACAACTGAAATGGGAGCTTGGTGAAAACAATTCGATGGTGATTCACCTTACACTGTTGCCATATTTGGCTGCTAGCGGTGAACTCAAGACTAAACCTTCGCAACATTCTGTCCGTCAGCTCATGGAAAGCGGTATTCAGGCCGATGTTTTGGTTTGCCGGACCGAACATAAAATCCCGAAAGAGCAGCGCGCAAAACTTGCGCAGTTCTGTAATGTCGCGCTTGAAAACGTGATTGAGTGTAAAGACCTCGAAACCATCTATGAAGTTCCGATCTACTTGCAGAAACAGGATTTTGATGATGTGGTATTAAAGGAACTCGACCTTAACAATGACAAAGAAGCTGATTTAAAAGACTGGAAAAACTTTTTGAAGCGTTACCGAAATCCAAAAAAGTCCGTAGAGATCGGTCTTGTCGGAAAATACGTCTCCCTGCAGGATTCTTATAAGTCAATCGCGGAAGCCTTTATTCACGCGGGTGCTGACCTTGAAACCGAAGTGCGGATCCGGTGGATCTACAGTGGCGAGCTTACCGAAGAAAATGCGGAAGAAACGTTTGCCGGGCTCGACGGCATGTTGATTGCGCCGGGCTTTGGCGACCGCGGTATCGAAGGAAAGATCACGGCGGCAAAGTATGCGCGTGAAAATAAAATACCGCTTTTGGGGATTTGTCTTGGAATGCAGATCATGACGATTGAGTTCGCGAGAAATGTCCTTGGTTACAAAAAAGCTAATTCCGTAGAATTCGACACCGGCACGCCGGAACCTGTGATTTCCCTGATGGAAGAGCAGAAGAACGTGGTTCACAAAGGTGGCACAATGCGTTTGGGTGCCTGGAAGTGCGCACTGAAACCAAACACAGCCTTGATGGAAATCTATGGCTCGCGGAATATCTCTGAACGGCACCGTCACCGTTATGAATTCAATTCTGAATATAAGGAAGAATTCGAACGCAACGGCCTTCTGCCTTCAGGTCTTAATCCTGAAACCGGCTTGGTAGAGACGCTCGAACTTAAAGACCATCCGTTTTACATCGGCGTGCAGTACCATCCCGAATACAAAAGCACGGTGGCCACGCCGCATCCGCTTTTTGAGGCGTTGATCAAAGCCGCATCGCAAAACCGACGCCCTTAGTAAAAAACAAAGACATAGATTTAGCCGGGAAGGTAAAAATTCACCATTATAAAAAAATGAGTATTTTTGTCAGCCCAAAATAGCAGGTATATGCGCTAAAATTACGGCGTAGCCAGCAACATAAAATTATTTATACAAAATGCAGCAAAATAACGGTTTAGATAAAAATCAGCTGATCAGTTTCGCACTTTTTTCCCTGATATTGATAGGTGCCATGTTTTATTTTCAAAACAAACAGGCCCAGGAACAGATGGCAATCGATGCTCAGAACAAGACGGCTAACGCGAAAGTTGCAGCCCAGAACGCCACGAAACCGGCAATTGTTACCAATCTGAATGACAGCGTAAAAACCACTTCCATTCAGCAGGTTCAGCTTAAAAATAAGGAACTTACACTCGCAGTTTCTACACTTGGTGGCCAGATATCTACCGTTCAGCTTAATGAATATAAAGCGTACAACCGTAAGACAGACACGAACGACAAAGAGCTTTTACTCTTCGACAAAAACAATTCTACGTACGGATTTCAGTTTAAGGATAAGACCGGAAAAACTTTCAACACGAAGGATTTAGTTTTCACGCCCACGCAAAACGGTAACACGGTAACGATGCAGGCCAATGTAAATGGTGCCGTAATCCAGTTTATCTATACCTTGATGGATAAATATACCGTAGATTTCAATGTTAAAACACAAGGTCTGAGCCAATTGGTTTCTGATCAAAAAGCGAATTTCGTCTGGGATTTCAACGCCCGTGAAATGGAAAAAGGCCGTGCACAGGAGCAAACCCATACAGAATTCAATTATACTTTTGATAACTACAGCAGCTTCGACTATGATGGCCGCACATCTATGGACGAGCCGGACGAAACGCTGAACTGGCTGGGTATAAAACAACAGTTCTTTGCAGCAGTAATTGAACCGCAAAACGGCTTCAAGAACTCTAAAGGAGAACAGGAAATGATCGATGAAGGCGAATTCCTGAAGAAATTCAATTTTGACGGGCAGGTAGATTTGGCTGGCAGCGAACTGAACCAAAATTTCAAATGGTATTTCATGCCGCTCGATTTGCCATTGCTTAAATCTTACGACAAGAATTTCGACGAACTGCTACCACTTGGCTGGTCATTTATCGGCAGCATGAACCGCTGGTTCTTCATCCCGATGTATAACCTGATTTCGAGTTGGGGACTTGCCGCAGGCTGGGTGATCTTCTTAATGACGATCATCGTGAAAATCATTCTGTCGCCGGTGATGTTCAAGCAGCATAAACTAAGTGCAATGATGCGTGTGATTCGTCCGGAGATTGATGAGGTGAACGCGAAATACAAAGACGCAGATCCTATGAAAAAACAGCAGGAAGTGATGTCGGTTTATCGGAAAGCCGGTGTGAACCAAATGGCGGGCTGTCTGCCGGCGCTTCTGCAGATTCCGATCTTCTACGCTCTCTTCCGCTTCTTCCCGAATATGATTGACCTTCGGGGCAAAAGTTTCTGGTTTGCCAAAGACCTTACGGCGTATGATGATGTGATCAAACTTCCGTTTAACATCCCTTTCCTGGGAGAACACCTGAGTATTTTCGCGATCGCGTGTACGGTGGTAATCCTTATTTATACGGTGATGACTTCGGGCAACATTCAGCAGCCACAGCAGGAAGGAATGCCGAACATGAAAGTGCTGATGTATATCTTCCCGATTACTTTCCTGTTCTTCCTGAATACTTCAGCATCTGGTCTGTCATGGTACTATTTTGTGTCGAATGCGATTAACATTCTGATCATCCTCGTCATCAAATACTGGATTTTGGATGAGAAGAAAATACACGCGACCATTCAGGCCAACAAACAGAAAGAGCCTAAGAAAGAAGGCAAGTTCCAGAAAAGAATGCGTGAGATGATGGAAAAGGCACAGGAGCAGCAAAAACTTCAGCAACAGCAGGCTGGAAAGAAAAAATAAGTACTCCTTATTATATATAAGAAAAACCGGAAGTCAATTCCGGTTTTTTCTATTTTATTGAATATCAGCCTGCGTCCTCCAATTCTTCCGCTATTGTATAGCTATAATCTAACCGGAAAGAACGGCGGTGATGTATCGTCGGGCCCAAACGGTTCAGTGCATCGCGGTGTTCACGCGTGGCATAGCCCATATTCGTTTTCCATCCATAGTCGGGAAATTCGTCGTGCAGTTTAATCATCAGTTCGTCCCGATAATTTTTTGCAATCACAGACGCACAGGCAATCGACAGTACCGATGCATCGCCTTTGATAATGCACTGATGCGGAATGAAATTGTAGGGATGAAAACGGTTTCCGTCAACCAGAATGAGTTCAGGTCTGGTTTGGAGCTGATCCAGCGCGCGGTGCATCGCATGGATACTTGCGTTGAGAATGTTGTGTTCATCGATGTGCGAGGGTGGCAGTTCGGCAATTGCGTACTCTTTCACGTTATCTTTTATGTAGCTGTCGAGGTAGTTTCGGGTTTTTGCACTTAATTTTTTGGAATCATCTACCAGATTTTGCACAAATTTTTCGTCCAAAATAACCGCTGCGGCTACTACGGGACCACACAGACAACCGCGCCCTACCTCGTCGCACCCTGCTTCAAGATAATTTTCTGACCATTTTATTAGTAAGTCCATAAAAACAGGATGGTGAATTATCGATTTTTTACGATATATTTAATTATGCAAAGTTATTAAGAATTTTTTAACAAAACGTTTGTTCAATTTATGAAAGTTTTGCACATTTGTTACAATGAAAAATTTAATTTGATATGAAGAAACTAACAACAAGCGTTTTAGCAGTAGTGCTAACCTCGTCATTCGCTTTGCTGAATGCACAGGTTGACACCGCCAGAACGCAGGACATCGAAGGAGTTGTAGTAACTGCCTTGGGTATTAAAAGAGAGAAGAAATCCATTGGGTATGCCGCTCAACAAGTTGCTGGAGAGACCTTGTCCGATGCGGGTCAAAGCAATGCCTTAAGCGCATTATCTGGCAATGTGGCTGGAGTGCAAGTTACAGCCCCTTCATCGATGGGTGGTTCTACTCGAATTGTTATGCGCGGCGTTAGCTCCATTATTGGAGAAAACAGACCGTTAATTATTGTGGACGGAGTTCCGCTGGACAATAGTAATGTAAATGACACAAACACTCAGCGCGGTGCAGGAGGAAGAGATTATGGTGACGCATCTTTTGATATAAACCCGGACGACGTTGAATCTGTTACTGTCCTAAAAGGTGGCCCCGCTGCCGCACTGTATGGGTCGCGAGCTTCGAATGGTGTGATTATTTATACCACTAAACAAGCTAAGAGAGGAAAAGCATCGGTAGAGTACAGTACTGGAATTTCATTCGAAAACATTTATATCCGTCCGAAATTGCAGAATTATTACGGTGGTGGTTCTTCTCTGACATTACCCACACAGGTTATTAACGGGCGAACTTATAATTTGAATGAATACAGAATGGATGAGTCTTGGGGTCCAAGGTATAACCCTAATTTAATGTATCTACCTTGGTATGCTTTTGACCAAGAAGAGTTTCCAAATGATTATTTGAAGGAAGTGGCTTGGGTGGCACCCCAAAACGATGTGGATTCATTTTTTGACACAGGTATAACGTTAACAAACAACCTCGCTGTTTCAAAATCATTCGACAAGAGTAATATCCGCCTTTCATACACAAACACCGCTATCACAGGTATCGTACCGACCAGTAGAATTGACCGCCATAATTTCGGCATTAATGCAAATAGTGAACTGAGCGAGAAACTAAACGTAGAATCAGGATTAAATTTTGTTCAAACACATGGTTTTAATAGGCCAGAACAAGGATATGGCGATAATTCTGTAGCACAAAAATTTTATCAGTGGGGCCAAAGGCAGCTTGATTTCAGTAAAATGAAAGATTATAAATTGTCAAACGGTATGCAACGTAGCTGGAATAGAACTGCTTGGGACAATGGTGAGCCTTATTATTCTGATAACCCATATTGGACTATCAATGAAAATGTCAGTAATGACAGAAGAAACCGATTTTATGGTTTCGCGGGCCTCACTTATGACATTCTGCCAAACTTATATGCTAGCGGTAAGGTGTACGCCGACATCTATAGCCAGGATAACGACAACAGGGTAGCAATTGGATCACAAGCAGTATCTGGATTCTCCGTATTTAAAAGAAACTTTACCGAGTTTAACTATGAAGGTAGATTGCACTGGAATCCGGAAATATCAGATTCATGGTCTTTACAAACTTTTGTTGGAGCCAACCGACGAAATGTGAAACGAAGTGACTTAAACGGAGCAACAAGAGGAGGATTAGTAATTCCTAATTTTTATAATCTGAAAAACAGTATCAATGATCCTTTAGCAACAAACTCTACTTACGAAAAGAGAGTGAACAGTGTTTTTGGTTCGGTATCAGTAGGATTCAAAGAAACGGTGTTTATTGAAGCTACGGGTAGAAATGACTGGTTCTCTACCACAAAAGAGGATAAATTTTATCCTAGTATCACGGGTAGCTTTGTGTTCTCCAATTTATTAGATGCTAACTGGTTGTCTTTCGGTAAACTTCGCGCTGGATGGGCTAGTGTTGCCAGCGACACGGATCCTTACCAACTTGCAAATTATTCTGTTCAATTCACCAATTTCAATAATATTCCTCGATATGGATTGTTCACCCAAAACAACAATCCTGACCTAAAAGCTGAGCTAAAGGAAACAAAAGAGATCGGTTTAGAAATGAACTTCTTAAGAAATCGCTTAGGTTTTGATGTTACTTACTATGACGTTAAAATTACCGATGCAATTCTTCCTTTAAGTGTTGACCCGGCAACTGGTTTCCGTAATAATTTGATTAATGCCGGTGAGATTACTAATAAGGGTATTGAGGCGATGGTGTATGTAACACCAGTTAAGAACGAGAATTTCTCATGGACACTAAACTGGAATTTCGCTCAAAATGAAAACAAGATCGTAAAATTATATGAAGGAGTTTCCACATATCAACTTACGAACGCTCCTTTCCAAGCTAGATTATTAGCAGTTGAGGGAGAATCATATGGTGCTATTTACGGTACAGACTTTACATATGATAGTAATGGTAATAAGATAATTGGTGAAGACGGCTTGTATGTTCCTACTGCAATTAAAAATTTAGGATCTACACTACCTGATTATAACATGGGTCTTCGAAACTCGTTAAAATACAAAGATCTGAGCTTATCTTTCCTGTTTGACATGCAGAAAGGCGGCAAGTACTTCTCTACTACCCATATGTGGGGAATGTATAGTGGGATGTTGGAAGAAACTGGATTTGGCGGAAATAGAGAAGCTGGTGTAGTATTGGATGGTGTTCTTGAGAATGGTAACCCAAACAACATTAGAATTACTGCCAATGAATTTGGTGGAATGCATTACGGGGGAGTTGATGCCCTTAATGTTTTTGATGCAGATTACATTAAATTGCGAGATGTAACTTTAAGCTATGACTTGCCAAAATCGCTTGTTGCAGGCTTTCTTGACGGAATCCGAATTTCAGCATTTGGTAGAAATCTACTCGCATGGAATCTTGCATGGAAAGGTATGGACCCGGAAAATACATCTTACGGTTCAGGAAACATCCAAGGACTTGAGGGAGGTTCACTACCTTCAACGAGACAATATGGAGTTAATGTTAACTTTAAATTTTAATATAAAATGAAAAATATAAAAAAAATAGCACTGATTCTATCAGCTGCACTATTTACATCTAGTGCCATGGTAAGTTGTCGGCAGGATTTTAATGAAATAAATGAAAATCCGAACAATCCAGAATCACCTCTGACCTATGGTGTATTTAACTATGCAAACAGAGTTGTTGCTGATGGAACAAGAAACTCGTTTGAGTCTGCGCGTGTAACACTACCGTGGATGCAATACTCGGCACAAACAGCTTATAACGATGAAGATAAGTATGCGTACAGATTGACTAGTGGCGATGCCCTCTGGACGCAACTTTACACTGCAGCATCAAATTATAAAAAAGTAATTGACATGAACAGTGATCCGGAAACGGCGGCTGCAGCAAGTGCATACGGCTCTAATGCTAATCAGATAGCTGCTTCGAGAGTTATGCTGTCTTATGTATTTCTAAACTTAGCCGACTCATTTGGGGATATACCTTACTATTCCTATGGTAACGATGATCCAGACTTCCAGGCATTAAATGTAAATGAATACCTTAAACCAAAATTTGCTTCTCAAGTAAAAGTTTACGGCGACATTCTTAAGGAGTTAAAAGAAGCTTCGGAAATGATTGAATCTTCCCAACCTGTTTTCGCTCCAGCAGATGTTTTATTTCAAGGTGATGCTGGCAAGCTGAAAAGGTTTGCTAATTCACTAAGGCTACGGGTTGCAACTAGAGTAAAAGGTGCAGTTCCTGGAGCTGAAGCTCATATCACCGATGCGATCGCTCAAGGTGTCATGACATCAAACGCAGACAATGTAGGCGTTAAGTATGAAAATAATCTAACGAACCCTTCCCCAATGTATAACGATTTTAGAACTAGATCCGATTTCTCTGTTTCTAAAACATTCATCGATTTACTGAAAGGTGATACAGGTACATTTGGCCTAGATCCAAGATTATTTAAGTACGCAACGCCACAGGGCACGTCCAAAGCTACAATTCTTAACGGAACATATGTAGAATCAACAGACTTAACAAAATATGTGGGTATGCCTTATGGATTACCGGAAGACTTTCAAGCTGCGCAGGCTGAGGTAGGAAATAACTTTTTCAGTAAATATGTGTATAGACAAGACTACACCGAGTTATTTATGGAATACTCAGAAGTAGAATTCCTGCTTAGTGAGGCAAACGGTTGGAGTCAATCAAATTATGAAAAAGGTGTTAAAGCTTCAATGACAAAATGGGGTGTAAGTGAAACCTCTGCGAATGCCTTTGTTGCAGCACTGCCACCTGCAACTGCAGCAAGTGTTTTAACCCAAAAATATGTTGCATTATTTATGCAACCTTATGAAGCATGGGCAGAGTATAGAAGAACTGGTTATCCAGATACAAGTATTCTGTTATTACCTGGCGAAACTGCACCACTACTGGTACCAGATCCAGATACCGGAGCAACCACTTACACGTTTACGCCACTTGTAACGGGCTTAACAGATATACCTGCTCGACTTTATTACCCAACTATTATTAAAACCTTGAACGCGGAAAATTATGCTAGTGCATCCACCGCCCTCGGTAGTGGAGGTGATAAGATGTCTACTAAGCTGATCTGGGATAAGAACTAATGTGAATAACTTAGTTTATATCTCAAACCACCCTCGCGGGTGGTTTTTTTATTTCCGTATATTTGTTTTGAGAAAATATGCGACTATGAATATTAAAAATATTATTGAAAATAAAATCGGTGAAGTCATCCAAAATGTCTTTCAGATCGATGATCTTAACCATAAACATAATCTCAAACTCGAGGTGCAGCAAAACAGGAGCGGCTTCGAAGGAGATTTCAGCGTAGTCACCTTCCCGCTTGTCAAAATCGTAAAGAAAACGCCGGATCATGTGGCAACAGAGCTCGGCGATGCACTCTCCACGCAATCAGATTTTGTAGAAAGCTTCAATGTGGTCAATGGTTTTCTTAATCTCAAGATCAAGAACAGCTTCTTTCTGAACAATTTTTATTCTGCCAAAGAAAACCTCGATCAAACGTCGGATAAGCAGCAAACCGTAATGATTGAGTACTCCTCCCCAAATACCAACAAACCTTTGCACCTTGGCCATATCCGGAACAATCTCCTCGGATATTCCGTTGGGGAGATTCTGAAAGCAGACGGATATAATGTGATTAAGACGCAGATCGTCAACGACCGCGGGATCCATATCTGCAAATCAATGCTTGCATGGGAAAAATTCGGGAACGGCTCTACTCCAGAATCACTCTCGCTGAAAGGGGACAAACTTGTCGGCAACTATTATGTAGAATTCGATAAAGTTTACAAAAAGGAAATAGCAGAACTGGTTGCTCAGGGAAAAACCGAAGACGAAGCCAAAAAACAGGCTCCAATCATCCTTGAAGCCCAGAAAATGCTTCTTAACTGGGAGAAAAACGACCCTGCTGTACGCGAATGCTGGCAAACCATGAACAACTGGGTATACGATGGTTTTGGGCAAACTTACAGCAGACTGGGTGTTGATTTCGATCAGGTTCAGTATGAAAGCGAAACCTATATTTTAGGGAAAGACATCATCCAGCAAGGCCTGTTGAGCGGTGTACTCTACCGAAAAGATGACGGCTCCGTGTGGTGCGACCTGCGAGATGAAGGCCTTGACGAAAAACTATTGCTGCGTTCCGACGGAACTTCTGTGTACATGACCCAGGATCTGGGCACTGCCGTGCAGCGATTCAAAGATAATGACATCCAAAAACTAATTTATACTGTGGGCAATGAGCAGGACTACCACTTTGACGTCCTCTTCAAAATTCTCAAAAAACTCGGCTATAGCTGGGCAGACAATCTATACCACCTTTCTTACGGCATGGTAGAACTTCCGGAGGGCAAGATGAAATCCCGTGAAGGCACCGTGGTGGATGCCGATGACCTAATGCAGGAAATGTATGAAACCGCGAAGGAAAAAGCTGAAGAGCTCGGAAAACTCGATGCACTTTCAGCCGACGACAAAGAAAAATCCTACGAAACGGTAGGCATTGGTGCACTGAAATATTTTATGCTGAAAGTGGATCCGCGCAAAAAAATGCTGTTTAATCCCAAAGAAAGCGTGGAGTTCAACGGCAACACCGGCCCGTTCATCCAGTACACGTACGCCCGGATCCAGTCGCTGCTTACCAAGGCAAACTATCAGGAACGAAAAATCTCGTCCTATGGGATGACTCAGACTGAAAAAGAGCTCATCATGAACATCGCCACATTCAAAGACACCGTTACGAAGGCTGCAGACACACTTTCGCCGGCGGTGGTGGCCAATTATGTGTATGATTTGGTGAAATCTTACAATTCCTTTTATCAGAACAACCCTATCCTAAATCAGGATGATGAAAATACGCGCCAGTTCAGGCTCGAACTCTCAGACTTAACCGCCAAAATCATCAACAAAGGCCTTAAATTGCTCGGTATAGGTACCGTGGACCGAATGTAAAATTTGGGCGTGTCCCTTTGTTAACGGCGCGGCATCCGCCCCGCCGTTAACAGGAGGGCCGGTCTCCGGCTCCCAATCTTCGTTAGCCGCCTGGCGGCGGCCAACAAAGGATTTCCGCCTCCGCCCTCACGCGGGACCCCGTATATTTCCCACACAAATTGCAAAAAGATGCTCCTCGATTTCACCCAATATCCGGAAAAGCCATTCCTACGACCTGAAACACCATTTGAAATTAAGGTTTCAGATTTTCTGCATGATTGGTTTTCCGAAGGCGAAACCGTGCCGGTTCAGACATCTGGTTCCACAGGTGTACCGAAAATATTTGACATCGAAAAAAAACGTATGCGTGCTTCCGCCGCAATGACCTGCGATTTTCTGGGGCTGAACCCGGGTGATTCCGCACTGCTTTGCCTGCCGGTTGAATATATTTCAGGAAAAATGATGCTGGTACGCGCAGCAATACGTAAACTAAAACTTTGGGTTACAAATCCTACGTCAAATCCGCTCGCAAACTTTTCTGAACCCGTAGATTTCTGTGCGATGTCGCCGCTGCAGGTCGAGAACAGCTTGGACAAACTCCACCTCATCAAAACTATGATCATCGGCGGAGCCCAGGTTTCGGAAACTTTAAAGCAAAATATCCACAAAGCATTTCATGCTTCAGGCGCGAAGGTGCGGATTTATGAAACGTACGGAATGTCTGAAACGCTTTCGCACATTGCACTCAAGGAAATTTACCCTAATACGGAAACGCACTTTAAAATATTTGAAGGTGTGGACCTTTCACTCGATAATCGCGGTTGTCTCCGAATCTACGCACCCAAGCTCAATCCTGAAATTCTAAATACTAACGATTTAGTTGAACTGACAACAGATTCCAGTTTCAAATTCCTGGGACGTATAGACAACGTCATCAATTCCGGCGGACTGAAGATTCAGCCTGAAATCTTAGAGTCATTGGTTAAGAAGACAATAAATAATGACGTCTTGTTTTTGGGACTTCCAGACCAAAAACTCGGACAAAAACTGGTGATGGCAATCGAAGGCCCACAGGTCAATGTAGATTCCGTGCTAATCGATGGCGTTTTAAACCAAATCGAAAGGACATATTCAAAAAACCAAAAACCGCGCGACATTATCTTTGTTGATAAATTCCCCCGGCTGCCCAACGGTAAAATCGACCGGTTAACGCTTCAGCAAGATCTTTCAAAATCAAAATATTAATAAAAATGAAAGATTTCACCAGGGAATTATCGTTCAAAACCTCACGCAGCAGTGGCGCGGGCGGGCAGAACGTAAACAAAGTGGAAACTTCGGTGACGGTGATGTGGCCGGTATCCGAGACTAAAATGTTCAGTACTGAAGATATTGAATTAATTAAAGATAAACTCCGCAACCGGATTAACGCTGAGGGTGTGTTGCAACTCACCGTTTCGGAATCGCGGACTCAGCTACAGAACAAAAAAATTGCGGTTCAAAAGCTATTGGAACTCGTAAACAGGTCGCTGGTGAGACAGAAGCCGCGAAAAGCAACAAAACCTTCAAAAAGACAGATTGAAAAACGAATCAAGGCGAAAAAGCAGATCTCCGAAAAGAAAGAGCAGCGGAAGTTCCGCTTTTGAACGGATTTGTTAATGATTGCTAAATACTTGTTTTATAGTACTTTATTCAGTATGTTTGTACTCAGACAAGAATAATACAATGACAACACTAACCTTTACATCCGATACGAATCGTGCAGCGAGGCTATTGCAATCATTGCTTTATCTACACACCGATTCGTTCCTAAAAAGTTCCAAAGACTTTATCTCCTGAACCCTGTCCGAATGAGCGACGGGGAAACTCCATTTTTTAACTAAATTTTTTCAAAGCAGTAACTACAAAACTTGACTCCCCCACGCGCGGCGGGTCTGGATTTGAATGCACTGCAAATCTTCAAACAAAAATCAAAAGAAATGACAGAACAGATAATTTTAACTACAGGAATTTACGACGCAATCAAAGATCACTTACGCAGAAAACAGGTAACAGCAGCTGAAGAGGAAAGGCTGACCGCCGAGTTGCGGAATGCAGTACAGGTTCGCCGCCGCGAACTTCCGGAAGATGTGGTGACCGTAGACACGAAAGTGACAATAAAAGACCACACCGAAAACCAGGAGAAAGAATACATTTTTGTGGGTGTAAAACAGGCCAAGCCTAAAAAGAACAAGCACTCTATCCTTTCTGACATCGCGTTGGCGACACTAGGCTATAAAGTAGGTGATGTGATTGAGTGGCCTTTCGCGGATGGTGAACGAAAAATAGAAATTCTGAAAGTTGAGCCCTGGTCGCAGAACTAAGCTCGATTGTTTTTCCATAACTAAACAAAAAAAGTACAACCAAACCGGTTGTACTTTTAGTTTTTATAAGTTTAAGCACTTAAGAATTTTCCAGGATATAAGAGAACATCAACGGTGCGCAGATGGTTGCATCACTTTCAACGATAAACTTCGGTGTGTTGATGTCGAGTTTTCCCCAAGTGATTTTTTCGTTCGGAACGGCACCGGAATAAGATCCGTAAGACGTGGTAGAATCTGAAATCTGGCAGAAATAGCTCCAGAAAGGAATATCGGTCATTTCCATATCCTGGTACAGCATCGGAACCACGCAGATTGGGAAATCTCCCGCAATACCGCCACCGACCTGGAAGAAACCAACGCCTTTTCCACCCGAATTTTTCGGATACCAGTCAGCCAGATACATCATATACTCGATACCCGACTTCATCGTTGAAGCCTTAAGTTCTCCTTTGATGCAGTAGCTTGAGAAAATATTTCCCATCGTAGAATCTTCCCAGCCCGGCACCACGATCGGCAGGTTTTTCTCCGCCGCGGCCAACATCCAAGAGTTCTCTTTCGGGATTTCGTAGTATTGTTCCAGAACGCCTGAAAGTAGCA
The DNA here is from genome assembly GCF_030243905.1 of Kaistella rhinocerotis. Lineage (NCBI taxonomy): Bacteria > Pseudomonadati > Bacteroidota > Flavobacteriia > Flavobacteriales > Weeksellaceae > Kaistella > Kaistella rhinocerotis. The sequence goes on along the minus strand of NZ_JASSYY010000002.1, from coordinate 657,158 downwards.
TTTTGTACATATATTCGTGTGGGAAATATCTTTCGCCCTTGGCTTCCGCGTCTTTCCAGATTTCCACGATATGTTTCTGCAGTCTGCGGAACGCTTCCTCTTCCGGGATACACGTGTCTGTCACACGATTTAGGCCTCTTTCAAGCAAATTCCATTCATCCTGTGCGGTAAGGTCGCGGTAATGCGGCACTCTTTCGTAATGTGAATGCGCAACCAAATTCATTAAATCTTCTTCAAGGTTTGCTCCGGTACATGAAATGATATCCACCTTATCCTGACGGATCATTTCGGCTAAGATCTTACCGATTTCCGCCGTAGACATAGCGCCGGCCAGCGTGATCATCATTTTACCACCGTCTTTCAGGTGCGCCACATAACCTTTAGAAGCGTCTACCAAAGCCGCCGAGTTAAAATGCAGGTAATATTTTTCGATAAATTCTGTAATCGGTTTGTTCATAATTTTTGCTTTGTGCAAAGATAAGGATTTATAAAATCTTAATTTTGAAGGATGGATGAATTGTTCCGTAAGCAGGTTTTTGAGGTGATCCGGCTGATCCCGCCCGGACGCGTCACTTTTTATGGCGCGATCGCAAAAGCGGTCGGCTATCCCAATCATTCAAGGCATGTGGGCAATGTACTCAGGAATTACGGTGATGACTTTCCCGCGCACCGCGTTTGCAATTCGTCGGGACGAATTACCGCCAGTTGTCTGCAAGCTTTTACAATTAAACTATACCGTGAAGGAATTGAAGTTGTGGACGGACGAATTGTTGATTATAAAAACATCTTCTGGAATCCCATCGAAGAATTATAATCAAAAATTGTCGTAAAAAAACCGGCAGAAAAATTCCACCGGTTTTATTTGAAAGCTATTAGCTTGTGTAAATAAAATTCTATTTCGCCAGATCCTGATAACTTCTCTGGATAAAATCAGTCAACTCCTTCCCTTTCAAAAGGTTTTGCGAAAGCTTCGCCAAATCCAGCGCATGCTTAATTTGGGAAGTTTTCTCTTCTGCGTTCTCCGTGGTAAGGATTTTTCCGGCCAGCTCACTGTTGGTATTCACCACGAGGTTATACATCTCCGGGAAACCGCCCATCGCGAACATTCCGCCGCCGCCCGTGGCCTGCATATCCTTCATACGGCGCATAAATTCGGGCTGAGTGATGATGAACGGCGCATCGCTGCTGTCTAGATCTTCAAGCTGAACCGTGAATTTTGAATCTGAAATGCCTTCTTCAACGGTTTTCTTTAAAGTTTCCTTTTCCTCTTCATTCAGTTTTGAGATTACGGGCTCATCTTTTTTGATCAGATTATTGATGTGATCGGCATCCACTCGCGCAAACTGAATTTTTTCTTTCGAACCTTCAAGCTTTTGAATCAGATGCGGCACGATCGGTGAATCCAGAAGCAGTACTTCATACCCTTTGTCTTTCGCGGCCTGCACATAGCTGTGCTGATCGTGCTCGTTGCTGGCGTAAAGGATTACGAGGTTGCCGTCTTTGTCTGTTTGGTTGGCTTTAATTTTTTCCTCCAGCTCACTCCAAAGGAAATACTTGCCGTCAACATTCGGATAAAGCGCAAACTTGTCGGATTTATCGTAGAATTTATCTTCGGAAATCATTCCGTATTCAATCACGATTTTGATGTCATTCCACTTTTTCTCGAAATCCTCACGGTTTTCATTGATCAGCGAAGCCATCTTATCCCCTACTTTTTTGGTGATGTAGGATGAAATTTTCTTCACCGCGCCGTCAGCCTGAAGATAAGAACGCGAAACGTTCAGCGGAATATCCGGAGAATCGATCACACCTCTTAAAAGCATAAGGAAATCCGGTACAATTCCTTTCACCTCATCGGTCACAAATACCTGGTTTTGGTACAGCTGGATTTTATCCTTTTCGATGTTCAGATTATTACCCAATTTCGGGAAGAACAAAATTCCTGTCAGGTTGAACGGATAATCTACATTGAGGTGAATGTGGAAAAGCGGATCCTCGAACTGCATCGGATACAGTTCGCGGTAGAAATTATTGTAATCTTCATCCTTCAGTTGCGATGGTGCTTTTGTCCACGCCGGTGTTGGATTATTGATGATATTGTCAACTTCCTGGGTTTCAGCTTTTGCATCTTCAGCAGCATCTTCCGGCAAAGGCAAAGTTTCAGTTTTGGTGCCGAATTTAATCGGTACAGGCATAAACCTGTTATACTTCATCAGTAATTCGCGAATTCTTGATTCTTCCAGAAATTCGGTAGAATCTTCGGCGATATGAAGAATGATTTCGGTTCCGCGGTCAGACTTATCGGTAGTTTCTTCGATTGAATATTCGGGGCTGCCGTCGCAGATCCAGCGTACTGCCGGCTCATCTTTGTAAGATTTGGTGATGATCTCCACCTTTTCAGCCACCATAAACGCGGAATAGAACCCAAGTCCGAAGTGGCCGATGATTCCCGCGTCTTTCGCGCTGTCTTTGTATTTCTCCAGAAATTCTTCAGCACCGGAAAATGCAACCTGATTGATGTATTTTTCCACTTCTTCACCGGTCATCCCGATTCCCTGATCGATAATGTGAAACTTCTTGCCTTCTTTGTCGATCTTAACTTCGATCTGAGGCGTTCCGTAATCAACATTAGCTTCACCGATGTTTGTGAGGTGTTTCAGTTTCAAAGTAGCATCTGTAGCATTCGAAATCAGTTCCCGCAGGAAAATTTCGTGGTCGCTGTAGAGAAACTTTTTAATCAGTGGGAAGATATTCTCCACTGAAACATTGATATTTCCTTTAGTCATAATGGTTTAAATTTTATGGCTGGTGTTTTTCAAATTGGGTACCAGCCGGATAAGTTGGACATTTTGGCATTAAGCACAAAAAAAGACAGCCTGAAACTGTCTTTATGTATTTAAAAAAAACCGGATTATTTATTTTTAATAACTTCTCTGATCTTCAGTTCAAGCTCTTCCGCAAGTTCAGGATTGTCTTTCAGCATATCGCGAACGCCGTCACGACCCTGCCCAAGTTTCGTCTCATCATAGCTGAACCATGAGCCGCTTTTCTTCACCACACCTGTTTCCACAGCCATGTCGAGAATTTCGCCCACTTTTGAAACACCTTCACCGTACATAATGTCAAATTCAGCCATTTTGAACGGAGGTGCAACTTTGTTCTTCACGATTTTCACCTTCACGCGGCTTCCCACAGCTTCATCGCCGGTTTTAATCGGCGCGCTGGCTTTACGGATGTCGATTCTTACCGAAGCATAGAATTTAAGCGCGTTACCACCAGTGGTAGTTTCCGGATTCCCAAACATCACCCCGATCTTTTCACGAAGTTGGTTGATAAATATCACCGTACATTTTGTCTTTGAAATAGTTCCTGTCAGTTTTCTTAAAGCCTGCGACATCAGCCTGGCGTGAAGTCCCATTTTGGAATCACCCATTTCACCTTCGATCTCCGCTTTTGGCGTCAAAGCAGCAACCGAGTCTATTACCACGATGTCGATCGCGCCGGAACGGATCAGGTTATCCGCAATTTCAAGCGCCTGCTCACCGTTATCCGGCTGCGAAATAATCAGGTCATCCAGATTAATCCCGAGTTTCGCTGCATAATGTCTGTCAAACGCATGCTCAGCATCGATGAAAGCGGCAATACCGCCGGTTTTCTGCGCTTCCGCGATCGCGTGCAGCGTTAAAGTCGTCTTACCCGAAGATTCCGGTCCGTAGATTTCGATAACTCTTCCGCGCGGATACCCGCCTACGCCTAAAGCTAAATCGAGACCCAGCGATCCTGAAGGAATCACCTCAATGGTATCATCCACAGAAGCGTCGCCAAGCGTCATCACGGTCCCTTTACCGTAGGTTTTATCTAATTTATCAAGCACCAGCGCGAGTGCTTTTTTCTTATCGTCAGTACTGCTCATTTTAAAATAATATTTTATCAAAAATACGAAATTTCAGACAGAAAGAGCCACAAAAAAACGCGGCAAAAAGATTAAATAAATTTTTTGTGGGAAAATTTTTGCATCGAATGAAAATATTTTTTAGATTTGCACCACCAAAATGAAAACAGACCCATGGTGTAACGGTAGCACTCTGGTTTTTGGTACCATCAGTTGGGGTTCGAATCCCTGTGGGTCTACAAAATTTTGATTAAACGCTCTGATTTTCAGGGCGTTTTTTGTTTATATAGGTAATACGTACGTAATGAGTTCGGAGCAAGGAATCAGTTCCAAAATTTGAACTAAGCCAGAATTGGTGTCATTCGGAACAGGAATATTATGGATCTGTTAAACCCCGTAGCTACATTGTTAAGTTTTTGTTTTTTTTGTTTTAAAAGCTTCTATACTTGCGTTAGTGTTTATGACGATGAAGTGTTCTAAAAAAAGATAAAAGATCTGCGAAAATCTTTTTTTTTAGATTTAAAATAATTTAGTCCTGATACCATTGAAGTTTTACGCCCAAAGAAAACCATCGGGTAGGCATTGGCACCGCACCGGCTTCCAAATATTTGGCATTAAAAAGATTGCTTACTTCGGTATAAAGCAAAATATTCTGCACTTTATAATTTAAATGAACATCGGCAACGTTGTAAGAATCCCCAAGCTCGCGGTTTAATAAACGGTTTTTAAGTTGCACCGAAAAATCATTAATGGAATAATGAATTCCCGCCACCAACTGATGTTTCAAAGATTCTAAGGTATATTTGGACTGTTTTTCAGTAGTACTTTCAAAGGAAGGCTTTAGGTAATTATAACTTACATCATAGCCGAAGGATTGCTTATAGGCAACTTTGAAATCCTGCCGCAGCCGTGCATAAACACCCTGCATTTTTGTTTGTCCTAAATTTTCAGGAGCGTAAGGCTTTGAAGGATTTTCTCTCACCCAGTCGATAAATTCTTTAATATTTCTATAGAAATATCCGGTCTTAAACTGAACATTGCCTTTATTAAACTGAACATTTCCCTCATAATTCCAGGCACTTTCGGGCTGAAGTAATTCATTTCCAACATTCCCGGGTCTTTGGTTTAGATAAAGATCTGTGAAAGACGGAATGCGCTGCCCAGAACCAATATTCGCCGAAATTTTCCAATAATCATTTAAAAGATACGCTACATCTATTCCGGGATATACCTGATACCCAAAATCCGTATTGTAATTGCCGTAAATGCCCGCCGTCCCATGTATTCGTTCTCCGAAACCTGTTTTCAGTTCGGCATACATTCCGTGATTATCACGCTCGTGTTCTCCAATATTTGAGCTGCTGATTTTTTCCAAACGGGATTCCACCCCAAACCCGAAAGTTCCGATTCCTGTTTTCAAACTGCTGTTGAGTTCCAGCATTAATGTATTGGTATAATGAACGGAACGGCCTTTACTCAAATTATCCCTGAAATAGCGGTAGTCATCTTCCCCGTAACGGTCGCTAATCCTCGGGGAAAGGGTAAAATTGCCAAAAGTATGTCTGGACGAGAGACTAAAAACGGAAGTTTCCGTAACTTCTTCAGAATCGACATCTCCCGGAGCAGCGTAAAAACCATTCGCACCAAAGTGATTATGTACGTGACCTGCCATAGCCTGAATGCTGTTGTTTTTATTAAAGGCATAGTTTCCGTTATAAAAAACACGGGTAATTTTACCTGCCGAATTGTACCGCTGCCCATTGTAATCACTATGAGCAAAGGAAAAAAGCTGACTTTGCTGTTCTGTTCCAAAGATTCCCGTCGCCTCCGCAGCATTTCCTGCATAAATTCCGGAGCCATCTCCTTCGTCCTTCGACTGAAAAGAGCTGCCTGCCTGCAGATCGGCAGTTACAGATGATCGCTTTCCTTTTTTTGTTACAATATTTACTGCACCGGTCAATGCATTGATTCCATAAATTCTGGCGGCTGCACCACGGATAACCTCAATATGATCGATAGCACTTAATGGGATGGGAAGATTCATCATATTGTGAGCAGATTGCGCATCGATCATTTTCACGCCATTGATGAGAACTATAGTTTGTTCGGATGTTCCACCATCAATTGAAATATCAGACTGTGTCCCAAAAGGACCGCGTTGGCGGATATCCACACCACTGATATACGACAAAACTTCATTAATTGATTTTGCAGGAAGCGCTTCAATCTGTTTCTGACTGATGACCTGAATATCTCGCGTGGCCTCACTGAAAGGAGTTTGAAGCCGGTTGCCCTGAATCAGTACTTCATCTACCTCAGTACTCTTCATCTGCGAATCGGTATCATAACTGGTTTGTTGACCGAAAATTGATATGGTGGAAAGAAGTCCAAAACTGAGTATTGCTTTTTTCATAACTGGTATTCTAAAACGGTATTATTTGTTATCGGGCTGCAAAGATTCCATTAAAAACATTATTTTTGGTAGTCCGAAATATAAATAGTGCGTAGTCCGGTAAGCATTCCTTTTCATTCTTTTGTTAAATTAGATCGCAATAAAAAAGAAGCGGTTTATCTTCAGATTGTTTATCAGTTCATTAATGCTGTGAAAAGCAATATCCTGGAAGATGGGGATCTGCTTCCCGGCAGCAGAATAATCTCTGAAAACCTCCACGTCCACCGGAAAACTATTGTGGCCGCATTCGCAGAACTACAGGATCAGGGTTGGCTGGAAATTGTTCCTAATATTGGTACCTTCGTGAGAAATCCGGAAATCTCCTCAAAACAGATCAAAGGCTCCCACGCTTTCCGGCATCCTCCTGAAAAAGCCCCATTTCGTTTCAGAAAAGAATTTATTTTAGATACGCCTTTAGAAAGAACTCAGGAGAAACTTTATTTTACGGATGGAACCCCGGATTATAGAATTATTAAAGCTGAAGAACTTGCACGTTTTTACACCTCGGTTCTTCATAGAAAAAAACAGTCGGCCAGCGCCCATAACAATACACGTGGCAGCTCGTTTTTCAGAGATCAACTCAGTTTTTATCTGAACGTTACGAGAGGTTTTCACTTATCACGCGATTTTTTTTTGCCCGCTTCTGGGCCTGAACAAATACACTCAATCTTGTCGCGATTGCTGATCAATAAAGGTGATATTGTTCTGGTGGAAGAACTCAGTTATTTTTTACCCAACATGATCTACAGTCAGGCAGGTGCTCATTTGAAAACCATTCCGCTAGATGAAGAGGGAATGAATGTCGATTACATCAGGAATAAATTTAAGCCAGGAGACATCCGGATGGTTTATATCAATTCCAAATGTCAATATCCGACCACGGTGACACTTTCTGAAGAGCGGAAAATCCAGTTGTTACTTTTAGCTGAAGAATATGATTTCATTATAATAGAAGACGACACCGATTTTGAATTTTCGGGCTTGAGAAATAAAAAACAAACCCTTTTACGGAAAAATGGTGGGAAGCGCGTGCTCTACCTGGGCACCTTTGGGCGGTTTCTGCATCCTGGCTTCCAAATCAGTTTCCTGATCGGTCCCAAAGATCTATTAAATGAAAGTGCGAAATACCTGAATATCTTTGGCAAACCCGACGCCATGATGGAAAAAGCGTTGGGCGAATTAATTCATCAGGGCGATATTCATCGGTATCAACGAAAATCCAACAAGGTACTCGCCGAGCGCAAAGAAGTATTTGCAGAATTACTCAGGGAGTACTTTAAAGAACATATCGAATTTACAATTCCTGTCTCAGGTTTGGCCTTTTGGATCCAGTTTAAAAAACCGGTTTCGCTGATCAATTTGCATAAGAAAGCGCAGGAAATCGGCCTGTTTCTTCCGATGACCTGTCTTTACCAGAACCGAAAGGTTACGGGTTTGAGACTGGGTTTTGCGCATCTCAACCTCCCGGAAATGGAAGAAGCGGTGCGGCTGCTTGCAGCGTCTCATCGTGAAATAGCCAAATAGGTTTAGATGCTGAAAATAGCATCTTCTGCAGAAGTATTCTTGTCGGGCCTAAATGTGGTCCCTTTTGCTTCTGCACTGCAAAAAGGCGCAAATTTTGGTGTACGAAACCCATGCAGGCAAAGCCAATATTTTACAATTCACCGCACTTCAGGAATTTTTGGGAATCGGGTAACGGCAAAGAATTACTCGATTGGGCTGAACTGTCGCCCGACATCCGCAAGTTTGACCGATTTTCGCACCTCTACTATCTTGTGGATGAACCTGGAGATGCCGCCGTAAAGGAAACTTACCTCTCCATGCCCTATCCCGAGGCGTCGCGCATCATTGAAACAGCCACAAAACAGCCGGTCGATAAGGATTCAGATTTGCCGCCCGGCGTGAAAAATCTGTTTCTCCAAATGCAGGAAATCCCCGAATGGTTTAATCAGGAACTTGCGAACACAGGCGCGCGCTTCTGTATGCGCAGCGGCGTGAATTCGCTCATTATCCTGCGCGATTTCTCTTTGATGGGCGGATACGATTATGCCTACCTCAACAAACCGCTTATCTTCACCGGCATCCTGAAAAAAGGCGCAGTAAAAAGATTAAAAGACACACTCGAATTCTGGATCCACGTAACGCGTGAAAACGGACTGCAGTTAAATTCCGAAGCCTACCAGCTCACGGCGCGGACACGCCTCATGCATTCATACGCGCGCCTGCAGATCAACAAGAAAAGGGAAAGTTGGGACGTAGAAAAATGGGGCGAACCCATCAATTTCTGGGATATGATCGCCACCTACACCGGCTTCAGCCTGGTGCTGATGCAGGGTTTAAGAAAACTGGGCATCGAGATCTCGCCGGAGGAAGAAAAGGGTGTATTTCATTTGTGGAAATACATCGGTTATCTGCTGGGTATACCGCCCGAATATCTGCCCGAAAACCGTCAGCAGGCCGTAGAACAACTCTATCTGTGGAGCAGCGTGCAGGATAAGGGCGATGAAGATTCGGTGCAGCTTGCGCAGGCTTTGCTCGATGAAAACCTGGTCAACACAATCAACCGTTTTATGTTTCAGCGGAGACTATTATTAAAACTTCATCAGAGCATGAACTGGTTCCTTTTGGATACGGAAATAAATGAGCGGCTTCAGATTCCAAAGGTTCGCACAGCTGCCATATTCCCGCAGCTGATCATTAAAGTGAACAAAACCGTGCAGCGTTTCTATGACCTGAACGATCCTGCGAAATACCAAAAACTTGTCGAAAAAGGCCACCGCGACCAGATGAAAGTGCTTTCAGATTATATTAAGCATACGCCGGCAAGACATCATTAAATCAGGAAACGATTCTAAAACTCAGTCAAAAAGCGTCGGCCGGTAATCCAGATCCATGGCCTGCAAATCACACTCGTGATTGGGATAGGCGAATTCTTCAATTTCGGCACCGCGCAGCCAGTCATTTTCTGTGGCTTTGTAAAGCACCACGGGCATCCGGTGTTTGATGTTGTGAATTTCGGCCATCAGTTCATTTGCCTGCGTTGTCACTACCGAAAATGTGGTCAGTTCTTCCTCCGTTTCGGGATTTGTCCAGTGGCTGTAGATTCCGGCGAGCGAAAAAATCTCCTGGTTTTTCAGGGTCAAATAATGCTTGTGCTTTTCGCGCCCTTTGGTATCGAGCCATTTCCATTCATAAAAACCCTTTACCAGCACCAGGCACCGGCTGTCATAGCTTTTACGGAAGGTGGGTTTTTCTTTGATGGTTTCAATCCTTGCATTCAAAGTTTGCCGGCGGATCTCTTCATCTTTAGCCCAAAAAGGAATAAAACCCCAATGGGCAGCACTCAGCTCCTGCGGCGTTTCATCCAGAATCACCGGCAGTTTTTCATGGGAAAAACCGCTCATGAAGGCCGTCGGTGTATAATCCGCACCCTCCGTACCAATATTGTAGATGCGCCTGATATCTTTTTTAGTAAGTGAAGAATCAACATAATAACACATAAGACTGACTTTGAAAATTTAAATTTAAAAATAAAAAAACCCAGACGAAACATCTGAGTTTAAATTGATTTATTGCGATTTCTTCGCCTTGATCATCGCCTCCAGCATATCCCACATTTCCTGCGGAATTTCTTCCAGCATATTGAATTCGCCGGCGCCCTGAAGCCATTCACCACCATCGATTGTCACTACTTCGCCGTTCATGTAGGCAGAATAATCCGAAACAAGGTATGCCGCCAGGTTGGCCAACTCCTGATGTTCGCCCACGCGGCGCAGCGGCACTTTTTTCCGCATGTCGAATTTCTCCTGAAGATCTCCCGGCAGAAGTCTGTCCCAGGCGCCTTTGGTCGGGAAAGGTCCCGGTGCGATGGCGTTGAAACGGATATTGTACTTCGCCCACTCCACCGCCAGACTTCTGGTCATCGCCAGTACGCCGGCTTTTGCACACGCCGACGGAACTACGTAAGCAGAGCCCGTCCACGAGTAAGTAGTGACGATGTTCAACACGGTTCCCGGAATTTTATTGTCTATCCAATATTTACCGATGGAGAGCGTACAATTCTTAGTGCCCTTCAGCACAATATCAAGGATGGAATCAAAGGCCGAATGCGTAAGCCTTTCCGTAGGCGAAATAAAGTTGCCGGCAGCATTGTTCAGCAAAATATCAATCTGTCCGAATTCCTTTATTGCGGAATCTTTCATGGCTTCCACTTCGTCCCAGTTCCTTACGTCGCACTGTACACAAAGCACTTTTCCGCCCGTCTGGTCTTCGAGTTCTTTAGCGGTGGCCTGAAGTTTCTCCAGATTACGGGATGTGATAACCACTTTCGCACCGAGTTCCAGGAAGTATTTGGTCATGGCTTTTCCCAGACCGCTGCCGCCACCGGTTACGATCGCGACTTTATCTTTCAGGGCGCCTTCGCGCAGCATGGGTTCTGTGTATTTCATAGGGTAAGGTTGAGGTTGAGTTTGAGGCTTAAAGTTAATGAAAATTTGAAGCGGTGCTTTTAAGATTGCTATTTGCTAAATAGTTTTGGGGAGTTGGTGGTGCATGGATTCCGGAAGAATCTTGCAGAGATGCTTTCAGCATGACGAAAATGCACTGGTAATTGCAAAGGGAACCAGTGGACCAATGCCAGGTACCTTCGAGAGCCTCAGCCACCGGATACTTGACCCAACAAAACTTCCAACGCCGTCATTGCGAGCGGAGCGGAGTGCAGCGCGGCAATTCCATATTTCAAAACTCCCGTTTTAACTTTGGGTTTGCTTTGTCGTGCAGGAGGTTTTCCGGAAGTCCGGAAAGTCTGTTGCGTGCGTGCTTTAAAGTTTCCGGAAACTTAGCAGCACCGCCCCATTTTTGTGCTTAAACCAACCTTCATCGCGCTGCGCATCTACGCTTTCGGGCTCTATCAAAATTAAAGAAATATTGCTGAATTGGTAAAGTTTCAACTGAATATTTCAAGGGTAATTAATGATATTGGCATATTCGGGTTATTCCGTAAAACTATTTGGCGGGAAGTATTTGCGTGGGTGGGTTTTTTGAGTAGATTAGCGCGGAGAAAGTATGATGATTAATATATAAATGCCACGCGAGTTTGTTGGATTGTATAAGCTTGTTGTGTTTATACAAGCGTTGGTAGCAAGCGTTTCGGCAATCAGCAAATAACAACCAAAAATATCAATATGGAATTTAAAACTTGGCTTGACCAAACAAAAACTGACGAACCAACACTTGAAATATTCATAATGAAGTTGGAATCTTATTTTTCAGATTCCGGTTTCAATGGATCGGAGTTCGAAAGAAAAGTTTCCATTGGCGTGCAAAAAATTGATGCGGAAGTAGATGAACTATTAAAAATTGAAAGTGATGCTGAAAGTGAATAAAATTACAGTTGAGAACTTTCGTGGAATAAAATCTCCTGTAACACTTGATTTCATCAAAGGGAGAAATGCAACATCAGCGCTAATCTACGGTAGAAATGGAACTGGAAAAAGTTCTATCGTAGATTCTTGGGAATGGCTAATAAATTCTAAAATTGAATTCCTAACTAAGGAAGGAGTTTCTGAAAAGGACTATCCTCATAAATTAAGTAATGGAAATAATGTTTATATAGATGTTGAATTTTCACATACACGCATAAATTCCGTAAAAGCATTATATAACAAAACAAAGGTGACATCTCCAATAAATTCTGGAGAATATGATGAATTTAAAAATTATACGATATATCCAAATTTCCTGAGATACTCTGACTTACAAGAATTTGTATTTAAAACAAAAGGAGAAAAATACAAATACATCGCTAAATTTTTTGGTTTAGAAAAATTCACAAAAAATCAATCAGATCTTCAAGCAAGCTTTACCAGAATTTCAACTCAATTAGCTCAATATAACGCACAAATTGAAGTAAATAAAAAAGCAATAACAGCAATTACTAAAATTCAGGACGTAGATGAAGCAAAGGTAATTTCGTTCGTGAATGACATTGCTAAAAAATATGAGATTGAAGAAATTACTGAATACAAACATATTCATAAAATCGAGAAAGCTCTTTCTGAAATAGTAAAAGGAAATCCAATAGCAACTGCGTTAAACCAATGGAATTCATTTTTATTACGTCTAAATCAATTCTATCCTATTTCTAAATTCAAACAAGATTGTGAAGATTTAGAAACAGTTTTCATTGATTTAAAAAAAGACGAAGCAAACATTACTAAATTAATTCTAATTGACTTATATACAACGGCAAAAGAAACTCTTTTAAATCTTGAAGACAAATCAACTTGTCCAATTTGTGATAAATTATTTGAAGGAAATTTAGAAGAGCATATTGCTTTAAAACATAAAACATTAGAAGAATTAAATAGTAAAAAGCAAGATTATATTTTAAAAAGAGATGCTCTGATTAATAAATTTGAACAATTCAATCACAAAATAGCAATCATACAATCAGAAAAAGGTCAGAGAGTAAAAGAAAGCTTTGCTTTATTTTATGAGGATATTGATAAAATAGAAATACAAATACCCAAAATCCTTTCAACATTAAAAACCCAGTTAAAAGATTTAACTTCACTTGACTTGAGCGTATTAGATGAAGTTTCAAAAATTGATACTATAAGTGATATGGAAATCACCTATAAAGAATCTGTGTTAGATTTAATCAAATCTTTCTCCGAAGATGAAAAAACCACAAAATTAGCAACCGATTTTAGCAATTTAATTCAATTAAAAGTAGCATACACAAGCTACTTAAGAAATGAAAAAAAGATTAATTACTTATCTAATATCTGCGACAAGCTTGGAGTTTTATTCTCGAAATTGACCGAGTTTATTCAAGATCAAATTCAGCATACTTTCACGCAAATACAAACTGACTTAATTGACTGTTATAATTTTCTAGAAGGAACAAACCAATACTTGAAAAATCCTGAAATCAAATTAGTAGTTGGAAAGAATAAAGCGGTAGAGCTAGAAATTGATTTCGTAAATGAGAAGATCATACCCGCGTATAAATTCATGAGTGAAAGTCAAATCAATAGCTTTGGACTTTCAATTTTTTTAGCAGCAGTAAAGCACTTTAATTCAAACTTCAAGTTTATGATATTAGATGATGTTGTAAATAGTTTTGATGCTTTTAAAAGACCAAAAGTAGCTCAATTATTAGCATCTAAGTTTAGTGATTTTAAATCTTAATGCTTACTCATGACCAAGTGTTTTTCGATACAATGCAAAGACATTTTCCGCAATGGAATAGATATAAATTTTCAAGTTGGGATTATACAACGGGTCCAAGATGTAATTTTTCAAATAATTATAATGAAGAAATAGAAAAGCTAATTATTGATGATGATCCAATTGGGGCAGGACAAAAATTAGGAAGGTATCTTGAAATGGTTTTTGGAATCATAAATGAGAATTTACAAACTCCAATGAGATATAAATTAGAAAACACTTATACACTTTCTGAATTTTATGAACCGCTAGTTAAGAGAATAAAAGACAAATTAAAATCTCCAAATAAGCAACATAAAATTTCTGTCCTGTTTGGAGAATTTGAGCAAGGAACAATCTTTCGTAATTATTGTGCTCACTGGAAAGATGAATCTTCGCAATTCACTTCTCCGGAAATTGAATCAATTTTTAAAAAGTGGCTTGAGATTGAAGCAGAAATGTATTGCGCTGATTGTAAATCATACTGCCATTATGAGAGTATTAGTTCCACGGAATATGTAAGATGTAATTGTGGAAATTTAAATCTAAAAAAAGACGAGAAATTTGTATAATAGAGCCAGGATCCAACTGTCGTTGCTTCGTCGTCGTGCCTCCTCCTCGCAATGACGCAAAACAACGTACCTCCTCCCCGCAATGACAGCTTTACGTTTACCGCAATAACCAAAAAAAAACTGCTCCAATCCGGAGCAGTTTCTATAAGCAATATTCTATAAGGTTTAATACCCGAAAAGTTCTTCCAGTGTGATTTTCTTCACCTCGCCAATCTTCTTAAGATCGTCCATTTTCAGGTTCTTTTCAGAAGCTACCAACGCATAGGTGTATGGTTTCCCTGAAATATTGGTCGCATGGAATTTCTGAAGGTCAGTCATCGTGATCTTGTCCACGTTGGTGTACAGATCTTTGCGGATATCGTCTTTCAGACCGAGCTGCTGCGCGGCCAGATAGCGGAAGATGATATCGTCCTGCATAATCCTTTCGGTCTGGATGTCTTTCTTAACCGAATTCTTCGCCAGATCCAGGTTTACAGGAAGCTGAGGCATTGTTGTAAGCAGTTCGTTCATGGCACCTACGGCATCACCAAACTTATCGGCCTGGCTACCTACATAACTCATCATATAATACTGGTCGTCTTTCTTGGAAGGCTGCACATAATACCCGTAAGTACTGTAGGCCAAAGCCTTGCTCTCACGAATGGTCTGGAAAACCACAGAACCCATACCGCCACCGAAATAGTTATTGAAAACCATTACCATAGGTGTTTTTGCCGGATCGTAGGTGTCTGTATTGAGAATCCAACGGGTTTCGGCCTGCACCATATCATAATCGGTGAACAGCACCTGAGTCTTGGTCTGCGGAAGCTGTTTGAAAGTCTTCAGCGGGCCTGCAGAGGCAAATGTTGCCGGCACTTTGTGCATGGTTCCGAGTTTTGCCGTCAGATTTTTAATCGGTTCCGGACCGTAATAGATCACAGTCTGCTCATAATTGTTCAGGTTCTTCATCCTGTCCACCAGTTCCTGCGCGGTAACCGCGTTGATTTCCGCATCGGAAAGTGTGTTGTTGAATTTGTTCTTCGGGCCGTACATTGCGTAGCTTGTAAGTCCCTGCAGGATGGCGCCTTTGTTGGCTTTCGCATCTTTTCTGGACTTCGCGATACGTGCTTTCAGCGCTGCAAGAGCGGTTTCGTCCGGCTTCGCGTTCATCACAAGGTCTTCGTAAAGCTTCACCGCCTTATCAAAATTCTCCTGCAGACCTTCAATGGTCACCATGGTGTATTCCTCACCGGTAGATACATTGAAGCTGGAAGCGATCTTGTAGAATTCCTTTGAAATTTCCTCTGAAGATTTCTTATCGGTTCCAAGGAACTGAAGGTACTGAGATGCCAGCGACTGTTTAGGATCGTTAAGTGTTCCTATTTTGTAACGGTATCTGAGTCTGAACAGTTGGTTTTCAGTATTCGGCACGTAAAGAACTTCCGCCTTTCCAAGTTTTGATTTCTGGATATCCTTATCAAAGTTTAGGAATACAGGCTCTGAAGGTGTAGACGGCATTTCGTTCACCATTTTTACAAAGGCGGACTGTTTGTCCGGGTTGGTTTCAACAGGTGTAATGGCCGGTTTCTCAATTTTCTGAGGGTTCTTGTTTTCGCCCTTTCTCTTTAAGATAGCCACGTAATTATTGCCGAAATATTTATTGGCAAAGGCTACAACATCTTCTTTTTTGATTTTGGAGATATCATCTACATACGCCACCTGATCTTTCCAGTCCAGCTCGGCATTGAAGGCACTCTGCAGCATAGAAGCGCGGTCGCCGTAACGTTCCAGACTCTGGATTTTCTCTTTCTTGATGTTATTGACAATAGAGGGAATGAGATCAGCATCAAAATTTCCTTTTTTCAGATTTTCGATTTCGCTGAGCACTAAAGTCTGTACTTCTTCCAAAGTCTGCCCTGTAGTTGGCGCAGCGGAAAGATAAAGGATTCCGTGGTCCTGCAAGGTGTAGGTGAAGGCACTTGCACGCAGAAGTTTCTGTTTCTTAACCAGGTTCAGGTCTAGAAGTCCGGCTTTTCCGTTGGTCAAGATGGACCCCACCAAATCGGCAAGCAACACATCTTTATCCTTGTTCCCCGGCAAGCGGTAACCGATGGTAAGGTTTTCGGCATCAGGCCCTACGATTTCCTTAACCACGGGAGCAGTCATAGGCTGCTCCGGCTGGAAGGTATATTTCGGCACCGGCTTGTTCTTCATATAGGAGAAAGCCCGGTCAATCTTCGCGATTGCCTCATCCGGATTAAAATCACCGGATAGGATGACGCCCATGTTATTAGGCACATAGTAATTGTTGAAATATTTGCGGATCTCAACCAGCGAAGGGTTCTTTAAATGTTCCACGGTTCCGATCGTGGTTTGCTTACCGTAATTATGGTTCTTGAACAGTGTGGCGAACAGCGTTTCGAAAACTTTTCTGCCGTCATTATCCAAAGTCCGGTTTTTCTCCTCGTATACCGCTTCAAGCTCAGTATGGAAAATCCTCAGTACCGGGTTTCTGAACCTTTCAGCCTGAACAGCCAGGTAACGGTCCAGTGAGCTGGAGGGAACATCGTCTGTATACACAGTTTCTTCGAAATTCGTCCACGCGTTGGTACCCTGGGCGCCCATGGCGGTCATCATTTTATCGTACTCATTCGCAATGGCATATTTTGCAGCCACACCTGAAACGGAATCGATCTTTTTGTAGATGGCCTTACGCTGCACCTCATCTTTGGACTTGTTGTACTGTTCGTACAGCGCATCAATCTTGTCGAGTTCGGCTTTCTCCTTTGTCCAGTCCAGAGATCCGTACTTGTCGGTTCCTTTGAAGAGCATGTGCTCCAGATAGTGCGCCAGACCTGTGTTGGTTGCCGGGTCTGTCTTACTGCCCGCTTTCGTGGCGATATACGCCTGAATCCTCGGGTCTTTCTTGGTGGGGCTCAGTATTACGGTGAGTCCGTTCTGCAGGGTATAAAACCTTGCCTGCGTGGGATCGTTGGTCACATATTTATACGTGTAGCCAGCACTCTTAGCTTCCTTCCACTGGTAATCCTGCGCTTGAGCGGTGAAGAGAATCCCAACAGCAAAAAGCATCAAAAACTTTTTTCTGATCATAATATATTGTTGTTAATACGGTATTAGACGATTGGTTTGTCATTTTGTTGCATGACAGCACTAATTTTCCTGAAAATTTTATCTGAATAAACCCCATGAATCCGGTTATCTGTTGAAGAGCAGTCTTTCGCCAAACTTTTCAGCCTTCACTTCCCCGTTCTCATAAGCCACATTTCCGTTGACGAATGTGTGCGTTACTTCAGCATGTAACGTCATCCCTTCCAGCGGACTCCAGCCACATTTGTACAGGATGTTATCTTTTGAAACTGTCCATTCAGAGTTATCATCAACCAAAACCAGATCGGCTTTGTAACCCTCACGGATAAAGCCGCGTTTTTCGATCTGGAAAAGTATCGCCGGGTTGTGGCACATTTTCTCAACAATCTTTTCAATAGAAATCTTTCCGTTTTTAAAATGCTCAATCATAACGGGCAGAGCATGCTGAACCAGCGGCCCTCCCGAAGGTGCCTTCGTGTACACATTCTGCTTCTCTTCCCACGTATGCGGCGCATGATCGGTCGCGATTACGTCGATCCGGTCATCCAAAAGGGCTCTCCACAAGCCGTCCTTGTTTTGCTGCGTTTTTACCGCCGGATTCCATTTGATTAAAGTGCCTTTTGTGTCGTAATCCAAATCGGTGAATGTTAGATGATGGACACAAACTTCCGCAGTGATTTTTTTATCCTTTAACGGAATATCATTGCGGAAAAGACCCGTCTCTTTGGCCGTAGAAACATGAAAAACATGAAGCCGCGCCCCGGTTTTTTCAGCAAGTTCCACCGCTTTCGAAGAGGAAATATAGCACGCTTCCTCACTTCTTATCAAATGATGCAATTTCACGGGGATATCTTCACCGTATTCCTCAAGATACCGCTGGGTATTGACTTTGATGGTGGCTTCGTCCTCGCAATGTACGGCGATAAGCATTTTTGTTTTGCTGAAGATATTTTCCAGGGTCTCTGGATTATCGACGAGCATATTTCCGGTTGAGGAACCGAGAAAAAGTTTGATACCGGCAACATTGCGCGGATTGGTTTTAAGCACTTCATCCAGATTATCATTGGTGCCGCCCATCATAAAGGAGTAGTTGGCGAATGATTTTTGGGCTGCAATCTGATATTTGTCCTCCAATAAATCCTGAGTCACCGCATTAGGCACCGTGTTGGGCTGCTCAATATAACTGGTGACACCACCTGCAACTGCCGCGCGGGACTCGCTCTCAATATCACCTTTATGAGTAAGTCCGGGCTCGCGGAAATGAACCTGGTCATCGATCACACCGGGAAGAAGATACTTTCCTTCAGCATCAATCACACGGTCTGCTGTTCCTGCATCTATATCTTTTTCAATCTTGTGTATAACGTCATCCACGATGAGCAGGTCACTTTCCAATATTACGTTCTCGTTAACAATACGGGCGTTCTTTATAAGGATTCTCATGGTTGTATTTAAATTTTTCGAAGCGTAAATTTAAGTTTTTCAAACCTATTCCAGCGGAGGTCGATTTCCACACTGCGTTTCCAATTTCCGAGGTTTTAATTAAAACGATACATTTGCACAAAATTCAGGATTTGTACAAGAAATTGCTGGGACAAACTGCACTTTACGGACTTACGACCGTGGTGATCCGTCTTTTTCCCTTCATCATCAACCCTTATATCACCGATGCTTTCGGGCCAGAAGCCTATGCGCCGTTCGCTGATTTCTATTCGGTGGCAGGTGTGATCGCGGTTTTGCTCACACACGGCATGGAGACCACATTCTTCCGATTCGCAATCGATGAAAAAAATGACCGCAAACTGATCTCTACAGCATTCTTCAGCGTGCTGGTTGCGACCTTGATTTTTCTTGCATTCTCACTTACTTTCAGGACAGAACTTGCCATTGCGTTCAAGACGCCGACACAGGTCAATCTGCTCACCATCCTGGTGCTGATCCTGTCCCTCGACGCGTTTTCCGCAATGCCTTTTGTGATGCTCCGAAAGAATGAAAGACCGCTCAAATACGCCTCCGTAAAGATTGCAAACGGCGTCATCAATTTTGTGTTGGTGGTGTTCTTTCTCCAGATTTTGCCGCGGCTGGAAGGCGGAATTTTCGGTTACAGATACAATCCGGCATTCGGCATTGGCTATGTTTTCGTAGCGAACCTGGTCGCGAGCGCCGGTACGTTCCTGCTTTTATTTAAAGACATCTTCGTCGCCAAACTCCGCTATTTTTCGTGGGAACTTTGGCGCAGAATGCTGAAATATTCGTGGCCAATCACCATTGCGGGTCTTGCCGGCATCATTAATGAAACACTGGACCGACAGTTTCTGAAATTCCTGTTACCAGACGAAATCGCAAGGCACGAACTCGGCGTTTATGGTGCGGTGGCGAAGCTTGTGACTTTCGTGGTGCTCTTCCGTCAGGCTTATGTGCTGGGTATTGAACCATTTTTCTTCAGCCATTCAAAAAATGAAAACGCCGGGAAAACTTATGCAAAACTGATGGATGTCTTCATCGCCGTGAACTGCCTGATCGTACTGTTCTTGTGCATAAACCTCGACTGGATTTCGAAATTCTACCTGAATAATGCCGAATATTACGAAGGCATCGCCATTCTGCCGGTTCTGTTTTTCGCAAGTTTGTTTTTAGGTATTTATTTAAACCTTTCGGTTTGGTATAAACTGGCCGATAAAACGTTGGTTGGCGCCTACATTTCGGTCCTGGGTGCAGCTGTGACGATTGCCGTGAACTTTTATTTTATCCCGAGATACGGTTATTGGGCTTCGGCGTGGGCAACTTTAGCGTCGTATTTTATGATGATGCTTGTATCCTATTTTTGGGGCCAAAGAAAACACCCGATTCCTTATAATGTGTTCAATAACGTAGTCATCATCCTGCTCACAATGATATTTTCTCTGGTGATTTACCAGAATTTCAGGAGCGAAATTTGGCTCGGCAACTTAATATTTATAGTTTTAGCGGCGATTTTAATAAAAGTTCAAAAACTAATACCCGAAAGTCTTCTTCAAAAAATCAAAAGATAGAATGAATATAAAACTCATTAACAAATCAAGACATCCGCTACCGAAATATCAGACAGAACTTTCAGCCGGCATGGACCTGTACGCCAATATTGACGAAAGCCTCACGCTGAAACCATTCGAAAGAAAACTCATTCCTACAGGCTTATTCCTTGAATTACCTGCAGGCTTCGAGGCGCAGGTAAGACCCAGAAGCGGACTGGCCATTAAAAACGGAATCACCGTGCTGAATGCACCGGGAACCGTTGATGCAGATTACCGCGGTGAAATCGGGGTCATTCTAATCAATCTGTCTTCAGAAAATTTCACTATTAATGACGGCGACAGAATCGCACAGATGGTCATTGCCCGACACGAAACCATTACCTGGCAGGAAACTGCAGAACTTATCGAAACTTCGCGTGGCGAGGGCGGTTTCGGCAGCACTTCAAACAATATATAAAATAAAGAAACCACGCAGCTGCGTGCAAAATAATTAAGACAAATATGAAAATCATCGTTCCAATGGCGGGCCGCGGCTCCAGACTAAGACCTCACACACTCACCGTTCCTAAACCACTGATCCCTATTGCGGGCAAACCCATCGTGCAGCGGCTGGTAGAAGACATCGCGAAAGTTGCAGGTGAAAAAATAGAGGAAATTGCTTTCATTATCGGCGATTTCGGGCCGGAAGTAGAAGCCTCGCTAATCGGAATTGCTGAATCGCTTGGCGCCAAAGGCAGTGTGTATACACAGGATGAACCGCTAGGAACAGCGCACGCTATAAAATGTGCGGAAGCCTCGATGCAGGGCGATGTGGTGGTAGCATTTGCCGATACTCTTTTCAAAGCTGATTTTGCGCTGGATAAAAATTCAGACGGCGTGATCTGGGTGAAAAAAGTGGAGGATCCATCGGCTTTCGGGGTGGTGAAACTGGATGATTATGGTTTTATCACAGATTTTGTTGAAAAACCACAGACGTTTGTATCTGATCTCGCGATCATTGGGATTTATTATTTCAACTCCGCCGAAAAGCTGATGGATGAGATCAATTACATCATGAGCAATGACATCAAGCAAGGCGGCGAGTTCCAACTGACGACCGCGCTTGAAAACCTCAGACAGAAAGGCGGAAAATTCTCCCTCGGAAAGGTGGATGACTGGATGGATTGCGGGAACAAGAACGCCACGGTAGAGACGAACGGCAAAGTGTTGCAATATGAAAAAGATAATGTGGCGAATTATCCCGCGTCGGCCAAAATAGAGAACTGCCTTATCATTCCGCCGTGTTTCATCGGCGAAAATGTGGAGATTTCAAATTCTAAAATCGGCCCGTGCGTATCCATTGGCAACAACACGAAGATCATCAATTCAAACATCGATCATTCACTCATTCAGGAAAATACGCTGATTGACCACGGCAATCTAAGCAACTCGATGATCGGGAATTCTGCGCAGTACTTCGGGGTGGCTCGAGAGATTTCACTTGGCGACTATTCGGTGCTCGACTTCCTTTCTAAAAGCTAAATTCAGCCTGAAAATGTCTTTTGGCGTAAAGTGTGCGGTAAAACATTAGGCAGCGTTTGCCGTTATTAAAAATTCAACACTACCAAAAAAAGATACTGATTATGAAAAATTATATCATCCTTCTACTCCTTTCGTTTGCATTAGTCTCTTGCAAAACTGCCACTGCGAAGCCCGAAAAGCCAATTGCCGTACCTGTTGCGAACGCAGCGTTTTTCCGGGAAATCTCGAAGAAACCTGATTTCGATCAGGTGAAAATCAGCTCGCGGGTTGATGTAGAAACAGGTGCATTCATCCCAACACTTGATGCGACAATCTACATTGAAGATGGCCAAAAAGTTTGGATGAATATGATCGCCGTGTTCCTGAATGTGGGCCGCGGAATCGCAACACCAAACGGAATCCAGGGTTATGAGAAATGGAATAAAACATACATTGAGTCCGATTTTTCTTATCTGAACAAGATGCTGAATGTAGATTTCATCGACTTTGCGGCGCTGCAAAACCTTTTGCTCGGACGTACTTTCATTCCTGTTCAGGAGAAAGATTTCAGTTTCAGTCAGTCCGTGCAGGGATACAGGCTCAATTCTACAAAAAACATTCGCTTCGGGAGCAATGGCAACCAATCTGATTACGCGGTAGCTCTGCAGTATTCTCCGACTTTTGATCTGATGAATGTGGTTTTGACGGATGTAAAATCTTCGGACAGGCTTGAGGTTTCTTACAGCAACTGGGTAACTTTCGAAAATATGCGTTTGCCTAAAAACGTTAAAATAAATATAAAGGGCCAGAAAACGAGCCAGATTGCGCTTGAAAACACGAAATTTGAAGGCTCGAAAATGGCGACACCGTACTCGGTGCCGGCTAACTATACGAAAACTGAGATCAAATGATAAGGAAAATAAGCTTTTTTATAGGGATTTTTTTGTTCGGAATTTTATTTTCTCAAAAAAAGGAACAATTACAAAAGCAGAATGCAGAACTGAAAAAACAAATTGCGGCGATCAACTCAAACCTGGCCAAAACCCAGCAGCAGTCGAAACTTTCGGTAGCTTATCTCAATGACGTTCAGAAAAAAATCCAGTTACGTGAAAAAGTTTATTCAAACACTCAAAAAGAAAAGAGGCTGATCGAAGACGACATCTACCTGCGCCAGCTTGAGATCAACCGCCAAAACCGTGAACTCGCCGTTTTAAGAAAAAACTATGCGGAGGTTTTGGTGAAAGCTTATAAAAACAAAGGCGTTCAGAACAAAGTCACCTTTATTCTTTCCTCTAAAAACCTGGGCGAAGCGCTGCGCCGCATCCAGTACCTGAAAGATTATTCTGATTATCAGGATAAAAAAGCTGCTGAAATCTCCGAAGCCGCCCGGAAACTCCTGGCCAATATTGAGGCCAAACAACGGTCTGTGAAAGACAAAGAAACCATTTTGACAAACCAGCAAAAGGAGTTGCAAACCATCGCAGTAGAGAAAAAGCAAAAGGAAAAACTGCTTGAAGACTTTAAGAAAAACGAAGCGCAACTCACCGCCGAACTTCGCCAAAAGCAAACCGAATCTAAAAAACTTGAAGGTCAGATCCGTTCCATAATCGCGGAAGAAATCCGTATTGCGAAAGCTAAAGAAGAAGAGCGCAAAAAAGCGGAAGCCGAGAAAATACGTCAGGCCAAGATTGCTGCAGACCGCGAAAAAGCCCGCATCGAAGCTGAAAACAAAGCACGAATGGAAGCGTTGGCACTAGAGAAAAAACGCGCTGACGAAGAAGCAAAACGCCTCAAAGACATCGCTGATAAAAAAGCTGCCGAAGAGGAAGAACGGTCTAAGATCGCCGCCGCTGCGGATCTGAAAAAAGCGGATGATGCCAAGAAAGCGGCAGATGCTGAACGCGCCGAAGCAAGACGAGCCGCAGCTGCACGGGATGCCGCGATAGCCGCTGCCAATGCTAAAGCCGCTGCAGACAAGGCCGCAGACGCCCGGGCTGCAGAAGCCTCACTTGCAAAAAAGAATGAGGAACAGAAAAAAGCCGCTGAAACGCGTGCGATGACCAACTATGGAGTGAGCAGCGCCGTAGGAAACAATTTCGCGGCGAACCGCGGGAAGATGGGGATGCCGGCGTACGGCACCATCACGCACCGTTTTGGGCGCCAGCCGCATCCGGTGTTCAAAAATATTATTGAAGAAAACAACGGGATCAAAATAGCGGTAGCAAAAGGGACCGTAGCCAAATGTGTAGCGCCGGGAACCGTTTCGCGTGTGGTAGTTTCAGGTGACGGCTCTAAGATGGTATTCGTAAAACACGGCGATTATTTCACGATCTACGCAAACCTTTCAAACGCCATGGTTTCGGCCAACCAACAGGTTTCAGCCGGTACCTCAATTGGCGCTGTGGGTGCGGATTTCGATGGAACTTACACCCTCGATTTCCAGATCTGGAACGGTACCAATCCGGTGGATCCGCTCGGTTGGGTGAATTAAAAAATAACTAACTTTGTAAAAAATTTATATAAAGTAATGGAAGCACTTACCATATTAGCCCTTTCCTGGCAGCATTTGCTTATCGTAGCCA
This sequence comes from Kaistella rhinocerotis, assembly GCF_030243905.1. Taxonomy (NCBI): domain Bacteria; kingdom Pseudomonadati; phylum Bacteroidota; class Flavobacteriia; order Flavobacteriales; family Weeksellaceae; genus Kaistella; species Kaistella rhinocerotis. The sequence goes on along the minus strand of NZ_JASSYY010000002.1, from coordinate 632,847 downwards.
TCGTGTTGCTCGTATTGTTCGGAGGCAGAAAAATCCCTGAGATGATGCGTGGTCTTGGATCGGGCATCAAAGAATTCAAAGATGCAGTGAAGGAGGACGAGAAAAAATCTCCCGAAGAACCAAAAAGCAATTCTACACCTACGATTTAAGCAAGAAGCTATGGGTTTTTCGGACCGTGCATGGACTATTTTCAACCAATCAATCGCAGATTACCATCTTACAGATGACGTAGATTGCGCTGCGGTAAATCCATTTGAAAACGGTAGCCTTGAATGGCTTCTGTATGCAAAAAACTGGATTGATACCGTGCAGTGGCATCTCGAGGATATCATTCGCGACGAAAACATCGAACCCATTCAGGCACTTGCATTAAAAAGAAGAATTGATTCCTCTAATCAGCAGAGAACTGATTTGGTGGAATATATAGACAGCTGGTTTTACAGGAAATACCAAAACGTAAATGCAGCTGATGACGCCAAGATCAACACGGAGACCCCAGCCTGGGCGGTTGACCGACTCTCCATTTTAGCACTGAAAGTCTTTCACATGTCGCTGGAAGCAAACAGAGATACAGCAAGTGAAGAGCACCGGAACAAATGCTCAGACAAACTTTCTGTACTGCTGGAACAGAAAAAAGACCTTACCGAAGCAATCGACCGGTTGCTGTTTGATATCGAAAATGGCCAGGTGAAGATGAGAGTTTATAAGCAAATGAAGATGTATAATGACGAAAGTCTGAATCCGGTTCTATATCAAAGAATAAAAAATGGCGAAGCCTAAATGTTACTACTTTTTACTATTCTTTATTATATCGTGCTCGGCTGAAAAAATTAATCTTTCACCCACGGGCGATACGCTATTGGGAAACAATAGTGCCTATGTGCCGTTGGAAGGTCAGAAAAACCTTGTGCTCTATTCCTCTGAAATCACCAACCTGATCAGCTCATTCCCAAAGTTCAGAAATGACGCGGTAAATCTTGAGGTGAAAAACCTAAAATCGCATCTGCGCGATTATGTGGATGCGATGAAGAACTTCAACCAGTTTGAAACCGCAAAATCTTATGCCCGCTTCGAACGTTCCTACAAAAAACTCCAGAAACTCCGCAAGTTCCTGAACAAGGACGAAGATGAAGTGCTGAACCGCTATCTGGTGCGGATAAAAATCAACATGAACCACCTTCAGACCAATCTGCCAAAGGATTCACTATCTTTGCCTTAAATAATTTAATTTTCCGATGCTCACAATTCAGGCGGAAGCCAATGTACCTACCGAGTATGGTAATTTTCGCATGATCGCATTCTCTGAGTCTGCCACAGACTGGATGCCGCACATGGCGATTGTAGCTGAAAATACAGATTTTTCCACAGCTGTCAATATCCGTTTTCATTCTGAATGTATCACGGGTGAGGTATTTCATTCCAAAAAATGCGAATGCGGCCAGCAACTTGATGCGGCCATGAAATACATTCACGACAACGGCGGCATCATCATTTATCTGCGGCAGGAAGGCCGGAATATCGGCATTATCAATAAGCTGAAAGCCTATTCTCTGCAGGAAAAAGGATTTGATACCGTGCAGGCCAATCTTGAACTTGGTTTACCGGCTGATGACCGGAACTTTTCAGCAGCAATTGAAATTCTTAATCTGCTGAATGTTACCGAAATCAATCTGCTTACAAACAATCCGGAAAAAGTGAAGATTGTGGAAAGCAGTAATATCAAATTAAACAAACGAATTCCGCTTCAGATCAATTCCACACTTGAAAGCAAGGATTATCTAAAGGTAAAAAAAGACTATTTCGGCCATTTTCTCGAAGATGATGACGATATAAAAAACGTAACGCTTTGAAATATTTCAAAGCGTTATCTTTTTTATTTAAATGAATCTTAAAGACTTATCGCAGTTTCGAGCGCAAGTTCGATCATCGGTGTAAGTGCTTTTTCGCGCATGTCCGCCGAGATGAATTCCCCTGTTGGGATGATATCTGACACCGTAAGCAGCGTTGCAGCATTTTTTCCTAAATATTGGGCGTTCGCGAAAAGTGCAAATGCCTCCATTTCCACAGCGGTACAGTTATGTTTCACAGCAATCTCAGGTGTTCCTGGATTTTTGCGGTAGAAGATATCGCTCGTGTGGATGTTTGTCGTTTTCAGGTCAAGTGAAAGATTTCTCGCTGTGTCATTGATCACCGAGAAGACGTTACCCTGGTGCGTCAGAATTTCCTCTTCAATTCCCCAGGCGAATTTCGCGTAAGTTGATTCACTGGCGGCATTTTCTACGTTCAGAACATCAAAAACTTTAAGTTCCGGCGTATAGGCACCGCAGGTACCGATTCTGATGATCGTATCTACATCATATTCTGTGTAGAGTTCATAGGAATAGATCCCGATGCTTGGCACACCCATTCCGCTGGCACCGACAGACACTTCACGGCCTTTGTACAGACCTGTATAATAAAAAATATTGCGCGTTTGGCTTACCAGGCGCACGTCCTCCATGAAATTTTCAACAATATATTTTGCGCGCAGCGGGTCGCCGGGCTGCAGCACTGTTTTTGCGATTTCGCCTTTTTGGGCAGCAATATGAACACTCATAATTTTAAAGATATTTTGAACTTTAAAAATACAAAAAACTTTAGGAAGCGGGTTTGCTGCGGCTATGATTTAAATTATATGGGCACTTCCAAACTTTTTCCGTAATGCAGATTGCGGAACCGTCCAAACATAAAAAAACCCGCCAAAAATAGCGGGATTTTATAAGGATTTGTTTTTTTTATGGTCGGTCAGCAATCTGGAAGTGACGCAAAACCGCATTATAATCCGAGAAGTCTACATTCGCATTTTTGCCTTGAGAAGCCGGTACCAGGACGATTCGGAATCGCTGATTATTTAAATACGTGTTGGCTTCGGCACCCGTAAGTGTGGCCTGATCGAAATTTGCTTCCGTATAGATTTCCACATTTTGAGCATCAAACAGGAAATTGTAATCCAACTCACGACCGCTGCCAATAAACTCAGTCTTGGGAATCAGTTGCCATGCGGTGGTTCCGCCATTCCCGGAATTCCTATTTCGGTATACCAAAACCACATCAGTTGCCGCTATATTTATTCCCTGGTCTAAAGTGTAATTATTCGCCGCATTGAATGATCCTGTAACGTCGGTCATCACTGCATACGTATCATTATCTATGTCATCGTTCCTGTCATCGCAGCTGAAAGCAAGAAATGCGAATACAGCCAGCAGCATTATTGTAAAAAACTTTTTCATGTCGGTAAATATTTTTTTTGATTATTTATGCGTGGTTCAACTCAATTTGTATGCCACAAAACGCAGAGTTTTAAACTATAAATATCGTAATTTTGTTCGTTATCTATATTAAATCTTAATGAATAATTTTCGCGCTACACTCAGCTTGCTGACCGTTTACATATTTAGCCTGACCATTAATGCACAGTTTCAGCCCAAAAATATAAACAGTGCCGAACTTAGAAAAGCGAACCAGTGGGTAGAAAACACGTACAGTTCACTGAGCCAGAAAGAGAAACTTGGCCAGTTGTTCATCATAGCGCTGTATACCAACAAGGGCGAAGACTACATCCAGAATGTGCGTGAAATTGTAGAAAACGAACAAATTGGCGGTCTGATCCTGATGCAGGATGATGCGGCACGTGAAATTACGTTGGTAAATGAATTCCAGCAAAAATCGAAAGTACCGCTGATGATTGGGATGGACGCGGAGTGGGGTGTTTTCCAGCGGATTGCCGCAGCGCACAAATTCCCGTGGGCGATGACACTCGGGGCTATTCAGGATAAGAATTTAATAAAACAAATGGCTGCAAAGATCGCCGAAGACTGCCAGCGCATGGGCATCAACTGGAATTTTGCACCCGTGGTAGATGTGAACACAAATCCTAATAACCCGATCATCGGAAACCGCAGTTTTGGTTCCGATGTTTCAAATGTCTTAAAATCTGCCGGCGCTTATTCAGCCGGGTTGCAGGAAAACAATGTTTTGGCGGCGATCAAGCATTTTCCGGGTCACGGTGACACCAATACTGATTCGCACCATGATTTGCCTGTAGTCTCTCATAATCTGAATCGCCTGCAGAACGTAGAACTTGCGCCTTTCAAATCACTGATGGATAAAGGAATTGGCGGTGTGATGGTCGCGCATCTGTACGTACCCGCACTCGAGAAAAAAGAAGGCGTTCCAGCTTCGGTATCGAAAGATATTATCACCGGTTTACTAAAAGAAAAATATAGCTACAAAGGTCTGATCATCACTGATGCGCTGAATATGGGCGCGGTAGCCAAGCGTTACAAACCCGGCGAACTGGATGCGTTAGCTTTCAAGGCTGGAAATGACATCATGCTGTTTTCAGAAGGTGTAGAAGAAGGTAAAAAGCTCATCCAGCAAGCCATCGATAAGGGCGAAATATCACAGGAACGTGTTGAGGAAAGCGTAAAAAAAATCCTTTTGACCAAATATTTCTTAGGCTTAAATAAATATGAGCCGCGAAATCCTGAAAACATTAACTACGATCTCAACAACGAATCGCACCGAACGCTGGTTCAGAACTTATACGCAAGTGCGCTGACTTTGATTAAAAACACCAAGAATCTGCTTCCGTTAAGTTGCAGTGAAACTTACTATTACGTTCCGCTCGAAGAGGCGCTCTACGATACTTTTCTGGACAATTTACAGCGTGAGACGACAGTAATCTTGAAGAAAGCATCTGAGATTTCCACAATTCCTGCAAATTCTAAAGTGATTGTCGGGTTTCACAAAGACAATTCCACTGCGTACAAACCTTACAGTATTTCCGCAGAATCGAAAAACATCTTAGCGAAACTTAGTGCGAACAATGACGTCATTTTGTCTGTCTTCGGTTCGCCGTATGCACTGAAAGATGTAGATATCTCGAAAGTCTCAAGCGTTTTGGTTGCGTATGAAAACAATGAGGGCTCAATGCGCGCCGCAGCAGATGCATTTGTCGGCAAAACTGCGATTTCGGGACGTTTACCGGTTTTGGTTAATGACAAATTAAAAGCCGGCAGTGGCATCGACCTGAGATCCACTCCAAAATCTTCTGCAAAGGTTCACGCAGCCAAAAAGTGATTATTTTACCAAAAAAACTGAATCCATTAAAATGAAAATAGGAATTCTCTGTTATCCTACGTACGGCGGAAGCGGTATTGTAGCCACCGAACTGGGCATGGCGCTCGCATACAAAGGGTACGAAGTGCATTTTATAAGTTCAAATCTGCCTGCGCGCCTCGATATCACCAATCCCAACATTTTCTTTCACAAAGTAAATGTGCAGACGTATCCGCTTTTCCAGTATCAGCCGTACGATATCGCGCTTTCCTCCATGATTTACCGCGTTGTAAACCTTTATAAACTCGATCTTTTGCATGCGCACTATGCAATTCCGTATGCGTACGCGGCATTTACCGCAAAACAGATGCTGAAAGAAGAAGGCAAGGATATTCCGCTGGTTACTACGCTTCACGGCACCGATATTACGCTTGTCGGGCAACATCCGAGCTATAAACATGCGGTGGAATTCTCTATAAATCAATCCGATACGATCACGTCAGTTTCAGAAAGTTTAAAGAAAGACACGCTGCAGTTTTTTAATATTAAGAAAGAAATTCAGGTCATCACCAATTTTATAGACAACAGTGATTTCGACAGTCCGAACGATTGCACGCGCCGCCAATTCGCAACCGATGACGAGAAAATCCTGATTCACGTGTCAAATCTCCGTCCTGTAAAAAGAGTCGGTGAAGTACTGACAATATTTAAAAATGTACATAAACTCATCAAGTCCAAACTGATCATCATCGGCGAAGGCCCGGATATGGAGATTATCAGCCAGTTTCTGGAAGAAAACCCCGAACTGATCGGCGAAATCCGGCTTTTGGGAAAAGTAAATGATTTATACAAAATCCTCGAACTTTCAGATGTCTTTCTCCTTCCTTCGGAACAGGAAAGTTTCGGTTTGGCCGCCCTGGAAGCAATGGCAGCACGCACACCAGTCATCAGTTCTAACGCGGGCGGAATACCGGAGGTGAACCTTCAGGGTGTGACAGGTTTTCTGGCCGAAATAGGTAACGTAGAAGCAATGAGCAACTATACCATAAAACTGCTCAGCGACGAGAATCTGCTCGCCGAAATGAAAATAAATGCAAAGGAGCAGGCGCTAAAATTCGACCTTCAGAATGTTTTGCCGGTTTATGAAAAAATGTACGCGGACACGTTGGCAACATTTGGAAAATAAACCGCCGTTTTAAAAACTTAATACCTAAACATTTTTTTCACTAAATTTCTTAACTTCGTTTGACACAATCGTCTCAAAATGAAGGAGAAACTCCTGCAGTATCTATGGAATTTCAAAATTTTCAATAGTTTTGATTTCAAGGATGTGGCCGGAAACCCTGTTGAGATTATTGACTTCGGCAAATGGAATTTTGATTCCGGACCCGATTTTCTATTCGGAAAAATCAAATTTCAGGGCGTGACACTTGTCGGGCATATTGAACTTCACATCCGCTCCTCCGACTATATTTTTCACCGCCATACGGGAAATCCTGAATTTGAAAACCTGATCCTGCACGCGGTTTATTTTCATGATGCTGATATTCCGGAACTGGTTTCGAGAAACATTCCAACGCTGGAACTGAAGAATTATATCGATGAAACAGTGCTCGATAAATACGCTTCACTCGAAAACGCGAAAGTTTTCATCCCGTGCGAAGAAATTTTTAACGCCAAGAAAATCCCGTTTCAATTTGAAGAAGAGACTTTACTTAAAAAACTGGATCACAAATCATTAGAAATAGAAATCGCGCTCGCAAAAAACAAAAACAATTATGAAGCGGTGCTGTTTCAAAACATTGCCTACGCATTTGGACTAAAGGTAAACGCGCAAATTTTCAGGCAGTTGGCGGAAAATATTGATTTCGCTGTTTTGAATAAAGTCCGGCAAAATCTCACTCAACTCGAAGCTTTGTTTTTCGGCATGTGTGGCTGGCTGCAAAGTCCTGATGACGAACAAACTACGATCTGGAAGCGTGAATTTGAGTTTCTGCTCATCAAATATCAAATTAAACCCAGCGGCGTGGTCCCGAAATTTTCAAAACTTCGGCCGCCGTCCTTCCCCACTGTTCGGCTCGCGCAGTTGGCTTCATTGTATCATCTGAATCAGAATCTTTTTTCGAAAGTGATGACCGCAAAAAGCGTGGGCGATATCGTAAAGGTCTTCCGAAACGTGGTGGCAAGTCCGTACTGGAATGATCATTTTAATTTTGGAAAAATTTCAACGACTGTGGGCGAAAAAATTCTCACTGATGATTTTATCAGCCTGATTATCATTAATGCAATTTTACCGTTGAAATATACATACCAGAAAAATTCAAATGAAAATATTACAGATGAGATCATTGCGATGTACCGCAGTTTACCAGCCGAAAAGAACACGGTGATTGAAAACTGGAAAGCCCTGAAAACGCCCATTCGCGATGCGCTAGACAGCCAGGCTTTTCTGTTTCATTTTCAGCACTATTGCCAGCCGAAACGCTGCCTCGAATGTGCGATTGGGTTTCAGTTGCTAAAGCACAATTAAAAACCGAAATTTCTTCAAATAGTGACAAATCTCGTGGTATGTATTCAGCCTACGGCAACTTTTCCCCGTAAATTTGTATTAAAATCAGGCTTATGTTAGATTGGTTACGCACGCTGCTTTTACCGGCAGAAAATCCGAATATCACACAGTCCATTGTCGTCATCATGCTCGCAGTAGGCACCGGAATCTTTTTCGGCCGGCTGAAACTGGGCAAAATCACCTTCGGCGTTTCCGCGGTGATGTTCACGGGTCTTATCCTCGGGCATTTCGGATACAGGATTGAGACGCATATTCTGGATTTTATCCGGGATTTTGGACTTATCCTTTTCGTTTACGGCATCGGATTACAGGTTGGTCCGTCATTTTTCTCCTCTTTCCGTAATGAAGGACTTAAATTTAATATTCTTGCCGTTTCAACCGTTTTGCTGGGCGGACTCATTACAGCGCTGCTTTTCCATTTTACAGGTTTGAAAATCGAAGATTTAGTCGGCATCATGAGTGGCTCGGTCACCAATACGCCGGGTTTGGGTGCAGCGAAAAACACGATTGAAGAACTACAGCATACCTTTCCGGGCAGACCGTTCAATGATCCTACGATTGGCTATGCGATCACTTATCCCTTGGGCGTATTCGGAATAATCGGCGTGGTGATTCTGTCTAAAATCTTGCTTAAAATTAATCCGGAAACCGAGATGCGTCGCTTCAGGATGGCAAAGATCAACCGCGAATTACCGTTGGTTCACATGAAAATGCGTGTAACCAACCCTGAATTTTTCGGTAAATCTATTTTTCAGGCCACTAAAGATTTTGGAAGGCCGATTGTGATTTCAAGACTTAAACACAGTGGCAGTGCGGCGGTACAGTCGCCCACGGCGGATATGCTGATGCGCGATCGCGATGTACTGATGCTGGTAGGACTGGAAAATGACCTCAAAGATTTCATTGCAATCGTGGGTCGCCCGTCAACGGACCAATTCATCGAGTCTGACGAGGATATCCACAGCCGCAATATTTTTGTCACGAAGGCCTCTGCCATTCATAAAACCCTTGCAGAGCTCGATCTTTACAACACATATGACCTTAAAGTGACACGCGTTTTTCGGGCCGGCCGCGAAATTCTGCCCCGACCATCGCTGGAACTGTTCTATGGCGACAAACTGCGTGTCATCGGCGCGAAAGATGCCATCACAGAGGTGGAGAAGATCATTGGGAACTCTGAAAAGAAACTGCTTGAACCCGACTTTTTGTCCTTGTTTGGCGGTCTGTTGCTGGGCGTAATCTTGGGCTCCATCCCGATTGTCATTCCAAATCTTCCGGTACCGCTAAAACTTGGTTTTGCCGCCGGCCCACTGATTGTGGCGCTGCTTATATCGAGATTTGGCGGCATTTCGTTCATCCATTCGTACATTAATAATGGCGCGATCTATTTTATGAAAGACTTCGGTATCTGTATGTTCTTCGCCGCAGTCGGGATTCACGCGGGTGACGGTTTCTATGAAAACTTCGTGAAATACAACGGCTGGATGTGGCTTCTGTATGGCTCTGCTATCACATTCATACCATTAATCCTGATGGTGATCATCGGCCGTTTTATCCTTAAAATCAATTATTTACAGCTCGCCGGCATCATGAGCGGCAGCTATACAGATCCGGCCGCACTTTCGTTCAGCACCAATTATCTGGATTCTGACATTCCCGTGCAAAGCTATGCGCAGGTTTATCCGCTCGTTACTATTTTCCGAATCTTCGTGGCGAGTTTGCTGATTCTGCTCCTTACTTGATTTTACTTTAAATATTTAAATAAAAAAAAGCAACCCGAAAATGAGTTGCTTTTTATTTTTAAATAATGCGGGGATTATTTCTTCTCTTCAGTGCTGTCTGGGAATCGCTGTTGTGTAAACTCCCTTGAGATAGCGGCTTTCTCAAACTTTAATTTGCCCGAAAGCGTCTCAATCACCACACCATCTTCCATGATCTGCGCGATTCTGCCATGCATACCAGACGTAGTCACTACTCTGCTGCCCACTTTCAGCGCAGCCTGAAAACCTTTTTCCTGCTTTGCTTTTTTCATTTGCGGACGGATCATCAGAAAGTAAAACCCGACGAACATCAGTCCCATCATGATCATTGTAGGCATCATGGTATCCGGCGCGGCGGCCTGTAAAAATATTGAAATCATATTAACTTTTTTTTAAATATTAAGGCTGAACATCAGCTGTAAAGCCAATGACAATAGGTGCCTTTTCTACGTTTGCGAATACTTCAGCCTGCTTGTTCACAAGCCCGTCAAAATTCCCTGAATCAAACTTCAGCGTAATTTTGCCTTTCTGACCCGGCATGATAGGATCTTTGGTATAATCTGGCGCGGTGCAGCCACAGCCCGGCTTCACCTGTGAGATGATCAGCGGGTTGGTTCCGGTGTTTGTCACTTCGTAGATGTGCTCTACCTGTTCGCCTTTTTTCACTTTTCCAAATTCAAAAGTAGATTCAGAAAGTGCCACAGTAGTTGTTGGCGCCGTAGAAACCGGTTCTGAAGCAACTGCAGTAGCCGGTTCAGAAGCTACAGCAAGAGAATCTGTAGTTACGATCTGTTCTGCGGATTGGTCTTTTTTGCAGCTTACTAAAGCTAGAGCAGCCACAACTGGCAATAATTTGACTAAATTTTTCATATTAATTTCGGTTAAAATCTTTGGTGTATTTATCTAAAATTCCATTAATGAAAATGTTCGAACGGTCTGTGGAGAAGACTTTTGAGATTTCGATATACTCATTGATGATCACACGTCCGGGTGTGAGCGGAAAGTAATCCAGTTCGGTCATAGCCGTGATAAGTATGATCTTATCGAGCAGTGAAACCCGTTCTATATCCCAGTTTTCGAGACGTGAAATGAGTTTTTTCTCCGTATCATCCCAGTGATTCAGGATTTGGCGTAAGAGTCTTCGTGCAAACTCGCGGTCGTCTTCATCCTTGATCATTTTGATCAATGTGTGCGTGGGCTCATTTTCTTTGAAAAAACCAATGGTTTTTTGAATCATCGAGTGTGAGATATGCATATCATCAGACCAGCTGATCTCTTTCTCTTCCAGATGCTCGTGAAAATCTTCATTCTCCGCTACATAGCGTAAAAACAGTTTCCCGATAAACTTTTGATCGGCTTCAAAAGAGTAGCCTTCCTCTTTCATGAAATCCTGATACCGTTTCCCGGCGGTCATTCGCTGAAAGGTTTTTACCAAAAGTTCGTCGTGCAAATCCCACTTCAGTTCCTGATGCTTTGAGGTGAAAGATAACCTCTCGGTATTTTCTTCAAGCATCAAAAGAACCTGATTATTAATGAATTTCTGGTTCGGATTAATGTTTTCATCAGTTTTCAGAAATTTCTTCTTCCCAATCTCAATCTGGTTTTCCGCAAGATGCTTCAGCGCAACCAGGAAATTCAGCTGGTAGATGTACAGGTGGTAAATCTTGTCAATCTGCGTGAACATATTATTTTCAAGCACATCCACTTTCACAGGATTTTGGTAATAAGAATATACCGACTCTACAACTTTTTCACGGATCTGTCTTCTTCCTAGCATTTCAAAGAGCTTATTTTAGTGCGTGCAAAGATAGCATTTTTTTGTAAACTCACAGGTCCGCGATGGCCTTCAGCCGCGCGAAAAACAGGCTCATCAATTTTCATTTTATTACTTTTGTATATCTAATTCAAAAAACCACTCCAACCGCGCATGAACGCCCTGAAAACACTCAATCCCTACTTTTACAAGCACCGAATTCTGCTCTTTTGGGGTTTCCTGTTCATCATAGCGAGCAATTTTTTCAGTATTTACAAAGTACAGTTTGTGGGCCGGTCTGTAGATGAAATTTCGAAGACTACGACTCTTGGCTTTAATCCGCAGGTCCTGATTAATGTGGCAATTATCGTAGTATCATCAATCCTCACAGGTTTTTTCACCTTCATGATGCGCCAGACCATCATCGTGGCTTCGCGCAGGATAGAATACGAACTTAAAAACAAAATTTACACGCACTATCAGGAACTTTCGGTAACTGATTTTAAAAAAACCACAACCGGTGACCTGATGAACCGCCTGAGTGAAGACGTAGTCGCGGTTCGAATGTATCTGGGCCCAGGCGTGATGTATGTGGTGAACTTGCTTATCCTGTTGATCATCACTTCGGTTTATATGTTGAAGACCGACGTTTCAATGACGATATGGTCTCTGGTTCCGCTGCCCATTTTGTCGTTCGTGATCTATAAGGTAAGCTCGATTATCAATGGGAAATCGAAAGTCATGCAGAAAAGCCAGTCGGCGATTTCAACCTTTGTGCAGGACAGTTTTTCCGGAATTCGCGTGGTGAAATTCTTTGCAAAAGAGAAGTACATCGAGAAAAACTATGGTGCGAAAGTGAAAGATTACCAGGTAAAGGCGTTGGATTTAGCAAAAACCGAAGCGTATTTTTTTACGATCATATTATTTGTCATCGGTTTGCTGAATGTGGTGATATTGCTGATCGGTGGCCAAAAATACCTTAACAATGAACTGAGCGTTGGTAAGATCGCAGATTTCTTTCTTTACATTAATATTTTAATCTGGCCTTTTTCCATGGTGGGCTGGGTAACTTCGGTAAATCAGCGCGCAGACGCCTCGATGCAGCGTATCAACGAATTTTTGGATATGAAAACGGACATCATTAACAAAAATAACGACGTGTACCCGATCCGTGGTGAAATCGAATTTCGAAATGTATCGTACGTGTATCCAAATACAGGAATAAAAGCACTAGATAATTTAAGTTTCAAGATTGAAGCCGGAAAGTCGCTCGCAATAATGGGAAAAACCGGGAGCGGAAAATCGACTATCGCATTGCTGCTTTGCCGCCTGATCGATCCGACAGAAGGAGAAATACTGGTTGACGGAGTAAATCTCAAAGACCACAACCTGGGCAATTACCGCAGACACATCGGCTATATTCCGCAGGAAAGCTTCCTGTTTTCAGACACGATTGAGAATAATATCGGTTTCGCTGTTGACAGTCCAACCCTTGAGCAGGTGACCAAATACGCTAAAAAAGCTGATGTACACAAGAATATTGTCGAATTCAAAGACCAATATAAAACTTTGGTTGGTGAGCGCGGCGTGATGCTTTCGGGCGGGCAAAAGCAACGGATCTGTATCGCTAGGGCATTGATTAAGGAACCGAAAATCCTAATTTTCGATGATTCACTGTCTGCTTTGGATACGGAAACGGAAGAAAATATCCTCCAAAATCTGGAAAACGAAATCCAGAAAAGCACATCAATCATCATTACACACCGCGAGAGCAGTGCGAAGCGTGCAGATAAAATACTGAATCTCACCGAAATAGAAACTTCCGAGCCAGCTTAGATGCGAATTCTTTAGGTATAATTCCTTTTTCTTAATAAAAGTTAAAATTTTATTTTGCAATTAAAAGAATTCATTTATATTTGTCTGTATCCATTATAAACTAAGCTCAAATGAATGATTACAAAGACCGGCAGGAAAATGAAATTTTCACGAAGGTTCTGAAGGCTGGACGGCGAACCTACTTCTTCGATGTGCGCGAGACGAAAGCCGGAGACTACTATCTGACGATTACCGAAAGTAAAAAACACTTCTCAGAAGGTGGCGAGGCCAGCTATGAAAAGCACAAAATCTACCTTTACAAAGAGGATTTCAAAAGTTTTGAGGAAATGTTCACACAGTCGGCGGAGTTTATCATTAACCAAAAAGGTACTGATGTAATCTCAGAACGACACGATAAAGATTTCAAATCGCGTTCTTATACGATAGAATCAGACGAAGATTTCGAATGAGTTTTATTTTTATGCATTTCGGATCAGAAATATTCTAGCCATAACAGCAGAGAAATACGGGACAAAAAGCAAAAAATAACGTGGCATAGGTGCTACCGTGTAAAAAATAAGCACGAATAAATAAATACTTAGCGTAAATACAAACAGGTAGCCTTGCTGTCTGTTTTTTATTTTAAGGAGTGCCCATACAAGAAAAAATTGGAAAGCAAGAAAGAAGATACTGTAAAAAATATAAATCCCCATGCCCGACATCCAACCATAATCCGGGAAGTACTGGGTAAAATTGACTGCAAATTTCTGAAGTGTGAGTTTTACAAACAGCATGTGCTCTGTAGCTACAAATTCACTATTGAGCCCGGAAAGAAATGAATCTATTTCACGTTCATTACCAAATCTGCTATACAGCACCTCTACCGGTAAAACTTCATCAGTTTTTGGTGAATATGGAAAATTATAGGCAGAAAAAACATTATACTCCAGGTTATATCCTTTTGCGAAATTATAGTTAAGTGATGTCGAATAAGTAAACTTCCCTATTTTTAAATAATTTCTCACCATCCAGGGCAAGTAACTTATAAATACAAATAAGCCTGTTAAAATAAAGTTGATAATCTTGATTTTACGCAAATACAGAAAAACAGCACCAGCAATCAAAATAATGTACAAAAATTCATAACGCAGATACAGCCCTAAAACTGATACCGCCGCGAGGCCTGCAATTTGCTGAGACCTCCATTCTTTTTCATTTGAAATCCTGTAGAGCAAAGCAAAGAAAACAGACAGCAAACTGACAGACATAGATAATGAACTCACCGTAATATTACCTGCAAACAGGGGCGGAAAAAGCAACAGCACAAGCAGAAAAATCTGCACACGCAGCGTACGGAAATGGGTTGAGCAGAGAGTTTTGACTAAAAACCGCAGTGAAAAAAAATACACTAATCCCTGCAAAACCAGAGATACTTTAAGCCAATCCGTAAAACCGAATACGCCCTTACAAAGCAATAAATAATAAGGATAAAGCGGAGGCATATAAGCGGACGGCACTCCATACATTTTCAAACCACTGCTGAAATCCGATTCTTCCATTATTAGCAGCCACTCATACTTCAACCCGACCTCGCCCGGAAGCGAGATAAGCAAAACCACAAAAAAAATGGCAAAAAGAAGGTAATCGGTTTTTTTGTTCATTGTAGCCCCATAAAGGTTTCACAAAAGTAAAAAACGCTTCCGGTTTGCCGAAAGCGCTTTGTAAAAATCAGGGTGAATGATGGGTCTCGAACCCACGACCTTCGGAACCACAATCCGACGCTCTAACCAACTGAGCTACAATCACCGTTTTAGGTCTGCAAATATAGGCCTTTTCGAGAAATTACAAAACTATTCCGTCAAAATTTTTGAAAGCTAAAAGTTTTTCTGTGGTAAAGCCCTCCGCAAACTCCACACCGGAAAGCCGGCCAAGGTCCTGTGCACGGTAGGTCAGACTTTCAAGGAAATCTTTGGTCGCGATCGGCGTCATCGGTTCTTTGGATCCCGGATCGTAAAACTGCGTTTTGTAGGCCAGGCAGGCTTCGATCTTCTTGTCTATAAAGCCTGAAATATCTACCACGAAATCGGGCGTAATGTTTTTCCACTGAATATAACTGAAAATCTGTTTCGGGCGCCACGCAGTTTGTGACTGACCGTCCAAAACTGTTTCGATCTTAGACAAACCCGCAAGAAAACATGCATCTGAAACGAGTTTATGCGCTTTCGCATGATCAGGATGGCGGTCATCGATTGCGTTTGAAAACACAATCGTGGGTTGGTATTTGCGGATCATCTTCACGATCTTAAGCTGATATTCCTCTGAATTCTGAAGAAAACCATCTTTCATTTCAAGGTTTTCGCGTGCTGAAACTTTCAGGATTTCAGATGCTTTTGCGGCTTCTTCAGCACGTGTCAAATCGGTGCCGCGCGTCCCGAGTTCGCCACGCGTAAGGTCTACGATCGCTACTGTTTTTCCGGCAGCGATCATTTTGGAAATCGTCCCGCCACATCCTAGTTCTACATCATCGGGATGCGCACCAATCGCTAAGATATCTACTTTTTGCATGGTATAAAGATACGAAATTGAAGATTTACGCGCTTCTGCGTTTCGGGGGAAGAGAGGCCCGACCTTTTAGCCCGGATTGCAGTGGAAATCCTTTTTTGCGGGCTGAGCCTGCGAAGCCCGCAAAAAAGATTGCAACGGAAAGCCGGACCTGTTTCTGTATGGAAACTACTTTTGTTGCTCCTCAAGCGAATCCAACAACTGATAAATGGTGGTGAGAAACTGCGCGTAAGACTGCTCCAGGCGCGTGATATCGCCGGATTTCAGATTGATTCCCGAAGTTCCGTATGGGTTGGAGTTCACCGAAAACGCGGAAAACTGAAAATACTGTACGGGCTGGTTTTCCTGCGCAGAAAGTTTGATGGACGAGCCCAAAAATTTTCGCGTTGAAACTGTGTAAACGGTGCCCGGAAGTAAAGTCTTACGGATAAAAGTACGCGGCTTGAACGCTATTTTCTCCTCATTAAATGAGATTATTTGATCCCTGTACGGTGAAGAAATAAGGTAGACAATGTTCGTTTCGGGCCGGAAATCTGCCTGTTCCACATAATAAAGACTAAGCCTGTAATGCGCCGCATCGAACTTCTGCTGCCCGCCGGTGACTGACTCAAATGGCTTGTATGCAAAGGCGTTCGCGCCAATTTGCTTGGCTTTTTTATAAACTTTCCCGAACATTTCGGCATCATCGTCTGAAAAGCCCTGCACTTCTATTTCGCCTAAATATTCAGCTTTTGTTTCCGTAGGATTGATTTTGTAGAAAACTTTATCGGTATTGCTGTGGCTGCGTTCCACATTATTTAAAATGACATTCTGAGCCACTAAAAAATGGCCAAAGAAAATCACGAAAAGGATGCTTATGTGCTTCATTTTGTAAGGATTTCGATACAGTCTTGGAGTGAATTTTCCCAATGCTCAGGCTCAATTCCATAAGTTTCCCCGATTTTATCGAGCGCCATGGTGCTGCGTACCGGACGTCTTGCGGGCGTGGGGAACTGTTCTGTTGGTATCGGATTCAATTTGACTGGAGACTTAGCGAATTCAGCGATTTTCTCTGCGAAATGGAACCAGGTGGTTTCCGGATAATTCGAAAAGTGGAAAACACCGTAAACTTTTGGTTCTGTTCCGATAATTTTTAAAATGGCTTCGGCTAGATCATTCGCATTGGTGGGCTGTCCGAACTGATCGTTCACAATGCCAAGCTCCGGTCTCTGCCTGAAAAGATTCAGCATCGTCTTAACGAAATTCTTACTGAATTCCGAATAAAGCCAGGACGTGCGGATTACCACCGTTTTCGGATTTGCCGCTAAAGCCAACTCCTCGCCCGCCAATTTAGAAGCGCCGTAAACGCCCTGTGGATCGGTAAATGAGTCTTCTGAATACGATATTTGCGTGTCACCATTGAACACGTAATCTGTTGAAACGTGAATTAAGACTGTTTTATATTCCGCGCAGATTTCTGCAAGGTTCTTAATGCCTTCAGCATTCACGCCGAAAGCTTTTTCGCCCTCAGTTTCGGCTAAATCTACGGCTGTGTAAGCTGCGGCATTGATACAAAAATGCGGCTTGTGATCGTAAAAATAATCGGAGACACTGTCTGCATCTGTGATATCGAGCGCCTGTGAATCCGCGAAAATAAACTCAAAACGGTCTTCAAAATCCGGCGCAATTTTTTGGATGCATTGTCCCAGCTGACCATTGGCTCCGGTGACTAAAATTTTCTTCATTGAAGTAATTTAAAACTATTTGGAAACGGACTTGTTTAATTTGCGTAATGACGCCACCCGCGATTTGAAATCAGGTTCCTCAAGATTCACAAGAAAATCTTTGAACAGACTGATGGTTTCCGGCGGCTGAATAGCTGCTCGGCGCGTTTTCATATCAAAATAAATCACCGTGAGCCATAGAACGCTGTGTATCGTGCTGCCGTCCTCGCTTTTCATCAGGATCTCCACTTTGGAAAGCCGGTCGCCAACTTCGATGGTCTTGCTCGTGATCATCACTTTCGCGTTGTAACGCACTTCTTTCAGATACGCAATCTCATTCTGGATGGTGATCCAGGTGCAGCCGGTGCGCCGCGTGTATTCTTCGTACGTGAAGCCATAGCCGTTCTCTACATGGTCTTCACGGGCATTCAGCATATATTCGAGGTATTTTACGTTGTTCAGATGACCGATTGGGTCACAGTCGCTGAAGCGTACTTTTACTACCGTTGAAAGTTCTTTCTGCATTTAAATTAAATTAAAAAACCATCCTGAAAACTCGGGATGGTTTAGGTTATCGAAGACTTTTATTAAAGACCCAACTCTTTTTTAACCAAAGGAGTTGCATCAGGACCTGCCTTGTAGATCAACGCTGTAGAATCGATGATGAAATCAAAACCGTTTGCTTTAGCCACCTTTGTTACTGCATTGTTCAGCTTGTCTATGATTGGCTTCACGGCTGCATCTCTTCTCTGTGCAAGATCCTGCTGGGCAGTCTGCTGAAGTTGCTGAAGGTTTTGCTGCTTCTTCTGAAGATCGCCTTCTTTTGCAGTTCTTTGAGCTTCGGTCATTTTTGCGCCCTCAGCCTGGTACTGCTGAACTTCTTTCTGGAAAGCTTCTGCCTGCTTGTTTAGTTCGTCGCCTTTTGTTTTGCTGAAGGTATCTAAGTCAGTGGTCATTTTTTTAGTTTCGGGCATTGCTGCAAGTACTGATTCGTAATCGATGGAAGCAAGCTTTTGTGCGTTTGCTGTTCCTACGGTTACTAACATCATTACTGCTGCGAATAATACACTTAATTTTTTCATAATTGAAGATAAATAAATTGTTTTGTTTGTTTTAAAATTTTAATTTTTTCTCATCTGTTGCTGCTGAACTTCCTGGGCGCCGTTTCTGTCCCCTTCTTTCTGTATTCTTAATTTTTCGTTCCGCGCATCAGACTGCGAAGTGCCGGGCCTTTGATTTACGTTCTCGGTTTTTGTTGTTCCCGCATTTTTCAGTAGCAAATCTAATACTTTATCCGTATAATCATACCTTTTTTCGAGGAAAATGACACTGATGTTATTGCTTTTGTCAAGAACTATGCCTAACGCATTCTTCTCTGATACCGTGCGGATTGCATTCCAAATCTGATCCTGGAAAGGCTTGGTGAGATTGGAGCGTGCGTTGTTTATTTCACCCAAAGTCCCGAAGCGGTTATTGATCATCGCCTTGATTTTTTTATCAAGATCTTCCACTTCTTTTTCCCTTAATTTCAGCTGATCGCCAATCAAAAGTACACGCTCATTCTCAAGAAGTGTTTTTTTCTTCTCAAAGTCCGACTGCAGCGTCTGAATTTCGGTCTGCCAGTTTTGGATCTGCGCATTCAGGCGTGCTTCAGCGTCTTTGTACTGCGGAAGTTTGCTAAGGATATAGTCTGTGTCCACCACACCAATCTTTTGGGCATTCAGCGTGCCGCAAAAAATAATGAAGGTGAGCGCAAATAATTTAATGTGTTTCATTGTCCATGCTTTTATAAAGATTGATTCATCAGGAAGTGTGTTTTCCAACCTGCCGGTTCTGTGCCGATAAGCGTCTTGTCGAACCCGTACGCGAAATCGAACCCGATGAGCCCGAAAGCGCCCATATAAACACGCACACCTACACCTGCAGACCTTTTCAGCTGGAACGGATTGTAAGTTCCAAAGGTATTCCAGGCGTTTCCACCTTCCACGAATGACAGTGCGTAAATCTTAGCCGTTTGGTTCATTGAGATCGGATAACGTACTTCTAACGCAAATCTGTTATAAATTGTTGCCCCACCATATGGTGTTACGTCTTCCAGCATTCCGCCGGTAGAAGATGCATTCTCATAACCTCTTAACGGAACAAGTTCACGTCCGTCATACCTTCCACCGAAAAGACCGGTTCCACCTACGTAGAAACGCTCGAATGGCGGTGCGCCAAGGTCAGCATTATAACCGTCTAGGAAGCCCATTTCTGCGGTGCTTCGCAAAACAAGTTTGCCCACTACGGTGTTGTAAACATCGGCTTTTAATTTCACTTTGTAGAATTCGAGCCATTTGTACTTTTCAACATTTGACATTGAAGAGTAATCTTTGTCGCTGAAGAGTGAATACGGTGGCGTAAATTTCACTGTAGCTTCCACATTTGAACCCTGAGTTGGGAAAATTGGGTCAAGTCCGGCAGAATTTCGGCTTAAACCTACATTAAAGCTGAAGTTCTTTGCAGACCCGTTATATTCGGTCTGGTTTCCGAACTGGAAAGGATAATTTCTAAAATCGTAGCTCTGAAACTGAATTCCGGTATAAAGTGAGAAATAATCATCCGGCCATCTCAAAAGTCTGTTCAGACCCGCGCTGGCAGAGAAAATATTGAGTTTCTGTGTATCACCGAACTGATCGGTATATCTTACCAAAGATTGGTTTACACTTACTGAAAGTGCTGTAGGTTTGGTACCGAAAAGCCATGGTTCTGTAAATGAAATACCGTAATTCTGGAAGTACTGGCCCGCCTGCGCCTGAATGGAGAGTGTCTGACCGTCACCCTGAGGAACCGGTTTGAAATCTTTAAATCTCAAAAAGTTTCTCAGCGAGAAGTTATTGAAGGTAAGCCCAAGAGTACCGATAAATGAGCCGCCCCCGTAGCCCGCCTGAAGCTGAACCTGCGAAGATCCTTTCTCTACCAGTGTCCAGTGGATGTCTACTGTGTTGTCCTGCGGATTTGGGCTGATGTTCTGGCCCACCTGCTGAGGATCGAAAAACTGCATCCCCGCTAAGTCAAAATACGTTCTTTTAATGTCGCTTTTCGCGAAAAGACTTCCGGGTTTTGTACGGAGTGAGCGTAAAACCACATGATCGTGTGTTGTAGTGTTTCCACTCCAGGTTACACGGTTCCAAGTCGCTTTCTCGCCTTCAGAAATCCGGATTTCCAGATTGATTGAGTCGCCAACTACGGATTTTTCGATAGGTGTAACGTTTGAAAAAAGATAACCGTTGTTCATGTAGATCGACTTGATGTCTGAGTCGTCTTCTTTACCGCCGTCTTCGCCAACTTTCTTGTTAAATCCTACCGCATCATAGATGTCGCCGGTTTTATAGCCTAAAACTTTCTGCAGATAATCTGTCGGGAACGCGGTATTTCCAAGGAAATTGATGTCGCCGATGTAATATTTTTTCCCTTCGTTCAGTTTTACATTGATCTCAAAATCATTCTTCTGGTTTCTCCAAACCGAGTCTGATACAATCTTGGCATCGCGGAAACCGAGTGAACGGTAATAACTGATCAGGTTGTTTTTATCCTCTTCATATTTTTCCTGGATGAATTTTGAAGGTTTCAGGATACCTTTAATGCCGAAACGACGCTGTTTGGTATCTTTGAATGCTTTGTTGCGGAGTTTTCTGTCTGAAACGCTTTCATTACCTTCAAACTCGATGTGGCTGATCTTCACTCTCTTGCCACGGTCTACATCAATCGTCCAGTCTATCAGTTCGGGATCCTGTGCGTTCACCTTCTCCTGAATGGTCACCTTCGCGTCAGCAAACCCTTTTTTCACATATTCTTTCGGTATATTGGTCTGAAGTGTCGAAACCAGATTCTGTGTGATCTTAGTTCCGGGCTTCAGGTTGTTATCCTTTGCAAGTTTCTCGCTTTTGGTCTTGCCAATACCTTTTCCGGTAAATTTCACTTCACCGAGGTCCTTTAAATCCTGAAGATTAAATCTTAAGACAATTTGGTCGCCCTCAATGCTCTGGATGTAAACCTCCACCTCAGAAAAAGATTGAGTTTCCCACAGTTTCTTGATCGCATTGCTGATCTTCTGTCCCGGAATTTCCACGGTTTCGTTCTTATTCAGACCGGTAAACCTGAGGATCTGTGCAGGGCTGTACTTTTTTACACCATCTACCACGATGTCTTTCAGGATGTAGGTCCCGGCTTCGTTCTGCGCGTATACCGGATTGTTGTCCTGTGGTGTTTGCGTGGGAGTGGTCTGGCCATAGAAATGTGCCGAAGCCACAAACATGATGATGGGTAAGAATTTAAACTTCATTTTTTATGTTGCTAACTGTCTTTTTTTTAAATATTTTCTTCGAGCTGCTCACTGGTTTTACCGAAGCGGCGCTCTTTGTTTTGATAGTTGTAGATACATCTGAAAAAATCTTCGCGCCCGAAATCCGGCCACAAGATATCCAGAAACTGCAGCTCAGCATAGGCGATCTGCCAAAGCAAAAAGTTGCTGATCCTCACTTCTCCGCTGGTACGGATCAGCAGGTCTACCGGCGGAAAATCTTTGGTGTACAGATGATTTTCAAAGACCTCTTCGGTAATTTCATCTTCCGTGAGTTCACCGGCTTTTACTTTTGCGCTGATTTGTTTCACCGCATTCAGCATTTCGTTCTGCGAACCGTAGCTTAGCGCCAGGATTAGATTTCCCTGCTTATTTTCTTTGGTGATATCTACGAGATGCAGCATCTGCTCGCGAACAAGCGGCGGCAGCTTCTCTATATCACCAATGATATGCATCCGCAAACCTTTAGTGAAAATCTCTTCAGCTTCCAGGATAAGTGTCTCAGAAATGAGACTCATTAAGGTATCTACCTCATCTTCAGGCCTGTTCCAGTTTTCAGAAGAAAACGTGTAAAGTGTAAGGTAAGGAATATGGATCTCGTTACAGGCGTTTACCGCTTCACGTACTGCCTTGATGGCGTGCTTGTGCCCAAAAGTTCTCTTTTCGCCGCGCGATTTCGCCCATCTGCCGTTACCGTCCATTATTATGGCAACATGCTGTGGCAGGCGCTCCGGGTTTATTTTGTCTTTAAATGTCTGCATCTTCTAATCTCCACAATAACACGGCGGCCTACCGAATGAATAGCTGATACCAAGGGTTACCGAATTGACCCAGTCCTTGGAATTAGGGTTACCTACCGTACGGTTTTTAAGAAAATCCGCTACACGGCCTTCGGCAACCTCAAGAAAAGGGGTTTCCTGCAACAGCGATTTCGTAGTGCTTCCCGCTGCCAATATATCTTTGTTGTAAGTCACCTGCAGACTGTTTTCATCTACGACACTGTAATCAATCGAGTCTGAAAAAGTAGGTCTGAACATGAACTCGCCGAAAAGTGCCCAGTTGTAATTAAATTTATATTTTAAACCCACACCAAACGGAACACCCATGGTGATTTGGCTTACAGACTGATAATCTCCCTGTCGGGTTAAGAAATCCTCGCTGTCAACAGGCGTCTGCGCAGTTCCGCCGGCGTCTCTTCGGAAATCGTGTTCCAGAGCGATTTGAGGCGTGTTGCTTAGCATCGCACCCAGACCCGCAAAAATGTACGGACTAAGCATGCTTTGCTGCTCGTCATTTACCGGCAGGAAATTGTATTCGAAAATAGCATCGGCTTCAATTATTGAATTGGTTCCCCAAAGTTTCCTCCTGTTGCGGTAAGCCTCTTTTGCCGCGCCATCCGCGAATTGAATATGGCTGTACCCGACATTGAAACGCAGGGTTTGGTAAGGATTAAAATTCATCCTGTAAAGAATGCCACCGTAAAACGGGATACCGAAATCACTGATATTGCCTAAAGGTTTCTGCAGCACATAATTGGTCCGGCCAATATCGCCAACCAAATTGCTCGCGCCAAGCTGAACCCCCAATTCATGCCGCTGCCCAAAAGAGAGCGCGGAAAGCAGCATCACAGCAAAAAAGGAAAAAACATAAGTCCTCCTTCTAAACGATTGAAGATCAATTTTCATAAATAATTTTGCAAATATAGGACATTTTGTGGTTAAGCAAATTCTTAATATTTAGTTAAATACCAACAATAAAGCATAATTTACTTACCTGAAAAACGGCAGAAGAACATATTTATGATTAAACAGTTCGAAATCATTTTAAAGCCGGAATTAAGATATTTTACTTTTGTTTGAAAAATGTGCGGATTCTGTCGCGGATTCTGATCAATAAAGGCTGCTGATAGTTCTTATCCTCATCGAAATACCCATAACCGTAACCATAACCGTAGCCGTAGCCATAGCCGTAACCCTGTTTCGCCTCGAAAGCGTTGTAGATAAGGCCCAGGTTTTTCACTTCCTGTGAATGATATTTCTCGGTGATCATCTTCAGCATATACTTTTCGGTATATTCGTGCCTTACCACATAAATGCTGGCATCTGCATAATTCATCAGTTCAAACGGATCTGCCACAAGACCCACCGGCGGAGAATCTATCACGATAAAATCATAATGATTTTTAAGTTCTTCGATGAATTCCCTGTTGCGCTCGCTCATCAGCAGTTCAGAAGGATTCGGTGGTATAGGACCCGATGTGGCGACATGGAGATTAGGGATTTTAGTCGTGTTGATGATTCTTTCGATCTCTACTTCGCCGGTAAGATAATTTGAAATGCCGTATTTATTGTCAATTTTAAAATCACCAAAGATCTTCGGTTTCCGTAGGTCCATCCCGAGTAGAATCGTTTTCTTTCCGCTTAAACCTAAAACGGAAGCGATGTTGATTGAAATGTAAGTCTTTCCTTCACCACCGACCGACGAAGTGAGTAAAATAACTTTTGACTGTTTATCCTCTTTATGCAGAAAACGGAGATTAGCCCGAACACCGCGGAAGGCCTCTGAAATAGACGAACGAGGCTGTTCCAGCACGGTAAGATTATTTTCATGTGAATTCTTGCCAATGACGCCAAGCAACGGAATGCGTGTCGCCACTAAAAGGTCTTTTAAATTTCGCACTCGTGAATCTAAAACCTCCGCAATACCCAGAAACAGCAGTGGTAGGAGTACCAATCCACCGATGATGGTGTATTGTGTCCGCTGAACATTGGGCGCGATGGGGCCCTGGCCTAGGTTTTTGGCCGGATCGATTACGGTAATGTCAGATTTATTCGTTGCAACACGCATCTGCGTCTCGTTTTGCTTTGTCAGCAGGATGTTGTACGTAGATTCTATCATATTATAGCCCCGCTCTGCGTCGAGATAGCGGCGCTCTTTTTCAGGATAGGATGCCATTCCGGCACTTTCCGCCGCAATTTCGCGGTCGATCTTAGCGATTTCTACCGCGTAGACATTGTAATAATTCCGCAATGAACCGGTCGAGCTTCCGCGGGCCTCATTTATCAACCTGTTAATCTCGCGCATCGGTTCAGAATTGGGAGTATAGATCAGCGCCAGTTCACGTCTTTTTTGGTAGAGGGCCTTCAGTTCAGAAACCGAAGCGGAAAACACACCGTCTTCCACACCGGCTGCACTCGGACTGATCATACGGTCGAGGTTTTGCGACGAAAGTGAGGTGCGAATACTGTTCAGCGAATTGAGTTTTGTGAGAAGATCAGCCTTTTTGAGCTGAAGGTCTTTAATATTTTTAATGGTCTTTTCATCACGGTCTTCGATGTCATAAAGCCCTTCCGAAACTTTCAGCTGGTTCAAAACCGCCGCACTTGAATCCAGCTTTTTACGGATTTCGGCCAGGTTCTGGAACAGATAATCCTGCGTGTTCTTATCTACGGTGTTCTGGTCTATAAGTCTTTTCTTTTGCAGTTCATTTACAGACGTATTAAGAAAATTCACCGTGCCATTCAGGTTATAGCCGCGTTTGCTGATAAGCATTATGCTGTTGATCTCCTTATCAAACTCTACACTGATCGTAGAAACGATATTGTTCACCGTATTGTTGACGGTGGACAGTGTTAGGATGATATTATCAAGCTTTATCGGTGTTTCCTGTGGATTTAGGACAAGTTTGAATTTCAGACCGGGCGATACATACCATTCGTTTATACCAATTATACGGTTTGCAGGCCTTGGGAATGCCGGAACTCGCTGGAAGTTTTCGGTTTTGTACGAATATAGCGTGCTGCTGGGCGCCTCTTCGGGCAAGACAACTTCATAGCGGCTTTTTCCGCGCGGTATAAGTGTGATCGGATAATCTACCTGCTGAAGATGCGATTTATCAACTTCCAGAAAAACCGGTGAATCGTACTTATCGAGATAAGTCCGTTTGATGAGACCTTTTGTGGAATAATTAATAAAAAGATCAAGTTGCTGCACCAAATATTCGTTATGCGAACGCGAAAGGAGCATTTTTTTCAAATAAACACCATCCTGATTACCGGTTTGGCCCCAAATGAAATTAATTGATTGATTTGGCGTGAAATAGCTGGCCGTATTATTTGAAATACTTAAAGAAAGGTTCGAAGCGTAAATGCGTTGCGCGTAGTATTTGCTGTAAATCAGCGAGATAGTGTATCCAAGCAGGGCCATCAGCACAAACCAATACCAGTTGCGAAGTACACGGTGCAGGAAATGCTCGATATCGAACAGCGCGAAGGCACCTAAAGATTCAGATTTTGCCTTTGCTTTATTTTCTTTTTCGGGAATCATCAAAGGCGCGTTAAG
Source organism: Kaistella rhinocerotis (assembly GCF_030243905.1). NCBI lineage: Bacteria > Pseudomonadati > Bacteroidota > Flavobacteriia > Flavobacteriales > Weeksellaceae > Kaistella > Kaistella rhinocerotis. Next base: position 606,902 of record NZ_JASSYY010000002.1, on the reverse strand, counting down.
ATTAGATATATCGAAAGAGCCGTCGTGATGACAGAAACTCCCGTAGTAAGGGTTTGTATCGGATCTTTTCCGAAACCGTTAAGATTCTTTGCCCGCGTATTCAGCAGGATCTCATCGCCGTTCTGTACCCAATAGTAGGGCGAGTTCATCGCATCTTCACGCGTGATGTCTATTTTCGCAATCTTTATTCCTTCGGGCAGCTTTCTGTGGATGATGATATTCGTTCGGTCCACCGTGCGGTTCAGACCACCATTGATCGCCAATGCTTCTGTAAGTGTGAGTGTGTTTTTATGCGCCTTTTTCTCACCGCTGAGGCCTACGGATTCTACATCACCCAGAATATAATAGGTTATCCCATCGGTATTAAGGCGAACCTCAGATTTACCTTCCACGAAATTCTCATTCACACGCTGCTGTATTTCCTGCGTGATTTCTTCCAAAGTGCGGCCTTCAGCTTTCACATAGCCAATACCCATTATATTGATATCACCCTTCGAATCAACCTTTAAACCATTAAAATAAAAAATAGAATTTCCACCCTGACCACCCTGCACATTATTTCCTACAGCGTTTTGTGCGACTCCGCCGCCGTCCGCAGAAGTACTCGAATTCAGGGCAGAATAAAACTGCGCGGCATCACCTTTTGGTGTGGTGACCACGTTCAGCGTGAGAATATCGTTTTTAGTTACACGGTAAACAGGAACGTTGTACGGAACCAAACCTTCTTCATTGATGACTAATGTTTCGCTGGGCTGGAGATAGCGGACATCTTTAGTAGAAACACAGGAGTGCAGTATTAAGCTTAAAATAATTAAAAAATAAGGGTAATTTTTTTTCATCGATGAAGTGTGTAATAAACAAAAGTAGCAATTAATTGCTTTTCTTTCTTATAAATAGAAGTCCTTTAGGTAAATACGCGCCCATGAACCCTAATGTAATGATGACCAACAGCAGCACATTTACGTTGATGTGCCTGAAATAATAGGCTGTGCCCACGATCATAAGGTAGTACAGCAGTATATAAAACGTGCTGCGGCGATGTGTGAGACCCAAATCCAGCAACGAATGATGTATGTGGTTCCGGTCTGCGCGGAATGGCGACTGACCTTTAAACGTTCTTATGATGAAGACATTCAGCGTATCTACGATCGGAAGGATCAGGATCGCCATCGCGATCGACGGAGCCGACTGCAAATAATAGCGCGGCACGCCGGGCAGTTCTTTATCTATGAAAATATCAATAAAACAGATGGCTGTGAACGCCAAAAGAAAACCCAAAATCATCGAACCGGTGTCACCCATGAAAATCTTTGTGTTGCGTTGGGCCGAAAGATTATAATATAAGAATGCCGCTACGGACGCAATGATGGTCCCCGACAACACCACAAGCGGATAATTGTACTCGCCTAAACGGAAATAGCTGATTCCGAACATCGCGCTGCACAGGATCGAGTAACCGCCCGCGAGGCCATCAATACCGTCGATAAGGTTGAATGCGTTAATTAAAACAATGAAAGTGAAGATGCTGATTGCCACGCTGAAGAAATAATTGAGTTCATAAATGCCGAAAAGACCAAAAAAACTTCGAAGCCGCACATCTGAACCAATGACCATGAAGGCGGTGACAATGATTTGCGCGATCAATTTCTTATAGGCACGCATCACCACGATGTCATCCATCACACCGATGTAGAGCAAAATCACAAGCGAGGCAAACAGGAATTTGTAAATATCGAACAGTTCGAATGCAAACACCGAAGCGCAGACGCCAATAGAATAAAAAATAGCGATGCCGCCAAGATTCGGGATTTTACGCAGGTGAGAACTGCGCACGCCCGGCTCATCCATAAGGTTCTTTCGGCGTGAAATCTTCGAAATGGTCGGTATTGTGAAAAATGTCAGCAGAAAAGAACTCACCATCCCAAAAACTAATTTCAGGTAAAACTGAGCTATGCCGGCATGCTGAAGTAAATTTTTTAATTCATCCATTTGTGTGTTTACCAAAGTGCGTTATTGTACCGGTCTACAGTGAATCCCCCACGGTGACCGTTGCCGCTGCCAAAATAAAAAAACATCGCGATAAAATATGCCATAAAACCCAAATACAGCACTTGCCGTGTACGTCCTTCCACGGCTTTCACCAAATTCGTAAGGCAAAACATAGTCACAAAAAACATGTAAGCGCCAGGCAGTCTCACCGCAAAAATCTCATTAGACCTGAAAAAATAAAACAGCGCCAGCCCGAAAACGGCAAGATTCCGCATATACTCATACCACCAGATCTCCTCACAACCTTTTTTATCGTAGCGAATTAAAATTACAATAAAAATCAACTTCACCAAATCATTCAGGCCCGTCTCTACCTGCGTACCGTAATAGCGGTCATCCATATAACCCACATATGCACCCGATATGTCCTGAGGCGCCAATGTGCTGAAAAAATCGCCTCCGAGGCGGTAAAGTTCCAGCGGAGAACAGATCAGTGCTACGATGAGCACCCAGAAAATACGCTTGCTGTTCATCGGGATTTTCACAATCCAGTAAGCAGGAAGAAAAACGATGGAAGTTTTATGGAAGCCGAGCGCGATGTACATGCAAAGCAGAAACATCGGCAGATTTCTGTCCTTAATGAACTTAAAAGAGGCTACGCAAACCGCAATCCCAAGTCCCTGTCGCATCTGCCCGGAATCTTCGAAAAACATGATCGGCATAAAATAAAACAGAATCGCAAGTGACGGATACGCTACATTTTTGAATATCGTAGTGAACTTCAGACTGACTGCAATGATTGCCATGATCAGCGTTACGATATAAAACGGAAAGCCAAAATCAAACACCAGCTTGTTGATGAGCACAAATATCCACTCAATTTCTTCGGTGTTTGGCTGAAACAGCGCTTTATCAAGTACATCCGCATACGTAGTGTACACAGCAAAACCCGAAAAAAGCATCCGGTAAACCGGATAATCTGCGCCTGCATCGAGTCTTAAACCAACGGCGGTGATGATCAGCACGGCGGCAATCCAGGTGTACAAGTTTACTTTTCGGTCCAGTTTAAAGATTTCCATGTAACTCGCGTAGGCAAGAAACAGGAAAATCACGATAAAAACCGGGTGCAGAATCGCCATTTATCAATTTGTGTTTTTAGCCAGCCTTTGCGGCAGGCGACGGAAACCAGCGAAATAAAGCAGGTAAAATATTTGTTTTCCGACGGGTAAAGATAAAAGATAATTTTGCCCAAAACGCTGATAACGTAATATTTCTATGATGCCCAGACCACGATTTTGCGTGAATTTTTTCAGTTCGGCCGCCATTTTCGCTGACGTTTCGGCATCTTTTACAAAAGCCCAGTATGCAAGGAAAGTATAGACACCTTCAAGGATCTGAAAGCGACGCAACTCCTTCTGCTGCCTCCTGTAACGCGATGATGAGAAATATTTCTCCACATCTTCTACCGCGCGCAGAATATCAAGGCCTTTCGAAGTATGCGTGCGCGAAATGGAATCGTTCCTTTCAAGATACCGGTAATAATATTCCGGCGAATGCGCAATGACCGTACTGTCGAGCAAAAGCTGCGGTATAAGCTGAATATCTTCGAAATGAACATCTTTTTTAAACCTTTTGTCTTTAAACAGTTCTTTCTTAAAAAGTTTATTGCACGCGAAATAAGAAAGGTCCGCAAATGCCATGAGATTCTCATACAGCATGACTTTTTCGGGCAAATTTGGAATTTGTGGAAGTTTTTGAAGTTCGTTACCGTGCTCATTCACTTTCACGAGGTTGCATAGTGCAATCTGCGCATCGTGTTTTTGGCATAAAGCGTACAATTCCGCGAACATTTTAGGATTCACCTCATCATCCGCATCTACAAAACCAATAAATTCGCCCGCCGCGTGGTCGAGACCAAAATTCCGCGCATCGCTCAGGCCGCCATTTTCCTTTTTTAAATGTTTAATGAGTTGCGGATGTTCATTTTTAAATTCCTCAATGATCTCTGGCGACGAATCTGTACTACCATCATCCACCACGATGATTTCAATCTCGCGCAGCGTCTGGTTTAACAAAGAATCCAGGCATTTCTTCAGGTATTTCTCAACATTATAAACCGGAACGATCACCGAAACTTTCACCATAACTTAGCGTTTTTTGTATAGGTGATAATCTTTGCCGATCGGCCGAAACTCATAAACCCACTTCAGGATTTGCGGCGCATTTTGCGTCAGTTCCGCAATCTGATAGGTTTTCACGAAACGGTATCGGGAATTGAAAAATTCGGTATCGGCCTGTTTCAGTTGATAATAACTTCCTGTTGCGCCCACTTTGTTTTTTACGGTCAGGATATAATCGGGCTGAAATTTCCGCACAGAATTGACCCACCATAAATTTTCATCGTTTTGCATTTCAGCGGTAATCTTTTTATTCACCAAGCCTACTTCGTCATACGTGTAAAAACCTGTGTAAAACGGAATAATTCCGGCCGGCTCAAGCATTATGGAATGTCGTGGATCGCCATCAACACTCAGTTCTTTCGCAATTTTTCGGCGCTGCCCGTCTTCCATATAGCCTATTGCATAAGACTGCACGAACTGGAAAAGATAAAAAGTGCCGAAAAACATCACCAATCCAAGCAGCAGGAATTTTTTATTTAATGGCAGGAAATTTAGCAGATAAATAATCATTACAACAAACAAAAATACGCGCGGGAGCCAGTAATACCAATCGAAATAGGCTTGAAAGTACGCGAAAACCGAGATTTTCAGAAGGGCGAAAACCGAGATTGCGAGAATCAGAATTTTCTGCTCGCGATTGAACATCTTAGATTTAATAATTTTAAAAAGACAAAAGCATAAAAGCAGTAGAAAAGCCACGAAAACACCGAGTGTAAGTACCGAATATTTCTTAATCAATCCTCCATAATAAGCCCACTGAAGCACAATATGCCGCCAACTTTGGTCTAAAAAGAAATTTTTATATGCAATTTTTTTGGCCGTTATCGTATGATTTACCAATTCGCCGAAATACAGAAAATTAAACAAAACAATACTTGAAAGCCCGATAATTCCTGCCATCAGGAAAACGTAATTGAACTTGCGGCGGATGATAAAATCAGCTAAAAACAATACACCCAGAAAAATTGCCGCGTCCAGCCGCGTCCACAGGAGAAGCAGCGGAAACACGAAATAAGCCCAATTTTTTCCCCGATATACCGCATGATAGATGAGTCCGCAGTAGAAAAAGAACAGGATGCCGTATTCCATCCCAACGCAGGAAGCGGTGAGCGCCGGGGGCACAATATTAAGCAAAACCACAAACAGAAATTGGCGTTTCAGATCGTCATTAAAGAACAGACGCGCAAGCCAAATGCTTCCCACCGCAAACAAAATACTGCTGAAAACCAGTAGCGGATATACGAAAAAACCGCCAAACAAAAACTGGAAAAACGCCGATACCGCCACATAAAGATGTGTGGTGGAAGCCGAGATACGCTCGGCGCCGTTAAAACCGATTACCCCGAAATCAAGGACATTTTTTGCGACACGCCATGTGATAAATGCATCCTCCTGAATGTGACGTGTAAGGAAGATTGGCACCTTTACCAATACCGTAAGCATGACCCATAATGTTGGGTTGCTGTAAAGTCTGGTTAAAGGTTTCATCATCGGCTTGTGTTTTCAGAAGTGCTAAAATTTCAGGAGCCGCGCCGGCAAATCCCCGCGGATCGCCGCTTCATATTCCTGCCGCGAACAAGGGATAAGGTTTTCACGGTTTTCATCGGAACCAAAATACCACAATCCGCTGAAACTGTCGCGCTGAAAAGTATATTGCGTGTCATCTGCCATGATATGGAAAGTTTCAAACTGCCTTTCCCTGGGATGTGAGCGCTGAATGTTAATGCCCTCCACCAAATGCCAGATCATCTGCGCCAGCAACTGATTATTCAACTGCGATGATGAATCCGCATTAAAATTAAAGATTCCCGCACAGGCCAGATTATCACTTAGGCCGGCTTCCTTCATGTAAGCACAGATCTCGCGGCGGTTCAGGCCGTTTACCTGCGGCGTGGTAGAAAAACCGTCGCTGAAACTTTCCACCGCGTCACAGTTGACAGTCACCAAATCTGCACGCCGAAAGAAATGTTCGGTATTTTCGGTAGTGTTCATCATCTCTGCCAAACGCACCACATCAAAATCTACTTCCTTCATCAGACGCACAGAATCTACTTCGTTCAGATGTTTTTGGTAGCCAAGGTGATGATAGTTTTTGAGACTGAAATTAGTATCACTGAAAATTTTAGTTAAATAATTATTTTCCGTGATCTCCTCGCTGTTTGCTGCAAGAGATACAACATTTGAAATTTGTGTGTATGTAATACTTTTTCGGTGATGGTTCAGCGCTGAAAAAAGTGAAAAAGCCATATCGTTGCTGCCTCCGACAACGATGGGGATTATATTTTTCTTAAAGCACGCTAAGAGTAATTCCTGCAGTACAAAATGCGTATCAGCGTGCGATCTCCCCGAAATGAGATTTCCCAAATCGCACACGGGCAAAGTGAAATCAAGTTTTGACAGCTTATTTAGCTCACGCCTCACTTCGTGGTAATCAAGAATTTCAGCATCTCCATCATTATGACCACGAAAATCTGAACAGTAAATAAGCGCGATCCCACCCTCCTGCAATTCATCCGAAACCTGGCTTCCAAACTGCCATTTTTCCGATTTCAGTTTTCTTGCAGGCATCAATATATCTTCTAAATCCATCAGGACAACCGTATTTTTTTAATGTTTAATTATATGAACAGCAAAGCCGCGCCGCACAAATGTAACGAAAAACTTGCGTCTGACACGCATCTGTTTTTTACAAAAAAGCCGCCCAAACCATAATAGTTCAGGCGGCTTCCAAATGAAAAATTTATTCAATCACTCATTCATCCGGCTAGTTTTTAATAAGTTTTTTACTTACCACGACACCGTCTTTCATCGTAATTTTTATTACGTACACACCGGCCGGTAAGTTGGCGGCAGCTACTCTACCGTTCGCAGTAACGCCGGTCTGCACCAGTTTTCCGCTGAAATCATAGATTTCATAGCTGGATCCGTCTGCATTGTGCAGCGCAAATTCTGTCTGGAACGGATTTGGAGTAATGTGGACTTCCGAACGTGTTTCCGGCATTTCGCGGGGTATCACAACCGGTCGTGCGACAGAAGGTTTATTAGGTTGTGCTGGGGTTCCAAGCAGCCTTTTTTCGTCTTTCGCACACCGTACGCTTAAGCCCGCCTGCGGATAAACGCCTGTACCCGTCTGCACTTTATCATTCTGGAAGAGCATCGCCAGGGCAAAACCGGTATTCAGGTCTGCCATAGAAGCTGTCCATAGGCCTGAACGTGTGGTTTTCACTTTATATTCACCCAGTTCACCGCGGATACCGTCCATCGGGAACTGACCGATGTTATATGCAGGATCTTCAAATTTCCAACCTTTCTGTGAAAGCGTTGCACCTCCATAATATTGCGCGATACTGTGCCACTGATCCTGAATTACACCGCTCTTGCCATACGCATCTGCTCTGTAGCCGTTGTACCATGGCGAAGTTCCTTTCGATCCTGTATAGAGATTTGTGGACGATACATCAGGTACACGCCAGCCTTCCGGACAAGGGTCGAACGGCGATTTCTTGCCGCCGTGTCCCCATCGGTTTGAAGCCTGAGCCGCATCATCTGAAACCCAGTCGCGGATTTGGTTCAAGTCATTCTGGTATTTATCGCCACCGTCAAACGGTGCACCCATTCCTACATGGTATAAAAACCTGAACGGATTTTCCACAGAATAACGGATGTTTTCCTGGATTTTCTTGCCGGGATCGGCAGTTTGTGAGCCATACGCAGAATAAGAAGTTGTAAACTCACTGTCATAGGCAGATTCTGAAAGCTCGTGGTAATAAGTATCCGTTCGCACGGGTGAATCGGTAAGGTGCGCGCCCGATGTAGGAATTCCTAAATAGACGCGGCGTCTTAAACCAGCCCCAGGCGTCGGAATCGGATCTTTTCTGCCCCACTGATAGTGCAGTCCGTTGCTCATTCCTGAATCTATATCATGATAAAGCGCACCAAGGTTTCGGTCCATAAAAACGGTAGTAAGTGGTGGATGTTTACTTGCGGCAGCGTTCACGAAATTATATGTCACAGGAACAGGCTGCTCTGTAGTGTAAGTTGTCGGATAGGCTGTGGGATCATCTCCCGGCGCCCAAATATGCCAACTCCAAAGTACAGGGTCCTTTTTTGATCCGTTATGCAGAGCAACCACGGCATTTCCGGTATAGTCAGGATCAAGCAGTATCTCAATTTTTGAATCGCGCGGGTCATTTGCATCTACATTCACCGATACTTTTTTAATCAGATTCGGCGAACTGCTCCACACTACGCTTGCAACCAAGCGGTCAGCACGCGGCATTTCCTGATCGGAAAGCAACTGATTGTGCACCGCAAACGCTTTGTTCACCGGAATCAACAATTCCGACTGTCCTACAACTATGTATGAATTAGGATTATCAATTCCTTTCGTATAATTTTCTTTGTCAGCCGTAAAATATTGGGTCGCGAAATGGCCAATCTTCGCTAAGTTAGGATCGCGCATGCAACGCACTGCGTTTCCGGTGCGCGTCGGGTTTGTTTGATTATTGAATATAGCATGCAGACCTACAGTGGTATTGGTTCTTTCCGGATCAGAAATCATTGAAAACAATCTCGCTCCGTCAAAACCAAAAGTAGAACTCCACCAGCCACCATTAGCAGCATTGTCCTGAAACATCACGCCTACCGGTGCATTTGGGGCCACGGAATTTGGATAGTAAACATAGGCTCCCGGCAGAGGAAGTTGGCCAATGTTGCGGTTGCCGGCTTCAGCATTGGTAAAATCCATACCAATGCCCGGATAAACCTTAATGCCATTCAGGTGCGGATTTACAGCATCCGGGAAAAGCTGGCGGTTATTTATGTTGGTGTCTGCATTGTTCCAGTCGCCTTTTTTTCCGAAGAAAGCAAGGTTGTTATTCTGGGTTTCACGTCCGTAATAAGAGGGAATCCGCCATCCGCTAGGGCAGGGATCAAGTTCAGACTTCAATTCATATGAGCGGCTTTCGCTGCTCAAAGTCTGGCTGGAACTGTTGCCGTTTCCGTTTGCACCCTTTGCATTATCAGACCAAAGGTCCCAGGTCACATAATTCGGACTCGCACCCGGTACCTTGTAGCGGCTGCTGCTAAACCAGTTGCCGCCGGAATCTGTATTTACGATATATTTAATTGGATTTTTTACTGAGTACTGCATGTTTTTTTCGATCTCATCGAAAGGGCGCACCACAACGGGAATTGTATTTACCGCATCTATTTCCGGATGGCGCAGATTTCCGACCTCTCCTGAAATCGAATAAAAATCCGCGTCTTTGTAAACCAATGGCGGAAAAGGGTCTTTCCTTCCCCACTCATACATCAGACCGCCTGTTTTTTGCCAGTCGTGGTCTATAATCCCGTTGGCTGTTGCACCAAGATTTCGGTCCATGTACTGAATGGCAATCGGGTTACCATCTACATCAGTTTCAGTTCCGTGACCGTATGTTACACCGTTCTCGGGGTTATCGGTAACCCAAATATGCCAACTCCAATAGATGGTGCCGTCAACCTTGAAAGCGATCACTGCATTTCCTTTGCCTTTGCCCTGGTCTATTTTTACCTTGATATTCGAATCGCTGGCATCGCCCGCAGAAACAAGGCTTACCTCGCGAACCAAGCCCGGAACATCCTCCCAGTAAATGGAAGCGGACTGAACGCCGGCTGGGATGGGCGTGGCATTTCCGTTGGTTTTCAAATAGGGATATTTAGCCCACATTTCGTAGGCTTTTTTCACGGGAATAATCAGACCGCCAAAGTTATTTTCCCTGGCCTTATCTAAATCGTAAATATAACTGTTGGGTGCTTTAGTGTAATTCGCAGTCTGCGAAAACACGGCATTTGCCAAAAGGCAAAATACTAACAGATGAAGTTTTATCATTGTAAAAAATTTTCAAATAATTATTTGATCTTTTTTTACATCTTTTGTGTTTAAAAATGGTTCTTCTAACTCACCATATTTGCTAATAACTTCTTTTCATCTGTGTGAGGGCAAATATAAAAATATATGTGGCATAATATTAACCAAAACAAACTTTTTGAATAATATTTTAAACACACCTCACTCTTTACATTGAATTTATATCCACCGCAACCCCTTAGCAATGAATATAAATCGCCCCAACACAGCGCTGGCGGGATATTTTTTGGTTTAAAAGTTTTTAATATGCATTAGATATCTGGTTTTAAAATTTTAGCCTAAAAAATCTGATAAAGTAAAAAACTGAATCAGATCTCGGGAAAATAGCGGATATAATTAAACTTATGTTTAACAATTTTCAATCGGTAAAGAATCTTTAAATTAAAAAAAATTTAAAAACAGAGCCTAACCGGTTTAAAGCATTAATCACAAATTATCAGACGAAACATCTGTTGATAAAATTAAAAATATTTTCGAATAAGAAGCATTTTTATTATTTTTTTTTACTATTTAAGTTGAAAGCCTAACATTTCAAAAAAAAGCGCTCTAATTTCCATTAGAGCGCAATATTTTACAACGAAAGGGATATCTACTTTTTCTTAGCAGTAGTCTTTTTTGCCGCGGTTTTCTTGGCAGGTGTCTTTTTCGCTTTTTCCTTAAACGCATTTTTATCCTGTGCGGTGATCCACTTTTTCACCTCATCGAGCGAAATTTCAGCGAGTTCTTCGGCCGTGAACTTTTCCTCCTTCTTGTTTTTAGGAATTTTGAACATCGCCTTACCAAATTTTATAAATGGACCCCAACGGCCATTTTCAATCGAAATCTTTTCATCTTCCCACTGTTTTATGTAGCGGTTGGCTTCCTTAAGAAGTTTTGCCTCGATCAACTCCTCAATATCACTTTGCGATAAATTATCGAAATCATACCGTTTCGGCACGTTGATAAACAGCGATTTATATTTAATGAAAGGTCCAAAACGGCCGGTTCCTTTGGTTACATCGTCGCCTTTGTAAGTCGCAATGGGCGCGTCTGCAATCTGCTTTTCCTTAATGATTTCCTCTGCACGTTCCTGTGTAACCGAAAGCGCCTCCTCACCACGTGGAATGCTGATGAAAGCATCACCCCATTTCACGTACGGACCGAAGCGACCCACACCTACAGATACTGGTTTCCCTTCAAAATCCTGCAGATCAAAAGGAACCTTGAAAAGTTCAAGTGCTTCTTCCAAAGTAATGGTGGCTATATTTTGGGAAGGCATGAGGCTGGCAAAAATCGGTGCTTCTTCATCATCCTGCTCGCCAATCTGCACCATCGGACCGAAGCGGCCGATTCGTGTGAGGACATTTCTGCCTGTTTTGGGATCTGTTCCTAAAATTCTCTCACCATTTGCGCGGTCCGCGTTTTCTTCCACGTCAGCAATCTTGGGATGAAAATCTTTGTAGAATCCCTGCAAAACATCTTTCCATTTTTCGTGGCCATTGGCTATCTCATCAAAATCCTGCTCTACTTTGGCCGTAAATCCGTAATCCAGGATTTCGGAAAAGTTTTGGGTAAGGAAATCGTTTACCACTTCGCCAATGTCAGTAGGTAAAAATTTATTCTTGTCTGCACCGAATTTTTCCGTCAGCACTTGCTTTTTAATACCTTTATCGGCGAGCGTGATCTTCATAATCTCGCGTTCCTGGGGCAGGACTTCCCTTTTATCTACGTATTCCCGGTTTTGAATTGTTTGGATGGTTGGCGCATACGTGGAAGGACGCCCGATTCCCAATTCTTCCAACTTTTTCACAAGACCCGCTTCAGTGTAACGCGCCGGCGGACGCGAATATTTTTCGGTAGCTTCTATTCTTTTATAGCTTAAAGTCTCAGCGACAGACACTTTTGGTAATAATTTTTCCGTATTCTCTTCATCTTCCTCGTCGGTTTTGGTTATTCCATATACTTTAAGGAAACCATCGAATACAATCACTTCACCCTGCGCTTCGAAATGATGCGGAAGTTTTGCATTACCAATCTCGATGACCGTTTTCTCAATTTTTGCATTCGCCATCTGTGAAGCGAGTGTACGTTTGTAAATGAGCTGATAGAGCTTGTTCAGCTGTACATCCGGCACATTTTTCAATCCAAAATCGGTCGGTCTTATTGCTTCGTGTGCTTCCTGCGCAGAAGCGGATTTTGTATTATAGTTTCGCGGTTTCGAATACTGTTCGCCAAACTCAGAAATAATCTGGTTTTTTGCGTTTTCGATCGCTTCCTGAGAAAGATTTACCGAGTCGGTTCTCATGTACGTGATGAAACCTTCTTCGTAAAGTCTTTGTGCCACACGCATCGTCGCCGTAACACCATAACCGAGACGGTTACTGGCTTCCTGCTGTAAGGTTGATGTTGTGAAAGGAGCAGACGCCGTACGCGAACCCGGTTTTTTCTCAACATTCAGTACTGTAAAATCCACCGTTTGCGCCTGCGAAAGAAAGTTTTCTGCTTCACTTTCCTGTGCGAAATCTTTCTTCAGTTTCGCTGCGATTTCCTGTTTTTGGCTGTTTAAGAAAACGCCATCAACTTTAAATGTTGATTTTGCTTTAAAATCACGGATTTCGTGCTCGCGTTCTACAACCAATCTCACTGCAACCGACTGCACGCGCCCGGCAGAAAGACCGGTTTTCACCTTTTTCCAGAGCACTGGAGACATCTCGAAACCTACAATACGGTCGAGCACGCGTCTGGCCTGCTGCGCATTTACAAGGTTTTGGTCAATCTTCCGCGGATTCTCAATCGCTTTCAGAATCGCATTCTTTGTGATTTCATGAAAAACGATGCGCCGCGTATTGTCTTCTTTAAGTTTAAGTTCCTGCGCAAGATGCCATGCAATGGCCTCTCCTTCGCGGTCTTCATCGGACGCAAGCCACACAGTATCAGCATTTTTCACTGCTGCTCTAAGCTCGGTGACCAGTTTCTTTTTGTCCGCAGACACTTCATAATCAGGCGTGAAGGTCGCCAAATCTATACCCATCCCCTTTTTAGGAAGGTCGCGGATATGGCCGAAACTCGACTTCACCTCGAAATCCTTACCAAGATATTTTTGGATGGTTTTCGCCTTCGCAGGCGACTCTACTATAACAAGATTCTTAGACATTCACTAACTTTTTGCAAAAGTAGAAGTTTTTTTTTAATGACTCCCAGCTGACGCGTCAGCATGCATTACGTCTAGGTTTTGGTCTTTTACAATTACATATACCAGGCATTGCATACAATCTTAATAAGTTAATAAATCTTAAAATCCAATTTTTCGTAGATTTGAAAAAACCGCGAAAAAATGTCACAGTCGTTCTTTTCGCTTATCGAAAGAGATGCGCACACCCACGTCCTACAAATGGTTCTGGGTGCGCTATTCATGCTTTCTGCGTACCATCTGTTTATGTTTTTCCGAAACAGGGACCGCAGCTATCTGCTTTACAGCTCCTATAGTTTCTTCTCATTTTTAGCATATCTGCCGGTTGCTGAGCAAGGTTTTCTGGTCACATTCTGCGAAATAACCGGCCTTGATTACGACACGAAGACTTTCTTCACCATAATTTTCAACTGCATCTATTTTTTCTTTTTCGCCGCATTTTTAGATATAAAGCCTACAAACAAAAGATTGTATAAGATCATTGTGTTTCCTGTGGCAACGTTTGCGTTGCTGGCCGTTGTGGCATTTGTGCTTGATAAAATGACCGGTCAGGATATTCTCAATTTATACAACCAAGTTTTCATCGTGCTTATCACCCTGCAGACCGCGCTGTCTTTCTACATCCTGATGAAACTTCAGAACAAGCTGAAATATTACATCATTTTTGGAGGTCTCATTTTATTTGTAAGTTCTATCTTAGGCGAAAACCGCGTGCGCAATCATCCCTGGATCAATATCTCGCGCGAAACAGGAAACATAATCTATTTTGTTGGCTTGCTGATAGAAAACCTCGCCTTTTCCCTGGCTTTAGGCCATAAACAAAAAGTGATATTTGATGAAAAAGTGGCCTATCACAAAGAGGCCGTAGAAGCACTTCAGAAGAATGAAATACTGAAAGACGAAGTGAGTCGAGAAAACGAAATCCGCCTAACTGTGGAAAACGAAAAGTTTAAGTACTTGCAGCAGATTTCGGACCTCAAACTTACGGTGCTGCAAAACCAGATGAACCCACATTTCATTTTTAATGCGCTGAATTCCATTAAATTCTGCATTTTGGAAAATGACAACGAAAAGGCCGTGAATTATCTCACTAAATTCTCAAAAATCATCCGTACGATACTGGCTGCGTCCAGGATGAAAGAATTTACCCTTGCGGAAGAACTCCATACGCTGCAGCTGTATATAGATATCGAAAATTTGCGCTTTACGGATATCGATTTTCAAATAAACGTGGCGCCGCAGATTGAACCCGACGCGATAAAACTCCCACCAATGGTTTTGCAGCCGTTTATTGAGAACGCAATTCTTCACGGTCTTTCGCATGCGGAAGAGAAACGCATTACGCTTGACATCTTTGAACAATCGGATACCCTTAAGATCCATATTTCGGATACCGGAATTGGCCGTGAAGCAGCGATGAGACTTAAAACTACGGTGGACAGCCGACAGAAATCAATGGGCGTGAACATTGCCCGCGGCATGCTGAAAAGCTACTTTGAGCCGCGCGATTTCAGCATCGAATACACAGACCTCTTCACTTTCGGGAAACCTGCGGGTACGCGGGTGGAAATCACGCTGCCTAATGCTGACTTTTAGAGCGCGGAGGCCCAAAAATTTAAACAAAAAGCCTATCTTCGCAAACTTAATTAAATTAGGAACATTCTAATTGAACTGACTGACAATGAAGAAGTTTAACGAATATAAAAATCTCGACCTTACTGCTGTTGCGCAAAACATTTCCGATTTCTGGAATGAGCAGGACACATTTAAAAAATCCGTGGAAATCCGCCAGGGAAAACCTGAATATGTTTTCTATGAAGGTCCTCCGTCCGCAAACGGAATGCCGGGAATTCACCACGTGATGGCGAGAGCGCTGAAAGATATTTTCTGCCGCTACCAAACGCAAAACGGGAAACAGGTTTTCCGTAAAGCCGGCTGGGACACGCATGGTTTGCCGATTGAGCTTGGTGTTGAGAAGGAGTTGGGCATCACTAAGGAAGATATTGGAACTAAAATTTCCGTTGAAGAATATAACCAAGCCTGCCGGAATGCGGTGATGCGTTACACCGGTGTTTGGAATGATCTGACCGAAAAAATCGGGTATTGGGTAGATCTTGAAGATCCGTACATTACCTACGAACCAAAATACATGGAAACCGTTTGGTGGCTTCTGAAGCAGCTTTACGACAAAAAACTGCTGTATAAAGGTTACACCATCCAACCATATTCTCCTGCCGCAGGAACAGGCTTGAGTTCGCACGAGCTAAACCAACCCGGAACATACCGTGATGTAAGCGACACGACCGTTGTTGCGCAGTTCAAAGTGAAAAAACTTTCGGAGAAAGCGACTCAGAAAATAAATAAAAATCAAGCTGAAATATCAATTGACACCGATGAAATCGCAGGTGCAAGTTGTGGCGGCGCGCTTCATTGGGAAGAATTCGATAAAGAAAACCAATTACCAATCCATATTCTTGCATGGACGACAACTCCGTGGACTCTACCTTCGAATACCGCGTTGGCTGTAGGAAAAGACATTGAATACGTTTTAGTGAAAACCTTCAACCAGTACACTTTCGAGCCGATCAATATCATTTTGGCTAAAGTGCTTTTGCAGAAAAATTTCGGTAAAAAGTATGCGGAAGGAACTGACGAAGATTTCGCCAATTATACAGCTGAAAGCAAAACCATTCCTTTTAAAATCATTTCCGAATTAACGGGTGAAGATTTAGCCGGTTCAGATTACGAACAGTTGATTCCATGGTTTTTACCCGCAGAAAATCCCGAAAACGCCTTCAAAGTAATTATCGGAGATTTTGTGACGACCGAAGACGGAACCGGTATCGTACATATCGCGCCTACTTTTGGTGCGGATGATGCCCGTGTTGCGAAAGAAAGCGGAATTTCTCCAATGTTGATCAAAGACGAAAACGGGAATCTTGTGCCTTTGGTTGATCTTAAGGGAAAATTTATTTCAGGTGGAAATACGCCTGATCTTTTTGCCGGAAAATATATTAAAAACGAATATTACGAGAACGGAACTGCACCTGAAAAATCTTGGGATGTAGAACTCGCGATCCTTTTAAAGACCGAAAACAAAGCCTTTAAGGTTGAAAAATACGTTCACAACTACCCGCATTGCTGGAGAACCGACAAACCTGTTCTCTACTATCCGCTGGATTCCTGGTTTGTGAAAATGACGGCCGTGAAAAACCGTTTGGTAGAACTTAACGAAACCATCAACTGGAAACCGAAATCCACCGGTGAAGGACGTTTTGCGAATTGGCTTGAAAACGTAAACGACTGGAATCTTTCCCGTTCAAGATATTGGGGAATTCCGCTTCCGATCTGGCGTAGCGAGGATTTGAAAGAAGAAATCATCATCGGATCAGTTGAAGAACTGATGAATGAAATCCAGAAATCCATCGCAGCAGGTTTCATGACGAAAAATCCTTTTGAAGGTTTCGAAAGAGGAAATATGTCAGCGGAAAACTATGCTAAAATCGATCTTCACAAAAATATTGTAGATGAAATCGTTTTGGTTTCAGATTCAGGAAAACCAATGAAACGCGAGTCGGACCTTATCGATGTTTGGTTTGATTCCGGCTCAATGCCTTATGCACAGCTGCATTATCCGTTTGAAAACAAAGAACTTATTGACGAAAGAAAAGCTTTCCCAGCGGATTTTATCGCGGAAGGTGTTGACCAGACACGCGGTTGGTTCTATACACTTCATGCAATTGGAACGGCAGTTTTCGATTCTGTAGCGTATAAAAATGTAATGTCGAACGGTTTGGTGCTGGACAAAAACGGCCAGAAAATGTCGAAACGTCTTGGAAATGCGGTTGATCCTTTTGAAACATTGCAAAAATACGGTCCTGACGCGACAAGATGGTATATGATTGCCAACGCGAACCCTTGGGAAAACCTGAAGTTTGATGTGGAAGGAATCGATGAAGTGCGACGTAAATTCTTCGGCACACTTTACAACACTTACTCGTTCTTCGCGCTTTATGCGAATGTTGACGGATTTACCTATTATGAAAAAGAAGTTGAAAACCGTCCTGAAATTGACCGTTGGATTCTTTCTGAACTGAATCTTTTGGTAAAAGAAGTGACCGAATTCTACAATGATTACGAACCGACGAAAATTGCGAGAGCGATCAACAATTTCGTTAATGACAACTTAAGCAACTGGTATGTAAGGCTTTGCAGACGCCGTTTCTGGAAAGGAGATTACTCTGAAGACAAAATTTCAGCGTACCAAACGTTATATACCTGTCTTGAAACAGTAGCGAAAATTTCAGCACCGATTGCACCATTCTTCATGGACCAGCTTTTCCAGGATTTGAATAAAATCACCGGTAAAGATGCTGCAGAATCTGTGCATTTAACTGATTTCCCGAAAGCGGACGAAAGTCTGATCGATCAGGATTTGGTGGAGAAAACACACTTAGCACAACAGATTACTTCGATGGTTTTCTCCTTAAGAAAAAAAGAAAACATCAAAGTTCGCCAGCCGCTTCAGAAAGTGATGATTCCGGTTCTGGATGCGAAAACGGAAGCGCAGATTTTGGCTGTTTCAGAACTGATCAAACAGGAAGTTAACGTTAAGGAACTGGTATTAATCAATGCTGATGAGGCTTCGCATCTTATTGTGAAACAGATTAAACCAAACTTTAAAACCTTAGGTTCACGGCTTGGAAAAGACATGAAAACCGTAGGTGCCGCGATTTCAGGGCTAAATGCTGAACAGATTTCCCAACTTGAGAAGGACGGCAAAATGATGATCGAAGGTTACGAAATCACTACCGCAGATGTGGAAATTTTGACCAAAGACATCCCTGGCTGGACGGTTGCCAGCGAAGGAAAAATCACAGTGGCGCTCGATCTTACGCTAACCGAGGAACTGAAAGCGGAAGGTGTAGCGCGCGAGTTTGTGAACCGTGTACAGAATATCCGTAAGGATAATAATTTTGAGCTGACCGACCGAATCACGGTTCAGATTGAGCACAATTCCGGGTTTGATGAGCAGTTACTGCAGAATAAGGCGTATATTTCCGAAGAAGTATTGTCAGATAAAATAGAAATTGTAAATTCACTCGCAAATTTCGCAGAGATTGAGATTGATGACGTGAGATTCAAGATAAATGTGAAAAAAGTTTAATTCATTCAATTTATTAAAAAAACATTCAGAACGCGCCCTGGGCAACGGATGAGATGTAGGAAAAAAGGCGGCGATTCTGATCGAAAATTATAGCTATGGCAGAAGAAAGACAGCGGTACAGTGATGCCGATTTACAGGAATTCAAGGAGCTGATTCAGCAAAAAATAGAAAAAGCAGAACGCGATCTGATGTTGATACGCGAAAGTTTCATCAACGACCAAAACAACGGTACCGATGACACATCGCCAACTTTCAAAGCATTCGAAGAAGGTGCTGAAACCCTCAGCAAAGAGCAGAACGCCATCTTAGCCGGCCGCCAGGAGAAATTCGTGCGCGATCTGAAGAACGCGCTTGTACGCATAGAGAACAAAACATACGGAATTTGCCGTGTGACCGGGAAACTTATCGGTAAAGACCGTCTGAGAGCCGTTCCACACGCAACGCTGAGCATCGAGGCAAAGAATCTGCAACGCTAAACCAAACTTTTCGCAATCACTCATTTAGGTTTATAATATGCTCCCGCGGCACATTGTAAACCTATTTGAATTTTAAAAAATTAATTTCAGAAGCAGTTTGGAAGCGTTACTCATCATTGCAGCCATCGGAGTTATCTTTTATTTTTTCCGGCACAGACTTCGGCGGGATGTCTTTGGGAAAACCGAAAAATACCAGTCGCAGGATGATATCTTCAATGCAGAGAGACGCGAACGCGAACGCGAGATCGACAGTCTGCTTGCTAAAATGGGCAAAAACGGCACCGATGATCTTTCTGCAAAAGACCGCCAGCGGCTTGATGAACTTTCAAAAAAATAATTAAAAAAATGGAATCACTCATAGTACATCCCAAAAACCAAATGGAGCTGAATGCACTGAAAAGTGTAATGAAGGAAATGGGAATCAGGTATGAAAAATTTCACACCCGCAATACGAAAACGGTGAAACCTGAAGTCAAGACTCAGGCAAAACCGCCGAGAACATTCAAAGACAAGCCAAAGACGGACCTGTAATGAAGAAGATAGCGCTCATCACTCTTGCCATCTTATTGGTAGACCAAATCTCTAAATTTTACATTAAAACCACATTTCATCTGGGTGAAAGCGTAGATGTACTGCCGGGTTTCAAACTCACCTTCGTGGAAAATCCGGGTATGGCTTATGGGCTTCATTTCGGCGGACTGCTGGGCAAATACGCTTTGGTCATCCTTCGTATCTTCCTCATTGGCGGAATGATTTACCTTTTCCGAAAATGGCTGAAAGAAGGCATCCACAGCAATTACCTGTTCGTCCCGATGGCTATGATCTTTGCAGGCGCAATCGGCAACCTGATCGACGGTATGTTCTACGGCCTCATCTTCGACAGCGGTACTGTTTTCGATGAAAGTGTAGGCCGCTGGATCGATTATGGCGGCATCTCAAATGTGGTGCCTTTTGGCGAAGGATATTCACATTTCATGAAAGGCTGCGTGGTAGATATGCTGCACTTCCCGCTGGTAGACTGGTGGGTACCGGAAAGCTGGCCAATCATCGGCGGTAAACATATTGAATTCTTTAAGTATATCTTTAATGTCGCTGATTCCGCAATCACCGTAGGAGGCTTGCTACTGCTTATTTTCCGTAAGAAAGCTTTCCCGGAAGGGATGGATTTTTAGATCC
This sequence comes from Kaistella rhinocerotis, assembly GCF_030243905.1. Taxonomy (NCBI): domain Bacteria; kingdom Pseudomonadati; phylum Bacteroidota; class Flavobacteriia; order Flavobacteriales; family Weeksellaceae; genus Kaistella; species Kaistella rhinocerotis. The sequence goes on along the minus strand of NZ_JASSYY010000002.1, from coordinate 586,834 downwards.
TACGAAGAGGTAATCTTCTTTAAATAATCATGTTTTTCAAACCAAACATTTCGATAAATGTCACGAATCCTCACCGGTATACAGGCAACGGGTACACCGCACCTTGGAAATCTTCTGGGCGCCATAATCCCCGCCATCGAACTATCAAAAAAATCGGATAACGAATCTTTTCTGTTCATCGCGAACCTGCATTCATTAACGCAGATAAAAAATGCGGCAGAACTTAAACAAAATACGTACGAAATTGCGGCTGCGTGGCTCGCATGTGGCCTCGATACTGAAAAAACCTTTTTTTACAGGCAAAGCGACATCCCTGAAGTCTGTGAACTTTCGTGGTATCTTTCATGCTTTTTTCCGTACCAAAGACTTACGCTGGCGCATTCATTCAAAGATAAAGCTGACCGTCTGGAAGACGTAAATGCCGGCCTTTTCACCTATCCGGTGCTGATGGCCGCAGATATCCTGCTTTATGATGCAGAGGTGGTACCGGTCGGTAAAGACCAACTGCAGCATCTGGAGATGGCCAGAGACATGGGCTCACGCTTCAATCATCAGATGGGTGAGGTGTTTGTGCTGCCGAATGCGGAGCTACAGGAAGATACCAAATATGTGCCCGGTACGGACGGGAACAAAATGTCTAAGTCACGCGGCAACATCATCAACATTTTCCTTCCGGAGAAACAGCTTAAAAAACAGGTGATGAGCATCGAGACAGATTCTAAATCGCTCGAGGAGCCAAAAGATCCCGAAACCGACAAAGTTTTTGCGATTTACAAACTCATCGCTTCGCCGGAAGAAACAGCTGCACTGGAAGCAAAGTATCTTGCGGGCAATTTTGGCTACGGACATGCAAAGACGGAGCTTTTGAATCTAATTTTAACACGGTTCCAAAAAGAGCGTGAACTCTTCAGTTATTATATGAACAACCTCCACGAACTGGAGAACAAACTGCAGGAAGGGGCCGAAAAAACCAGAAAGATTGCAGCGGAAACGCTGGCGCGTGTAAGAGAAAGCCTTGGCGTTTGAAATATTCATGCTGAAAAGCATTAAAAAACATACGGACGCTTCAGTGAAAACGTCCGTATGTTTTGTTTAAAAGACCTGTATGTTTTTGTCCAAACGTCCTGATGAGCTTTCGGGAGGGTCAGAATATATCTTTGAGTTCTGCTAATTTCTTAATGACAGTGACACCTTCCGCTTCATAATTGTCATTAAAGACATCAAAGAAAACCACTTTCAGTCCAAAGGCTTTTCCGCCCTCCACATCGGCAATCCAGTCGTCACCGATCATAGCAGATTCCTCAATCTTTGCACCGGCTTTATTCAACGCATACGCGTAAATCTCCGGATTCGGCTTGCGGACATCGATCTCATCGGCACTGGTGATGGTTTTGAAGTAATTCTTTATGCCTGAAAGTTCACATTTGCGGTACGTCACCTCTTCAAAACCATTTGAAAGGATGTGCAGCGTGTAGCCTTTGTCTGAAAGATATTCCAGCAAGCTGAACGCACCCTCCACAAGGTCGTTATAATTCAGTATTTCATCTAAAAAATTTTTTTCAAAGGTTTGCGCCAAGGTGAAATCATCGATGCCGAAAAATAGGAAAGAATCGTGAAAGCGGTGTTTACGCAGATGTTCTTTGTCTATTTCGCCATCCCGGATCTGCGCCCACAGACGTTCGTTAATGGTAAAGTATTCTTTGTGAAACTCCTCGAAGTGGATGTTATACTTGTCCCGAACCTTTTCGCGTTCAAAAATTTCCTTAAGTGTGAGGTACGCGTTATGGCGGTGATCCCAAAGGGTATTGTCGAGGTCAAAAAAAATGTGCTGCATCTTCATACAGCACAAAATTAGGTAAATTAAACCTTAGTTCTTCACCACGACCTGGTTTTTGGTTTTAGTTTTCAGCACATGTATGCTTTTGGAAAAACTCAGGAGAAAATCAATGGTGTGTTTTTTTGGTTTCAATAGTTTTTCGTTTAAAGTGTCATTTTTTTTCATAGGCTAAATGGTTTTCACTAAAAACGGAAGAAACTGCCAAATAGTATCAGCGCGTCAAAATTATCTTGTGCTCATCCATTATTTTGCGTAGGTTGATAAGGGCATAACGCACGCGGCCGAGCGTGGTATTGATGCTGCTGTCTGTATGATCTGCGATTTCCTTGAAACTGAGCCCATCGAAGAAACGCAGACGGATTACTTCCTGCTGGTTCTCGGGAAGATATATGAGCATCTTCATCAGATCATCTTTGATCTGCTTGCTGATAAGCTGTTCCTCAATGTTTTCCTCACTTCCTGCGATAAGGTCAAAAATAGAGAATTCATCATTTTCATAAGATGTCTCAGAAACTTTCACGTGTTTGCTCTTCAGCCTGTAATGATCGATAATGAGATTGTGGGCGATGCGTTTAGCCCAAAGGATGAACTTGCCTTCTTCATTATATCGCCCTTCTTTTAGGGTGACAATTATTTTCATAAAAGTATCCTGGAAGATGTCGTTAGCCAACTCTTCATCCATCAGCTTATAGAAAATAAAGGAAAAAAGGTCTTTCTGGTGTCGCTCGATCAGTATGGCGAGGGACTTTTCGTTACCGCTGCGATAGTCTGAGATCAACCTGCTATCTGTATGTGTTTTCATAACTTGCTTCATTTTAAAAACCGAATTGCTGCCAACTTTCACAGTTGGTTTTCCGAGGTCCGGTTTTACAGAAGTAGAGTTATTTAATCTATAGAGGTTTGTTTTGAATTAGGTCTGTAAAAGTAATAAAAAAGTTAATACACTGTTAATTTTTTTGAATCTTTTAAAGAAAATTAATTATCGGCTCAAATCCTGCAACATGACGAGCGGAAGGTTGACTGTAAAGTTAAAATTAAAACCTTTCAATTCCTTCCCGTTGATGCCCTTTTTATCGATCGGGAACGCATATCCGCCGGTAACATCAATCAGGCCGAAAAGTGTCGCACCTATTTTCGGAGCTGCGTATTTGGTCGTGACTTCTGCGCCTGCCAAAAAATAGTAGGAATGATAAAAATCTACGTTACGCTCAAAATTAAGTAAAATATCTCCCTGCACTTTGGGCATGATGGCGAACTCCCCGTTTGCAGAACCCATCAATGCAGAGGCACCGAGGCGGTACACTACATCATCGTTCTCCAGAAAAAGAAGTCGCCCTCCTACTTCACCGAAACTTTGGTTCTGGTAAACATAGCCGGCATGCAGCAGCCTATGCACGGCCATCTGCCCACGAAGAAGGGGCGAACAACACATCATCAGGAAAAGCGGGAGTAAGAAATATCTAGCCATTTTTATATTTGGTGTAAATGGTAAAGGTAAAAAAAACTGCTTTGCACAGGCAAAGCAGTTCGGTTTTTTTTATTTTGTATTAAAGTTCAAAAGCTTTCTTGATCTCTTCTACTTTATCCAGTTTTTCCCAGGTGAAAAATTCAAGATTATCAATCGTCTTTTCATTGTCCTTGCCTTTGTTAAATGTTTTACTGGCAACATAATGCGACCTTCCCATGTGTCCGTAAGATGCTGTTTCAAGGTAAATCGGATTTCGCAGTTTCAGGTTCTGCTCGATAGCGTAAGGTCTAAGGTCAAAGATGCCTTTAAGTTTCTCAGCTATTTCACCGTCTGTAAAATCAACTTTTGAAGTACCATAAGTCGTTACGAACAGTCCGCAAGGTTCAGCTACACCTATCGCATAAGAAACCTGAACCAGAACCTCATCTGCCACCCCGGCAGCTACAAGATTTTTAGCGATATGACGCACCGCGTAAGCAGCGCTTCTGTCAACTTTCGATGGATCTTTCCCCGAAAATGCACCTCCACCGTGCGCGCCTTTTCCACCGTATGTATCCACGATGATTTTACGGCCGGTAAGTCCTGTATCACCGTGCGGCCCACCGATAACGAATTTTCCGGTTGGGTTGATATGGTATTTTATCTGATCATTGAAGAGTTCCTGTACCTCACGCTTTTGTGCAGCTTTCACTTTCGGGATCAGGATTTCAATGATGTCTTTTTCAATCTTAGCCAGCATCGCTTCTTCACTGCCGAACTCGTCGTGCTGCGTAGAAACCACGATTGAATCTATGCGGATAGGTTTGTGATCATCAGAATATTCTATAGTCACCTGCGATTTTGCATCTGGTCTGAGATAAGAAATAGCGTTACTTTCGCGTCTCAAAGCCGAAAGTTCGCGCAAGATGGTGTGTGCTAAATCCAGCGCCAGCGGCATGTAGTTTTCGGTTTCATTCGTAGCATACCCAAACATCATTCCCTGGTCACCAGCACCCTGAGCGTTGGCCTTCGTTTCAAAATCTGCATGATCTGACACACGGTCTACACCCTGATTGATATCCGGTGACTGCTCATGTATCGCAGAAATCACACCGCAGGAATCACCATTGAACATATACTCGCTTTTGGTATAGCCAATATTGTTGATCACTTTTCTCGCAATATCCTGAACATCAAGATAGGCAGAAGACTTCACCTCTCCGGCAAGAATTACCTGGCCGGTGGTAACCATCGTTTCACAAGCTACCTTCGCAGAGGGGTCATAGGCCAGGAAATGATCGATCAGTGCATCTGAAATCTGGTCGGCCACTTTATCCGGGTGGCCTTCTGATACAGACTCGGACGTAAATAAATAGGACATATTTCTTTTGATTTTTTAATTAAAATATTAAAGAAAAAAAGGGAGTGATTACAAAAGAAACTAAAATAGAAATTCTGTTTTAGCATTTTTTAGTGAGGTTGCAATCAGTCAAATTTTTCCTCTCGAATTATCGGAGGCAAATTTACTACAAATAATGCAGATTACAAATTAAACCATACCGCTGCAACATTACTGCGGCTGCACACTTTCAAAGTCTTCCGGGCTGCGGTTGTAGTTGAGTTTTTCCTGAAGCGAATTGCGGATCGAATCCGCCATCTGATCCAGAATCTTTTGTTTATAAGTAGGTTTGTAATAGATCAAACTCACCTCCCGGAACGGGAAAGGCTTGCGAAAACGCGCCACTTTTTCCTTCTGTTCCGTTGAAAGTTGCGGCACGGCAAGTTCCGGCAATACGGTGAGACCACCAACGCGGTCAACCATTTGGATAAGAGTGCTGATATTAGAAGCCAGGAATTCCAGATTTTGCGGTTTTAAAGAGTTTTCCTTCAGCATACAGATGTTCTCGAACTGCGTCCGAAGGCAATTTCCCTCCTCCAAAAGCCACACCTTACTGTTGTTCACCTCTTCCGGAAGAACAAAAGTGTCTTTGCTTTGACTTTCAGATGAATAAACCATCAGTTCCTCATTAAAAAGGAAATCCTGAAAGAATTCGTTTGCCGCATCGTATGGTGTGGAAATAATGCCCGCATCCAATTCACCGGATTTCAGCAGTTTGATGATATTGTCCGTAGTCATTTCCTTCACATCGAGCTCTATCTTTGGGTTTTCTTTGAGAAAATCAAAAATCTCAGCCGGCAGTATGTAGCTTGAAATCGTAGGTATAATGCCCAGGTTCAGTTTTCCGGCAAGAACATTATTCAGCAAGCTGGCCTTATTCCGAAGTTCGTTCACGGCATCGATGACGCGCTTGGCATCTTCGATGATGTGTGTTCCAACGTCGGTAGTACGGATGGGATGCGTTGTACGGTCAAAAACTTTCACATCCAACTCGTCTTCGAATTTCTGAATCATCGCACTGAGCGTAGGCTGCGTAATAAAACAGGACTGCGCAGCACGCCCAAAATGTTTAAACTTATCCACGGCGATAAGATATTCCAACTGCTGAATATTCATAAAAGTAAATTTTTCTGCTGCAAATGTAAGCTGTTTTCTCTATTTTAATCGAAATCCGCAACTTTCAGTTCAAATTCCGTAAATTTGCACAACAATTTTTTTTCATGAGCCCTGACCATAACTTTAATGATTCTCAGAAGATTACACAACCCGCTCTCGGCTTGTCTGATTTATTGGTGGGTGAAAGCGTAGCGCGCTCTGTACGGCGCAAAATTCCCGAACGGGTGACGAACGCTAAAGGAAGCGGCGCCTTCGGTACTTTCACCGTCACTCATGATATTTCTAATTATTGCAAATCATCACTATTCTCAAAAATCGGTACTAAATGCCGCGTATTTACGCGCTTTTCTACGATGCACGGCGAAAAAGGCAGCTCTGATGCTGAACGTGACCTGCGCGGTTTTTCGCTAAGGTTTTATACAGAAGAAGGCCATTGGGATCTGGTAGGAAATAATTTGCCTGTTTTTTTCACCAAAGAGCCACAGCATTTTTCAGAGTATATGCGTGCACAAAGTCCGGACGCGAGTACAAACCTGCGCTCCGCAGCAAAAAAATGGGATTTCTACAGCGCACATCCTGAATCTCTGCATGTTTTGCTGATGCTGATGTCGGGCCGTGGCGTGCCGGCAAACTTCCGCGAAATGCACGGCTATGGCACACATACTTTTTCTTTGATCAATAGAAACTCGGAAAGATTCTGGGTTAAATTTCATCTGATCAGCCAACAGGGCGCACACGCTTTCAACGGTGGAAGCACACAGCATAATTTTGCGCATATTGACCTTTTAAGTTCGATAAACACCGGGAATTTCCCGAAATGGACTTTAGCGATACAGGTGATGACCGCAGAAGAAGCGAAAACTTCCCGCTGGAACCCTTTTGATGTTACCAAAGTTTGGCTGCATGAGGACTTCCCGCTTATTGAAGTCGGCGAAATTGAGCTTAACGAGATTCCGACCAACTATTTTGATGATGTGGAGCAGGCGGCACTTTCCCCTGCCAATACCATTTCCGGCATCGGTTTGTCACCGGATAAAATTTTGCAGGCACGTCTTTTTTCATACGCTGATGCGCAGCGCCACCGTTTAGGCCTAAATGCAGAGCAATTACCTGTCAATCAGGATTTTTCTTCCCCTAAATATCATGCGATGGATGACGTAGCACAAAGCATTTCGTTTAAGCCGGACCAATATGACAACGAAGGTGATCACTATACCCAACCCGGCCTTTTCTTTTCTAAAGTTCTGAATGATGCCGAACGGCAGATTTTGATCAGAAACATCGTCGAAGAGATGCAGCAAATAGAAGGAAGCGACGCAAAAAACATCATCAACCGTCAGCTGTGCCACCTTTTCCGTGCGAATATAGAACTCGGGATGAAGGTAGCGACCGGTTTGCAGGTGAATATCGATGCTAATATGATGAGCCATTCGCTCTAATTTGATTTAAAGACACCGACTTTATCCCGGCTAAGTCAACAGAAACATAAACCATTAACAAACAGAATTTAAGCATGTACGAAAATATCCTTACAGAAATTCAGGAACGTATTGCGATCATCACCATTAACAGACCACAAAGCCTGAATGCACTGAACTCAAAGACCATAAGTGAACTGAGCGACGCATTCGGAAAATTTAATGAAGATGATCAGATACGAGTAATAGTTTTAACCGGTAGCGGAGAGAAATCTTTCGTTGCGGGTGCAGACATCAAAGAATTTTCGGACTTTAAAACGCCCGAGGCAGAGGAATTGGCGAGAAACGGGCAGAATATTTTGTTTAATAAGATCGAGAACCTCAATAAACCCGTGATTGCCGCTGTTAACGGTTTTGCACTCGGAGGCGGACTTGAACTCGCTTTAGCATGCCACATCAGATATGCTTCAGAAAACGCTAAACTCGGTCTGCCGGAAGTTACCTTAGGACTTATTCCCGGATATGGCGGAACACAGCGCCTGCCGAAACTGGTAGGTAAAGGCCTGGCGAATGAACTTATCTTTTCCGCTAAGATGCTGCCTGCAGCGCGCGCGAAAGAGATTGGACTTGTAAACGAGGTTTTTAGTCCGGAAGATCTGCTGCCAAAAACATTGGAACTTGCTACGACAATTGTACGGAATTCGCCAATGGCCATTTCCAAAGCAATCGAGGCGGTAAACCTATCAGACACTGAAAAAGGATTTGACGCGGAAATAAAGTCGTTCGGGCAACTTTTCGAGATGGAAGACAAGAAAGAAGGCGTAGCCGCGTTTCTTGAAAAAAGAAAACCAGCATTTTAACAGATATCATTTGGAACCTACAAAATTCGACATCGCCTATCTGAAAATGGCGATGGAATGGGCACAACTGTCCTACTGCAAGCGGCGCCAGGTTGGCGCACTAATCGTGAAAGACCGCATGATTATTTCAGACGGCTACAACGGAACGCCCTCAGGATTTGACAACTGCTGTGAAGACGAGTTGGGAAAAACCCACTGGTATGTGCTGCACGCAGAGGCCAACGCGATCCTGAAACTGGCGCGCTCGACGCAATCGGCTATGGATGCTACATTATACCTTACACTTTCGCCGTGCAAAGACTGCAGCAAGCTTGCCGTGCAGGCCGGAATAAAAAAAGTGGTCTACGTAGACGAATATTCGGACAATGCAGGTATAGAATTCCTGCAGGAACATGGCGTTTCTGTACTGAGGATTGCCAAGGAACTATTAAGCTAAAACCCAACAAAATGACCTGGAAGGAAAAAATAGAGGATTTCGAAAAGTTTCTGAAGTACGAACGGAATTTTTCCGACAATACCCTTGATGCCTATCTGCGGGACATCCGGAAGTTACAGAGCTACGCCGAAGAAACACTGGATGTGGGCCCTCTGGAAATCTCGTATGAAAATCTGCAGGAATATCTCTTCCAGCTTTCCAAGCAGAAATTCAGCGAGCGTTCTCAGGCTCGGTGGATCTCTTCTATTAAAGCTTTTTTTAAATATTTAGCTGAAGACGAGGCCCGCGAAGACAATCCTACGACGCTGCTTGAAAGCCCTAAACTCGGGTTTTATCTTCCGGACACATTAAGTTTTCAGGATGTGGAACGCATCATCAAAGCCATCAATCTCTCTACAGATTTAGGTCGCCGCAATCATTGCATGATCGAAGTGCTTTACGGCTGTGGTTTACGAGTCTCCGAGCTGATCGACCTTAAAATTTCAAACATAAATTTTAAAGAATCATACCTAAAAGTAGACGGAAAAGGTGATAAATCACGGTTTGTACCGCTTGCCCATTTTACAGCGAAACTTATCAAACAGTATATCACCGAGGTTCGCAGCAAATATAAAGTCAACAAAAAGTGTGAGGACATCCTCTTTCTGAACAGTCGCGGTTCGGCAATGTCCCGTGTGATTGTCTTTATTATCATTAAAGAATTAACGGAAAAAGCCGGAATTAACAAGAAAATTTCACCGCATACGTTCCGCCACTCGTTTGCGACGCACCTACTGCAGAATGGTGCGGATCTGCGGTATATCCAGGAAATGTTGGGTCACTCAAGTATTACAACTACAGAAATTTACACACACCTGAAAAACGAAGAACTTCGGGATGTCATCCTCAATTATCATCCGCGAAACAAGGTTTAAATGAGCGCACTGAGGTATTGTATGAAATGTGGACGGGAAACGCTGCAGTGGGATGGTGAGAAAAAATGGAGTTGTTCTGAATGCGATTTCAGTTTATTTCATAATGTTGCCGGCGCAGTAGCGGTCTTGATTAAATATAACGACGAAATTCTCTTCACACGCCGCAGCCAGGAACCGATGAAAGGCAAACTGGACCTTCCCGGTGGTTTCGTGGATCCAAAAGAAAGCGCCGAAGTCACCTGCGTACGTGAAATTTCGGAAGAGCTTAGCTACAATATTGATCCGTCCGGCTTAAAACACTTAGGCAGTTTACCAAACGTATATCATTATAACGGGATCGATTACAATACTTTGGATTTGTTTTACGAATATGCAACGGATCAAAAATTCGATGTTGAACTGGATCTTGCTGAAGTTTCGGAAACCGTTTGGCTCAAACCTGAAAATCTGGATTTAGAGGATTTGGCTTTCGAATCGCAGAAACTCTTTCTTTCCGGTTATCTCAAGCATTTAATTAAATAAAAAACACGGCTCTATAAATAATGGAGAGGCAAAACGAAAGTAATATCGAAGATCAGATCATATTTGAAGACAATCATATTTTGGTCATCAACAAAAAGGTGGGCCAACTTGTTCAGGGTGATAAGACCGGCGATAAATCTATACTTGAACTCATTAAAAATCATATAAAAAACCGCGACCAAAAGCCCGGAAATGTATTTTTAGGACTCGTACACCGCATTGACAGGCCAACTTCAGGACTTGTGATTTACGCTAAGACCTCTAAAGCGCTGACGCGGTTGACCAAAATGGTGAAAGACCGCGAGATCAAAAAAACCTATTGGGCGGTGGTGCCGAAGAGCGATATTCCGCAATCTGCGCGCCTAATCAATTATCTACAGAAAAACGAAAAGACAAATAAATCGACTGTTTTCACCAAAGCAACCGACAACGCGAAGGAAGCCATCCTCAATTACGAAGTCATCAGACAGCTCGACAATTTCATGCTTTTGGAAATAGACCTCGAAACCGGCCGTCATCACCAAATCCGCGCGCAACTTTCTAAAATTGGAGCGTCTATTAAAGGTGACCTGAAATACGGAGCACCGCGCTCAAATCCTGACGGTGGCATACATCTCCACGCCAGGAAACTTGAATTCACCCACCCTGTGACCAAGGAAAACGTGGTGATTACTGCACCTGTTCCGAAAGAAGATCCCGTGTGGCAGGCTTGCGAAAAATAGAAACAAAAAAAACCGTGCAGAAAGTCACGGTTTTTTTGGCGGATTATGGAAGCGGATTTATCATTCCGCCATCTTCTTTTTTCTCCTGATTCAGCAAATTTGGGGCTTCTTTCGCCAGTTTGTTTTTGGTTGGGATCTTATAATTTACCGAAAAACCGAAGTTCCTGCTGTCAAATTTGTTCATCAAAACCACATTCGGCTGTGCTGTAAGTGACCGGAAAGACATTTGCTGACCATTCAGAATATCATTTGCAAACACCGAAACGCTCAATCTGTCTTTCATGAATTTCTTCGAGAGCGTCACATCAATATTGTTGCCCACCGGATTCACCGTCTGGAAATAGTAATAATTCGCATTCCGCGGAATCACGAAATAATTGATGGCAAGCTTAATGTCTTTGGGCAGAATGAACTGCGAGTTGAGATTCAGCATCAGAAATCCTTTGGTGTCGATATCAGGCAGCACGTGTTTCTGATAAGCCGCATAAACGTAGATGAAATTGATCTTATCAGGGTTGAAATTGAAATTCATGATTTCCTTCAGAGGCGTAGAAAATATCATTAAAGGAATTGGTAAGCCCACATTGAAATTGTGAACCGTAACTTCCGAGATGTTTTCCTGACGGTTTCTGATGTATTCATTTTCAAGTCCAGTCGCTGGATCTGTCACTTTTTCGCGCGTTACGAGCTGCATAACCTGGTTTTTTGCATTACTCGCGCTGTAGCCGATAAAAGCGTAATCGAACATCGAAACTTTCACTTCATAATTGTCGAATATCGTGGGTTGGAGATTCGGGTTACCGGTTGTCACGGTGTTTCCGTTCTGGTAAATGCTGTTGTTCGGATTAAGGGCAGAAATTCCCGGGAGTGTAATTTTGCGGTTGTAATTAAGCGCAAGGTAAATCTTCGGAACAAAATTATACTGCACGCTGGAATTTGGGAAAAACTGGAATTTATTAAACGGAATCAAATCTTTTTCGACCAGATTCCCGCTGGTGTCAAAAGCTCTCGAAATGCCCGAAATATCATAATTTTCGGCTCTCGTGCCCAAAATGAAATCGAACTTTTTAAATTTTGTCTGAAATTCAAGATAGGTGGAAGCCGTTTGGCGCTCATAATCGAGATTCGTGATACCTTCGCTTTCTGTGGTGAAGTTCTGTATATCATACAATCCACCGAAACTCATCTTACCTTCATCCAGAATATTCAGCGGTTGTGAATAATCTACTTTAAACGTCGAAACATTCATTTCAGAATTATTTTGCAGTACCGCACTATTCTGCAGACGATTGATCTGCTCAAATTCTGACGACGAATTGCTTAGGTTATACTTAAAATCCAGTTTTTTATTCTTATCAGCGAACCTTTTTTGGTAAGTGGCTACGGCTTCATGACGGACATTAAAGGTGTTCGCATCATCTTCGCTCTGGAAAGGCGTTCCGAAATACCGTCCGGTGCTGAAGGTATAATTGTCATTATTGTTGTGGTAGATGTCATAGTTCAGCAAGAGACGGTCTGAAGCGATATCAAAAGTCATGGCGGCTTTCGCAAAATAGCCGCGGCGGCGGCCATCAGTTCTTGTCGTGGAGAGGTCATCTAGTGCGGCAAACATCAGATTCTCGCGGTAATTTTGGCCCACATTAAGCTGCCACCCGAAATATTTGTTTTTCGCATTTAAGCTTAATGAATTATTGGTTCGGCTTCTCAACCTGTCATAATCTGTAAAACTATAATTCCCGGAGTAGGTTGCGGAAAGGTAATTTTTGGCCGTTTTAGAAGTGATGATATTCAGGATGGCGCCACCTGAAGTTGCGGGAAATTCCGCTCCCGGCTGCGTAATGATTTCGATACGTTCAACAGAATTCGCGGGCATACCTTCCAAAAAACCATTGAGTTCATTTGAGCTGATATTCAGCGGCCGGCCATCCATAAACACATCGAGGATTTTTCCCTGGTACATCATTCCGGCGAGATCGGTTACCACCAGACCCGGAAGTTTCTTCACACCTTCCATCAGCGTGCCGGAGTTGAGCTGGGGTTGTTCGGAAAAGTCGAAAATGGTACGGTCGGCTTTCTGCTCAACCGCTTTTTTAGCTTTTACTACAGTAACTCCTTCAATAGTAGATTCGCGGTCTGTTTTGGGTTTTTCCTGCGCATAGGAATTAAGAAAGGTAATAGAAAGAATTACGATTGATTTTTTCATAAATGGATAAGCTACTGAATTTAATTTACTTCAATTAGACCATGAAAGCGGTAAATTGTTACAAAAGCCTGCATACTGTGCGGGAATTAACTTATTTGAGATATTAAATTTTTGTTTCCGTTATTTATTTAAAAACAAAGCACAAAAAAACCGCACTGGATCAGTACGGTTTTCTGTTTTTATAAGGTTTTAATATTTCTTACAAATTGTTTTTTGCTTCTTCAGCAATCAGATTTAAAGCTGAACCAGCTCTGAACCAGCCAATTTGCTGCGCATTATACGTATGGTTTGCAAGGATGATGTCCTTCGTTCCGTCGGCATGCTGAAACTCGAGCTGTACCGGGCGTCCGGGTGCAAACTGATCTAAATCAAGGAAGTTGATTGTGTCATCTTCGAAGATCTTGTCATAATCATCAACATTGTCAAAAGTCAGCGCAAGCATACCCTGCTTCTTAAGGTTGGTCTCGTGAATTCTCGCAAAAGACTTCACCAAAACTGCACGTACACCAAGATGTCTCGGTTCCATTGCAGCGTGCTCACGTGAAGAACCTTCACCATAGTTTTGGTCACCTACAACGATGGTTGGGATGCCGGCTGCCTTGTAAGCGCGCGCCACATTTGGCACCTCATCATATTCGCCGTTAAGACCGTTTTTCACGCTGTTCGTTTCCATGTTGTAAGCGTTGATAGCGCCAATCAACATGTTATTTGAAATATTATCAAGGTGTCCGCGGTATTTCAACCAAGGTCCAGCCATTGAAATATGGTCTGTCGTACATTTTCCGAACGCTTTGATTAAGAGTTTCGCTCCTGTAATATTTCTGCCGTCCCACGGCTCAAAAGGCGTAAGCAACTGAAGTCTGTCAGACGTAGGATTAACGTCAACACGAACTTGCGAACCGTCTTCAGAAGGTGCTTGGTAACCATTGTCGGCTACATCAAAACCTTTAGCAGGCAATTCAAAACCATTAGGTTCGTCCAAACGAATTTGCTCACCGTTCTGGTTTGTCAGTGTATCGGTAATCGGGTTAAAATCCAGACGACCTGAAATCGCGATCGCAGCTACCATTTCCGGAGAAGCAACGAAGGCGTGCGTATTTGGGTTTCCGTCCGCTCTTTTTGCAAAGTTTCTGTTGAATGAATGGATAATGGAGTTTTTCTCTCCTTTCTCAGCACCTTCACGATCCCACTGACCGATGCATGGCCCACAAGCGTTCGTGAAAATTCTCGCTGATTCAAATTTTCTGAAAGAATCGAGGAATCCGTCACGTTCCGCAGTATATTTCACCTGCTCTGAACCTGGGTTGATTCCTAAAATTGCTTTAGGCTTTACACCTTTAGCTACGGCATCTTCTACAATCGAAGCTGCGCGTGAAAGGTCTTCGTAAGATGAATTGGTGCAAGAACCAATCAAAGCCCATTCTACGTCAAGCGGCCAGCCGTTTGCTTCGGCTTTCGCACGAAACTCAGATACTGGCGTAGCCAAATCGGGCGTGAACGGACCGTTCAGGTGCGGCGTAAGTTCATCTAAATTTATTTCAATCACCTGATCAAAGTACAGTTCAGGATTTGCATAGACCTCTGCATCGCCGGTCAGGTGTTCTGCCACTTTATCAGCAGCATCTACGATGGCCTGTCGTCCGGTAGCGGCAAGATATCTTCTCATAGAATCATCATATCCGAAAGTAGACGTCGTAGCACCTACCTCAGCTCCCATGTTGCAGATTGTTCCTTTTCCGGTCGCAGAAAGGCTTTCAGCACCTTCGCCAAAATATTCAATGATGCAGCCGGTTCCACCTTTTACAGTTAAGATACCTGCCACTTTCAGGATGATGTCTTTTGCGGAAGTCCAACCGTTGAGTCTGCCTGTCAACTTCACACCGATAAGTTTCGGCATTTTAAGTTCCCAGGCCATGCCAGCCATGACATCTACTGCATCAGCGCCCCCTACACCTACGGCCACCATACCTAAACCACCGGCATTCACAGTGTGTGAATCTGTTCCGATCATCATACCGCCCGGAAATGCGTAATTCTCGAGCACTACCTGGTGAATGATTCCCGCGCCCGGCTTCCAGAATCCGATTCCGTACTTATCGCATACAGAACTTAAAAAATTGAAAACTTCGGAGTTTTTATTGATACTATCCTGCAAATCGGCTTCCGCACCTACACGCGCCTGAATAAGGTGATCCGCATGCGCCGTAGAAGGAACAGCAACTTTTGCTTTGCCGGCCTGCATGAACTGGAGCAAGGCCATCTGTGCGGTAGCATCCTGCATCGCAACACGGTCTGGCGCGAAGTCTACATAAGAATTCCCACGCTCATATTGCTGGCTCAGGTTACCTTCCCAAAGATGGGTAAAAAGGATTTTCTCCGAGAGTGTAAGGGGTTTTCCAACGATTTCTCGGGCTTTGGCAATCCTTTCAGGATAACGCGCATAGACCGACTGAATCATATCAAAATCAAATATCATGTCTAAAGTATTTTTTAAAAGTTTAGGAAACTCAAAATTACGACATTTTTAGGTTTTAAATGGTTTTAGTCATACAGAAAATATGTTGAAGCGATGCCGGAAATCTATTTTTGCTTACTTTTAAAAAAAATATTGATGGAATTTTCAAATGAAAGTATGGGCGCTGAGCGCAGGCCTTCGGGTTTTCCGCCAAAGAACTGGCTGGTAGAATCTATTTTGGTAACCTTGTTTTGCTGTTTGCCATTGGGCATCGTCGGAATCATCAATGCAGCCGGCGTAGAAGGAAAATTTGCGCAGGGTGACGTGGCGGGAGCACAGCGCGCTGCACAAACGGCTAAAACGATGGTCCTTATTTCCGTTGTTGTAGGCGTCCTGGGTGGATTTTTATATTTAATCGTATTTGGAGGTTTAGCTTTTCTAGGTGCAGCAGCAGAATAAAACCACGCGCAAAATTTTACCGTGGATCTTGGCGGTCGGAATTGTCAGTTGCGCAATCCTGTATTATCACTTTGATCCGGCGGTTTACCAGTTTTTTCCTAAATGTCCCTTTCTCTCGCTTACCGGATTGCAATGTCCGGGCTGTGGCTCACAGCGTGCCGTGCATGCTATTCTACATTTAAATTTAAAGGAAGCTTTCACTTATAACCCACTGTTGGTGATCTCAATACCGTACATTCTTGCGGCAATGCTATTCTACACCGATTTTGCAAAAAAGAGATGGCCTAAAACCAGAACTATCTTTTTCGGTTACAGGGCTATTCTGATTGTATTAGGTGTCATTATCCTGTTTGCCATATTCAGGAATTTTTAAATGGCTAATTTTGCCTTCATTTAAACCAAGTGAACCAATGGACTTTTTAAAAATATTTTCAGTTTTGATGTTGACCTTTTGGCTTTCCGGAAACGGCTACGCTCAGGAATCGACTGCCAAGGTTCAACCCAGGGATGAATCTGCTGATGTACACAAAAACATTAAAAAAGATAAGAACGAAACGCTTCTTATCCCACAAAAATCAGACGGGAAATTCGGTTTTATCAACACCGAAGGAAAGGTCATAATCCCGCATCTGTACAGCAATGTAGGCTTCTTCGCAGAAGACTGTCAGCTGCAGAATTCCCCAAATCCGAAAGTCCGTGTTTTTGGATCGGCAAAATATGCGGCAGTAAGATATCTCGGTAAAGATTACAGGATCAACCGTGCTGGAAAACGCGTCTATGCCTACCGGGACAATGATTTGGGAAAATGCCCGCACGAGTTTCGGAAGCAGCTGTTTCATGCCTATGTTTTCAACGATAATTATGGAATCATCGAAGATTCACGTTTTGAAAACCCCGGAGATTACCGGCAGTTCACGATCTATCCGCAATACGATTATCTGCACATACTGGAAGGCGACGACCTTGAAAATCCGATGATCATTGCTGCAAAAAACAACCGTTTTGGGATAATCGATATCAATAACCGCGTCATCGTCCCGTTCGAATACAGCGACATCAAGCGGAATTTCAGCTGGAAACTCGCACAGCTGTTTGAAGTGACCAAAGATGGTCAAAACTACTTTTTCATCGACATTAAAAACCAGGCATATTAAAATTTTATTGTACTTTCGTCACTGAAATAAAGGGGTGCTGTAAAAAGCTGAGATTATACCCAATGAACCTGGAACAGGTAATGCTGTTTAGGGAATTTAAAATGTACAATTGAAAAATGTAGCAAGCCTGTATTGTTACATTGATAAATTAAAAAGATTGCTACATTGATCTAATCGCCCCTTTTATTCAATTAATCTTAAAAAAATTAAAAGAATGAAAGGATTTTTTATTTTAGGCCTCGCTGCAGGGCCAATTTTCTACGCGCAAACGTCGCAGGACACGCTGAAAACCTACACCATTGAAAGCGTAAACTTCACCAAAAGACTTCCGGTCTCAAAAGAAATCATCAATGTTGAGCGCGATCTGGCGTTCAAGAATCTCGGTCAGGATCTGCCGATTTTACTTAAAAACCAAACCTCCGTAATTTCCACGTCAGATGCCGGAAACGGCGTTGGATACACAGGTTTCAGAATTCGTGGTGTTGGTGGAAACGGCATCAATGTAATGATGAACGGCATTCCGTACAATGATTCGGAATCCCAGGGAACTTTTTTCGTAAATGTTCCGGATCTCACCAGTTCGGCTTCACAAATCATCATTCAGCGCGGTGTAGGGACATCTTCTAACGGAGTTTCTGCCTTTGGCGCGAGTGTCAACGTGATTTCTAAAAATCCGGAGGAGAAGTTTTATATAAAATCCGACAACAGCTACGGATCGTTTAACACCTATAAATACTCCGCCGAAATCGGTTCCGGTAAATTCTGGAAAGACCGGCTGTCATTGATGGGGCGTTATACCCACATTCATTCTGACGGATATATCGACCGGGCTTTTTCTGATCTTAATTCTTACAACTTTACCGCGCTTTTTGAAGAAAACAGAACCAAAATCCGTTTGATGGCGTTTGGAGGCAAAGAAAAAACATACCAAGCCTGGAACGGAATCGATAAAGCAACTTGGGAAACCAACCCAAAATTCAACTATTCCGGGGCGATCTATGATGCGAACTGGGAAAATATTATTGGTTTTTATGATAATGAAACCGATAATTACCGACAAAATCATTATCAGCTTTTGTGGGAACAGGAACTGAACGACCGTTGGAATATGGAAACCACTTTCCACTACACCAAAGGCAAAGGTTATTACGAAAATTATAAGCAAGATGTTAAATTTTCAAAATACAATCTTCCCAATATTTTCCAAACCGGTACCGAGATTAAAAGAAGCGATTTCATCAGAAAAAAATGGTTAGATAATGATTTTTATGGAGTAGTTTCAACTTTATACGGGAAATTTGAAAACTTGGATTTGAATTTCGGATTGGTTGGTAATCAATATTATGGGCGTCATTTTGGAAATGTGACGGGCGTGTATTTCCCACAAATCGATGAACATGAATATTACAGGAACAACTCGCTGAAAAATGAAGTGGCGGGATTTGCAAAATTTATCGTTACAAAAAACCGTTTTGAGTTTTTCGGAGATCTACAGCTCAGAAACATCACCTACGACACCAAAATTGTACAACAAGGAGATGATGAAGGAGTGAATCTCGATAAGAAATGGACCTTCTTTAACCCAAAAGCAGGAATCAATTATAAAATCCCGGCAGGTAAAATTTTTATTTCCGCAGCCGTTGCGCACCGGGAACCGAACCGTGATGATCTTTTTGCAAACCCACAAACAGAAGCAGAAAAACTCTACGATTTCGAAGCGGGAATCGAGAAAAAAACAGGGAAAGTTTCTTTCACAGGGAACCTTTATTATATGAACTACGTGAATCAGCTTGTTTTAAATGGGCAGATCAATAATGTAGGCGAATTTATTCGGGTGAATTCCGGGCAAAGTTACCGAATGGGAGTAGAATTGGGCGCACTAGCGCAACTTTCAGAAAAGGTGAACCTTTCGGGGAATGTAACCTTGAGTAAGAGCGAGAATAAAAGCTTTAAGAACGAAACTTCCGAAGGAATTGAAATCTTGGGAGATACACCAATTTCTTTCTCCCCAAACTTCATCGGAAATCTTTTAGTGAATTACACTCCAAATAATAAACTGAGTTTTAGCATTCAAAATCAATATGTTGGAAAGCAGTTTCTTGATAACACGAACAACGAGAATCTGCAATTGAAAGATTATTGGCTAACCGACTTCAATGCAAAATATACTTTGAATATCAAAAAAACGGAAATCGATTTCAAATTGCTGCTCAATAATATTTTCAACAAGAAATATGTAAACAACGGCTTTGTGTATGATGGACCCATGTACTTTTCGCAAGCCGGCACCAATTTCATGTTTGGGATGAGCTACAGTTTTAAATAAGTTGATGGAAGCTTAACAATACACGTAAATCTTTCACTTTTTCGTAATTTTGAATTCTAAATAACTTAAAAACTCAGTGATGAAAAAAACATTCTTCTTTGGTGAGCGGAAATTACGTGGGCCAGCGCTAAGCAAACTGAGACAGTAAAATTCAGAAAATAAATTTCATTTTTTTATTTTATTTAAAAGGCTGCAGCTCTGCAGCCTTTATTTGTTTTGAAAAAGTGCTTCAAAAGGCATAAATTTGCACGATATGGGTTTTATATCTCTCATTTTAGAATTTCTGAAGAGTAACCGCCGGCTTTCATTTGCCGGTTTCGGAACTTTTTATCTTCAAAATATTCCTGCGCAGATAGAATCTGACGCCAAAACCATTTCACCACCCGGTATTGAAGTGGGCTTTGACGATTCCGACGGTACCGATACGGAAGATTTTGCTGCGTTTTTCGCGTCCAGGAAAGGCATTTCTGTGCAGGAAGCTGCTGCAGAAATCCTGAAACAGGTCAATTTCTGGAAAGCCGCACTTCAGAAAGAGGAAAGCCTTGCGATAGAAGGCGTCGGGAAGTTTTTTCTAAATGACAGCACACTCGTCTTTCGCGGCGAGAGGCTGCAGAATACCGCACCAGATTTTTACGGTCTTGAAGAAATTAATCTTGCAAAAATCGCCAAGCCGGGCAAATCGCGGAAAGCAGATTATAAACTTGGGACATCTGCATATTGGCTTCTGCCACTGATCTTAATTATTTCTGTGCTCTTTTATTTAGGTATCGCAAAACCGGAACTGATTTTCGGCGCACGGACCCATTTTGAAACTCCGAAACCTACACCGGTGAAAGTTGTAAAACCTTCCCGTCCGGATTCTTTACAAATTCAAATAAAATCAGACCCAAGCGTCACAGACAGCATAATAAATCCGGCGAACGCCACTACATCTTTAAAAAATAAAAGTACACGATGGGGAAAATAAAAAAAGCCGCTGATTCTCTGACGGTTATGACGAATATCGTACTGCCGAACGAAACCAATTCCCTTAGAAACCTTTTTGGTGGCGAACTGCTCGCTAAAATGGACCGTTGCGCGTCTATATCAGCAGCAAGACATTGCGAGCGCCGCGTGGTGACAGCGTCTGTGAATCATGTTTCATTCAACCATCCTATTCCCGAAGGTGGCATTGTGGTGCTGGAGTCCAAAGTTTCGCGGGCATTTTCTACTTCGATGGAAATCTACGTCGATGTTTGGTTGGATGATCCTATCAATCAAAAAAAAATACATACCAACGAGGGTATCTACACCTTTGTTGCGGTCGACGAGTTTAACAGGCCGATCCCGATTCCGCAGATGGAACCTGAAACGGAAGAGGAAAAACAGAGGTTTGATGCAGCTTTGCGACGTAAGGAACTGTCGCTGATTCTCTCTGGCCGAATGAAAGCGGCGGATTCCATCGAGCTTAAAAAGCTTTTCAGCAGCTAAAAAACGCCTTTTTATACAGCTTTTCGAATGAAAATTCTGCAAATTGACAAAAACCATCCGCTCCTTACCGACCAGCTGACAGCGGCTGGCTTTATGATAGAAGATGACTTCAGTTCAACTTACGCGGAAATTTGCGAGAAAATCTCCGTGTATGATGGAATTATCATCCGCAGCCGGATTCCGATTGATCAAAATCTGCTCGAGAACGCAACACAGCTAAAATTTATCGCACGCGTAGGTTCCGGAATGGAAAATATCGATTGTGAATTTGCGAAAAGCAAAGGAATCGAACTCATCAACTCACCCGAAGGAAACCGCGATTCTGTTGCAGAACATGTTTTGGGGATGCTTCTGATGCTGATGCACAGACTTCAGATCGCTGCTTCGGAAGTAAAAAACGGCATTTGGCGACGCGAGGAAAACCGCGGTGACGAACTTCGCGGTAAAACTCTTGGCGTCATCGGCTACGGCGTGATGGGAAAAGCTGTGGCCAGGAGACTTTCGGGCTTTGGCGTTAAGGTAATATTCTACGATATTCGGCCTGATCTTTCGGATGAATTCGCGGAACAGGTTTCCTTAGAAGATTTAAAAAAAGAAGCGGACATACTGAGCATTCATTTGCCCGAAACGCCGGAAACATTGCATTTTGTGAATGAAAAAATGATTTCGGAAATGCAGAAAGATTTCTATTTGGTGAATACGGCGCGCGGAAAAAACGTAAACACGAAAGACCTAGTCAATGCTTTAACTTCGGGAAAAATCAAAGGTGCATGTTTAGATGTGCTGGAATTTGAAAAACCGTCATTTGAGAACCTGGAGATTGTAAATGAAGACTTAAATTACCTCTTAAATACTGATAATGTAATCGTTACACCACACATTGCCGGGTGGACAGTTCAAAGCAAAAAGATGCTCGCACAGGTGATCGTCGATAAAATCAAAGCGAAATTTCAGCCAAATTAACATTCTTTTATGACGGCAGTCTTACCTTTTTCTGCTTAAAACCTCTTACCTTGCGTCACTTTTTAAGCTCAACTGCCTTTTTAATGACAACATTCCGAAGGATTTTTCTACTTCTTTTTTTCAGTTTACTGATTTTCTCATGTAACAAACAAAATGAGGAAACTGTACCGCCAACGGACCTTCCAAATTTCAGCGCAATAGACCTCGACGGTATCTTTAAAAATAAAGACAACCGCCTGAAAAACAAAGATTCGATCGTCAGCGTAATCGATAATTATTACGAAAAGGTTTGGGAAAAAGGGGACCTTTGGGGTAGCTTGCTCATAGCTAAAGGCGACAAAATAATCTACGAAAGTTACCGTGGCTACAGCCAGGATAACAGACAGGCGCCCATTAATGATACAGTGGCACTGCACGTAGCATCGGTTTCGAAATCAATTACTGCAATCGCGACACTGAAACTGGTGGAAGCCGGCAAGATCGGCCTACATGATCCGCTTTCAAAATATTTTCCGGGATTTCCGTATCCAAAAGTCACTGTTTTCAACCTGCTGAACCAACGCAGCGGTTTGCCCAAATATGAATATTTCGTGGAAAAGATTTCTCCTGCACCGGCAGAAGTTTCTAAAAAATTCCTGACCAACCGTGACATCGTAAATCTACTTATCCGTTACAAACCGGAGCTTTCGCGGCCCACCGATACAGGTTTTATGTATTGCAACACCAATTATGCGCTGCTTGCATCCCTGGTGGAAAAAGTGACGGGCGTTCCGTTTCCGGAGGCGATGCAGCAAATTGTCTTCCGGCCATTAAAAATGAAGGATACGTATATATTCCAGGAAAAAGACACTGCTACGGCTGCGAAATCTTTCTTGCAGCGCGGGCCTAAAGTTTATCCTTATGACAGGCTTGATGCCATCTACGGCGACAAAAATGTGTACACCACTCCACGTGACCTTTTGAATTTCTCTAAGGCACTTTATGCCAAAAATTTCCTTCGCGCAGACCTTCACAATATGGTCTTTGAGCCGTACAGCAATGAGCGTCCGGGCGTGAATAATTATGGACTCGGATTCCGGATGAAGATTTTCAACAATGGCGAAAAACTCACGTACCACAACGGATGGTGGCACGGTACTAATTCTGTGTTTGCGCATCTGTTGAAGTCTAATGTCACCATAATTGCGATTGGCAACAAATATTCGCAAAGAGTTTACACGTCGCTGGCACTTTCAGGACTTTTTGAAAACTTTCCGGCAGAAACCGAAAAACTGGCGAAACTGATGCACGAAAATTCTGCACCGATTGCTCCCGCGGTACCTCCGGAAACAAACGCCGGCGAGCCTTACAGCGAATAATTTCTTATTTTTGCGCAAATACCTTTTTAATGAAGAAAGTTGTCTTTCTTTTTCTGAGTCTTCTGCTTTTTTCATGCGCACGCGTGGGATCGCCGGTCGGTGGTGACAAAGACACTTTGCCGCCGCAGGTAGTCGGTTCAAATATTGATACTTCGAGAGTGAACGTTCCGCGTGACATCCGTGAGCTCAGAATAGATTTTGATGAGTATATCA
This sequence comes from Kaistella rhinocerotis, assembly GCF_030243905.1. NCBI lineage: Bacteria > Pseudomonadati > Bacteroidota > Flavobacteriia > Flavobacteriales > Weeksellaceae > Kaistella > Kaistella rhinocerotis. Next base: position 563,562 of record NZ_JASSYY010000002.1, on the reverse strand, counting down.
CCTTGAAAGACATCAACAGACAGCTTATTATTTCTCCACCACTGCGCAAGATGACCAAGATCATCCCGTCCGGCTTGGCAAATAAATATCTGCTCATCAAATGGGATGATACCCTGCAGGCCAACACCACTTATAATTTTAATTTTGGCAATGCTATTCAGGATAACAACGAGGGTAACCCGCTCCGCTACTATAATTTTGCTTTTTCTACCGGTGAAAAAATAGACGACCTATACATCAGTGGCGAACTGAAAGATCTGATGGCAGAAGAAACTTCGGTTTCTACCGAAAAAGATTTGGTAGTAGGTTTATATACGGCAAAAGATTCTATGGAATACCGCCAGAAGCCGTATTATATAACGAAAGCTGATCCGGACGGCTATTTTGAACTCAACTACCTTTCACCGGGCACTTATCGTATTTTAGCCTTCGAAGACGGAAATTCAAACTCCGTGTATGATGCCGGAAAAGAAAATGTTGCATTTTTAAAGGAACCTGTTGTTTTGGACAAAAATATTTCAGGTCTCAATCTCACCTTGTATCCATCCCGAAAAGCGGTGAAATATGTGGAAATGAAGGAGGCGCCGGGTGGAATCCTGATGACATTTGAAGGCAATCCGCAAACGGTAAATGTACTTTCTTTAAATGAAAAACTGCAGGATTATAAGGTGACACACAAGCCAAAATCAGATTCTGTACATATTTGGTTCGATGCGCAGAAACAGGATGTGGGAATCTCGGCCAGTGAAAATTTGCGCTTTAGTTATGATGATGGCCTGAAGAAAGATTCTGTCTCACTTTTCTACCGTTACAATACGCGGAATGAGCTGACACTTTCAAATAACAAAGGTAATTTGTTAGCACCAGGTGACGGCTTTACCATTTCTTCGAATTACATTATCGACAGCATCCAACCCGAAAAGTGGACCTTGGTCTCCGACAGTCTGTCGCAGCCGTTTACTGCGCGGATTAATGAGAACAACCGTTTTGAAGTAAACATTCAAAGTGAATTTAAAGAAGGTAAAAAATATTCGCTTACGGTTCCACGTGAAAGTTTAAGTTCTTTTTATGTTTCGGTCCCGAAATCTTACCGTTTTGACTTCGAGGCGGATAAGACCGAAAATTACGGTTCGCTGGTGCTTACCTTAGACAACATACCGGAAAATACATTCTGGCTGCAACTTCTTACGGATAACAATAAGATTGCTTATTCTTCCACAGGCAAAACCGCGGTATTTACGTTTAATGCTTTAAAACCGGGAAGATACAAAGCCCGAATCTTGGTTGATAATAACGAAAACGGCATCTGGGATTCTGCGGATTTACTCACCGACGAGTTCGCTGAAGACGTTTATATCCTCAATAAAACCATTGAGATAAGACCACTTTGGGAAATACGTGAAACCTGGGACCTGAAAGCTGCCGAAGATAAACCCGGGCTGCAGTCTTCCGGCGAAACTACCTCAACACCAGTAATTCCATAATGAAAATTTTCCTGAATATAATTTATTGGACACTGATTGTCATCGCACTGATCCAGTTTATTCCCGTAGACCGAAACAATAAACCCGTAAAGCAGGAAGAAAACTTCGTGAAGCTTATGAATACGCCACCAGCAGTACGCCAAATTCTAAAAAAAGCTTGTTACGACTGTCATTCAAACGAAACCGTGTATCCTGACTATGCCTTTGTAGCTCCAATTTCCTGGTCAGTTAAAAATCACGTAAACGAAGGTCGGGAGCATTTAAACCTTTCTGTTTGGGGAAGGTACAATCCTGATCTAAAGAAAAGTATGCTCGAAAACAGCGTCCATTCGGTAAAAGAATATGCGATGCCGCTGCCAGCCTACATCACACGTCATCCCGAAGCCAATCTTACGAAGGCTGAACGCGTGTTACTTACAAATTATTTTGAAGAAATTCTTAAATCGGGCGCGTATTAGTTACGGCGAACTGTTCTTGGGCGGTTGAAAATTGAAAGTAAAACGCCGGCAAACAAACCAATAGTCTTAATCACCGCAAACTGTGAATCCTGTGGAAGGAAAGCACCGATAATACAAAGCGCTGCCGCTGCGTACATAGGATACAGCATGTTCTTATTGGCGAGCGTAGGTGCCTGAAAATAGAAACTGGCTCCGATCAAGACATAGAAAACCTTGTTGTACAGCAGATCATTTATTTCGGGTGAAAAAAGGTTGAAAAAACCTACGATAAGGCAAAGTAATGCGGCAATCGAAAGGATTCCCTGGATGGTTTGTGTATTGGTATTCATTTAGTAACTTTCATTTTGATTAGGGAAATCAGCAGTTTTCACATCTTTTACGAATTGTGAAACTGCGCCTGTGATTTCTGTATAAAGGTCGAGGTAGCGCCTGAGGAATTTAGGCGAAAAACCGTGGTTCATCCCCACCATGTCGTGATATACCAGCACCTGACCATCACAGTCTGCGCCGGCACCAATCCCGATGGTTGGAATTGTGATATTTTCAGTGACTTTTTTCGCCAGGTTCGCCGGAATTTTCTCCAGTACAAGCGCAAAACAGCCGAGTTCTTCCAGTAATTTAGCATCGCTCAAGAGTTTTTCAGCTTCCGCTTCCTCTTTTGCGCGAACTTTATACGTCCCGAACTGGTAGATGGACTGCGGCGTAAGGCCGAGGTGACCCATCACAGGGATACCGGCATTGATGATTTTCCGGATCGATTCTTCAATTTCGATGCCGCCTTCTATCTTCACCGCATGTGCACCGCCTTCCTTCATCATGCGTACCGCTGACTCAAGTGCCTTGTCCGGATTGCTTTGGTAGGAACCAAACGGCAAATCTGCAACCACCAGTGCACGCTGTACACCGCGCACCACACATTGGGTGTGGTAGATCATTTGGTCTAAGGTAATAGGAAGTGTCGTTTCAAAACCTGCCATCACATTTGCTGCAGAATCACCGATGAGGATTGATTCTACGCCACCGGCATCCACCATTTTCGCGGTAGTGAAATCATATGCCGTAAGCATGGTGATTTTCTCTTTGTCGAATTTCATTTTTCGCAAAGTTTCGGTGGTGATTTTCTTTATTTCGGAATGTACAGACATTAGGTTTGTTTTAAAATAATTATTAACCGGCTGCGCAAAAATTTAGAAATACTACAATGTCACGTGACCCAGCTTGATGAGTTTTTCGTGATTCAATATTTTTAAATTCCGCCCGTCAGCTTCGATCAGGCCGTCCTGTTTGAATTCTGAAATCAAGCGTATCGCGCTCTCTGTGGCAGTTCCCACCAAATTAGCGATTTCTTCACGGGTTAACGTGATTTTGATAAAGCCTTCCGGGTCTGTACCCAATTTCTGTTCGAGCAGCAGCAGAATTTCAGCAAGGCGTTCACGCACTGTCTTTTGTGCTAAAACTGTCACCGTATTTGAAGATTCGCCAAGTTCAAACGCAATTTTCTGTAGCATAACGAAAGACAGTTTCGGAAATACTTCCAGCAGATGAAGAAAAACATCTGATGGTAAAAAAGTAGCTTCCACGTCGGTCATCGCCTCTGCTTTTGCCTGAAACTGCTCACCACAAAGCAATGAACGATACCCAATAAGATCACCTTCTTTGATGAATCGCAGGATCTGCTCTTTTCCGTAAACACCTTGCTTGCTGAGTTTTGCGGTTCCTTTATTCAAAAAATAAACGCCGTTTGGCGTTCCTCCATCATCAAAAATGGTCTGTCCCTTGCGGAATTTCAGGTTTTGTTTTGCGTTAACATAGCGCGAATAATCTTCGGCAGACAACATTTCCTTAAACGACTCATCACTAAATACTTGTAATAGATTTTCCTCGATCAACTTTTGTTTTTCCAGCGACATATTTTATGACATTTATCAGCAAAAATAGGAATTATAAAGCCTTGGCACAAATATAATTGTCATAAGTTTGCATTCCTTTTTTGCCCTTATAATGTCTGAAAACTGTTTCCACTGCGGCCAAAGTATCGTGAAAGAGCGTATTGCATTTGACGATAAAGAGTTCTGCTGTGCGGGCTGCAAATCTGTCTATGAAATATTAAATCTAAATGACTTAGGCGATTTCTACGAACTGAACAGACAATCGGGCATACGGCCGGACGAGTCGCAAAATTCCCAGTTTGATTACCTCGACACCGCCGAAATTTTCGACAGAATCACAGATTTTTCGGAGGGTGACACTACGATAGTCAATTTCAAGATCCCGGTAATCCACTGTTCCAGCTGTATCTGGCTTCTCGAAAGCCTTCATACACTGAACAAAAACATCAAATATTCTCAGGTCAACTTTACGCGCAAGACCGTTCAGATCTCATTCAATGCTAATGCTTTACCGCTTAGCGAACTTGCAAAGTTCCTTACCAATCTTGGCTATAAACCGGTTATCACGCTAGAATCTGCCGAAAGGAAAGAAGAGAAATACGACCGTTCATTGATTTTAAAACTCGCTGTGGCAGGTTTTGCCTTCGGAAACGGAATGTTCTTCAGCTATCCTGAATATGCCGAACAGATAATGGGGACCACCGACTTCTGGATGGAAAAATACAAACATCTGTTCAGGTTTATCACTTTCTCGCTCGCCACACCGGTTGTTTTCTACTCCGCATCAGGTTACTTTAAATCAGCCTGGTATGGCCTGAAAAACAAAGTCGTAAACATCGACGTTCCGATCGTTTTAGGAATCATTATGCTTTATGGCCGAAGCATTTACGAGATACTTACAGATTATGGCCCTGGCTATTTTGATACGCTTTGCGGACTACTTTTCTTCATGCTTTTGGGTAAACTTTTTCAACAGCGGACGTACGGCGCGCTTTCTTATGACCGCGATTACAAATCCTTCTATCCTATCGCCGTAACCAAAGTTGATTTTAATGGTCAGCACGAAAACATTTTGCTGTCCGAACTGGAAATAGGTCACCGAATTTTGGTCCGCAACCAGGAAATAATTCCGGTAGATGCCATTCTGATCAGCGGTGAGGGCAATATCGACAACAGTTTTATTACCGGCGAAAGTGCTTCGGTGCCTAAAAAACCGGGCGATAAGATCTTTGCGGGTGGCAAGCAGGTGGGTTCCGCGCTTGAGCTTGAAGTCATAAAAACCGTAAACCAGAGTTACCTTACGCAGCTTTGGAACAAAGAAGCATTTAAAAAACACGAGACCGGCCTTGATACGCTGACGAATAAAATCTCCAAATATTTCACTTTCATCATCTTAGGGATTACACTGATTGCCGGAATTTACTGGGCGCAGGTTGATTTTGAGAAAATGTTCCAGGTAGTGGCCGCCATCCTGATCATTGCGTGTCCGTGTGCGCTGGCACTTTCGGCACCTTTTACCTTCGGTCACGTGATGCGGATTCTGGGCCGGAATAAATTCTACGTCAAAGACACGCTTACGATTGAAAAACTGGCAAAAACCACGTCGCTGGTGTTCGATAAAACCGGGACAATCACATTCAGCAACAAAGCAAATATCGCACTTGAAGGTGCTGAACTCGAAGAATTTGACCTTAAAAACATCAAAACACTCCTGAACAACTCCAATCATCCGCTTTCGAAAGCTTTGTATGACTTTCTTCCGGCCAATGACGACCATTTTCCGGTGACGAATTTCATCGAAACTGCGGGTAAAGGCTATGAAGCGGATGTACGCGGACGCCATTACAGGATTGGTTCTGCGAAGCTCGTGGGTGTAAAGTCGAAAAATCTCGAAACTGCGGTGTATATCAGTAAAAATGATCAGTTACTGGCAAAATATGTCTTCAAAAACGAATACAGACCGAATTTAGCACATCTTTTTACTAAGCTGAAAACATACGCTGTGCATATCCTAAGCGGTGACAATTCATCGGAGGAAAAATCACTTGCTGAGATCATTCCAAATGCAGCTGGAATGGCATTTAATCAAAGTCCGGAGGATAAGTTGATGTACATACAGGCATTACAAAACCGCGGCGAAAAAGTGGCGATGGTAGGCGACGGCCTGAACGATGCCGGAGCGCTGAAACAGAGCGATGTAGGAATTGCGGTGGCCGATGACACGCACGCTTTCACTCCTTCCTCAGATGTCATCATGGCGGGAGTAAAACTGCCGGCTCTCCACGATTATCTAAACTTCACTAAAGATGCGATGACGATTGTGAAGATTACGTTTGGGATCAGTTTCTTCTACAACATCATCGGGCTTTCTTTTTCGGTCACCGGCCACATGTCACCTCTTTTCGCGGCAATCATCATGCCCATCAGTTCGATAAGTGTAGTAGCTTTCACGTCTGCAAGTACGTGGTGGAGGAGCCTGAAGTATTTTAGACTGAAAACAGATTAGAAGGCAAAAATGCAGGGATATTTATTTAAAAATGTATTAATCAACAACTTAAGTTAAAACAGAACCGACGAGGTAATTTTATGTTAAATAGGCGACCGGTTATATTATAATATTATCATAAATTTTGAGTAATTTTGAAGCGGTTTTTCGCTAAATTTGCACTGGAATATGGATATTTTATATTTGATGATTCTCTGCAGCGTTTCAGTAGCTGTGATTTTCTTAATCATCTTTATTGTAAGTGCAAGAAAGGGACAGTTCGAAGATGACGAATCGCCCGCAGTGCGCATTTTGCTCGATAATGAAGTCGTGAAAAATGAGCCCGAAACCTCAAATGAAACTGAGCAAAAAAACAAAAAAACAGACGAAATAAGTGAATAATAATATGGAAACACAAAAGTTTAGTTACGACAACAATATTGTGCGGGCGTTCCTTTACGCGACCGTTGTGTTCGGTCTCGTAGGATTTCTTCTAGGCCTTATTGCTGCGCTGATGCTGTTCTATCCGGAACTACCTGAATTTATCTTTGGAACCGATGACACCACGATTAAAAGTTTACAGAGCGGAAATCTGCAGGGTTTGATCAACTCTCAGGGTGCATTTGGTTTTGGCCGAATCCGTATGCTGCATACCAGTGCGGTAATCTTCGCATTTGTCTGTAACGGTTTTTTTGCTGGTGCCTATTATTCAATCCAAAGATTGCTTAAAACCCGCATGTACAGTGACACGCTTTCGTGGATTCACTTCTGGGGATGGCAGCTGATGATCGTTTCGGTAGTGATTACTTTCCTTATGGGTATCAACACCTCAAAAGAATATGCAGAACACGAGTGGCCAATCGATATCCTGATTACCGTGATTTGGGTGATCTTTGGTATAAATATGTTTGGAACCATCATCAAAAGAAGGGTTCGCCACTTATACGTTGCCATCTGGTTCTATCTTGGCACCTGGGTTGCAATTGCGATGCTTCATATCTTCAATAACCTTGAAGTTCCGCTTTCATTTGCAGGCTGGAAATCTTATTCGGCTTACGCCGGTGTAAAAGATGCGTTGGTACAGTGGTGGTATGGCCACAATGCGGTAGCATTCGTACTTACGACGCCAATCCTCGGTTTGATGTATTATTTCTTACCGAAAGCTGCAAACCGTCCGGTTTTCTCATACAAATTATCAATTATTCACTTCTGGTCACTTATTTTCGTGTACATCTGGGCGGGTCCTCACCACCTTCAGTATACGGCAATTCCAGGTTGGGCGCAGGCTTTGGGAACAGGTTTCTCCATCATGCTTATCGCACCGTCTTGGGGTGGTATGCTGAACGGTCTTCTTACACTTCGTGGCGCCTGGGACAAGGTTCGTGAAAATCCAGTGTTGAAATTCTTCGTTGTGGCGATTACCTGCTACGGTATGGCTACTTTCGAAGGACCACTTTTAGCGACTAAGACATTAAATAAAATCGGGCACTTTACAGACTGGGTAATCGGTCACGTACATATTGGTGCACTTGGCTGGAACGGATTCATGACTTTTGGTATGATCTATTACCTTCTTCCAATAATGTGGAGAACTAAGCTATGGTCTGTTAAATTAGCCAACTGGCACTTCTGGCTGGGAACTTTAGGTATCATTTTCTACGCCGTGCCACTTTACATCGCCGGTTTCACACAAGGATTGATGTGGAAACAGTTTAATCCGGACGGGACTTTGGTTTACAAAAACTTCCTTGATACGGTAACGGCGATCATTCCATACTACCAGATGAGATTTGTAGGCGGATTGCTTTACATCTCCGGAGCTATTTTAATGGCGATCAACGTAGTTGCAACAGTACGTCAGGGCTCATTCCAAAAAGAAGTTCCGGCAGAAGCACCTGCACTTGGAAATATCAGTAAGAAAAGAAAAGAAGGCGAAGGCTATCACCTTTGGCTGGAAAGGACTCCGGTTCTATTGACTGTACTATCCTTTGTAGCAGTAGCAATCGGTGGTTTCATTGAAATTGTTCCTACTTTAGCGATAAAAGACAACGTACCGACGATTTCGGCAGTGAAACCATACACTCCGCTGGAGCTTGAAGGCCGCGACCTTTATATCCGTGAAGGCTGTAACGCCTGTCACACGCAGATGATCAGACCATTCCGTGACGAAGTTGTAAGATTTAACGGTAAAAACGGACAGTATTCCAAAGCTGGAGAGTTTGTTTATGACAGACCTTTCCTTTGGGGATCGAAAAGAACCGGTCCGGATCTTCACAGACAGGGTGGGAAAAACCCAAGCTCATGGCACTACAGACACATGCTTAACCCTAGGGTAACTTCCGCAGGTTCTATTATGCCTAGATATCCATGGTTGATCTCAAATGATTTGGACCGCAGTAAAATGGTAGATAAGATTAAACTTATGAAAAACAGTTTCGATGTACCGTATACGCAGGCACAGATTGATTCGGCTGATACCTGGGCGGATAACCAAGCATCGTTGATCGTAGGTCAGATTTACGCAGAAGCAGCTGACGTGAAAAAGGCCTATGAAGATAAAAAAGCAGCTGAAGGTGCAGATTTCACTCCACTTGAGAAGAAAGAGATCGTTGCGCTGATTGCTTACCTGCAAAGGCTGGGAACAGATATCAAGACAACCGAAATCAAAACTGCGAGCACGAAATAGATCTTCACATTTAAAAAAGGCAAAGCAATGATTCCTCAAAATGTAAAAGACATTCTTTCAAACTCCGAAAATACGGGCCTGTACCAAACATTGGCGCTAATATTGTTCCTGCTTTTATTTCTGGGAATTACATATTATGTGTTTTCGAGACCGAAGAAATATTACGATGAGGAGGCCAGCGCACCCCTGGACGATGACAACGAAGACAAAAACTTTTAATTTTTAAAGAAATACCCATGAAACAGAGAACGCCGGTATTCGTAACCATTCTTGTTATAGTAGCACTGCTTATGCTGGCCTGCTATATGTTTATCCAGAACTCATCATTTTTACTGTCAGCCTATTTTTGGGGCACGGTAGTGATTGTGAGTATCATCGCGATGATTCAGCACGCTATTGGAGATTTGGTAGAGAATGTTAAGTTTAAAAGACTAACTGATCAGGAAAAAGCTGAATATCTGGAAGCTAAAAAAGTTCCTTATTTCAAAGCACTTTACGAAAGTGCTTTCAAGAAACAGTCGGCAAGCGAGGAAAAAGATATTCTAATCGACCACGGTTTCGATGGTATCATGGAGCTCGATAACCAGTTGCCAAAATGGTGGCTAGGCCTGTTCTACTTCGGTGTTGCATATTGTATCGTGTATTTGGTTGCGTATTCATTTACCGATTTTGGTCACCAAATGGCTGAATATGACGAAGAATATGCGGCACAAACGGCAAGCATTGCTGAGTACATGGCCAACACGCCTCCCCCAACTATTGAAAACGCAGTCTACAGCCCTGATAACATCGCGGCAGGCGAAGAAGTTTTCAAAACAAACTGTGTTACATGTCACGGTGATGGCGGACGCGGTGGAATCGGGCCAAACCTTACCGATAATGCATGGATCAACCAGCCGGAGAAAACTTTATTTAAAAACGTTTTCCACATGGTTGAAAACGGAAGCCAGAATAACCCTACCATGCAGGCTTTCGGAAAGAACAACGTACTTTCTGGGTTCGATATCCAGAATGTAGCAGCTTATGTTTATCATATAAATCAGGAGCAACCTCCGGTAACGCCTGCCAACGGCGGAGCGGCACCGCAGGGAACACCTGCAGCCTGGGAAAAATAGCGAATTTTCCCATATAATATAATCATAAACATAATGCGTTATTCAAATCAAAAAATAGCGGATTATGTTTTTTGTTTTTAAAAAAAATGAGTTTGTAACATGTCGGATGATCAGTTTATAAAAGGAGGTCAGAACCAGGTTGTGGAAGCAGAAACCTTCCGCGATTCTGTGGGAACTATGGATCAGTCAGGAAAGCGCAAATGGGTCTTTCCGCGCAAACCGAGAGGCAGGTATACCAATTACAGAACGCTGGTTGCGTGGTTCCTTTTAGCCATATTCTTCGCACTGCCATTCATCACCATTAACGGCAATCCGTTCCTGATGCTCAATTTTGTCGAGCGGCAGTTCTTTATCGGCGGACAACCATTCTACCTTCAGGATTTCTTCATACTGGCACTTGGAGCCATTACTTCAATTGTTTTTATCATTCTTTTCACCGTAGTTTTCGGCCGTATATTCTGCGGTTGGATCTGCCCACAAACTATTTTTCTTGAGATGATCTTCCGTAAGATCGATTATCTGATAGAAGGTGACAGAAACAAGCAGATGAAACTGGACAGACAGGAATGGGACGCTGAAAAAATCTGGAAGCGGTCTCTGAAATGGTCAATATTCATCATTATTTCCCTTATAATCACCCACTGGATGTTCATGTACATCGTGGGTTATCAGGAAGTATTCGAAATGGTGAAACAGGGCCCGATGAACAACTTTACAAGTTTTCTTGTGATGATCCTGTTTACCGCGGCATTTTATTTCACTTTTGCATGGTTCCGGGAACAAGTTTGTACGCTAGTTTGTCCTTATGGCAGACTGCAGGGTGTGTTAATCGATAAACAGACAATCAACGTCTATTACGATTTTAAGCGTGGCGAAAACCGCTCGAAATGGCGCAAGGGAGAAGACCGCCGCGCAGAAGGAAAAGGTGATTGTATTGACTGCAACCAATGCGTGGTTGTTTGCCCGACAGGAATCGATATCCGCGACGGACAGCAGCTTGAATGCGTAAACTGTACAGCATGTATCGATGCCTGTGATGAAGTGATGCTGAAAGTCGGGTTGCCATTAGGTCTTATCCGATACGCTACAGAAGATGAAATAGAAAAAGAAGAATCTTTTAAATATACCGGCAAGATGAAAGCATACACTGCAGTGCTCGTTTTGCTCGTCGGTTTTTTAGGATTTCTTCTTACAAACCGCGGAAGTATGGAAGCGAAATTCATTAAACCAGCAGGTTCTACCTACTTTGTACGGGAGGGAAAGATCACGAATATCTATAATTATACTTTCCTTAATAAATCAAACCAGGACCAACTTGTAACCATTAAAGTCATAGAGCCGGCACATGGAACCATCACACTGAGTTCAGACAATAAAATATTACTCAAGCGCGACCAAATGACCAAAGGAACTGTAAATATCAGTTTCCCGGAGAAAGAGATTAAGTTTTCAAAACAAAATGTCACGATAGGCGTTTATGATCAGAAAGGCGAACTTTTAGATTCATTCGACACCTATTTTGAAGGTCCGTTCACATTACAATTTTAATAAAAATCATGTTCAAAAAATTCAGCTGGGGACACGGCGTAGTGCTGGCCCTGGGCTCATTCATAGCTTTTATCCTGTTTCTGATATTTGTCTTCTCACACGGAATGAAAAATTCCGAACTCATTTCAGATAATTACTACCAGGACGAACTCACCTATCAGGATGTCATCGATGCTAAAACTAATGCGGATGAACTGGCGGACAAACCGTCATTCAGCCAGACACCGGCGGGTATCACAATTACCTTCCCAAGCGGAACTGTTCCAGATAACCAGGAAGTAGATTTTGACCTCTTCCGTACCGATGATTCGAATCTTGACGTACACAAAAAAATAGAACTCAACAGCCAGAAAAAGTTTACAATTCCGAGCAAAGTCATCGTTGCCGGATCCTACACTCTAAAACTTAAATGGCAACAGAATAAAAAACCTTATCAGGTAGATTACGACGTGGTATGGAACTGACAATGCTCTTCGCGGCAATCGCGCTTGGATTTGCGTCCGGCTTCCACTGTATCGGTATGTGCGGACCCATTGCGCTGTCCTTGGGTCTTACAAAAAAACAGGCAACAAATTATTACCTGCAAAACCTTACATATCAGTTTGGCCGAATCACTACATACGCCTTTTTGGGCGCCGTCCTCGGGATTGTAGGACAAAGTTTCGCGATGGCCGGTTTCCAGCAATATCTTACCGTTACGGTTGGCGTGATTCTGATCATCATGGCGCTGTTTTCATTTGGAGGAAAAGACTTCGCTTCAAAAATTCCGTTTTTTTCTTCTTTCTTATTTAAAATCAAAAAAAATCTGGGTTCATTACTCCAAAAAGCAGATTATCGCTCCAGATTCACAACCGGAATCTTAAACGGTTTTCTCCCCTGTGGAATGGTGTATATGGCACTTACCGCTAGTCTCGCGTCAGGCGGCATTTGGCAAAGCGCAGCGTTCATGGCCACATTTGGACTCGGCACGCTGCCATTTATGTTTGCTGTCGTATTGGCGGGAAATCTGATGACTGCTGCGTTCCGTATTAAAATTCTAAAGTTTATTCCGGTCATGATGTTCATTTTAGGCGGACTGTTTATCGTTCGCGGTCTCGAAATCGGAATTCCATACATTTCCCCGAAAAAAGAAGCACTGCAGATTCATCACAATGATTCTGATGCCCATCACAACGGAAACCACGAGACATGTCATTAATTTGGTGAATGTTTCCTTCTCAAAAATACCTTAATTGTTTCCCACTGTCTTCGGTTCTCACCATTATTTCGGCCTGTTAAAATCACTAGGACTAACTTAGGTACAGCTTTTGAATCTAAACATGAAAATTGTGTTTAAGATGACGAAAATGAAAATATGGCTGATTGCCGCCGGCGCATTTTTAGTGCAATCGTGCTCCGTAAATAGCGAAACCACCTACTTCAAAGATGCTGCAACCAGCATGGAATCTAACATATTGATGGATCAAAGTGCACTCGGCATGCTGAGTGCAATGAACGCTGGAAGTGGAAATTTAGCCGATTCGAAGACTTTGAAAAACCTTTCGACCGAGTGGAAAAGTCTTTACGACATCCAGAAAGATGAATTGATAACCGTCAACAAAGATTCCGCTAAGGTCCTGCAGAAAATGTTTTTAAAAATAAATAAGGACAAAGGCCAAATTTACGGGCTTTCATTAAAGTATGACAAACTTTTGCCAGCCGAGATTGCGAGCTTATTCGCCCAGAACAAACAACTTAAGAGTTTGCCGTTGCAAAACATTGCCAATTGGGACGGGAAAACATTGACGATAGATACTGATAAGTTTAATACAACGGAGTTTTTAAGCCAAATGAGCAAAACGACTGCTCAGGATAAAACTGCAGCACCGAAAACCAAAAGCGACTCTCTGGAAGTGTATGGCAAACAAATGGCTCAGGGAATGCTTGGAATGATGAAAATGTTCAACATGAACTTTACCAGCACGATGAAATTTCAAAAGCCAATCACTTCAATCTCCGGAAAACATGATTTTGTGAAACAAATTGACGCGAAAACGATTAAGATTAATGTCCGGACCAGTGACCTTCTCGATAACGGAAAAGCGCTCACCAACAAAGACCGCAAGATCATAATAACTACACAATAACAAAAAAGCCACCTGTATGAGGTGGCTTTTTTTACTCTGGATTTTAATTGATCAGGTCAAACTTTGTGTACTCCGCTATTCTCGCCGGAATTCTGATTCCGTTCTCAGTCTGATTGTTTTCAAGAAGCGCAGCCATGATTCGTGGCAATGCAAGCGCCGAACCGTTCAGTGTATGCACGAGTTGCGTTTTGCCGTCGGTTCTGTAGCGGCATTTCAAGCGGTTAGCCTGGAAGGTTTCAAAATTTGATACAGACGAAACCTCAAGCCATTTTTCCTGTGCTGCGCTCCATACTTCAAAATCGTATGTCATCGAAGACGTGAAGCCCATATCGCCGCCACAAAGCCTCAAAATCCTGAAAGGAAGCTCAAGGTCTGTCAACAGCGATTTTACATGTTCTACCATTTCCTCCAGTGCTGCGTAAGAGTTCTCCGGCTTTTCCAGACGCACAATTTCCACTTTTTCGAACTGGTGCAGCCTATTTAGTCCACGAACATGTGCGCCGTAACTTCCCGCTTCTCGGCGGTAGCACTGTGAAAAGGCGGTGTTTTTGACCGGCAAGTCTTTCTCATCAAGCAAAGTATCGCGGTAAAGATTCGTTACTGGCACTTCTGCGGTCGGAATTAAATACAGATTGTCCTCATTCGCAAAATACATCTGGCCTTCTTTATCCGGCAACTGTCCGGTTCCGTAGCCCGAGGCTTCGTTCACCACGTGTGGCGGATTCACTTCCAGATAACCTGCCTCTGTATTTTTATCGAGAAAATATTGGACTAATGAACGCTGCAACCGTGCGCCTTTGCCGAAATATACAGGAAAACCTGCACCGGCGATCTTTACACCCAGCTCAAAATCAATCAGATTGTATTTTTTGGCAAGTTCCCAGTGCGGTACAGCGCCTTCGCCCAATCCTTCCACATCATGCGACTGATAAACGATCTCGTTATCATCAGCGGAGGTTCCGGCTACCACTTTGCTGTAAGGTATGTTTGGGATTTGATACAGAATATCGAGCAACCTGTTTTCTGCGTCTTTCAAACTTTGCTGCAGCGTCTGCGCATTATCTTTAAAGGTTGCGGTCCGTGCTTTAGCGTTTTCAGCTTCATCTTTTTTGCCTTCCTTCATCAACATCCCAATTTCTTTCGAAATCTTATTCATTTCGGTCTGGTTCAGTTCAAGCTCAGACTGTAGGCTTCTACGCTCATCGTCGGTTGCAATCGCTTCATCAACCAGGTTTAACTGGCGGAAATTTCTTTTATTTAAACCTTCTAAAACACGTTCGCGCTCCTCGCGCAAGATATTGACCTGTAACATTTAACGGTGAAATTTTTATTAAGATAGACTTAGGCTTGACAGCTGCTCAGAAAATACAAATTTAAGCTTTTTAGGCTAACTTTTTTAAGCTAATCATTTGGAAACCCTCACCAGATTAGGCCCGGCATCGGTTTTTCTGAATTTTAAAATGTTGTTGTAATAAACTTCGCTGATTTCAAAAATATCCGGCGCAGACCTGTACCGCAAAGAAAGTGTATCGTTCACTATGGTATCAGTGCTGTCTGATAACTGTTTTGTCAAAAGCATAGCTATTTTCGATTCGTAAACCTTTTGATTTGTGGTAGAATCTATTAAAATACGACGCGCGCCGGCAATGTACTCAATATAATTCAGCGTGTCTGCGTCTTTCTTTAAAGTGAAATTTACAGGCGCATTATCTGTGAGGCCATAGACATCATTCATCCTGATATTTGAATAATGTCCTTCCACGTTCTGATTCAGCAGATCTGTGCCCGCGGAATCGATGTAGAGCTGGATCACCTGGTCTATCCTTTGAATCTGCTCCTCGTCACTGCGGCATGCGGTAAAGAAAAGTGCGATAAGAAGCGCTGTAAATAGTGCGTTTTTCATTTAAGCAAAGATAGAATTTCTGGTGCATTGTTGAAAATGAAGGCTTACGACGCTTTTCCTCTTATTTTTGTAATTAGAACAGTGAGTTCGCTTTTGGAAAGTATAAAATCGCTCATCCGGAATTCAGTGATTTCATAAAAACGGTAAAAAAGCACCATCGAGGACAGAAGGTACGAAAGTGTAGTAACGACACATGCACCCAACAAGCCCCATTTCGGGATGACAAGCCAAGAAGTAACCAGGGTGAAAATCAAACCAATAGCAGATTTAATATTGAGAATCCGGAGACTGTTAATTCCTGCAAAATAATGCCCGACGATATTTGACACCGCAATGGCCAGGATGCCCGGCGCCAAAAGTAAGATGATGATTTTGGTCTGAACAAAATCTGCCCCTAATATAGCAGCATACCAATCCGCGGGAATCAGCAGGATGATGATCAGAAACAGTAAACTCACCATGAAACTCACCCGGAGTGATATCTTGGTTTTGATAATCGCATCTGCGGATCCGTCTTTGGCGACCAAATCAGAATAAAGAATCACGGAAAGACTTTTACTCACCGTCCAGATTGCTTCAGAAAAAGCCACACCTACCGAAAAAATACCGACGCTTGAGATGCCGCGGAAATATTCGAGGAAATAAAAGGAGGCGCGGTTATTCAAAAATTGCAGGAAGGCGCTGAGCTGCGATTTCCACCCGTAATCGAACAGGTTTCTGAAGATATTTTTGGACCAGGAAATATTAAAAATTTTAAATCCGCGCAGTAGCAGCACCGAACTCGCCACATAAAGTATGATGTAACAGACAATAAGTGCCACGAAATAAACTTCGACTGAACGCACATTGAAAATATAAATCAGCGCCAGCATAACCGCGAGGTGAATCGCCTGCTGAAGTACCGAAAAGAGATTGAACATCCCAATCTGCTGCCTGCCGATAAAGAGATTGATGTTGGTGGTAAGCAGCGAAAAACTCACTGAAAGTCCGATGAGATATGCTAAATGATCCATCGGGTGCAGCCACGAAAGCAGGACAGGAAAAATGACTCCGGAGATTAGCGACCAGATGTAAGCACGCGATACCACCTGCTCGGCCTGAAATTTTGATGAATAATAGGAGACGCTGCTACCTGTAAAGATATTACTGAAAAAACCGATGATCGCGAGGTCTGCAATCACAAGTGAAATGGTGCCCTTGCCTTCTGTGCCCCAAAAATTTGTCGTGAAAATCAACAGCCCGAAATTTAAACCCAGAATGATGAAGCGTGCGGCAAAACTTTCGAGAATCCTTCTTGATTTCATTATTTAGGTGCGAACTGCTTCACGAAATTTACAAATATTCCGCTGATTTTATTCCAGTTCAGGTCTTTTTTATAGTATGAAACTGCATTTTGAGCATGTTTACGATATAATTTCGGGTCATCCAGGTATTGACAAATGCGTTCAGCAACTTCATCAGCGTTTTCGGGATCTGCTGTAAAACCAAATTTGGAGATGTTCAAATGCTCACCAATTGCTTTTAAATGCGTATATATCAGCGGTTTACCAGCAGCAGCATAGTAGAAAATCTTAATCGGCAGGCACCGGTGATTTTCGCGGGTTGCCGGACGAAGATCAAAGCAAATATCGGCCTCGGCGATGCTTTCGGTGAATTTTTCAAGGGATGTTGGTGGTAAAATTTTTAATTCGTGAACAGCGCTTTCAGTTTTAAGTCTTTCAAAATAATCTTCATCGCCAGGTCTCGCTGAGCCAACTAATAATATCGAAATTGTATGTTCAGGCCGCATCTTACGTAATGACTTAACCGCATTGAAGAAATTATCGATGCCTTTGTCTTTGGAGAATGTGCCGGTATAGCAAAGTGTAATGTTTCGAGGATTTAGCTCATTTACCGACTCAAAAATGAGTGACTCATCTGGAAAATAAGGAAGCAAAATTTGGGGTTTGAATGGAAAAACCTGGGCAAGCGGCTGTCGTTTAGATTTTTCGCCAAAAATGAATCCGTTACTGAGGAAACCGGCATAAAGTTGGATCAAAGAAAACTTCACGTAATGAAGTGGCCTCAAAAAAACTGAATACACTGCCAACATTCGGTCTGAGGGATACCATTCTGTAACATCATACAGGATTTTGCACTTTGTGCGTCTATTGTAGTCCTTCGCCGCAATAACCGCCAACGGCTCTGACGCGATAATGCAGTGAGGTTCAAAATCATTGATCACATCCTGAAAAAACGCTTTCTTGACGTTAACTGTCGCCGATAAAATATTTTGAGATTTTACAGAAACGGCATCAATCTCACCCTCAAAATCCGATGACAGGCTGCTGATTTTCACCTCATTACCCTGTCTTATGAGCTCTTTGGCCTGATGATGAAAAATACGGTCATCATCATAACGGTGTGAGGTGGTGAGAAATAAAATTCTGAGCATTTCAACTTTTTATTAAAAACCCTTTCGGCCCGCAAGCAGAAAGGGATATAAATTTAGAAATAAGATTCGGATTACTTACTTGCTGACATACATTGAAGCCCAACTTCGCTTCAGCGGCAATAAAAAATCGCTGAGGAAAGCCAGGTATGAGTTCTTCGAGAAATCAAAAACCTCTATATCGTGCGAAATTTCGCCAATTTTTAATGCATTTCTGAAATCCTGCAACTTCATTGTTTTCACCTCACCATTTTCCACAAAAGTGGCCTTCATCCTGTCAAACAACCCCAGCTTGTACTGCTCATCTATTTCGCGCATCACGCCACCTAGCGCATCGATTGAGCAACCGGAAGCAGCTTCCACTTCTTCATCTACACACACCACGATGAACTGATTCTTCTCAATCTTAAATGAAGATGATAGCGGCTTGCCGTGTGCGGCCCATCCGGCCAAAAAATCATACAGTTTTTCGGTAATCACTTTGCTTTCCATCGCCGTAAAAGGCCGGGAAGCCGGGTATATGATCACGCGGTAATCGCTGGTTTCTACGGAATTTAACTCTTCTATTTTCATTCTCTCCTGTAAAATTAAAATGTATAGATTACAAATCTTCTGCTTCTGCCAAGAGTTCCGCAATGTCTTTTACCTGCACGGAAGTGTTGTCTAGATGTTTCACACCATCTGTCATCATCGTCATACAGAACGGACAGCCAGTGGCGATTACATTAGGTTGCACAGAAAGCGCTTCCTCTGTTCTTTCGACATTTATATCTTTAAAACCTTTTTCCGGTTCCTTAAACATTTGCGCACCACCAGCACCACAGCAAAGACCATTGGTTTTGCAGCGTTTCATCTCTACCAGCTCCGCATCAAGTTTTTCCAAAAGCATACGCGGCGCTTCATATTCGCCGTTTGCACGTCCGAGGTAGCAGGGATCATGGAAGGTAATTTTCTTTCCTTTAAAGGTTCCACCTTCTATCTTTAAACGGCCTTCATCCATCAGCTGGCGCAGAAACTGGGTGTGATGGATCACTTCATAATTTCCGCCTAAACCTGGATATTCGTTCTTAATGGTGTTAAAGCAATGCGGGCAAGCCGTCACAATCTTCTTTACATCGTAGGCATTCAAAACTTCAATATTGGTAAGCGCCATCATCTGGAAAACAAATTCGTTTCCGGCACGTTTTGCAGGGTCGCCCGTGCAGCCTTCTTCAGGACCTAAAACGGCAAACTCTACATTGATTTTATTTAAAAGCTTGCAGAAAGCACGTGTAATTTTTTTTGCGCGGTCATCGAAACTGCCGGCACAACCTACCCAAAATAGAACTTCCGGAGATTTGCCTTCGGCAGCGTACTCTGCCATTGTTTTTATAGTAAAATCCATTATCTGTTATGCTACTTGAATTTCGTTTTCCAGTTCAAATAAGTTATTTGAAGCGAGGCCGAAGCCATCACAATCTTCTATTAATTTAAATTTTAATCCTGTGCCCAATTCAGACGGTCAGCCTGGTTATATTGCCACGGCGCAGCATTGTTCTCAATATTGGCCATCATGAGGTTCAGTTCCTGTGGCGCTGCAGACTGCTCCATCACAAGATATCTGCGCAAATCTATAATGATTGAAAGCGGATCAATAAGCACCGGGCAGGCTTCTACACATGCATTACACGTCGTACAAGCCCAAATTTCTTCCCGCTGGATGTGATCATCAATCAGTTTTTTTCCGTCATCGACGAATTTTCCGTTCTTGTTGATGTTTTTACCAACTTCCTCTATACGGTCACGTGTATCCATCATGATCTTTCGCGGCGAAAGTTTCTTACCTGTAATGTTGGCCGGACAAACCGCGGTGCACCGCCCACATTCCGTACATGAATATGCATTGAGTAACTGTACCTGATTCAAATCAAAAATATCATTAGCCCCAAATTTGTCCGGAACTGTGTTTGGATCAGCGTCAGGTTGCGCAGCATAAGGATCAGCATTCGGATCCATCATCAGTTTAATCTCCTGAGTTACAGAAGCTAAATTGCTGAATTCTCCTTTAGGCTGAAGGTTGGCGTACCACGTATTTGGAAACGCGAATATTATATGAAGGTGTTTTGAGTAATAGAGATAGTTCATGAAGAACAAAATCCCGAGGAAGTGAAACCACCAGGCGCCACGTTCTAAAATTACAAGTGAGGTTGCATCAAAATTCTGTATCAAACTGCCAATCAGACCTGAAGAAACGGGAAAATTTCCGTGAGCGGCTGATTCACCTTTTTGCTGAAGCGCCCAGTCAGCAGCGTTCATCGTTAAAAATGCGATCATCAAGGTAAATTCAATGATAAGTATCCAGTTCGCATCCTGTTTAGGCCAGCCAAAAAGCTCTTTCATGGTGAGTCTCTTTACACCAAAAAAGTTTCTTCGGATAAAAAAAATAACAACTGCGACGAGAACTAACAGCGCTAGTACCTCAAGTGTTGCCGTGAAAACTGAGTAAGCAGAATCGCCTATGATTCCTGCGAGAAAACGGTGAGTACCGAAAATTCCGTCGATGATGATTTCAAGCAATTCCAGATTGATGATTACAAAACCAACATATACGATGATATGCAGAATTCCGGCGATGGGCCGCTTGGTCATCTTGCTTTGCCCGAGTGCAACTTTCGACATCATCGCCCAGCGTTCTGCCGGCCGGTCACTGCGTTCAATCTTTTTTCCGAGTAGGATGTTGCGGTAAATTTCCTTTAAACTTTTAAAAAAAAGTCCGAAACCTACGATGAGGGCGATAAAAAATATAATATTGTCAATATACTGCATATTGAGAGCGTTTATTCTTTAGGCGAGCTGTTTTTACCGAAAACCGAAAAATTAAGGTAACGTTTCGGGTTTGCTTTAAGATCTAATATCAAATTGTTCAGGTTGGCTGATGACTCATTGAGATTACGGTAAAGTTCTTCATCTTTGGCCAATTTGCCAAGAGAACCTTCGCCATTTTGTATGCCCGAAATAACACCATTCAGCTTATCTGCGGTAATACTAAGGTTGTCGATGGTATTATTAAGCTTTTTCACATCTACCTCATCGGCAACGCGGCCATATTTGTCGATTGCAGTACGTGCACTGATGGTCGCAAGGTTTGCATTATCGAGCATTTTCTGTACACGTGGATCATTATTAGCCAACAAAGCGTTGGTTTGGCGCGAAGTACTTTCAAAAGACGCCACAGTTCTGTTCAGGTTGATCAACAGCGCACGGATTTCAGCTCTGTTTTGGTCATCAAGCAGTTGGGTTGCGTTGTTTGTAAGCGAATCCACACGTTTCAGAACTACCTGAAGCTGATCTTTTACGGGACCGACTTGTGATGAGATACTGTTCATCATTGAAAGTTTGAATTCACCGCTCAACGTATCGCCATCCTTCGCTTCAGGACCGCCATAAGCCAGATTTACACGCATTTGTTTTCCGGACATCAAACCGGGTTCAAAGATCTCCAGCGTAGACTTTTTGGAAAATTTAAAATTTTCATCCACGGTCACCTTCACTACGAAATGAATCCTTCCGTCTTTGTGCGTCACAGGCATGATCTCATCTACCTGCCCTACTTTTAGACCATTGATAGAAACGGGATTTGAGGCTTCAAGGCCTTCTACATTGTCAAACTGTGCGTAAAAAATATTGTCTGTGGTAAAAAGGCTCTTGCCCTTCATAAACTGAAACAGGATTACGAATCCTATGATCGCTAAAACAGCGATTAATCCGGCTTTTATCTCTTTAGAAAACTTCACTCTTGGGGTATTTTAAGTAAACAAATATAATACATTTTTGAAACAAGTTCACATTAGTGAAAACTGTGCCATCTAAACAGAAAAGCGACTGTGAAAGCCGCTTTTCGAGATATATTCTTTAAAATTCTTACTGCATCGCTGTCTGGTTGAACAGTTCGATTCGGTAATCTTTTATTTTTGCATTGTCCTGAAGACTCTTCAGTAGTGCCTGACCAAACTGCTGTGAGTTTTGCCCTGCAATTGCCTCAGTCACCTGCTTGATGTCACCTGGTTGCTTGTTTACGGTTTCCGAGTTTTTCACCAAAACATACACACCGGTCATACCTTCTACAGGCATTGAAAGTTTTCCTTTAGCAACGCCAAATGCAGCACCTGCGACTTTCGGTTCCATTGCCCCTGCAAGAAGCGGGTTCAGTATGTTGATCTGTCCGCTTCCTTTCGGAGCACCGAACAGCTTCGCGATCTGGTCAAGGGATTTGGCATTTGCAGCTTTAATCTTTTCAGAAATCTGCTTCGCCATTATTTTATTCTTAATGATAGGCTCTATCTGGTCTCTCACCGCTTCCGGATCAGCAGTTCCTGCATCCTGAATCCCGTTCAGATAAGCTACAATGCGGTCACCAGTACCATCTACGGTAAAGATTTCTGTATCACCTTTGCTGCGTTTCTTGTTAAATGCCCACGCGATGATTTCCTGATCTTTATCGGTTCCCAAACCTGGTAGCTGTCCCTGGAAACGGCCTACTTCTTTAGGATTGTCAAACTGATAGTTTCCTTTCTTCGCGATATTTGCGAAATCGTTGAAAGATTTGCCCTGAACCTGCTGAATAAAGCGGGTAGCTTTAGTGTACACTTCATTTTCAGTTTTGTCTGATGCTTTGATCGCCTTTACCAGGTTAGCAACCTTGTAAGTCATCGCGCCCGATTTTTTGTCTTCGATATTGATGATGTGGTAACCAAACTGCGTTTCTACAACACCCGTTGCGCCCTTCCCGTTGTTAGCCAGGAAGCTTAGATATTCCGGTACGAATGGTGTCGCCGGTGTTGTCCAACCCACGCTTCCACCCTGCGCCGCAGAACTTGGATCTGCTGAATACTTCAACATTTCGGTGAATTTTGCCGGATCAGCTTTAAGTACGGCACCGATAGAATCAGCTAATTTTTTTGCTTCATCCTTGCTTCTGGTTTCATTTGCCCCAGCCTGATTGCCTTTGTAAGTCACCAGGATGTGTCGTGAAAGCGTGGAATCTGAAGGTTTTTTATCTAAAATTTTAGAAACTACGTAGAAATTTTGCTCTTTGTAAGGACCGAAAGTGCTACCAATGCTTGCACCGGCAACTTTATCCTTAATCTGAGAAGGTAATTGTTCTGCCGAGAAATACTGCGGGTTGAACGGTAAGTCAGAATTTAAAGAAACAAACATGGAGTCATTTGTCGTATTCTGGAAGTTCTCTTTCCCATCGCTCATATCCGTTCCCTGCGAAAACAATTTGTTGATCTCGTTTTGAGCAAGTGTTTCATCCTGCGCACTTGGGGCCGCCGGGAAATATACAAACCCGATATTACGGCTCGCATCACGCTTGAAAAGAATTGGATGCTTCTTGATATAATCTGTAAGGTCCTGTCTAGTGATTTTTACAGGGTTTTTCTTCTCGTAAACACTGTAATCGATCTTTACGAAATCGATATTGGCAAGCTGGTCACGCTGCTTCATCATTTCTTCAGCTTCTTTCTTGCTCGCAGTAATACCAATGGAAACATTTGCAAAAAGCTGACGTGCCATCATGCGGTACTCCATTGTGCGGCGCGTACGCAGCCAATTGTTGTACATCTCTACGTTGCCGCTGTTTTGCAGATCGGTAATTTGCTTCTTGATTTCCTGGGTCTTGAAGTTGCCTTTCGCATCGAAATTTTCTTTGTTTTGAGCGAACATAGGATCATACTGAAGCTGATTCCAGAACATGTCTTCGGTCAGCGTAAGACCCATTTTCTCGAATTGCTGCTTGATGAGTTTCGATTGTACCATCAGCTGCCAGGCCTGTTCTTCCAAACCTGTGCCCGGTTGCCCTTGCTGCTGAGCCTGTTGCTGCAACATAAAGAGTTGGTCGTCATACTCTTCCTTCGTGATCTCGTCGCCATTTACTTTACCGTACACGCCGGGTTTTGCGCCAAACAATTTTTCCAAACTGTCAGGATTTACCACGAAAGCCAGCATTGCGACTGCGATAATCCCCATCAAAAGCCAAGGCCTGTTTCTAATCTGTCCTAAAATAGCCATTTTGTTGTTTAAATTTTATCAGTTTGCGAAAATACACATTTTAAACATATTAGGAAAAATTTTGAGAATTAATGCTGTAATTTTTAAATCATCGGCAAATATGGCTACATATGTCCTTGGCACAGTGCTTGTGAATTTACCCTCCGTCCCGTTTATCTAAGCACGTGGATGAAGATTTTAAAAAATTTAAACAAAACGCACGTTTTTACTGATGACAGATTGTCATTCAAATATATTATGGCAGATTTTAATGAACTAAATATTGAGCAGATGATTGAAGATGGTTTCACAATAATGGCCGAAGAGCTCGAACTCGGAGATTTTTCCGAAAGCACACAAAACTCCGTGCAGGAGGTTTTTCCTATTTTGCCGGTGCGGAACATGGTGATGTTCCCGAAAGTGATCATCCCAATTACAGCCGGACGTGAAAAATCGATTAAATTGCTTGAGGAAGCTCAGCGTAACAACGAATATATCGGTATTCTGACCCAGAATAATTCGGGGATCGAAAATCCTACCGAAGATGATCTTTACAGAACAGGAACTTTGGCCAAGATCATTAAAATAATAAAGCTTCCGGAAGGAAACATCACCGCTATCACGCGTGGTTTCCAGCGTTTCACGGTAAAGAATTTCACCGCGACACAGCCATTCTTCAAAGCTGAAGTTACCAAACTTAAAGACATTACTTCAAAGAAAAAAGAAGAATACGCGGCCCTGCTCGAAAATATCAAGGACATGGCCTTCAAGATCATTGAGCTTGATCCTAACATTCCGGCCGCGGCCAATTTCGCTATAAAAAATATGAGTGATAATGAGGATTTGCTGAATTTCATCTGTGCAAATGCCAATTTTTCGCCGGAAGAAAAGCAAAAACTCCTCGAAGAAAAACACCTCATGAACCGCGCGCAGCGTTGCTATGAACTGATGCATGCGGATTTCCGGAAACTTGAACTCCGGAATCAGATCCATCAAAAGACCAACCGCGAGCTCGACAAAAGCCAACGTGAATATTTCCTGAACCAGCAGATGCGCGCCATCCAGGAAGAACTGGGCGGCGGTCCTGATTCTGATGTGGAGGAACTGATGGAAAAAGCCAAAAAACTAAAGTGGAGTGATGATGTGGCGACACATTTCAACAAGGAAATCAACCGGCTACAGAGGCAAAACCCAAGTTCGCCCGATTACAACGTGCAACGGAATTACCTCGACTTCTTTACAGAATTGCCGTGGGAACATTATTCAAAGGATGTATTTGATATCAATAAGGCACAAAAAGTTTTAGATAAAGCCCATTTCGGTCTTGAAGACATTAAAAAAAGGATTCTTGAGCATATGGCGGTACTGAAACTTAAAAATAACATGAAATCGCCAATTCTCTGCCTGGTAGGCCCACCGGGAGTTGGTAAAACCTCACTTGGTAAATCTGTCGCAGACGCGCTCGGCCGCAAATATGTACGTGTATCACTCGGCGGGTTGCATGATGAGTCTGAAATACGCGGACACCGCAAGACTTACATTGGTGCAATGGCTGGAAGAATTTTGCAGTCAGTAAAGAAAGCCGGGACATCCAATCCGGTGATCGTGCTCGATGAGATCGATAAAATTGGCCAGGGCGTCCATGGTGATCCGAGCTCAGCGCTGCTGGAAGTGCTTGACCCCGAACAGAATCACTCTTTCTATGACAACTACCTGGAAATGGGCTATGATCTGTCGAAAGTAATGTTTATTGCAACCGCGAACTCGCTTTCTTCGGTACAGCGTCCGTTGCTTGACCGAATGGAAATCATAGAAATTGCGGGCTACACCTTAGAGGAAAAAGTGGAAATCGCGAAAAGGCATTTAATTAAAAAACAGCAGGAGGAAAATGGTCTCGCGCTGAATTCATTCAAGCTCGGAAACGCCGAACTGAAACATATCATCGATGCGCACACGTCCGAAAGTGGCGTGCGTGGTCTTGAAAAAAGGCTGGCCTCCGTCGCAAGATGGGTCGCACTGCAAACCGCGATGGAAAAAGAGTACAACGCAAAAATATCGATCAGTAAAATTGATGAGATCCTGGGCGTTCCAAGACCAAAAAGCCTTTCTGAAATTACTGGCGTGCCGGGTGTTGTGACAGGTCTTGCCTGGACTCAGGTTGGCGGCGACATTCTGTTTATAGAAAGTATCCTGAGCGAAGGCAAGGGAAACCTGACGATGACCGGAAATCTGGGAACTGTGATGAAGGAATCCGCGACCATTGCTTTGGAATATATCAAAGCGAAACACGATGAACTTGGGATTTCTTCCGAAGACATCCAAAAGAAAAACATTCACGTTCACGTGCCTGAAGGTGCCACGCCAAAAGATGGTCCATCAGCAGGAATCGCAATGCTGACCTCAATTGTTTCCAGTTTTACGAATAAAAAAGTGAAGGAACATCTGGCAATGACAGGCGAAATCACGCTGCGCGGCAAAGTTTTGCCTGTGGGCGGCATCAAAGAGAAACTCCTCGCGGCTACGCGCGCCGGAATCACCGAAATTATTCTGTGCGAAGCAAACCGCAAAGATGTGGAAGAAATCAAAAAAGATTACCTGAAAAATTTAAAGATAAATTATGTGAACCGAATGAGCGAAGTCATTGATCTTGCCATTGAAAAATAATGTGCACAAACAGGTTAATTTAGAGATTGTGATTCATTATAAAATTTAAATTTGCCAAAAATTATTTTTAATGAAGTCAAAATTCACGGGCAGTTTACTAAGTTTACTCATCGTAGGTTCATGTGCTACAAAAGTTGTCAGGCCGGGCGAAACCGATCAAATTGACAGTAAAGTACGGGTTGGGAATACATATACTTTTAAAAAACTGGATGGCAGCCGAGCAAAATTTAAAGTGTCAAAAGTTGATGCAACAACCATTACGGGCACCGACCTCGATCTTAAAAGCTACAACCTTCAAAGAAACCAGGTTGCCTCGGTGAATAAAAGTAACACACTAGGAACGGTTCTCATTGCGGCGGGTGTCGCTGCAGCGGTAATCACCATTCCGGCATATTCCAAAAACGAACCCGTAGGCGGGCGATAAAATTGTAAAATCACAAACCTCCGGATTTTTCGGAGGTTTTTATTTTCTGTAAATTTGCAGCGTTTCTGAGTGGCTTCCATTCAATAATTTGACCTTTAAAATACAACCGAATGCTTCCTAAAATAAATCCCGAACAAACGAACGCGTGGCAAAATCTGGAAGAACATTTTGCGAACAATGATTTTGAGCTTCGCGAATTGTTTCAGAACAATCCGAACCGTTTTCGCGAATTTTCTGTTCAGCGCGACGGCTATCTGTTCGATTTTTCTAAAAACCTAATTAATGACCAAACGCTTGAACTGCTCCTGAAACTCGCGGACGAAACCGAGCTGAAACAGGCGATCGAGGCCATGTTTATAGGAGAGAAAATCAACGAAACAGAGAACCGCGCGGTGCTTCACACGGCTTTGCGAGATTTTTCAGACACTCCACTGATGGTGGACGGCGAAGACATCAAGCCTTTGATTCGCAGAGTGCTGGGTCAAATGAAGGATTTTTCCGGAAAAGTAATTTCAGGTTCGCACAAAGGTTTTTCCGGCAAGGAAATCACCGATGTGGTAAATATCGGGATTGGAGGTTCAGACCTTGGTCCGGTGATGGTTTGCTCCGCACTGAAACATTTCAAAACGCGGCTTAACGTACATTTTGTTTCAAATGTAGATGGAAATCACATCGCTGAAACTTTGAAAAGTTTAGATCCTGAAACCACCCTTTTCATCATTGCATCCAAGACTTTCACCACGCAGGAAACGATGACGAATGCGGCTTCCGCTAAAGACTGGTTCCTGAAAAAAGGACAGCCGGACGATGTAGCGAAGCATTTTGTAGCACTTTCTACCAATGTAAAATCGGTGAAGGAATTTGGGATTGCCGAAGAAAACATTTTTGAATTTTGGGATTGGGTTGGCGGCCGCTATTCGCTTTGGAGTGCGATTGGCCTCAGCATCGTGCTCGCGGTTGGTTATGATAACTTCGAGCAACTCTTAAAAGGTGCAAATGAAACTGACAATCATTTCCGTACCGCAGATTTTAAAGAAAACGTACCGGTGCTGATGGCGATGCTTGGCATTTGGTACCGAAATTTTTACGGCGCGGGAACTTACGCCATCCTGCCATATTCTCAGTATCTTGACCGTTTTGCAGCGTATCTGCAGCAGGGCGATATGGAAAGTAATGGTAAATCCGTAGACCGAAACGGCGAATATGTAGATTACGAAACCGGCCCGATTATTTGGGGTGAACCGGGAACAAACGGTCAACACGCGTTTTACCAATTAATTCATCAGGGTACTGAGCTTATTCCGGTGGATTTTTTAGCATACGTAAAATCGTGCAACGAAGTTTCCGACCATCAGGATAAACTGCTGGCGAACTTTTTTGCGCAGACCGAAGCTTTGGCATTTGGCAAGAATGAAGCTGAAGTAACCGCGGAGATGCAGGCCTCAGGCAAGTCGTCTGATGAAATTGAAAAACTTTTAAACTACAAGGTTTTCTCAGGCGACTCTCCAACTAATTCATTTATATTCAATGAATTAACACCGTATTCACTTGGTCAGCTGATCGCACTGTATGAACATAAGATTTTCGTGCAGGGCGTGATCTGGAATATTTTCAGTTTTGATCAGTTCGGCGTGGAACTCGGAAAAGTTTTGGCCGGAAAAATACTTGCAGAACTGGAAGCAAAAGGAGAAATTTCCTCGCACGATTCTTCTACAAACGGACTGATGAACTACTATCTGGCTCAGAAATAAGCTCTTAAACACATTTAAACAGATATCATGGCACAAATACTCGACGGATTAAAGATTTCAAAGGAAATTAAAACCGAAATCCGATACGACGTAGAAAAAATAGTGGAAGGCAAAAGACGTCCTCCGCACCTCGTGGCAATCTTGGTGGGTCAAAACGGCGCCAGCATAGCTTATGTTAACAATAAAATAAAAGATTGCCGAGAAGTGGGTTTCAAATCGTCTTTGGTAAAATTCCCAAGTACGGTTTCTGAAGCTGAACTTTTGGAAAAGATAAATGAACTGAACCTTTCAAAAGACGTTGACGGATTCATCGTGCAGTTGCCGCTTCCACCGCAGATCGATCAGGAGAAAATCATCATGGCGATTGATCCGCGGAAAGATGTGGATGGTTTTCATCCTGAAAATTTCGGTAAAATGGCCCTCGAGATGGATACTTTTCTGCCAGCAACCCCATTCGGCATCCTTACACTTTTAGAAAGATACCAGATCGATACCAAAGGAAAACATTGTGTGATCATCGGTCGCAGCCGGATTGTTGGCAAACCGATGAGCATCCTGATGGGCCGAAAAGATTTTCCGGGAAATTCTACGGTGACTCTTACCCACTCTTATACGCCACATATTGAGGAATTTACGAAAAATGCAGACATTGTCATTACCGCGTTGGGCGACCCTAATTTCCTTAAAGGTGACATGATCAAACAGGGCGCGATCGTAATCGACGTAGGAATTACGCGCATCGAAGATCAGTCGGACAAAGGTTACAAATTGGTAGGCGATGTAGATTTTGAAAGTTGCAAAGAAATCGCGGGCGCGATAACGCCTGTTCCAGGTGGCGTAGGACCTATGACGCGGGCTATGTTGATGAAAAACACGCTTTTAGCTTATAAAACGTCTGTGTACAATGACTAAAGAAGAAGAAAATATTTTGCTGGCGGAGGGGAAAATGCTACCCGTCATGGAGCACTTCTACACATTGCAGGGCGAAGGCGCACATACAGGGAAAGCGGCTTATTTCATTCGTCTGGGTGGCTGCGACGTCGGTTGTCACTGGTGTGATGTGAAAGAAAGCTGGGACCCCACGCTGCATCCGCTTATGAGCGCAGAATTCATCGCTGAAACGGCCGCCGAACACTGCAAAACCATTGTACTTACCGGCGGCGAACCGTTGATGTGGAACCTTGAAATCCTGACTTCAAGGCTAAAAGAACTTGGCTGTACGATACATATTGAAACTTCCGGCGCCTACCCTTTGAGTGGACATATTGACTGGATCACGCTTTCACCTAAAAAAACGGGCTTGCCGAAAGAAGAGATTTATGCGGTGGCACATGAACTGAAAATGATCATATTTAACAATAATGATTTTAAGTTTGCGCAGGAGCAGGCTGCTAAGGTATCCCCAACGTGCAGACTTTATATGCAAAGCGAATGGAGCAAGCGTGAGGAAATGTATCCTAAAATCACCGATTTTATTTTAGCAAACCCGAATTGGCAGGCTTCTGTACAAACCCACAAATATTTGAATATTCCATAAAATTATGTTAAATTTACATAATGTAACTCGGTTTTATGCAGAAAATTCGATATTCGAGGTATTTTAAGGTCTTATTTATCATATTGGATGTGCTGGTAATCACCAGTGTATTTCTTTTTTATTTTTTGCGAAACTACAATCAGCCAATTCCGAGGGATATCTGGGAACAGAATATATTTTCGCTCATACTCCTGGCATTTTTCTGGATCTTGCTCAGTGGAACCACGCGATTGTATTCGATTGCGAGAAACCTAACGTACACCATTTATCTGGAACGTCTGGTCACGCACATCTTCATTTTCATTTTCGGCGTCATACTTTTGGCTAAAGTCAGCAACAACGATTTTTTGAAGCAGGATCGCTTCATGATCGCAGTCACGCTTTTTGTATTGCTGGTGGTCATAAAATCTGTGATTTCCTTTATTTTAAAATATCTGCGAAGCCGCGGTATTAACCACCGGAATATCATGTTCCTGCCTGATGACAGCTCCGCAGAAATACTTAAAAACATTTTCAGGAAACGAAAGGATTACGGTTTTAAAATTTTTAATTATCCCGCTCAGGAGCCACTTGATTCGCAACACCTTGTTGACTTTTGGAAAAAAACCGGCATCCACACGATGTATGTGTCAGCCGGCTTCCTTGAAAAACTCCAGGAAAATGAGATATTCCGTCAGGCTGAGTTGCACAAAGTGAGGATTTCCCTGATTCCCGGGACAACCAGAACCAATTTTTTCCAGTATGACCTCGCCTATGTGGAGATGCAGCCAATATTGGTCCCATCTAAATTTCCACTTGATTTCCTGTCGAATAATACATTAAAACGAAGTTTTGACATCGCTTTTAGCCTTGCGGTCCTACTTTTGATTGGCATCTGGCTGTTCCCGCTTGTTGCGCTGCTCATAAAGCTCGACGGAAAAGGACCGGTGTTTTTTACGCAGCAGCGGTATGGCTTTCATGAACGTGTTTTTAATTGCATTAAATTCCGCACGATGCGTGTAAATGGCGACTGTACACATAAGACCACGGCGAAAAATGATGACAGAATCACCCGGATAGGTCAGTTTCTGCGCAAGACCAGTCTGGATGAGTTTCCGCAGTTCATCAATGTGCTGCTCGGCGATATGTCTGTTGTAGGTCCACGCCCGCATATGCTGTTGGTGGACGATTTTTATAAGTTGAAAATCGGTCGCTACTCGATACGCAGCCTTGTAAAACCGGGTGTTACCGGTCTAGCGCAGGTGAACGGTTTGCGCGGTGATAATGGTGACATGGATATCCAAATGAAAAAAAGGATCCTTACGGACGCGTTCTATGTGAAAAACTGGAGCTTTATGCTCGATTTGGTCATCATTTTGAAGACAGTTTTTCTAGTAATTGGCGGGGACAAAAATGCCAATTAAAAATCTTAGAAATAAATAAAATACTAATTTAGCCAAATGTTAAAAAAACTCTTCAGTGAGATAGGAGCTTACTTTCTGCTGCTCTCGAAAAGCCTTAAAAGACCGCAAAAAAGTTCGGTTTTCGGCAAGCTTTTCATGCGTGAGATTCATGATTTAGGTGTCAATTCTTTTGGGCTGGTACTCTTCACCTCCATCTTTGTGGGTGCGGTGGTAGCCATCCAGATGTTCAATAATTTCAGTGCTTCCTCTTTCCCTATTCCAAATGCTTTTATCGGCTATGCCACAAAAGTGGTTTTGATCCTCGAATTTGCCCCAACTATCATTTCGGTTATTCTAGCAGGTAAGGTCGGTTCATATATTGCTTCCAGTATTGGTACGATGCGGGTTACAGAACAGATTGATGCGCTCGATATCATGGGTGTCAATTCTCCAAACTTTCTGATCCTGCCGAAAATCTTGGCAAGTGTAATCTTTAATCCCTTGCTTATTGCGATCAGTATCGTATTCGGCATTTGGGGAGGATATTTGGCAGGCCAGGCAACAGGCAGCTGGAGCAAGGCCGATTATATTACCGGAATACAGATGTATATGCCGCAACATTTCATATGGTATGCCTTCTTTAAGACGGCTATGTTTGCATTTTTGATTGCCACCATTCCGTCGTACTTTGGTTATAATGTGAAAGGAGGCTCACTGGAAGTGGGTCGCGCAAGTACACAGGCGGTTGTTTGGACCATTGTTGCGATCATCATCACCAATTTAATATTAACACAAATGTTCTTAAGCTAATGATAGAAGTAAAAGATTTAAAGAAAAGCTTCGAGAATGTTGAAGTACTCAAAGGTATTACAACCACCTTTGAGACTGGGAAGGTGAATCTAATCATCGGTCAGAGTGGTTCGGGCAAGACGGTCTTTCTTAAGAGTTTGCTCAATGTTTACCAGCCCACCTCCGGCGGGATTCTGTTCGACGGACGTGATATCAATAAAATGTCGCGTGATGAGAAACAGACGCTCCGCTCCGAGATCGGGACGGTTTTCCAGGGCAGCGCACTGTTTGACTCAATGACGGTGGAAGAAAACATCACTTTTCCGCTCGATATGTTCACCAATCTATCTTACCGTGAGAAAAAAAGACGTGTTTTTGAAGTAATCGGGCGTGTACACCTCGAAAATGCAAACCGCAAATTCCCTTCTGAGATCTCCGGTGGAATGCAGAAGCGGGTGGCGATCGCGCGTGCGATCGTAAACAATCCGAAATATTTATTCTGCGATGAGCCCAATTCAGGTCTCGATCCATACACATCAAACATCATCGATGATTTGCTGCTTGAAATTACCAAAGAGTACAACACTACAACCATCATCAATTCACACGACATGAACTCGGTGATGACAATTGGCGAGAAAATTGTATATCTGCGACTTGGAATAAAGGAATGGGAAGGAAACAAAGACATCCTGATCAATGCAGGCAATAAAAACCTCATCGATTTCGTTTATTCGTCGGAACTTTTCAAGGAACTGCGCGAGTACTTTCTTGAAACGAACAAAACATCCATTGAAAATATTGTAAACAATCCTTGAACAATGAATAAATTATTTAGTATCGCTCTTTTAGGAGCCAGTATTTTTGCATCAGCGCAGGTTTCTGTTGCTGGTAAAGCCAATGTGCTGATCCCTACAAGCTCAGCAACGTGGCAAAACTTCAAAGACGCTGCCGGCACAGCGGTGAGCGAAAACGGAAAAAACATCACAGGATTTAATGCGGGTCTGTCATTAAAAGTTGATTTACCAACCGCACTTTATGTAATGCCGGAAATCTATTATACCAACTTTAAGAATGAAGTTACCGTAGCCGGTGACACCAATAACCAGCAAACGACGCTAGAGGCAAAAAACAGCCGTATAGATGTTCCTGTTTTGCTGGGTTACAATTTATTAGGTGATATGCTTAGTGCGTATGTTGGGCCTGTTGCAAGTTTTAATTTAGCCAAAGGAGATGATTTCGGAACCTTTGTACAACAGGTGAAAGCTAAAGATTTCACGATCGGGTATCAGCTCGGTGTGCAGAGTGAAATAAAAAAACTTATTCTTTCTGCGCGTTATGAAGGCGCATTCTCCAGCGACCAACGTAAGTTTGTAAATACTGTGGCCGGTTCAGACCAGGAAATAGAGTATGATAACAGACCGAGTTTCTTTATGGTCGGTTTAGGTTATAAGTTCTAATAAATTTAAAGACTAAAATAAAATCCTCAGAATCAATAGTTCTGAGGATTATTTTTTGGTA
Organism: Kaistella rhinocerotis; assembly: GCF_030243905.1. Taxonomy (NCBI): domain Bacteria; kingdom Pseudomonadati; phylum Bacteroidota; class Flavobacteriia; order Flavobacteriales; family Weeksellaceae; genus Kaistella; species Kaistella rhinocerotis. Next base: position 529,339 of record NZ_JASSYY010000002.1, on the reverse strand, counting down.
GCTCATCGATGGTTTGTTCCCGCGCAAGCTCAGCAATCTGTCGGTCAAGCTCCTCTTTTTCCTTGCGGAGTTTTTTCAGTTCCTGACGTTTCTGCTCTTCGCGCAATGCGGTTCCTTTGCTTACGTAACCTACGATCCCGCCGATTATTAAACCAATACCGATTCCGGCAAGGATACCCATAAGGCTGATAGGTTCAAACAATTTTACAAATGAAAACTCAGGCAACAGATAATAAAGCAGAAAAGCCAGTGCCAGCAGCAAAAAGCCTATAAAATGTAAATTTTTCATTTTCAAATATTAAAAACCTTCCCAAATTTAATAATTATTCAGGAAGGTTCGTTGTTTAATGAGTAATATTTAAAGTTTTCCGCCAGCAGCTTTGTAATACTCAAGTGCTTTAGGCAAACGTCTCTCGATATCTGCCCGTCGGTTTTCAGGACTCGGGTGAGTGGAAAGGAACTCCGGTGGTCTGTTACCTGAAGATGATGCTTCCATACGCTCCCAGAAAGGCTGTGCCTGACGTGGATCATAACCGGCCATCGCCATTAGGTAAAGTCCCATCTCGTCAGCTTCCAGTTCCTGGCTGCGGCCATATTTCAGCAGCGCCACTTGTGCACCGATAGGATAAACCTGCTGGAAAATGCTGGCCATCTGTCCGCTCGTAGCGCTACCAAGCACCGCACCTCCATATTGGGCAACCATCGCCTGCGAAATTCTTTCATTTCCATGACCAGCGAGGGCATGCGAAATTTCGTGTCCCAAAACTACTGCTAGACCCGTATCATTTTTGGTTATCGGTAGAATTCCTGTATAAACAGCCACTTTTCCCCCCGGCATACACCATGCGTTGACCTGTTTATCATCGATGAGATTAAATTCCCATTGGTAATTTGTCAGGTCACCTTCGCGCCCAATGCTTTTATAATAGTTGTTGGCAGCATTCTTTATACGTGCGCCTACATTTTTCACGCTGTTTGCAGCTGTAGTACCGCTTATCACCTTTGAAGTGGATAATGTTTGGCGATATTGCTGAAGAGCCATCGCTGAAATCTCCTGATCGTTCGCCAAATGGAGCGATTTTCGGCCTGTAATAGGGTTTGTCGTACAGGAAAGGATCACCGCCAGGGCCCCTACGCCCATTATTTTGTTCAAATTTTTCATTGCTGTAAATTTCAGATTTTTCATTGCTAAACAATTTTTATTCCAAATAAATTTTTGCTCCTTAACATTTCGCACCATATTTGTATCAAATACAAAAAATCGGATATGAATAACTTACTAAAATATTGTGCTGCAACACTGTTGCTCATTCTGTCAAGCTGCGGAACCAGTAACACTATGCCGAAAGCTGAGGTTTCTTCGCTTCTTCAGCAGGGTGAATTCACATTTATGGCTGAAAAGGCGCACCCAACAAATGCGGATGTGATCAATGTCCTTAATTCTTTGCCAAACTCCAGTTCTGCACGTGTACTGGATCTCGATTACGGTTACAGCCTAAGGGCTGAAAAATCTGAAATCACTGCGGAACTGCCCTATTTCGGCAGGTCTTATACACCAAGTTACGACACTTCTAAAAGTGCCTATAGATTTAAAACTAAAGAATTCGGTATTACCAAGAAAGAAGGCAAGAAAGGAAGTACCGTCTATACCATCATTCCACAAGACCGTTCCGGGGTGCAGCGTCTGATACTCGAAGTTTTCCCACAAGGCAGAGCCTATCTTTCGATTGACTCGAACGACCGCCAGCCTATTTCATACAGCGGATACGTCACCAAAAACCTGGAAAAGAAATAATTTATTTTTTAAACAACTTCGAGACGAAGAGTTGTGCTTCTGTACTGGGATTTGATGTCAGTTCAGAAGCATTTTTTTTGTGCAAGTTGTAAAGTGCTTCTGCCTGATTATTTTCGGAAATTTGCTGCAGGATAAATGCATGAACCCAATATTCAAACCGTTTTTGCGCCTGCTCTTTGCGTACGGAGTCAAACCGTCCCGAAGATTTTTTAAGTGCCACCAATTCGCTTAACTTTTCATACACTTCCACAAGACCTTCGCTTTGAAGCGCGCTTCCAATTAGTACCGGAACCTTCCAACCGGCTTCCTTAGGTGAAAGGAAATGTAGTGCGCGCATCAGCTCAATCTTGGTGTTTTTAGCAAGCGTACGGTTCTGCTCATCTACTTTGTTGATGAAAATAAGATCAACCATTTCCATTATTCCCCTTTTTATACCCTGAAGTTCATCGCCGCCGCCTGTAATTTTCAGGAACACAAAAGCATCGGTGATATCAGCAACCAAAACCTCACTTTGTCCCACGCCTACCGTTTCAATCAAGATATAATCGTAGCCCGCAGCTTCGCAAATGAGCATGGTTTCGAAAGTTGCATTGGCCACACCTCCCAGAAATCCGGATGTCGGTGAAGGTCTGATAAAAACCTTATCCATTTTGGCAAGTTCTTCCATGCGGGTTTTATCTCCTAAAATGGACCCTTTGTTCAGTGATGAACTCGGATCTATGGCCAAAACTGCGACGCGATGGCCTTTTTGCACCAAAATTTTGCCGTAGCTTTCGATAAATGTAGATTTCCCCGCGCCCGGAATTCCTGTGATACCGATACGTACAGATTTGCCGGTGCGTGGCATGATGTTCCGGAGCAACTCATCAGCAAGCTCACGGTGCGCAGATTTTTTACTTTCTACAAGCGTGATCGCTTTGCCGATCATTCTTTTATCGCCACTGTATATTCCATCCAGGTATTGCTCTAGTTTAAATTCCATAATTAGAAATTCGGATATTCAATTCGCAACCCTAGTTTATTAGATCTTAAAGTTCCACGTTCAAAACGAGGAAAATAGGACTTTCGCGTTGGAAGTTGCTTCCGAAACATTTTTTTGAAAGGTTCATTTAAAATATGTCTCGCGTTGGCAGGAAAGTTCCATTAATAAAAGGGCTGTCCGAACAAATGTAAGAGAAATTTGTTATTTTTGAATCTAAACTATAGCATTAATGACATCAAAACAGCAAGCGACATCACGTAAAATCGACGGAAAAAAGTATTCTTTAGCCTTATTTGCAGCCTTAATGGTTTTAATGACAGCATGTACACCGAAAAACGCGGTGGCCGAAGGATCAAAAACCTTTAGCGCCGAGCATTTGGCTGCCGGAAAAACCATTTTTGAAAACTCGTGCGCGCGCTGTCATGCATTACCGAATCCTACTGCGCACTCAGCACAGGATTGGGTAGGCATTATGAACTGGATGGCACCAAAAGCAAAACTGACTGAAGAGCAGCACAGTTTGGTGTATGATTATGTAGTTTCTGTGAAAAAGTAACATGGACCGTAAACCCGAAATTTCGTGGGAAGATTTTGAAAAACTCGACATCAGAACGGGCACGATTATTTCTGCCAAGGACTTTGTGAAAGCACGAAAACCCGCCTATCAACTTGAAATTGATTTTGGTTTACTTGGAATTCTAAAATCTTCGGCGCAATTAACGGCGCTGTATAAAGCCGACGACCTGACCGGCAAACAGATAATTGCGGTCGTGAATTTTCCTAAAAAGCAAATAGCAGACTTTATGAGCGAGTGCCTGATTTTAGGAATATATGGCGAGAATAATGATGTAACTTTGCTGACACCGCTGTCGAATGTAAACAACGGTCTGAAGGTTGGGTAAGAATTAAATATTTAAATAAAAGCATTGTGATTCAGCATGTTCCATTAGAAAAAGTAATGTTTCTCGACATCGAAACGGTGCCGCAGCATGGAAATTGGGACGATATGGATGAATCGGGCAAATATCTTTGGGACAAAAAAACCAAACCGCAGCGTAAAGACGATCACACTGCGGAAGCTTTCTATGCAGAGCGTGGCGGTATAATGGCAGAATTTGGCAAGATCATCTGCATTTCTGTTGGGATGCTGGACAAGAGTGATAAGTTGCTGATCCGAAGTTTCTACGGAGATGATGAGAAAACGATGCTTGAGGATTTTGGTAGAATTTTTAACAAGCCAAGACTGCGCGATGTTATCCTATGCGCGCACAACGGAAAGGAATTCGATTTTCCGTGGATTGCAAGACGCTTCCTTATCAACGGCCTTCAACCGCCAATGCCATTTCAGATGTTTGGCAAAAAGCCCTGGGAGATTCCGCATCTCGATACGATGGAACTTTGGAAATTCGGAGATTATAAATCTTACATTTCGCTTGAACTTTTAGCGCACGTCTTCGGCATCCCTACGCCGAAGGACGATATAGACGGTTCCATGGTCGCATCTATATACCACACAGAAAAAGACTTATTTAGAATAGTTCAATATTGTGAAAAAGATGTGCTAACTTTGGCAAACATTTTCCGCCGCATGAGACAGGAAGATTTACTTGAGAAACTGGACTAAAACCGCGGCGGCCAGAGAGCCAACGACATGAATTATACAGACGACCAGATCGCCGAAATCGGCGAAAATATTATCAAAAACTTAAAAACCGTTTACGATCCCGAGATTCCGGTAGATATCTATGAACTCGGCCTCATTTACGATGTACAGATTTCCGAAATCGGTGAGGTGAAAGTGATCATGACGCTTACAACGCCAAACTGTCCCGTGGCAGAAAGCCTTCCGGCGGAGGTGCGTGAAAAAGTTTCCGAAATTGAAGGCGTGAAGGAAGTTGATTTGGAACTTACCTTCGAACCAGCCTGGAATAAGGACATGATGAGCGAGGAAGCCCGTTTTGAACTTGGAATGTTTTAAGAATTTAAAAATGAAAAATCCGGTTTCAAAAGCGGTTTATTTATTCGTATTATTTGCGTCCACATTTATATTTGCGCAGCAAAACGAGGAATTCCGCAGTACCAAACGGTTTTTCGATTATCAGCGGGACATGCTCGCGAAAGAGTTTCAAAAACACCTCAACGCAGAAAAAAATCCTTTTCAGCAGGCACTTGCTAAGAAAGACTATGCGGATTTTATGGTTAAGCTAGACAGCATCCAGAACAACGCATTTATCAACACCCTTATCAAAGTAAAAAACCGCGAAGATCTCGACGCGTATACGACACTGCCGGAAGTGCAACTTAAAAATCTGCCACGTGAAACGCTTACCGAACAGGCGCAGTATCCGGGTGGTTTTGAAAAACTACGCACGCAGGTCGCTGACCTTTTTTACCAGGAATCTGTGCATGCCGACGAAAAACACATCCGCGCTGAGGTACTGTTCATGGTAGAACGCGATGGCACCATCAGCAATGTACATGCAGAAGGGCACAACTTCACCTTCAACCGTCAGGCTGAAATTGCACTCTATCTTCTTCCTGAGAAATTTTCTCCGGCAAAATCGAACGGAAATGCAGTTCGTTACCGATTCCGCCTGCCGCTCGCACTGACTTTCGACTAAAATATTTTCTGCGGTCTTTCGGAAAATAATTTTATCTTTCAAAAAAAATTATGAAGAAAATTTTATTCGCAGTCGCGGTATTCACGGCAGTATTCAGCGTACAAGCTCAGGAAGCTGTGGCAGAAACACCCAAACAGAATGACTTGCTGATTAGTCCGATTGAACTTATTGCCATTCCGCTGCTCAACTTTTCGTACGAAAGGTTGCTGAATGAGAATTCCGGAGTCGGGATCAACGGCATGTTCTATTTCGGTAATAATGATGATGATGATGAGTACGGCATGACGCAAATTTCGCCTTACTACCGGATGTATTTCGGTCGTAAATATGCTTCCGGGTTTTTTGTGGAAGGTTTTGTTCCGATAACCACAACTAAGGATACCTACTATGAAACGTACACTGGGCCCGGATATTTCAACCAGGAATCACGCGTGGAGAGCAACACGACCGTTGGTGTCGGAATCGGATTTGGCGGAAAGTGGATTGCCCGGAATAATGTGGTTTTCGAAGCCAGTACAGGTATCGCGAGAAGATTTGGTATGCCGGAGCGTTATAATTCTGCAATTACAGGCAAGGGAATGCTCGGCATCGGTTATCGTTTCTAATTATTAATCAATGATATTTTAAAGAGCTTTTGTCATTAATGACGGAAGCTTTTTAATTTAAAAATTAAATAATACAATGTTCAACGACGAATATTTTATGCGGATGGCGCTGCAGCAGGCACATAATGCTTTTGAGCAGGACGAGGTGCCGGTGGGCTGTATTGTGGTCTCAAATGACATGATCATCGCCAAAGCGCACAACCTCACCGAAACCCTGAACGACGTCACTGCTCATGCCGAAATGCAGGCGATCACCTCAGCTGCAAACTTTCTGGGCGGAAAATACCTGCAGAACTGTACGCTTTACGTGACGCTGGAACCCTGCGTGATGTGCTGCGGCGCGCTGAACTGGTCTCAGATCTCAAAAGTGGTGATTGGCGCACGCGATGAACAGCGTGGTTTCATCAATAAAAATCTCTCACTACATCCAAAAACAGAGATCGTTTTGGGCGTTTTAGAGAATGAATGTTCGGCACTTGTGAAAGACTTCTTTAAGAATAAAAGATAAAGGACGAAAAGAAATCGGCGACTACTTCACTTTACTTCCGAACGTACCTTATTAGGAAGCAGATTCACCCAAATAATAAAGCCCTTTCAACGTATGAAGCCTGTCTGCCACGTGAATTTTTTCTGTCAAGGGCTTGTACACATGCGAAACACCGCCGGTTGCGATGACGAAACAATCTTCCTGAACTTCTGCGTTGATGCGGTCAATAAAACCTTCTACCATACCCAAAAAACCGTAGACCATCCCGCTCTGCATACAAGAAACAGTGTCGAGACCAAGTACTTTCTTAGGTTTTATGAGCTCAATCTCAGGTAATTGTGCAGTATCATGAATCAAAGAATTTAACGATGTTATAATTCCCGGCGCGATGATCACGCCCAAAGTTTCGCCTTTCGCATCAATGCAGCTCGCCGTGAGTGCGGTGCCAAAATCAAAGATGATTTTTTTGCCTTCAGGATACAGGTGGTGCGCGGCCACAAGGTTGGCGTAGATATCTGTCCCCATCTGTTTCGATTTCGGTTGAACTCCTGAAGCGGTTTCACGGTTTACCACCACCGGATTCAGGCCGTGAATCTTCTTGATCGCCCTTGTGATATCGTAAGTAAGCTGTGGAACTACGGAGCCAATTACCACCTTATCCACCGTAGACGCATCGATGTGGTGAGTCTGATACATCATTGTAAACTGCATCTGCAGTTCGTCGCTGGTGCGGTAAGGTTTGGTATTCAGTATCCATGAAGTCCGGCATTCCTCACCTTCAAAGAGACCGAAACGGATATTGGTGTTGCCGATATTGATGACGATTGTTAACATACTTTTTCCTGCAGTTTATTTAACGCCTGTGTGGTTTAGATCGACAAAATTATCTTCAGGATTCACATCTGCAAGCCGCTGCGAAAAGTCAATTCCCAATGCCGAAAGCTGAGATTTGTTGTACGGTACCGTCAAAGTATACTCTTTCTGTGTCCACGGCCAATAATTCAGCGTAGTGAACTTCCCATAGATGTCATTGGACTTCCATGTATGGGTCATATTTAAAGGAATATGATAATTAACTACTTTTTTATCTGCCGTCATAATTGAAAAATCGATAGGCATGGGAACCTCCCCTTTGTTTTCAAGCGTAATGACAGTCGAAGTGGCGCCGTATTCTACACTTTTAATGGCGTAATCAATCGTTTTGGTCGTGTTGATCCAATAATGATGGAACCATTTCAGGTCCATACCCGAAATTCGCTGCGCGATATGCATAAAATCGCGGTCCGTAGGATGTTTAAGTTTCCATTGGTTGTAGAATTCTTTCATCACAAGCGACAGGTTCTGTTCACCCATAATATAGCCCAGCTGTACTAGGAATAAATCTCCTTTCACGTAAGATGCTATCGAATAAGCACTTCCATTGTCATGATGATCGGCTAACCAGACCGCGGGTTCTTCTTTGCCTGTTTTTGTAAAATTCACATAAGACTTAATGGAGCCCATGAAAGGATTCGCAACCGGTTCTTTTGGCGGAAACAGTTGGTGCATCACGTAATCATCATAATAACTCGTGAAACCTTCATCCATCCAGGGACGTACACTTTCGTTATACGCAAGAATCTGCTGGTTATATGAATGTCCGCCTTCATGAACCATCAGTCCCACCAAACCTTCGAGCGAACGGCCTTCGCCGAGAATCATCGTACACATTCCGTACTCCATTCCACCATCACCACCTTGGATAAACGAGTAAGACGGATACACATAGCGTCCGAATGCAGCATTCATCAACTGGAAAAATTTGGTCACATAAGTTTTACTTTCTTCCCAAAGTGCTGTTTTTTCACTTTTCTGGTAAACGTAATACACTTTGGGTCCGTCCAGTACGGTAAATTCTTCCACTGTGTAATCGCGGTCTGCAGCCCAGGCGAAATCGAGAAGATTTTTAGCGGTCCAGCGCCAGGTTGCTTTATTTTTATTGTCGGTCTTAATGTTTGCGGCGGCGTCATAACCTTTCACCTCACCAGGATTTTCTAAAGTACCGCCGGCGCCGATCACGTAATCTTTATCGATTTTTATGCTCACATCAAAATCCGCGAACGGGGCGTGGAATTCGCGGCCGATATAGTCGAACGTTGCCCAGCCGTCATAGTCGTACTCCGCAATTTTCGGATACCACTGTGTCATCGTCATATCGATGCCTTCGCGGTTGTTTCTTCCGGCACGACGGATCTGGTGCGGAATCACAGCATCCCATTCCATTGAAAAAGTGGTAGAGGAGTTGGGTTTGATCGGTGTATGCAGAACCACTTTCATAATAGTTTCCTGAACTTCAAATTTCAGGTCTTTACCGTTCTGACGAATCCATCTAATGTTTTGAGCACCTTCTTCACCTTCCGGAATGGAAGCGAGACGCGAAACTCCTTCACGCTGAAGCCTGCCGTCACCATTTTTTCCCTGATTCTGAACCCTTTGGTCCATCATGGAGCCGCGTTTGAATGCATTCCAGTAAAGATGGAAGTAAACTACTTTAAGTTCGTCGGGAGAATTATTGGTATAAGTAATTGTCTGATTTCCTTTGTAAGTAAAATTCGGCGCATCTACATCGATGTCCATCTTATACTTCGCAAACTGCTGGTAGTACGGGCCCTGCTGTGCGGCAGTCAGCCCAAAAATAAAAGTAAAGATCAAAAAAAGTCCCTTGTTCATTCTGTGAAATTTTAAAAGAAGCCGAAAGATAAGAATTTTGGCTTAACCCTAGGCTCCAGGCACAAAAAATCCCTTTTAAAGCACGTTTAAAAGGGATTATAATATCAATTGATTTTTAGGACTGCGGTTTTCCGCTGGCTAAAATTTTCTCAAGAATTTTTAATGTGATCAGATACGTTGGTTTTACACCGGTCAGGCCCAAACCACCTGATGAAAGCGTTGATCCCGTTTCCAAAGGATTATCAGAAGCATAGTACGCGTACATCACGAACAGATCCTGGGAAATATGGTGGCGGATCTTTGAAGCAACCTGAATTGCTTTCTGGTAGTGCGCACCTTCCATTTCAAGACCAATCGCTTTCCATGAAGTATCCATGAAGTAGCGCAGGATGTCTTTATTCTGCAGTGAAGTTCCGAGGACGGTTACCATTCCGCCTTCGAAAGCCTGCAGTTCATCATCTTCAAAATCGGCTAAAGAAAGCGCGTTCTCAAACGGATAATTATCAGCCGTACCTTCGAATACGTGTGAAGTTGGAATCATGATATCGCCTTTGCCACCCATCAGGATGCCGGCTTTCCCCATGATTGAGATAGATTTCACTTTCATCGTATACACTTCGTCATTGTATTCATACGGACGGAGAAGCTCATCCATGATTTCGTACGCCTGTTCACCAAAAGCATAATCGAACACCATGATCACATCATCAGACGCAAAATCTTCATCTGCAAAAGGGGTGTTGGTAAGATCAGTTTTAGCCAAGTCAATGATCTGAACATCAATATTACTACCGCTTTGGTCATCAATATAGATCAGACCTGCATTCTGGCTGTGCGTAAGCACCTTTTCCTGCAGCGCCTTTTTATTCGAAATATCTTCGTAAAGCTTGAAATCAACGGACTTTGTCGCTTTTTTACCTAATGCGTCGTTTCCGTAAAGCATATTCTTCACCGAATGCATGTTGGCCGAAATGATGTGCAAAGGGCGCATCTGCAGATCGTTTTCTGCTAATACTGTCTTCACCTTGTTCGCCCATTTCTCACCAAAGAAGTGATGACCTACCCTCTCACGCAAAATCGCAGAGAAATGTACTTCGCGCTCGCGGATTTTCTTCAGGTCATTGAAACTTTCGTTCCCCAGATGATAAATGATCTTGAAAAGTCGGTCCGGATTGGCATCGTCGCCGAAACTGTTGTAAGCGTTTAGCGTTTCATCGAACGTACGTCCAAGTAACGAGGAAAGATGGATCAGAGCGACTTCTTTTTCTTTTCGGCTGTATTTTTTCTCACCGCGCGCAACCTCTTCGATGATTCTCCAGGCGCGTGTTGGCCGGTCATCTTCGTCAGAAACAAACGCCAGATTGCGGATTTTGTCCGCTTCTATATATAAGAAGGTAAGGTGCGTCAGTATATCATAGATTTCGGAGCGGCCCAGCAAAACCTCGATATTCATTTGGTGCTCATCGATACGGTAGCAGTTTCTTCTTCTTTTTTTCGGGACAATCACCTCAAAACTACCTTTCTCAAAACCTTCGTCCGAAGTAAGATGGATGAATGAGCATTCCTCGATTCCTTCAGGCAGACGGTCCAACACGTAAAGCAGACCATCGAGCTCTATTTTATTGGGGATGCCCATGGTCCCGTAAATTTCGGGGTTGATAGTCATTAGGAGTGAGCGAAGACTTTCGCCGGAGATCCCGGAAGGTTTGAAAAAACCGCGATAGAAGAGGTGTCGCATTGAAACATAAAGCCTTTCGATTGCTTCTGTTGTTTCGCGTGCACGAGAATTTACCATAGTGTATCTTTTGGCAAAGATAACACATATCCTTCAAATTTCCTCGGGGGCTGGCACTGAGGGATATCAGTATCCGGATTTGCGCAAGACTATTGGAGAAAAAAATAAGAATGCTATATGAAAATTGAGTGTTTGTAGAGATTGTCACAACTTTCTGGCGTCTTTTCCGCCCTCCGTTCCCGCTTTTTTTGCTTCGCTGCGCTGTGCAAAAGAGCTCCATTCAGGTCGGGACGCGGACGTTTTTCTACTATCAAAGGACTTTTATTGAAATAGCGTAAGTGAGGATAATATATAAAGTCAATATAAATATTGAATAAAAATCAACTCGCATATTTAAAGATAAAACACCACACCCCTAAAAATTTTCATTTTTTATTTGTAAAAACCAACTTTTTTGTACATTTACCCCCAATAAAAACACAACCAATGTCACATTTAAGATTCAAAGCTTTAGAAACCCTCTCTTTTAAGAATTTCAGACAGGATAATGCCGTTACGGTTCCTGCAAAACTTTCCGAACTTTTCTGCACAAATGTTTTTTCTGAAGAAACAATGCGCGAATACCTGACCAAAGAAGCGTTCGGATCCATAATGGACGCTATAAAAAAAGGCGTTAAAATTCCACGTCACATCGCAGATCAAGTTGCAGTAGCCATGAAAGACTGGGCCCTCTCCAAAGGTGCAACTCATTATACACATTGGTTTCAGCCATTGACAGGCTCTACTGCTGAAAAACATGATTCATTTTTCACTCCGATCGAAGGTGGCGGCGGCCGTGCAATTGAACGATTCTCCGGCAGTATGCTGATACAGCAGGAGCCTGATGCATCTTCATTTCCGAACGGCGGCATCAGAAACACTTTCGAGGCCCGCGGATATACTGCCTGGGACCCAACGTCTCCCGCGTTTATCATGGGCACCACGCTTTGCATTCCATCAATCTTCATCTCCTACACCGGCGAAACTTTAGATTACAAAGCACCTCTTCTCCGCGCGTTAAATGCTGTGGACGAAGCTGCTACAGAAGTTTGCCGAGCCTATTTCGACAAAAACGTAACGAAAGTCACCCCAACTTTGGGCTGGGAGCAGGAATATTTTCTGGTAGATTCAGCGCTTTACCAGTCGCGCCCTGATCTCGTGATCACAGGAAAAACTTTGCTGGGACATTCTCCCGCGAAAGGTCAGCAGCTCGACGACCATTATTTCGGCTCGATCCCGACACGCGTGATGAACTTCATGAAAGAACTGGAGATTGAGTCGATGAAACTCGGTATTCCGGTGACTACAAGGCACAATGAAGTTGCGCCGAATCAGTTTGAGCTTGCACCGATGTTCGAGGAAGCAAACGTCGCGGTGGATCACAATTCACTTTTGATGGATATCATGGCGCGTGTTGCCCACAAACATCATTTCCACATCCTTTTCCACGAAAAACCATTTGCAGGCGTGAACGGAAGCGGGAAACACAACAACTGGAGCTTGGCTACGGATACGGGCGAAAATCTATTAAGCCCCGGAAAAAATCCAAAGAAGAATTTGCAGTTTCTCACGTTTTTCGTGAATACACTTAAAGCAGTACACGATTATGCTGATCTGTTGCGAGCAAGTATCGCCTCAGCAAGCAATGACCACCGTTTAGGAGCGAATGAGGCGCCGCCGGCAATTATTTCCGCCTTTATCGGAACTCAGTTATTCAGCGTGCTGGAAGAGCTCGAAAAAGTGACGGATGGAAAACTCTCGCCTGAAGAGAAAACCGAACTCAAATTAAACGTTGTCGGAAAGATTCCGATGATTCTGCTTGACAATACAGACCGTAACCGAACTTCACCGTTTGCATTTACCGGAAATAAGTTCGAAATCCGTGCGGTAGGCTCGTCTGCTAACTGTGCTGAGGTGATGACCGTGATGAACTCTATTATGGCAAAGCAACTTCAGACATTTAAAAAAGAAGTTGACACTCTTATATATAAGGACGGCCTTAAAAAAGACGAAGCAATCTTCAATATCCTGCGTGAATATATTAAGGACTCAAAAAATATCATGTTTGAGGGCGACGGATATTCGGACGATTGGGCGGAAGAAGCTAAAAAACGCGGTCTCAATAACCTGAAAACTACGCCGGAAGCACTTGAAAGAGAACTCGACACGAAATTTGTTGAGCTTTACGAAGATTTGGGAATCTATACACACCGTGAGATTGAAGCCCGAAACGAAGTGAAACTTGAGAAGTATGGATCTGTGATCGCTATCGAAGCAACCGTTCTTGCGGATATCACACGAAACCACATTATACCTTGTGCGCTGAATTACCAAAACCGCCTGATCGAAAATGTAAAAGGCTTGAAGGAAATCTTTGGTGAAAATGAGTTTAAGAATTTTGCAAAAGAGCAAATAAGCATGATCTCGCAGATTTCGGAATACGTGTCTGTACTGAAGATTGAAAGCGAAAACCTGTTGGAGGCAATCGCAAAGGCAAAGGAAAAATCTTCGTCGCAGGAAGTGGCATTTGCGTTTCGCGATGATGTATTGCCATACTTCGAAGTACTGCGCAGCGCCTCAGATGCTTTGGAAATGATCGTCGATGACGAACTTTGGCCGCTCACAAAATACCGGGAATTGCTTTTTACAAGATAAATATAATGAACCTCAGCCATTTAGCTGAGGTTTGTCATATTTCAGAGCCAGATAGACATGCAAAATAATTCCAATAGATGCTATAAATGTTAACAAGTCTTAAAGAAATAAAAAAAGCAACCCCTTGAATAAAGGGATTGCAGTTTCTTTTCCTTTAACATTCCAAAAAAAAATGTTAAATAGTGTTAAAACACCTTTGCGGCAGTGGGTGTTTTAACCCGCGCATTGGCCATAATACCTAATTTTGCTTTGCATTTCAAACGAAGTATTAAGTATTAACACAGAAAATCAAATATATATGAAGAGAAGAGTTCTGTCTTACGTATTAGCTATAACCGCTGCTTTTTCATTGCAGTCATGCGTTTCTAACTACGTAGTCTCAGCCCCTGCTACATATAATAAAGAATACAAATCAGATGCCAAACTTGCATCAATCGACCAAAAGAAACTGGAAGTTGCAAAAGCACAACTTCTTACCAATTTCCAGGACGAGAAGCTTGCAGCGGCAAAAACAATGGAAGCTACGATCCGAAAAGATGAGATCGCCAAAACGCTTCATTTCACCAAAAAAATCGATGATATCTTAGCCGAAGCAGAAACTTACTTGGGAACTCCGTACAAATATGGCGGTATGACCCGCAATGGGATTGACTGTTCTGCATTCGTACTTTCAGTTTTCGGTGCAGCGACTGGTATGACGCTTCCACGTGTTGCAGCATCACAAGCGCAGCAGGGCGAAAAAGTAGAAAAGGAAGACCTTCAGAAAGGTGATTTGGTATTTTTCTCACAAGGCCGCGGACGCATCTCGCACGTAGGAATTGTGGAAGATGTAACAAGCGAAGGACAAGTGAAATTCATCCACGCTGCCACTTCTAAGGGTGTTATGGTTTCCAGTCTTAACGATTCTTATTGGGGACCGAAATTCAGATTTGCAAAAAGAGTATTGACTATCGATACATTTCAAAATAACTTTGCCAACAACTAAGCAGATCATATTTTCTGTAAAAAACCACCTTTCCTGAAGGTGGTTTTTTTTTGGGCGAATTTTTGGACTCAATATTTTGAAGCAAACGTTTCCGCATTGTTGCATTAATCCGTGTAAATGATACCTACCCGCGGCCGCGATTGCAGCGGAAATCCTTTTGTGCTGAGCGAAGCGAAGACCAAAAGATTGCAGCGGAAAGCGCGAAATGTCCGCCCAAAATAAATACTTACCATTAGACCAGACTGTTTCGGTCCGCGTAGTTGAGCTTGAAGAAGATGAATGTCATGATAGAAAATGCGAGGAAGGAACTTCCGCCATAGCTAAAATACGGCAGCGGAATCCCTACAGTCGGGAAAAGCCCCATCACCATGCCCAGATTGATGGTAAAGTGCATCAGCAGGACCGAGGCAAAGCTATAGCCGAAAACACGGTTAAATGTGGTTTTCTGACGTTCTGAGAGATAGTAAATCCGCCCGATAAACAGTGCGTAAAAAATGACGAGCACGGAGGCACCGAAAAATCCCCACTCTTCGCCGACGGTACAAAAAATATAGTCGGTTTCCTGTTCTGGAACGAATTTACCGCGCGTTACCGAGCCTTCCATATAGCCTTTGCCGAAAAAGCCGCCGGATCCAATCGCGGTTTTAGAATACAGCAGGTTGTAACCAGAAGTATCGCGGAATGCTTTCTCGCCTTTATACAGAACTTCGATACGTTCACGCTGGTGTTTCGGAAGTTTTTCCAAAATGGTAGGTGAGCTGTAGGAAAGCCCTGATAAAAGGAGAAAAATTCCGACAAATGAAGATACCGAGATCACATTCCAGTGGATTGTCTGGCGGTTGACAAACAGCACAAAACCTAAAATAAGCGCAATGGCCCCGATTACATAAAGCGGATTAACCGCCAATGCCACGAGAAACACAGCTGCGATAATTCCACCAGTACCAAAGAGCCAACCGCTGAGTCCTTCCCGGTATAACGCAATGAAAAACGCGGTGAAAACGAGCAACGATCCAACGTCGGGGATCGCGAGAACCACTACAGCAGGAACAGCAATGATTGCGACTACACTCCAGAGCGACTTTTTTCGCTGTATGTCAAAATCTCCTGCTGAAACATAGTTTGCAAGCATCAATGCGATACCAATTTTGGCAAATTCAACCGGTTGCATGGTAAAACCGCCGAATTTGTACCAGTTTTTCTGGCCTAATATCTCTGTTCCGAACGGAAAAAGGCCAATTAAAAGCAATAACCCTGAAAAATAAAATATACCTGAAAAATTTTCAAAGAATTTGGTTCTCATCGCGAAGATCACCAGCCCAACCACTATAGAAATCCCGAAAAACATGAGTTGTTTTCTGCCTAAACCTGCGTCCACGCTGTAGATATTGGCAACTGCAAAAAGCGAGATCGCCAAATAGAGAAATATGCTCAGTTTATCAAGCCCTTCTGCCCATTTCATTTGCGTGAAATTTTTGAATTAAGTTTTCGCTGAATGGAGTCTTTTCTTAGGATCAGCTTGGTGCGCAGAGCGCCGTTGCCAATAATCTTCAGGCTGTCATTAATATTTTCGAGCATCGAAGAGTCTTTATCGGGTTCTCGGTAAAGTCCTTTCCTTTTAAGCTCAGAAACCCATTGGCGTCTGTATTCAGGCATAAAGCTGGCGCCGGTGAGCTTTTTATAAAGATGCTCCCTTTTCACGTCGCCGGTAAGGTACTTTTCAGCGATTACCGCCGCAGCCGGGCCGGCCCACGTTCCACCAAAGCCTGCATGTTCCATTACGGCTGCAATCACAATTTTCGGATTTTCTGCCGGTGCCGCGAGAACAAATATGGAATTATCTTTTCCCTGAGGAACCTGCGCAGTACCAGTTTTCGCCAGCATCGTAAAGTCCTTTGATTTCAGACTACGCGCGGTGCCGGCGTTTACCACCGCTTCCATACCTTTTATGATAGGCTCAAAATGCTTTGGGTCAACAAGCGTTTTGTGTTTTACTTTAAATCTAGGATCAGGATTTGGTCTTCCGTCAATGGCCTTCACGATGTGCGGTGTAAAGTACCAGCCGCGGTTTACAATCGCCGCCGTAGCATTGGCCATCTGAAGCGGAGTAAGAAGAACGTCACCCTGACCCATACCATTAAAGATAGAACCATTCATCGTGTATGCAGAACTCCAGTCTTTCTTGCCGCTTCTTTTCTCATAAAAGGCGCCACTTGGAATCCTTCCCCGCGCGCCTACCGCCAAATCATTATTTAGGAATTCGCCCAGTCCAAAGCTGCTCATTATTTCTTTCCATTCATTCACACCTTTGCTTGGATTGCCGGGATATTTGTTCATAATGGAAATGAAAGCGTACGAAAAATGGCAGTTACTCGACACCTGAATGGCTGGTATCAGCGGATCTGCACCGCCATGACCTTTCACCCGAAGCCCACGGTAGTTAAAACCGCCACCGCACGGGTAAATCGTGTTTTCATCCATCACACCCATCTGCATCGCGGCTGCGGCAGTGAGCAGTTTAAATGTTGAGCCGGGCGGATAGGCCGCCTGTATAGAGCGGTCAAAAGTTGGCCGGTTGTTGTAAATGGTATCCATCTGCAACCGGTAGAGATTTTTGGACTTATCGGGGCCGGTGAACAGGTTCGGGTCAATATCCGGACCGGTAGCCAGCACCAGTATTTCGCCGTTTGCAGGATCAAGTGCGACAATCGCACCCTGTTTGTTGACCAGCATTTCTTCTGCCATGCGCTGAAGATCGTAATCAATGGTCAGTGTGACGTCTCTTCCGGTAACCACATCTTTATCCAATGCTCCGTTTTTATATGAGCCGATGCTTCTTAAACGAATGTCTTTCTGAATATATTGGATGCCTTTCTCGCCGCGCAGAACCTTCTCATAAGACTTTTCTACGCCCGATTTTCCGATAAAATCACCCGGAAGATAATACAGCGAATCTTTCTTGATGTCGCGCTCATTCACTTCATTCGTGTAGCCCAGCAGATTCCCAGATGTCGAAACTTCGTACTGACGCTGGGGACGGGATACGATGCTGAACGCAGGATATTTGAATATGATTTCCTGAATGCGTGCTATTTCTTCGCGGGTCAGGTTTTTCATAAAGGTCATCGGCGTGAGCTTCGAATAGTACTTTTCATTTTTTATTTCATCGATTCTCTTAATGAAATCCTGTTTGCTGATGTTGACCAGATTACAAAATCCGATGGTATCAAAATCCGGCCGAATTAGCGCTTCGGTAAACGAAATTTCGTACGCAGGCTGGTTTCCGACCAGGATTCGACCGTTGCGGTCGAAAATGACGCCGCGTTGCGGAATGATGTATTCGGTTTTAATTGAGGTATTCGCAGCATTAAGCGCGTAGCGGTCAGTGAACAGCTGCAAATAGGCGAGCCGCGCAATGAAGATCAGCGCCAGACCAGCCAGTATGAATGTGATTTTTAAATATTGTGACTTCAAACTTTCTGTTTGATTTTAAATGCAATTGCATACATCAGGATAAATATAAACGAAATGGCAGTGGTAGCCAAAACATTCAGAAAAATCTCAAAGAAACGGCTCAGCTTGAAAAACTCAGTGTACTGGACGAGAAGCTGATGCAGAAAAATGCTTGCCAAAATAAAAAACAGATATTGCGACCATTGCAAAGACTGAAACGAGAAAAAATCTGTAGATGTATCTGTGGATGTGCGGAAAATAAGCGTCCGGAAATAGGCTATCGCTGTCGTTGCAAACGCATTGATCCCCCATGTGTAAAGAAACGCATCAATCCCCAAACCCAACAAAAAACTGAGCGCCAGAAACTGAAACCTGTTTCGGAAAAACGGATAAAACATCACGAACACAGGATAGAGCACCGGTGTGAACTTTCCGAGAACCGTAATCCTGTTCAGCACGAAAATTTGCAGTGCAATCAGCACCGCAATCATCAGAATATCGGTAAAAAATGTCCTGCTAATCATTTCTCGCGGTTTATGGTTGCCTGCAGCGTATCCTGAATTCTTTTCACTTCCGCCTTCTTAAGATGTTTTACGACGTACACTTTGCTCAGATTTCCCATTTTTTCAGTCAGTTCAACCGAAACATCCCAGAAGCCGGTTTTGCTGTCAACTTCATAACCTGCGACTTTTCCAATCATGATTCCCTGTGGGAAAATAGCGGATTTACCATCAGTGATCACCGTGTCTCCCACCTGAAGCGGCACATATTTCGGGATATCCGAAAGGTGCATCGTGCGAGAATCTTCGCCGCGCCACGTCAGTGTACCAAAATAGCCTGATTTTTTCAGCGCTGCGTTTATCTTGATCTTATTTAAACTTAAAACCGACTGCGCAAGGGAGTAGGAATTGGTTGAATTAATAACAATTCCGGCGATTCCGTTCGGCGCCATCACACCCATCTGAGGATGTACGCCGTCTCTTTTTCCTCGGTTTATAGTGAAATAATTGTCTTTCCTGTTGATGCTGTTAAAGATGATATCGCCATCTACAAAGGTGTAGATCTGTCCGCCGCCGATGGTATCGTGCACTTTTCGGAACTGCGGGATCTCAGTCACATTTTTGCCGTAAACCTGCTCCATCAGCATTTTGTTCTGCGCAACGAGCTGTTCATTGATTTGCTTAAGCTTTAAATAAGAAGCACCTTCATCAATATACCCCGAAACCCACGAGTTGAATGCCGCCGTCTGCCCCGCTATCCAGGATTGCTGCATGGAGTTCCGGCTGAATATCAGCACCACCGCGATAAGCTGCAAAAATGTAAAGAAGACGAACAAGCCGTTCTTCGAAAATAAGCGCAGCAAAAATCCCATCGATTAAATTTCGTGAAAAGTTAGAAGAAAAATTATTTAATAAGGAAATTGAACTTGTCCATGTTTTTCAGTGCGATTCCTGTACCACGTACTACCGCACGCAAAGGATCTTCGGCCACAAAGACAGGAAGTCCTGTTTTCTTATGAAGCCTGTCTGCAAGTCCGCGAAGCAATGCACCACCACCCGCTAAATAAATTCCGGTTTTGTAAATATCCGCGGCCAATTCCGGCGGAGTAAGCGAAAGTGTTTCCATCACTGCGTCTTCTATCCTGATAATGGATTTATCAAGTGCACGCGCAATTTCTTTATAGTTCACCATAATCTCTTTCGGCTTTCCAGTGATCAGGTCACGGCCCTGTACCGGGATATCTTCCAAATCCAAATCAAGGTCTTCAACCGCCGAACCTACTTCAATCTTCACGCGCTCGGCTGTTCTTTCACCGATGTAAAGATTGTGGTGTGTACGGAGATAATAGGCAATATCATTGGTGAAAACGTCACCGGCAATCTTCACAGATTTGTCGCAAACGATACCTCCAAGTGCCACAACAGCGATTTCGGTTGTTCCTCCGCCTATGTCGATGATCATGTTTCCTTCTGGCTTCTGTACGTCAATCCCTACACCTATCGCCGCAGCCATCGGTTCATAGATCAAACGTACTTCCTTCGCGTTCACCTTTTGGGCAGAATCGCGCACGGCGCGTTTTTCCACCTCGGTAATTCCGGAAGGTATACAGATTACGATTTTGAGGGTAGGCTGAAACAGTTTTCCTTTAATTCCCGGAATTTGTTTGATAAATTCCTTGATCATGTGCTCCGATGCATGAAAATCAGCGATCACACCGTCTTTCAGCGGGCGGATAGTTTTGATATCCTCATGCGTTTTTCCCTGCATATGCTTCGCCTTCTCACCCACCGCGATAGGTTTGCCGCTGGAGCGCTCAATCGCCACTATTGATGGCTGATCGATTACGATCTTGTTGTTATGTATAATCAGCGTGTTAGCTGTACCAAGATCAATCGCAATATCCTGCGTAAACATATCAAATAGACCCATTTTTTCTGTGATTTTTTTAAAGTGTACAAAGATATAAAAATACCCGCGTTCCGGAAATTGCGCGCATTTTATTTTGGTTAAAGTTATATTAAAATTGTCCGGTTTAACTTATAAACTTTTTTGTGGGTTAAATATTTCGCGTCAGGCAAAATTTCACGGTAACGGTTGTGATAGATGTACCCTATTAGCGCCAATGCTTCGGCTGCTAACTTTCGCCAATTCAATTTAAAGTCTTAAATTTGCGCTTGCTTTATGAACCAAGATCCGAACATTCACAAAACCGCCAATTTTGCCGTCCTCAGCGTAAGTTTCGAGAAAGCTGATGCGGCTACGCGTGGTAAGTTTTCGTTCTTCGATGACCACATCAAGGAGTTCGTGAGCAATCTGCACGCGCTTAACCTGGGTGATGCCTTCGTAGTTTCTACCTGCAACCGTACAGAGATCTATACTACATCTACCAATTATCTGCTTGTAGCGGAACTTTACTGCAAAACAATCGGGGTAAGCCTTTCAGAATTCATGAAGCATGTGAATATCCTCAAGCATGAAGAAGCGCTGAACCACCTTTTCCGCGTAGCAGCGGGCTTGGAAAGTCAGATCATCGGTGATTTTGAGATTATAGGGCAAATTAAGAATGCGTATCACCGCTTTAAAAAAGAAAGGAAAAACGCAAACCCATTTCTTGAACGTGCTATAAATTCAGCCATACAGATTTCAAAGAGAATTAAGAATGAAACCGGAATTTCTACCGGTGCCGCATCCGTTTCCTACGCAGCAGTTCACTATATCCTAAAGAACCAACCACAGATTTCAGACAAAAACATTTTGCTGCTCGGTGTGGGCGAAATTGGTCAGAATACCGTTGAAAATTTAGTAAAACACGTGTATAAACCGCGTGTGAAAGTAGCAAACCGAAGCGCTGACAAGGCGGAGAAAATAGCAGAAAAATACAAGATACCTCATATTGAGTTCGGACAGTTGCAAACAGAGCTCAGCCAGACTGATATTCTCATTGTGGCGACCGGTGCGCAGCATCCGATCATCAATAAAACGCATTTTCCGAACGGTAAAGAAACGTTGGTGATCGACCTTTCGATCCCGAATAATGTAGAAAAAGACATCACCGAAAATCCAAATGTAAAACTGGTAGATGTAGACGGCCTTTCCAAGCAGATCAATGAAACGATGGAGACTCGCCAAAAGGAGATTCCAAAAGCCGAAGAAATCATCCGTGAAATGACCAAAGACTTTCTGGAATGGGAAAAGAAGCGTAAAATGGCGCCCAATATCCATCATTTTAAAGCCGTCCTGAAAAATATGGAACGGAACGAGATGCACAACATTCACAAAAAACATAAATATGTAGATGTGAATGACATGCAGCTGTCTAATAAAATGATCCAAAAGATTACGAACCGTTTTGCCAAATATATAATCGACAATCCGTGGAAAGCAGAGGAAGTCAGCAGATTAATGCACGAGATTTTAGTTGAACAGCCTAATAACGAATTCAATGAAAAGCATTAAGATCGGCACGCGCAACTCGCCGCTCGCCCTATGGCAGGCACGCGAAGTAGCCAGACACCTTCAGAATAAAAATTACACAACAGATATCACCCCAATCGTTTCCACCGGCGACAAAAATCTTACACAGCCGCTTTACAGTCTTGGGATTACCGGTGTCTTCACGCGCGATCTGGATATTGCACTTCTTAATAATCAGGTTGACGTTGCAGTACATTCGCTGAAAGATATCCCGACAAATCTTCCCGAAAACATTGAAATCATCGCGGTTCTTGAAAGAGATTATCCACAGGATGTTTTGGTTCGAAAAAAAGATGCTGCTACGCTGGACCTGCACATGCTGAAAGTAGCCACGAGCAGTCTGCGCCGCCGTGCATTTTGGCTTAAAGAATTTCCGGAAACTGAATTTGCTGACATTCGCGGTAATGTTCAGACGCGTCTGAACAAACTCGAGGAGAATGATTTTGATGCGACGATGTTTTCTCTTGCGGCCATTGAAAGAATGGGCTTAAAGGTTGATTATGAACATCTTCCGATGATGATATCGGCACCTGCACAGGGCGTCGTGGCAATCTGCGGACGTGCGGACGATCTGGAAACCAAAGAATTATTCCGCGATGTAGACCATCGCGAAACCAGGATCTGTGTAAATATTGAAAGAAGTTTCCTAAATACACTTGAAGGAGGTTGCACAGCGCCAATCGGTGCGTTCGCTGAAATAAATGACCACAATGAAATCCGTTTTATAGGCCGGATTTGCTCGCTTGACGGACAAAACTGTATTGAAACCGATGAAATCTTCGAATGGAATGAAAATGAAGATTTTGGTAAAGTGATGGCACAAAAAATCCTGGATAACGGCGGACGTGAACTGATGCAAGAAATAAAAAGCGCATTAAAATAGAACTGATGCGGATACTTTTCACAAAGAACTTTAATAAAATGATGATTTCCAAGAAATTAGGGAGTCATTTTTCTTATGATTTTGTAGAAGTGATCAAAATAGTTCCGATGCAGGTTGAACCGTTTGACCTCAAAAATAAATCGCTGATTTTCACAAGTGTAAATGCGGTGAAGAGCTTTTTCGAAAACGGCTTCAGACCAGACGAAAATTTCACCAGCCGGAATTTCAATAAAATTTACACTGTAGGCATTACCACCAAGAAAGAACTGCGGAAATATGGTTTCGGAACCTTCAAAGTAACCCGGCACGCGAAGGAACTTTCAGAATTCATTATAGAAAACAGCTCGAAGGAAAATTTTCTGCATTTCTGCGGAAACCTGGCCCTCGACGTTTTAAATAAAACCCTGCCGCTGCAGAACATCTCTTACCGAAAGATTCCGGTGTACGAAACCGTGCTGCTTTACCCAAAAGTCACCGGCACTTATGATGCGGTTTGCTTTTTTAGCCCGAGCGGAGTTCGTAGTTTTGCAAAGTTTAATTCTTTGGATAATATTAAGATATATTCCATTGGTGAAACTACCGAAAAGGAAATTAAGAAGTTCACAAAAAACCCAATTATCACAAGTAAGGAAAGCACTATGGAGGATCTGTTGCGTCTCATCGCAAGAACCGAATAGCAGCAAAGTTAAAATAAAAGATATGATTAAAAATGACCTGTATATAAAGGCGTTGAAAGGCGAAACCGTAGAAAGGCCGCCGGTATGGATGATGAGACAGGCTGGCAGATTCCTGCCGGAATTCCGTGCGATGCGCGATGAGTATGATTTTTTCACGCGCTGCCGCACACCGGAACTTGCCGCTGAAATCACCATGATGCCAATCCGCAGATATCCGCTGGATGCCGCTATACTTTTTTCAGACATCCTGGTAGTTCCGCAGGCGATGGGCATCGACTTCGAAATGAGGGAAGGTGTAGGTCCGTGGCTTGAGACGCCGATCCGCACATTGGAGCAGGTTCAGGAAATTGAAGTGCCGAATGTGGATGATACTTTGGGTTATGTTTTCGATGCTATTGAACTTACGCTGCACAAACTCGACAAGCAGATTCCACTGATCGGGTTCGCGGGTTCACCGTGGACAATTTTGTGCTATTGCGTGGAAGGGAAAGGTTCTAAAGCATTTGACGTTGCTAAGAAATTCTGTTTTGAAAATCCGGAGGCTGCGCATTTGCTGTTGCAAAAAATTACAGATACTACGATCGCTTATCTTAAAAGAAAAGTAGAAAAAGGCGTTTCTGCCGTTCAGGTGTTCGACTCGTGGGGCGGTATGTTGTCGCCTTATGACTATCAGGAGTTCTCGTGGCCGTATATCAACCAAATAGTGGAAGCTTTAAGTCCACTTACGCACGTGGTGGTTTTTGGTAAAGGCTGCTGGTTCGCGCTGGAGGAAATGAGTTTGTCTAAATCTTCCGCGCTTGGCGTAGACTGGACGATCCGTCCGGAAATTGCGCGAAAACTCGTTGGCGAAAACATGACGCTGCAGGGTAATTTTGATCCTTCAAGGCTGTATTCTTCGCCGGAAACCATTAAAAAAATGGTCAACGAAATGATCGTCCATTTCGGAAAAGACAGATATATCGTGAACTTAGGTCACGGAATTTTACCCGACATCCCGCTCGAAAATGCGGAAGCGTTCATCCGCGCGGTGGTTGACTGGAAACCGAACTAAATTTTTATTTTTTAAATATAAGAGAAACGCGCCCGCGTTTCTTTTTTTTTGTTTTTTAACTTTCAAAATAGCGAAGTTCCTCGCCGTCGCCGGGTAACCGGACGTTTTTAACGAATTTCATCCCGAGTTTTGCAATTAACTTTTGAGACTTTAAATTGGCGTGGGTTGTGATGGCCGAAATTTTCTTCAGACCGAATTCTGAAATCGCAGCCTCAAACAGTTTCTGCGCAGCCTCAAGTGCATAACCGCCATTTTCAAACTCAGGTAAAAGCGCAAAACCGATATCATGAACTTCGAGTCCTTCCCTGCCAAAAACGCCCACCGTCCCCAACTTAATACCGTCACTTTTCCTGGTGATGACATAATTCCCGAAACCGAACTGCTCGATGTGAGGGTGAAATTTTTCTTTAATATACCGGTCCGCATCCTCAACCGAACGGATATTTTTATCTCCGATAAACTCGATGAATTTCGGCTCATTGTAAAGTCTGAAGATCAGTTCAGCATCATCGGTGGAAACAGGCGTGAGCGTCAGCCGCTCCGTTTCGAAAGCTTTAGGTTTCATACGCGTCGTTTTGGTATTTAAAATTAACTAAATAGCGGCATAAAAATGGTTTGCTACAAGAAAATATCGCATCCAGATGGCATTAAACCCAGAAATAATCGGATTTGTGGCCGGAGGGCTTTCCTCGGCACTGTTTATACCTCAAATCATAAAAATTATCAAAGAAAAATCTGCAGAAGAAATCTCACTTGTCACCTGCATCATCGGTGTGGTAAGTTCCGCGCTGTGGCTTTGGTACGGGATTTTGCAGGATCACATCTCCATGATGGTGACAAACAGCATCGCCGTGGCCGCAACTACAATCCTTATTTTCTGTAAATTTATTTATGACCGTCAAATACCTTAAATTTGTAAAATCAGACATTAAATAAAAGATAATCTATGCTTGAAGATAAAGCACACAAATACGAAACAGCCGTTCTAGTCGGCCTTATCACGCAACACCAGGACGAGGAAAAGCTCGTGGAATATATGGACGAGCTTGAATTTTTGGCAGATACCGCAGGCGCGACGGTGATCAAACGTTTCACACAAAAACTCACTCAGCCGGACCCGAAAACCTTCATCGGCAGCGGTAAGGCGCAGGAAATCCGCGATTATGTGAAAGAAAATGAAGTCGGAACAGTGATTTTCGATGACGAACTTTCACCGTCCCAACTTAAAAACCTCGAAAGAGAAATTGAGGTAAAAATCCTCGACCGCACCAATTTGATCCTCGATATTTTTGCGCAGCGTGCACAGACTTCTTATGCGCGGACACAAGTCGAACTTGCTCAATATCAATACCTTCTACCTCGCCTTACGCGAATGTGGACCCACCTTGAAAGACAGAAAGGGGGTATCGGGATGCGTGGTCCGGGTGAAACGGAGATCGAAACTGACCGACGGATCATCCGCGACAGGATTTCCCTGCTAAAAGAAAAACTGAAAACTATCGACCGCCAGATGGCAACGCAGCGCAACAACCGCGGAAAAGTGGTTCGGGCGGCGTTGGTGGGTTACACCAACGTGGGAAAATCGACGTTGATGAACGCTATTTCAAAGTCCGAAGTTTTTGCAGAGAATAAACTTTTCGCCACACTTGACACAACAGTAAGAAAGGTGGTCATCGGCAATTTGCCGTTTCTGCTTACCGACACTGTTGGATTTATCAGAAAACTCCCAACGCAGCTTGTAGAGAGTTTCAAATCAACTTTGGATGAAGTTCGCGAGGCCGATCTACTGATTCACGTGGTGGATATTTCGCATGAAAGTTTCGAAGACCACATCGATTCTGTAAATCAGATTTTAATGGAAATAAATGCGCACCAGAAACCGATGGTGATGGTTTTCAATAAAATAGATGATTTCAGCTATGAAAAAAAGGAAGAAGACGATCTCACACCCGAAACCCGCAAAAATATTTCGCTGTCTGAATGGCAAAAAACCTGGATGTCAAAATCTAAATATCCAACGGTGTTCATTTCCGCTTTGACGAAGGAAAACTTCCCCGAAATGAAGAAACTGATTTACGATGAAGTATTAAAAATTCATATTTCAAGGTTTCCGTACAATGATTTTCTTTTCGAGTATCACGAAGAGGAGGAAAATGATTGACTTTAAGTACAGATGACAACCGCTGATGAAATAAAGAACGCACTCCGTGTGCTTGCGCTGCCCGAAAAAGCTGAATTTTTCCCAAGATTCTTTAAAGCCGGAAAAGGTCAGTACGCTGAAGGCGACCAATTCATCGGCGTTACCGTTCCGGATCAAAGGAAAATTGTGAAAGAATACTGGAGTCGAATATCTTTAGAGGAAATTGCCGAACTTCTGTCTTCCAAAATCCATGAACACCGGCACAGCGCACTGCTGATGCTAGTTAGCAAATACGAAAAAACAAAATCCGAAGAGGCAAAGGAGGAAATTGTCGGTTTTTATCTTAAAAATAAACAGTTCATCAACAACTGGGATCTGGTAGATAATTCGTGTTACAAAATTCTGGGTCGGCACGCCTACGAAACAGACAACCCGGAACTTCTGTTAAAACTTGCTGAGGAGGAGAATCTTTGGAGCAAAAGGATTGCCATCGTAAGCACGATGTATTACGTAAAACGCGGTGAATTTGACCTGTTAAAGAAAATTGTGCTCAAAAATCTGCAACATCCACACGATCTGATGCACAAAGCCAACGGCTGGCTTCTCCGCGAAATGGGAAATAAAGGCGAGACCGAATTTATGGCCTTTCTGAAACTGCATTACCACAAAATGCCGCGAACTACGCTTCGTTACGCAATAGAGAAACTTTCGCCGCACCTGCGTCAGGATTTTTTAAAAGGCCGCATCTGATGGAAAATATTTTTTATATGCGGGAGATCAGCCATTATTTTCTGCATTTTATCTTTCCTTATTTCATCGCTCTTTTATTTTTTAAAGATAATTGGCGCAAAGTGTACCTCATCCTACTCGCGACAATGCTTGTCGACCTCGATCATCTTTGGGCAGTTCCTATTTTTGATCCGCACCGCGGCAGTATCGGTTTCCATTTGCTGCACACATATCCAATGGTTGCGCTGTATTTGCTCGGCGCACTGTTCCTAAAAGGGAATTACCGCATCATCTGCATTGGTTTGGTTTTACATATGGTGACAGATTTTCAGGATTTTCATCTTTGGAAATTTTAGATTTTTTAAGTCACCATATCGTGATTTTTAAATCATTTTCGTATAATTGTAAAAACCGACTTTATGAAAATAAAAAAAGCACTTCAGTGGTATATCGTCTTTCCCTTAATAGCCGCCCTATTTTATCTTGGCGGTTTTTTGTCGGATTCGGTAACTTCGAATATTATCGCAGCTGTTTTGCTTTTTGCTACCGTGCTGGCAGCGGTACACCATGCTGAAGTGGTGGCGCACCGTGTGGGTGAGCCGTATGGTACTATTATCCTCGCGATTTGTATCACGGTGCTTGAAGTAGGTCTGATCATTTCATTCATGCTTTCGGGCAGCGAAGGCGCGCTGACTTATGCACGTGACACGGTTTTTGCGGCCGTAATGCTGATTTTAAACGGAATTTTGGGCATGTGTATCTGGGTTGGAAGCCGAAAATATAAAGAACAGTTCTTTATGCGGAGTTCCGCCACAACCTATCTCGTGAGTTTGGTTGCTATTCTTGTGCTTACGCTGATTTTACCAAATTACACCTCATCTGTCAACGGACCTTTCTACAGCAACGCCCAATTGGTTTTTGTCGCTGTGGCCTGTCTCGCGATCTATATTGCGTTCCTGATGTTCCAGACGGTTCGCCACAGGAATTATTTTATCGTGACTGAAGCAGATCAAACAACGCACGAGGCTGATCCGCCGAGCAATATGAAGACCGCGATAAGTTTGGTGCTGCTGATTATATGTCTGGCCGTTGTGATTTTTATGGCTAAAGGTTTATCGCCAGTGATCGAAGATTTTGTTGAATCCGTGGGTGCGCCACGTGCGTTGGTCGGTGTGATTATCGCAACCGTCGTATTACTTCCCGAAGGTTTCGCGGCGGTCCGTGCGGCAGCAAAAAACCAGATTCAAACGTCGATCAACCTAGGTTTGGGATCGGCGCTTGCGAGTGTAGGGCTCACGATTCCGGCGATATCGATCGTGTGTATTGTGTACGATATCCCGTTTGTTTTGGGCCTCGATCTGAAATCGATAATCTTGCTCGCACTGTCGGTATTTACCGTGATGCTTTCATTAAGCCGGGGAAAAACGAATCATCTGTACGGAACTGTACTGTTGGTCAATTTAGCGGCATACATATTCACCGTAATTTTTCCTTAAGAATAATCAGGAAAATTGATTTTGAACAGATTATCAAATACTTAAAGTCACTTAACGGCGTGCGACTTCCATCTTGTGCGCCATCAGATTGGCGATATTTGTTGCTTTATAAATAGCCAAATCCGCCATTTCTCCGGTAAAATTCTCCTCTACAGTTTCTGTCCACAACGCAAGCCAATGCGCAAAATGGTCTTTTTCGATCGGCACCTCTGCATTGATTGGAAAATGTACCGCCATGGGGTTTCCCTTGTATGAAATCTGACCAAAAAGAAGCGTTTCCCAGAATGCATACATTTTCGGAAGATGCTGGCTCCAGTCTACTTTTGCGACGTCATTAAAGAAGAAACCGATCTTTTCATCGCGCCCAACCTTATCATAGAATCTGTTCACCAGAACTTCAATATCAGCGCGGTCTTCAATCTTTTTCATAATGCAAAATTAGCGATTTTATAACAGTTTGGCTTTTAGATTACAAGGCGTGAATTCTTTAAAAATAAAAAAAATTATTCGCGTACTTTTGCCGAATGGATCTGAAAGCGCATAAAAATCTGGCCACACTGAAGCAGAAAGAACACAAAAAGTTTCTCGATGCACTGAAGCGCAAGCCGCCAAAAAACCTCGATTATACCGTATTGGAAACGCATGAAGAAGTTTTTGAGAACATCGACTGCCTTAAATGCGCGAACTGCTGCAAGACCACCGGACCGCTTTTTACTGAGAAAGATATTGAACGGATTGCAAAACATTTCCGCATGAGTCCCGCAGTTTTTGAACAAAAATATCTGCGTACAGACGAGGACCAGGATAAAGTTTTGCGACAGCTGCCGTGCCCGTTTCTCGGTGAAGACAATTTCTGTTCGATCTATGATGTGCGGCCCAAAGCGTGTCGCGAGTTTCCACATACTGACCGTAAGAAGATTTACCAGATCAATAATTTGACGATTAAGAATACCTTGATCTGTCCGGCAGCATTTGATTTTGTGGAGAAATTGCAGCAAAATTTAGACAAAAAATAAAACATTTTAGATAAGAATTTTGTCTAAATTGCATTAATGTTTTGATTTTAAAACGATTGTGAAATCAGAACACTTTAAAATTAACAAAACACAAAAGAAAGAAAGATGAAAAAAATTGTATTGGCCTGCGCCATCATGCTTGGAACCGCAACACTGATGAACGCCCAACAAACCGACAAAGTTGAGAAAACAGACACAAAATCGGTTGTCCGCACACCGAAAACCATCGCGCCACCGGTGAAAAAAGTTACCACAGACATTAAAACCAATGAAATCGAAACCGCGAGACGCCGGGATGAAAAAACTGAACACGCTACTGAAAGATCTCCAGCAAAAGTCAATGAAGCCGTAAAACCGGCCGAAAATGCCAAACAGGCTCCAATAAAACTGGAGGCAATGTAAAAATTCGGTGATTTGAATTAATTAAATAAGAAAGCGTTGAAAAAAATTTCAACGCTTTTCTTATGTCGTAATATGTTAAAATTCCTTATACCACGCCCTGGGCAAGCATTGCTTCCGCAACTTTGACAAAACCTGCGATATTCGCACCTTTCACATAGTTTACATAGCCGCTCTCTTCTTTTCCATAATCGCGGCAAGCCTTGTGAATGCCGATCATGATTTCTTTCAGACGCGCATCAACTTCTTCGGAAGACCAGTTGAGACGGATGGAGTTCTGTGTCATCTCAAGTCCTGAAGTTGCTACACCACCTGCATTAGAGGCTTTACCCGGTGAGAACAATACTTTATGGTCAAGAAAATGATTGATCGCATCCAGCGTGCTAGGCATGTTTGCAGCTTCTGTTACGCAGATCACACCGTTTTCTACCAGAATTTGTGCGTCTTCAAGGAACAGTTCGTTTTGTGTTGCTGCCGGAATCGCAACATCACATTTTACCTCCCACGGTCTTTTGCCTGCGTGGAACTCTGCACTTGGGAACTTGTCGGCATAATCGGCAGCGCGGTTGTTACCTGAAGCGCGAAGTTCAAGCAAGTACTCTATTTTTTCGCCGGAAATTCCGTCTTTATCATAAATATAACCGTCCGGACCAGAGATTGTCACTACTTTTCCGCCAAGTTCTGTGACTTTTTTCACTACACCCCAAGCCACATTTCCGAAACCGGAAACCGTAACCGTTTTGCCTGCGAAATCCTGACCGATTGTCTTCAACATCTGCTCTGCGAAATAAACCACACCATAACCGGTAGCTTCAGGGCGAATAAGAGACCCACCATATGCCAGACCTTTACCGGTAAGCACGCCCGTGAATTCATTTCTGATTTTCTTATACTGCCCGAAAAGATAACCGATTTCCCTTGCACCTACACCGATATCGCCTGCCGGAACATCGGTTTCAGGACCGATATGCTTGCAAAGTTCAGTCATGTATGCCTGACAAAAACGCATCACCTCCATATCCGATTTTCCCTGTGGATCGAAATCTGCACCACCTTTACCGCCGCCCATTGGCAGGGTTGTAAGTGAGTTCTTAAATGTTTGCTCGAAGGCCAAAAATTTAAGTACCGAAAGATTCACAGTCGGATGGAAACGGATACCTCCTTTGTAAGGACCAATTGCAGAATTCATTTGGATCCGGAAACCTCTGTTTACCTGAATTTCGCCTTTGTCATCAACCCACGGCACGCGGAAGATAATGGTGCGTTCCGGCTCTGCCATACGCTCAAGGAGTTTCATTCCGCTGTACTGCTTTTTAGTAGCAATGAAGGGAATTACGGTCACAGCAACTTCTTTTACGGCTTGTAGGAATTCGGGTTCGTTTGGGTTTCTCGCCTCTATTTTGGCGATAAAATCCTGGATCTTTTGTTCTACGTTAAAATGTTCCATTTAGGGTGAGTATTATTATCAACAAATTTAATTTTATTTTCAAAACTTGCAAGATAATTTTTAGTAATTGCCGAAACTTTAATGTTTTTAAACTTTATTTTTGTTAAATTAATAAATTCATATTTAAAAATACAAATAATTGAATGTTAACAGGATATTAATAGATTTTCTAAAACCATTAATCGCTTATAATGCCAAATACTGACGTCCCGAAAGTGCTTTGACATAACCCAGTAATTCAAGCTGAAGCAAAACCGGTAAGACGCGATAAGTGGGCAAATCGAGTTTGAGGCAAATCTCGTCAAGCGAAAGTGCGGCCTGCCTGTCGAGTACTGCCAGAAGCTGCTTCTGATTTTCCGGCAGCATTATCTGTACTTCCGAACTCGGAAATAATACACCAACAGTTGCGCTTTTCGAAAAACCAAGTTGGTCTGCAAGTAAAGTGACCGTAGAGATGGCAGCCGCTTTATTCTGCACGATCAGTTGGTTGCAGCCCTGACTAAACTTATCCGTAATGCGTCCGGGCAGCGCAAAGACTTCACGATTATAATTGTTGGCAAATGTAGCTGTGCTCATAGACCCGCCGCCAAATGCAGTTTCAACGACGATGGTAGCTGCTGAAAGTCCGGCGATGATCCTGTTGCGCTGTATGAAATTTTCACGATCGGGCTTTTGGGAAGAATTAAATTCTGTAAAAAGCGCACCACCATTATCCAGGATCTTTTCAGCTAAACGGCGGTTTTTGCTCGGATACAGTGTGTGGAAACCGTGTGCAAGAACAGCAATCGTAGGAAGACCGTTATTTAGGGAAACCTCGTGTACTTCCGTATCCACACCCAGCGCAAGACCACTGACCGTGATGACCCGGTGGTCTTTAATTTCATTCAGAAAATCATTAATAAAACTTTTGCCGTACGAGGTGATGTTTCGGGTCCCGACAATGCTTAAAGTCTGCAGCGTGGTCTTCCACTCGCCTTTTTGGTAAAGAATAGCGGGCGCATCTTCACATTCATTAAGTTGTGGCGGAAGCTCCCCTTGATGACGAAGCAGGATGCGGATCTTATTTTTCTCGCAGAAGGCGACCTCCTTTTCGGCAAAAACAAGATGCTCGGGTTTGCCGATTTCCTGAGAAATCCGCTTCCCCACACGGTATACATTGCTGAGACCCGATTTCGAAAGTTCCCAGACTTCCTTTGCCGAACCAGCTTCCGCAACAAGTCTGCGAAAGATTTTGTCGCCGATCAGCGGACAGTGCCGAAGCGCAATGGAATACAGGGTTTCCTCGGAAAACATGGTTATTTTTATTCAAATTTATCCAAAAATAAAATTACTTCTTACGGATTTCGTCTAAATGTTCCCAGGCATTGTCCTTTTTCTTGCGGTATGGCAACTCATTGAAATCATCCGGGAACTTTTCCTTGTACTCCTGCCAGAGTTTGTCATCTTTTTCGCTGTAATAGTTCGGGAACTGCCAGATAAATCGCTTTTCTTTCTCACCGCTTTTGCGGTACATAAAAGCGAGCAAGATTCCGACGATGGCACCGGACAGGTGAGACTGCCACGACACGCGGCTCGGTTCTTCAAGGTTGTAGAAAAACTCTTCCGGCATCACACCCCAAACAAGTCCTCCGTAATAGAGCGCTACAACCAGCGAAACCGTGAGCAACTTCATATTCCAGCGAAACAGTCCGCTGAAAAAAAGGAAAAACGCGAGAACATAGACGATTCCACTAGCGCCAATGATACACACCGAATAATATTCGCCCGTGTACACATCTACCGGCGGCAAAAGCCACACAAGAAATGAGGAAACGAACCATCCGGTAAAAAAAATAGTGCCCGCGATGCGGCCGTAAAACTGAAAAAGCAAAAATATCAGCACAAAAACCGGCACCGAATTCCCAAAGATGTGATCGATATTCCCGTGAAGGAACGGCGAAAAGAAAACTCCCTTCAGCCCATCCGGATGCAGCGGAATTATCGCGCCATCACAGCCGCTCACAATGCCAGTCTTCTGAAGCACAAAGCCCAGCCACATCGCGGCCACCATGGCAGTGGCATAATAAACTGCTTTAAAATTAAGGGATTGTTTTAGCATTCGGAACTTTTGTCAAAACTGTTGCCACGAATAAATGTAGGTAATTATGTCTAAATTATAATATTATGCATCAATTTCTAAGACAAATCCGTGCAGTAACCGCCGCAATTTGAAATATATAATTGTTTGCCCTAAATTTGCGGGCTATGAAACACCTTTTCAGCATACTGACGATATTTTCTACCACACTTCTGTTCGGGCAGGAACGCCGCAGCATCTTTCACGAAATAGATTCAATCTCGCAGCGCAGATGGGATTCGGTTTCCCTGGACCTTGACAGCCTGGCCAACCCTAAACTCATCAATTTTGATGTTCATTTCAAAGATACCCTTGTGATTCGTGATGCAGTGGTGGTGCCGGCCGTAACAAATGAAATTCCGGTGACACCGTATAATTTTTTAAAGCTGAATCAGCCGAAAAGATGGTTTTTTTATGGCCAGAATAACCTTGTTTTCAACCAATCTTCATTCTCGAACTGGAACTCGGGCGGGAATAACAACATCGGCGTAATCGGCAAGATAAATTATAACATCAGCTACAAAAACAACCGCCATTTTCTCGATAATCATATTCAGCTAGGCTACGGATTTGTTGCTTCTGAAGGTGAATCTTCCCGAAAAACCGAAGATTTCATCAATGTAATGACTAATTATGGCTATGATATCGGCAAAGATTTCTATCTGTCAACCGGTTTCCAGTTTCTGTCGCAGTTCTCGCCGGGGTACAATTACTCCGAAACGCCGGATCCTGAGTTCAAAGACCGCATCTCGCGTTTTATGGCGCCAGGATATCTGAATGCCGGTTTGGGTCTTTCTTACAATCCAAATGAAAACTTCCAGCTGATTTTCAGACCTGTAAACGGCAAGTTTACTTTTGTAGCCGATCCCTATTTGCAGAAAGCGGGCCGCTACGGACTTGAAAGAGACGGGCAAAGCGTACGCTCAGAGCTTGGTGCCTTGCTGAACGTGCTTTACCGGTTGAAAATTTACAAAGACATCAATTTTGTAAACCAGATCAATTTTTTCAGCAATTACGTAAATCATCCGGAGCGCGTGGACATCGCTTATAATGGTACGCTGAATATCCGTTTCAATCGTTTTATCTCAACCGTAATAAGCCTGGATCTGGTGTATGACCACGACCAACTGCAGAATCTGCAGATGAAACAGACGCTCGGCGTAGGTTTTTCTTATAATTTAGGACTTGAAAACCGCGAGAAAAACAAAAAACTCATCAAGCCTTTTGTAGCACCTTAGCTTAATTTTGGTTTAAACATTCCAGAACTCACGGTCTAAACTGCGGTATTGAATTGCCTCCGAAATATGACCTGAATTTAAATTTTCAGCCTGTTCAAGGTCTGCGATCGTGCGGGCAACTTTTAAAATTCGGTCGTAGGCGCGCGCCGAAAGATTTAGTTTTTCCATGGCAGTTTTGATGAGATTTTGCGAGGCAACGTCGAGTTCGCAGTATTTCTCGATTTCTTTCGGACCCATTTGGGCATTGTAATGAATTTCAGCTTCGCGGTATCTTAAAGTTTGAATTTCGCGTGCTTTCAACACTCTTGAACGGATCTCCTCACTTTTCTCGCCTTTTCTTTTGTCTGATAACTGCTCAAACTCCACTTTTTGTACTTCGATATGAATGTCAATTCGGTCAAGCAGCGGCCCGGAAAGCTTGTTCATATACCGCTGCATCTCGAATTGCGAGGAAGTATTGTTCGGATCATCGGGAAAGTAGCCGCTTGGACTGGGATTCATGCTTGCCACGAGCATGAAACTGGCCGGATAATTCACCGTGAATTTTGCACGCGAAATCGTGACTTCACGATCTTCGAGTGGTTGGCGCATCACTTCGAGCACAGTGCGTTTAAATTCCGGCATTTCGTCGAGGAACAGAACGCCATTGTGCGCGAGGGAAATTTCGCCCGGCTGCGGATAGCTGCCGCCACCGACTAGCGCGACATCCGAAATCGTGTGGTGGGGACTTCTGAACGGCCGCACGGTCATCAGCGAAGTTTCGGTCCCGATTTTTCCGGCCACTGAATGAATCTTGGTAGTTTCCAGTGCTTCCTTTAAAGTTAAAGGTGGCAAAATACTCGGAACTCTTTTGGCGAGCATGGTTTTTCCACTTCCGGGCGGCCCGATGAGAATGATGTTGTGTCCACCCGCTGCCGCAACTTCCATCGCGCGTTTCGCGGTTTCCTGACCTTTGACTTCAGAGAAATCCGTCGGAAAGAAATTGATTTTCTCCTGAAATTCTTTGCGTGTGTCAATCGTAGTACGCTCCAGCGGCGAGCCTTCGTTAAAAAAATCGATAACTTGTTTGATGTTTTCTATGCCGTACACTTCCAGTTGGTCTACTATCGCGGCTTCGCGAATGTTCTGTTTGGGTAAAATGATGCCTTTGAAACCTTCTTCGCGGGCTTTTATCGCGATCGGTAAGACACCTTTGATCGGCAGCAGGCCGCCATCAAGCGAAAGTTCACCCATGATGATATACTGACTGATGTTTTCTGCACTGATTTGGTCTGAAGCCGCCAAAATTCCGAGCGCAATGCTCAGGTCATAAGCCGAACCTTCTTTCCGAAGATCGGCAGGTGCCATGTTGATGGTGATTTTCTTGCCCGGAACCTTGAAACCAACATTCTTCAGCGCGGCCGAAATCCGGTAGCTGCTTTCCTTGATTGCATTGTCCGGCAGACCGACCAAATGATAGCCAACGCCGGGAGAATCTACGTTGACTTCTATCGTAATCGTCTGCGCCGAAACACCGAAGATTGCGCTTCCATAAACTTTTACCAACATAATTTGTGTTTTGATATAAAATTACCAAAAAATTGCTGAAAGCTGAGCAATAAGTTTGCTCACCAGTTTTCCTTATCTTCTGCAAAATATCATAATGAATATTTCGCCATATAAGTCTACTTAGTATATTTTCGCATGAAATTTTATAATTTGAACAAATTTCTATTGTTTTTTGCAATATTCATTGCACAGTGTGTATCCGCACAGGTTACTATTTCCGGAAACCGCCTCGTGAAAGACGGGCAGGAGTACAAATTTTCCAAATACAAGGAGGTGTTCACCAATCCCGAAGCAAAAACTGCGTTCAGTAAGGCACGCACAAACAGCACTGTAGGGCAGATCTTTGCTTATGCGGGTGGCTTCGGAATTGGATTTGGTTTGATTCCGGCATTGCAGGGAAATAAAACTGAAACCAGAAGCGGCGTAGTATATAAAAATGATGCAGGTTCTGCCTGGACGGTAGTGGGAATTGGTGCCGGTTTGGTTGCGATTGGAATCCCGTTTGCGATTGCGTCAAACAAAAATGCGCAAAAAGCTCTGACACTAGAAAACGGTGGAGAAACGGCTTTCCAACCTTACTTCAAACTCGAAACTGCCGGAAACGGTATGGCATTGAGCTACAACTTTTAGAGATAAAAAATCCATAACCAACGGACAGAAGAACTTCTGTCCGTTTTTTTTTGCGGAACAGCGAAATCAGCGGGTTCTCATAGCCCTGATCGCAGCGGCATCCTTTTGCGGAGCGAAGCGCAGTAAAAGATACAGCGGAGAGCAGGTTCCCGGCTCCTCAAAACTTCGGCTAAAATTCCCTATTTTTGCTGCAAATACTAATTAACGATGGCTAAACAGGAAGATGTTTTCAAGAAACTGATCTCGCACGCTAAGGAATATGGCTTTATTTTTCCTTCGAGTGAAATATATGACGGACTTTCAGCAATTTACGACTACGGACAGAATGGTGCTGAACTGAAAAACAACATCAAGCAATATTGGTGGAAAGCCATGGTGCAGATGAACGAAAACATCGTGGGCATCGACTCTGCCATCTTTATGCATCCAACGATCTGGAAAGCTTCCGGCCACGTAGACGCTTTTAATGATCCTCTGATCGACAATAAGGATTCTAAAAAGCGCTTCAGAGCCGATGTTTTGCTGGAAGATTACTGTGCAAAACTGGAAGAAAAAGCACAGAAAGAAATTGATAAAGCTGCAAAGAGATTTGGCGATGCTTTTGATAAAAATGAATTTGAAACCACAAACGGCCGCGTTCTGGAATATCGCGAAAAGCAGAAAACCATTCTCTCCAGAATGGCGAAATCTTTGGAAAATGAAGATCTGGCGGATGTAAAAGCTTTGATCGAAGAACTTGAGATTGCTGATCCTGACACCGGTTCCAAAAACTGGACGGATGTTCGTCAGTTCAACTTAATGTTCGGAACCAAATTAGGTGCTTCCGCAGATTCTGCAACTGATTTATATTTAAGACCTGAAACGGCGCAGGGAATTTTTGTGAATTTCTTAAATGTTCAGAAAACTTCACGTCATAAGCTGCCATTCGGAATTGCACAAATCGGTAAGGCTTTCAGAAATGAAATCGTAGCCAGACAATTCATCTTCAGAATGCGGGAATTCGAACAGATGGAAATGCAGTTTTTCGTTCCACCGGGAACTGAGCTCAGTTTCTACGAAGAGTGGAAACAGAAACGTTTGAACTGGCACCTGGCTTTAGGTTTGGGCGCAGATAACTATAAATTCCACGATCACGAAAAACTCGCACATTACGCGAATGCTGCGGCAGATATTGAATTCAAATTCCCGTTCGGATTTAAAGAACTGGAAGGAATACACTCCAGAACTGATTTCGATTTGAAAGCGCATGAAAAATTCTCCGGCAGAAAATTACAGTATTTTGATTCGGAAAGAAACGAGAATTACATTCCTTACGTAGTGGAAACTTCGGTTGGTTTGGACCGTTTGTTCCTGGCCATTTTCTCCAACTCACTTAAAGAAGAAGTTTTGGACGACGGTTCCGAAAGAACTGTGCTGTCACTTCCGCCAGCTTTGGCTCCGGTAAAAGCTGCAATTCTACCTTTGATGAAGAAAGACGGTCTTGCAGAATACGGTGAAAAGATCTTTAACGACCTGAAATTTGACTTCAATATGATTTATGAAGACAAAGACAGCATCGGTAAGCGTTACCGCCGTCAGGATGCGATCGGGACGCCGTTCTGCATCACGATTGACCATGATACACTGACCGATCATACGGTAACATTGAGAGACCGCGACACGATGCAGCAGGAAAGAGTTCCGGTAGCTGATTTACGCAGGATTATCGATGAAAAGACAAACTTCAGAAATCTGCTTTCGAAGATTTAAGCTGAATATATTGTTAAAATTAAAGTCCCGGATTTTTCGGGACTTTTTTTGGCTAAAGACCATCAGTACACGGCTTGGGGAAGCCCGAATAAAATCCGTAAATTTGAGGCATTCTAAATAAGCAATATGTTCGACCTTCAAGATATCCGCATCCAGTTCCCGATTTTAGACCAGAAAGTTAACGGTAAACCTTTGGTTTATCTGGATAATGCGGCCACTTCGCAGAAGCCGGTTTCTGTTCTTGAAAGTTGGAACCGTTACTATTCTGAAATCAACGCGAACGTTCACCGCGGCATTCACACCTTGAGTCAGCTCGCGACCGAAGAAATGGAACTTTCACGCAGAAAGATCCAGAAATTCATCAATGCTAAAAACGATTTTGAGGTCATCTTTACAAAAGGAACGACCGAAGGTATCAACCTGATTGCCTATTCATTAACCGGCTTGATTAAAGAAGGAGACGAAATCTTGATTTCGCATCTGGAGCACCACTCGAACATTGTTCCGTGGCAAATGCTTTGTGAAAGAACGGGCGCCCAACTGAAGGTGATTCCTATCGATGAAAACGGCGTTTTGCAACTGGATTATTTAGAGGAAAACCTCAACGGAAGGACAAAACTTGTTTCCGTAAATCACGTTTCAAATGCGCTTGGCGTCGTAAATCCGATTGAAAAAATCATTGCAGAAGCGCGCAGAAAATCCGAAGCGATTATTGTGATTGACGGCGCTCAGGCGGTGCCACACTTCAAAATCGATGTGCAACAACTGGATTGTGATTTCTACGTCTTTTCGGGGCATAAAATGTACGCACCAATGGGTACCGGAATTCTTTACGGCAAAGAAGAAATCTTGCGCAAAATCCAGCCTTTTCATGGCGGCGGCGAGATGATCGCGGTATGTTCTTTTGAAAAGACAACTTACGCGGATTTACCATTTAAATTTGAAGCCGGAACGCCAAATGTAGGTGGAAATATCGCACTTGGTGCCGCGGTAGATTTTATGGAGAGCATCGGCCGTGAAGCTTTGCAGAACCATGAAAATGCATTACTTGATTATGCTCAAAAGCAGCTACTGCAAATTGAAGGTTTAAAAATTTATGGTGAAAAAGCCAACAGAACGGGCGTAGCTTCGTTCAACCTTGAAGGTGTCGGAATTTCGTCGGACGTTGGGATGATTCTTGACAAAATGGGCATCGCCGTGAGAACCGGACATCACTGTACGCAGCCGATAATGAAACATTTCGACATCGCGGGAACCGTACGGGCGAGTTTTGCGGTGTACAATACTTTTCAAGAAATCGATATTTTGGTGGAAGGCGTTAAAAAAGCGCAGAGAATGTTGAGCTAAACTTAGTTTTCCAAAATTTGATTCGCCGCTTCCTTGGTCTTTACTTTTTCGATTACGCGGATGCAAATGCCGCTTTCATCAAAGATGAAAGTGGTGCGCACAATTCCCATGAATTCGCGGCCCATGAATTTCTTCAGCTGCCACACACCGAATTTTTCACAAACTTCCCGGCTCTCATCCGCAATCAGCGGATACTGAAAGCCAAATTTTTCGTGGAACTTTTTCTGCGCTTTTACCGCATCTGCGGAAACTCCTAAAATTTGGAAACCTTCTTTTGCAAGCTGCGAAATATTATCGTTCAGGTTGCACGCTTCGGCTGTGCAACCGGGCGTATTTGCCTTTGGATAAAAGAAAACAACGAGCTTTTTACCCAGAAAATCCTGAGATTTCACTGTTTCCCCATCTTGATTTAACGCTTCAAACTGCGGAAGTTGGTCACCTACTTTTAGCATAATTAGTATTTTAGCTCAAATTTAAAGGTTAAATGACAAAAAAGCAAAGAGCGCTGACGGTAATGACGGAACTTGAAAAACTGTATCCCAAGGTTCCGATTCCGCTGGACCACAGGGATGCCTTTACACTTCTGGTTGCTGTGGCACTTTCCGCACAGGCGACGGACAAAAAAGTAAACCAGATCACGCCTAGACTTTTTGAGGTAGCCGGCGACCCCTTTAAAATGGCCGCGCTGGAAGAAGATGAGATTAAATATTTGATCAAAGAAATTGGCTTAGCAAACACGAAGGCCAAAAACCTAAAACGCATGGCCGAAATGCTGGTGGAAAACCACAACGGAATTGTGCCGCAAACTTTCGACGAATTGGAAGCATTGCCGGGCGTGGGTCACAAAACCGCGTCGGTGGTGATAAGCCAGGCTTTTGGCGTACCGGCATTTCCGGTGGATACGCACATCCACCGACTTATGAAACAGTGGAAACTGACCGAGGGCAAAAACGTCATTGAAACCGAAAATGATGCGAAGAAACTTTTCCCGCGTGAAGCCTGGAATAAACTACATCTGCAGATTATATTTTATGGCCGCGAATATTCCCCGGCAAGAGGCAGCCAGGAGAGAGACTCTATCACGCGAATGCTCTTCCCCGACAAAAATTAGTCTTTTTTTGGAAGTAACGCGGAGACTTTAGCGATCAACTCATCAATCTCAAACGGTTTGGGAAGAAAATGCCAAATGGCTTCACTTTAATAATTCAAATTCACCTTGAAGTTACTGTCTTTTTGCCCAAAGCTGCATCTTGCGATCCAACACATCCAGTGGCAAACATCCCTGATTTAAAATTTCATCGTGGAATTTGGCTAAACTGAATTTTGCACCCAGCTGTTTTTGGTACTGGTCGCGCAGGGAACGAATTTTCAGGGAACCTATCTTATAACTTAAAGCCTGTCCCGGCATGGCCATATAACGCTCAACTTCCGCTGTTGCGGCCGCTTCGTCATAGGAAATATTGCTCAGGAAATAACGGATGGCCTCTTCGCGGTTCATAGTGCCGGTATGAAGTCCGGTATCGACTACCAAACGCACTGCACGCAGCATTTCGTCACTCAGCGAGCCCATTTTCTGGTAAGGATCGGTGTAAAGACCAAACTCCGGCCCGAGCGATTCTGTATAAAGTGCCCAGCCTTCACCATAGGCGCCGAACCAGCCAAAACGCATGAATTTAGGCAAAGACATATTCTCCTGCTGCAGCGAAATCTGGTAATGGTGACCCGGAATGGCTTCATGTAAAAAGAGCGATTCCATGCCGGAAGTCACATTGAATTTAGTTGGATCCGGAATGGGGATGTAGAAAATTCCGGGGCGCTTTCCGTCGGGTGTTCCGGGCATATACTCAGCGCTTGCGCTAGCTTCCCGGAATTTTTCCGTTTGCCGGATTTCGAACGGTGTTTTCGGAGTTACGCTGAACATTGTGTTCAGTTTTGGCGTGATTTTTTTCAAAATAGCATTAAAACCGCCCAGCACTTCATCCGCCGTCTTGTAAGGGAAGGCTTTCGGATCGGTCTTCACATGCGTGATGAATTCTTCCAAAGTGCCTTCAAAATTAACCTGCTGCCTCACTTTCTCCATTTCAGCTCTAAGACGCGCCACCTCTGCGATACCGGTTTTGTTGATTTCATCGGGCGTAAGATTCGTGGTGGTCCAGCTTTTGGCGTAGTAGGCGTAAATTTCGTTTCCGTTCGGCATCGCATTTATTCCATCGGTGTCGCGGGCTTTCGGCAGATACTCCTGTTCGAGGAAGTAGGCCATTTTTTGGTAAGTCGGGATCAATGTTTTCGTAATTAAGTCGCTGTACTCACGCGTGAATTTCTCCTTTTGGGCGTCGGTAAAGTTTTTCGGGAAATTCTTCACGGGTCCGTAAAAGATATTTTTTTCAAGGTCTGTGGTAATGATCTCATCAGCAGACATTTGTGGAATCATCTTCGCAACAAGTTTCTTCGGCAAAGTGTGTTTCTGCGCAATTCCTTCACGGAAATTGTCAATGGCAGTATCCATCCACAACGGGA
Organism: Kaistella rhinocerotis; assembly: GCF_030243905.1. NCBI lineage: Bacteria > Pseudomonadati > Bacteroidota > Flavobacteriia > Flavobacteriales > Weeksellaceae > Kaistella > Kaistella rhinocerotis. The sequence goes on along the minus strand of NZ_JASSYY010000002.1, from coordinate 486,315 downwards.
ATTTACGCGCACGAACCAGCCAGTCAGTATAATCTTTTTCAGTTTTAAACGGTTGACTTCCCTGGCCGCTGCCCAATAACGGCAAATCAAGCGGCAAACCGCCAAACTGCGTGAACGGAATGTATTCCGGATGGTAGGCGTAGCGCTCAATTTTGTCTTTTAATGTATAATCAAGAACGTCATAAACGGTCTTTTTTTCGTCTGAAAGCTTATCATACTCCACTTTTTTCATTTGGTTCTGCACCGAATTGTAAAATGATATCTCACCGGAGATAAAATCTTTATCGATGTTCACCGGCAACTGGTCATTATATCTCAAATCACCCTGTGCAGTAGCTTCCAGCGGATAAAGTTTCAGGTAATTCTCGTAATAGTTGGCTGCAATGGAATCTATTTCCGCAGGTGTCTCGCGGGTAAGCGGATAGTCGGTTTTTTTACAACTCATGACGGCTGCTGCGGTCACCGCCAGAAATAAAGTGTGAAAAAGATTTACTTTCATAAAAATTATTGTTATGCTAAATTATAGTTTTTTAAACACATCTCTCAATATTGCTTTGATTTAAAAGAATCTGCGCCTGGCGCCTGATGTTTTCTTAAAAAACTTTGCACATTCAATCAATTTTTTATCTTTGCTTCACAAGTTTAATCATCAATCAGTTAACGCATTTTGTTCTAAGAAATGAAAGGGATATTAAAAATCTACCATCCTGAAGAAACCCTTAAGTATAACCTGGACCGAACCTACTGCAAAGCGGTTTATATCAACAAACAACATTTTTTGGAAGTCGAAATCCTTACCGATGATTCGGTGGAGCATGTGGATGATGATTCTCTGCAGTACAATTTCCCGCAACTTCGCCTCTCTGTAAGCGATTTCCCTATAGAAGATGACGTGTTAGAAGGTAAAACCTTTGAAGTGGAAGATTCTGACGAAAATTTCTTCACTGAAGTTGACCTGTTTGATGATGAAGATGCTTATGTTTTCAACAATAAACTCAATTTCTGCAACGAAGCCGAAAAAGGACTTCATCTTTACTGGCAGGGCGAAATCAGCGATTTCTATACTGGTTCTGATGAGCCGATACCTTTCAAGCTGAAATGCAATTTCCTGCCAGATGAGATAAAGATTGACGAGGATTAAACCCGAACTGTCCTCCGATTTTTTCTTATTTTAATGACAGGCCTGAGTGGCTTTGTCCTTATTGATGCACATTCCCGCAATATTGCGCTACATTTGCTGTTCCAAATCTAAAATTAAACCACCGTATGTTTTTACAGACTCCTACTCAAGTAATGAATACAACCACAGAAGAACACGTTTTTTCTCTTTGGGAAATCCTGTTCAGTGGAGGCCTGCTTGGAAATATCATCATGATTTTAATCTTTTTGCTCGGTATTCTGGCCCTGTATATTTTCTTTGAGCGCTACTTTTTCATTAAACGTGCTTCAAAAGCTACACCCAATTTCCTCGAAAACATCAAAGATTTCGTGCAGGAAGGCAAGATTCAAACCGCTGTAGATTATTGCAAAACGATCGATTCTCCCGAAGCGAGAATGATCGAGAAAGGATTGGCGAGAATTGGCCGCCCGATTTCGGATATCTCAAACGCGATGCAGAATCAGGGACAACTTGAAGTCTCAAAACTCGAAAAAAACCTTAATATCCTGGCTTCCGCTTCCGGTGCAGCACCAATGCTCGGATTTCTTGGAACCGTGGTGGGTATGATCATGGCATTTTTTGAAATTTCAAATGTAACCGGTGCGGTAAGTCCGAAACTGTTGGCCTCGGGAATCTACACCGCGATGGCAACTACCGCAGTCGGCTTGTTTGTCGGCATTCCGGCATACTTCTTCTATAACATTCTGGTGACGAATGTAGACCGGTTAGTCCTCAAAATCCAGACGCATGTCAACGAATTTCTCGATGCGCTAAATAAACCGCTGTAAATGGAACTAAAACGAAGAAACCGCGTAAACGCAGAGTTCAGCATGGCATCGATGACGGATATTATCTTCCTGTTGTTGATATTTTTCATGATTACGAGTTCAGCCATCAGCCAGAGCGCAATCGATGTGAAACTGCCGAAAGCGCACGCTACCAACGTGAGTGCGCAGGATCCGTCTACCGTTACGATCAATCCGGAAGGCAAATATTTCGTCAACGATAAGGAAGTTCCCAAAGAACAGCTTGAAAATGTTTTGGTAAACGCTTTGAAGGATGAAGCCAATCCTACATTTACCATCCGCGCAGACGAGAATACCCGCCACAAAGATGTAGTTTTCGTGATGGGAATCGCGGAAATACACAAATTTAACCTGGCAATTGCGACCATACAGGAAAATTAATGAATTACAGTATTCAACATAAAAACGCAGAACAACGCGACCGACGGAACAGTGCGATAATCACTCTTCTGATATCCGCGATGGTTTTTTTGGGAATATTCTTTTATAAATTCACCAAAATCACCGTAAAACCGGACGAGATGACCACGATGCTCATTAATTTCGGAGACAATCAGAACGGTGAAAGTTCGGATGAACCTGCAGATCAGCAAGGCAGTTTGGCAGCAAATACTGAAATTTCGGAACCTCAACCGATTGAAAATACCATTGCTGAAACCAAGCCCGAACCCAAAGTGGAGGCGCCGAAACCTGTAATTAAGGAAAAAGTCATCACCGGTTCAAATACCAAAGCATCTGCGCCGAAAAATGTAACACCAAAAACCGCTTCTACACCAAAATCCGCACCTGCAAAAAACAGCACCTCAAACGCTAAAACCGGTAGCGGAGACGGCAAAGGAACCGCGGCGATCGGTAATCTGATCAAAGGCCGCGGCACCAAACCCGGCACTCAGGGCACCAACGGAACTACCGGAAACCAGGGCGATCCGCTCGGCGGAGACGGGAACGGAGACAGCAAAATCGGTGTAGACCGTAATCTGATCGGCTTCATCCCCGGAACCATGGGCCGTGGCGGCGCACAGCCTGCCCACAGTTGCTCGGCGAGCGGAACCATCAACATCTCATACACCGTGGACAAAGCCGGTAACGTGATTTCTGCGCGCAGATCGGGCGGAACTTCGGATCCTTGCGTTGTGTCAACCTCGGTGCAGTGGGTGAAGCAGTACGTAAAAGCCGAACGGTCGAACACTTCGTCCACCGGAACTTACCGGATAACTTTCTGATTTTTTTTCGGGCGCTTTTTCCGTCCTCCATTCCCGCTTTTTTCGTGGCGTTCGTTGCCTCACGCCACAAAAAAGAGCTCCATTCAGGCCGGAGCGCGGACCGCGACTTATACACCCCCTTTTTCGAAATTTGAAGCAGAATTCCAAAAACTTTTGAGAATTTTGCAGCATGACAAATCAGGAATATGACAACGCGGTCGCGTGGCTGTTTGAGCAGGCGCCAAACTATCAGATAGACGGAAAAAAAGCCTACAAACCGGGCCTCGAAAACATCACGAAACTGTGCGAATTCTTCGGAAATCCGCAGCAAAACCTGAAAATGGTGCACATCGGCGGGACCAACGGCAAAGGATCCACAAGCAATATGCTTTCTTCCATATTGCAGGAAGCCGGGTACAAAACCGGACTTTACAACTCGCCTCACCTAATCGATTTTACTGAACGCATAAAGATTGACGGCCAGAACTGCGACCGGGAATTTGTATTTGATTTCATTCAAAAACTCAAGAAGTTGCCCGCTGATATCCAGCCCTCCTTCTTTGAATTCACTACAGTAATGGCATTTGAGTATTTCCGCCTCAGAAATGTAGATATTGCCCTCATCGAAGTTGGTTTAGGCGGAAGACTTGATTCTACCAATATCATTACGCCGCTCGTTTCTGCGATCACAAACGTTGCGCTGGATCATCAGGATATTTTAGGCGAAACATTAGAGGAGATTGCGCGCGAGAAAGCCGGCATCATAAAACCCGGAATTCCCGTTATTTCGGGGTCCAATGATGAGGAAGTAAAACGTATAATTGAAGAAAAAGCAAAAGAAAACGCGTCGGATTTCATCGATGCTACTTTGATGGAATCTGACTTAAAATCAGATTTAAACGGCAGTTACCAGCGCCACAATATAAAAGTGGTACTTGCATTAATCAATGAACTGCAGACATCTGGCTACGAAATCTCAGCTGAACAAATAGAGCGCGGACTGTTGAACGTGCAGAAAAACACCAATTTCGCCGGCCGATGGATGGAATTCTCTTCCGATCCGTTTATCATTTGCGACACCGCGCACAACCAGGCCGGCCTGGAGGTGGTATTTTCACAGTTGGAGTCTATTCCGGTTCATAAACATATCATTTTGGGCTTTGTGCAGGAAAAGAAAATTGATCAAATAATGGCTATTCTTCCGCGCGACGCTACCTACTATTTTACCAAACCGAATGTAAACCGCGGCCGCGATCCCCGGGACTATGAGGATTTGCTGAAAAGATTTAAAATTAATTATAAAATATTTGACAGCCTGCAGCCGGCCTATCTTTCTGCAAAACAGAATATTAAAAAAGATGAAATGATTTTTGTGGGCGGAAGCAACTTTATTGTGGGAGAATTTCTCGAAAAAAATTTGGAGAAATAGAAAAACGTCGTATATTTGCCGAACCAAAATTTGAGAAATCAAACAAGGCAAAAAGGGTTCTTAGCTCAGTTGGTTCAGAGCATCTGGTTTACACCCAGAGGGTCGGGGGTTCGAATCCCTCAGGACCCACAAAATCTCAGAGAAATCTGAGATTTTTTTATTTTAGGGCAGTTAGCTCAGTTGGTTCAGAGCACTACGTTGACATCGTAGAGGTCACTGGTTCGAGCCCAGTACTGCCCACCTATTCCACCCGGAACGGCGGAGAATTTTTTATTTGTGCGAAAAGTATAGAAATATTCGGCTCTTATGTTTTCAAAAATGTAATTTTGCTAAACTTCTTTCCGATGTACAAAAGCATTATCCGCCCGCTTCTATTCAAATTTGATCCTGAGAATGTCCATTATTTTACATTTTACATTCTCAAAAACTTTGGTTTTCTCACCAAACTCTTTTTCCCAAGACCACTTCAGGATAAAAGACTCGAACGCGAAGTCTTTGGTTTAAAATTCAAAAATCCCGTTGGTCTTGCGGCAGGTTTTGACAAGGACGCAAAAATGTACAGTGAACTGTCGGATCTTGGTTTTGGTTTCGTAGAAATTGGAACGCTTACTCCTAAACCACAGCCAGGAAACCCCAAAAAAAGACTTTTCAGGCTGAAGGAAGATTCTGCGGTCATCAACCGCATGGGTTTTAACAATGAGGGCGTGAAAGCCGCCGCAGCGCGTTTAAAGAAAAATAAAAATGTGCTTATCGGGGGAAACATCGGCAAAAATAAAGATACGCCGAATGAAAAAGCCACTTCCGATTACGTTTACTGTTTCGAAACACTGTATCCTTACGTTGATTATTTTGTGGTGAATGTGAGTTCACCAAACACGCCCAACCTTCGCGCATTGCAGGAAAAAGGGCCGCTCACGGAGCTTTTGGCGACACTGCAGCATCTAAATTCAAAACAATCAAAACCAAAACCGATACTGCTGAAGATCGCGCCGGATCTCAGCGATGACCAACTGCTCGATATTATCGACATCGTACACGACACCAAAATTGCGGGTGTGATTGCCACGAATACTACGCTTTTCCGCGACGGACTTATTTCTCCAGTAAAAGCGGAAACAGGCGGATTATCGGGAAAACCGCTCACCAAAAGGTCAACCGAAGTAATTCGTTTTCTTGCCGAAAAGAGTGGAAAAGCGTTTCCGATAATCGGTGTAGGTGGAATACATTCAGCTGCAGACGCGCTCGAAAAACTCGAGGCAGGCGCTAGTTTGGTACAACTCTACACCGGATTTATCTACGAAGGTCCCGGATTGATCACGGAAATAAATGAGGCAGTTTTAAGGAAAAATTAAAGGAAAAAGTTCGAGACGGTATAAATCAACAGTCCGACCAATCCGCCTACCAAAGTACCGTTCACGCGGATGAACTGCAGGTCTTTACCCACTTCGAGTTCAAGTTTTTCACTCAGTTCGCGGCCTTCCCAGTTGCCAACGGTAGAACTGATCAGATTTGCGGCCTGATGCGTGTTCTTCAGAATATATTTGTACGCTGTCACGCGGATCCAGTGATCGATTTTGTGCTGTAGATTTTCATCGGACTGAAGGTTGATTGCCAGCTCAGACATATTTTTCAGGATGTATTTTTTTAAAGCCGAATTTTCGGTCTCAAGCTCCTTTTTAAGCACATTTTTTATTGAGAGCCAAATATCGCCGGCATACTGTTGCAATTTTTCGTCGTGTAGAAAATCGTTTTTTATTTTCTTAAAATCTTCATTCCAACTTTCTGAATGCTGAATTTCATCAGCAAAGACCTGCAGTTTTTCCGTAATCTCAAACCTTAAAGAATGTTGCGCATCGGTTTCCACTTCCTCGAAAAAGCCAGCCAGACCGTCAGTTATCTTTGCCGCAATGGAACTGTCAACAAATTTTGGTATCAGAAAATAGCTTTCACGTTTCACGCGTTGCTGCACGATCTGCTGATTATCTAAAACATAATCTTTTATCTGCGCTGAGAGATTAGTGATCAATTTCTGATGATCGTTATTTGTCAGGATATATTCCAGGCCAGTTCCTACTATTTTATTGATTTTCAGCTCGTCGGACATTTCGCGTGCTTTATTGGCGATGAAATTTACCACTTCGGAATCATCAAGTTTGTTTACGATATCAAAAGCCAAGGCTGTGATTTCATTTACCAAAACGTCCTGATTCCGCTCACTTGAAAGCCACTTTCCTGCCATTGCAGAAACTTTTAGTTTCTGAATGTACGGACGTATATTTTCCGGCGATAGAAAATTTGAAACAACAAAATTGCCGAGATTGTCGCCAATTCTTTCCTTGCTGTTCTCTATGAGGTTTGTGTGTGGAATTTTAAGGCCTAAAGGATAATGGAAAAGCGCCGTCACCGCAAACCAATCTGCAAGTGCACCGACCATCGCAGCTTCAGAAAACGCCCTGATATAGCCGATCCAGTGCGCAGGATTATTCTTTTGTAAAACCGTCGTCACAATAAAAATCACTGCCATCAGCACAAAAAGCGAAGTAGCGAAAGCCTTGTATCGACGTAGCTGCAGTTTCTTTTCCGTATCATTCATTATTTCAAAATTAGTAATTTTGAGGTTGGTAACTCATCCGGGGATACTTATCTCCAAAAAAAATGAGTTTCATACTTATGAAAATTTTATTCACTATTCTGGTACTTACGTCTTTGCAGATGTGTACACAGATTAAAAAATCCGAAAACTCCCTAAAAATGGAAAATTCAACCACAAAAAACAATCCATACTATTCGCGCACTGACCGTACCAAACTTAATGTTCCTAATTCTGAATGGAAAAAAATACTGTCGCCCGAGGTATATGCCATCGCGCGAGAGGCTGATACCGAAAGACCTTTCACCGGAAAATACAATGAGTTTGACGAGCTTGGCGAATACTACTGCATCGTCTGCGGAAACCACCTTTTCCGTTCAGATTCTAAGTTTTCGTCCACATGCGGCTGGCCAAGTTTTTTTGAAGCCGACAAAGAAGGTGTTGCCTACCACCGCGATACCAAATTCGGCATGGAAAGAATCGAAGTCGTCTGCAAACGCTGCGACTCACACCTCGGGCATGTTTTCAATGACGGTCCGCCACCTACCGGAACGCGTTACTGTATGAATTCGGTAAGCCTGGAATTTGTAGGTGACTCTGAAAGCAAATAAAAATTGCGGAACTGATTCGGTTCCGCAATTTTTTTGTTTTAAAATAGTCAAAGTTTACGTTAAAGGCGCGCCAACCTGCAGATCACAACGGTGATGCGGTTCGCCATGCGGCGGATTCACAGCCGGTTTTGGACCGATGGCGGCGCTCGAAGAGACAGAAGGTGCCGGTGCCGAAACAGAAGGCTGAATAGGATTTGTATTGAAACTGTTTGTCTGCGGACTTGCCACCGGCGGTGCCACAGGTTGCACAGGCGCTGGGCTGTCAATCGGCGCACCTACCTGGATATCGCAACGGTGATAAGGCTCGCCATGCGGTGGATTCAAGGCCGGTTTTGCACCTGCATTGGCTTGTGAACCTTCGTTTACTTCAGCCACTTGCTGATCAGGCAGCGCAGTAGAGTTTTGAGCGCTTGCTGTAGAATCAGTAGCAGCCTGACCCGCAGACTTGGTTTGAACTTCGTTCGATTTTTTGGCTTCACATGCAATAAGTACGCTAGCCGCAATAATCATTAAAAAAGGTAATCTCTTCATTTTCGATTTGGATTTAGTCATTAAAAAGAAACGTCAAAGCCTGCGTAGATATTTGCCGGCATGATCGGCGCGTATACCATTCCACCGTCAAAATAATTTCCGAAAGGGTTGGCTGCATCAATGATCGGCCTTTCCTGCACGTAACTTGTGAGGTTTTCTCCGCCCAAATATACACGAATATTTTTATTGAAATTGCGCGAAATTTGCGCGTTAAGAGTCGCAAAAGAAGCAGAATATTCCGGCAGTCTGAATTCGGCCGGGTTTGCATTCAGATTTGGAAGTTTCTGTGGACCAACAATTTGCACAGTTGTATCAAAATTCCAGAAAGAACCTTTATCAGTTTTTTCGGTTGCATAAGAAGCATTGAAAAAGCCTCGGTTTTTAGCCATAAACGGAATCTCTCTTCTTCCGCCCTCAAAATCAGCCTGTACATCATAATATTTGTAGGCCAGCCGCAGCTCGAGGTTTTTTGCCGGCACAAAATCGATTTGCGTCTGGAAACTGTTCGCGAATGAGTTCCCATCAAGATTATAAAACAGAAGTTTGTTCGGCGACAGATCAAGATCCGCCAAAACCTGATCCTGGAAATCGGTTCTGAAAAAATCGGCCACCAATGTTGCTTTTCGGTTAAACAGTTTGAATTCCTGCTGCAGACTTAGGCCATAATTCCACGCGATTTCAGGTTTTAGGCCATAAATATCGCCGCCGTTCTGAGTGATTTCAATCTGTCTGTTCGAAGCAAAATATTGTTGGTTTTCAGCAAAAACATTCGCTGTACGGAAGCCTCGGCCCGCAGAAAGCCTCAGGATTGTTTTTGGAAAAAGGTCATATTTAAAATTAAGCCGTGGTGTAAACTGCGTGCCGGCTAAATTGTGGAAATCGGTCCTTGCACCGGCCACCAAAGTATATTTCAGCCCTGTCAGCGTGTATTCAAAGAAAAGCCCGGGTACAGTTTCCGTCCTTTGGTAGTTTTGAATCAGGTAATCTTCATCAAAATCGTCGTACAGAAAGCTTGCGCCGGTTTTGTATTTGTGGTTCGTATTGCCGAAAATACTTTCAAAAACAAGGTTTGAATAAAACGTTTTCTGATTTCCAAGGTAATTTCGCTGTCCGAAGAAGCTGTCTTGCTCATGGTAGGTAAACTGGTTCATCCAACCGATGCTTTGGTAAGGTTTACCTTTAAAAACATAGCCGGTTTTGTTCCAGATATCAAATTTTGAAATATCGATACCCACGCCGTACGCGCTTTGCTGTGAGCGGTCGAGGTTTTTATCAAAACTCGTCTGTCCACCAAAACGTTCGTCTTTCACAAAACTGATCCCGAAATGCGTGCCGAGACCATTATGATCGAGACCATTATAATTTAAAAGATATGCCGCGTTTATTTGGTTACCGGTCGGCTGGTCCAGAAAGCCATCATCATTTGTATCCATTTTTGCCAGTGTAGCGTTGCCGTGGAGCAGAATGGTTTGGTTCCAATGTTCGGAAAGCAGGCTCGTTGTCGTAATGTTGGTTTCAAATCTTGAATTGATGTCACCGAAAACATTTACAGCTGATTCCGGCTGATCCTGAAACTTTAAAAGTTCCGTATTGATCTGACCCGTGATGCCTTCATAGCCGTTCGTGACCGTACTTCCACCTTTTGTAAGTTGAATTCCACCAATCCACCGGCCCGGAATTAGATTCATTCCGTACGGAGATGCAAGTCCACGGATTGAAGGTAAAAGTTCTTTCGTCAGCGACGTGTATTTTTGGTCTAAGCCCAACATCTTCAACTGTTTAGTTCCCGTAACCGCATTGCTGAATGACACATCCACAGTTGCATTGGTTTCAAAACTTTCTGAAAGGTTGCAACAGGCCGCTTTCAGCAATTCTTTTGAACTGATGTTGAAGGTGAGGCCGGTTTCTTTTTTGTTTAAAGCTGTCGCGTCGCCAAGCCGAACCACTTTCACCTCTTCGATGGTTTTGTCAACATGGTCAGCATGTTGCGTAAAATCTTTTCGCGCCGGAGCTTCCTCCATATGTACCAGCGAACTTTTTACGCCTAGCGGTAAAGCTCTGTCGTAAAGGCAGCATCCGGGCAAAGCATCGTACACGGCATTAGATGCGGTATATTTTTCGTTGTCGTGACCTACATCCGCAATTTTCTTTAAAATCGCATCTGCAGATGTTTTAGACTCATCAAAATCCAAAGTCACAATCTGTTTTTCCGGATCCCAAAATGCAGAACCTGCGCCCGCACTCTTTGCGGCAGCTTCTATCCGGTTTTTACATGACACGCAGTTTCCCCGGACGTAAAACTGATTGTTTTCCTTTAGGGATGGCGCTTGCGAAACGGTAGATGAAGCATGTTCAGTTTCAGAAGCTTTCGGGAAAGAAGGTGTTCTTTCATAGTGGCAGCAGCCCGGCAGCCCGTCATATACAGCATCGGGAGCTCTGAAACGTTCATTGTCGTGACCTACTTCGGCAATTTGCTTTAAAATAGCATCCGAGGCTACTTTTGCCTGGTCGAATTCTACGGTAAGCTGTTGGGTTTCAGCGTTCCAGGTTGCTGTTTGGGCGCCTGCTTTTTTGGCAGTCGTTTCAATGCGTTCCTTACACATTCCGCATTCGCCTTTTACTTTAAAAGTTGAATTAAGCGTTTGCGCGAATAAAATTTGGGTAAATAAAAGGGTAAAAGCCAGAAAGCTTTTAAATAAAATTTTCATTTTCTATTGAAATTCGTTAATTTATGTATATAAAATGGCCTTAAAGAATATTCTTCAGGCTGTAAAGCAATAAATTAAGCGAGTTTCGGCGGCTGCCAAATCGAATGAAAAAGAGAGGTGAAAAACTGAACTTTCGATGGATAAACCGGTTCGTTTGAGACGAAAACCGTCATATCTTCCAGTACATTTCCCGGGGAAAAGGATGTAAAAACCATGCTCACAACGCACGAATGGCAGTTTGAACAATCATTGCCGCAATTGTTTTTGTCTGATTTTTTTTTGCCCGAACTGTCGTGACAAGGTTTCGAAGTCTGTGTATCACAACATTCAGATTGATTTTGGGACGCGTCACAGCATTGCTCAGTTTCCTGCGCGAAAAGTGTTTGAGAAGGCAAAACAAAAATTCCCAACCCAAGTACAATTAAAAATATTTTAAGTGACTTTGACACGTGGGAGCAAAATTAGCAATTTTAAATCAATAACAGATTTTTAAAATGTTGATTGGTATCACATCAACTACTTTAGCTCAATTGGATTGTTGTTTTTTTGAATTTCATCCTTAAGTCTGCTCTCGACTTGCCGACGTTGGTTGGGATCCTGATTCCCCGCTCCGCCACGACCCGGCGCTCTACCCGCCTGCATAGCAGCTACAGGATCTTTCCGGTAGTTCTCGAGCTGCTTCTCATAACCCTCGCGGCTGATTTTCAGTACATTTCCTTGCGAACTTACATTCTGAATTTCGTCAACCTTGCGCGTTTCTTTAAGGTCAAAAGAATAATCGCCCTTTGAATCTTCCACTTTCACGATAAGTCCCGGAAGTCCCGAAAACTTGTACGGTCCGTCCTGAAACGGAATTTCGTTCGCAAACCATGCGTACCAGGTTCTGCCTGCAAACTGTGTTTCAGCTTTTTGTGTTTTGTATGCACCGATGGTGGCAGTTTCAGGCAAAATCGTCCACTCCAACGGCCGGTCTTCGGTGTAAGAATACTGGTTTCGCGCAATTCGGCCGATAAATGTCTTCGTTCCGTTTGCAAAATCTTTTTCTACAACATAATCCATATTTGAGCGGAGATTTTCCATCTGTGAACGGTCAAATCCGGAGCCGCGGGTTTGGCGGGCACGTGCAAAAACCGAATCGCGCTGGATTCTCTTTTCGGCAAAGAAAACCGATTTCGCAGGGGAAACATCCAAAATTGCGGTCTCCGTTTTTATGTCACCACGCTGCGTGGAATCAAGCTTCATTGAAACCTGATAAATAAAGCGCGCGGCCTGTGCCGAAAGACTTTGTACCGAGAAGAAAAGTGCGAGCAGTAGGAATTTTTTCATAGTTTTTTGATTTAAATTTTCCAGGTTAGTTAAATCAAGCTCATCCTATCGCTGCAATAGATAAATCTGTAGACCCTAATTTGTTATTCATTATATATTGCGTAATTTTGCAATCTAAAATAAGTCTAAATAAAAACAATGATTAAGGTAAGCGACCAGGCAAAGCAAAAAGCGATTCAGTTGATGACTGAAGATGGATTCCGGCCTTTTGAAGACTATATAAGAGTGGGCGTGAAAAGTGGCGGCTGCTCGGGATTGGAATATGTGTTAAAGTTCGACAGTGAGCGGTCAGATTCCGATCAGGTCTTTGAAGATAACGGGATCAAGATCATCATTGAAAAAAAGTCGATTCTATATTTAGCCGGAACTGTTTTGGAATATTCCGGCGGCCTCAACGGTAAAGGTTTCATATTCAACAACCCGAATGCAAACAGAACCTGCGGTTGTGGTGAATCTTTCAGTTTATAAAATATTATGTCAAAATATACAGAAGACGACCTGAGAGTCGATCTTGAAAACCAGAAATACGAATACGGTTGGGAAACCGACATTGAATACGAGGACTTCCCTGTCGGGCTGAATGAAGATGTAGTGCGGATGATTTCGGCTAAAAAAAATGAGCCGGAATGGATGACCGAATGGAGACTTGAAGCTTTCAGGATATGGCAAAAAATGGATGAGCCTACGTGGGCAAACGTTCGTTATGAATCACCGGATTTTCAGGCCATCCGATATTACGCAGCACCGAAGAAAAAACCTGAATTGGCGAGTCTTGATGAAGTAGATCCGGAACTTTTGAAAACATTTGAGAAGCTGGGGATCAACATCGAAGAACAGAAGAGACTTGCGGGCGTAGCGGTGGACATCGTAATCGACTCAGTTTCGGTAAAGACAACGTTTCAGGAAACACTAAAGGAAAAAGGAATTATTTTCTGCGCAATCTCGGAAGCCATCCAGGAACATCCGGATCTTGTGAGAAAATACCTCGGGAAAGTGGTTCCACGCGGCGATAATTTCTATGCAGCGCTAAATTCGGCGGTGTTTTCAGACGGCAGCTTCTGCTACATTCCGAAAGGTGTGAAATGTCCGATGGAACTTTCCACTTATTTCCGAATCAACCAATCAGGTTCAGGCCAGTTCGAAAGAACATTACTAATCGCTGACGAGGGAAGCTATGTATCTTATCTCGAAGGCTGCACGGCGCCGGCACGTGATGAAAACCAGCTCCATGCCGCTGTGGTAGAGCTAATCGCGATGGATGATGCTGAAATAAAATATTCCACAGTACAAAACTGGTTCCCCGGTGATTCCGAAGGAAACGGTGGCGTTTTCAACTTTGTTACCAAGCGTGGCATCTGTGAAAAAAGAGCTAAAATTTCGTGGACCCAGGTTGAAACCGGTTCTGCAGTAACGTGGAAGTATCCGAGCTGCATCCTGAAAGGTGACAACTCGATCGGTGAATTCTATTCGATTGCGGTGACAAACAACCATCAGTTCGCTGATACGGGCACGAAAATGATCCACATCGGCAAAAACACCAGATCAACGATCATTTCCAAAGGTATTTCCGCCGGAAAATCAAATAACTCTTACCGCGGTCTAGTGAAAGTAATGCCGTCTGCGAAAGGCGCGCGGAACTTTTCACAATGTGATTCGCTTCTGATGGGCAACGAATGTGGCGCGCACACTTTCCCTTACATCGAAATCAAGGACCCAAGCGCACAACTGGAGCACGAAGCAACAACCTCGAAAATCGGGGAAGATCAAATCTTTTACTGCAACCAGCGTGGCATCAATACTGAAAAAGCAATTGCACTAATCGTTAATGGTTTCGGCAAGGAAGTACTGAATAAATTACCGATGGAATTTGCCATTGAAGCCCAAAAACTGTTGGAAATATCACTTGAAGGCAGTGTGGGCTAAGGATTTACAGATTATTTAAAAACTAAAAAGCAAACGGTGCAGTTTTAAATTAAGCTGCTGCGTTGATGAAAATTATTATGTTAGCAATCAACAACTTACATGCGCAAATTGAAGACGGCGTAGAAATTTTAAAAGGGATTAACCTCCAGATAAATCCGGGCGAAGTTCACGCCATCATGGGACCGAACGGCGCAGGGAAGTCAACACTTTCATCTGTAATCGCCGGAAAGGAAGATTACGAAGTTACAGAAGGAGAAATCCTGTTCCGTGGCGAGAATATCGTGGAAGACGCGCCGGAAGACCGCGCACACAAAGGGATTTTCATGTCTTTTCAGTATCCGGTAGAGATTCCGGGTGTTTCTGTAACGAATTTCATAAAGGCAGCCCTGAACGAAACACGCAAAGCAAACGGACTCGAAGATATGCCGGCAAAGGAAATGCTAGCGCTGATCCGTGAAAACTCTGAAAAATTAGGCATCAAGCGTGATTTTCTTTCGAGATCACTTAATGAGGGCTTCTCCGGCGGTGAGAAAAAAAGAAATGAAATCTTCCAGATGATGATGCTGAATCCTAAATTGGCTATCCTGGATGAAACCGATTCCGGTCTCGATATCGATGCGCTGAGAATCGTTGCTGATGGTGTAAACTCATTCCGCAATGAAAACAATGCGGTATTACTCATCACGCATTACCAAAGGCTTCTAGATTATATCCAGCCCGATTTCGTGCACGTTTTGGCAGGCGGAAAAATCATCAAGACAGGCGACAAAACCCTTGCCTTGGAGCTCGAAGAAAGAGGTTATGACTGGCTTTTGAACTAGACCGAAGTCATTAACCACATTTCTAAACGTTAACAGATAAAATTCGGATTTGCACCAGGCTGAATTCATCGGATTCAAACCTCAAATCTCCAGTTAAAAATGGCTTTATTAGAAAATATTCAAAATAATCACGCAGCTTTCCTTGAAACTCTGAAACATAGGTTTCTAGATAAAGAGAGGACTTCCGCTCTGCAGAGATTCTTTCAGCACGGTTTTCCGACCAGAAAAGATGAGGAATACAAATACACCAACCTCCGCGAAATCACCGAGAAAAACTACAATTTCTTCCCCAGCGAAGCGTATAATTTCCCGAAAGAAAAATTAGACGATCTGCTTTTAGGCGAAGAAAATTTTGACCGTGTGGTCTTCGTCAACGGGATTTTAAATAAGGAACTTTCGAAAATCAGCATCGAAAATGTAGAGTTTCTGTCGTTCAACTATGCGCTGAATGATCCGCTGCACAAAGAAGTGTTTGAAAAATATTTTGATAAGATTGCGGCCAAAAATCTCGCGTTCACCAACCTGAACAGCGCATACTGCAAACAAGGCTTTTTCCTTAAAGTCCCAAAAAATGTGGTGATTGAGAAACCCATTCATGTTTTCTATATTTCACATAATCAGCACGATAACACGTTTTACAATACGCGGAACCTGCTCATTGCAGAAGCAGGTTCAAAAGTGGAAATCATTGAGAGTCATCACAATTTTGACGACCACTTCGTTCTTACAAACACTGTAACTGAAATTTTTACCTACCAAAACGCGAAAGCAGATTGGCACAAACTGCAGAACGACAGCGACAATTCTTACATGATCGATCATACGTTCGCGAAGCAGGAGCGAGACAGCCAAACCACTGTAAACACGTTTACATTCGGCGGAAAACTCGTACGTAACAACCTCGATTTCATTCATAATGGCGAGAATATCAATTCATTCATGAACGGAATCACGATCATCGGTGGCGAGCAGCTGGCCGATCATCACACCGCCGTGCATCATAACACACCGCACTGCGAGTCTTACCAGAACTACAAGGGAATCTATAAAGACAAATCCCGCGGCGTGTTCAACGGAAAGGTTTTCGTGGACAAAATTGCCCAAAAAACTAATGCTTACCAGCAAAACAACAACATTTTGCTCGATGAAGGTGCCTCTATTGACACCAAACCGCAACTTGAGATTTTTGCAGATGACGTAAAATGTTCGCACGGCTGTACCGTCGGGCAACTGAATGAAGATGCGTTGTTTTATCTGCGTGCGCGCGGTATTTCGAAGAAAGAAGCGCAGGCACTTCTGCTGTTCGCATTTGCGAGCGATGCCATTCAGAACATTGACATTGAGCCTCTCAAAGTAAAAATATCGAATTTATTGGCTGAAAAACTTGGCGTAGAAAGTGAGTTCGAATAATACGCTAAACAATTACAGAACAGAAGACGGGCACTGCAGCCCGTTTTTTTTTATTGAATTCTGCGTCAGCGTGATTAAGCCCTGTTTTAGGGTCTAATACCATCACACCGCTGGCTTAAACAGCGCTTCTGAATGCTAAGTTAACGTTGCTGCTGTTTAAAATTGCGCAGATGTTTATTTAGACAGCAGCATTAGGGTTTAAGACATTACATTTAAAGCCTAAGACTTAAAATGGGGGCCTTAGACCTCAAAGGTACTGCCTTAGGCCTCATGTTTCCACTAAAATAAATTATTAAAGGGGAGTTTCTGTCTTAATTTAAATATTCTTCCAAGATCTCGCATGCCGATTTAGGCAAATTGGTTCCCGGCCCGAAGATATGATCGGCACCGTTCTGATAAAGAAATTCATAATCCTGCTGGGGGATTACGCCGCCCACCACAATTTTTATATCATCAGCGCCTAACTTCTTAAGTTCCTCCACTACCTGCGGAACCAAAGTTTTATGTCCGGCTGCTAAAGACGAGACGCCCAGTATATGAATGTCGTTTTCCACCGCCTGTTTCGCCACTTCCTCTGGCGTTTGGAACAAAGGTGCCACATCCACATCAAATCCCATATCAGCAAAAGCCGTCGCCACTACTTTAGCCCCGCGGTCATGACCGTCCTGGCCCATTTTCACCACCATAATGCGTGGTCTCCTTCCTTCCTGATCTTCAAATTTCTGTGTAAGCTCCAGTGCTCTGCTGAAATATTCATTTTTACTTGCATTCATCGCATAAACACCTTGTATTGTTCTTATGTTCGCTTTATAGCGTCCGAAACTTTCTTCCATCGCATCGCTCATTTCGCCCAAAGTGACACGTCTGCGCGCGGCTTCTATACAGATTTCGAGCAGATTTCCGTCGCTGTTCGCTGCGGCAGATTTCAACTTATCGAGGATTTCTGCAACATCGTCGCTGTTTCGGTTTGATTTTATTTCGCTGAGTCTTTCAACCTGCTTTCTGCGCACCTCGGAATTATCAATATCCAGGATATCGAGATCCATTTGTTTCTGTGAAGATTTAAAAGCATTCACGCCGATGATGAATTCTTCACCACTGTCGATTTTCGCCTGCTTCCTGGCGGCAGCTTCTTCAATACGCATCTTGGGGATTCCTGCTTCGATGGCCTTTGTCATTCCCCCTTCTTCTTCTACTTCACTGATGAATTTCATCGCCTCCTCAATCATTTTCTGCGTAAGACTTTCTACCAAATGACTGCCGCCAAAAGGATCCACGACATCGCAAATTCCACTTTCGTGCTGCAGGATAAGCTGCGTATTTCTCGCGATCTTAGCTGAATAATCCGTAGGTAGCGCGATCGCTTCATCCAGTGCGTTAGTATGCAGCGACTGTGTGCCGCCCAAGGCCGAAGACAGTGCTTCGATTGCGGTGCGTGTGATATTGTTGAAGGGTTCCTGCTCCGTAAGGCTCCAGCCGGAAGTTTGAGAATGCGTCCTGAGCGCCACTGATTTTGGATTTTTCGGATTAAACTGCTGCAGAAGATCAGCCCAAATGACGCGCGCAGCACGCATTTTCGCAATTTCCATAAAGTGATTCATCCCGATCGCCCAAAAGAATGAAAGTCGCGGAGCAAAATCATCAATGTTCATTCCGGCTTTAATTCCGGTGCGAACATATTCGAGCCCGTCTGCGAGTGTATAAGCTATTTCCAGGACCGGCGTTGCACCAGCTTCCTGCATATGATAACCTGATATAGATATCGAATTAAATTTCGGGATGTTCGTGGATGTATATTCGAAAATATCAGCAATGATCTTCATTGAAGGTGTGGGCGGATAAATGTAGGTGTTACGCACCATGAATTCCTTAAGAATATCATTCTGGATAGTTCCTGAAAGTTTTTCCTGAGAAACCCCCTGCTCTTCCGCGGCAACAATATAGAATGCGAGAATGGGCAGCACAGCACCGTTCATCGTCATAGAAACCGAAATCTGATCCAGCGGAATCTCATCAAACAGAATTTTCATATCCTCTACTGAATCTATAGCCACACCGGCCTTTCCCACGTCACCTACCACGCGGGGATGATCAGAATCGTAACCGCGGTGGGTCGCCAGATCAAAAGCCACGGAAAGTCCTTTCTGACCGGCCGCCAAATTTCTTCTGTAAAAAGCATTGGACTCTTCAGCTGTTGAAAAACCTGCATACTGCCGGATTGTCCAGGGTTTTTGAACGTACATCGTCGCATAAGGTCCGCGCAGATACGGTGCGATGCCAGCAGAATACTGTTTCTCTGTGAATTGCCGTGAATCCTCAGCGGTGTACAGAGACTTCATCTCCAGGCCGTCCTTCTCAAAAAAGTAAGGTTCCCTGGCGGTGCTTTTAGGTGAGAAGTCTGGTTCTGTATTTTTGATTTTACGGCGCATTTTTGAAGGATTTATTTGAAGCGTAAAGTTACGAATTTTGGTATGTTCGCGTAGGCCGGATATTGGCATAAAAAAAGTCTTTCCGAAGAAAGACTTTAAAAATATCCTGAAAACAGGTTATTTTGTGATGTTTCCGTCGCCATCAGTTGCGTCGTTAGCCGCATCTTTCACTTCGTTAGCACCGTCTTTGATAGCTGCACCTGTAGAATCCAAAGCGTTATCTACTGCGCTTGAGTCAGACATTACCGGAAGTGAATCTGCATCCACTACTACTACTGCATCAGCAGAATCAGCGTTAACGTCAGTTGCTGTAGTGTCAGTTTTTTTACAAGAGATTAGCGTTACTGCTGCGAAAGCCGCCGCCATGAAGATTGATTTTTTCATAAGATAAAATTTTAATGACTGCAAATATAAACAATTTGGCGAATTACCAATATTTATATCGAAATCATTATACGGCACAAAAAAATGGGCTAACGCCCATATTTTTGCTTATTACGATAATACGGAGATTATCTCGCAGAATCTGCATCAGTAGTGGTACCAGTGCCCGTTCCTGTAGCATCTGGCATCACAGTAGTGTTGATAGAATCTGCATTTGGTGCAGCCATCGTATCCGGGCTTACCATCATCGAGTCAGTAGTACCAGTCATCGAAGAATCTGTGCTCATGTTTTCTGTGTTTTCAGATTTCTTGCATGAAGAAAGTGCAAAAGCAACAACAGCGATGCCGACAAATAAGGTTTTTTTCATAATAATTGTTTTTTAAGTTGTAATGTGCTGACTAAATTACATATTTTATTTAAATAACGATTATTTATTAATAATTATCTTCTTCGCCTTTCATTTTTTCTGCATTCTCAGCCATGATCACGGCATCGATCATTTCCTGGAGGTCGCCATTCATGTACGCATCAAGATTATAAATGGATTTATTAATCCGGTGATCGGTCACACGGCCCTGCGGATAGTTATAAGTCTTGATCTTTGCCGAACGGTCACCGGTAGAAACCATAGTTTTCCGCTGAGCAGCAATATCGCCCTGCACTTTCTGAAGTTCTATATCGTAAAGTTTCGTCCGCAACATCTCCATCGCCAGTTCGCGGTTCGCAAGCTGAGAACGAGCCTGCTGGCAGACAACTACCAATCCGGAAGGTTTGTGCGTAAGCTGAACCTTCGTCTCCACTTTGTTTACGTTTTGTCCACCCGCGCCGCCGGAACGCGAAGTCTGCATCTCAATGTCCGCGGGATTCAGTTCGAAATCCACTTCTTCGGCTTCCGGAAGTACAGCCACGGTGATCGCAGAAGTATGAACACGACCCTGAGATTCGGTTTCAGGCACACGCTGCACGCGGTGAACACCCGATTCGAACTTCATAATGCCGTACACTCCCTCACCTTCCACTTTCATGATAAGTTCCTTGTATCCTTTGGAGGCTTCATTCGCATCGGTGATTTCGTGTCGCCAGCCCTTTGTCTTGAAGAACATGGCGTACGCACGGTACACATCCTCTACAAAAATGGCTGCCTCATCCCCACCAGTTCCCGCGCGAAGTTCAACGATAACGTTCTTATCATCTGCGGGATCTTTTGGAATAAGCAATACTTTCAGCTGCTCCTCGATGCCCGGAATTTTGTCCAACGCCTCATTCTTTTCCATCTTGGCCATTTCCATGAACTCGCGGTCTGAGCCATCAGCGATGATTTCATCTGATTCCTGAATGGTCTGTAATGCCTGCGTATACTGATCAAATACTGTAACAATCTTACCGAGGTCACTGTATTCTTTATTGAGTGCGGAGTATTTTTTCTGATCAGAAATTACGTCGGGCTGGATAATGAGGTCAGCAACTTCGTTATAGCGCTGTTTTATGGCTTCAAGCTTTGGAATGAGCGATTTGGACATTTTAAAAAAAATTTGTGCGCAAAGATAGTGAATTGTGGAAAGAGCAAAGTAAGAAGTTGCAGACCGAAATACCGCAAGCACGAACTAAACGTTTCGGGAGGGAATCTCCCCAGTCTTATAGCCCGGATTGCAATGGCAGCCCACGCGGCGCGCCAGCACCGCGTGGCTAAAATGGAAAGCCGGAAGGGTGTCCGCAAACTGCAAAACCCATGTTGCTCCTTAAAATCAGGCAAAAAAAATCAGGTTCCGTAAACGAAACCTGACCGATATATGATATGTTGCTCAGTGATCGCTTTTCCCGGGAGTAAAGTGGGAAGCGATGACATCAACTAGTGATGACCGTGACTATCGTGGCTGTGCAAAAACGGGCCGCGACCTTTCGGATTGCTGTAAACAAGTTCTACACCTTCCTGCTCTGTAAGGATCTTGCGGCGTACATCCTCAGGATCAAACGGTTTTGTTTTGCCGAAATATTCCATAAGACCGGACGTCAACCAAATAGGGATTACGTATCCGAAGAACATAAATATACACCAGAATCCTACGAGGAACATGATGAGGAAATAAACCGTCCAAAGGAACTGATAAAACGGGAAGAATGAGGATAAGATCAACATTGCAAATGATTTTAGGCAAAAGTAGGACAAATTTTGTTTCGGGCAAAGAATTTTCACGGAATATTCGGCAGGAGCGGTAAACTCCCGAGACTTTTCCACCATGAAATCTAAGTGAAACAGAACCGTGATTTTAGTGAATAATCGTAACTTTGAATCGTACTATTAAATACCAAAAAATGAACTACAGAACAGAACATGACACGATGGGCGAGGTACAGGTTCCTGCCGAAAAATTCTGGGCCGCACAGACGGAGCGTTCCCGCAATAATTTCAAGATTGGTCCGGAAGGATCAATGCCGCAGGAAATCATCGAGGCTTTTGCTTACCTGAAAAAAGCCGCGGCTTATACCAATGCAGAATTGGGCGTTTTGCCGACGGAAAAACGTGATATGATCGCAAAGGTTTGTGACGAGATACTTGCCGGTGAACTGAATGACCAGTTTCCGCTCGTGATCTGGCAAACCGGTTCGGGCACACAGAGCAACATGAATGTGAATGAAGTGATCTCGAACAAAGCGCACGTAAATAACGGTGGGAAACTGGGCGAAAAATCGATCATCCATCCAAACGATGACGTAAACAAGTCTCAAAGTTCAAATGATACCTTCCCAACCGCCATGCATATTGCCGCCTACAAAAAAGTGGTGGAACATACGCTGCCGGCTGTGGAAAAACTGCGCGATACGCTGCAGCAGAAAACAGAGGCGTTTAAAGATATCGTAAAAATTGGCCGCACACACTTGATGGATGCTACGCCGCTTACCCTTGGCCAGGAGTTTTCGGGCTATGTCGCACAGCTTGATTATGCAATGAAAGCCATTACCAACACTTTAGACCATCTTCAGGAAATTGCGCTCGGTGGAACTGCTGTTGGAACCGGCCTGAACACCCCGAAAGGTTATGATGTACTGGTAGCAAAATATATATCTGAATTTACGGGTCTTCCCTTTGAAACGGCACCCAATAAATTTGAAGCGCTGGCCGCACACGATGCCATTGTAGAAAGTCACGGTGCTTTGAAGCAGTTAGCTGTAGCGCTCTATAAAATTGCACAGGACATCCGAATGTTAGCATCCGGACCGCGCAGCGGAATTGGAGAAATACACATTCCGGAGAATGAACCGGGCTCCTCTATCATGCCTGGAAAGGTGAATCCAACACAGAATGAAGCCATTACAATGGTTTGCGCACAGGTTTTGGGTAATGATACCACCATTTCATTCTCAGGAACGCAGGGGAACTATGAACTGAACGTTTTCAAGCCGGTGATGGCGTACAACTTCCTCCAATCTGCGCAGCTTTTGGGCGATGCGTGCATTTCGTTTAACGATCACTGTGCAGTAGGTATTGAAGCCAACAAGCCACGGATTAAGGAGCTTGTAGATAAATCTTTAATGCTTGTTACTGCGCTGAACACACACATCGGGTATGAGAATGCTGCCAAAATAGCAAAGACAGCCCACAAAAACGGCACGACGCTGAAAGAAGAAGCTGTAAACCTAGGACTCGTAACTGCTGAGCAGTTTGATGAATGGGTGAGAGCGGAGGATATGGTCTAGTATCTAATTTAAAATACAAAAGCGCAATCTTAATTTTGGATTGCGCTTTTCTTTATTTTTTAATGGTTTAAATTTACTTCATCAACTCCCTCGCCTGAGAAATTGCCGCCTCGGTAATCTTTGCGCCCGAAAGCAACTGCGCGATTTCATTGAGTTTTTCCGAAGAATCGAGCGGGATAATAGTTGACTGCGTTTTTCCAGCGATATCGCGTTTTACAACTTTATAATTATTATCGCCTTTTGCGGCCACCTGCGCGAGGTGTGTGATGACGATGAGTTGTCGGTTGTCCGACATTTCCCTCATCACATTGCCCATTTCTTCAGCCACTTTTCCGGAAACACCGGTGTCGATTTCGTCTAGGATCAATGTGGGAAGTTCGGTATTTTCAGCCATCAGTTTTTTTATTGAAAGCATTACGCGTGACCGTTCACCACCCGAAATCGCTGATTGTATAGGTTTTAAGGCAAAACCGGAATTGGCCTGAAACAAAAGTTTGATCTCTTCCTTACCAAAATTATTAAAATCTTCCGCCGGCTGAAGACCAACCTCAAGTTTTGCTTTTTCAAGACCCAGCTGTTTCAGCAATGTCTCAACTTTGGAAACGAAAATCGGTGCCGATTTTATTCGGTTTGCCGCCAATTCTGCAGCTAATTTTTCAAGTTGAGCCTGTGCAGTTTCCTTTTTTTTCTGAAGGTCTGCAATTGTATTTTCGAGTTGGGAAAAATTGTGCTGTTCACTCTCAAGCTCGTCACGAATTGCGCGAAGTTCTTCAACGGTATTTACCGAATGTTTCACCAGAAGTGAGTTGACGGAATTCAAGGTTGTAGTAAGCTCAAAAAGAAGTTCCGGACTCGTATCCATTTTTTCGGCTTCGTCCTGCAATTCGAACACGATGTCTTTAAAATCAAGAAAATTTTCCTGAAAACGCTGGTTAAGCAGCGTAAACTCGTGTGAAAGCTCCGCTACTTTCGATAATTTGGCTTTCACATCATTAAGCGAATCTAAAATTCCTACTTCCTCAGCATCCATCTTCGCGAAAATCTGAGACAGGTTCTCGGTGATTGTTTCGGCATTTTCCTGCTTTTTCACTTTACTCTGCAGCTCTTCCAGATCAATCTGGTCGAGATTTGCATCATTTAATTCGTTTAGCAGAAAAGTCTTATAATCATTTTCCTTATTTCCGTCTGCAAGCTGCTGTTTTGCAAGGTTCAGATCACGATTCAGTTTTTTGAAATCGGAAAAATGCTTCTGGTATTTCGAAATAAGATTTTTGTTGCCCGAAAGTCCGTCAATAATACTGAACTGATATTCGTCACTAAACAGGTTTGAAGTTTCAAACTGAGAGTGGATATCGATCAGATTTCCGGACAGACCGCGAAGGATATCCAGCGTGACCGGAACGTCATTTACAAACGCCCGCGATTTGCCGTTCGGCAGCACTTCCCTTCTGATAATTGTATGTTCATCAAAGTCAAGGTCGTTTTCTTCAAAGAATACCCTGAAATTCTCACCCACAACAAATTCGGCTTCCACCACACTTTTAGATTCGGAGTTCTGAAGTGATTTCAAATCTGCGCGTTCACCCAAAATCAAACGCAAAGCACCCAAAATAATAGATTTCCCTGCCCCGGTTTCACCCGTAATTACCTGTAAACCTTTGTTTAAAGTAATCTCAAGAGAATCGATGAGCGCGAAATTTTGAATAAAAATTCTGGAAAGCATGTATTGAAAATCGTTTTAGCGAAATGGTTACGTTAAAAGTGAACGCAAATTTAGGGAAATTTAAAAGGAATCGGCCTTTCGGAGCTCCCGCGGCTATTTCCACTTATTCCATTTACTGTCGATTTCACGTGGTGCCAGGATGACAAAAAGCGCTTTCAGGTCGGCCATGTTCACATTGGCGTTGTTCCCGTTACTGAAAATGTCAAAAATTTCCTGCTTTTTAGTATCGATAAAGATGTTTACCGGATAGTTCATCTGGAAACTGTTCTCATAATTCTTAAGCTGCAACAGCGCATCTGCAACGATTTTTTTACCCGAACTCTGATCAGTTTTGCCCATATTATCAAGGCCGGCGCGGTGATACGTGTAGAAAATATTTCGTAGTGTATTTTGTTCCGGTTTCAGAATATTATCGATCAGCGCACCGCGCGTTCGTGTTCCGTCCATCACAGACCAGCCGCCAAAATTCTGATTTTGCGAATTATTGCTGATTTTCTGGGCTTTTTCAAACCACGGCTGCCCGCCCCGAACCTGGAAACTGTCTGCATCATAACCCAGGATTGTGTACACATAGAAACTCACCACATCGATAAGATTTTTGCCTGAAAACTGTCTTTCATTGAAAACCAGATTCTCATTTTCAGTATAATCAAAACCAAAATTGGTATCGTTGATGTTCAGCAAAGGTGTTTCATACGTGGTATTGAACACCGGCCGAACAGCCTGTACCACGATACTTCCTTTGAAACTGCTGCTTCCGCTGCGCTCTGTAATCACCACCGCAAAATTGCATTTGATTTTCTCGAAATTCTGAAGTTTCTTGCCCGTCCAACTTGTATTGTTGATGAAATCGCGAAGGTTTTTTTCTAATGTCTTATAAACCTGTGTGTTGCTGCCTCCAAGTTGCTGCGCGTTCACCTGCACATTGGCCAGAAGTTCCTGCGCTGTTGAAAGCTGAAATACGAAAAGGGCGATGAATATGGTAAATAATTTCTTCATAAGTAAAGTCTAAAACGTAATATTAGCCTGATTATTTGAAAGACGCGTTTCGATGGCATCCAGAATATCTTTAGCCACTTCGTTTTTAGTTTTTATCGGAAAATCTGTTTCGTCTGTCTTGGTAATAATCTTTATCCGGTTGGTATCGCCTCCGAAGCCTGCGCCTTCGTCACGCAGGGAATTCAGCACGATCATGTCTAGATTTTTCTTCGTGAGTTTCTGTCTTGCATTGGCCTCCTCATTCTGAGTTTCAAGCGCAAAGCCGACGATGAACTGATGGCTTTTCTGTTCACCCAAAGTCTTCAAAATATCCGGATTTTTTACGAGCTCAATGGTCAACGAATCATCATTTTTCTTGATTTTCTCACTAGCAACATCCTTTGGAGCGTAATCAGCCACAGCTGCGCTGGCGATAAAGATATTTGCTTCGTCAAAATACTTGGAGGTAACCTCCAACATTTCGCGTGCGGAAGTAATTCTTTCGATCTTAATGTTTTCGTGCACAGGATGCAAGTTTGTAGGACCTGAAACCAAGATCACGTTTGCGCCCCGTTCTGCCGATGCCTCAGCAAGAGCGAAGCCCATTTTTCCGGAAGAATGGTTCCCGATGAAGCGCACTGGATCAATCGCTTCATAGGTTGGTCCAGCCGTAATCAATACTGTTTTACCTGCTAAACTGCTTGATTCTGTGAAAAAACTTTCGATATGACGGAAGATGGTCTGCGGTTCTGCCATGCGGCCCTGCCCGTGAAGACCACTCGCAAGTTCGCCGGTTTCTGCGGGGATGATGATATGCCCAAAATCTTCAGCGAGTTCCAGATTCTGCCGCGTTGAGGGATGCTGATACATATCCAGATCCATCGCCGGAGCTATGAAAACAGGACATTTTGCCGACATATACGTAGCCAGCACCAGGTTATCACAAAGTCCGTGGACCATCTTGCCTAAAGTGTTTGCCGTGCACGGCGCCATTAAAACCACATCTGCCCACAACGCAAATTCAACATGATTGTTCCACGTGCCATTTTCTGAATAAAAATGCGAATAAACCGGATTTTTTGAAAGCGTGGAAAGCGTAAGTTTCGAAACAAAATTTTCGGCCGAAGGCGTCATCAGCACCTGTACTTCTGCACCCTGTTTTACAAAATCCCGGATCAGGATGTTGATTTTATAAGCAGCAATTCCGCCGGAAACGCAGATGAGAATTTTTTTTCCCTTGATGGCCATATTTTGTTTTATTCGCTGAACGAATTTAGTTAAATTTAAGAAACCTTACGCCAGAGTTGGCCTAAAAAAAACCACAGATAGCGCATTGATCTGTGGTTTGTCTTTTACCGGAAAAAAACTTCTAGCTGTTTTTCTCGTCTGTGTGGCGGAAGTAGATTTCCTCATCCAGCCACTCACGAATCGCGATTGAAGTAGGTTTCGGAAGTTTTTCGTAGTGTTTTGAAATCTCAATCTGCTCGCGGTTTTCGAAAACCTCCTCCAGCGTTGAATTGTGCACTGCAAATTCATCCAGTTTATTGTGAAGTTCAGAGCGGATCTCAGCATTTACCTGCTCGGCTCTTTTGCCCATGATCACTATGGCTTCATAGATTGAACCCACATTTTCTTCGATTTTATCTCTATCGTACGTGATGGTACTCAGTTCGGCTTTAGAATCTTTAGCGCTCATTTTCAGTTGATTGATGTTAATTAAAGTTTGCAAATATACGGCTTATTTCCCAATATTGAAAGTGGCCGCGGGCGGCGGCGTTGCCTGAGCAGCACTGTCACGTGCAATTTGCCCTGCTTTTTTCTCAGCCTGCTGCTGGTCGCGCTCTGCGTTAAGCCTTGCTTCCTCAGCTTTTTGGCGATCCTGCAATTCTTTTTTGCGCTCTTCTACTTTCTTTTCAAGTTCGAGGAATGCTTCTTTTTCTTTTGCAAGTTTTTCACGAAGTTCCACGGCGGTCTTTGCATTTTCGCTACCGGCGTATTCTCTTTCCACCTGTTTTGTATAAGCAAGCGCGTTCTCTATCCTGTCCTTTTTCAGATCATAAACAGAATTTACGGCCAACTCATATTTAGACCTTAAGATAAAATCATGGATCTTCGGTGCGAGTTTGGTACTTGGAAAATCAAAAAGCACATTTTCAAATGCTACATTTGCAGCTTTATAGTCTGCCATTTTGTAGTATTGACGGGCGTTTTCGTACGCTTTGAACTCCAGTTTATAGGTAAGTTCATCGATAAGCGTATTGATGTTTTTTGATTTTTCCGAATTTGGATAGTTATTCAAAAAGTTCTGAAGTTCATTGATCGCGAGTTCAGTACTTGTCTGATCAAGGTTGTAATCCATCGAACCTTCGTAAAAACAAAGGGCAGACATGTAAGCCGCGTCTTCAGCACGTGGATCCTGTGGAAACGTTACCGAAAAGTTTTTGAACTGATGCCCTGCAAGTTTGTAGTTTTTGTCGTAGTAATTGGCGTAAGCCGAGTTGTAAACCACGTTTGGCGCGTCATCTGTACCCGCCACAAGGTTTGAAAGCCTTTCGTACAGCGCCAGAGCGTTGGTCCACTTTTTATTCTCGAAATTTTCGTTTGCTACTTTTAAGATATAGTCTTTGTCGGCACTTTTCATGGCCAGATCCTGCTGGCGGTTGCAGGCCGTGATCGCAATAAAAGCAACCAGAACTATCAGATATTTTCTCATAAATGAATCATGGCAGAAAGATAATTAAGGTTTCTGCACTTCAGTCTGCAAAAATAGATTTTTTTTGCTAATAGATTTTTATTTAAGACTATTTAACTTAAAAGACTTCGGACGTAAGGATTTATCATCGAAATTTCAGGCTGTTTTATAACCTAAAAGCGCAAAAACGGCCACAAGCATATTTGCAAGCATCTTGCGTTCGGCATTTTTCAGATAATCTTCTTCTTTCTCGGGCAGATAAATTTCATAGAAGTTTTTGTTACGGATGACGAACAGCGACGAGCCTAAAATGATAGTCAGCAAATCTTCGGCTTTTGGTGCGTAAGTGAAGACACCGCTCGCAACACCTTTTTTCACCACATCATCGATCTTTGAGGTGAAAGTGGTATAGAAATCGAGAAGGTCGTCTTTAAGATGCTCTGTATGGCGAAGCTCCTGCGTGACGAAACCGTGAAAATAATTATATTTAAAAAGTTGGCTCACCACATGTTTCACCAGTTCCTTCATCTGAACTTCGGGTTTTGAATCTTTTATGCCTTCGGCAAATTCTGCAAAACTTTCACGTGTTTTCTGCACGCGGTAGCGATACAGATAAGACATCATTTTCTCTTTAGAACCGAAATAATAGGAAATCATGGCCACATTGATGTTGGCCTGCGACGAAATATCACGGATCGATGTGCCTTCAAAGCCTTTCCGGGCGATGAGTTTCTCGGCTACATCCAGGATATGAATCTGCTTATCCGAAAATTTCTTTTTCATTTTTTTGTATTTTTAGTAAAGTTAAAAATTTTAACTTGAAAATTCAAACGAATGTTTAACAATCATGTCCGCGAATTCTGATGCTGTACTTTGATTTTCATCACCACAACTCAAACACAGATTTTGGAATCTATAACGTGAAGTTTAATGATGAACTGCCGAAAACGTATTTTTCTGCAGGAATTCATCCAGATTCCTTTTCCGAAGACCTTGAGCAGAAGTTTGATTGGCTGGAAAGAATGGCGGTATTGGAAAACTGCGTGGCGATTGGCGAATGCGGCCTCGACGCACGGTATGAAAATGCAGATCTGCAGAAACACGTTTTTGAAAAACAGATCATGCTGGCCAACGAAGTTCAGAAACCTTTAATCATCCATTGTGTTAAAAGCTTTCCGGCAATAATTGAAATTTGCCGGAACGCGGATGTACCGGTGGTAATTCACGGTTTCAATAAGCGGAAAACCATCGGAGATGAGCTTCTTGAAAAGCAGTTCATGCTCAGTTTTGGCAAATCACTGATGTATAACGTAAATTTGCAGGCCTTTTTTAAAGAAATGCCGCCAAACCGATTTTTTATCGAAACCGACTCTGCGGACATTGAAATTGAAAAACTTTATCAAAAGGCGGCTGAACTTAGAAATATAACGATTGAAGAATTAAACCTTCAAATCCCCGAAAACCTCAAATCAATAAATTTACCACTTCAAAATGGATAAAAACTGGCTGGAACGCACAGAACTTTTGGTAAAAGCGCACGGAATTGAAAAACTTAAACGTGCCAACCTGCTAGTAGTGGGACTTGGTGGCGTGGGTTCATTTGCTGCTGAATTTTTGGCGCGCGCAGGCGTCGGAAAACTTACCATTGTTGACGGTGACACGGTTGATTTAACCAACATCAACAGGCAGTTGCCGGCTCTTCACTCCACGGTCGGGCAACCGAAAGTAGAATTGGTGGCACAGCGTCTGCGCGACATCAATCCCGAAATTGAACTCACTGAGATCAACGAATTCCTGACACCGGAAAAAATGCAGGCCGTGATCGACGGAGACCAGTTCGATTATGTGCTCGACTGTATTGACAGCGTTACGCCAAAAATTGAACTCATAAAAGCAGCCAAACGCAAACGCATAAAAATCGTGAGCTGTATGGGTGCCGGCGGAAAAATAAATCCTGCCAAAGTGATGGTGCGCGACATCAGCAAAACCTACAACTGTTTCCTCGCCCGCCAGGTGCGGAAACGCCTGAAAGCCGAAAAGATCGACAAAGGCGTGCGCTGCGTGTTTTCAAATGAAATTCAGGATGAAGATAGCCTGAAAATGACAGACGGAAGCAACTATAAACGTTCGTTCTACGGAACGATCAGCTATATTCCGGCAATTTTCGGTTTGTACGCAGCGGCAGAAGTCATTAATTATCTCATTGATAAAGAGAACGACACCGCAACCAGCTCAGACATTTAGAATCGGCTTTTAAACACTAAACTTGGATTACAAATATTCCGCACATCAAAAACTGAAGCAAAAACGCCAGATCGATTTGCTCTTCACCAAAGGAAAATGGACGTCCTGCGGAAATCTGCGCGTCATTTCGCTGGATCTGGACAGGAAGCCGCAGGAAGGTTCCGAGTTGTTGGGACCGAAAACCGGCGTGTCAGTTTCGAAAAAATTATTTAAAGAAGCGATACACAGAAATCGTGTCAAACGCCTGCTCCGCGAAGCGTACCGGCATCACAAACCGGCGTTTGCAGCACGTTTTGGCGAGAATACACTTGCGATGATCTTCTGGATTTCCAAAGAAATGCCCGCAGATTTCAATGCAGTACAGGAAGATTTTCTAATGCTTTGTAAACCAAAAAATTAGAGTCCGGCAAATGTGATTAATTTGTACATTTGTTTTGCCTTCAACCTTTTAAACGATTAAAATATGCTCAGCGAAGCCTCATTTTTGCCTTATATCCTCAGTGCATTTATCGGTATCGGACTGGCTGCGGCTACAGGTTTCCGCATTTTCATGCCGATGTTTGCGGTAAGTTTGGCCTCGTACCTTGGCTGGATTCCGATGACGGAAAGCTTTGCGTGGCTTACGGGCCTACCGACACTTATAGCGACAGGAATCGCGATGATAGCTGAGATTTTGGCATATTATATCCCATTTATTGACCATTTGCTGGATACTTTGTCGGTTCCGCTCGCGACAGCTGCCGGTACGGTGATGTTTGCAAGTCAGTTCGCTGATATTGGATTGTTTCCGCAATGGGCATTGGCGTTGATTGCTGGTGGTGGAACAGCCGCGGCGATCAGTTCGGGTTTTGCCGGCACGCGTGCGGCATCTACGGCTACCACAGGCGGTTTAGGTAATTCCGTGGTGGCCACAACTGAGACAGCAGGTGCAGGCTTGATGTCATTTTTGGCTTTGGCAGCACCAGTAATCGCATTTGTAGTTGCAATCGGGTTGCTGATTACGGTGTTTATCTTTGGACGGAAATTGTGGCGGAAAATCAAAGGTTTAAGAACTCCGAGCCACGCAAAAATCATCGATGTAGAAGCTGTGGAGCGGCGTAATATCGAACATTAGCCGGCATTTAGCAGTATAGCAGTATTATTTCTGAAAAAACATTTTAGCAGCCACGGCCACGAGCAGCACCGCGAAAATCTTCCGAAGCATGTCCTGTGACAGCGTAATTGCCGTTTTGCTGCCAAGATAACTGCCGAGCACAAACCCCACGCACAGCAGCAATGTCGTTTTTATATCGACATTTCCGGTTTTATAATAATTTAATACGCCTAAAATTCCAACAGGAAAAATAAGGAGAGCTAATGTTGTTCCCTGCGCGCGATGTTGCGTAAAGCCGAACAAAAGCACCAAAACCGGCACCATTACTATTCCGCCGCCAATGCCCACCAGACCGCTCAGATAGCCAGCTAACAGACCTAATAACATCAGGCCAACAATTATCGTAACATCCATTTTCATTAATTATTTTGGATTGTTTTAAGGCTGCCTGTTCTGGCGCAGTTCCTTGATCAGTTTAATCTGTTCCGCAAAATAAGATTTCTTTTCGGGAAACTTCTCCGTCAGTGTTTCGTAGGCTTTTATCGCTTTGGCGTAAAGTTTCTGATCCATGTAAAGTTTTGCGAGCGTTTCAGTCATCAGGTGTGAGATGTTGTCGCCGCGGTCTTTAACCACAAAATCCGATTCTTCCTTAAGCTTGGAAATCTTTGGCTCTTTTACGATAAAATTCTCGATCACCTTTTCTTTCTCCACTTCTTTTGAAACCTGCGGCACCTCCGGTGTGCGGTCAATTTTCAACCACTTCTGCCAGGTATTGATGAAAACCGGAACATTACTGGCCTCCTCTGTTTCCTGTGGTTCGACGTGGTCTTTCAGATCGCGGATCAAATCTTCAGCAGCCGTAGTTTCGAGCGAGGTAACTTCCTGGGTGAAAAATGAAATATTAAATGCAGAATCTTCAGAATTCTCCGCTGCGAAAACCGAGTTTTCAGCTTCAATATCAGCACTTTTTGCAGGTATTTCTTTCTTATCTTCAGATTGCAATAAAAGCGCGTCCGGTGTGTTTCCTGAAAAAGACATTGGCTTCCAACCATCAGTAGGTTTGCTGTCTGTTGCGGCCGAATCCTCATTATTTTCAGTACCCTGGTCTTCAATTTCCAAAGATTTTTCAGCATTGTGAGAATTTTCAAAGACTGTTGATTCAGTTGTTTCTTTTTCCTCATCCTTCACTTCAAAATCCTGCACATCGGCGAAATCTAAACCTTTATCAAGTATTGTTTCGCTTTCCGGCTCAGCGATTCGGCGACGCTTTTTCATTTTCGCTTCCACTTCCGCAATAAGTTGCTGCATCTCGAGCTCATGTTTGGAAGGTGATACTTCTGACACATGCTTCATTGCAGGAGAAACCGGCGTTGCAGAAAGCTTCACTTCGGGCAGGAAATCCTCCGTGCCGTGGAAATTTACTGATGTGCCCGCCCCTTGAACTTCCTCTTCTTGCACTTCAACCGTATCGGTTGCAGCATCCTTTATTGGATCTGTATCGATCACTTGCGCGCCTTCATTCCCCGATTCTTCGGGAATTTCGGGAAGATCCGGGGTTTGCGGAACAAGAGGAACTGTCTCAGAAACCGTCTCCGGATCACTTTGAGAAACATTAGGTTTTTCGATTTCCTTTTGGTTTTCAACAGGCTGGGTGGTGATCACGCCACTTTCTCTGCTTTGTTCAATGTCAATCGCAACCTGTTCACGCTCCAGAAAATCTTCCTCGCCTTCAAACAAAATTCGGTTCAGTTCGCCGTTTACGTGCACTTGCTTTGGTGCTTCGCGTTCTTCAGCTATGATTTCAGTATAAACTTTAGAATCCTGAACAACCGCTACTTCTGCTTCTTCAACCTGTGGCTCAGAAGCCACTTTCATTTCTGGTGTTGGAGCAGTTTTCTTATTGATGAATTGATAGATGTTCTTTTTATCGGTAGTATACGCGGCAGTTTCAGATAAAACCTCAGTGTAACTTTCCGGATTCAGCCTGTGTGTAGCATAAAGATATAACGCCCTGATACTTTGCGCATAAGGTGTTTTTTCGATTTCAGACTGAAGCAGTTTTAAATCACTGCTTACTACCAAATCCGGCGCTTTTACCAATTCTAAGATTCTTCCCTTCATATTACCAGTTAGCGACGATGTCGTTAAAAATTTTATTAATAATCCTTTCGTTTACCACCTTCACCTGTGATGCTTCTATCGCATTGATATCAAGGTCGCTGCTGAAAACCGCCTCATCCGAATAGGTACGGTCAAAGCTTTTTTCAGGTTCGATCTTATTCTCATAATGAACTTTTACGGTTATGGTGAGCTTATTCTGTGCAGCCTGAATATTGCCGCCGGGAGCATTCACTGCAGACGATATCGTGGTGGGCGTGATTGCATAATCGGTGATTTCACCTTCTATCAGGATATCGGGATTTTCTGCGGCTCCTTTGAGTGTGGTGCGCTGCAGGAACCGGTTTTGAATATCCGTGGAAAATTGCTGTGCCAGATTCGGGTTCATCAGCGCAGCATTATTAGGAAAATCCCGTATAAGAATTGTCTGTGTTTCAGGACTCAGAGATGAGCCCGTGAAAGAGTAACAACCCTGCAAAATAACGACAGCCATTACATATAACGGCGCCAGAATTTTTGTTTTATTTAAATCGTACCTCATCTTAATCTTCAAGATTATACTGCTTAATTTTTCGGTAGAGCGTGCGTTGCGAAATCCCAAGTTCATCCGCAGCCTTGTTTCTCCGGCCATTATACTTTTCGAGTGCTTTTACGATTAATTCACGCTCATTATTTTGAAGCGAAAGTGAAGTTTGTTTGGTTTCCTCAATCTCGATATCTTCTACCTCACCATAGTCATCACCACTCTCCGTCATCATATTTTGATTTGGGAACTGGTTATTTGAGTTCTCGAAATACAACAGAGAATTCGTATTTGCGTTTGCAGTGTCCGGCGTGAAGACGCGGTTGATGAGATTTTTCTCATGATGACTCAAATCATTGTTGCCTCTGTTCTTAATGAGCTCGGAAGTAAGTGATTTCAAGTCATTAAGGTCATTTCGCATGTCAAAAAGAATCTTGTACATGATTTCACGTTCCGAACCGAAATCCTGGCTGCCACTGCCCGAATTTTTTTGAACGATAGCCGGCAAATTATTATGTTGCGGGATGTATTCTGAAAGTTTAATCGCGTTTACCGAACGGTTTTGTTCTACCACGGTCATCTGCTCTACGAGGTTTCGAAGCTGGCGCACATTTCCGGGAAACGGGTATTTTTCCAGGTAATTTACGGCATCGTCTGTCAGCATCAGTTCCGGCATGCGGTACTTTTCGGCAAAATCTATTGCGAACTTCCTGAAAAGCAGATGGATATCACCTTTTCGTTCGCGCAGTGGCGGCATATCGATCTGAACCGTATTCAATCGGTAATAAAGATCCTCCCGGAACCGGCCGTCTTCGATGGCATTGAGCATATTCACGTTGGTTGCAGCTACAATTCTTACATCGGTCTTCTGCACCTGTGACGAACCTACTTTCATAAATTCACCGCTTTCCAAAACCCTCAAAAGCCGTACCTGCGTCTGCAAGGGCAGTTCACCCACTTCATCTAAAAAGATGGTTCCGCCGTCAGCTACTTCAAAATATCCTTTACGCGTGGAAGTTGCGCCAGTAAAAGCACCTTTTTCGTGACCAAAAAGCTCAGAATCAATCGTTCCTTCCGGAATGGCACCGCAGTTGACCACGATGTATGGCTGATGCTTACGGCGGGATTCTCCGTGAATTATTTTTGGGATAAATTCTTTTCCAACACCAGATTCACCCATCACCAAAACCGAAATATCTGTCGGAGCAACCTGTATCGACTTTTCGAGCGCGCGGTTGAGTGCGGGATAGTTCCCGATGATGCCGAATCTTGCTTTTATAGATTGTAGATCTGCCATTTTTTAAAAATTTTAATTTCAGGAAAATCAGTTTACCTCAACGGAAACCGACTGAACCGTCTTCCCCAAAAGTGTTCCCTGCGTGTTTCCGTGCACCATAACGGACACGATGTCTCCTAATTTCTGGCCTTCAAGCTTATCAAACACACAAACTGCATTTTGCGAATTGCGGCCTTTCCACTGGTTTTCGTTTTTCTTTGAAGTTCCTTCAATCAAAACTTCATGAATCCGGCCCACATATCCCTGCATCCTTTTTCGCGAAAGCTCACCCTGCAGAGCGATTACTTCAGCCAAACGGCGCTGCTTCACATCTGCAGGCACATCATCTTCCATCTTTTTGTGCGCGGGCGTTCCGGGTCTTTCAGAATAGGCGAACATATATCCGTAATCATACTCTACCTCACGCATCAGCGAAAGTGTCATTTGATGATCTTCTTCTGTCTCCCCACAAAAACCGATAATCATATCCTGCGAAAACGCGATTTCAGGAACGATTTTTTTTGCCTGCGCAATCAGGTCTAAATATTCGTCGCGCGTGTGCTGACGGTTCATTTTCTCCAGCATCCTGTCGCTGCCGCTCTGTACGGGCAGGTGAACGTATTTACAGATGTTCTTATGTTTGGCCATGATCTCGAAAACATCCGTCGTCATGTCATGCGGATTCGAGGTCGAGAAGCGGATACGCATTTCAGGAACCGCAGTAGCGACCATATCAAGCAGTTGCGAAAACTTCACCGCCGTCAGTTTCTGAATTTCAGAGGCGTTTTTAAAATCTTTCTTTGCACCGCCGCCGTACCACAGGTATGAATCTACGTTTTGACCCAGCAATGTGATTTCTTTGTATCCATTTTCCCATAAATCCACACATTCTTTGATGATCGAATGCGGATCGCGGCTTCTTTCGCGGCCGCGCGTAAACGGAACCACGCAGAACGTACACATATTGTCGCAGCCCCGCGTGATGGTAACGAACGCGGTAACACCGCTGCCGCCCAAGCGCACCGGATTGATATCCGCATACGTTTCTTCTTTTGAAAGAATTACATTTATCGCATCGCGGCCACCATCGGTTTCCTTCAAAAGATTAGGCAGATCCCTATAGGCGTCGGGACCCACAACGAGGTCAACCAGCTGTTCCTCCTCTAAAAATTTAGTTTTGAGGCGTTCTGCCATACAACCGAGGACACCCACGGTAAGATTTGGTTTTTCCTTTTTTAAATTTTTAAACTGAGACAGACGCATGCGTACAGTCTGCTCCGCCTTTTCGCGGATAGAGCATGTGTTCAGCAGGATAAGGTCTGCTTCTTCCTGTTTTAAAGTGGTATTGTAACCCTGCTCATTCAGGATGGAGGCTACAATTTCAGAGTCTGAAAAATTCATCTGGCAGCCGTAGCTTTCGAGAAAGAGTTTTTTGGAGTTCTGAGGTTTTTCCGCAATTGCAAAGGCTTCGCCCTGCTTGGTTTCGTCAATATATTTTTCCTGCACGATATTAAAATTCAAAAAAATATTAAAAGTAAAAATACGCTGCCTTTAATTTAAAAATACAAAGGCACGTTAAGATTGCAAAGATAAGTAATTTCGTGACAGAATGTCAGTGTATCGGCATGGGAAACGAAACCATTAAATAAAAATACACGACCTTAATACTCTATTTCCGTACGTGCAGACAAAACATAACTATAACGGTAATCTACGGGCTGACCGTTTACTGTAGCGGGTTTCCAGCGTTTATTGGTTCTTTTGAAAGCATAATAAATCATCCGGTCGAATTCTTCGAGACCTGTTTTCTTGGTTAATACGATGTCTTCGAGTTTTCCTTCTTTGGTAATAATGAAGTTCGCTTCCACAGTGAAACGGTCATTCCACGAGAAACGCTGCAAATCCAGATTTGCTTTCAGCTGCTTCGAAAAATGAGAAAGATGTTTTTCGCCACGGTTGTCGTAAACAGGGTAAGTAATGGAAGGCTGATAAGCATCAGCCGCATTCTGAAAAAGAAGCTTCGGGAAAATGGTAAACGTTGCGATCGCAGGTTGTTTCACGCCATTGATAACCGCGGGATTCCACGCATCCTGGTATTTTGCCACTTCCCGCGCAAGATCTGCTGCACATTTGTTGGCGGAAAGATACTTTTCGTGCCGGTCTTTCACAAAACTAATGGTCGCGTCAGGATTCACCAATACGGTAAACTGATAAAACTCCGCTTCGTTTGCGCACGGCTTTATATTCTGGTCCTTAATTATTTCACGAAAATCTCTATAATACGCATCATAACCGCCAACATAAGGCGTCTGACCGTCCGGGAAATCACTTACGGCCTGCGAAAAACTGAAAAATGGAAGCAGAAAAAAGAGAAATTTTACTTTCATCGGATGATATCTTTTGAGGATAAAGAAAGAGGCATAGTGAAGTTGTAATCTATAATGATTCCATGAACCGTCGCAGGCGTCCATTTTTTCTTAATTGATTTCACTGCAGAAATGATCATATCATCATATTCCTTAAGTCCTGACGAATTTTTAAGCGTTACATTCTCAATAGACCCTTCTTTATTAATTTTAAATTGAACGACTACGGTGACTTTGCCTTTTCCTTTAAGATAAAAATTACTTACGTCAGTACGATGATTAACAAGCTCCCGAAAAGCATCAATACCGCCCGGGAACTCAGGCTGCACTATCTGATTGTAAGGAGAATAACCATCCTTGTAATTCTCAAAAAAAGCATCCGGATAAATAAGGTACTGAGCTACGGCTACCGTTGGCTTCCCGTCTATCTTTGCCGCTACAAAGCCTGGCATTGACTTTATTACTTCTCTTGTGAGGGCCACTGCACACTGACTTTCGGGCGCACGCGCGTTATTCCCATCATAAACTATCGCGGTATCATCCTTATCTATGATGATGGGCGCATGGAAATATTCTTTTTTATTTTCACACGGAGACAGTTTTTTCTCAAGAATAATCTTCTGAAAGTCGCGGTAGAATGCTTCTCTGCCTCCCAAATAACTGTGCTGATCAGGCGGAAAGCTTTTTAGTGTTTGGGCAGATACCAAGCTGTTAATGAACAGGAGAATGGATAAATTTTTCACCATTTAATTTTTTTTTAAATATATATAAAAAAACCCTGCAATTGCTTGCAGGGCTACCTTACTAAATATCTGAGGCTTCAGTTCTGAAATTCAGCTTTTGCCTTAATTTGGAGTCGGTTGCCGCGCCGCCGCATCTGGCGGGTGTCCACTTGGGGTTCATTCGCCGCAAGGCAAGTTCGAGGTCGCGGTAAAGCAAATTGCTGTTCGGCACTTCCGGCTTCAGCTGAAAACTCTGCAGATTACCGGCTTTGTTCACGAAAAGGATCAATTCAAAAGTTCCGTTCACCGAATACAGGCTCGTGTCCAGATAGCTTTGGAGGTTACTAAACAACGTCTGTTTAAAAGCATTTTCGCCTCCCGGAAACTGCGCATAAACCGCATTTTCGCATTTCAGACGGTAAAACTCCATCGGGTTATTCAGATCGTAATAGATGGAAAGTTTTGCAAGTTCACTCGTATTATCGGAGATATCTGTCTCTTCCACAAGATATTGGGCATTCAAAAAACTGCAGCAGAACATAAACAGTACTAATAGCTTTTTCATTGGGTGAATTTTGAATAAAGTTACAGATTCCTTACTACTTTCGTCGTTACTGAATGAAGTTTTTACAAAACCTCAATCTGATTTTTGAGCAGATCTTCGAACTCGTCGCGCTTTCTGATGAGATTCGCGGTTCCATTGAGGAACAAAACCTCAGCAGGCTTCAGCCGCGAATTAAAGTTTGAACTCATCTCAAAACCGTACGCACCGGCGTTCCGGAAGACCAAGATGTCGCCTTCGCGCGTTTCGTTCAGTTTGCGGTCCCACGCGAAAGTATCGGTTTCACAAATATTACCTACTACTGTATAGATGCGCTGTGCACCTTTTGGGTTCGAAAGATTGTCGATTTTATGATAAGAATCATAAAACATCGGACGGATCAGGTGATTGAAACCTGAATTAATACCCGCAAAAACCGTGGCTGTGGTTTGCTTGATGACATTTGTCTTTACCAGCAGATTTCCGCTCTGGCTTACGAGATATTTCCCTGGTTCAAACCAAAGTTCAAATTTTTTCCCTGATGTCTTTGAGAATTCAGCGAGCGCTTTTTCCACTTTTTTACCTAAAGTTTT
Source organism: Kaistella rhinocerotis (assembly GCF_030243905.1). Classification (NCBI taxonomy): domain Bacteria; kingdom Pseudomonadati; phylum Bacteroidota; class Flavobacteriia; order Flavobacteriales; family Weeksellaceae; genus Kaistella; species Kaistella rhinocerotis. The sequence goes on along the minus strand of NZ_JASSYY010000002.1, from coordinate 446,420 downwards.
CACATCAGTCTCCATGTCACCCTCCTGGTAAGGCACTTTGAAGCCGCTTCCCATGTCCAGGTATTTTAGATTTGGGAAATGTTCGGCCAGTTCGAACATGATTTCAAGTCCCTGTAGAAAGACATCCGGATCTTTTATTTCGCTTCCGGTGTGCATGTGAAGGCCTTCTACATTGAGATTGGTGGTTTTCATCACACGCTCGATATGGCGGAGCTGATGAATCGAAATCCCGAATTTGGAATCGATATGTCCTGTGGAAATCTTATAATTTCCGCCCGCGAAAATATGTGGGTTTATTCTGACAAAAATCGGATATGAGCCGCCATATTTATTCCCAAATTGCTCCAGAATAGAGATGTTATCAATATTGATGTGCACATTAAGCGCCATCGCTTCTTCTATTTCCGTCAGATCAACACAATTGGGCGTAAACAGAATTTTATTAGCTTCAAAACCTGCGCGAAGGCCGAGTTTCACTTCGTTGATAGAAACACAATCCAGATTTGCACCCAGATTTTTGATGTATTTCAGGATATTAATGTTTGAAAGTGCCTTGCAGGCATAGAAAAACCGCGTAGTCTTGTGAAAACTTGAGGTAAGTTTCTCGTACTGTATTTTGATGGATTCAGCGTCATAGACATACGTGGGGGTGCCGAACTGTTCGGCTGTTTTTAATAAATCTTTATCGGTCATTTTATGGTTGTTAAAATATTAGTAAAGCAGCAAAATGTGAAGTCGATAACCATTTCACCGGCAACCTCTTAAAAATAAGAAGATGCAAAGTTATATTATTTTCAAAAAACTTATTTGGGAAGTGGATAAACTGTAAAGTCGCCGCGCAGAAGCGAAAGTTTCAGTTCGTTTTTCACATCATCAGAAAATCTGGTGAACGGAATTTTGATGGCGTCGATCTTTTTTCGTGTATTGATCTGCGTATGAAATTCGTAGAAACCAAAAGCGTTCAGTTGGCCATTTTCGATTATAAGAAAAGATTTTTCACCCAATGTTCTGCCTTCGGCAGACCAAAGTTCACTGCGGTCGCGCATGGTAAGAAGGTCTTTTAGCTTTTCCACGTCCTGAAGCTCAGGCCGTGACTGAAGAAAATTCACCGCTTTCAGGCCTTGTGTAAATGACCTGAACCTCAACAGTGGCTCCTCCGTTTTGATATTGACGGTCTTTTCTACGAAATATTTGTCACTGCGATGGAAGAGACCGTATTGCAGGTTTTCTTTTTTGCGTAAACCTTTTGTGGAAATCATCAGTTTTGCCAGAAGATTGCTGCCGGTAAGCTCATACTGGATCTGCTCTGTTTCTTCCTGAATCTGTTTCCAGCGTTTAAGCTTGGAGCTGAAAAGATGTTTTGCAAATTTGCTGAGGTCATCTACGAAATCGTAATAGATAATCTTGCCGTCTTTGTTCTGAAGGTAAATGATACCACGCGCCGCGGGCAAATCCTGTGTAAGATTCCGCACTTTGTTCAGGTACGTCTTGCCGTTACTCTCTTCGTGATGCTGTTGAATTATTTCTGAATCTTTATCCTTGATCAGCAGCAGCTTGAACAGTTCTAAAGTGGCACGCGCGTCCCCGGCGGCACGATGCTGATCAACAAGCGGAATACCCAGTGATTTCACGAGTTTCCCGAGCGAATAACTCTCCGCTTCCGGAATGAGTTTTTTGGCTAATGGAATAGTGTCTAACGTATTGATTTTAAATTCGTAACCCAATCTTTTAAACTCCTGGCGAAGCATGCGGTAATCGAATTCAATATTATGTCCCACCAGAACGGTGTTTCGCGTAATCTCAATGATTCGCCGGGCAATTTCCGGGAATTTAGGTGCGGTGCGCACCATTTTAGGCGAAATATTGGTGAGTTTCTGCACGTACGGTGTGATGTCACTTTCTGGGTTCACCAAAGAAATGAACTGGTCAACAATCTCGTGACCATCATACCTGAACACAGCAATTTCAATAATACTTTCCTGCCTGAAACCCGCTCCGTTACTTTCTATATCAATTACTGCGTACATTTTTTAGTCTTCTCAAATCAATCGGGCAAAGCCAAATTTGCCGCAATTTTACCTTTTTCTGCCGCCCAAACCAAACATTCCGAGTACAAATTTAGCACCTTCACGTGCAAGTGTGTTCGCGAAGGTACGCCCGGCGCGGGATTTCATCACAGATTCAAACATTCCGGGCTCTTCCTTTACTTCCTTTTTACGCAATGTAGGCCCGGCTTTCTGCACAGCCTGTTCCATACGGCTGGTAAGCATCTCGTAGGCGGAATCTTTGTTCAGTGACTGTTCATATTTAGCTACGAGAGCAGACTTATTGGTCAGTTCAGCCACTTCCGCGTCCGAAAGTACGTCCATCCGAGACTCCGGAGAAATCAAAAAAGTGTGAACGAGCGGTGTTGGAATTCCCTTTTCATCTAATGCGGTGATAAAAGCTTCGCCAATACCTAAATTCTGGATCAGCTCGCTTGCATTGTAATATTCGGTTACGGGATAATTTTCCACCGCTTTCGTAATCTCCTTTCGGTCTTTCGCCGTGAATCCGCGCAGCGCATGCTGAATTTTCAGACCAAGCTGCGAAAGTACATTTTCCGGCACATCTCCCGGAATTTGGGTAATGAAATAAATTCCGACACCTTTTGAACGGATCAGTTTCACCATCGTTTCAATCTGCGACAAAAGGGTTTTCGAAGCTTCTTTAAATATCAAATGCGCCTCGTCGATAAACAACACAAGTTTCGGCTTGCCAGAATCTCCCTCCTCCGGGAAGGTCATATAAATTTCCGCAAAAAGAGACAGCATGAACGTAGAAAACAGTTGTGGCTGACTTTGAATGTTCGCAACGCGCAGAATATTCACCACACCTTTTCCGTCGCGCATGTGCAAAAGATCCATCACATCAAAACTCGGCTCCCCGAATAATTGCGCTGCGCCCTGCTGCTCCAAAGCCACGATAGAACGCAGGATAGCGCCAAGCGAAGCCGGTGCGATAGAACCGTAATTATTGGCAAGGTCTGCTTTGCCTTGCGGACTATCTGTGACGTACTGCAAAACTTTCTTTAAATCATCAAGATCAATCAGCGGCAAGCCTTTGTCATCGCAATATTTAAAAACAATTGACATGATGCTCGTCTGGGTATCATTCAGATCTAAAATCTTTGACAGCAGAAGTGGCCCGAATTCGGTGACCGTTGCCCGAAGCTTGACACCTTTTTCACCTGAGATGGTCATTAATTCCACCGGAAAAGATTGCGGCTGATAGGGTAATTTAGTTTTTGCGTAACGTTCGGAAATCATGCTGCTTTCCGCACCGGCTTCCGCAATGCCCGAAAAATCACCTTTTATATCCAAAACCAGCGACGGAATGCCCTGATGCGAAAGCTGTTCGGCAAAAACCTGCAGGGTCTTTGTTTTTCCGGTTCCGGTAGCACCCGCGATAAGACCATGTCTGTTCAGCGTTTTCAAGGGAATCTTGATGTCGGTTTCTGCGATCACCTCACCATCCAGCATGCCTTTTCCGAGGGTAATAAAGCTTCCTTTGGTGCTGTAGCGCGCTGAAAGTTCCTCAATAAATTTGATCTTATTGTGCATTTTAGTATCTTTTTAATGTTTAAAGTTAAGGAATGGCGGTCAAACAACCGGTAAACAGCGGGTGTGAATTTAAAGCCAAACTGTATAAAAGTCATCTCTAACGAACAGTTCTAATCCGGAATTCTACCTTAAATTTAGTAGTTTTGTGAAGCTCAATTTTTCAAAAAGGCAATTTTTTTTCTGCACTTTCAAAAATCCCACATTTAATAATGGAAATTTTAGGTTACCTATCGGCAATCATCATCGGACTCGTAATGGGTCTTATCGGCGGCGGCGGAAGTATCCTGAGTGTACCGATTTTTGTCTATGTCTTCGGGTTTGATGCCGTCACCGCCACAGCATTATCGCTATTTGTAGTGGGCGTCACCAGCACCGTAGGCTCCGTAGGGTTTATTCGGCAGGGACAGATTAATTACCGCACCGCTTTCACCTTCGGCATTCCTTCAATTTTAGGTGTACTCTTTTCGCGGCGGCTTGTTTTGCCGCATTTACCGCACTATATCATCAACCGATGGGGAATTACGCTTACCAAAGACATGTTTTTGCTGCTGCTGTTCTCTATCCTAATGTTGATCGCGTCTGTAAAAATGATCCAGAAAAATGAAAGACCGCGGCTGCGAAAATATGATGAGGTCAACTACACACTCCTTGTTTCTCAGGGTTTGCTGGTCGGAATTATTACCGGACTGATTGGCGCTGGTGGCGGGTTTCTGATCGTTCCCGCACTGGTCATGCTGCTGGGTCTCACGATGAAAAGAGCCGTAGCGACGTCGCTCTTCATTATCTCGATGAACTCGCTGCTTGGTTTTTTGAGTACGATGAAAATGGTGAAGCATGACTGGGGATTTCTGCTCGTTTTCAGTGCCTTATCCGTACTCGGAATCTTTATCGGTTTGGGGCTGTCAAAAAAGATGGACGGCCGCAAACTGAAGCCGCTGTTTGGCTGGATCGTACTGGCAATGGGGCTTTTCATCATTATTAAAGAAATATTTTTAAAGCAACAATTTTAAACTATGAAAAATATAATTTTTGGTCTTTTTGTGATTTTAAGTGTGGCCGCATGCAAACAATCCACGACAGAAAATGCTTCGGAAAGCGCTTCGGCAGAGGCCGAACTGGTTCAAAAACCGCTCGAATTTAAAAACGATGCGGGCGAAAACCTTACAGTCACTTATTACTCCGAAGGCGATTTGGTCGCTGTAAAACTTACACCAATCGACGGAGGTGAACAAAGACTGGTCGCGAAAACGGTAAATCACAGCGGAAACCCAATTTTCACCAATGAAAATTACATGTGGGAAATCGTGCAGGATGGGCAGGCCGGAAAACTGTCTGACAAAGCCGGAAAAACTACAGAATACAGGTTATCCCAACAGGCAGATTGACACGTTCAATCGCACAATACTTTTAGGCTGCTAACATATGCCGTATGTTTGTGCCATAATTTTTTTAATATCTCCTCAAGATGAAAATCGAACAGATCTATACCGGATGCCTCGCGCAGGGTGCTTATTACATCGTTTCTGAAAATGAAGCCGCGATCATCGATCCTTTGCGGGAAACCAAACCTTATATCGAAAGGCTGGAGAAAGACGGTGTGAAACTTAAATATATTTTTGAAACGCACTTCCATGCAGATTTTGTGTCCGGACATTTAGACCTGTCCAAAAAAACCGGTGCGCCTATTGTCTACGGACCCACCGCAGAACCGGATTTTGAAGCAATCATCGCCGATGACAACCAGATTTTTGAGATCGGAAATATTAAAATCAAAGTACTCCACACACCGGGACACACACTCGAAAGTTCTACATTTCTGCTGATTGATGAAGACGGCAGGGAAACCGCGATATTCTCAGGAGACACGTTGTTCTTAGGCGATGTTGGCCGTCCAGATTTGGCACAGAAAGCCGCACACATGACGCAGCAACAGCTCGCTGGAATGCTTTACGAAAGTTTGCAGAGCAAGATCATGCCGCTGGCCGATGACATCACGGTGTATCCAGCTCACGGTGCAGGTTCCGCTTGCGGCAAAAACATGCAGAAAGAAACCGTAGATACGCTTGGAAACCAGAAAAAGACCAATTATGCACTGAATCAGCCGGATAAAGAATCTTTTGTCCGGGAGGTTCTCGACGGACTTTCAGCGCCGCCAAAATATTTCGGAATGAATGTCGCGCTCAACAAAGGCGGCTACAGCAGTTTCGAAGAGGTGCTGGAAAAAGGCAACAATCCATTGGACACAGAAGCATTTCAAAATCTGGCGGAAGAATCGGGCGCATTGATCCTGGATACGCGGTCCGCTGCAGATTTTCATAAAGGTTTTATTCCGAACTCGGTGAACATCGGTTTAAAAGGAGATTTCGCACCCTGGGTTGGCGCAATGATCGTGGATGTGCAGCAGCCGATTTTGCTGGTTTGTGACAGCGGTACCGAGGAAGAAGTGATCACGAGACTATCCCGCGTTGGCTTCGACAATGTGTTGGGCTATCTTTATGGCGGTTTTGAGTCCTGGAAAAATTCAAATAAAGAAACAGACAGCATCCACAGGATTTCGCCACAGGAATTTGCCGAACAATTCAATGAAAATTCAAAAGTAATCGATGTAAGAAAAGAAAGCGAATATGAAGCTGAACATGTAGAAAATGCGTTCCGCAGACCCTTGGCAAACATAAATGAATGGGCTTCAATGATTGATGATGGCGAGCATTTCTTCATTCACTGCGCGGGCGGCTACCGAAGTATGATTGCTGCGAGCATCCTGAATTCGCGCGGAATCCGCAATTTCTCTGAAGTTGATGGTGGCTTCAATAAGATTAAAGAAACCGGTATCCCTAAAAGCAACTTCGTTTGTCAAAGCAAAATCTGATGGTTTTAAGAAATTTACTTCAGCTCTTTTTTCTGATCACCGTGTTTTCGTGCACCGCAGTTAAACCTGTGGTTGAAGATACACTGATTAGCGTGAAAGAACTTGTAAAAGATCCTGAAACCGCGCTCGTTGACGTGCGAGTTCCGGAGCAGTTTACGGAAGGAAGCGCTGCCAATGCCGTTAATATTCCGCTTGCGACGATAGAAAACAATCTTGATTTCTTCCGTAAACAGAAAAATACAGTCATTTTCTGCAACACTGGTCGGCAGGCTAATGAAGCGATGACTGTTTTAAAGAAGAATGGAATTAAAAATGTCCATTACGGCAAAACGCTCAAAAATGTAAAGGCAATTCAAGCCGAAAAATGAATTTAATCTGATTTTAATTAATTATGTCACAGCAATTCAACGAGTTAATTAATTCAGAAAGACCTGTACTGATCGATTTCTTTGCCACCTGGTGCGGCCCGTGCAAAGTGCAGTCTTCGGTTCTGAATACGGTGAAAGACAACGTGGGCGACGCGGCAAGAATTGTAAAAATCGATGTCGATGAATACCCGACAATCGCGGCTGAATATGGTGTGAGAGGAGTCCCGACCTTAGCAGTATTCAAAAATGGCCAGCTTCTCTGGAAGGAAAGCGGCTTACACGATGTAAATACATTAACCAATCTGCTGCACGAATTCGCGGGAGCCTAAAGTATTCTGAAAAAATCGCGGTCACCCAGAAACTGAAATTTTTCGCGAAAATTATTGAGGCTTTCCATATCGAGTTCCGCAATCACCTGTTGGTCCGTGACTTCTGAAATTATTTCTCCGTTCGCATTGAAGCAATAGGAGCTCTGCGGGTAATGAAGATTGTTCCCATCTGTTCCGATTCTGTTCAAACCAAATACATAGCACTGATTTTCAATGGCTCGCGCCTTCAACAGTGTTTGCCAGGCATCAATTCGGGCTTCAGGCCAGTTTGCAACATAGAAAATGGCATCATAATCATCATTATTACGCGCAAAAACCGGAAAACGCAGGTCATAACAGACTTGCAGTAAGATTCTCCAACCGTTAAAATTAACAATTACCCTTTCCGTGCCCGGCGAATAAGTTTTGTGTTCGCCCGAAAACGAGAACAGATGCCGCTTGTCATAGAACTGGTAGCTTCCATCGGGGTTTACGAAGTAAAAACGGTTGTAGAACTTGCCGCTTTCATTTACAGAGGCACTTCCGCATAAGGCAGAGCCGGTCTTTGCGGCGAGACTTTTCATCCAGCGGAGTGTCTCATTGTCACGGTCTGCAATTTCTTCCGCTTTCATATAAAATCCCGTCGGGAACATTTCCGGAAGCATGATGATGTCCGCCTTCGAATGTTTGGTTTGGCGTTCAATCTGCTGAAAATTAGCTGTTTTATCTTTCCAGATTATGTCTAGGTTAAGCCCTGTTACTTTTAAAGTTTCCATTTCTATATCATTAAAAAAGTGCCATTAAATATACAAATTAAATAAATAGAATTTCGGCGCGTCAGGCTTTGGTCTTATATTTGATGCCATGCAACGCAATACTGTACCTTTTATGAAAAGACTAATGATTTTGATCGCCTCCGCCCTACTTTCGGCACCTGTGGCGGCACAGGCATGGAGCGGGAATGGTGATCAGAAAGTACAGATTGGCATTAGCGGTTGGGGAAACGGCACCGGAATAACAGGAACTTACGATTATGGAATCAGCAATATGCTGTCCCTAGGTGCCGGCGCAAACATCTATTTTGATGACGACAAGGATGGTGAAAATAACAACAATTTCTTCCTGTTCGGAAGATTTAATGTTCACCTTCAGGATGTATTAGGTTTGCCGGAACAGTGGGATGTATATCCCGGGCTTGATGTAGGCGTTCTCGGAAATACGCTTGGTCTCGGGGCACACATCGGCGCAAGGTACTTCTTTAATGAAAAGTTCGGCGCCTTCATAGAAGCCGGAAACAACGGAAGCATTGGTGTTTCAATCAACTTATAAAATAGTAAACAAACATTAAAAATAAACATTATGAAAAAGTTAATCTCTGGCGCTGCACTGGCAGTTGCAATGATTTTAGGAACTGCGGATGCTTCCGCGCAAGCCTGGAACGGCAAAGGTGACCAAAAACTTCAGGTTGGTTTCAACGGATGGGGCTATGGTAACGGTATCACAGCTACGTACGATTATGGTTTAGGAAGCATCGTTTCCCTCGGTGCAGGTGCAAACTTCTATTTCGATGGTTATAAAGATGACAACGAAGACAACAACGTATTCCTTTTCGGTAGATTAGGTTTCCACCTTCAGGAGCCACTTGGTTTGCCTGAGCAGTGGGATATCTATCCAGGTGTTAACTTAGGTGTTCTGGGCAAAGACTTCGGTTTCGGTGCACACCTTGGCGTAAGATATTTCTTCAACAACAATGTAGGTATCTACGGTGAATTCGGAAACAATGGTAGCTTAGGTGTATCATTCAATTTCTAAGAGACTCCTCACATTATATAGGAAAAGGTTCTCAATTTTTTGGGAACCTTTTTCTTTGAAGATTCCGTATCTTCGCCAATCTGTAATTTTTAATACAAATCAATGACGCTTATACAGTTGCTGCAGTTTATTCTCAGCATTTCCATTTTAGTTGTTCTGCATGAATTAGGGCACTTTCTACCCGCAAAATACTTCAAGACAAAAGTTGAAAAATTCTACCTGTTTTTTGATCCATGGTTTTCGCTCGCCAAGGTAAAATTCCGTGGTACCGAATATGGTATCGGCTGGCTTCCGTTTGGCGGATATGTGAAAATTGCCGGGATGGTGGACGAAAGTATGGATACCGAGCAGCTGAATAAACCGGCAGAACCGTGGGAATTCCGAAGCAAACCGGCGTGGCAGAGGCTTATCATCATGCTGGGCGGCGTTACCGTAAATTTCTTTTTGGCATGGCTTATTTATTCATCTTTAAGCTATTTTAAAGGTGAAACATACCACGACAATACCAAATTCGAAAACGGAATAGCAGTGTCTGAAGCGGGACGGAAAATGGGCCTCAAAACTGGCGACAAAATCCTTAAAATCGACGGCAAGACCGCTGACCGCATGGAAACCTCAACGGTAAACATGCTTTTTGCGAATGAAGTTACCGTGGAAAGAGACGGGAAAGAAATCACCTTCCCGGTAGATGAGCACGGCGTGGCTGCGGTGTTGGCTCAAAATGAAGCAAAAGCGTACTTTTCCCCAAGATTCCCTGTGGTTATCGACAGTTTAGTACCTAACGGACCTGCAAAAAATGCCGGTTTACAGAAAGGTGACCGAATCGTCGGCATCAACGGCAAATCTATCAATTACTTCGATGAACTTGGGACTGAACTTGAAAAATTCAAAAATCAGGATATCAACCTTAGCATCCTCCGGGATAATACGACCAAAACTGTAGTTACAAAAGTAGATGGTAAGGGAAAACTCGGTTTCACTACGGACGTGAACGTGGCTCAGGCCTCACTGGAAACCGCACGCGTTACCAAAAACTATACTTTGTTGGAAGCCATTCCGCGCGGATTGACCCGCACTATTGATGTACTAACGATGCAGATCAAACAGTTTAAAATTGTTTTCAATACGACCACGGAAGGTTACAAGAAAGTTTCAGGTCCTATCGGTATCATCAAAATGATGCCTGAAACGGTGAACTGGGAGTTTTTCTGGAGTTTTACGGCGATGTTTTCCGTTTGGCTGGCTTTCCTGAATCTGATTCCGATTCCGGGTCTGGACGGCGGCCACGTGATGTTCACGCTTTGGGAAATGATCACGGGGAAACCCGTACCGCAGAAGGTATTGGAGAACGCGCAGATGATTGGCGTCATTTTCCTGCTCGGACTGATGGTGCTGATCTTCGGGAATGATATCGTAAAATGGATTACAGGAAAATTTTAGAAATTCGGCTAAAATATTTTGGCAGTATTCAAAAAGTTTTTATATTTGCAAACGCTTAAACAAAGGAGCAACACTCCTCCTTAGCTCAGTTGGTTAGAGCATCTGACTGTTAATCAGAGGGTCGCTGGTTCGAGCCCAGCAGGAGGAGCAAAACCATCACAGAAATGTGATGGTTTTTTTGTTTTTAAAATTTTGAATTAAAAAAAACCTGCAGCTTTAGCCACAGGTTATTTTTTATAATGATGGATGACAGTTACTGCTTCTTCACCGCTTTCGCAATGTTAATAATCACCTTCACCGCTTTTTCCATAGATTCTAATGCTACGTATTCGTAAGGTCCGTGAAAGTTAATTCCACCCGCGAAAATGTTTGGACAAGGTAAACCCATATAAGAGAGCTGCGCGCCGTCTGTTCCGCCGCGGATGGCTTTTATTTTAGGCTCAATATTCGCGTCCTTCATCGCCTGCTCGGCAATATCTACGATGTGCATCTTACCTTCGAACTGCTGCTTCATATTGCGGTATTGCTCCTTGATCTCTATTTCCGCAGTTCCTTCGCCGAATTTAGCATTAAATTCTGCTACTTTTTCGGTAATCAACTTCTTTCTGGCTTCGAATTTAGCTTCATCATGATCACGAATGATATATTGAAGTTTAGCTTCTGAAACATCAGATTTCAGGTCCGTTAAATGATAAAACCCATCAAAACCTTTGGTCGTGGAAGGCGTTTCGTTTTCGGGAAGCATCTTGATAAACTCAGCCGCCAGAAGCGAAGCGTTCACCATTTTTCCGAACGCGTAGCCCGGATGCACGCTCAAACCGTGAATTTTCACCACGGCGCCGGCGGCATTGAAATTTTCGTATTCAAGTTCCCCTACTTCACCCCCGTCCATCGTGTATGCCCATTCGGCACCGAATTTTGCAACGTCAAATTTGTGCGCGCCTCGTCCGATCTCTTCATCAGGCGTAAAACCGATCGCGATTTTTCCGTGTTTGATGTCGGGATGTGCCAGTAAATACTCCGCAGCGGTGACGATTTCAGCGACACCCGCTTTGTCATCAGCTCCCAAAAGTGTGGTTCCGTCAGTTGTTATTAAAGTTTTACCTATATAGTCTTTTAAACTCTCAAATTTAGAAGGTGAGAGCGTGAAACCCGTTTCCTCATTCAGAAGCAGATCGCCGCCATCATAATTATCCCAAATCTGTGGATTCACATTCTCTCCGTTGAAATCGGGCGAACTGTCATAATGCGCGATGAAACCGACAACCGGCTCATCATCATTTTCGAGGTTTGACGGCACATAGGCGTAGATGTAGCCGTTTTCGTCAATGGAAACATCACTCAGACCGAGGGACTTCAGTTCTTCAAAAATATAGTTGGCGATATCCCACTGTCGTTCTGTGCTCGGCGTAGATTCGCTTTCAGGATCACTGGTAGAATAAATTTTAGCATAAGTGATGAAACGGTTCTGAAGTTTCAGTTTCCATTCCAGATCAAATTCTATCGTCTTCATTTTTAAGTAAATTTGAGTTTAAGCAAAGGTAGCAAATCACAGTTGGAAAAAACTTCCGGAACTGCCCTTTTTTAAATTGCTATGGCCCCATTTTCCGCCTGAAAGCGCATTGCAAAAAATTATTATCTTTGGAAAAACCGAATAACAAACAATGTTTTTAACCGAATGTCCACGCGACGCCATGCAGGGTTGGGGAGAATTCATCCCGACTCAGAAAAAAATCGACTACATTAATTCACTGATGGATGTAGGTTTTGATGTGCTCGATTGTGGAAGTTTCGTTTCCCCGAGATCTATTCCGCAGATGGCGGATTCCGGAAAGGTGATCGATGAGATTGACAAAGGAATTTCGAACACCAAACTATCAGTAATTGTCGCCAATGTACGTGGTGCCGAGAAGGCGCTGGCCCATCAGCAGGTTGATATTCTGGGATTTCCGTTTTCAATATCAGAAACTTTCCAGCACAGAAACACGAACAAAGGCCGGGAAACCGCCTTCAATGATATTGTGAGAATCCTGGAACTGCTGAAAACAGATGGCCGTACGCTGAACATCTATTTTTCGATGGCTTTCGGCAATCCTTACGGCGAGATGTGGAAATGGGAAGATGTAGATTTTTGGGCACAGCGTTTCAGCGATATCGGCATTAAAAACATCTTGCTTTCCGATACCACCGGCACCGGATCCGTGGAACAGATCGAGCTTCTTTTCAGTAAAATTCCCCAAAAGTACCCACAGATCGATTTTGGCGCGCACTTTCATAACCGCTACGAGGATTCTTACAAAAAACTGAAAGCTGCGTACGATAACGGTTGCCGCAGATTCGATTCCGCCATCAAAGGAATTGGTGGCTGCCCGATGGCTAAAGATGATTTGGTGGGAAATATGCCGACCGAACAGGTGATCAACTTTATGGCATCTGAAAGAATCGAACATTCACTGAATTTGCTGCACTTCGAAAGTTCATATAACAGAGCCAAGGACATCTTTCATTTTTAAATTAATCCTGAATCTAGCCCGAAATTTTATCGCCAAGTCCGCGGATGTCTTTGCGGATTTCCTGGAACATGTTTTTAATCTCAGTGTCAGAGGAAGCGCCGGGTTTATAATCCTGCGGCAAAATACCGCGCACGTAACGCCAGATTTCCACGATTTCCTCTAACGCGATCTCGTAAGGCGGGTAAAACGGGTTGTCTGCCGCCACCGTAATAGATTTTTCGTTAACCGCTACCAGCGTCTTGTAGGTAATGCCTTCCTGGGTGACGAAAATATAGCCTTTGTCGGTTTTTAAGTCCGAAATATTCTCTACATACTCGCCGATGACGTAGGAACCGTCCGCAAATGGCGGCATAGAATCTCCGTCCGCCAAAAACCCGCGGTACTTGCCATGTTGCAGAAAAGGCAGCTTCATCCTTTGCAGACTTTCCATATAACCGGGATCCATATATCCTTTCAGGTAGCCCATTGAAGCCTTTTGCGGCACGATTTCAATATAACCATCGCCTTCATCATCGATCAATACCGGCAGTACGATCCTGTTATCGGGCAGTTTCAGCATTCCTTCAAGCGGATATTTGCGGACATCCACCGTCAGCAGCAAATCTATGCTTACATGGAAATATTTTGAAATCTGTATGAGAATATCATACGGCGGTTCTGAGCGGCCACTTTCGTACTTCGAATAACGGTCGCGGCTGATGCCAAGCTGTTCGGCAAAACCGTTTTGAGATAAATCTTTTTTACCTCTTAGAAACCTGATGTTATCTGAGAAAACTGACATTGGGACAGATTGTATCTGCAAATATAATGTTTTTGGGACAAATAGTATATACTTTTGTCCCATGAATCATGCGATTGCACATATGGATCTGGACACCTTCTTTGTGTCCTGCGTGCGGCGGGACAACAGCCAACTCCACGGAATCCCTCTGATCATCGGAGGTGGAGACCGCGGTGTGGTAGCATCGTGTTCGTATGAAGCACGGTATTTCGGGGTTCGGTCTGCCATGCCAATCCGAATGGCACTAAAACTTTGCCCGGATGCCAAAGTAGTGAAAGGCGACTATGATATGTTTTCAAAACTATCACATGAAGTCACCGAAATCATTCAACAGCGTGTGCCTGTGATGGAAAAAGCCAGCATCGACGAGTTTTACTTGGATCTTTCTGGTATGGATAAATTTTTCGGCTGTTACCAGTGGACACGGGAAATCGCGGAAGAAGTGACCAAAGAAACCGGCTTGCCCATCAGTTTTGCTCTTTCTGTGAATAAAACCGTGTCTAAAATCGGCACTGGAGAATCTAAACCGCATGGAAGGCTTGAAATAAAAGAAACACAGATCAAACCTTTTCTGAATCCGCTTTCCATAAGAAAAATCCCGATGGTGGGAGAAACTACGTTTCAGTTGCTCTCCAGGATCGGTATCCGCACCATAAAAACCCTTTCAGAGATGCCCGTTCTTACGCTTCAACAGATGATCGGTAAGAACGGCACCGAACTCTGGAAAAAAGCCAACGGCATTGATGAAACTCCGGTAATTCCCTATTCCGAAAGAAAATCTATTTCAAAAGAACACACATTTTCGGATGATACGATGGATATTTTCGCGATGCGGAGCCTGATTTCGGGCATGGCAGAACAGCTCGCGTATCAGTTGCGGAAAGAAAAATGGCTTACCTCCACGGTTGTCATAAAAATACGGTACGCCAACTTTGATACGGAAACCAAACAGCAAAAAGTGGCTTACACGGCGGCAGACCATACGTTAACAAAAACCGCCCTGGGCCTTTTCGATAAAATCTATACCCGAAGAATGCGGCTGCGGCTTGTGGGGCTCCGTTTCACGGGCTTGGTACACGGCAGCCACCAGATGAATCTTTTTGAAGATACTGAGGAACTGATGAATCTCTATCAGACGATGGACCGCATCAAAAACCGGTTTGGCTCAGAAGCCGTGGGCCGAGCTGCAGGCTTCCATTATCCTGCGAAAATTTCTGAATCTCCTCAAAAAGCCTGAAAATAATGTTTCTGAACTGTCATTCTTTTCACAGCCTGAGGTACGGAACTTTATCCGTGGAAGAACTCGTAAAACAAGCGCACTTATTCGGAACTAAAGAACTAGTTCTAACAGACATCAATACTGTTTCGGCTATTTATGATTTTAAAAAAGCGTGCGAAAGCTATGGCATCAAACCCATTGTTGGCGTAGAAATAAGGAAAGAAAACCGCCTGCTCTACATTGCCGTGGCCAAAGAATTTTTGGGAATCGGAGAGATCAACCGGATGCTCACCGCCTGCAACTGCGATGGAGCCGAACTTACCGAAACCGCCCCGGAATTCCGCAAAGTTTTCATCATCTATCCGCTCACCAACTGCCCCGAAAGCCTACGGGAAAACGAATACATCGGCATCCGCGAAGAGGAAATCAACCTGCTGATGAAACCGGAGCTAAAAGCGAAAATCCCCAAAATGGTGATTTGGCATCCCGTGACATTCAGCACTAAAAAAGAATACAACCTTCACCGGATCCTGCGTGCAATCGACGGAAATACGTTGCTGTCTAAGCTTAATGCTAATGATTTCTGCGCCAAAACCGAGTTCTTCAAGCCTGTTGAAAGCATTAAAAATGCATTCGCCAACTTTCCGAAAATCATTGCCAACACACAGAAAATTCTGGATGAGAGCGGCTTTGATTTTACATTTAAAGAAAAAGTAAAAAATAAGAAGTTCTTCACCACCTCCAAAAAAGATGACATGAAACTTCTCCGCCAACTCGCCTATGCCGGCCTGAAAAGAAGATACGGCGAACATGACGAAGCAGCGCGTAAACGGACTGAAAAAGAACTCAAAGTAATTGACCAACTCAATTTCTCCGCCTATTTCCTCATCACGTGGGATATCATTCAATACAGCAACACCCTGGGTTTTATGCATGTTGGCCGGGGCAGCGGTGCCAATTCCATCGTAAGCTATTGTCTGGGAATTACCGATATCTGCCCTATCGAACTCGATCTTTACTTCGAACGCTTCCTGAACCTCAACCGGAAATCACCACCTGATTTTGATATTGACTGGAGCTGGCAACACCGTGACCAGATTCTTGACTACATCTTCACCAAATACGGGAAAGAACACGTGGCCTTTTGTGGAACGAACGTAGAATTCAAATACCGCTCAATTTTTCGGGAGGTGGGTAAGGCCTTTGGTCTGCCTAAAGAAGAATTGGATACCCTGGCCACAAAACCCCTCAGCGACCATCACGAAGACAAAATAGTGCGGCTGGTGCATGAATACGGCCAACTGCTCGAAAAGTTTCCGAACCAGCGCAGCATGCATTCTTGCGGGATCCTGATTTCCGAAGATCCCATCACCGATTATTCCGCGCTGGAAATGCCGCCGAAGGGTTTCCCGATCGTGCAGTTTGACATGCATGTAGCCGAAGACATCGGATTGGAAAAATTTGACATCCTTTCGCAACGGGGTCTTGGAACGATTAGCGACACAGTGCATCTCATTAAAAAAAACCGCGGAATTGAAGTCGATATCCGGGATACTTCTATTTCTAAAGATGAAGCATTGTGTAATGAATATTTGGCAGTAGGCAAGACAATAGGATGTTTTTATATAGAGAGCCCGGCAATGCGCGGGCTTTTAAGACGTTTAAAATGTGGTGATTACAGAACTTTGGTGGCCGCCTCTTCAATCATCCGACCTGGTGTAGCCCAAAGCGGAATGATGAAGGAATACATCTTCCGGCACAACCATCCCGATCAGTTCGAGTACTTCCACGAAGTCTTTAAAGAAAACCTCAGCGAAACTTACGGAATCATGGTCTATCAGGAAGATGTGATCAAGATTGCGCAGTACTATGGCGGGCTTTCACTGGCAGACGGCGATATCCTGCGCCGTGCAATGAGCGGAAAAGGCCGGTCCCTGGCCGCGCTGCAGAAAGTGAAAGACCATTTTTTCGAATCGTGCAGGAAGCAGGGACATCCGGAGAATCTTTCGAAAGAAGTTTACCGCCAGATTGAGTCTTTTGCGGGATATTCTTTCTGCAAGGCACATTCAGCATCCTACGCGGTGGAAAGTTACCAGAGTTTATATTTAAAGGTGTATTATCCGCTTGAGTTTATGGTTTGCGTCATCAACAATCAGGGCGGTTTTTACCGGACAGAAGTTTACGTTCACGAAGCGAAAATGTCGGGCGGGCTGATTGAAAACCCATGTGTGAATAATTCCCGCTTTGAAACTACACTTAATGATCAAACGGTTTATCTCGGATTCATGCATCTGCAGAGCCTTGAAACCCGCATTGCCCATGAGATCGCAGAAGAACGCACGAGAAACGGACTTTACCATTCCCTCAAAGATTTCATCCGGCGCATCCCAATCGGTATTGAAACCGTGCAGACGCTTATATTTATTGGCGCTTTCCGGTTTACGGGCAAGCCTAAAAATGAACTGCTGATTGAAGCGCGGCTGCTTCTGATCAGTTTCAAGCCCGAAAACCGCACGATGATGCTTATTGAGGAACCTGTAGCCGAATACAGGCTGCCGGAACTGAAGCGGGATCCTTTTGAGGATGCGTTTGATGAAATAGAGATCATTGGTTTCCCGGTTTCGTGTACACCGTTTGATTTGCTGGAAACCAAATACCGCGGTTCTGTTTTCGTAAAAGATCTATTGAAATTCCACAAAAGACAGGTAAAGATGCTGGCGTATCTTATTTCGAGAAAACACGTCCCCACCAAGAAAGGCACGATGTATTTCGGAACCTGGATCGATGTAAACGGCGATTATTTCGATACTGCGCACTTCCCGGACAGCCTCGAAAAATATCCGTTTCAGGGGGGAGGCTGCTACCTGCTGCTGGGGACAGTGGAAGTAGATTATCATTTCCCGACCATCACCATTCACAAAATGGCAAAGATGCCGATGATACCGGACCCTCGCTATTCTTATCATAAAGAAAAGCAGTATGATGTGCACCGCCAGCTGAAGGAGGATGTGAGCATGACCTTCCGTGCGCCTTATCCGCAGGAGCATGAGATTGGTTTGCCGCGGCATAAGCTGCGCAGCTAAAGTGCAGAAAAAAAAATAGCGAAAGAGAAAATACCGGCTATTCTAGCCGTGACCGAACGGCCTGTCTGAGCTCTCCGCCGCGGCGGCGGAAGCGAGTAGTGAGGGCGCGTACGCCAGTGGAAAACTGCGTAAATAGTGTAGCTTCCAAATAAAAAACCCGACAGCTATGAACTGTCGGGTTTCTGTATTTATTATGCAAATATTATTCTGCTGAAGTTTCTTCTGCTGCCGGAGCTTCGCCCTCTGCACCAGTTGTCTCTTCTTCATCATCTTCTGCTGCAGCACCGCCTTTGCTTGCAGTTCTAGACATTTTCACGGCTACTACTACCGCGTTGTCCGGATGCATGAACGTAAAGTTATCGGTTTTGATGTCACCTACATAAAGTTTGTTACCAATCTTAAGCGGCGTAACATCTACCACGATCTCATCCGGAAGGTTTGCCGGAAGAGCCTTAAGTTTAAGTTTTCTGAATGACTGACGCATCGCACCACCGGCTACAACACCTTTTGCACGACCTGTGATTCTTACAGGAACTTCCATTACCACAGCCTTGTTTTCATCTAACTGATAGAAGTCTGCGTGAAGGATCTTGTCTGTAAGCGGGTGAAATTGGATGTCCTGAAGCACGGCAGGAATAGTTTGTCCGTCAACCTCAATAGATACCGTGTGTGCTTCAGGAGTATATACCAAACCTTTGAATGCTCTTTCTTCTGCAGAAAAGTTCAGGGTTTCAGCGCCTCCGTAAACAACACAAGGAACTAATTCAGCATCGCGTAAAGCTTTCGTAGATTTCTTGCCCACGCTTTCTCTTTTTGTGCCTTGAATTGTAATTGATTTCATTATAATCTGTTATAAAAATTTTAAGGGTGCAAATATAGGTAAATTTACTTTAAATTATAAATTTATCGCTGATGGATTTATGCTCATGTACCATCCGCATCACATCTGCGAAAAGTTTGGCGCAGGAGAGCACTTTTATTTTTGAGGAAAGCTCGGTTTTGATAGGGATTGTGTCTGTGACAATCACCTCTGAAAGCTGTGAATTTTCGATGTTTTCATACGCTTTTCCCGAAAGTACGCCGTGTGTAGCCATCGCGCGGACACTTTTGGCACCTCCTGCGATGAGGATGTCTGCGGCTTTGCAAAGTGTACCGGCTGTATCGATCATATCGTCGATAAGAATCACATTACGGTCTGTCACGTCACCGATAAGGAACATTTCTTCTACCACATTGGCTTTCTTACGCTCTTTATACGCAATCACTACCTCTGCTCCAAGGTGACCGGCGTAGTTTTTGGCGCGTTTTGCACCTCCCATGTCAGGCGAAGCGATGGTAAGATTCTCAAGGTTAAGCGAAAGAATATGATCAATGAAAAGTGTAGACGCATAAAGATGATCCACCGGAATCTCAAAAAAGCCCTGAATCTGGTCTGCATGCAAATCCATTGTCATGACGCGAGTGGCTCCTGCAGCTGTAAGCAGATTGGCGACCAGCTTGGCTCCGATAGGTGCGCGGGGCTGATCTTTGCGGTCCTGGCGTGCAAGCCCGTAGTACGGAAGGACGACGGTGATGCTTTTGGCCGAGGCTCTTTTGGAAGCGTCAATCATCAGCAAAAGTTCCAGTAAATTATCCGCCGGGGGAAATGTGGAACCGATAAGGAAAACGCGGCCGCCACGTACAGACTGGTCTAATACCGGCTCGAACTCGCCATCACTGAACTCCTGAAAATTGATTTTACCCAGCTCCTGGCCGTAGTGTTGTGCGATCTTTTCTGCTAATGCCTTGCTCGTTCTGGTTGAAAACAGATAACTTGCCTGGTGAGCCATTTTTTTTATTGTTTTAGGATGTGCAAATTTAAAAAAATAAAACCACCAGACGAATCTGATGGTTATATTCAAAAAACAATCTTAGAATAAGTTTGCTTATGGGAATTTAACTCCTGAATATGAATTCACATTCACCATTGGTAAAGTGGACTTATAAGTTGTGTTAATGGCTTTGATAAACTCGTTGGCAATCAGCGCATATCCTCTTCCGGTAAGGTGAACGCCATCCAGCGAGAAAGTACCGCCTGTAACGAAAGTTGCAGTATACTTCACACCATCAAACTGTATTCCTGAACCTTTTGAAAGCTCGATCATCTTCGCGTTTGCATCTACGAAAGCAAGTCCTTTTGCCGTTGCAATAGATTTCAATGCGGCGTTATAAGCAGTTGTAGCTGTTGTAACACGTGCAGTTTCTTTTTCTGTAAGTACGTACTTATCTTCCAATGGAGCTGAAGTTCCACCTCCAACAGTGGGGTTAAGAACTGCAGAAGCCGTAAGAAGAATCAGGTCTTTGGAAGTGGTTTGGCGATAAGACGGAATACCTAATGCACCAAGATTAGTAAGGTCTTTATCCTGAATCACGGCACCGTTCGCAACACCTGCAGTAAACTTGATAAGTCGCTGCTGGTATTCGGCATCATTTATAAGACCTAAGGTTTTTGCCTGTCCTAATCCTCCGTTATACTGCGCATAACCGGCATTAAGCTGGGCAACCTGTGAATCTGTAAGACCGGCGATCGGCATTGCAGGTACACGGGTAAAATATGGGATGGAAGTTACATTCGGGATGTTAGCCATCACCCCTTTTGCACCGTTAGCAGTAAGAGCGGTTACATAAGAATTAATCACCGATGCGAATACGTTGGGATCTGTAATATCATTAGCTCCATAAGTAGAAGGATCCAGATTACCAGTCTGGTCTACACCTACACCACCACTCGTGGAGTAAGACAAAACATCATTGTTCCCAATCCAAAGTGAGAAGAAGGTAGGCGCCTGTGCTACAGCATCCTGAATTACAGATGAAGTTCCGCTTGACGCAAATCTTACATAGTACGGATTCGCTTTACCTGCTGCCAGACCTGCTTGGTTACCGTAACCTGCTGCACCCAAGTGGAAAGATTTCGCACCCGGAACACCCATATTTTGGTAAGGACCGCCAGCTTTTACATTGTCTAAAGCCGCGCCCGGAGCCGTAGGAACCGGTGAAAGCGCACCGTTAACAACCTGTAAAACATATTTACCTCCAAATCCTGGCAGATCAGAAAAACCACCAGTGTTATTTGGCATCATCGGTTGCTTGAACTCGCCACCGCCGGCCATTTTCATTTGCATTGCAAGCATATTGGGATAAGATTCATTCTGTCCGTCAATATACAGAGCATTGTCACGATATCCGGAAGTAAGTGAGTTCCCGAGAGCTACATATTTGGAAAAGTTTGCTTCGCCGCTTGTAACCACGATATCATTGACATCCTGATCAAAATCTGTGTCACAGCTTACATTAAAGAGTAGAGCTGAAACCGCTATTGTTGATATTAATATTCTTTTCATAATTAAAAATAATTCTTAAAATGCGTTGTAAGATAAGCCTAAGCCGAAGTAGTAGGCTTTTGCTTTCGCCTGGCCATTAAAGTTGTAAAATGTGTTTCTCACATCCCGCGGAGTCTGGAAGTTGTAAGCGGCAGCCAGATCGATTCCAAGGCCGTTCCACTTATAACCGATACCTCCTGTGATTACGTTCGCTTCGAAAGAAGGGCTTTCGGCACTGAAACCTTCGTCTCCGTAAGGCGATTCGTCATGGTAATATCCTAATCTCGCTGCAAAGCTATCGGTCACCATATATTGTGTTCCTACACGCCAGGTCTGTGTGCTCTTCCAGTTCTTAGGTGTAACCAGTTTTGTAGGATCGCTTGCCTGGTTTCCGATCGGTGCGTTTTCGAAATCAAGTGTCAAACTATTATACTGAGCCCAGCCACTGTAATTAAAATCACCGGAAACCTGCCATTTTGGTGTAATCTTATATGTTGCACCAATGGTATATTCGTCAACCAACGGAAGCATTGCGGTGAAATTATCCTGTCCGTTACCGTCAATTCCGATAAGTGGGAACAAGCTTGGCGAAACGTCAAATGTTGCAACGCCCGCATCAGCATTCATATCCACCGGCGAACGGTAGGCGATACTCACGTCCAGTTTATCAGACGGACGGAAATAGAATCCGAGTCCGAAACCGGTACCTGAAGCCTCGTCATCCTTAATATTAAGGGTGCCGTCAAACTGTGTCAGGCTCTTCGTCCAGTCTACCGTACCTTTAGCATATATGAAACTTCCACCCACAGACATCCAAGGAGCAAGTTTAAAAGATACCATTGGTTGGAAATAAAGTGCTTTTAGCTCAATTTTCTGCACAATCTCTCTTCCTGCCCAGTCATCAGGCCATACAATGGTACTGCCATAAGGTGTGGAAAAACTGAAACCTACAGAAACATTGTCTACAACTTTGTAGGCAACGGCTGCATAAAGAGGCGTCCCAAGCGGATTATCCGTGTTGAAAGACTGCATATTCTCAGGATTCTGATACGTAATTTCAGTACTGATACCGAAACCACCTGCTGCCACACTCAGTTTATTCGGAATGAAAGACATTCCCGCCGGATTAAAGAATGCAACGCTCGCGTCCTCCGCGTGAGCACTGGTATGCGCCATTGCAAGCTGCTTCACTCCCTGCAGGGAAACCCTGAAGCCTCCCGCATGCATTACTACACCTGCCAAAAGTGCTGCTGATACAACTAATTTTTTCATAGACATTTCATTATTAATGTTCCAAATATAAAATTATTTTTTAACTAATTGTTAACAAGTCATAATTTATTTTAAACAGGTTCCCCAAATGTCGCACTGTTTAAAATTTATAACCGATAATTTTGGTCAGAAATCTACTAAATAAGGCAGGTTTCGTTAATTGAATATAATACTTAATTAAAAGAATTTAATTTAAATAAAATTGCAAAAAAGCACAGAAATCGCCAAATTATAAATTATATGATTTGCATAATATTATTCATTTTGATGCACAATACGCAATGTATGTTATTTTTTATTAAATATATCTAATTACGTATGTGCGCTGACAGACCTCATTTTGCACAAAAAAATTTATACTAAATTTGCACGAAATAATATATAAAATATGAGTTGTGGATGCAAAACATCCGGCGATTCTTCCCACTCCTGCGGTACAAAATCTGCAAGTGGCTGTGAAAATGTAAATACCTGCGGTAATAGCTATAAATTAAGTGTTTTTGATTGGCTTTCGAACATTAATAATCCTTCGGAATCAAAGTGTGACTTTGTAGAAGTGAGGTTCAAGAACGATCGGAAATGTTTTTTTAAAAACGTAAATAATTTGCCGCTGCATATTGGCAGCGTAGTCACAGTAGAATCAAGTCCGGGTCATGATATAGGCGTGGTAAGTCTCACCGGTGAACTGGTGGGTATACAGATGAAGAAGAAGTTCGCTTCCGAAGCTAATCCTTTGAAAATTTACCGCTTAGCCAACCAGAAAGACATCGAAGTTTGGCAGGAGTCTCGTGCGAAGGAAGAGAGCGTAAAAATCTTAGCTAGAAAAATAGCTTATTCGCTGAATCTCAGCATGAAAATAACCGATGTAGAGTATCAGGGTGACGGCGGTAAAATTACATTTTACTATACTTCCGAGACACGTGTAGATTTTCGGCAGCTTATCAAAGAATATGCGTCGGCTTTCCGCACAAAGATCGATATGAAACAGATCGGTTTTCGTCAGGAAGCTGCAAAAGTTGGAGGTATCGGTTCTTGCGGACGTGAATTGTGCTGCTCAACCTGGCTTACAGATTTCCGTTCGGTGAATACCAATGCTGCGCGCTATCAGCAGCTGAGTATCAATCCCCAGAAGCTGGCGGGACAATGTGGTAAGCTAAAGTGCTGTCTTAATTATGAACTCGACAGTTACCTCGATGCTCTAAGCGATTTCCCGCCTTCAAATGCAACATTAGATACAGAAAAAGGGCGTGCCTTCTGCATTAAAATCGATGTTTTCAAGAAGAAAATGTGGTTTGCTTATGTGGAACGTTCAATGGCCTGGTATGATCTGGATGTCGCGGACGTGAAAAAACTGATCGCACAAAATAAAAAAGGCGAGAAAACACCACCGCTGGAAGATTTACAGAAACACGATGTTACCGTAAAATCTGTAGACCTAATCCAGGAAAGCAGTGTGGACCGTTTTGAGCGCAAAAACAGAAATCCAAATCAAAACCGGAAAAAAGGCAAGCCAAACCCAAATCAAAAACCGGAAAACCGCTCTCAGCCTAAATCTGCCGCGCCGCGAAAGCAGAATTCTGAAAGAAACGCGCCCAAAGGAGAACAGCCACAGGGAGGAGGACAGCCCAAGAAATTCAAGAAAAAGTTTCAGCCAAAACGTGATGACCGTGCGTAGATTGTTGCCCGCTTTGTTTTTGTCAGCCGTAATGTTATCGTGCGCTGACTCTGCTGAAACAGTTGATATGAAGCGTCTTGACGGAAACTGGCCGAAAAATGACGAACAGAAATTCAGTTTCAGCATTTCAGATGCCCAAAATCCTAAAAACATTATATTTGTTGTAAGGAACAATAATGATTATCCGTATAGTAACATTAGGCTGATCGTAAAATTAAATGAGGGGAAACGCGTTTTAAATGCTGATACACTTAATTACATCCTTGCGCAGCCCAATGGTACCTGGCTTGGAAAAGGTTTTGGTGATACTAAGGAAATCATGTTTCAATACAAATTAAATTATAAGTTCCCACGCAACGCAAAGTATGAAATTGGGGTCACCCAGGCGATGCGTGCAGACAGCCTGAAAGGAATTGAAGATATTGGCGTAAAAATAGAAACGCTGAAACCGTAACGTAATTTATGGAAAACAAAAAAACTGCCGGAAGCAAACCTCAACAGAAATTCCCGCTTCCGCCAAAAAAATTGAAAAGCAAAGGTTGGCGAAAATGGGTGAAAATCGTATGGATGTCGCTCTTCGCTGTGGTTTTGGGTATTGCGCTCCTGTTTTTCGCGGTGTCGCAGGGTTTCCTCGGCAGTATGCCCGATGTGAAGGAACTCGAAAATCCTGACATCTATGTTGCCTCTGAAATCTATTCCTCTGACGGCAAACTTTTAGGCAAATTCGAAAAGGAAAAAACACAGCCTGTTACTTATCAGGAACTTCCACCCCATCTTATCTATGCGCTTCAGGCAAAAGAAGACGAGCGTTTCAAAGAGCACTCCGGTATTGATTTACAGTCTGTTGCAAGGGCGGTTGTATACGGTGGCCAGCGTGGCGGTGGATCTACAATTACCCAACAGCTCGCGAAACTGCTTTTTACTGACCGTGTTTCGCAAAACAAGATCCAGCGTGCATTTCAAAAACTCAAAGAATGGGTTGTAGCGGTAAGCCTCGAGAAGCGCTATACTAAAGAAGAGATTATTACGCTGTATTTCAATAAGTTCGATTTCGTAAATAATGCGAACGGCATTGAGATGGCATCGCGAATTTATTTTAATAAGAAAACCAACCAACTTACTTTGCCTGAGGCCGCTACTTTCGTATCGATGCTTGAGGCTCCTGTCGCAAACAATCCGCTCAGAAATCCGGAACGTGCCAAACGTCGCCGCGATGTGGTGCTCGATCAAATGCTGAAAACCGGCTATCTCGACCAGCAAACCTACGATAAGGCGGTAGCAGAACCTATTAAAACCGATTTCCACCCGATAAAAACGATCGATGACGGATATTCGGCCTATTACAAATTCTATCTTCGAAAAGAGATAGATGCTTACCTGAAGGATTATGAAAAGAAAACAGGCAAGACTTTAAATCTATTTAAAGACGGCCTTAAGATTTATGTCACGCTCGATTCGAAAATGCAGGTCTACGCCGAAGATGCGATCAGGGAACACCTTACTGACCTTCAAAAAAGATTTGATGCAGAACAGCGCGGACGAAAGCAAAGACCGTTCTATTTCATCGATGACAAACAGATCCAGGGAATAATGGTTCAGGCCATGAAACGTACCGGAAGATATAAACAGCTTAAAAACGCCGGCGTACCTGAAGATTCGATCTTGATGGAGTTTAAAAAGCCTATCAAAACCTCGCGTTTCACGTGGAACGGTGAAGAAGAAGTGGAAATGTCGCCTTGGGATTCCATCCGTTACCACAAGCAGATTGCGCAGGCCGGCCTGATGTCTATGGTGCCGGGAACTGGTGAAATTAAGGCTTGGGTAGGTGGAATCAATTGGCAGCATTTTCAGTATGATCATATCAAACAGGGGAAAAGACAGGTTGGATCTACCTTCAAACCCTTTGTGTATGCCACCGCAATTATGAAATTGGGAATGACACCTTGCTCGACCGTCTCGAATGCTACCTACCGAAAAGGAACCTGGACGGTTGAAGGATCAGGCGGCAGTTTAACCTTAAAAGATGCACTCGCCCATTCCAAAAACCCTGTAGCTGTACGACTTATTGAAATGACAACGCCAAAAAGCGTTATACAGACTGCGCGTGATCTCGGAGTTACTGAAGAAATTCCGAACGAATACGCCGTAGCCTTAGGATCATCAGATATCACCATCTACGAAATGTTGGGTGCGTACTCTACATTTGCGAACTACGGAAATTATATCAAGCCGGAGATGATCTGGAGGATTGAAGATGCCAACGGACGTGTGATAAAGGAGGTGAAACCGGTACTCAAGGAGGTGATGAACGAACTTTATGCTTACACAATGATCGATCTGATGAAAGGTGTGGCAGAATTCGGTACAGCGTCCGGCGAACTTGGAAGAAGAGGCGTGGAAAAAGGAATAGAAATAGCTGCAAAAACCGGAACCACACAGAATAACTCCGACGGATGGTTTATGGGAATCACGCCTAACCTCGCCACCGGTGTTTGGGTTGGTTGGGAAGACCGCGCTACCCACTTCCGCGGAACCGGCGAAGGTCAGGGCGCGAGGATGGCATTACCGATTTGGGCTATATTCATGAAAAAAGTCTGGGCAGACCCTACACTTGGCGTCCTGAAAGAAGATAAATTCGTGAAACCTTCAAATTGGACGGGCAGTTGTTCTGACCTTCAGGGGCTTGGTGGATATGGCGACGATGGTGGCCTGCAAACCATTGAAGAACTGAAAAATCCTACCGTGACTGAGCCGCGAAGCACCACGCCGCGAAATACGCCGAAAGAAGAAAACCTCAACGAAAACCTGAATACAGGTGACGAGATAGATTTTAATAAATAATTTCTGCTAACCACACTTAATAAAAACATCCGGTCTGATATTGGCTGGATGTTTTATTTTAATGAAACCACCATGAATTTAGATAAGATTTCTTCACCCTTTACAGAACTTTTCCCTGGCGACCAAAGCGGAAATCCCCGGCAACGGCAGACACCGAAAGTTTTGTTTGCTTCCACCAATATCGCTGGCTTTCCGGAAGCTGAACTGCTTATTTTAAACGACAGATTAGCTTCAGAAATTGGTCTTGGGAAATTAGAAGCTCCTGCCGACAGTGATTTTGTTAATGCTACTAAGTTGCCAAATCACATTAAAACTTACGCCACCGCATATGCAGGACATCAGTTCGGCAACTGGGCGGGGCAGCTCGGCGACGGTCGCGCAATTTTTGCCGGTGAAATAAAGAATGAAAGCGGCCGAAAAACCGAACTTCAGTGGAAAGGCGCCGGTGCTACACCCTACTCCAGACATGCGGATGGCCGTGCTGTGCTGCGTTCCTCAGTTCGTGAATACCTTATGAGTGAGGCCATGTTTCACCTTGGTGTGCCTACCACCAGAGCGCTATCGTTATCGCTAAGTGGCGAACAGGTGCTCCGCGATATCATGTACAGCGGAAATCCGGAATATGAGAAAGGAGCCGTAATGATGCGCACCGCTGATAGTTTTCTGCGCTTCGGCCATTTTCAGCTGTTGGCAGCGCAGGACGAAATAGATACGCTAAGAAACTTAGCCGATTATGTCATTGAAAATCACTACCCGGAAATCAATAAGGAAAGTTCAGATAAATACACCGAACTGATGCGTCAAATCTCAGTGCGAACCGCTGACCTTATGGTAGAATGGTATCGCGTAGGTTTCGTGCACGGCGTGATGAATACTGATAATATGTCGGTTTTGGGCCTGACGATTGATTATGGACCCTTCTCGTTTCTAGATGAATACAGCCTGAATTTTACACCAAACACAACCGACTTGCCAGGCAGGCGCTACGCATTTGGAAACCAGGCGAAAGTTGCGCAATGGAATCTTTGGCAGCTTGCGTCCGCGCTTTTTCCGCTGATCAATGATGCCGAGGTTTTAGAGCAGATTCTGGATGATTTTTCCACCTATTTCTGGACAAAACATGATGAGATGATGGCTTCTAAATTTGGTTTTGACCAGATAACCGAAGG
Source organism: Kaistella rhinocerotis (assembly GCF_030243905.1). Taxonomy (NCBI): domain Bacteria; kingdom Pseudomonadati; phylum Bacteroidota; class Flavobacteriia; order Flavobacteriales; family Weeksellaceae; genus Kaistella; species Kaistella rhinocerotis. The sequence goes on along the minus strand of NZ_JASSYY010000002.1, from coordinate 418,106 downwards.
CGATAACGACTTTTTTACCACTGCGCAAACATTGCTTGAAGACCTTAAGATGGATTATACATTATTTTTCACTCAACTCGAAAAGTTGACCGATGATGTAGATATAATGACTTTGTTTAATGATGTTTTTTATACACGACCAACTGATAATCAAAAATTTCAGTTCATTGAATTTATACAAAATTACCGAAACCGGCTTTCCAAAAATTTAATTTCAAAAGCACAATCCCAGTCAATAATGCAGGCTGCAAACCCGAAATTCATCCTGCGAAACTATATCCTATTCGACTGTATCGCCGAGCTCCATGAAGGCAAGCATGACTTGCTTAACAAAGTCCTCACTGCGCTCGAAAATCCTTACGAAGAACTTTTTCCTGAATTCTCGAAGCGCAGACCGCCAGGTTACGACGGCACACCGGGCTGTTCCACACTCTCCTGCAGTTCGTGATTTTTAGTACTTTTGCGCAAATTTTTGCAGTCTTGGATCTTAAAAATAAATTCATCCAATTTCTTTCGACCGTCTTTCCGGCCAACAGTACAGAGTGGGCGCTGTTTGCGGTTTTTCTCAGTGTTTACGGAACTCTCGGGACAGTCATTGCAGTCGATTACCGAATTATTTTCGATGACCGCATTCCGTGGGATGCTTATTTCAGCTTTGACAACCGCGCCATAGTTCTCACCGGCGGCGGCTATGAGCGGCATCCGCTTGCGAATTATTTTTTTGAGTGGCTTCGGGAATTTGCTTTAATGTTTTCGGGCGGTCAAAAAAACGAAATTTTCCGGCTTGTACTGGCTTGGTGCAGCAACTTCGCGGTAAGTCTCAGTCTTATCCAAATATTTAAATATCTAAAAAACATCATCGGCTTACCAAATCGGTTTTCGCTGTTCACCGTATTCTTTTTTTCGGCATTTTCTACCAACATCCTGCTTTCATTCACGCCTGAGACTTATACGTACACCCTTTTTCTGCTGGTTTTATTCAATTATTATGCTGCCTTGAAAATCCGCAAAGATGAAGTGATTCCAGCATCTGCTTTAACCCTCGCGGTGGTCGGGATCGGCGGACTTACCGTTACCAATGCGGTTAAGGTGTATATTCCGCTTCTCTTTCAGCGCAAGATTTTCAGCAACTGGAAAAATTTGGGAAGGGCTGCGCTGAAGGTTGTGATTTCGATTGCCGTCTTTTTACTGCTGTTCATGTACCGTATGGATTTCAAGTTTATGCAGTTTCTCGACAAATCCGGTGCGCAGTTCGAGAAGTTTTCGCAGCAAAAGGTAACGCCGTATTGGGATATGATGGCGTCCTGGTTTCTCGGCGGCAACATTTTGTTTGCGGGATTTGAACTGCGCGACTATCACAACAAAAAGGGTTTTGAGTACAAAGCTCTTTTCATGGATGTTTTTGACAACTGGGTTTCCCACGCGGTCATCGGAGCCATCATTATTCTGCTGATTTGGAGTTGGCTTAAAAATTTAAAGAATAAATTAGCTAACATCCTGATGCTGTCACTTCTGGTGGATGTAGTAATTCACGGAATCCTGCGGTTTGGCCTCCACACATCTTATATCTACGGCGGGCATTTTGTGTTTGTTTTCCCATTGATGGTCGGCTGGCTATTTCACGCGTACCGCTCGTCATTTAAAATGATTACCTCGCTTTTCATTGTATTGATGCTCATTTTCAGCTATGTATTACTGAACAATATCTTCAGGATGACGGAGTTCTTCCGCTTTTTAGAACTGTATTACCGCTAAAATTTGTCCAAAAAAAACACGCCTCAATATGAGACGTGCTAAAGTTTATTAGATCTAAATCTACTTAATTTCAATACAGCCCACGCGCCCACCGGCATTTCCGGTAGGTTGGGTCTTGAAATCATCCTCGGAAGCGTGGATAATAAGTGATTTTCCGACGATATTTTTAGTTTCATCCGCGCATCCCAGACACCATTTATCGGTCTTGAATACAATGCGCGCCGTTCCTTCCTTGTTCGCATTCAGGTTTCCGATGTCACCCATATGGTGCTGATCATGTCCCCACTTTCCGTGATCGTCTGATGTAGGATTCCAGTGCCCGCCGGCTGAGCTACCATCGGCTGCAGAACAATCACCTTTCTCGTGGATATGCACAGCGTGTAAGCCGGGTGTAAGTTTATAAACATTAAGGTCCAGTTCAACGTTTTTGCCGGTTTGCGTGAATTTCGCCGTGCCCTGCGTATCAGTTCCGCTTTTAGGCGTTACAACTAAATTTTTCGTGGTTGTGCAGGATGTCATCAACAACGCAGCGCCCGCCAGTGAAGAAAGTGCTAAGATTTTCATAGTATTTATTTAATGGTTTATAAAGTTATTGAAAATAAAACTGACCGCTTAGCCAGTTTTTTTTACCGTTCGGTAACATTATTTTTCAGCAAAAGGCATTCCGCAATACATTTGTTAAAAAAATAAACCATGCAAACTTTCATTATTTCTAAGGTATCAGCGCTCATTGCCCTAGTTATGGCCGTCACCATGCATTCGCAGACTACGGTAAGCGGGAAAGTTGTCTATAAAAACAAAGGTATTCAGGACGTTTCTGTCACCTTAAAGGAGACCTATGACGGCGCGACTACGGATAAGGACGGCAATTATTCATTTGAAACTTCGGAAACCGGAAATCAGACACTCATCTTTACCAACCCAAAATATGTAGAAACCGAAAAACCGGTTCTGCTAACAGGTGGTGTTGTAAAAGTAGATGCTGAACTGAAGGAAGAAATTTCTGAAATCGCGGCGGTGGTGATTTCGGCAGGTTCCATCGAAGCCAGCGACCGCAAACGTGCCACAGTACTTCTAACGCCTATCGACATTTACACCACGGCAGGCGCGAACGGACAGGTAAGTTCGGCACTGGAGACACTTCCTGGCGTGCAGAAAGTCGGGGAATCCGAAGGTCTTTTTGTGCGTGGCGGCACCGGCGCCGAGACAAAATTTTTCATGGATGGAAATTTGGTCAATAATTTCTTTGGAAATTCTGTACCCGGAATCAAGTCAATGGACCGGCTGAACACCTCGCTGTTTAAAGGAAACGTGTTTTCGAGTGGTGGCTATTCAGCGATGTACGGTCAGGCACTTTCTTCTGTATTGATTCTTGAAAGCATTGATTTTCCGGAAAGAAATTCAGTAGACATTGGCATTTCGCCAATTTTTGTGTCTGCAGGTTTCCAAAATGTGAATGAAGAAAAAACCAAATCGTTCGGTGTGTCAGCCGCTTATACTAATTTAGGTCTGATGACTGAAATAATCCGTTTCAACAATGATTTCACGGAGGCACCCAAAGGGTTTGGGACGAATTTTAATTTCCGCGTAAAGAACCGCGCGGGTGGAATACTAAAATATTACGGCAGTTTTGATACAAACAAACTTGGTTTGCAGGTTGAAAGTCTGGAACCACAAACCGACTTTGAAAACACCTCGCTAAAAGGCGCAAATACTTTCCACAACCTGTCTTTCAGACAAAGGTTCGGGAAATATGTCTTTAATGCAGGCAGTTCTTATACGTTTAACAGAAATCAACTTTTTTTAAGTGAAACTTATCAAAATGAAGATCAAAACCCAAATTCTATCGATGTAAAAGGCAATTACTTTAACGCCAAAGCAACCATCGAAAGACGGATCAACAAAATTTCTGCGGTTCGTGGCGGTGTTGAGTTCAATAACAGTGCAGAAACTACTGCTGTGGCCTTATCGCCGACATCTTACAAGTTTAATGAAGATATCACTTCTGTTTTTGCGGAAACGGACCTTGGATTCAGCAATAATCTTTCAGCGAAAATAGGCTTGAGAACCGAACATTCGGCAGCGCTGGATAAATGGAATATGGCTCCGCGAGCTGCTTTGGCGTATCGGCTTGCTAAAAACTGGACGAGTTCATTCGCGTACGGCATATTTTACCAAAACCCAGAAAACCAGTTTTTTGGCGAGAACCCGCTAAATTTCCAGCGTGCGGAGCATTTTATACTTCAACTTCAAAAATCCTCTGAAAACCGAAGCCTGAGACTTGAAGCATTTTACAAAAATTATGACGATCTGATCAAAACACGCGTAGAAGAATACCGGCCGGCTGCATTTTCGAACACAGGTTCGGGCTTTGCCAAAGGAATTGAATTTTTCTGGCGTGACCGCAAATCACTGAAAAATATAGATTATTGGATTTCATATTCCTACCTCGATTCTGAGCGAGAATTTCAGAACTATGACAGGCCGCTTTTTCCAGGCTTCGCGGCGAAGCACACGCTCTCTGTGGTGGCTAAAAAGTTTGTTACCGACTGGAAAACCGGCTTCAATCTGTCTTATAACTACGCTTCCGGCAGACCTTATTATAATTTTCTCACTGATGCAGGCGGAAATTACTACCTGAATGCGCAAGGAACAGTGAAAGACAACAGCACGCTAAACTTCAGCCTGAACTATCTGCCAAACCTCGGGAAAAAAGATGCAAAATCCTTCAGCGTCTTGGTTCTGTCGGTGAATAACATCCTGGGCCGAAAGAATATTTTCGGGTATAATTTTTCAAATGACGGCCTTCGCAGAAGCCCTATCTTGCCAAGTGCTAATACTTTCGTCTTCATCGGCGCATTCATCAGCTTTGGGGTAGACCGAACCCAGGATGCCATCAACAATAATCTTTAAAAAGACCTTTCGGCAAGTAAAATGACCCTTTCAGTAAAAATTATAAACAGATTACAGGGTTTTACAAATACCTTTGATTATCAACTTTAAATAATTAAAACCATGAAAAATTTATTCTTAATGATTTGTGTTGCGTTCAGCACAGCTACATTTGCGCAAACACCTTATGAGAAAGCGATGAGTAGCAAAGTGTCTCAGGTTGAACAACAAAAAACCGCAGAAGAATTTACTGCGCTCGCAAACGACTTCCGCCGCATTGCCGACAAGGAGAAAACATTTTGGCAGCCATACTATTACGCTGCGTTCTCTTCAATCCAAAAAGGACGCCTGGCGATGCGTGAAGGGAAAACTGCCGACCTGGACGCGATTGCCGCTGAAGCTCAAAAGTCGCTCGACCTCGCGGCGGACCTCAGCAAAGACAACGCAGAGATCTTCGTTCTGCAGAAGATGATCCACGGCTTGAAAATGATGGTGAATCCGCAGGAGCGCTTCATGAGCGAAGGTATGCTGGCGGCTGAGGCGCTGAGCAAAGCTGAAAAACTGGATCCAAACAATCCCCGGATCACACTGATGAAGGCGGAAGATGTCTACTTCACACCCGAGCAGTTTGGCGGAAGCAAGCAGCGCGGTCTTGAACTTTTTCAAAAATCGCTCGATCAATACAAAACCTACAGTACAAAGTCGGCGCTTGAACCAAACTGGGGCAAAGGTGAAGCGGAATACTTTCTGGCGAATAAACCGTAGAGGGGGTTTAATGGGGTCAAATTGTTCTAATTGCTAAATTGTTCAAATTGTTCAAATTATTTAAGCACGATTCAGCTTATTAAATCTTTAAATGTTAAATCAAATCCTTCGGAAACTGGAGGATTTCATTTTAAAATCTAAAAGGACGTAATATCTACTTTTTGGGAGGGAAAATGCCTCAAATTATAGCCCGGATCGCAACGGAAATCCTTTTTTGATGGCTGAGGCTAACCGAAGCCAGCAAAAAAGATTGAAGTGAAGAGCCGGTAAAGTGCTGGTAAATGCCCAGGTTTAGTGGCTCCTAAAATTAGTCGGAATTAAGTCGTAAATTTGCAAAAAATTTGAAGATTCTGATATGAAGGTAGTTGTGGGTTTATCGGGCGGTGTAGATTCCAGTGTTGCGGCTTATCTGTTGCAGCAGCAGGGACATGATGTGGTGGCGCTTTTTATGCGGAACTGGAACGATGCTTCGGTTACGCTGGAGGATGAATGCCCATGGATAGAGGACAGCAACGATGCCCTGATGGTGGCTCAAAAGCTTGGGATACCATTCCAGGTGATTGATATGAGCGAACTTTACAAAGAAAAGATCGTGGATTATATGTTCGATGAATACAAGAACGGACGCACGCCGAATCCGGACGTTTTATGTAACCGTGAAGTGAAGTTTGACGTCTTCATGAAAACAGCCTTATCACTTGGCGCAGAGAAGGTTGCGACGGGACATTATGCACGTGTTGATTCTACTATCGACGAAAACGGCAAAGAAATATTTCATCTTTTTTCGGGCGTGGATACGAACAAAGATCAGTCTTATTTCCTCTGTCAGCTCAGCCAGGAACAGCTTTCTAAATCGCTGTTTCCGATTGGGGAACTTACGAAACCTGAGGTTAGAGAGATTGCGAAAAAGATGGAACTTGTGACTGCGGACAAGAAAGATTCGCAGGGTCTGTGCTTCATTGGAAAAGTGAGTTTGCCAACATTTCTACAACAGCAGCTCGAGCCAAAAGAAGGCGAAATAGTGGAGATTTTTACTGATTTTGATGGATTTCACACTGAAAAACCTGTTTTTGAATCAAAAATCGAGGAGCTTAAGTTTTTGTCGCGCAAAATTGAATACAACAAGACCGACGGAAAAGTGATCGGCAAACATCAGGGCGCTCATTACTTTACAATTGGCCAGAGCAAAGGCCTTGGGATCGGTGGACACGCAGAATCCTGCTTTATCATTGAGCGCGACATGCCGACGAATACGATTTTTGTGGGCGAAGGAAAAAAATTCCCGGGACTTTTCCGTAAAGCTTTAAAAATAGAAAACAGCGACGTGCATTGGGTACGCGAGGACCTGCGGCTAGGCAACGGCCAATCCATGAAGGTTAAGGCGCGGATCCGATACCGACAAACGCTCGAAGAAGCTACACTTTATCAGTTTGAGGAAGGTCTTTTCATTGAATTCGAAAATCCTCAGTCTGCAATTGCGGAAGGCCAATTTGCGGCGTGGTATTCCGGTGATGAACTGCTGGGAAGTGGCGTGATCTCTTAAAATTATAAAAATAAAAAAGCGCCTGCTGGCGCTTTTCTTATTTTGACAACCAATCTTTAAAAATCTTCACACGATCCCGGCTGACCGTGATTTCTTCTTTTGGCTGAAACTCCATTTCTACTTTGTAGTAAGGAGATGTGTGGATGTTTTTTATGTAATTGGAATTGATGATAAACTGCCTGTTTACGCGGAAAAAACACTTTTGATCTAAGATTTCCTGCAGTTCATCCAAAGTAAAATCAGTGGGAAACGTCCGTTCTTTAGTTTGAAGGTAAACGATCTTGTTCTCGCTGTAAAAACACGAAACCTCATCGGTCTGAACAATTTTCAGATTATAACCTATCTTTACCAGAATACGGGTAAGCTTTTGCTTCTCTTCTTTAATTAATGACTTGATTTCTTTCAGGTTATGATTACTTTCCGTGGGCAGAAAACTTTTGTACTTATCAATGGCTTTCTGTAAATCTTCTTCCATAACCGGTTTTAAAAGATAGTCGATCGAATTGAGTTTAAAAGCTTTTAAAGTATACTGGTCAAAAGCCGTGGTATAAATGATGAAGCTTTTACTTGGAACCTGTTCAAAGATATCAAAAGACAATCCGTCGCCTAAAACGATGTCAGAAAATATAAGATCGGGATGACTGTTTTCGGTAAACCATTGAACACCTTCTTCCACGGAGTTTAGCGTTCCAACTAACTGCAAATCAGAGAACCGGCTTAAAAGACGCCCGAGTTTTCGTGCAGCAGGTTTTTCGTCTTCAATGATAACTGTTCGGATCATGCTCAATTTTAAATTTTTATTTGTATTTGTCCATTAATTCACGGATTTTTCTTTCTTCCCACTCTTTTCCCAGAAAGATATTTGGAACATAAACACCGATCGCGTGTGCAAGGAGCCCTACACCCCAGAAAATGGCCGTCCAATAGTTATCCATATCCGACAGCTGCAGTCCCTGCTGGGTATTGCTGGCAATGATAAAAAGATTTACCAGCACATAAACTACTGCGTGAACATAAAGTCCCTTTAGTTTTTTGACCTTCTTGCGAGCTTCTGAATATTTGAGGTCCTCTTCGTTATAGGTTTCCATTTTTTTGAGTTTTTTGATTCTGTTTGTCTAAAATTTTCTGAATCTGTTTTTCTTCCCAGTCACGTCCCAGCCCGAAGACCTGAAACGCATGGGAGCCAAGACCTATCCCCCAACCTATCATCGGGAACCAGAACCACTGGAATTTTGGCGCGGTATACAGATTGATGAAGATCAGAAATGGGATCACCAGGCAATAAGACAGGAGATTCGAGTAGAAACCTTTCATTTCTTTTACCCTTTTGGAGGCTCTGCTGTAAGCCATTGATTCGTCTGAAGGCTGTGTGTTCATAGCTGTGATTTTTTGGGTTAACATTGGAATTTTCACGCGGAAAAAATCGGTAGATTTTTCTATAAAAACATTTTGTTGGGTTAATAAGGAATAACGCTGAACAATATTTGACAATCCTATTCCGGCGCTTTCTTTCACCTGTTCTCTCGCCATGAGGTTATTTTCTATAAGTAGAAATCCGTTTTCGGTATAGATCTTTATTGTTAAAGGTTTCTGAGGCGTCGCAAAGTTGTGCTTGATGCAGTTTTCCAGTAAAAGTTGAAGCGAAAGTGGCACGACGTAAGATTTCATGTCGTTTTCAGCAACATCAAATTCAAAGTTTACGCTGTCTTCAAACCTTGTCTTCAGAAGGTTACAGTAGGTTTTTGCGAAGCCTATTTCCTCTTCTACAGTGACCAGCTCTTTATCTTTCTGTTCGAGCACGTAACGGTAAATATTTGACATTGAGACGGTGAAATACTGCGCCTGATCGGGGTTTTCATCAATCAGTGCACTTAGGACATTCAACGAATTAAAAAGAAAATGGGGATCTAGCTGATTTTTTAAACTTTCAAACTGTGCATTCGCCGAACGGGCTATCAGCTTTTGCTCCACTACTTCTTTACGGGTCGATTTTTTCCATTCTTCCATGAATCCTTTTGCATGCAAAATTGCCGATATCAGTAAAGCTACATTCACTGTAAACCAGTTATTTATCGCGATTGTTCCACGGAAAAAATTGGCAAAATCCTGCTTATGGATAACGATGAAATTGATATAATTAATTAGAAAAACCAGTGCAACATTCAGAAGCAAAGTACAGATGACTCCCAGAACAGTTCTTTTACGTGTTTCAGCTACCCATGAATATTTTTTCGAGAGCATGTCATTTAAAAGCCCATTCCCGATCGCCAGCGGAAAAGAATACATCGCAGAAATCATGAGATAAAGAAAGAACATCTCCACAGACTTTTCTTTGCTGAAGAAGACAAAGATAAACGTCCCGATAAAAAAGGTAATCCAGGTTGTGGTAATAAGACTTTTTCTATTCATGATCTGAAAATTGTGTGGCAGCTGCGGGTGTTTAAATGTAGAAAAGTTTCTCCTACCTCAGCTACAGTTTTTTCTGTTTTTTCATTAGTGCTTCAATATTCTTAATAATTTCACTTCCGTTCTTCACCATTCCTTCCAGGTGGTCGCCTTCATACGTAAGAAATTTTTTAGGCTCCGGTGCATTATCGAAAATTGTTTGCGCCTGCGCTATCGGAATCATTTTGTCCGCCGCACTGTGGATGAAAAGTTTGGGTATCGTAAGGGTTTTCACATCTTCCTTTGCGGAGTAAGGAAACGGAATAGACTGTATCATCGCGGCGTTTTCAGGTGAAAAGTGACTCGCAATATCGGCATGCGAGGACATCGCGCCATCAAGGATCAGCGCCTCGATAACCATGGGGTTATTTTTAGCCAAATGTGTTGCAATCTGGCTTCCCATTGAGGCTCCATAAATGATTACGGGCTTTCCTGTAGTTTGCGGAAGCGATAAAGCATACTCCAAAAACTTTTGACCATCGCTTTGAATATTTTGGTGTGTCGGTGTTCCGCTAGACTTTCCATAACCGCGGAAGTCTATCATCATCACCTGATAGCCGGCGTCTGCCAACGGTTTCACCATGAAGGTGTAACTCGAAACATTACCGCCCGACCCGTGAAAAAACAACACAGTTGCTTTAGGTACAACATTACTTTCGATGAATATTCCGGTTATCGTATCTTTTTCAGCCGGAATGGAGAATTCTTGGAATTTTAAATTTTCAATAGGTTTCATCGTTTTTCCAGGCTGATAAAATTTCTCGTCGAGTTGTGAGAAGCAAAGGCTTGAAAGGAAGAGGCCGAAAAATAAAAGTTTAGTTTTCATAACAGTTTTTTTGTTTTTAATTATGAATCAAAGATAAACTCGCCTCCCTCCTCACTAAAATTTATAAAACCGAATGGTAAAATATCGAGACTGAACGGTAAAAAAATAACCACCGGAAAATTTCCGATGGTTAATTATGATAGATTAAGTCTAATTTTATTTAATCTGACCTGCTATCGCTACTGCCTCCTGCAGATACATATCGCGTTGCAAGCTCTTAGTCCAGTTCTGGGTTTTCTTCGCGAATGCTTCATCTTTCTTTTCGCGTTCTACCTCATCCGGATTCAGTGTGAATTTCAGTCCGTTATTATACTTTTCCAAAGCACGGAACTTCTCGATTTGTGCTTTACGCTCCTTCATCAGGGCGCTGAATTTATTTTGGTTCAAGGAAATGGTTTCTTCCTTATCCAGTCTTTCTTTCCACTGCGCAGATTCCTGCATAAGCTGGTAGTTTTTATTAGTAGCCAATCTGCTTTCGGCCGATTTGAGTAATGAATTAACCTGTAAAAAGTTCAGCGGCTGGTAAGCTGCAGCAGGGATTTTATCCCAAGGTAGCGCATAGTCGTCATAGCGTTCACCAATTTCAGCATAAGTGAAGAAATCTTTCATTTTAATGTCAGATTCAATGCCTTTTCGCTGCGTAGATTCTCCGGTCACACGGTAAAATTTCTGTATGGTCAGTTTTAATGAGCCAAAATCATCATTGCTGTTCAGAAAACGGTTCAGGTCCACAAAAGTCTGTACGGTACCTTTTCCAAAGGATTGTGGAGAGCCGATGACGATTCCGCGGCCATAATCCTGTACGGCGCCAGCTAAAATTTCAGATGCGGAAGCTGACAGTTCATTTTGCATGATGATCAGCGGTCCCGTCCAAACCGGAGCGTTGGTTCTGTTTTTCAGTGTTTGAATCTTGCCGTTGCCGTCTTTCACCTGCACATACGGTCCAGCGTTCATAAACAGCCCCATGATATCACCTACTTCCGTCAAACTGCCACCACCATTATTTCGAAGGTCCAGAATAATGCCTTCCACATTCTGGGCTTTAAGCTTTATAAGCTCATTCTTGATGTCATCGGAAGCATTTCTACCCTTTGAATCTTCAAAATCAGCGTTGAAGCTTGGGAGATTTACAAATCCATATTTTCTTCCGTCAGCTGAATTGATGATAATGCTTCGCGCGAATGTGTCTTCAATTGCCACTTCTTCACGAACCATCGTCACCTCTTTGATTGATTTGTCTTTTTTCTCAACTGTAAGCGTCACTTTCGTCCCTTTTTCGCCGCGGATCAACCGTACTGCTTCATCAGATAGCATTCCGACCACATTTACGGCTTCTTCATTAGGTTTAGACCTTACTTTCAGGATCTTATCACCTTCGCTGAGCTGCTTAGACTTCCAGGCAGGCGCGCCAATCGTGAGCGCTCCCAGATAAAGATAGCCTCTTTTTTCCTGAATGATGGCACCGATTCCTATTACCTTACCGGTAAAATTGGTATCAAAATCTTCCTTGTTCTTTGGTGAGAAATAGTTCGTATGCGGATCGAAAACCTCGGTATATGCATTCATATACACGGTGAACCAATCCATCTTATTTCTTTTTTTAAACCTTCGGAAGGTATCAGTCAACATATCTTTCACCTCCTCAGTAGCCTTGATACGTTTTTGTTCTGGAGTAAGGATTTCAAGTTTGATGGTATCTTTAAGGTTAAATTTCTGTACCGAATCCTTCTTTTCCCTTTGCAGCTGTTCCTTTGCTGAAAGCGATTCCATTTCCTGCAGGATATTGTATTTGATATACTTTTTCCATTCTGCAGAAAGCTCCGCTGCATTTACCGGATTTTTTTTGAGCTTAGGCTCCAGAACCAAAGTTTCTTCTTCATCGAAGTTAAGTGGTGCACTCAGGATGGTTTGCGAAATCTTATCAATCTCGTCAACGCGCTGGTAGAGTCTGTCTACCGTGAGTTTATAAAACGACAGGTCACCACGGTTCAGATAATCATCAAGTTTTGTGCGGTGCTTTTCAAATTCGTTCATATCAGACTGCAGAAAGTAGCGTTTGGAAGCATCGATCATGTCGAAATACTGTTTATAAACGTCCGCAGAATATGCATCATTAATAGGTCGCGGGGAATAGTGGAGGTAGCTTAGAGTATTTTTAACACTGATCATGATTGTCGACATCTTCTCGTCATCATTCTTCGGAGAGTTGAAACAGAACGCCAAAGTAGTCAACGGAATGAACAGCAGTAAAGTATTGATTTTTAATTTCTTGAACATAAAATTATTTAATAACTGAATTTGTTTAAAATTTTGCCATTTTGTTACAAGGCGGTACAAAGTATCAAAATTAATACCTTATTTCATATTTGAACCTTTTATTTTTAAGTAATTTTGTTCAAAACACTCTTTGTATGCACAGACCATTGATATTGGTAACCAATGATGACGGAATCACCGCACCGGGGATCCGGAACCTTGTAGAATTTATGAATGAAATTGGTAATGTGACGGTTGTTGCGCCAAATTCGCCGCAAAGCGGAAAAGGCCACGCCATCACAATCAACTCTACACTTACTTTTGAAGAGATCAATCTTGACGGTCCACAACGCGACTTTTCCCTGAGCGGAACACCCGTTGACTGTGTGAAATTTGCACTTGATAAGATATTGCCGCGCCGTCCGGATCTTGTGGTTTCGGGTATTAATCATGGCGCGAATTCTTCCATTAATGTCATTTATTCAGGTACGATGTCTGCAGCGGTAGAGGCTGGTGTAGAAGGTTTGCCCGCGATCGGTTTTTCACTGCTCGACTTCTCGTGGGACGCAGACTTTACGCAGGCCAAAGACCATATTCAGTCAATAGTAAAAAAAGTACTCGAAAATCCGATGCCTAAAGGTATTGTGCTGAATGTCAACATTCCAAAGCTCGAAAAGGAGCAGATAAAAGGCATCCGCGTTTGCAAACAGGCCGACGCAAAATGGGAAGAAAGTTTCGATCAGAGGGTAAACCCTCATGGGAAAACTTACTTCTGGCTTTCGGGATATTTCAATAATATGGATACAAGTCCGGATGCGGATGAAGTTGCCTTGGCCGATGGCTATATTTCAGTGGTTCCGGTAAAATTTGACCTTACTGCGCACGAATACATGAATGAACTTTCTGAAGTCTTGAAATTTTAAATATTTACATTTAAAAATGGAAGATACGCTCGAAAAAATCATTGAATTTGGCGATAAAGCCCATGGTGAGCAGCGCCGGAAATACTGCGATGACCGCTACATGGTACATCCTGTTCGGGTGATGCGGACCTGCCAGAAATATACAAACGACATATCAGTACTCGCCGCCGCTTTGCTTCATGATGTTTTGGAAGATACACCTGTGACGGAAGACGAAATCGGTGATTTCTTAAAGACTTTGTTGGATGAAAAAGCGGCAGAAAAAGCGCTGCAGCACATAATTGATCTGACAGACGTTTACACCAAGCAGGTATTTCCGAAAATGAACCGCCGCGCGCGGAAAGCCAAAGAAACTGAACGGCTTTCAAAAATTCAGCCCGAATCCCAAACAGTAAAATACGCTGACATTCTCGATAACACTGATGAAATAGTAGATCATGACCCCGATTTCGCGCGCGTTTTCCTGTCGGAGTGCCGGGTCATACTTCAACACATGAAATCGGGCGACGCTGAACTTAAAGCAATTGCAGAAAAAAACGTCGAAAATGCACTCAAAAAAGTGAAGCGGAACCGATAAAATTAAATCATACCGATGCGCATAGAATATGAAATAAAACTGGGTTTTAAGGATGTGATGATCCGCCCAAAAAGATCTACCTTAAAATCGAGATCCCAAGTAAGTTTAGAACGAAATTTCACGTTCGTCAATTCTGGAAAGAAATGGAGCGGCGTGCCGATTATCGCGGCCAATATGGATACTGTCGGAACTTTCGAAATGGCGGAAGCGCTGGCGAAAGAAAAGATCATCACTGCCATCCACAAACATTATACGCCGGACGAATGGAGCACTTTTCTTCGCAGCCAGCCCGACTCGATTTACGAATACATCGCATTAAGCACGGGAACGGGGAAAGCTGATGAGGAAAAGATCAAACAGATTATGGAGGAACATCCTCAAATAGAATTTCTGTGCATTGATGTTGCCAACGGCTATTCTGAACATTTTGTTGAATTTGTAAAGCAGGCCCGGGCCAATTTCCCCGATAAAACAATTATCGCAGGCAACGTGGTTACCGGCGAAATGGTGGAAGAACTTATTCTTGCCGGTGCCGATATAATCAAAGTGGGAATTGGGCCGGGATCGGTATGCACAACACGGATTAAGACCGGTGTGGGATATCCACAACTTTCAGCGATTATTGAATGTGCAGATGCCGCACACGGCCTTGGCGGACATATTATTTCCGATGGCGGCTGTAAAATCCCCGGTGATGTGGCAAAAGCATTTGGCGGCGGTGCCGATTTTGTGATGCTGGGCGGAATGTTCGCCGGACATGATGAAAGTGGCGGCGATATCGTGGAAGAAAACGGAAAAAAATTCAGACTTTTTTATGGAATGAGTTCGCAAACCGCGATGGATAAACACGCGGGTGGCGTTGCAGAATACCGGGCGTCAGAAGGAAAAACCGTGAAAGTTTCGTATAAAGGGCCGGTTTCTGAGACCATAAAAGATATTCTGGGCGGTGTGCGGTCTACATGTACTTATGTAGGGGCGTCCGAACTGCGCGAACTGTCGAAAAGAACCACGTTTATCCGTGTGGCGGAGCAGCATAATGAGGTTTTCGGAAATTGATATTTAATCTTACACGAGAATTTTGAAAATCCTTAGAACTACCTCCGAAAATCCAAACTTTAAAGAACTGGTGAAGTTGCTGGATGAATATCTGGCGATTGTGGATGGCGATGATCACACCTTTTACGACCAATTCAACAAAATAGATGCGCTGCAGCACTGTATTGTGCTTTTCGAGGATGAAAATCCGGTTGGTTGTGGTGCACTTAAAGGTTATGATGAGGAATCTGCAGAAATCAAACGGATGTTCGTGCGACCGGTAAGCCGGGGAAAGGGTTATGCTTCCGCGATTCTAAATGAACTGGAAAATTGGGCAAGAGAACTTAGTTATGACTCGGTAATTCTTGAGACCGGAACCAAGCAAACGGAAGCTATTAAGCTATATGAAAAGACCTATGAACAAATTGAAAATTACGGACAGTACAGAGATGTGCAGACTTCGGTTTGTTTTAATAAAATATTGAAAAACAAGTAATTGCGACAAACACTCGTTCTAAATTTTACAAAAACTCTCTTCAAATGATGAAGAGAGTTTTTTTTGAAAGAAGAGAAACTTTTTTTCTAGCCCCGATGGAAGCGGCATCCTTTTTCTTTTGCAAAAAGAAAAAGATACAGCGGACAGCGGGTAGAGTTCTCGGAAAAAACGTAAATCTCCGGCTCTAAGTGAGCATTCCGCCATCTACGTTCAGTACCTGGCCCGAAATGTACGATGACATTTCGCTACCTAAAAATACGCACGCATTAGCCACATCTTCTGGCTGGCCACCGCGTTTCAATGGAATGCCTTCTCTCCACCCCTGCACGGTTTTTTCGTCAAGAGCTGCGGTCATCTCAGTTTCAATGAAGCCAGGAGCAATCGCGTTGCAACGGATGTTTCTGGAGCCTAATTCCAGCGCCACTGATTTAGTGAAGCCGATAACGCCCGCTTTTGAAGCCGCATAATTTGCCTGCCCAGCGTTCCCTTTTACGCCCACAACCGAGGTCATATTGATGATCGAACCCGCGCGCGCCTTCATCATTGGTTTGATAACCGCTTTTGTAAGGTTGAAAACCGAATCAAGGTTCACTTTGATGATCGTATCCCAATCTTCTTTGGACATGCGCATCAGCAAATTATCTTTGGTAATCCCTGCATTGTTGATCAGGATATCGATTTTTCCAAATTCAGCAATTACGTCATCTACCAATTTTTGCGCGGCATCAAAATCTGATGCATCGGACTGATATCCTTTTATTTGCGTGACTTTACTTAATTCTGCTTCTAATTCTTTAGCCTTTTCTACTGAGCCAGCGTAAGTGAATGCAACGTGTGCACCTTCCTTCGCAAAAACCTCAGCAATGCCGCGTCCGATTCCGCGTGTAGCGCCGGTGATGAGGGCTACTTTTCCTGTTAATAATCCCATATCTCGTTATTTATATTTGTTGGTTGATGTTGGCTTCTCATCTGCCGAGCCTTTGGCCATGTCTGCATTATTGATAACCAAAACTATTTCTCCTTTTAAAGTTTTACTTTTAGAGAAATCAATTAACTCGTTGATACTACCCCGTTTAGTTTCCTCAAATTTTTTGGAAATTTCCCGACTGAGACTGATGCGTGCATCTTCGCCAAAGAATTCTTTGATCTGTTCTAAAGTCGTATTTATTTTGTGCGGGCTTTCATAAAGAACCACCGTTTTTTTTTCTGCAGCCAGCTGCTTCAGTTTTGTCTGCCGACCTTTTTTCTGCGGGAGAAAGCCGGCGAATAAAAATTCATTGTTCGGTAAACCTGAAACGACCAGCGCAGGTACAAAAGCTGTAGCACCGGGCAAACATATCATCTCAATTTCGGCGTCCGCACCAGCCTTAGACAGTAAAAATCCTGGATCCGAAATCCCGGGAGTTCCGGCATCTGTGATAATTGCGATGTTCTGGCCGTTTTTCAAATCATCCACTATACGCTCTGTCATTTGATGCTCGTTGTGCAGATGATAAGATTTAAGCGGTTTTGAAATCTCGAAGTGTTTTAAAAGAACACCGGATGTCCGCGTGTCCTCACACAGGATATAATCTACCTCTCTCAGCACTTTTATGGCCCTGAAAGTCATGTCGTCCAAGTTTCCGACCGGAGTTGGAACAAAATAGAGTATTCCAGTCATCTACAGCTTTTCGAAAAGGTTTTTACTAAAGGTTTCAAGACCCGGATCCCGCGCTCCCATAAGAAGCAGCAACGTATCTACGGTTAGCTTTGGGCGGATGATTTCAAGTAAATCATCGCGGTTTTCGACGAAAAAAGCTTTTTTGCCTTTATTTTTAATGCCTTCTATCAAATCATTGGCGGAAATGTCTTTCACAGCCGTTCCGCCTGCGTAGAAAATCTCGCTCATGTAAATCTCATCCTCGGGACGCAGCGCGTCGGAAATTTCCTGGATAAAATCATCTTTAAGGAATCTTGTGGGTCCGTAACCATGTGGCTGAAACCATGCTACCACTTTATCCGCAAGAGGTTGGCAGGCGCGGATTGAAGCAGCGCATTTGGCCGGATTGTGAGCGTAATCGTCGATCACCCACACACCATTTTTCCGGCCTAAAACCTGATGCCGGCGGTAAATTCCCTCATATGTGCGGAGACTTTCGGCGCAAACCGCTAAATCAACACCGATTTGGTGGGCAACTGCAACTGCCGCAGCAGCATTTTCAGCACTGTGTCTGCCGAGCGAGGTCATACCAAAAGGCTGATCTTTAATGGTAAATGAAAGTTCGAGACCGTCCTGCTTGAAATTTTCTACTGAATAACCGCAATTTTCTGCTTCAAAACCGAAATCCGAATTTGCGTTCGTGGACATCGTTTTCGCCTGCCTATTGGATTGATTTACAATGAATAAGCTATTTGTATTATTTTTAAAAACACCAAAGAGATCGAGAAGTTCTGCTATTTCCTGGTGATCTTTATCAATGTTGAGCAACACCCCGATTTCAGGTTTGTACTGAACAATCGAACCGTCACTTTCATCGGCCTCGATGATTAACCAGTCACCACTACCAACTGCCGCGTTACCAATTTTATTCTGTTTTATTAAAGATGTAAGACCTGCGCCCGATATGATGCTGGGCTGAAGATTGGCTTTCTCGAGCATATGATAAAGCATTGCCGCCGTGGTAGATTTTCCGGATGTTCCGGCTAGCGCGACTGTTTTTTTGCTTTTTGCAATAATGGACAGTAACTCGCTTCTCCGGATGATAGGGATTGATAAACTTTTAGCTTTCAAGACTTCAGGAACCGTATCTTCAATCGCGGTGGAGACTACAACGAGCTGTGTATTGCTCGTAATACCACTACCATCCTGAACGAAACATTTAATTCCTTCGGCCTCTAGTTGAGACCTTGTCTTGTTAGGTTCGTCTGACAAAAAATACCGGTCACTGCCAGATACATTCTTGCCAATACCTTGCAGATACTGCGCTAACGCGCTCATGCCCACACCTGCGATACCAATAAAAAAAACTTCATTAAAGTCTTCGACTGTATTTATCATTCAAGCCTAATATAAAAATTTACAAAAATTTGTTTTCTACAAGGCTCCAGAGTCGCTGTGCGTATTCATCAGCTTTTTTCCAATCTTTATCGTAATAAAGTTCGCTGAGATACTGGCGTGCGTCTTCGATGTTATCAAAGGTGTTCAGTTTTGTAATAGTTTTGGAAAGTTCATCCGCATCACCTTTAAATAAAAGTTTGGTAAATGCCACTTTATCATTTAGATCCAACCGGAATTCAGGTCTCTTCTTTTCCGCTTCCATAAAATCGGTTGACATGTTGCTTTTAAGCAAACTTCCCGGCTCAGAAGGCCGATCCTGATCTTCGTTCGCCAATTTTTCGAGGGGATCATCATCGAACAGATTCTGCATCGCCTTTAGACCTTTGATATGTGCGAGTTTAAACTTCCGTTCGGCAGATTGGGGTTTTTCTGATTCTACCTCTTTGTCCGGCACAGTGTGCTGTGTATGTTCTTTATTAATTTCTACAATTTGCCTGCGGCGTGCCTCCATTTCCCGGAACTCATGCTCTTTCTGAGCAACGCGCTCTTCATACGCCACATCCTGAGCGGATTCCGTCAGAATTTCCTCCATTATTTCAGGTTCGGCAGGGCTGGCCTCTGATTCAGTGTTTTCCACTTCGTCAAGTTCATTCAGTTCTGTAGTAAACAAAACCTCTTCTTCAATGCCATCTACTCCCAAAACATCTTCATCTGCGGAAACTTCCGCCGCAAAATCATCATTAACATTTAGAGCACTAATGTCGAGATTATCAGTATTATAGTCCGCAAAATCGTCAGGATAATATTCTTTGTTCTTATCAAGGATCCGAAGAAATGAAACCCTGTCTGAAAGTTCTGAGAATAGATCCTGCTTATTGAGCAACTCGTCAGCCGAAGAAATTTTAGATAACGAATCCAGAATAGTCTGCACTTCGAAAAACACTTTGTGTTGGATATCGTGAAAATTCGGCATGATGAAATCTATTAAATTGCGTAATTTTGAGGTCGCTATATCACGGCTAAATTAACAAATGTTTTTAGAAAACACAATAAATCACGCAAAACAAAGCGGCTGGATGGAAGTTATCTGCGGCTCCATGTTTTCAGGGAAAACCGAGGAATTGATCCGCCGGCTGAGGCGCGCTGAAATGGCAGGCCAAAATGTTGAAATCTTTAAGCCAAAACTAGATACGCGCTACGCCGAGGATGAGGTGGTCTCGCACAACCAGAACAAAATTCGCAGCACACCGGTAGAAAGCCCCAGCGAGATTTTACTGCTCGGTTCAAACTGTCATGTGGTTGGGATTGACGAAGCACAATTCTTCGATGAAAGCATTGTAGAAGTAGCTAATCAGTTGGCTAATAGCGGTATAAGGGTTGTGATAGCTGGTTTGGATATGGATTTTATGGGAAGACCCTTCGGGCCGATGCCCAATCTGATGGCCACCGCGGAGTATGTCACCAAAGTACACGCAATCTGCCGCCGGACCGGAAATTTGGCTAACCATTCTATGCGCACGACTTCAAATAACGATTTGGTGCAGCTGGGTGAAACCGAAAGCTATGAAGCCGTAAGCCGCAAGGTCTTCAATGACGAATTTTTAAATAAACTAAAGTGAACTATACAACAGGCGAACTGGCTGCAATAACGGATTCGGAAATTTTCGGAAATCCAGATTTGCAGGTTACAGCAATCGCATTTGACTCCCGCAATATTTTTTCTGCCACAGGAACAGCATTTTTAGCACTCAACACCGCCAAAAACAGCGGTGAAAAATATATACAGCATGCGGTAGAAAAAGGAATCGGGATAATCATCTCACAAACCAAACTTTCTGAACTCGATGGCGTTACGTGGATTATCGTAAATGATTCCTTAAAGTTCATTCAGACTTTAGCCAAGCATCACTTGCAAAAATTTCATCTTAAAACTATCGGCGTTACCGGAAGCAACGGCAAAACCGTAGTGAAAGAATGGCTCTATCAAAGTCTGTATTCGGAGTACAACACCGTAAAAAGTCCGAAAAGCTTCAATTCGCAGTTGGGTTTGCCGCTTTCTCTACTGAAAACAAAAGCTGAGCATGAAATTGGAATTTTCGAAGTTGGTGTTTCAAAACCCGGCGAAATGGCAACGATGGTTGATATTTTCTCACCGAAAATCGGCATCCTTACGCATATTGGATCTGCGCATGAGTCTAATTTTGAAAGCCAGTCGCAAATCATCGCAGAAAAAATCAAACTCTTTTCGCAATCAGAAACCATTATCTTTAATGGTGATAACCATTTGGTTAGCAATGCGATAAATTCAGTTTATTCAGGCAAAAATTTAATTTCGTACGGCTTAAAGATTCATAATGACATTTCGGTCCAGACATTCGGTAATAAAACTGAGGTTAAGATCAAATATTTTGACGAAGAGTTTCTGCTTCCCGCACAGCAGCGTGATGACGCCACTTTAAACAATGCGCTTTGCGTAGCGGCTGTCCTGAAGTTACTCGGATATTCAACGGAAACAATAATCCAGAAAATCAATGCGCTGAAGCCCGTGGAAATGCGGTTGGAAAGCGTGAATGGCCTACGCAATAACCTCATAATCAATGATTATTATAATCTGGACCTCGATTCGCTTAAGATTGCTTTTCAATTTATCAATGAATATAATAAAACCGAGAAAACGCTGGTTTTAACGGATTTCATTGAAAGCAAAAATTTAGAAACACTTTATCAGCACGTCGCCGAACTTACCAACCAACAGAATTTCGGACATGTCATACTGATTGGAAACGACATTGTAAGGTTCAAGGAATTATTTAATGCCAAGGTTTCAACCTTCGATTCAAGCACGCAACTCATTGAAAGTCACTCATTAAACACGATTGAAAACAACTTGATTCTTTTAAAAGGTGCGAGAAAATTTGAAATTGAAAAAATTAAAGACCATCTGGAACTCCAGAAACACGACACCGTCTTAGAAGTACACCTGAATGCGATTCTGCAAAATATCAATGTCCACCGAACTTTCCTGAAGCCACAAACTAAAGTGATGGCCATGGTAAAAGCCTATTCTTACGGACTCGGCGGATATGAAATCGCTGAATTCCTGCAACATCATCATATTGATTATCTGGGTGTTGCGTATGCTGATGAAGGTGTCGAACTAAGAAAAAACGGAATTTCCACGCCAATAATGGTGATGAATCCGGAACAGCACAGCTATGAAATCATCATTGATTTTGATCTTGAGCCCGAAATTTACAGTTTCCGGGTGTTAGACCTTTTCTATTCCAATCTTATCCGGAAAGGTGCCGAGGAAGATTATCCAATTCATCTCAAGATTGAAACAGGAATGAACCGCCTCGGATTTACCGAAGTTGAAATTGATGAACTTGCGGCTCGTCTGGCAAAAATGAAGGTGAAGGTAGCTTCAGTTTTCAGTCATTTATCCTCAGCTGACGACCCTGATGAAGATATTTACACAAAAAATCAAATTGAAACATTTGATGCGGTATCTAAAAAACTGGCTGCTAAATTGGGCTACTTGCCTGTAAGACATATTTTAAACTCTTCCGGAATCACGAAATACAGTGATTATCAGTTTGATATGGTCCGGATTGGAATTGGGATGATCGGAGTATCACCCGACCCTGAAATTAAGAAACAACTGCGAAGTGCCGTAGCATTTAAAACCGTAATTTCCCAAATATCAACCGTAAGCGCCGGTTCGTCAGTCGGGTATAACCGACGGTATATGCCGGAAATTGACACACGGATTGCTACGATACCCGTCGGCTACGCCGATGGCGTACCCCGACTTATCGGAAATGGCGTAGGAAAAGTAGGGATAGGCGGCAATTTGTACCCGATTGTGGGCAATGTTTGCATGGATATGCTGATGGTTGACGTCGGTAATGCAAATGTGCAGGAAGGAGAAAGCGTTACCTTGTTCAATTCGAATCCAAGTCTTGAATTGTTCGCAAATTACTGTCAAACAATTCCTTACGAAGTTTTGACATCAGTATCAAGACGCGTAAAAAGAATTTATATTAAAGATTAAATGTCAAGAACTGTCATCATAATATTTCTGTTGCTGAGCCTTTTTTTAAAGTCTCAGGTGCGGAGTGATATGGTGCTACAAAAGAAACCACGGATCGGTTTGTCGCTTTCAGGCGGTGGTGCGAAAGGATTCGCCCATGTTGGCGTCCTAAAAGTACTTGATTCTCTAGGCGTTCGGATCGATTATATTTCGGGAACCAGCATGGGTGCGGTAGTTGGAAGCTTGTATGCCGCAGGCTATACCGGCAAGGAAATTGAAAAAATAGTACTTGATACTGACTTTTACGACGTTTTAGCGAACGAAAAAAGCCGGCAGGAAGGCACTTTTTTCAATAAATCCGTGGACAAGTATATCCTGACGCTACCTGTAAAAAACGGGAAAATAAATGTTTTGCCGAAAGCCATTTCTACCGGCCAGAAGAACATTTACCTGCTCCGCGAACTGCTTAAGAATGTGGCCTCAGTAGATGATTTTTCCAAGCTCCCAATCCCGTTTATGTGCATAGCCACAAACCTGGAGAATGGCCAGATTAAAATCTTTGAAAAAGGCGATCTCGTAAGCGCTGTGATGGCCAGTTCTGCCTTTCCATCCCTCATCGATCCTGTGAAAATAAATGATTCATTATATGTAGATGGTGCGCTTACCATTAATTACCCAAGTAAACCACTGAAGGATAAAGGAATAGACATTGTGATCGGTGTGGACTTGAATCAGGGACTTGCGGGCCGCGAGAAACTCAGCAGTGCTATAGACATTTTAAACCAAGTGATTGACTTTGGGATTCAGAAAGAAACCAAGAATCAGTACCAATACACGGATATTAATATTAAACCCAACCTTTTGGGATATACCGCGACAAGTTACGGCTCTAAGAAGTCGATCCTGGACTCCGGTTTTGTAGAGGCCAAAAAATATACTGAGCCGCTCTCGCTTCTGCCCAAACGCGAACGAAAGATGCTGCGGGCGCCAATTAACAGCATTTATACCAATGTGTATAAAATCGACAGTCTAAATCTTACGAATAATCACATTTTTTCTGAAAACTACGTCCTCGGGAAAATGAATCTCAGACTTCCCGCGCTGGAAACCTATGGCGGAATAAATAAAAAAGTGGAGAAACTTTACTCTACCAATAATTATACGCTTATCAACTACGACATTTCTCATCAGGAAAATAAAAATATCCTCAATTTGGCCGTTACGGAAGACGATACGAGGTTTTTTCTGAAGTTTGGATTGCATTATGACGAAGTTTTTAAAACAGGATTACTTCTTAATATCACCGCCAAACGCCTGCTCTTCCGCAACTCTACGGTATCACTCGATGCGGTGGTAGGCGATAAACCACGTTATTACCTCAATTACTTCATAGATAATGGTTATATACCCGGATTCGGTGTCTATGCGGCGGGTATGCAACTGGATTTGCGGGATGCAAACAACAATGTTGCCCAAAGGTGGAATTGGTTTCGAAACGAAGTTTTTATACAGTCAGTTTGGCGGGACAGATTTGCTGTGGGTGGAGGATTTAGTCATGATTATTTCGAATCGATCTCCATCGGTGAAGCAATTTTTGGAAATCCGCAGAATTTCGTGAATCCTTATGTTTTCATTAAAAGCGATACGCAGGATGACAAAAACTTCCCTACCCGCGGATTTGTGTTAAGCGCCGAAGGTAAATTTCTCGATTTATTTAATTCATACGGAGATTCGCGTACTTTCCAAAGTAAAGTCGATACACAAATAAATCTGCCGGTAAAACCAATGTTGACGGTAAGGTTTGGTGTTTTTGGAGGATTTACGCTAGGAGATTCGACGTCTGAGTATTACCATTACAGAGCGGGTGGTATATTTGAGCAAAATGTAATTAATTTCACCCACTTACCGGGTAGTAAGTTTGCCGAACTGCACTCTAAAAATCTGCTTATTGCCCGCACCGCGCTCCAGGCGAATCTATTTAAGAACTACTTTATAGTAGCAGATTTTAATATTGCAAATCAGTTTGACAAGATCGTGGTAGATGAAATTCTTGATATATCTCGATCCGCCATAGGTTTGACTCTGGGTTATAAATCTCCTTTCGGACCTTTAAAACTGAATTTCAGCAAATCCTTAAACACAAATTCCAGCGCCTTTAATGTTATTTTGGGCCACTGGTTCTGATATTATGATTGAATTTATATTTGAAGATGTAGACCAAATTGAGCTACCGGCTAATGCGGAGGAATGGCTAGAGAATTTAATTATTTGTGAAGGAAAAAAGCTCGGGCCAATCACCTACATATTCTGTAGTGATGAATATCTACTAAAGATTAATCAGCGGTATCTTTCGCATGACTATTATACTGATATCATCACTTTCGACTACGTGAAGGGTAAAATCATCAGCGGTGATATTTTCGTATCTTTGCCCCGAATTTTAGAAAATGCTCATGATCATCAAACAAACTTTGAAAGTGAGCTGCTAAGGGTCTTAGCCCACGGTGTTCTGCATCTTTGTGGCTATAGTGATAAACTTGATCATGAACAGGATTTGATGACGCAAAAGGAAGATCATTATATCAATCTATTTTACCAAAATTTCTGAAATTTTAAAGATTATATTTTAAATGTTTCACGTGAAACATCACACTAAATTTTAAAGATGATATCTCAGATATACGATGTTATTGTGGTCGGTGCAGGTCACGCCGGCAGTGAAGCTGCGGCTGCGGCTGCTAATATGGGCTCAAAAACCTTGCTCATCACGATGAACATGCAGACCATCGGTCAAATGTCCTGCAATCCTGCTATGGGTGGAATCGCTAAAGGGCAAATAGTGCGTGAAATAGACGCTCTGGGAGGCTATTCCGGGATAGTTGCAGACAAGTCTGCAATTCAGTTCAAGATGCTCAACTTATCTAAAGGTCCTGCAATGTGGTCACCAAGAACCCAGAATGACCGCATGTTATTTGCTGAAGAATGGCGAATCGCACTCGAAAATACCCCAAATCTTGATTTTTTTCAGGATATGGTGAAAAGCCTTATAATTGAAAACAATAAAGTTTGTGGCGTCGTAACTTCACTCGGTATAAATATCCGCGCAAATGCAGTAGTACTGACCAACGGAACATTTCTGAACGGACTTATTCACGTTGGTGACAAACAACTGGGAGGTGGCAGAATGGGCGAACCACGCGCATTTGGCATCACCGAACAATTGGTTTCACTAGGTTTCGAATCAGGCCGGATGAAAACCGGTACACCTCCAAGAGTAGATGGCCGAAGCCTTGATTATTCGAAAATGGAAGAGCAGAAAGGTGACGAAAACCCCCAAAAATTCTCATTTACGGATACGCCGCCGCTTACAAAACAACTAAGCTGTCACATTGTGTACACCAATGAAACTGTACACGAGATCTTACGAGAAGGTTTTGATCGAAGCCCGATGTTTAATGGCACCATCCAAAGTATCGGACCGCGATACTGTCCGAGTATAGAAGACAAGGTAAACCGTTTTGCTGAGCGAACACGGCATCAATTATTTGTAGAACCCGAAGGTTGGCGGACAGTCGAAATTTACGTGAATGGATTTTCTTCTTCGTTGCCTGAAGATGTCCAGATTAAGGCGATGCGCCACATTCCTGGATTTGAGAATGTGAAAGTCTTCCGTCCAGGTTACGCAATAGAATACGACTACTTCCCTCCTACCCAACTCCATCATACCTTAGAAACGAAACTTATTGATAACCTGTACTTTGCGGGTCAAATAAACGGTACTACAGGTTATGAAGAAGCTGCTGGACAAGGTTTGATGGCAGGCATCAATGCACACAACAAAGTGCATGGAAAGGAGGACTTCGTATTGAATCGAGATGAAGCATACATCGGCGTTCTGATTGACGACCTGATTACCAAAGGTACCGAAGAACCCTATCGAATGTTCACTTCGAGAGCTGAATATCGATTATTACTCCGCCAGGATAATGCGGATATTAGGCTTACAGAAAAAGGATTTAATATTGGTCTAGCTTCACAGGAACGACTTCAAAAAGTTGAAGAAAAAATTGCTAAAAGCACCGAGCTCGAAAATTTGTTGAAAGAAACCTCACTAAAACCTGCTATAATTAATCCTATTTTACAGGAGATAGATTCAGCGCCGGTTGATCAGGCATATCGTGCTGCCCAGATACTCACCCGTCCAAATATGACGCTGAAAATGCTCGACAAAATCGACGATTTAGGAGAGCACACATCTCAATATACTGACGAAGTTCGTGAACAGGCAGAGATTAATATAAAATACCGCGGCTACATCGACAAAGAACGTGAGAGCGTGGCAAAGATGCTGAAACTTGAGACCATTCGCATCCCTGAAGATTTCGATTATTCAAAAATCAATTCACTATCGTCAGAATCCCGTCAGAAACTGAATAAAATTCGGCCAAAAACAATTGCGCAGGCAAGCAGAATTAGTGGTGTATCTCCATCAGATATGAATGTGCTGCTGATATATTTAAATAAGTAAAGCCAAATGTTTCACGTGAAACATTAACCGATTTCATAAAGATTTAATGAAAGTTAAAGACCATTTCCTCGCACAGGAATATTTCGACATAGAACCTACCGATACACCCGGTATTCTTAAAACAAATCCTATTCCTGCTGACCTTGAAAAATATTATGAGTCGCAGGAATATATTTCTCACCATCAGGATAAAGGTGGCATTAAAGAATTCATTTATAAAAAGGTTCAACAACTGAATCTTAATTTCAAAAGAAATCTGCTTGCAAAGGAGCTGTTTAACAAGGCTAAAGTATTAGATTATGGCTGTGGCGCAGGAGAATTTTTAAAATTCATTGAATCTGATTTCACCACATTCGGCTATGAACCTAATGCCGATGCACGTAATTTCGCAGCTAAAAAATTCTCGTCAACCACAATAATTGACAATATTGCGCAATTGGAGAATGAATCGCTGGATGCTGTCACAATGTGGCACGTACTTGAGCATATCCCGAATCAGGACGAAATTTTGAATCTGATAGCGCAAAAACTTAAGCCGAACGGATTACTCGTTATCGCAGTACCAAACCACACTTCTTACGATGCTAAAAAATATCGCGAGTATTGGGCCGCTTATGATGTTCCACGACATATCTACCATTTTTCAAAATCGGGGATGCAGCGTCTCATGAAAAATAAAAAATGGAATTTGAAATATACGCGACCCCTCCTCTTCGATGCGTTCTACATTTCAATGCTAAGCGAAAAATATAAGAAAAATCCAATTTTTTGGCTTTCAGGCTTCATTTACGGAGCTATTTCTAATTTTAAAGCCATAAAAACGGGCGAATTTTCCAGCCTGATATATGTGATCAGAAAAAATGAGAAAATCGATTTTTGATAGGTTTCTGCGAGTCGATTTTCTGCTATGATAGCCAAAATTTTACTGAACAAACCTTACAAACAAAAAAAACCTGAAAAATAATTTTCAGGCTTTTTTAGTTTAATTCGTTATTTATGAATTTATCGCTTTCACGCCGGGAAGCTCTTTTCCTTCCAAACTTTCAAGCATCGCCCCACCTCCGGTAGAAACATAGCTCACCTTATCATCATAGCCAAACTGTTTCACAAATGCTACACTGTCGCCGCCGCCTACAAGCGAGAACGCACCCAAACTTGTCGCTTTCGCAATACTGTCACCTAATGCAACAGTTCCGGCAGCAAAATTTGGCATTTCAAAAACACCAATTGGCCCATTCCACAATATCGTACGCGAATTCATCAGGACATCATGATATAGATCCCGGGTTCTGGGTCCAACGTCCATACCCATCCAACCGTCCGGAATATCATAAATATCAACTTCATTGCGCTGCGCCTCATTACTGAACTCATCAGCAATTATTGAGTCCGTCGGTAAGTAAACTTTCACGTTCATCGCTTCAGCTTTACCTAAAATTTCAAGTGCAAGGCTCATTTTATCTTCCTCAAGCAGGGAATCTCCGATGTTTCCACCCAACGCACGGATAAATGTGAAGGCCATGCCACCACCAATGATTAGGTTATCAATAGCCGGAAGAATATTTTCTATAATTGTAATTTTTGTTGATACTTTGCTGCCTCCAAGTATTGCAGTAACAGGTTTTTCGCCTTTGCCGAGCACTTTCTCCACGGCTTCAAGCTCTTTCGCCATTAATAAACCGAAGAATTTAGTTTCTGGAAAAAACTGCGCAATTACAGCTGTTGATGCATGTTCTCTGTGCGCTGTACCGAAAGCATCATTCACATACGCATCTGCATATTTTGAAAGTTTCTCTGCAAAATCCACGTCGCCGGCTTCCTCCTCATTATAGAATCTGAGGTTTTCCAGCAGCAAAATCTCACCTGGCTTTTGGCTCCCGGTCATGTTTGTGGCATCGTCTCCGATGCAGTCGGGGCAAAATTTTACTTCGTGTCCCAAAACCGAACTGATCTCATCAACTATATTTTTAAGTGAAAACTCTTCAGACACCTTCCCTTTCGGCCTGCCGAGATGCGTCATCAGAATCACAGAACCACCGTCCGCCAGGATCTTATCGATCGTGGGCTTCACCGCCTCAATTCTCGTGTTATCCGTCACCTTCAGGTCGGCACTTTGCGGAACGTTGAAATCCACGCGAACCAGTGCCTTTTTATCTTTAAAATTATAATCGTTGATTGTCTTCATATTCGTTTTTTGGATATCACAAATTTAACATTTATTCGCCGCAACGGAAACTATTTTCAAACCGAATTTCCACAAGACCCCACTCTCCTACTTTCCCAACAAATTCTTTTTTAATTAATAAAAATAAATGACAGGTGTTGTTGTAGCACACGGTTTTGGGGATAATATTTCCGTATTTATTTCACCACATGGGATCGGTTTTAGTACCGCATTTATTCACATTTTAAGCATGCTGTTAATCAGGTAATTAATATACTTATCCTCATTTGTTGATATCTTTCCGTCAAGTGTTTTGTTCAGTTCATCACTATGGAAAACCACCGGTCAAACTCACGCGAACTTTCCCGTAAAGATTTTCGGCGTCATCACATTTTTTGTGCATTAGGAAATAAAAATGGATTCGCAAAGAGATTCTTTTAAACACTTATTAACATTTTTTAAGATGCAATTAGCATTTATTCCCCAATCATGTAGGGCGTGTCCCCACAGCCGCTTTTGCCGGCGCCGGGCCGCGCTGTCCGCTACTACTCCTCGGCGCGCCCTCACCGGGCGTGCCTGCGGGGTAGCCGCTTCCATCGCTCACGCGGTTTAATGCAAATTACAAAACATAGATATAATACACAGAGGCGGTTTTACCGCACTTTTTTATTTATTAAATCTTAAATTTGTAAGAATTCAGAAGATAAACGAATGAAAAAGATTAGCATTGCCGCAGATCACGCCGGCTACCGTTATAAGGAAATCATCAAACAACACTTCAGCGGCCGCGTTGAATTTGAAGATTTCGGCACAAATTCCGAAGATTCTGTAGACTATCCCGATTTCGTGCACCCAAGCGCAGATTCCGTCGAGAATGGAAGCAACGAACTCGGAATTTTAATCTGCGGAAGCGGAAACGGCGTGCAAATAGCTGCAAACAAACACCGGAACGTCCGTTGTGCGCTATGCTGGATGCCCGAACTTGCAGAACTAGCGCGGAAACATAACGATGCAAATATGATCGCGATTCCCGCACGTTTCATCGCTGCCGAACTGGCGATAGAGATCATCGAGAAATTTCTAGCTACCCCTTTTGAAGGTGGAAGACATCAGCTGAGGGTCAACAAGATCCCGTGCTAATCAACAATTTAAAATTAAACTATGGCTAAAAAAAGCAAATTTGTTTCTCATAAAAACAACCATAAACTGCAGGAAATAGGCAGGCTCATACTCCGTTTTATGAACCGCCAGTCCGGCAAAGTCTATAACTATAAGCAGATTGCTGACGGAATAGACTACCGGAACCCGCGCCAGCGTGAGCTTGTTATCCAAGCTTTGCACAAATTGCTGGCAGAGCAGCAGATAAAAGAATCAGAAAAAGGAAAATACATCCTTAATCTCAATATTGAAGGTACCGTAACCGGAATTATAGACTTCAATCAGGCAGGCAACGCTTACGTAAATGTTCCGGAACTTGAAGATGACATCTTCATCCACTCAAAAAACGTGAAAGATGCGCTGCAGGGCGATGAAGTACTGGTAGTAACTTACCATTTTAAAGGAAAAAAACTTGAAGGCTCGGTACTCGAGGTGCTTAAAAGAAACCGTGAGGAGTTTGTCGGAACTTTTCAACTAATCAATCATAAGGATTTTGGCTTCGTTGTATGCGACAAAAAGACGATCAATACGGATATTTTTGTACCAAAAGGAAAAATTGGCGGTGCCTCAGACGGCGACAAAGTGGTCGTGAAGATGGTTGAGTGGCGCGCCGGCGAGAAAAATCCGGAAGGTGAGATCGTTAAAGTATTAGGCGCTCCGGGTGAGCACGAAACTGAGATCCACTCTATCCTCGCAGAATACGGACTTCCCTACTCTTTCCCGGAGGATGTGGAAAACGAAGCAGAGAAGATTGACCGTTCCATTAATGATTCTGAGGTAGCAAAGCGCCGTGACATGCGCGATATCTGCACCTTCACAATCGATCCAAAGGATGCGAAGGATTTTGATGATGCACTTTCTATCCAAAAACTTGACAACGGGAATTACGAAATCGGTGTTCACATCGCAGATGTGTCACATTATGTGCGCCCCGGAACCCTGCTAGATGATGAAGCTTATGACCGCGCAACTTCAGTCTATCTGGTTGACCGTGTGGTACCTATGCTTCCAGAAGTTTTGAGTAATGACGTTTGTTCACTTCGCCCGAATGAGGATAAATTTACATTTTCAGCCGTTTTTGAAATGGATGAGAATGCAGATTTGGTCAATCAGTGGTTTGGCCGTACGGTAATTCATTCAGACCGTCGTTTTTCTTACGAAGAAGCGCAGGAAAGAATTGAGAGCGGCGAAGGTGA
The DNA here is from genome assembly GCF_030243905.1 of Kaistella rhinocerotis. NCBI lineage: Bacteria > Pseudomonadati > Bacteroidota > Flavobacteriia > Flavobacteriales > Weeksellaceae > Kaistella > Kaistella rhinocerotis. The sequence continues at coordinate 386,477 of NZ_JASSYY010000002.1, read as the reverse complement.
CCTGTCGGAGGAAATTCTTACGCTGGACAGACTCGCGAAAATTCTGAGAAGAGAACGCATCCGGAACGGTGCCATTACTTTTGATCGCAGTGAAGTACGCTTTAATCTTGATGAAAACAGCGAACCAATCGGGGTTTATTTTAAAGTAAGCAAAGATTCAAATCATCTTATTGAAGAATTTATGCTGCTTGCCAACCGCAAAGTTTCTGAATTCATATCACTTAACAGACGGGGTGAACCAACCGGAAATACATTTATTTACAGGATTCACGATGATCCCGATCCTACAAAACTTGAGGCTTTGCGGGATTTCGTCTCTACCTTTGGTTATAAAATGGACCTTGCAAATTCCAAGAAAGTTGCGGATTCGCTCAACCAGCTCTTACACGATGTGAAAGGTAAAGGCGAGGAGAATATGATCGAGACCCTCGCGATGAGATCGATGAGTAAAGCGGTCTACTCTACCAATCCGATCGGTCATTACGGTCTTGGCTTCGATTACTATTCGCATTTCACATCCCCGATTCGCCGATATCCCGATCTTATTGCGCACAGGCTCTTGCAGCATTACCTAGATGGCGGAAAATCTCCGAATAAGAATGATTATGAGGAAAAAAGTAAACATTGCAGTGCGATGGAACGCCTGGCTGCTGATGCAGAGCGCGATTCTATCAAGTTCATGCAGGTGAAATTTATGGAAAAGCATGTTGGACAGGATTTCCAGGGTGTGATTTCGGGTGTGGCAGACTTTGGCTTCTGGGTGCAGATTCCTGAAAACGGTGCTGAAGGACTCATCAAACTGCGCGATCTGATGGACGATTCTTATTCCTACGACTCCAAAAATCACCTCGTACAGGGTGCCAGAACAGGAAACCAATACCAGCTTGGCGACCAAGTACGAATCAGGGTGATGAAGGCAAACCTTATCCAGAAACAGCTTGATTTCAAGATCATTAATGATTAGCAGGATCTGAGGCATTTTTAGACTCAGTTCTGCAGCATAATTAACTTATGATAGAACTTATTTTATCGGCCGTGGGACTGGGCATCATGCTAAGTCTGGTATTCATCGGCCCGATTTTTTTTCTACTTATCGAAACCAGTTTTTGTCGTGGTCCGCGCCACGCTATTGCATTGGATTTGGGTGTCATAGCTGCGGATATTCTCTGCATCGCAGCAGCCTTTTTCGCAAGTGGTGATTTGGTGCAACTTATCGATAAACATCCGGGATTTTATAGGATTACTGCGCTAATTATTCTGGTTTACGCCATTTACATGATGGTTTCGAAGACAAAAATGCATCTACCGGGTGAAGAAAAGCTCATCAGTCAAAATTATTTCAGGACTTTTCTTAATGGTTTTTTCTTTAATATTTTGAATATCGGCGTAGTACTTTTCTGGCTGGTGACCGTAATTTCTGTGCGCAATGCTTATCCGGATCTGGATGAATTTCTGCTTTATATGGCACTTGTAGTTGCAACTTATTTGTTCATCGATTTTATTAAAATATATCTCGCCAAGCAGTTTCATTATAAACTCACGGATATACTCGCAACGCGGATCAGGAATGTAGTTGGTTTTATATTGCTGATATTCAGTGTATTTATATTTATGCAAAGTTTCAAGAAGTTTAATCAATTCGATAAAAAACTCGAAGAAGCCGAACGGACAGAGAAGAAAATCCATCGCTGATGCAAAGTAAGATTTTTCCCCCAAGCCTTAAAAAAGGCGATAAGATTGCGGTCATTTCGCCCGCCGGCTCGGTATTGCCGGAACAGCTTGAAAAAGGTCTGGCAATTTTAGAATCAAATGGTTACGAAGCCGTGTTGGGCAAACATCTATATGGTTCTCATGTGCATGGATATTCTTACTCAGGTACAGAAGAGGCGAGACTTTCAGACCTGAACTGGGCGCTGAATGATCCCGAAATTTCTGCGGTCTGGACTTCACGTGGCGGTTACGGTTGCCAGCATTTGGTTCCCGGAATTAATCTTGAAGGTTTTAAAAAATCTCCAAAATGGTTTGTCGGCTACTCCGATAATACGGTAATTCAAAGTTATCTTTACCGACATGGTTTTGCCAGTATTCACGGGCAAACACTGAAAACTGCTGATTTTGGAGTCTGCACAGAAGGTTATGGTCTGACTTTAAATATAATGCAAGGCAGCGTGCCGATATATGCAGTAAATCGTCATAGCCTGAATCGAAATGGTGCTGCTTCCGGACATATGATTGGCGGAAATCTGGCCCTTATCTACGCGCTTCTCGCTACGCCCTACTCTTTCGTTTTCAAAGATGCGGTGCTTTTTATTGAAGAAATCGGCGAAAAATTTTATGCGCTTGACAGGATGCTGATGGCACTCGAGCTGTCAGGCGTCTTTAAGCACATCAGCGGACTGATCCTGGGTGGAATGACACTCATGGAAGACGAGGCTAAAAACCCCGAATACAACAGCAGTTTTGATACATTTGCCTATCAGCTTATTGCTGAACGTATTTCAAATTACGATTTTCCGGTGATGTTTGGTTTTCCCAACGGGCATATTTTTGACAACCGCCCGCTCATTATCGGCGCAAATGTGCAGATGAACGTGGGCGATGAATGCACACTTGAATTTTGAGCATTAAATCTTAAATACGATGGCTGAGCATAATGATTTCGGAACTTTGGCGGAAAATGTGGCTACCGAATACCTGCAGAAAAAGCATTATAATATCCTCGCCAGAAACTTTCGGTACCAGAAAGCTGAAATTGATATCATCGCAGCATTTAACGGCCTTACGGTGGTTGTGGAAGTGAAAGCACGAAGTTATAACACCGTAATAGAACCCCAGGAAGCGGTAACGAAGAAAAAAATAAAGTCCATCGTGCTGTGTGCCGATTTTTTCATGCAGGAAAATAATTTAAACACCGAGGTCAGATTTGATATCATAACGGTTTTGCCCGATAGTGACGGTGTTTTACAGCTTGAACATATTGAAGATGCATTTCAAAGCTTTGATGCTAATTAAAAAATTAAAATTTAAATGAAAACAGCCTTGATCACCGGCGCTACCTCTGGAATCGGAAAAGCTACTGCAGAACTCTTTGCAACACAGGGTTTCCGGCTCATTGTGTGTGGCCGCAGAAGTGCAGTTTTAGACAAGTTGAAAGACGAACTTTCAAAACAAACCGAAGTTATTAGTTTAGTTTTTGACCAGCGGGAATTCAACCAGATTGAGACCGCGCTGAATTCTTTACCTGGTGAGTGGAAGAACATCGATGTCCTCGTCAATAATGCCGGCAATGCGCACGGCCTGGATACGGTGGAAAACGGATCCATTGAGGATTGGGATGCGATGATGGACGGTAACGTCAAAGGCATTCTCTACGTTTCGAAACTGATCATTCCCGGAATGAAGCAGCGGAAATCGGGTCATATCGTGAATATTTCTTCGGTTGCTGCACGACAAACTTATGTCAACGGTGTGGTGTATTGCGCTTCCAAACGTGCGGTGGACGTTATTTCGGAAGGTTTAAGGCTTGAACTTACAGAATTTGGAATTAAAGTCACCAACATCCAACCCGGACTTGTAGAAACGGATTTTTCTAAAGTAAGGTTTAAGGGCGACGAAGACCGTGCAAAATCCGTTTACACCGGATACAAAGCGCTTGAAGCGAAAGATATCGCCGATGCTATTTCATATTGTGTCAATGCACCTTCACACGTGGCCATTTCAGACCTTACCATTTACCCAAGTGCCCAAAGTGAGCCGCGAACTGTTTATAAATCTTTAGAAAACTAAATTTTTATTCAATGAAAATCCTGCACATTGAAACTTCGTCAAAAAACTGTTCTGTTGCTATTTCAGATGGTGAAAAACTGCTTTGTCTGTGCGAAGAGACCAGCGAAAACTATAAACAGTCGGAAAATCTCCACACCTTTGTAAAATGGGCGCTTGAGGGCGCTGAGATTGAATTGAAAGACCTTGATGCCGTCTCGGTTGGTATGGGACCTGGCTCTTACACAGGTTTGAGGATCGGTGTTTCGGCTGCTAAAGGTTTCTGTTTTGGTTTAAATATTCCTTTGATTGCCATCAATTCATTGGAGACTATGATAGAGCCTTTTTTAGACCAAAATTCAGATTTTATCATACCGATGATAGATGCACGCCGAATGGAGGTTTATACCGCAGTTTTTGACGGTAAAACGGGTGAACCTGTCACCCAAACCGAAGCAAAGATTCTGGACGGCGACTCATTTGCAGACTATTCACATAATAAAGTGATTTTTGTAGGTGACGGCGCTGCAAAAGCACAGGAAATCTTGAATTTACCTGATGCGGTTTATAATGCTTCTGTTTATCCATCCGCAAAGTATTTGATTAAAAGTGCAGTGCAAAAATTCAATGTGCAGCAGTTTGAAGACGTCGCCTATTTTGAACCCTTCTACCTTAAAGAATTTCAGGGCGTGAAAAAGAAAAAAACCGAAGATTAACTTCGGTTTTTCTTTATCTGATAACAGCTTCTTGCGGCGGGACAGCTGTGTTGTTCATCTGTGGCGACGAGTTTCCGTTTCGGCGCGGGCGTGGTGTCCGCGTTTCGTTCTGTCTTATGCGCGTTGAAGCATCGGGCCGGGCCGGTGCCTGCGGCCGTGTACGTGCATCTTCTACAGGTGCAGCGTTCACGGGTTGTGCAGGATTGGTTACATTCCCGCTTTCGTCGGTCATTTCTATACTCAGCTCACTTTTCAGATAATTCAGCATCTCGCGTGCTTTTTCACCTTCCGCGGTCTTGGCATAATTCAGTGCGATCTGCTCAAGTTGCAGGATCATAATTTCTTTCCCTGCCGTTTTGCCTGAATTGAAAGCATTTAACAAAGCAAATTTAGGCACCAACGCATCTTTGGGATATCTCTCCAAAGCGTCCGCAATCGTCTTTTGGCTGTCTTCGAATTTATCATCGCTGTAAAGTTCAAAGGCTGTTGAATAAAGTTTTTCAACTTCTTCAGAAGATTTTGTGAACGTATTATCGCGCGGGTTTTTCACGAATTCAGCATAGGAAGTGTAAGGAAATTCCGCGAGGATCATTTGCTTGGCACGTTCGGCCGCTGCCGGATTTTTCTCATAATTGAATGCGAAAATACTGTAAAGCGCCTGCAGTTTTGTTTCCTCTTCCGGGTTTGTATCCACCAGTGTGTAGAGCGTTTTTGTGGCTAAAGGTGTATCAGAAAAATAGGTTTCGTACATTCTTCCCAAGCCCAGCGTCGCTGTGTCACGTGCTTTTTTCAGCGTTAATATTTCTTCCCGGTTCACCGGAATTTTTTCAATGTAGAATGCAGTTTCGAGTCTTCTGGGGTCCGGAGCTGTGGCAAGACCCATCGCTTCATTTCTCAAATCTTCGATGCTGCTGCCGCGCGCTGAGGTCCGCCAGTTGTCACTTAAAGAGCGGTTGCCCCAAAGCTGTCTGAAGCTCGCTTCACCTCTTGCCACGGTACTTTGGTTGGCGAAATAGAATCCGCCTTTATTGTCACCAAAATCCTGAAAACCGCCGGTGTTGCCGGCAAAAATGGAATTCGCAGAGTAATCTCCACCATCAAAACCTTTGCTGCGTTCATCACGTTTGCGCTGCAGTTCTTCTTGTGCTTCTTTGGCTTTTATGCCGTCGATGTATTTATTGAAATAAGCAATACGCTCCTGCTCCGGCATATTGACAAGCGCGAGGATACTATCATTTTTCTTAATTAAATAATAGTTCGCAGATACCTGCTTAATGTTTTCAGACTGCTGCTGAAGCAGAATTTTCGAAGGTTGATAAGTCATCACAGTGAGTGCGGAATCATAATAAGCGCCCGCCGCCAGATAATCGCTGTCTTCAAAAAAGCCCCTGCCGATCTCATAATAATTGAGTCCGCGAATCTGTGGATCAGACATCTTTTCCTTTAAAGACTGCGCAAAAAATGCTTTTGCTTCCTCTTTTTTACCCGCGCGGCTAGCCATTAAACCTAAACCGTAGTAAAACTCATTTTTTCGGGACGCATAAGTCCCCTTTTTGCTGATTTTTTCGAGGTATTCGCGTGCACCTTCGTAATCATCGTTTTTGCCGTTATAAGTTTTTGCGATTTCAATCTGAGATTTCACTTCAAATTCAAAATCATTTGCATTTTTGTATGCAGAGACAAAACTCTCGCGCGCATCCTCATTTTTGCCTAAAGACGCCAAAATCTGGCCTCGCAGGAAAGCAATTCGGCTCCGAAGTTTACGGTTTTTGTTTATCGCATAGGCATCTTCCAGTTCACTCACCGCATTCTCTTTTTTACCCGCCATCAGCAACATTTCGGAATAATAAAGACTGAGTAGTTTTTTATGGTCCTTCTTGAGTTTGCTGCTTTGTTTCAGATCAGCAAAAGCTTCTTCAGCACGGTAATAATCGCCCATTTTAGAATACGCTAAACCCTGATAAATCCTGGCCAAGGGAAGACGTTTGTCGTTTCTCATGTTGGCGAATATATAATTGAGACCGTCAAGCGCCTCAAGCGGTTTGTTCTGATAAATCCGCGACTGCGCGAGCAGAATATTCGCATCGAAGATTTTCTTATTCTTTTCCTCGCCGCTTTTCATTACCGAATAATTCGCAATAGCTTTCAGGGCTTTTGCTTCCGAGATCTGCAGAACCGACGCACCACTTCCGGCAATACGGTTGTTTGTCGCCATTCCGGGAGCGCCCGGTGAGCCCGGAACGCCAGGACCATTGAAAGCACCAGGTGCGTTATCATCGGAAAACATATCGCTGCCCTGCAGGTCTGCCCCCATGGGCTGTTCATCGTAGGTCAGCAACTGTATGTAAGGCGCATAGAAATTGTCGACATGCGCTTTGTCACGTGACCGAAGTTCGGTCTCCAGTGCATCCTTGCTGTTGAAAAGCGTATTGTAGTATGCGTAAAAGCCTTTCATGAAAGGTGACCCAGCTGATTTTTTCTGTGTAGAACACGAGACAAAAAACAAACATATCACCAGGAAAAATATAGATTTTTTCATTATGTGCATATAACTTTCAATTCTTCAGTTTATTATGATAACCTAAATTAATTATGGTAAAAATACTGATTTTTTGGGTTTGAGTTTATTTCTCAAATTCCTTTAGTAACCGGTAAACCAAATGCGTAGGCAGACCCATCACGGTATAAAAACTCCCGCGAATCTGCCTGATCTTTGCCATCCCAAGCCATTCCTGTACACCATAGCTGCCGGCCTTGTCGTAGGGCTTAAAATTTTTGATGTAATAATTTATTTCATCATCATTTAAAATGTCAAAATCCACATCTGCAACATCAGTCGCACTAATTATTTTATCGATGCTTCGGATGGTAATGCCCGTGTAAACCTGATGCGTTTTGTCGGAAAGTTTTTTTAGCATCAATCTCGCGTCCTCTTCATCCGCTGGTTTTCCCAATATTTCTTCGCCAAGAACTACTGTAGTATCGGCGGTGATCAGGATTTCATCCTTTTCAAGCAAGTTGTAGGCATCCGATTTTAAGACAGAAAGATACTCCGCAACCTCTTTGGCAGGCATCTGATCCGGAAAGACTTCAAGACATTCTACACTTACAACGTCGAAATCATAGCCAAGATTTTGCAGTAACTCTCTTCTCCGCGGCGAATTGCTTGCTAATAATATTTTCATAGGAAATTCCGGGTTAGACGCTTTTGGTATTATCAAGATGCCAGTTTCCCTGGATTTTCATCACCTGCTCGATCACATCGCGTACCGCACCTTTACCACCAGAAACCGGCGAAATGTAGTCTGAAACTGCCTTCACTTCCGGTACCGCATTTTCAGGGCAGGTCGCTATTGCGGATGGTTGCATTATTTTCAGATCCGGTAAGTCGTCGCCCATCGTAAGGATTTCCTCATTTTCAAGACCGTATTTCAGCCTGAATTCCTCGTATTTCTCAAACTTGTCTGAGATTTTCGCATAGTAATCCGTAATTCCAAGATAGTTGATACGGTTTCTCACAGCGGGGTCATCGCCACCGGTGATCACACAAATCTTATAATTGTATTTAATGGCTTTCACCACGGCATATCCATCGAGGACGTTCATCGCGCGGCACATGCTGTTGTCTGGCATCAGGTAGACACGTCCGTCTGTGAAAACGCCGTCAACGTCGAATACGAACGCTTTTATATTTTTTAATTTTGATTTATAACTCATACATTTTTTTTATAGATGCGTTCATCGTGCGGTAAATCTGCAATTGTTCAGGATTTGTAATCAGGCTTTCATGAATCTCAAGAATACGTGTGTCGTTCCGCACTGCGGGGCCGGTTTGTGCGGCTTTTGGCTCCAATTCCCGAATTTTTGAAGTCGTTTCTTCTATTAAAGGCAGAAAATAGTCGAACGGAATATTCTGCGCGTCTGAAATCTCTCTGGCACGTGCAAAAAGATGATTTACGAAATTGCAGGAAAAAACTGCGGTGAGATGGATGTATTTTCGCTTTTCGAAATCGGAAGACATCACTTTTTCCGATATTTTATGTGCTAAATTTTCAAGTGTTTTCTGGTCGTCCGCATTTTCACATTCCACAAAAAACGGAATTTCAGAATAATTCAAAGATTTTGATTTTGAAAAGGTCTGAAGCGGATAAAAACTTGCTTTTCGGTAACTTCCAGTCAATACATCAATCGGTAAGGAACCTGAAGTGTGCGCCACAATGCAGTCTTTTTTAGTTATTTTTGTCGAAATATCTGATATAGAATCGTCGTTCACCGCAATCAGGTACAGATCAGCGTCGCCGATGTTTTCAGTAGAGAAAGGAACATTAAAAAGAACGGAAATCTGCGCGAGCGCTTCTTCATTTCTGCCGAAAACCTGCGCAACGGGAATCTGATTTTGATGAAGGGCTTTAGCCAGATGAAATGCTACATTTCCGGAACCGAGAATTACGATCTTCATTAATCTTTTAATATCTAACAAATATAATCCATTTGGTTTGGACTAAAAATTGAAAGACTATCTTTAACTTTCACTTCTAAACCACATCAAAACACCGAACGCATCTCAATGAAGATAAAGGAGGAAGAAATTATCAGGCTGATGTCGAGCGAAAAGTCCCGGGAAAAGGGCGTTCGCCTGATGATGGATGCGTATCAGAGCAGGTTGTATTGGCATATCCGGCGTATCATTGTAGATCACAATCTCGCACAGGATGTGCTGCAGGACACCTTCATCAAAGCTTATCAGAATTTCCATCAGTTCAAGCAAGACAGTCAGCTTTACACCTGGCTCTATCGCATCGCCACAAACGAGTCGCTGCAGCAGCTTAACAAACTGAAAAGGATGCAGAAAACCGATGAAGATCCCGATTATCACCTGCAGAACATGGTAGCCGACAATGCGGCTCCTGATGCGGAAGACATTCAGATCCTTCTTCAGAAAGCCATACACTCACTGCCCGAAAAGCAGAAATTGGTTTTTACGATGAGGTATTATGATGACCTGCCATATGAGGAATTATCGAAGATATTGGATATGTCTGTCGGCACACTTAAGACAAACTATCACTATGCAAAGCAGAAGGTAGAAGATTTTATAAAACAGAATTACAACGAGAATCCGTAAAGCGGAAATCTCAGAACAGAAGTAGAAAATGAAAGATTTTGATATAGAAAAACTGGAGCGTAAGAACATTTACCGGACACCCGACAATTTCTTTGCGGATATGCAGGCCAATGTATTGCGTGAAGCGGCGCCTGCTCCCCAGGCGAAAGTAATAAGTCTCAACTGGGCTTATGCAGCGGCAGCAGCGGTTGCTACAATATTTGGAGTGACCTTCATGATGAACCAGCATGAGGCAGAACCACAGATAGTGCAAAACGAACAGCAAGTATCACCGCCGCCATCTGCACCTATTATTGAAGAAACCGTACCGGAAGCAACCCTTGCTTACCAAACATTTGAAGAAGATTTAACTTCAGTGGAAACAGATAATCAAAAAGATGTACCGGCTCCGACAATGATAGCCGCGAAACAGAAAAGCGAAAAGATTGAAGTGGCGAAAAGCACCGCGGTAAGCCCGGAAGTTCAGGTAGACCAGATTTTAGCCAACATTTCAATGGCAGAACTCGCAGATCTGGGGAAAAATGCAGAGCAGGATGTATATCTCGATTTGTATTATTAAAATGAAAACAGAAATGAAAAAGAGGTTATTAACACTCGCAGCCATAGCCATCGTAACATTGGGCAGCGCACAGGAACTGAGATATGACTGGAAAACAATGAGGCCCGAGCAGCGCAAAGAACTCATCCAACAGATGAAGCCTGAGCAGCGAATGATGCTCCTGAAGCAGTTTCGCGAGAATATGATGATCTCAGAACTGGAGGTTCCGCAAGATGATCAGGCAGAGTTCAAGAACCTCTATTCAGAATATCAGGAAAAGCAGAATGCCATAAAAAGCAAGTTTAAACCGGCCGAAGATTATGATAAGATGACTGATGATGAAGCCCGGAAACAGGTAAATGAAAGTTTCGAGATCGGCCAGCAGCTTTTAGACAACCGCAGGCAATACGCAGAAAAATTCATGAAAGTCATCAAGCCACAGCAGGTACTGCAGATGTTCCAGACAGAAGGCAAGATGCGGACAAAAATATTAGACAAAAAAGACGGGCAACAGAGCCCGCAGCGCAGGCGACCATAATAGTTTATTTTTTTAATGTTTGAGCGACCTCTACAATTTATTTTGCAGAGGTCGTTCTTTTTTATGGCGATCCGCTTGCAGCAGCATTTTCCCGCGCTGGCGGCCGGGCTATCCACTGCAACTCCTCGGCGCAGACTGGCGTCCGCGCCTGCGGGGTTTCCGTTTCTATCCCTATCGCGGTACACCGCAATTAATCAACAAATTCCAGCAAAAAAACACTAAATTTGCGCACTATTCTCCTATTTTAAATGAAAAACATACGAAACTTCTGCATCATCGCACATATAGACCATGGAAAGTCCACGCTCGCTGACCGTCTGCTCGAATATACCGGCACCGTAACGCAGCGCGAACTTCAGTCTCAGACCCTAGATGATATGGACCTCGAGAAAGAACGCGGAATCACCATCAAATCCCACGCGATCCAGATGGATTACGAACTCGATGGCGAAAAATATATACTGAACCTTATCGATACACCGGGACACGTAGATTTCTCTTACGAAGTGTCGCGCTCCATCGCGGCTTGTGAAGGTGCGCTTCTCATTGTGGATGCCGCGCAAAGCATTCAGGCACAGACGATAAGCAATCTTTATCTTGCGCTTGAAAATGACCTTACGATTATACCGATTCTTAATAAAATCGATCTTCCTTCGGCAAACCCTGAGGAAGTAACGGATGAGATCATGAACCTTATCGGATGTGATTATGAAGACGTACTTCGCGTTTCAGGCAAGACCGGCGAAGGCGTTCATGATCTTTTAGAACAGATCGTAAAGCGGATTCCTGCCCCACAGGGCGATCCTGATGCCCCGCTACAGGCTTTGGTTTTTGACTCGGTGTACAATCCGTTCCGCGGCATTGAGGCTTATTTCAAAGTGGTGAATGGCAGCATCAAAAAAGGTCAGCGTATCAAATTTATGGCAACAGAAAAGATGTACGAAGCCGATGAGGTAGGTACATTGAAACTGAAACAGGCTCCAAAAACCGAAATAAAGACCGGCGACGTAGGTTACATCATTTCCGGCATCAAAGATGCGCGTGAAGTAAAGGTAGGAGATACCATTACGAGTTTTGAGAATGGCGCGCCAAGCCCCATCGAAGGATTTGAAGAAGTAAAACCAATGGTTTTCGCGGGCATTTATCCGATCGAATCTGAGGATTTTGAGGAACTTCGTTTTTCACTCGAGAAACTTCGTCTGAATGACGCATCACTTGTTTTCGAACCGGAATCTTCGGCCGCACTTGGTTTCGGCTTCCGTTGTGGTTTCCTCGGCATGCTGCACATGGAAATCGTGCAGGAAAGGCTTGACCGTGAGTTCGATATGAACGTCATCACCACTGTACCGAACGTTTCTTACCACGGCTACTCGAAACGTGAGCCTGAAACCGCGATCCTTATCAACAACCCGTCCGAAATGATGGATCCCACCACGATGGATCGGGTAGAAGAACCATTCATCAAGGCTTCGATCATCACGAAATCCGATTTCGTAGGTCCGGTGATGACCCTCTGCATTGAAAAGCGCGGCGAAATTGTAACTCAGAATTATCTCACTGCCGACCGTGTAGAAATGGTCTTCAACATGCCTTTGGCGGAAGTTGTGTTCGACTTTTATGACCGCCTGAAATCAATTTCAAAAGGATATGCCTCATTCGATTACCATCCGATCGGTTTCCGTGCTTCCAAACTGGTGAAGATGGACATCCTGATCAATGGCGACATGGTAGATGCGCTTTCCTCGCTTATTCACGAGAGCAATGCATATTATATTGGTAAAAGAATGTGTGAGAAGCTGCGTGAACTTATCCCGCGTCAGCAGTTTGACATTGCAGTACAGGCGGCTTTGGGCACGAAAGTTATCGCGCGGGAAACGATTAAAGCTTTAAGAAAAGACGTTACCGCGAAATGTTATGGTGGCGATATTTCGCGTAAGCGTAAACTCCTCGAGAAGCAGAAAGAAGGAAAGAAAAAGATGAAGCAGATCGGCAGGGTAGAAGTGCCACAATCAGCGTTCATGGCAGTATTGAAACTGAATGATTAAACAAAAAAAACCTCGCGATATTAATCCCGAGGTTTAATTTTTTAAGCGTTTGCAGTTAAAGTTTAGTAGCGACAGACCCGGCCGCTGGCACGGCTGTTCCGGTGGCATTTACTTCTTCTTTTTTTACCTTTTTAGCTGCTACAGAATCATCATTGAAATTTACAAAATAGGAATTGTCAGTATAATTCATCACAGAACCGGTAGCAACGTCTATTCCGATACCGATGATGCCGCCCAAAAGTACATTCAGAACTGTAACACCATTGAAACTACGGTTCAGATCAACATTTTTAGCAGGGAAGTCTGAGTGTCTGTATTCAACATTTACCGCAGAAAGGGATTTATTGAATGTGGCAACGCATGGTGTAGTACATTTTTCCTGACCTTTGTATAGCACTTTGGCGCCTGAAGGCTCAGATGTGAAAGCGATTTTTTCATTGGTACCACTTATAATGGTAGCACAAGACGCAAGACTAAGTCCTGACGCTAATAAAGCGATTTTTTTCATATAGTTTGTTTGAAATTAAGGATGTGAAATTAACAATTTATTAACAATATTTAATAATATTAATATGATTTTTAACAGGTTGCTACTATTACTGTCATTTGCATATACTTCAATTATTGCAGTTTCAGCCCAGCAAACGTTTCAGACTTCTTATGAGAAAGGCAACGGCAACCAAACCGTTACGTATAAGGAAATGCTGAAATATTATGAACAGCTCGATAAAAAATTCAAGACCGTTTCAATTCAGGATTTCGGTCAGGATGATAATGGCGAGCCGATAAAGGTGGTGGTCTTTAATCCAAATAAAAAGAAAAACACACCTTCAATCCTTATCAACAACGGGATCCACCCCGGAGAACCCGACGGAATCGACGCGACTATGATGTTGATGAGAGACTTGGCTACCGGTAAAATTTCATCAGGAGAATTACAGATTGCTGCTGTGCAGGCTTACAATATATCGGGGATGCTACGCCGCGGAAAGTATAGTCGTGCCAACCAGAACGGACCGGAAGAATACGGTTTCCGTGGCAACGCGCGAAACTTCGATCTGAACCGTGATTTCATTAAAAACGATACCGAAAACGCTAAAGCTTTCCAACAGATTTTCCATCATTACAAGCCGGTTTACTTCATCGACAATCATGTTAGCAATGGTGCTGATTACCAGTATTTATTTACCTATATTTCGACGAACAAAGAGCGTTTAGGCAAGAAACTGGGCGATTATTTCAATCAGAAAATGCAGCCGGAAATCCTGCAAAACATCGAAAAAAACAGCGTACTGTCAACACCTTACGTAAATATCCACGGTGATTCTCCAGATGATGGTTTTCCCGCATTTATGGATTCGCCACGCTATGCGACCGGCTATACAACCTTGTTCAATACGCTCGGAACTGTGGCCGAAACGCACATGCTGAAGCCGTATCCTGAACGTGTTCGTGCGACTTATGACTATATGTTAGCTTCGATTAATTATGTTGCGAAAAACACCGCAGAAATTCAACAGTTGATGTCTTCAAGTTTGGTTGAATTAAAACCAGGAAACAAGTACTCAATCCAATGGAAACTCGATAGTGCTCAGTTTCAGCTTCTTGATTTCAAAGGGTATGAAGCCGGCAAAAAACCTAGCGAAGTCTCTGGAAAACCGCGGCTTTACTATGACCGCACTAAACCTTTCAGCCGCAAAGTGAAGTTCTTTGACAGCTATAGATCAACTAAAGACATTACAATCCCCAAATATTACGTGGTACCAAAATCAGAGCGAAAAGTCCTGGAACACCTAAAGCGAAACCGGATTCAAATGAAAGAACTCGGGCGTGATTCCGCAGCAACGGTAGAAAGGTATCAGATTGTGGACTTCAAGACAGTAAAAAATCCGTACGAAGGCCACTATCTGCATTATGAAACTACCGTAAGACCCGAAACTAAAAGCGTTAGCCTGACGAAAGGCGATTTCCTTATTCATACCACTCAGCCGGGAGTTAAATATCTGCTCGAAACCCTGGAACCCGAAGCTACGGATTCGTTCTTCAACTGGAATTTCTTTGATTCTATTTTAGGCCAGAAAGAATATTATTCAGATTATGTTTTTGAGGATACAGCGGCCGAACTATTACGGACCAATACCGCTTTGAAGACCGCTTTCGAACTGCAAAAAACCGCTGATCCGGCTTTTGCGAAGGACGGCGACAGGCAATTGGAATGGCTCTACCGAAACTCACCGTATTATGAGGGAACAGTCGGTTTATATCCGATTTTCCGAATTTTATAATACTTTCCAAAACCAAAAAACCCATTCAGTCCACAAGAACCGGAAGGGTTATTTATTTTAAATGGCAGATTATTATCTTGGCAATCCTTTTCTCAGTGCATATTCTGCTCTTTCCACGGCAATTTTCTCTTTCCAGTCCATATAACGTTTTTTGAATCTCGCCTTCATGAAATTATCGAAATTCCGCTGTACCGTAAGATTCCATAAAGAATGCGCTTTCACTGCAAAAGATTTGTCCCAAGCACGGAGGGAAATAGAGAAACTGCCGTCCAGATACTTCATCCAGTGCCACCAGCCGGTCGGCATGAAGAGTGTGTCACCGTGCTCGAGGAAACATTCTACGCCTTCTACGCCTTCAAGCGCGGGAAACTTTTCAAAATCGGGATCCGAAATATTGTAATCTTCCAGCGCATAAGTAGCATACGGAATTCGGTATAGACGCTCTTTCCATTTGTAATCGAACAGCAGGATATGTTTGCGTCCGTTAAAATGCGTGTGGAAGATATGCGCCATATCGATGTCATAATGCAGGAATGTCTCCGAACCTTTCCCGCCGAAAAACATATTAGGATATTTGTCCAGAAAGCCGCCCATCAGCTCTTTTGGTGCCAGATAATCTTCCAGTAGTTTGGGTGCAGATTTTATCGGATCGAACAGAAAAATGCGCAAATCCGTGGGTTCGCGCTGTATGAGATCAACATAATCGCCGAATTTCATTTTTGCCGCTGCCGAATTGATGGGTGCAGCCGGATCAGCTTTTGAGGAATCGTAGAGTGGAACTTCCACATCACCCACAACCTCCTTCATGTACTCCAAAGTCCATTTTTGGTATGCCGGCCAGTTTTTCGCCATGTTGCGGATGACCACAGGTTTGCGTGGCTTTAGGTACTTGTCGCGGAAGTCTTCCTGCGAAATGTCCTCTACCACATCAATCGGAGTTAAATGAAGTCCCATAATTTTATTTTGCTTAAACAAATTTAATAAAAAACATTCCTTCGAGTCTAAATTTCACGTGCAGATCCCGCACGCATAAGCCGGATTGTAACAATTGATGCCGCACCTTTACTAATTCTTAAAAATAGTCTAATGAAACAAGTTCTGCTCTTCTTTTTTGGTTTAATGATGTCAATTGCTGCAAACGCGCAAACCACGGTTTCCGGTAAGATTACCGATGCCGATGGTCAGCCGGTTCCCAGCGCCAGTGTCACAATAGAAGAGCCGGGAAAAGACGCAATCATGGCGTTTTCTATCTCTAACGCAAAAGGTGAATATAAGGTCACTTTCACGTCCGCCGGCGAAACCGTGGACCTTAAAATTAAAGCATTTAACCAAAAGCCGGTATTCAGAAATATTAAAAATCAGAACCAAACGCTCAATTTCAGTCTTGAATCTGACGCGACGGAGATTCAGGAAGTAAAGCTGAAAACCCGCATGATTACAAAGAAAGGTGACACGATCACTTATGATTTAAAGGCTTTTGAAAGCAAGGCAGACCGTACGCTGGCGGATGTCTTAAAGAAAATTCCGGGCATTGAGGTGAATGGTGACGGTTCTGTACTTTATCAGGGTGAACCGATCAATAAATTTTATGTGAACGGAAAAGACCTGATGGAAGGCGGCTACGGCACGGTGAACAATTCTTTACCTAAAGATGCCGTTCAGAAAGTGGAAGTCCTTGAAAACCATCAGCCGGTGAAGATCCTGCAGGATAAAGTGCCATCTGAAAACGCAGGTTTAAACGTGGTTTTAAAGAAATCTGTTACCATGACGGGCCGCGGCGAAGTAGGGCTTGGCATGGATCCGCTGCTTTGGAATGTAAAACTCACACCGATGTTTTTCGGACAGAAAAACCAGTGGGTGGTGAATTATAAAGCCAACAATAACGGTGAAAGTGTGGAAAAAGAAGGCAACCTTTTGGGCTTCGGAAACCGCTGGGAGGGCAGGAGAGGCCAGGCCGGCCAAAAAAGCTGGCTGAATGTGGAAACCGCCGGCACACCGGATATTCCGGAGAAACGGTACCTGATGAACAATGTACATTTCTTTTCCGCAAATGTGCTCACTACACCCTTCAAAAGCAAAGAATGGGAACTGAAGGCCAGCGCCAGCTATACAAACAACGCCATCGAACGCAGCGACCGCAATACGGATACTTATGAGGCCGGTTCTACCACAGTGCCGAACGGAGGAATTTACATCTCGGAAAGCGCAAATAACTTCTACACCAACGCCACAAAAGGTGAATTGATCATAACTAAAAATGCGAAGAAGGGCTTCTTTAAAAACACCACCACCTGGAATGGCTACTGGAATGAAACGAATGCCGCAATCGATAATGTTTTGCCGGTTTTCGGGACTAATAATGTCAATTATATCTCCGGTGACCAGTTCCTGAATTCACCTTCAGGAGTTTTTCAGAACTCACTCAGCACCATTTTGCCATGGAAGGAAAAACTCTTCAACGTGATGAGCTATATCAGCTACCAGAAAGACCGTCAGACCCTGGATATTCTGCCCGGCAGCTACGTAAATTCTACGGGTAATTTTCCTGCGGCGGCGCTTTATGACCGTTTGAGACAAAACGCATCTTCAGAAAGTTTCAATGCAAATCATTCTGCATCCGTAGGTTTCAGTTACAAAAAATGGACTTTCACTCCGGAACTCGGATTGAATTTAAGCTTCAATAAATTACAGTCGAATCTTGCCGGCGCAAACGGATCTGCATTTACCGATTTTGGAATTGATTACCGCAATGATAATGAATGGAACGAAGTGATTCCATACACTCAGGTAGGTGTGAATTTTAAATCAAACCGTCTTAATCTGAGCATGAATCTTCCGCTGAATTTCTATGACATCACTTATCGGGACAATTTCCGCAACTCCTATCAGGAAACCAGAAAGGCGGTGCTCGAGCCAAACCTTTTTGCGAGCCTGGATTTTGCGTCATTCTTCAAGATTTGGGCTTTTGCAGGCCAGTCTTATGATTTTGGCAACTTTGGGTCTTTTTATGAGGGCCAGATTTTCACTTCCCCGGTTTCACTTCGCGAACGTTACAACCGGATGCCGGAAAACCTGAACCGAAATATCGGTACTCGCCTTGAATACCGCAATCCGCTGAACAATCTGTTTTTCAATGTGCGTTACGGCTACAATACCAACCGCAGAAATCTCATCGAGCAGTTTAGCGGAGATGCATTTAATTCAACACTCAGTTTGATTGAGCTCGAAAATACTACTTCATCACAGACAGAAAGTGCTGAAATTGGTAAATATTTCCCGAAGTTCAAGACTAATGCGTCCCTGAACTTTTCAAATACCGATTCGAACGGATTTTCTTATTTTAATGCGTTACAGGAATCTAAAGTGAGCCGTCAGAATTTCGGATTTAAGTTTAATAACACCTATTTTTCATTCTTAAGTGTAGACTATAACATCTCGATGAACTGGTCTGCGCAGAAAAATGCGAGCCAGAATCGCGTGACGAAAAGTTCAGGCTGGAACCACAACCTGGCCGCTTATATTTACCCAATTGAAAATCACACCATAGGATTTTTCTGGGACGAACTGCACACCAGCGTACGCGAGCAGAACTTCAGCAATGCCTTCTTTGATCTTTCGTACCAGTACACTTGGGCAAAGAAGAAGATCGATTTTGAAGTGAAGTGGCTGAATATCGCCAATACCGATGTCTTCGAGCGAATCAGCTACGACCCAACACTTTTATTGACCTCGGTAAACAGTGTCCGAATCCGCCCGAGCCAGGTGATGTTTACGGTTAAATTTAATTTTAAATAAAATGAAAAAGATTACCGCACTGTTTTTATTGTTCGGGCTGATGGTTTCGGCACAGAACAACAGAGTGATTTACGAATATACATTCCGGCCCGATTCTTCGAAGACCGACAGTCTGAAAACCGAATGGATGTATCTTGACATCTCTAAGAACGGTTCGAAATATTACAGTAAAAAAGCCTTCGAAAACGATTCTATTGTCGCCGAAAGCATTAAAAAACAAATGGCATCCGGCAGCCGAAACATAGCCGTCTCACGCCAGCGCAACGGCATCGAGATCAGTTATGAAGTGGAGAAGCTGTATCCCGGATATCAAACTTTTCTCACTGCGTCCATTGGCAATGACAGCTATAAAGTTGCCGAAGACAGAACACCTGTTTGGAAAATTCAGCCTGAAAAGAAAAAAATCGGGGAGTTCATGGCTCAGAAAGCGGTGACCGATTTTGCCGGCAGAAGTTGGGAAGCGTGGTTCACGCCCGATGTTCCTATTCAGGACGGTCCTTACAAATTTTCGGGATTGCCGGGTTTAATTGTTTCTGTAGCAGACCGCAGCGGCAGCCACAGCATTGAATTGAAAGGTCTAAAGAAAATAACGCAAACTTCCTCCACCGAAGTTGACACGCAGGGTCGCGATATACCGTTTACTCGGCGCAAACCCATTGAAGTAAACCGTAAACAATATGCCCAAAAGCTTAAGCAGTACGAAAACGATCCCGTACAGGGAATGCGCGAACTTCTTGCGAGACCGAATTCGAAGGTGAAAATCAATATGAACGGCAAGGAAATTTCAGATCCTGCCGAGATTCTGCGCACGATGGAACGAAACGCGCGCGAAGAAATAGCCCGCAACAACAATAAGATAGAATTGGAACCTTAAAAAAATAAATCCCACCTTTTGGCGGGATTTATTATTAATAATCTGAAGTATCAGCACTTGGGCCGTAACTTGGCGGCACCGGAATGTTGTTTAAGCGGTAATAAACGCCGAGCTGTGCGCGGTGATGGGTGATTTGGTCTAATGCGTGGCGCATTGCGCTGTATTTGGTAAAATCTGCCAGGATTTGCTCGCCCATTGACATGCTCCACTTTCCGTCAAGTTCTGCTTCCTGCATTGCGCTGAACACAGTTTTGGTCTTGCTGTAATCTTCCTCAAATTTTTGCTGAAGTTCTTCTTTGGTGTTCAAAAAGGTAGGCTTGTAATCTCCGGCAGAAAAATCGAGGTTTTCAGTTTTCATGATGATTTCCGGCCAGCCGAAAATCTCGGCGATGTGCGTGGCGAGCGGCATCATTTTCATGCTTTTTTCGTGTGGTGCATAGTCATTCAGGCTGTCATCGTACACTTCAAAAAACTGTTTGGTAATCTGGTACTCATTTTCGAATTCTTTTCTGAGGTTAGGTAATGTTTCCATAGGTTTTTAAATTTTGTATAAAGTTACGCAAGCGCACAATTCTGCAATATAATTTTAACATTAAAAATATCCTCTAAAACTGTAACAATTATTTCAGCTTCTTTACTAATCATTAAAATATTAAATATGAAAAAGTTTTTCGCCCTGTTTCTGCTTACGGCCTTCATGGCAGTAAACGCACAGGAAACTGCCAACAGGTTTTTCTATGAACTTTCATACAAGCCCCGAAAAGATTCGGCCAAAGTAGAGAAAGTGATGATGATTCTGGATGTGACAAAAGACAAATCCATCTACCGGGATTATACTATGGTAGCGCAGGATTCTATCCTTAAAATACAGTTTGAGCAGATGATGAAATCGGGCGTGTACAAAGATTTTTCGAAAATGGTTACAATGCCAAAATTTTCGGAAAAGGTGTACAAATTCTATCCTGATATGAAAATTCAGTACGTGGAGCGCATCTCAAGCGGCTTCACGCCGGTGAACATCGGGTATGATGATGAATCAAAAATGAACTGGAACATATCTGCCGAAAAGGCGAAGATCGGAAGTTATAATACCCAAAAAGCGACCACCGAATTTGGCGGGCGACAGTGGGTAGCGTGGTTTGCAGCAGATATTCCGCTTCAGGACGGACCTTACAAGTTTCACGGTTTGCCTGGCCTGATCGTAAAGGTAGAAGATGCAGAAAAAAATTATTCGTGGGAATTGAAAGGTAACCGCAAAGTGCCGAACTTTTCTGAAACGACGTATATGGAAACCATCGCTCCCGGTGGAAATGGTGGAAAAGTGCAGGTAGTTTCACGCGAGAAATTCGAAAAAACCTTTGCAGATTACAAAAAAGACCCGTTCGCCTCGATGCGTCCGATGCTGAAGCCGGAAATGCTTTCTCAGAAAATGCCGGGTAGCGATGCCACAATCGGTGAAACATTGAAGCAGCAGGAAAAAATGGTGAAAGAATTTTATGGGGCGAACAGTAACCCAATAGAAATCACTTTGCCGCTGGCAAAACCTAAGAAATAACATTCACTACACTAAGTTATATTTGGAAACCTTAAGGCCTTTGGCTTTAAGGTTTTTTTGTAAGTCTTAAGAGAGAACTTTCCTTATTTAGATTAAATTTAAATAACGTATATTTGTGCTGAAAATTTTTAGAGTTGAGAAAATTAAAATCAGATAAGTTGTGCTGCTTTCCCAAATCAGAAATTGGCAGAATAGTAGGTTACCAAAATGACGACCTGAACATGCCCAACAAGATAATAGAAATGGGTTTATTGCCGGACACGGTTTTCAGGATTCTGTATCAGGCACCGTTCCGCGGACCGCTTTACGTAGAGTTTGGCGATGAAAAAAGCCGAATTGCATTGCGCGAAGAAGAAGCGAGATTCATCATCGTAGAAACAGCGGTGTAGAAGACAAGGTGAAGTTGGGTATAAATAAGAGGAGGTGAAGATGCAGAACGTATCAAAAAGCAAACAGATTTTATTGGTCGGAAATCCCAATGTGGGAAAATCCACTATTTTCAACCTGCTGTGCAACAGACAGCAAAAAACCGGAAACTACGCCGGTGTCACGGTAGCGAGCCATTCGGGTACCTACGAATATCAGGGTGAAACCGTTGAAGTTATCGATTTACCCGGCTCTTACAGCATTTATCCGGGCTCCGAAGACGAAGCCATTTTTTCAAAATTTCTTATTGATGAACAGCAGAACTATGCCGGCGTGGTGTACATTCTGGAAGCACTGAGCATCAAACGCGGGCTTTTGCTTTTCCAGCAAATCCAGGATCTTGGGATTCCGGTTCTGGTAGTGGTCAATCAAATAGATCAGGCCGAAAGACGCGGAATTAATATTGACGTCAATACCCTGTCAGCCGCGCTTGGCGTTCCTGTTCTACAGTCGAATGCGAAGAAAAATCTTGGTATTGAAGATATTCGCGGCGCCGTTTTTAATAATAGTTTTAAAGTTTCTGAGAATATCACATTTGAAATTCCCGTAGAACAGAAAGGGCTGGTATTTAAGATACTTCAGGAAACCAAAGAAAACAATCAGTACCGGATCTGGACACTGCTTGCCTCTGAAACCTATCTTGGCAAGCTGGAAAGCGTACACGAGCAACTGAACGCCGATGAAGTAAAATGTCTGGTCCCAAAAAGACTTCAGACGCAGGAAACCGTTCGGCGATACCAGAATATTGACCGCATCATTGGCAAAGTAATCGCTAAAAAACCTCAGTTTAAAGAACTTCTTACCGAAAAGCTCGATAAAATCCTCGTGCACCAGTTTTGGGGATACATCGTTTTTGGTTTGGTACTGCTGATGATTTTTCAAAGTGTCTTCTGGCTCGCGGAATATCCGATGAACTGGATTGCGGACGCTTTCTTCTGGCTGTCTACATTTGTCGGAACACATATGCCCGGAGGTCCGCTCAACTCCCTGATAGCGAACGGAATAATTCCCGGAATCGGTGGAATAGCGATGTTCGCGCCACAAATTGGTATACTCCTTTATTTTCTCTACTTACTCGAAGATTCTGGTTACATGGCGCGTGTCATTTTCCTGATGGACCGCTTCCTGAAACCTTTCGGGCTGAATGGGAAAAGTATCGTCCCACTTGTTTCCGGTACCGCGTGTGCCATTCCGGCGGTGATGTCTACCCGGAACATTGAAAATGTGAAAGAAAGACTCATCACCATTCTGGTAACGCCGTTTATGACCTGTTCTGCACGGCTGCCGGTTTACAGTATCATTATTTCACTTATAATCCCAGACGGATCTTTTGGCGGTATCAGTTACAAGGCATTGACGCTGATGGCGATGTACTTTCTGGGCTTCTTTGCTGCGCTTGCTACTGCACTCTTACTTAAGACAATCATTAAGAATAAATCCAAATCTTTCCTCGTAATGGATTTACCGGCGTATAAAACACCGCTTTTCGGTTACGATTTTAAACTGGTCTTGGGTAAAGTCTGGGAGTTTATCACGGGTGCGGGTAAAATAATCTTCTTTTTCAGTATCATCATTTGGCTTTTCAGCTACTTTGGACCAAAAACTGAAACAGATCAGTATGTCGCAACGGACGTGAAATTAGAAAACTCCTATCTGGCAAAGATGGGTAAGGCTATAGAACCGGCAATAGCACCACTGGGATATGACTGGAAGATGGGCGTCGGCGTACTGACGAGTTTTGTAGCGCGCGAGGTGTTCGTAGGCACGCTTTCTACGCTTTACAGCCTTGACGAGGAAGCACCCGAAGACCGGATTATCGATAAGATGCGGAACGATGTAAAGCCAAATGGCCAGAAAGTCTTCAGCTTCGCGACCGGAATTTCTATCCTGGTGTTTTATGCCTTTGCGATGCAGTGCGCATCTACACTAGCGGTGGTTTACAAAGAGACTAAATCATGGAAATGGACGGTGGCGCAGCTATTCGGGATGACAGGTTTGGCGTACGTGGCGGCACTGTTTGCCTTTCAAATTCTTCAATAATGGTAAATTCAGCACTTATTCAATATTTGATTGTTGCACTCCTCGTGGGTTTCGCGGTGTGGTATCTCATCCGGATTCTGCGCAAAACCTTTTCACCCGGCAAATTCAAGAGTGGTAAGCCCGGTTGTGATTCAGACTGTGGCTGCGGATGATGTCATCTACTGGCTTCGTCTGTTAATAATTTCCAATCCTGGTTAAATTCTAAACCTTTAGATTAAGGGTTTTCAGTCATTTACCGCCATCTTAATTTTCCGTAAATTTGCCGCATCGAAAAAAAGGTAAACACTTGTTTAATTTGTATTTAAGAAAGTATGGCTCTAATTAAAAGTATTTCCGGAATCCGCGGAACCATCGGTGGAAAAGTTGATGACAACCTGACGCCGATTGATATTGTAAAATTCACATCCGCTTTCGGATACTGGCTCCAAAAAACAGAAAACCGCAAAGATTTAACACTTGTAATCGGGCGTGATGCCAGGATTTCAGGTAAGATGGTCAACTCTCTTGTTACCGCCACTTTGCAGGGTTTGGGGATTAATGTTATCGATCTCGGACTTTCTACCACGCCAACCGTGGAGGTGATGGTGCCAGAACTTAATACTGATGGCGGCATAATTCTTACGGCGTCACACAACCCGAAACAATGGAATGCCTTGAAACTGCTCAACCGAAAAGGTGAGTTTATCAGCGGAGAAGACGGCACAGAAGTTCTTAAAATTGCCGAAACTGCCGACTTTAATTTTGCTGAAGTGGATGAACTCGGAACTTACACTACGCAGGAAGACGGTTTTGACATCCACATCCAGAAAATTCTGGATTTGCCGATGGTAGATGCTGAAGCCATCAAACAGAAAAAATTTAAAATAGTACTAGACGCGGTGAATTCTACGGGTGGAATCGCCGTACCGATGCTTCTCGAAAAACTCGGTTGCGAAGTGGTGGAACTCTATTGCGAACCAAACGGGCATTTTCCACACAATCCGGAGCCTTTAAAGGAACATCTGGGAGATATTTGTGAGCTCGTGAAGAGTGAAAAAGCTGATATGGGAATTGTAGTAGATCCTGATGTAGACCGTCTTGCCCTCGTGGATGAAAACGGTGATCTGTTCGGCGAAGAATACACACTGGTGGCGGTTGCCGATTATATCCTGAAAAATAAGCCTGGCGTTGCAGT
Source organism: Kaistella rhinocerotis (assembly GCF_030243905.1). Classification (NCBI taxonomy): domain Bacteria; kingdom Pseudomonadati; phylum Bacteroidota; class Flavobacteriia; order Flavobacteriales; family Weeksellaceae; genus Kaistella; species Kaistella rhinocerotis. Next base: position 361,604 of record NZ_JASSYY010000002.1, on the reverse strand, counting down.
TTCGAATCTTTCTTCGAGTCGTGCTCTTCGCGATGTAGCCACAAGACACGAATCTACTTATTTTGCGAGTGCAGTAGGCGAGGTGAACGTGGTAAATGTAATGAAAGAAAAAAACGCGGTGATCGGAGGAGAAGGAAACGGTGGAATTATCTATCCTGAACTGCATTACGGGCGCGATTCACTGGTTGGGATTGCCTTGTTCCTGAGTCATCTGGCGCTTGAAAACAAGACGGTTTCTGAGTTGCGGGCAAGTTATCCGGATTATTTCATGGGGAAAAAGAAAATCGAGCTTACGCCGGATATTGATGTAGACGGAATTTTAACAAAGATGAAAGATTTGTATCCAAATGATGAGGTTTCTACTGTAGACGGTGTAAAAATTGATTTCAAAGAGAACTGGGTTCATTTAAGAAAATCGAATACTGAGCCGATTATCCGGATCTACACGGAAGCGTTTTCACAGACCGAAGCGGATGGTCTGGGAGATGAGATGATACTTAAAATTAAAAGTCTGCAATAAAAATGCGGATTACTGAAGTGCAATTCCGCCGGATTTGCGAACTTTAGTAAAATTATTTTTTAAATATCATTATTAAATGCGTCAGATGGTTGATTAAAACACATAAAGGCGCGAAACTGGATTTAAAACCGCACAAATTTTATAAAAAAGTTTTTTCGGGGTTTGTAAGTAAAATTCAAACATTGGAAATAACACTGAGAAAATATATTGGAAGAATTTTTTGAAAACGAGCTTGTAAAGAAGTTCGAAGAAATGGTAGAAAACAATGATGAACTCTACTTCGAAACTGAAGAGTACGAGGAGATCATCATTCACTACCTTGAAATGGGCGACATTACCTTTGCGGAAATGGCGACCAATTTTGCAATGAAGTTGCACCCCAATTCACTGGAACTGAAGATAAAGAAATTCGAGGTTTATCTGGAGCTTGAAAATTATGCGCCTGCAAAGGAACTTATGATGGAGTTGAAGGAAGCTTCAATGGAAAGCACTGATTTTCTTGTGTGCTGCGCAAAATATTATTCTAATCTTGGAAACCCGCGCCGGGCAATTGAATATTGCGAAAAAGCGCTGGAACTGGAAGAAGAAGAAAATTTCCTGCACAATTTCATCGCTGATGAGTTTGTGAACCTTGAAGATCCTTTTAATGCGCTGAAACACTATAAATTGGCGCTTACATTCGATCAACAGGACGAATATTCGCTGGAGAACATTATGTTTTGCTACAATCAGCTCAAACGTACGGATGAAGCTATCGAATTCTTGAACGGTTATCTTGATAAATTCGCCTTTTCGGAAACCGCATGGTATGAATATGGACAGTTTTATTTCAACCGCAAGAACTACGATGAAGCGATCCGTGGTTTCGATTATCTGCTCGCAATCAATCCGCAATCCGTGGGCGTTTATGCCAACAAAGCTGCGTGCTATGAAGCGATGGGCGAGTGGCTGAAAGCGGTAGAGGTTTATGAGGAAATGCTGGTGCTTGAATATACCAAATCTTTTACCTACTACAAGATTGGTCTGTGTTATAAGGAGAACAAGCAGCTTGCGCTGGCTCTGCAGGCTTTCCAGAAATCTTTGCGGGACGATCCTCAGTTCTATCTTTCGATGATGGAGCAATCTTACATTTATGAAGAGATGGGCGGCATGAAAGAGGCGCTGCACTTTGCGCGTGAAGCTGTACTGATGAATGATTCAAACCTCGATTACCAAAAGAGGCTGGCTTATTTATATATCGATTCCGGTCGTTTTGAGGAGAGTTTGGTTGCGCTGAAGAAACTGGTAGATACAGAACCAACGCGTTTTTACAACTGGTATGCGTATGCAGAAGTTTTAATGCTTACGGGCGATTTTGATGAAGCTGTCGTTGTATTGAATAATGCCACAAAGCTCCATAACCGTGCAGAAATCTTCTATCAGCTAAGCAACTGCTATTTCCATATAAACAATCCTAAAAGCGGCCGTACAGCACTTGCAAAAGCCCTTAAGCTGGATCCGCAGCTGCTGGAAGACATGAAACAGAAGTATCCTTTCCTGCGTGAAGAAGCCGAACGCGAGAAGACTAAGAAGAAATAAAGCAAATAAAAAACCCTGTCAGTTTAGACAGGGTTTTTTGCTTCTAATGATTTAGTTTAAACGCTTTGCTTTTTCTTCGCAGGTTCGCCTACAAGGCCGTCACGGTTTTCATTTACAGTGAGGACCAGCGTTCCGCCTTCTGCAAGCTGTTTGTTTACCAGCATTTCGGCAAGCAAATCTTCGATATATTTCTGGATGGCACGCTTCAGCGGTCTTGCACCGAAATCTTTATCCCAGCCTTTCTCTGCAATAAAGTCTTTCGCATCCTGCGTAAGTTCAACCTTATAGTTAAGTTTTTCAAGTCTTTGATACAACTTATTAAGTTCAAGATCAATAATTTTCGAAATATGATCTTTTTCAAGATTGTTGAAAATCACGATATCATCGATACGGTTCAAAAATTCTGGCGCAAAGGCTTTCTTCAATGCATTTTCTATTGTGCTTCTCGCGCGTGCATCGCTGGTGGACTTTTTGGCAGATGTACCGAAACCTACACCATCACCGAAATCTTTAAGGTCACGTGTACCGATATTCGACGTGAGAATGATGATCGTATTTCTGAAATCAATCTTTCTACCGAGTGAATCTGTGACGAAACCTTCATCTAAGATCTGAAGCAGGATATTAAATACATCCGGATGCGCTTTCTCGATCTCATCTAAAAGCACCACTGCATACGGCTTTCTGCGAATTGCTTCGGTTAGCTGGCCACCTTCTTCGTAACCTACATATCCTGGAGGCGCACCTACGAGCCTTGACACTGCAAATTTTTCCATGTATTCGCTCATATCGATTCTAATGAGTGCTTCATCGGAATCAAATAATTCGCGCGCCATCACTTTTGCAAGTTCGGTTTTACCTACACCGGTAGTTCCAAGGAAAATGAAGGTTCCAATTGGTCGGTTCGGATCTTTAAGGCCCGCACGGTTTCGCTGTATGGCTTTCACCACTTTCCGCACCGCTTCTTCCTGACCGATGACTTTTCCGTTCATCATTTCATCCATATTCGAAAGTTTGTCGAGCTCATTTTTGCCCACTTTCGTCACCGGAATTCCGCTCATCATTGACACTACTTCTGCCACGCTTTCTTCTGTTACTTCCTCTTTTTTTTCCTTTACATTTTTATCCCAGTTTTCCTGCGCGATGTTCAGTTCTATCTGTAACCTTTCTTCCTCATCTTTCAGTTTTCTTGCTTCAAGGTAATCCTGACGTTTTACCGCTTTCTGCTTTTGATCTTTAATGAGTTCAATCTGTTTTTCATGCTCAATGATTTCAGTCGGAACTTTCATGTTCTTGATGTAGACACGGGATCCGGCCTCATCCATCGCGTCGATCGCTTTATCCGGTAAAAAACGGTCTGTGATATATCTCGCCGTGAGATTTACACAGGCATTGATGGCTTCGTCGGTATACGTTACATTGTGGTGATCTTCGTATTTGTCTTTGATCTGATTAAGGATTTGCACGGTTTCTTCTACCGAAGTAGGCTCTACCATCACTTTTTGGAAACGTCTCTCCAGCGCGCCGTCTTTCTCGATGTACTGGCGATATTCATCCAGCGTTGTAGCACCGATGCATTGAATCTCGCCGCGTGCGAGCGCAGGTTTGAACATATTTGAGGCATCAAGGCTTCCGGTAGAACTGCCGGCACCCACAATGGTGTGAAGCTCGTCTATAAATAAGATCACATCGCGGTTTTTCTCAAGTTCTGTCATGATGGCTTTCATGCGTTCCTCAAACTGTCCGCGGTATTTTGTACCGGCAACAAGACTCGCCAGATCAAGTGTGATGACACGTTTTCCGTAAAGAACACGTGAAACCTTTTTCTGCTGGATTCGTAAAGCCAAACCTTCTGCAATAGCAGATTTACCAACTCCCGGTTCACCGATTAAGAGTGGATTGTTCTTTTTTCTTCGCGACAGGATCTGTGAAACACGTTCAATCTCTTTTTCACGGCCGATAACGGGATCAAGTTTCCCGTCTTTTGCAAGAGAGGTAAGGTCACGCCCAAAATTATCGAGGGTGGGCGTCTTGCTTTTACCAGATCCGATGTTTCCGGTAGGTTTACGCATTTGGCTGTATTCTTCGCGCTCTTCATCATCGTCATAGGCGCTCATTTTTGGGTCCTGACCTGAGTTTTTCAGCAGCAATCTGTATTCTGCAGTTACGCGCTCATAATCAATGTCATAAGAACTTAAAATGCTAGTAGTAGGGTCGTCTGCTTTATAAAGCATACCCAAAAGCAGGTGTACTGTGTTGATCTCTGAACTTTGGTATTGTCTGCACTCCAGTTCAGAACGTTTCACGGCTTGGTCAGCCATTTTAGTAAATGAAATCTTCCCTGTATCAGCTGCAAACGGATTGATTCCTGCGGCTGACATATTTTCTATTTTTCGGCGGATCTGCGTAAGATCTGCGCCTAAACTTTGCAGAATTTCCTTTGCGGAATTCTCGGTTTTTATCATGCCCAGCAGAAAGTGTTCGGTATTAAGGAACTCGCTTTGTAAGCGTTTTGCCTCGCTTTTACTTTGCTGGAAGACCTGATCTAAACCGTTTGAAAATTTATGGTCCATATAATTGTTCAATATTTGTGAAAAATTTAGTGAAAATCACTCTTGATTTCCAGTGCCAATCAAAGTTACAAATACTTGACCAAAATCATTTAATGACGTATTGGCAGGAAAAAGTTTTCGCATCTCATTGAAAATATGTAGGTTTGTGCCCTTTTAATTTACATTTATGACCCCGGAAATTACAAATTTTGTTGGCTATGGCGCTTCGCTTTTTATCGTGCTGAGTTTTGTACTTAAAGATATTACCAAAATCCGCATTGTGAACCTTATCGGCTGCATCCTGTTTGTAGTTTATGGTGTTTTCAGCGACTATCTTTGGCCAATCATTATTCCGAATGCCATTTTGTGCTTTATCCAGGTGTACCATCTGCTGAAGAAATCATAAGACCGAAATGAAAGTTGTAGTCTCTGCGTTCAGCAATCTGTATACCGATCAAAGGATCGAGAAAGTGTGCGATACACTGTGGAATGCAGGCTACAAGGTGATCTTAATCGGTAATGATTATGGAGGTAGCGGCGAGATCAGCCGGCCATATCCGGTGAAAATCATTAAACAAAAATCTTTATCGCTTAAACTTGCCTATCCGGAATTTAACTGGAAGCTCTTTTTTGAATTAAAGAAAAACGTTGACAGCGAAACCATCTTTCTCGCAAATGATCTCGATGCACTTTTGCCGAATTATTTAGTTTCAAAATCATTAAAAATACCTCTGATTTTCGACAGCCACGAGATTTTCACCGAAATGCCCGCTATTCAGGGCCGTTTTACACAGAAAGTCTGGCGCCAACTGGAATCTTTCCTGCTGCCGAAAATTGAGTATATGATGACCGAAAGCGAGAGTTATGCGCAGTGGTTTTCGGAAAAATATGGTGTGAATCCTGTCGTCATCCGAAATATTCCGAAAAAATTAAAGCAACCCGAAACATTCCCCGAAAACCAGCCGAAAATTGTGTTGTATCAGGGAGCTATCAATCAGTCGCGCGGTATCAGCCAGGCGATTTTAGCCATGAAACATCTTGAAGGTGTTATCTTTAAAATTGCCGGTGACGGACCTAAAATTAATGAATACAAAGCGTTGGTTATCAGTGAAAATCTATCAAACAAAGTAAAATTTTTAGGCAAGCTCATTCCTACAGAACTCCGAAAAGTGACTCGCACCGCAGATGTAGCCGTAAGTCTTGAAGAAAACGGTGGTGTGAGTTATCTCTACTCGCTGCCGAATAAAGTTGCCGACTGCATCCAGGCGCGCGTACCGTTGGTTATGATTAATTTCCCTGAGATGATGCGCGTTTACAGCGATTTTAAAATTGGGGAAATCGTAGAAAATCACGAGCCTGAAACGATTGCTGCTGCAATAAAAACCGTTCTTCAGAACGGACGTGCCCATTACCAACCCGAACTTGAGCGTGCCGCCACTGAACTTTGCTGGGAAAACGAGGAAGACAAAATCACAGATTTGTTCGCAAAAGTAACTGCCGCAAATTTCTAAAACCGAAATCGTTATCTTTGTGCAAATTGAAGCGAGCAGATGACAATCAAGGAAAAACAGCAGGAAATTGTAGAAGAATTCGCCTTTCTGGAAGATTGGGAACAGAAATACGAGTACATAATCGATCTCGGAAAAGAGCTGAAAGGTTTGCCCGAAGACCGGAAAACCGATTCAAATCTTATCAAAGGATGCCAGTCTCAGGTATGGATTGATGCCGATTTCCGCGACGGAAAGCTATATTTCGATGCCGATTCAGACGGTATTTTGCCTAAAGGCATTGTTTCGCTGCTCGTTTCCATCTACAGCGGACACAGCACACAGGAAATCCTGGATTCTGATTTTGATTTTATCTCTGAAATTGGCCTGCAGGAATTTCTCTCGCCCTCACGGGCCAACGGCCTTATGGCGATGACCAAGCAAATAAAGTTCTATGCCGTGGCTTTCCAACTGAAAAAATGACGACCATCTTAGCTTACCGTTTCTCAGCGTTTGGTGACGTGGCAATGACGGTGCCCGTTTTCACCGAATTTCTGGAACAGAATCCTTACGTACAGATCGTTTTTCTCTCCCGCGCCAACTTTCGGGATCTTTTCAAAGGTTTACCGAACTTTATATTTAAAGGTGTCGACATCAACGATTATAAAGGTTTTCTGGGAATGCGGAAGCTCGCAAAAGAGCTTAATGCCGAATTCACACCTGATTACGTTGCGGATTTTCACGATGTGATCCGAACGAAGATTTTGAGTCGCGCCTTCCGCCGCAAAGGCTTTCCCGTGCATATAATCGACAAGGGCAAAGACGCGAAAGATCATCTCACAGACATTTGGAACATCGAAAAAGGGCCGCTGAAACCTAACACCGAGCGGTATGCCGATGTTTTCCGTAAAATGGGTTTTACCGTTGAGCTTTCGCACACCTACCGAACTCTGTCGGACAACAAAGCCGGAATTGGTTTCGCGCCTTTCGCGCAGCATACGGGGAAAATGTTACCGCTCGAGAAATCATTTGAACTCGCCAGATTGCTTGCACAAAAAGACAAAGTTTATTTTTTTGGAGGTGGCAGTACGGAGATTGAAGTACTCGATAAATGGGTTTCGCAAATCCCAAATTCCGTGAATATGGCCGGAAAACTATCGTTAACCGAAGAGCTCGACCAAATTGCCCGTCTGAAAGTAATGATTTCGATGGATTCCGCGAATATGCATTTAGCAAGTTTAGTGGGTACGCGCTGTATCTCAGTGTGGGGTTCCACACATCCCTATGCGGGTTTTTTGGGGTACGGACAAGCGGAAGCAGATGTGGTGCAGGTAAAGGACCTTACCTGCCGACCATGTTCGGTCTTCGGAGATAAACCCTGCTACCGTGGTGACTGGGCGTGTCTGCACGAGGTTGATATTCAGCAGATAACCTCAAAAATTTAAAATCGCAAATCTAAACTTTCTAGAGGAATTTGTCGCCTTTTTTAGTGCTTTTTAAATCGTGGATGTATTCTTTGATGCGCTGGTCATTCTTACGCGGGCAGATTAGCAGAGCCTTATCAGTATCCACAATGATGTAATCTTTAAGTCCGTCGATTATTGCTGCTTTATTCTTGTTTTTAATCTGTATAATGTTGCCCTGCGTGTGATAGGTCAACACATTTTTGGACTGAATTGCGTTCTTATTCTCGTCCTTTTTAGAGTTTTCAAAAACTGAAGTCCAGGTGCCAAGGTCACTCCAACCCAAATCTGCGGGTATTACATAAACATTTTGGGCCTTCTCTAGAATTCCGTTATCAATGGATATTTTTGCAACTTTCGGGTAAATGGTTTCGATGCATGTTGCTTCCTCATCCGTATTGTATTCACAACTGATAAACTGCTGCGACATGTCTTGCAGATACTCTTCAAATGCGGCTAAAATCGATTTTGTGTTCCAGATAAAAATGCCTGCATTCCATAGAAAATCACCACTTTCGAGGAAACTTTCTGCAATTTCGAGATCAGGTTTTTCGGTAAAGGTTTTTACTTTAAAATAATCTGAATTCTCTGTTTCGAGGAACTGAATATAGCCGAAACCGGTGTCCGGACGTGTTGGTGTGATACCAAGCGTGATGAGAAAATCGTTTTGGGATGCCAAACTGAAAGCCAATTCCACCTTTTCGAGAAATGTTTTTTCTTTAAGGATCAAATGATCTGCGGGTAGCACGATCATATTAGCATTCGGGTTTTTGGCCGCAATTTTATTAGCCATGTAGATATTACATGCTGCAGTGTTTTTCATCATCGGTTCTCCAACGATATTGGCCAGGTCAAGTTCAGGCAGCTGTTGTTCGGTGAGCGATACATATTCGCTGTTAGTGATGACGTAGATGTTTTCTGCCGGTACGATCTGGCTGATACGGTCATAGGTCTGCTGTATCATGGTTCGGCCGGTGCCTAAAATGTCCTGAAACTGTTTGGGGTATTTTTGTGTACTCAGAGGCCAGAATCTGCTGCCGATTCCTCCGGCCATTATCACGCAGTAATTATTTGATTGGGACATATTATTTAACTGATTTTTTCTACCCTCGCCAACGGCCTGAAAATATATTTTTTCGTGTTTTCGAGGTTGGTGCAAAGATAGTTCTTTTTCCGCTTTCCATCGAGGGAGTACCGTTCATTGCGGTAGATGAAAAGGTCACCATCAGCCAAATCTTCGATGTATAAACTCTCGTCTTCGCAATCTTCTATATGGAAATATTTTACAAGGTCCGGGCTGGACATAAAGTTAGCTTTCGGCGCTTTTGCAAATTTTAATATGATGGGCTTCAGATCATTGGCATACACCGAACTGCTGTCCACAAGCATCATTCGGAACGTTTGCTTCCACTCTTGGCCGTGCGGCGAAATGCGGTAACCGAATTCCTGAAATGCAATAAGGTGCGCCAGTTCGTGCGTGAGGACAAAGAAGAAAAGTTCAGGTTGTAGGGTGCCGTTCACCGTAATCTGATGTGAACCGTCCGGCATTTTCCGGTAATCCCCAAGCTTTGATTGTCGCTTGCGCGTAATTTTGATGTGAATAATGTGCTCACCAAACCAGGTTTTCAGAAAAGGCAGCGTGCCTTCAGGCAAAAACCTTTCAAGATTAGTGATCGGCATTCAATGATTATTTAAAGACTTAAAGGTATCCCTGCATAAAAATTAAGCAGTTTCAGGCTGAAAAGATAGTTGTATTTTGCCTGAGCTACAGATCCCTGCGCATTGGCATAATTGTTTCGGGCTGCATTAAGGTCATACACGGTAGAACGGCCTGCTGCAAAGCTTTTCTCGGCAAAATTGAGTGCAAGTTCCGCACTGCGTTCAGCCTCACGGGCCGCTGAAAAAGCCGCGAAATTACTTTCGGCGTCAAACTGCGCCTGCTGAACATTCTGCAGCACCTGCTGCCGCTGCTGCCGGAAGGTCGTTTTTGCAATATCTTCGTTTATTTTAGCCTGCTCCACTTGCAGTTTTGTAATTCCTTTGTTGAAAATCGGGATGTTGGCCGATAACCCGAGCTGCTGCCCGAAATTATCTTTGTACTGCTTAAAAAAGCCACTTTCACGAATTGGGTTTCCATTGATGTCGGCACCTGCGTAATTGGTTACCAATGAATTAAAATACGATGTCCCAATACCCGCGCTGGCGCTTACCACCGGCCAGAATGCAGTTTCGGTAACTTGGGTTTGTGCCTCCGCGGCCTGTACTCGGCTCTCAGCCGCTTTTATTTGAGGTTGGTTTTCGTATGCTTTTTCAATGATATTTTCAGCTGTGAAAAGTGGCGCTCCCAGTGTATCGTCCACCGGAACATCCTGAATGTCAAAGTTTTTGTATTCTTCGAGCTGAAGAAGCATTGCCAGTGCAAAAAGACTTCTGTTAGTATTGATACGCGCGGTTTCCACGTTCTGTTTTTCACGCGCCAGTGCCGCTTCTGCTTCAGCTAATACCGTCCGGGCGGTGGTTCCGACGTCGGTGGTGATCTTTGCACGCTGGTAAAGTCTGTCTGCATTTTCGAGCGCGCTGGCGGAAATCTTAGCAATCTCACGGTTGAGAAGCACAGACAGATATTGCTGCGCAATCTGAAGCGAGATATCGTTTTTTATTCTTTCGGTATCGTATTTTGTAGCCGCGACTTCAAATTCCGTACGGCGGATATTTTTTTCAAGACGTCCCTTATTGAAAAGAAGGATGTCTGCGCCGACGCTTGCATTGTTGTTGAAATTATCATTCCGGTCCGTGGTCCCAAAAATATCTCGGCCCTGACCAAAACTAGCGCTGTTGCTGATGTTTCCGGAAACTGATGGTAAATATTCGCGCTTCGCAATTTCGAGCGATTTATCCTGGATCCGCGTGTTTAAAGTATTCTGAATTACGGTCAGATTATTCTCCAACGCATAATTTACACATTCCTGCAGCGTCCATTTTTTCTGCGAAAAAGCGGTGACAGAGAACAAAACCAGTAAAACTGCAGCAGATTTCTTCATTATTAATTTTAATTAATAAGACGGCAATTTTTTTTAAATGTTACACGTTGGCTTTCAGTTCGCTGATCCGCGAAACAATCGGCATAGAAAAGATACCGCTCTTTTGAAGGAACAGTTCATAAAATACAATTGACTTTTCAGCAAAACCGGGCGTTTCCTCTTCCTTAAATTTAAAGTAAAAAAGGTGCCCAAGAAGTTCGTAAAAAGCAACTTGGTGTGCGGGCTCTTTCGCTTCGATGAGTCCAGTGATTTTCGCCGTGTCTTTTTCGGCAAGCTTTTCAAAAGTCATCTTGAACGTGTCATTCATATTTGTATCAAAGATGCGCTGAAGTTCTGTGGAGTCGCCGTCATTTTTGCCGCCCAGAATCATTTTGCCTAAAAATTCAGAAAACTGTTTTACGATTCTTATGATGTAATCTTTGTCGTGGATCATGGGTTTATTTAAATGGGTTCAAAGGGTTCAATGTTCAAGTTGTTAAAAGGGTTTGATTGTTCAAAAATAATTAGAACTAAAATTATTTAAGCAAAGAAAATATACGCCAAAATAACCGAAGTGATGATGCCCACGAGGTCCGCAAGTAACATGGCCGTGACGGTGTAGCGTGTGTTTCTGATACCCACCGCGCCGAAATATACCGCGATGACGTAGAATGTAGTATCGGAACTTCCCTGGAGCACCGCTGCCAGCCTGCCCTGGAAACTGTCGGCACCAAAGGTCTGCATCGTATCCACCATCATCCCGCGTGCGCCTGATCCGGACAGCGGTTTGATGAGCGCCGTAGGTAAACCATCCACAAATCCGGTGTCAAAGCCGGCAACCGCGGCAAACCATTTCATTCCATCAATCAGCACATCAAAAACGCCGGAAGTCCGCAGCAATGAGATGGCGATCAACATCCCAACCAGATACGGAATGATTTTCACACAAGTCCAGAACCCTTCTTTCGCGCCATCGATAAAGGCGTCGAACACATTTATTTTTTTATAAACACCGCCCAGAACAATCGCAAAGAAAATCAGCAAGATAATTCCGTTGCTGAGGAGCATAGAGAAATTGTCAATGCCTTCTTTAGATAAATTTACCAGGTAAACGACTAATAACCCGACGATTGCGGAGATACCGCCAACGTAAGCGATTACAGCTGGCTGAAGCAGATTGATCTTTTGATAAAGCGAAACGATGATCATCGCAGCCATCGTAGCCGCAAAAGTGGCGATCATGCACGGCAGGAAAATGTCTGTAGGCGTTTCTGAACCCATCGATGCGCGAATTGCAATGATAGAAACCGGAATCAGTGTGAGACCGCCGGCATGAAGGCACAGAAACATGATCTGCGAGTTGCTGGCGCGGTCTTTATCAACGTTAAGTGTCTGCAGACTTTCCATCGCTTTCAATCCGAAAGGTGTCGCAGCGTTATCAAGACCAAGGAGGTTCGCTGAAAAATTCAGCAGCATATGCCCGAATGACGGATGATTTTTCGGAATCTCGGGGAAAAGGCGCGAAAAAAACGGCTGGATCATCCGCGACAGCAGATTGATGCCACCGGCTTTTTCAGCAATGCTCATAAAGCCCATAAACAGCGTCATGATACCGATAAGACCTAGACATATCTTCACAGCGGTTTCCGAAGTGCCGATCACACCGTCGCTGCCCTGTACGCGGTAAACGTTCACGTTGCTTGTCGCGGAATCTTTGCGGTAATGAATCCGGTTTTCCTCGGTTTCGGGTTTTAGCAACAATGTTTTTTGCACATTGGTAGAGAGTTCGCCTGTAGTTTTGGTCGCAATCTGAATGGTGTCACCGCTTTTGCCGACCACCATATCATTGTAAATCGCTTTATAATGATCAGAGAATAAATATTTGAAACTTGCTACCAGAATGGCCACAATAATAAAGGCACTCCATATTCTGCTTAAAACCATCGAAAAAAATTTTGTTAAAAGTAATCAAAAACTTGCTTCCAAAATATTTTTGAATCTAAGCGAATGTGCGGGTAACTTTAAAACAACCGAAGCTGCTGCGCGCGTGTTCCGGTAAAGTTTTCTGCAGTTAACACCGGCATTTCACGGTCGGCGAAATACTTCCGTTTTGCAAGAGCAAAAGTATTGTGGATGAGTTCAGCAATATTTCCTTCACCTTTATAGCGCTCGTGAAATCTCTTTTCACCCAGACTGCCGCCGCGCATCGAACGGATTAGATTCAGAACTTTCTGTGCGCGGTCAGGGAAATGAGCGTTGATCCAGTTCACAAAAACCGGTTCCACCGTGTCGTTCAGCCTTACAATGACGTAGCTGAAACTTTTCGCACCGGCGTCAGCAATAGCTTTTACGATCGGGAGGCTTTCATCGCTCGTAAGTCCGGGAATTACCGGCGCTACCATCACACCAACGGCAATTCCGTTCTGCGACAGGGTTTCAATGGCTTTAAGTTTATTATTTACAGAAGAAGTGCGAGGTTCCATTTTCCGTCTGATTTCTTCATTAATGGTGGGAATGCTGAACGAAACCGTTACGAGATCTTGTTCGGCCAGAGGTTTTAGAATATCGAGATCGCGCAGTACCAACGCATTTTTGGTGAGAATGGAAACAGGATGACGGTAATCTAGACAAAGCTGAAGCAGCTTACGCGTGATTTCAAATTTACGCTCGGTGGGTTGGTAGCAATCTGTATTTCCGGACAGCGAAATCGTTTTTGGCGTATAGCCTTTTTTCCGGAAAAATTTCTCCAGAAGTTCGGGCGCGTTTTTCTTGACCATAATCTTGCGTTCAAAGTCAACTCCCGCAGAGTAACCCCAGAACTCATGCGTCGGCCGCGCGAAACAATAGGAGCAGCCGTGCTCGCAACCCTGATACGGATTGAGTGAATAATCCATCCGCATATCCGGGCTGTTTACCGCATTTACTATGGTTTTAGGAAAAACTTCGGTAAAAGTGACCTTTAGAGATTCAGGCTCCTCATCTTCAGGTTCCCAGCTGAAACGGTCGAAACGGTTGTGTTCGTTCCGCTGCGCGCCCTGTCCTTTGATAAAGTTTTTGTCCATATTTATTCAACGGTAAAACCGCATTTTTAGCTCGCCAGCATTAAATATTTAAACAAAAAAATCCTGTCTTCAAATGAACACAGGAAAGAAAATGTACAATTTTCCAGAGTTATTGCATGGCATAAAGCTCTACGCCGTGGTGATCATCATAGGAACCGTCATCAAAATGGCGGTGATAATCTCCGTAATACGCTTTATAATCTGTATCTTTTTTATTCAAGAATAACTTAAAACCATATACTCCCAATCCAACAAGCAAGCCCAAACTGCTTGCAACTAAAATTCCGGTTTCTCTTTTCATAATAATATAGTTAGAACAAAAAGATTTTAGCAAAATGCGTACCTTAAAATCTAAATCAAAGTTTAAAGTTTGTTAATATTAAATGTTTAGGGTACCGACTGATTATAATTTAATAAATTTGAAAAAAACAGATTTTTAATGAAAGCGAACGGACTTATCTTGACCGGTGCTGTTTTTCTTGCAGCCTGCTCACCTCAAAAAATGACACAAAACCGCATCTATCCCGAAACAAAGAAAATTGCCCACACAGATGAATATTTCGGCCAGAAAGTAGAGGATCCGTACCGCTGGCTAGAAGATGACCGCGCAGATGATACCAAAGACTGGGTGCAGCGCGAGGTAGCTTTTACCAATAATTATCTGGAGCAGATCCCGTTTCGCGAAGAAATCCGTTCGCAGCTAAAAAATATTTGGAATTACGAGAAGATTGGCGCGCCTTTCAAGGAAGGAAACTATACCTATTTCTACAAAAATGATGGTCTTCAGGCACAGTCTGTACTATATAGAACCGATAAAAACGGGAAGACGGAGGTGTTTTTAGATCCTAATAAATTTTCAGAAAAAGGAACAACTTCCCTCGCAGGTATTTCATTCAACAAAAAAGGCAATTTGCTTACCTATTCTATTTCTGAAGGCGGCAGCGACTGGAACAAAATCATCATCATGGATGCCGAAACCAAGCACATCATCGATGAGACCATTAAAGACGTGAAATTCTCAGGCGTTTCGTGGTCCGGCGATGAAGGTTTTTATTATTCAAGCTACGACAAACCTACCGGCAGCGAACTTTCAGCAAAAACAGATACGCACAAGGTGTATTTCCATAAGCTCGGTACCAAACAGTCTCAGGACAGGCTTGTGATCGGTGGCGACAGTTTCAAGCGCCGCTACATGGGTGTTGGTGTGTCTGATGACCAGCGTTACGAGATTCTCAGCGCGTCTGAAGCGACTAACGGAAATGAGCTTTATATTAAAGATTTAAAAAATAAGACAGATTTTATTCCGATCCAGAAAGGGTATAGCCACAACACCGATTTCATAGATTCAAAAGGTGATATCATCTACGCACTTACAGACCGCGATGCGCCGAATATGCGTTTGGTGAAGTTCGACATCAAAAATCCTTCGGTGTGGACGGACGTGATTCCGGAGTCTGAAGAAGTGCTCAGCGTTTCCACAGGAGGCGGATACATCTTTGCCAAATACATGAAAGATGCAGTGACTTCTGTCCGCCAAATGGATTATGACGGAAAACTCGTCCGCACCATCGAACTTCCGGGTGTTGGTACAGCGTCTGGATTTAGCGGAAAAGACGGTGACAAGGATCTTTATTTCTCTTACACGAATTACATTACGCCGGGAACGATCTATAAATACAATTTGGAAAGCGGTAAATCTGAAATTTACCAGAAACCGAACGTAAAATTCAGTCCTGAAAATTATGTCTCAGAACAGGTTTTTTACACATCAAAAGACGGCACGAAGATCCCGATGATGATCAATTACAAAAAAGGGATCAAGCTTGACGGTAAAAACCCGACCATCCTTTATTCTTACGGTGGTTTCAATATCAGCCTGCAGCCAGGTTTCTCGGTTGTGAATGCAATATGGATGGAAAATGGTGGAATCTACGCCGTGCCGAACATCCGCGGTGGTGGCGAATACGGCAAAAAATGGCATGATGCGGGTACGAAAATGCAGAAGAAAAATGTATTTGATGACTTCATCGAAGCCGGTGAGTATCTGCAGCAAAAAGGATATACTTCTCCTGAGTACATGGCGCTTTCCGGCCGATCGAATGGTGGTCTGCTCGTAGGAGCTACGATGACGATGCGTCCGGATCTGGCTAAAGTTGCCTTCCCGGGTGTAGGCGTTCTGGATATGCTGAGGTATAACAAATTTACGGCGGGTGCAGGCTGGAGCTACGATTACGGAACTGCCGAGGACAGCCGCGAAATGTTCGATTATCTGAAATCTTACTCGCCTGTACACAATGTTAGAAAAGGAGTTTGCTATCCTTCGACGATGATCATCACCAGCGATCATGATGACCGTGTAGTTCCCGCGCATTCATTCAAGTTTGGGGCTGAACTTCAGGAAAAACAGTCGTGCAGCAATCCGGTGCTGGTTAGAATTGAGGTAAATGCCGGCCATGGCGCAGGGCGCAGTACCGAGCAGGTAATCGGAGAAAATGCTGATCTTTTAAGTTTTGCGCTCTATGAAATGGGCTTTAAGACTTTGAAGAAATAAATATTTTGTCATAATTAAAAGCTTTCCGGCTTTAGTCGGGAAGCTTTTTTGTTGCGATGCTTATCAACCTCATGTGTTTGTCTAAACTTTTAAAAGCAATTCATTAAATATTTAATCCCAAATCTAATCGTTATTTTTGTGCCATTGTAGATTTTTAGATGTCAGATATAATTAAACTTTTGCCCGATCACGTTGCGAACCAGATTGCCGCCGGCGAAGTGGTGCAGCGGCCTGCCTCCATTGTAAAAGAACTGATGGAGAACGCCATCGATGCGCACGCCACGAAGATTGAGCTTATCATCCGCGATGCAGGTAAAAACCTTATTCAGGTGGTAGATAACGGCAGCGGCATGAGCGACACCGATGCGCGTCTGGCATTTGAGCGTCATGCAACCTCAAAGATTCACTGCACTGAGGATATTTTCCGGATATCAACCAAAGGTTTCCGCGGCGAAGCATTAGCTTCAATTGCTGCGGTAGCACAGGTTGAGCTCCGCACCAAAACCGCAGAATCACTTACGGGCACCAATATCTACATCGAAGGCGGCGGTTTTCAGTTTCAGGAACCTATACAGACGGCTGTTGGATCTAATTTTTTAGTTAAAAACCTTTTTTATAATGTACCTGCACGCCGCAAATTCCTTAAAAATAACAATGTTGAATTCCGGCATATCATTGATGAATTCCAGCGTGTTGCGCTCGCGCATGAAAACGTAGATTTCGAACTGTTCCATAACGATGACTTGATTTTCAGATTACGCAAATCGGGATTGCTACAACGGATCGTTGAGATTTTCGGACGCAAACTGCATCCGCTTCTTGTGCCGATTAAGGAAGATTTAGGTTGGGTGAAACTCAGCGGATTTGCCGCCAAACCCGAAGGTGCCAAGAAAGTCCGTGGTGAGCAGTTTTTCTTCGTGAATGGCCGCTATTTCCGCAGTCCGTATTTTAATAAAGCTGTTCAGGAAGCTTTTGAGGGACTTCTGTTGCCTGGTTATATTCCGACTTTTTTCCTTTTTCTGGAACTCGATCCAGAGAAGGTGGACGTCAATATTCATCCACAAAAAACTGAAGTAAAATTTGAGGATGAAAACCTGATCTTTGCGTTGCTGCGTTCCACCATTAAGAAAGCTTTAGGCATTTACAACGTGGCGCCTAGCCTTGATTTTGAGAAAGATGTGAGTCTTGAAGCCTTTGTGCAGCAAAAAAATGGAAGCAGCGCCATTTTCCGCGCGCCGGAAATAACGGTTGACAGAGATTATAATCCTTTTCTTGAGGAGCGCATTGTGCCGGGCGAACAGGCCGCACTGCTAGAAATGTATCAGCCAACTGCTTCCGCAGAACCCTCAAAAATCAATCTTTTTGAAGAAGAAGATTTTGATGAGGACCTTATGCGCTTGCCCAATGGATACTGGCTTTACAATAAGAACGGCAAGACGCTGATGCTCGATTTGGGACGGATGCACCGGTTGGTAGTCTCGGAACGCAACCAAAAATTCACTAAGAATACCGAGCGGCACACGTTGCTGTTTTCACTGGAGTATCACATGAACGAAACCGAGAAAAATAAGTTCCGTTCGATAAAGAAGTTTCTGCCCGCGCTGGGTTTTGAAATGATAATTGCCAATGACAATGTGCTGCGGATAGATGCCGTTCCGGAAGGCCTTAAGGAATCTCAGGTGATGAAGTTCATGGAGCAGCTCTTTGAGATTCTGGAGTACAGGACGGAAGACGAATTCATGCAGTTCTACCAAAACCAATGGAACAAAATTCACAGCAAATCGCGATTTGATTTCCTGTACAAAGCAGATGCTGAGCAGCTTATCAAAGACTTTTCGGCGCTCGGTTTTCCGGAGTATCTACCGTCTGGAAAGCGTTGCTATATAGAACTTCCGCTGGATGACCTTAAAAATAAATTTTAAAAAATGTTCAACACCATACCGCCGCTTACCCGCAATATCATCATACTGAATGTTGTAGTCTTTTTACTCGTGCAGCTTTTGCAAAACGATCAGCTTACGATGAACTTGGCGGCCTTTTATCCGTTTTCGCCTTATTTCCATTCGTGGCAAGTCATTACACACATGTTTATGCACGGAAGCTTTTTTCATATTTTGTTTAATATGATGACGCTTTTCAGTTTCGGACCGGTGCTGGAGCAGGTTTTGGGCGACAAAAAATATTTGCTGCTCTATTTCCTTAGTGGTTTGGGTGCATTTTTCCTCTTTAATCTCTGGAATTTCATTGAAATTGAACAAATAAAATCATCGCTTACCGCATTTGGCTTTGATCTGGACGGGTTTTTGTCCGGCGAAAGCGTCTCTTTTCCCGGCAACGCGGCTGCAGTGGCTGAACAGCAAGTGCTCGTAAATTCATTGCGAAACATCATCACCATCCCGATGGTTGGCGCTTCAGGTGCGATTTTCGGTGTTATCGCAGCTTTCGCTACCCTTTATCCGGACGCTAAAATCGGGCTGATGTTTATTCCGGTTCCGATTAAAGTTAAATATTTGATGCCCATCGTCATCCTTGTTTCCATCTACCTGGGAGTTTCCGGAAATGTGGGCGGAATCGCGCATCTGGCACACGTGGGTGGCGCGCTGGTAGGATTCATCTTAGCACGCATTTGGCGAAAGCATCTGTACAGGTTCAATTAATACGAAACCGTGAAAATCATTCGCTCAATTTCCACGCTTGCGCACTTCTTTATCCTGGCACTGCTTGCGGGAACAACGCTGAATTCGGTTATTGCGCCGCAGACCTTCCCATGGCTTAATATACTTTCGCTTACGTTTCCGGCGCTGATGATTTTAAACATAATTTTGATCATCATCTGGATTATCATGCGGAAAAAGCGCGCAATTTTGTTTTTGGTTCTGACACTTTTAATGATAAATCCGATTCGGCGATGGGTGAACTATAGTCCTGCAAGTGAAGAAAAAGCCAATCTAAAGGTTTTGACGATGAATATTAAAGGCGGTACTTACGGCCGGCCCTCCATTTACCGGTACATAGAGGAGTCAAGGGCGCAAGTCGCTATGGCACAGGAGCATTTAGGGCTTTTTGACGTCCCTGGCTACCGCTATAAAAGCAATTTCGATTTGCTGGCACTAAATTCAAAAACAGAAATCATTCATCAGGAAAAAATTCCGACCTCTGAAAATGGCGAAGCTTTTTTTGCAGATATTAAGATTGAAGGAAAAATAATTCGTTTTATCAATGTATACTTAAATCCGTTTTCTTTTGATAAAAGTAAAGTGAAACCTGCGGAAGATTATAATACAAACATTCAGAAACTCCGCTATATTGGCAAAACTCTGATTCCGACCTTCAAGGCGCATCAGCGTGAAATTGAAGTCATTCAAAAAACCATTAAAGATTCGCCGTACCCTGTCATCTTAGCCGGTGATTTCAATGCGGTACCGAATTCTTACGAATACTATCAGCTTTCTGAAGGATTGAAAGACGTTTTTGCGGAAGTAGGCCGCGGAAATGCGACCAGTTTCCATGATTATAAAGTGCCGATCCGTATTGATTATATTTTCTGTTCACCTGAAATTATTCCCGTTTCTTACCGTGTGGACCGGCGAAAAAAACTGTCTGATCATTACCCTGCGATTGCGGAATTTAAAATAGAATAATATGAAATATCTACTTCTATTCCTTTTGGTTTTAAATATTTCCTGTGGTGATAAAAAGCTCGCCGAGCAGCAAACCGAGCGCGAAATTTCGGAGGCTGCTCCGTATGACACCATTGCGGTAGACTCGTTTTCAACGGGCGCTACGTCAGTTGATATTGCTGCACAGATCCGAAGATCATCATTAAAATATCAGGATTCATTAAATAAGGCAAAGAACGAGGCTGCGCAGGCCGAACAGCTTAAAAAAGCTAAGGAAGCAGAAGCCAAATCAGCAGAGAAAAAGAAGGCGGCGCAAAATGAAACTAAAACAGAGCAGAAAAACGAAGAGCAAAAACAACCTTAAATAGTGGAAATCAATGTTTTAAACGGCTGTGTTTTAAGGAAGATTTTGAATTATGCTTAATGGATAGATGAACATATCATCGAAATCATTCATCGCGTTAATGATTTGAAAGTGAGAGAATTCCCGCAGATTTTGAACAGTGATTTCCGTTTCTTTTATTTTTTTTGTCTTCAAAAGATGCTGGCGCTGCACGCCATTGAGCAGGAAAGTAGAAGGCGTGTACCAGGTCTTACCCTTTTTAAACAGTAAGTTCGAGAACGAAGTATCGGTGATACGATTGTTTTTTACAATGATTATCTCATCACTTTTTGCCTCGCGCCGCATGTTTTCAAGGGTTGTTCGGTCGGCGAATTTAAAAGCATAATCGTACAGATTATTTTCCACAAGACGCACAGAGTGCAGTTCCGAAATCGCGTAAGGAATTAGCTGAGTCTGTAAAACCTTTTCAAAATCGTAAACGATCCGAAGCTTGAACAGCCCTTCGCCATCATGATGAAGGTCCCTGTAAATTTTCGAAATATCTATTGGGTTTTCTTTCCCAAAATGCTCGAATGTGCGTTTCACGCGTTGCTGGTGCAGGTCAGGCAGGTGAAGTTTTCGGTCTTCAACCCTGATGCTTTCAATAAATTGGGACATAAATCTTGTTTTTCATCTCTTCGTATTCATCGGGCAATTTACTTAAATGTGTGATGCCACCACCACTTTTAAAAAACATTTTTTCGCCCTGGAGTTCGATGAAGCGGATCATCACGCAGGAATCAAGGTTTTTCCCGTCGAAATAGCCACAAACACCCGTGTAGAATCCTCTTTTGTGGTTTTCAGCTTCGAGGATAATCTCTGAAGTTTTCTTTTTTGGAGCGCCTAAAATTGATCCAGCCGGTAAAAGCGTGCGCATGATACTGCCAACTTTTCCCCGAAATTCCGGTTTCAGTGTTCCTGAAATCTCAGAACTCATCGCGTACAGATTTTTTTTGTTGGTTCTTATAAGGTCGACGCGTTGAAATTCATCCACACATACTCGTTCCGCTACCATGCTGAGGTCATTCCGAAGCAAATCGACCACGGTGTAATGTTCCGCCTGCTCTTTGGGGTCTTTTCTCAGAAGTTCAGCCCCATTTTCTACCGCTGCATCGATCGTTCCCTTCATCGGGTGCGTTTTAATCTTATTCCCGTCTGTTTCCACAAAGGTCTCAGGTGAGAAGAATACAAACTTTCCAGGGTAAAATACTTTGTATTTGGCTTCTGCACGCGCAAATATCTCTTCCGCAGAAAGGTTGGTTTCAATTTTTGTGCTGCAGGTATAATTTGCGAGGTAGCTGTAGCCTTCTTTCAGGTGTTTCTGTATATGTTGAAAGCCCTTTTCATAATCTTCAAGACTTGCCGGGTTTGATTTGAATTTAAAGTTTCGCGCCAAATCAAGTCGTGGTTTGGGTGTTTTAATGTATTCAAAGTCAATCATTAAGCCTGAAAATAGCAATTCATCTTCACGAAATATTTCAATATTTTCAACCTCAAAATCAATGATATAGAAAAACGGAATCTGCTGTTGTGACAGTTGATCCATTTTATCGAATTGAGCATGTGCAGCGGGAAACATCGGCACAAAAATACTGAAAACGCGGCCAGCACGAAATTGTACTTCTGCTTTTATACTTAAAGTCCTATTTTTGCGCATGCAAAATTCTAAAAGGCCCGACAACGGCCTGTCTTACACACTTCGCACAGCATTCAGCTATTGGAACCGCACGCTCCTGTATCAGCTGATGTTCAGTTTTTGGTATTTCCTGCTTTTTTTCGTGGGCTACTGGTATCTTTTGCAGCATTTTGGTTTATGGGACCTTTTTATGGAACACAAAGAATTGGTTCAGACCGATATTGCCGCATTCAACAAAAAAGTGGAAGAGATCTCACGTTTGCCTCAGGCGCGTAATTTCGCACTTGCATTTCTGTTTCTGATGGCGCTTATCAATCCGCTGGCGGTGGGGTTGTATGCCATTTACCGTAAGATTGATCTTAAGGAAAAAATCAATTTTACAGATGTGTTCGCAGGTTATCAGGGATTTGCTTTCTTCAATTTTTTTGCGTTCCACCTTTTTTGGATTATCATTTTCACTTATGCGAACGCGCTTCTGCTACTGGGAATAGTTTGGTATTTTGTAACACTGTTCAGTATTCCGCTTATGTTTTTCATGCAAATTCGGGCTTTTGAAGGGATTTCTCTGACGTTCAAAGTTTTGAAGAAAAATTTCGCGGTTATTTTCATCTCTATGGCGGTGGCGCTCATCTTCGGACTCAGCGGGTTCCTGCTGTGCGGTTTTGGGATATTCTTCACTTTCCCGTTCATACATGCGATGATCTACACGCTTTACCGACAATATTTCAATGAAGTGAAGTAACTGTTGTTTTTTTTAAATGTGATATTCTCCTTTTTACTTTAAATTTGAGTTACATTAAAAAACTAAACTTATGAGCACATTTCAGGAATTCAGCGAGACAAACCGATCAAAGAACTGGAGCGATATCATTTCTCACGCGTTCGATCTTTATAAGGGAATCTTTCTGTACGGTATATTGGCGATGATTATATATTTCGGCGTATCGATGGTGCTGCAGCCGGTCACCGGTTTCAGTTCACAGACACTTTCAGATGAAATAATAAGCGCCGACGGAGATTTTGGTGACATAGATGTATGGTCTGTACCCGGTTTCCGGCTTTACTACGGACTTTCGGGAATATTGAGTCTGTTGCTTGCACCGCTTTATGTAGGAATTTTATACCTCGCAAACCGCTACCATTATAACCAACCGCTGCGCGTGAATGACCTGTTCATCGGCTACCGCCAAAATTTTGTAAACATCGTGATTTACACCTTAATAAGTACGGTGATCGTGGCCATTTCGTTTGCGTTATGTTTTCTTCCGGCATTTTTTGTGATGCCTTTGTTCCTGTTGGGTTATCCCATCCTGTTGTTTGAGAATGCAAGCTTCACGGATGCGATCAGCAAATCATTTAAAATCGCAAAAGACAATTACGGTACATTTTTGTTGGTATCCTTCATCGGATTCTTAATCAGCATTGCGGGTATTTTGCTCTGCGGAATTGGCGTTATAGCATCATTTCCGTTTTATATGACAGTGATGTATGCGGCGTATTGCGCGTTCTGCGGCGCTCCAAGACAATTGGGCCTTAATGCCTGATGATATTGGCTTCATATTTTCATTAGGGCGAGCATTAATAAAAATTAAAGAAAACCAATGCCAAATAAAAAAGAACAGATCAGCGAGGTAAAAATCAAACAGATCTTCCTGCTCGCGGTCATCCTGATTTTGGCGGGTTTGATCTGTTATAATCTTTCTCTGTTTATTCCGTCGCTGCTCGGCGCGATAACACTATACATCATATCCCGCAAATACAATCTGTATCTGCAGGAAGAACGCGAATGGAAACCGTGGCAGGCATCGGCAGTCATCATTTTTGCGACGCTCGTTATCCTTATTCTGCCGGTATATTTCATCGCGGACTTGCTGCTGGAGAAACTCGGAAATGCGTCGGTATACATGCAGAAATTCAATGTTTTTGTAGATAAGATTCACGATTTCGTTTATGCCAAAACCAAAGTGGATTTGCTGAGCAAAGAAAACCTTGATAAACTGAAAGATTCTGTCGGTAAATATTCCACATCGGCGCTGAGCGGTACTTTCAATACACTTACCGTCGTGCTGTCGATGTATTTTATCCTCTATTTCATGCTCGAAAGACCGCGATTTTTCGAAAAGTTGGTAAAAAGTTCAGCCCCTTTGAAAAAATCGAATGTTAATCTTTTAGGCGATAAATTCAGGAATATGGTGATTGCAAACGCTATCGGAATACCGGTGGTTGCGCTGGGTCAGGGAATTGTAGCTTTGATCGGTTATTTTATTTTCGATGCGCCAAGTCCGGTTCTTTTATTTGCACTTACCGCAGTGACGTCGATGATCCCGATTGTGGGCGGCGCGATCGTTTTTGTGCCGGTCTGCATTTTCATGATCGCGGAGGGTAATTTAGGCCCGGGACTGGGTTTAGCAGTCTATTGCCTGATCGCTGTAGGACTTACTGATAATCTTTTACGCTTTACACTTTTAAAAAGGCTCGAAAACATTCATCCTCTGAACACCGTTTTCGGCATCATTGCCGGGATGAATATCTTTGGGTTTATGGGCCTTATTTTCGGGCCGATAATGGTTTCCATCACTGTAATGCTGATTCAGGTTTACCGCGATGAGTTTTCGGATGAAGACAATGAACTCATTATGCCTGAACCTAAAGAAATTGAAGAAAAAATAGACCTAACTATCTGATGATGGACATGATGAATCCGCAGATCCTGGAGGAAATCTGCATCCAGAAAATGCCTTTTGGCAAGTATAAAGACGTTGTAATTGCTGATATTCCGGTGCATTACCTGGAGTGGATGCACCGCCAGGGAATGCCAAAAGGTAAGCTGGGCATGCAGCTGAGTACGATTTATGAGATAAAAGTGAACGGGTTGATGGATTTGCTGATTCCGATTCGCGGAAAGGTGAATTTTGCCACTTCAAAAAATAAGGTTTATAAGTTTTAGATCTAAATTTTATTCCCGCAACAATAACCTTAATCCCAACTGATTAAGTTTCAAAGAATCAGTTCTGAATTATTGATCACGCCTTCAGCGCAGCGATTTCGTCCCTTAATTTAGCTGCTTTTATAAAATCCAGGTTCCGCGCGGCCGCCTCCATCGCTTTTTGTTTTTCTGCAATCAGAACGGTGGCGTCTTTGCCAAAATTGGCTTTGTCTTCAGCAACCTGTTTAAGGATTTCCTTCTGCGTGTATTTAGGATCCGGAAAATCTTTGCTGCGACCAACCAAAACTTCGGAAATTTTCTTGTTTAAAGAGGTCGGAACCAATCCGTTCTTCTCATTATACTCCATCTGTTTCTGACGTCTGTAGTTGGTTTCATCAATCGCGCGCTGCATGGAACCGGTCATTTTATCAGCGTAAAGTATGGCTTTTCCGTTCACATTTCTTGCCGCACGCCCAATCGTTTGAACTAATGAGCGGCGTGAACGCAACATTCCTTCCTTATCAGCATCCAAAATCGCAACCAGTGAAACTTCAGGTAAATCGAGACCCTCACGGAGAAGGTTGACGCCCACCAGCACATCAAAAAGCCCCACACGAAGGTCCTGCATGATCTGGATTCGCTCCAGCGTTTCCACATCGGAGTGAATGTATCTGGTGCGGATGCCAAACCGTGTGAAATATTTGGTCAGTTCCTCGGCCATTTTTTTGGTTAAAGTGGTCACCAAAACCCTTTCGTCCAGTTCCGTACGCTTTTGGATCTCCTCGATGAGGTCATCAATCTGATTGATCGTCGGTCTGATGTCGATAACGGGATCCAAAAGTCCGGTCGGCCGTATGATCTGTTCTACATATTCGCCGCCACTTTTTTCAAGTTCATAGTCTGCCGGCGTGGCTGAGACATAAATCACCTGATTTTGCATCGCCTCAAACTCCTCAAATTTCAGCGGACGGTTATCCATGGCGGCGGGAAGCCGGAAACCGTGCTCTACCAACACTTCTTTACGGCTGCGGTCTCCGCCGTACATTGCGTGGACCTGCGGCACCGTAACGTGACTTTCATCAATCACCATTAGGAAATCCTTCGGAAAATAATCTAACAAACAGAAAGGTCTGGTACCGGGCAATCTGCGGTCAAAATAACGCGAATAGTTTTCAATTCCGCTGCAGTAGCCGAGTTCTTTCATCATTTCGAGGTCAAGTTCGGTTCTTTCCTGCAGTCGTTTTGCTTCAAATGGTTTTTCAATCGAATTAAAAAAGTCGACCTGCTTCACCATATCGTCCTGAATCTCCCGGATGGCGCTGTGCTGGGTTTCTTTCGAGGTCACAAAAAGGTTGGCGGGATAGATATTAATTTCGTCAAACTCCGACATCACATTTCCGGTAAGCGGATTGAAACTGTGGATTTTCTCTATTTCGTCACCGAAAAACTGCACGCGCACCGCATTATCAGCATATGCCGGATACACATCGATCACGTCGCCTTTCACCCTGAAAGTACCGCGTGTAAACTCATTTAATGTCCTTGCATACAGTGCATTGACTAATTTGTGTAAAAAATCTGTCCGTGTAATCTTGCTGCTTTTCTTCAGCTCGATTAAAGATTTATTGAATTCTGTCGGATTACCGATACCATAGATACAGGAAACCGAGGCTACGATTAGTACATCACGTCTGCCCGAAAGCAAACTCGCAGAGGCCGAAAGTCTTAGTTTCTCAACTTCTTCATTGATGGATAAATCTTTTTCAATGTAGGTATTTGTGGACGCGATAAATGCCTCGGGCTGGTAATAATCATAGTAGCTCACAAAGTACTCTACCGCATTTTCGGGGAAGAATTCTTTGAATTCCATAAAAAGCTGGGCAGCAAGCGTCTTGTTATGAGCCAAAACCAAAGTAGGTTTTTGAACTTCATTCACAACATTAGCTACAGTAAAGGTTTTACCCGAACCGGTAACGCCGAGTAATGTTTGATATTTTTCGCCGATTTCAAGACCTTTCACCAGTTTCTCAATGGCTTGTGGCTGGTCACCGGTGGGTTTGAATTCAGATTTTAATTTAAATTTCATAATATATCTCAAGAAAGAACAAATATTCTTCCAATCTGCAAAAATACGAAAATTGGTGCCGAATAACTGTACCACTTTCATTATCAGCACGAAAAAGTATATCTGCGTCCTGTTCATATTTAAAGAAATAAGTTAAACTTTCCAGATGTTTCACGGAACAATTATTGCATTACGAAGCGCAAAAAATTATATCATGATCACTTATTTACTGAAAGTATTACCCGTTTGCGGTCTCGTTTTTCTAAGTTCGTGTGGCGGTACCAACCACAACTCCTATCAGGAACCTAAAACGCAGCCAAACGGAACCCTTAGCAATCCCGAAACCGCCGCTAAAAATTCACCGGAATATCAACCTGCATTTGAAGGGCAGACCCGCATTGCCGGCGTTAAAACCAATACACCTTACAAAGTGGAAGTAATCAATTCAAGCCTTGAAAAGCCGTGGGGTATGACCACATTGCCGGATGGCCGTTTGCTGATCACTTCAAAAACCGGTTACATGAGTATCGTTTCAGCTGACGGACAGAACGTAATGAAAGTTGAAGGTTTGCCTAAAGTGGATTCAAAAGGGCAGGGCGGACTCCTCGACGTGGCGCTGGACCCGAATTTTGCATCAAACCGAATGATCTACTGGTCCTTTTCTGAACCTGTTTCCAGTGGAAATCATACTGCTGTTGCGAAAGGAAAACTTTCAATGGACGAAAAAAATATCGAGAATGCAAGCGTAATTTTCCGCGCCACACCTACTTATGATGGCGATAAACATTTCGGCAGCCGCCTCGTATTCGATCGTGACGGACATCTTTTTGTAAGTACCGGTGAACGGTCAGATATGGAAATGCGGCCGTATGCTCAGCGTCAGGATGCGTATTTAGGTAAAGTTCTTAAGCTCACTACCGATGGTAAACCTGCGCCTGGTAATCCAAAAATTTCAGGCTGGAAACCGGAGATTTACGCGACGGGGATTCGTAATCCTCAAGGGTTGGCGCTCGATCATAAAGGCCAGCTTTGGGACGGGGAGATGGGGCCGAAAGGTGGCGATGAAATCAACCTGATTCAACCTGGAAAGAATTATGGTTGGGGCGATGTAACCTACGGCATAGAGTACAGCGGAAAAAAAATCAATAATGGAACCACACAGAAGGCGGGCACTGAGCAGCCAGTGTATTATTGGGATCCTTCGATTTCAATGAGTGGAATGGATTTCTACAAAGGAAACATCGATGAATGGAAGAATAATCTGATGGTGGGTTGCCTGAGCGGACAGAAAATTATCCGACTCGTCATTGAGAATAATAAAGTAGTAGGCGAAGAATGGCTAATGACTGATCAGAATGACAGGATCCGCGATGTGCACAGTGCTAAAGACGGAAACCTGTATGCTATCTCAGACAGTGGTAAACTTTACAGAATTAAGAAAAACTAAGCGCCACTATTTTTTAAGATAAACCAAATTTCCACTATAGTCACCGCCAGGATCTGAAAGGATTTTGGCGGTTTTTATTTTTACCAAAAGCTTCTCGATAAAAAAACTGCTCTCGAAAAACTGACGGTGAATGCCCGGCAAAAGTTCCATGAAAAGCTGCATTCCAATCTCATTGTTATGCAGGTCCATTTGTCTTTCCAGTGGCTCATTCGGAAATAGTTCTTCGTGCAGATCCGTAAGTTTTTTACAGAAACTCAGCGCTTTTTCGGGCGATGTGATCTTGCAGCAGTACATCATGATAAGGCAGCACCAAAGTGCATGGCGGAACGCATTCCCGACGCCATTAGTTGAACTGGTCTTTGGGAAAAACTTCTGTGCCAGTACAAAGCTCCTCAGCGTAGCGTAAGTCGCAAGTATAGTGAGTAACGGATTAGGAAGGCACAACTTGAGAATCCGCAGCAACTTGGTGAAGCTCAGGGTTTTCAGAGTATTGTAAAAAACGCGTAAAGTTTTTCTCATAAAGAAATCTCTCCTTTAGAAAAGGAGAGACTGTAAATTTTAATGGTTTGTTAGTGAACCAAAAGCCGCACGGTTTTCGATACCTTTTCTTTGATTTCTGTTCGTTTTACAATGAAATCTACGAAACCTTTTTCCTGAAGGAACTCAGATGTCTGGAAACCTTCCGGCAGATCTTTACCAATAGTTTCACGGATTACCCTTGGTCCCGCAAATCCGATCAGCGCGCCCGGCTCAGCCATGATAATGTCTGCGGTCATCGCGAATGAAGCCGTGATTCCTCCGAAAGTTGGATCGCACAGATAGGCGATGTAAAGCAAGCCTGCTTCTGAAAGTTGGGCAAGTTTTGCCTGAACTTTGGCAAGCTGCATCAGCGAGTAAGTGGCTTCCTGCATACGCGCACCACCAGATTGGCAAATGATCATGTACGGAAGTTTATTTGCAATACAGTAATCTACTGCGCGGCGAATTTTTTCGCCCATCACCGAGCCGAGAGACCCGCCGATAAATGCAAAATCCATACACGATATCACTATTTTTTCGCCGTTCACTGTTCCTACAGCATTCCGTATAGAATCTGTGAGTTTCGTTTTGGCTTTCACCTCCTTCAAACGGTCTGTGTAAGATTTGGTGTCTTTAAAGTTCAGCATATCAACGCTCTCTACATTAGCGTCGAGCTCTGTGTACTTGTTGTCATCAAAAAGGATTGAGAAAAATTCGCGGCTTCCAATCCTTACATGGAATCCGTCTTCAGGCGAAACATAGTTGTTTGCTTTCAGTTCCTCATGCTCGATGATCTTGCCTGTCGGTGTCTGGTGCCAGAGCCCACGCGGGACATCTTTTTTGTCCTCTGTTGAAGTGGTTATGTTTTTAGCTTTTCTTTTAAACCAGTCAAATGCCATTCGTATAATTTTAGGTTTTCAGGTTCCAGATTTAAATTTAAAAACGGCAACTTTTGCAGCTTAAATTTAATTCAGAAACTTAAAAAGTATATTTTAAAGTGTATTTACGTTGTTCAGATCTTCAAATGCCTGAACTAATCGCTTCATGAAAGTTTCTTCACCTTTTCGTACCCAAACCCTAGGGTCATAGAACTTTTTGTTCGGTTTATCATCACCTTCAGGATTTCCGATCTGTGTTTTCAGATACTCGATATTTCCGGTCATGTAATCTCTGATGCCTTCGGTATAAGCGAACTGTAGATCGGTATCAATATTCATTTTGATTGCACCGTAGCCAATCGCTTCACGAATTTCTTCAACAGTAGAACCCGATCCGCCATGGAAAACAAAGTTTACAGGCTTATCTGATGTTCCAAATTTTTTCTGAACATATTTCTGGGAATTGTCGAGAATCTTAGGAGTAAGTTTCACATTACCAGGTTTGTAGACGCCGTGAACATTGCCGAAAGCTGCCGCGATGGTAAAATTCGGAGATATTGCATTCAGTCTTTCATAGGCATAAGCCACCTCGTCAGGCTGCGTATAAAGTTTAGATGAATCCACACCGGAGTTGTCTACGCCGTCTTCTTCTCCACCAGTTACACCGAGTTCGATCTCAAGCGTCATGCCCATTTTGGCCATTCTTTCGAAATATTTGCAAGAAATATCAAGGTTTTCCTCAATCGGTTCTTCAGACAAATCAAGCATGTGTGATGAATAGAGCGATTTTCCTGTTTGAGCATAGAATTCTTCGTTTGCGTCCATCAAACCGTCAACCCATGGTAAAAGTTTTTTTGCACAGTGATCTGTATGCAAAATCACAGTTGCGCCATACGCTTCGGCTAAAGTATGGATATGTTTAGCACCCGCAACCGCACCCGCAATTGCAGCTTTCTGGCCATCGTTGCTAAGGCCTTTTCCTGCATTGTAAGCCGCGCCACCATTAGAAAACTGAATGATGACAGGTGAGTTCAGCTTCGCGGCCGTTTCCAGAACCGCGTTCACATTACTTGAACCAATTACATTTACCGCCGGAAGAGCGAAATTGTTTTGCTTCGCATATTCGAAGATTTCGGTCACTAAATCGCCTGTGGCAACACCTGCCGGGAAACGTCTGCTCATAATTTGTTTTTTTAGGAATAATTGTACTTAAAAAAGGTCTGTAAAGTTAAGAATTTTATGGTAAAGCTTTAGTTTCTCTTGTCCTTGCCCCAAAGCAGTTTTTGCCGAATGGTTTCGTAAAAACTCAGGTCTTTCGGGTGTATCAGCAAAATCTCGAATCGGGCTTTACGAAGCACGATTTCTACGTCGGTCTGCATATGAACCAGCCTCGAATCCAAAGACAGCGAGTATTGCGGAACACGGCTTTCAACCTTCAGGCGGATTTCCACATCATCATTCACGATAAGCGGACGCACATTCAGGTTGTGCGGTGCTATCGGCGTGATGACAAAAGTATTATTGTTCGGTGTAATGATGGGTCCACCGCAACTCAGCGAGTAGGCCGTAGAACCTGTCGGGGTGGAGATTATGACACCATCGCCCCAGAAAATATTCAGAAATTCACCGTCGATATAAGAATCTACTGTGATCATCGCCGTGGTTTCCTTGCGTGAGATGGTGATGTCATTCAAGGCAAACGGAAAAAACATCGATTTCCCCGGCGAAACGATTTCGATCACGGAACGTCTGCTGACGTTTACATTGCCTTTTATGATATCATCGAGTTTAAGGAAAACTTCTTCCTTTGTAAAACTGGAAAGAAATCCGAGCCGGCCCGTGTTCACACCAACAACAGGTATCTCTAGATCCTGCACGAATAGCAGTGAATTTACGATGGTACCGTCGCCACCGAAGGTAAAAAACCAGTCCACTTTCTGTTCCTGAAGATCTTCCTTCCGCGAAAAAGTTTCGAAGATCTTCGAAAATTCCATCGCACTCGCCATTTCTTCGAACAAAATAGACTGTATGCCGCGTTTTTCAAGCTCAGACACAAATCTGCTCAGGTATAGAAAGGTGTCCAGATCACTTTTTTGAGAATAGATCGCTGCCTTCATGCGCTTAAAATTGAAGATATTTCCCTAAGAAACCAAATCTGTCTTTCAGCAGGTCTTCTTTTTCATCATCATAGAATTTTTGCACAACGCTGTAGCCGTACCGCTCGAAGGTTTCATCTATCGAGCTGGTGTTTTCGGCATTGAATTTTAAAGTAATCTGAATATAATCATCACTCACCGCGCTGATGAAGCAGCCGTAAATCTTTCCGTTGTTCGATTCTACAATTCGGCAAACTTCAGACAAAGAATAGTGCCGCCCGCTCGTCTGAACGATCATCACCGCGCCATTTTCCGAGAAAAGTGGATACTTTGAAAATTCATTGAAAATATCATCACACGATAGGTAACCCAAATATTTTTCAGTTGTATTGATGACCGGAACTACATTGGAATTAAACGTGTGAAAAAGCTTTATAGAATCAAGCAGATTGCTGTCTTCAGTGATCGCAAATTTTTCATAATGAATGGCTAATGAGGCTAAAGTGCCGTCCGGGCTTTCCTCCAGAAACGGTTGACTCAGTGCACCCTGATAGATGCCTTTTTTCTTGATGAAGACGTGTGAATAGCCAAATTCTTTTGCGACTTCATTAGCTTCCTCTATAGAATCGCCCGTGTTGAAGGCGGGGTAATCTTTGGAAATGTAGTCTGTAATAAACATTAGGCTAATTTAGGAAATATTAAAAAAAGAAAAAGCGGGTAATATTTAAAAATAATTACGCTTGGCAACCTATTTTGAGCTGTTTTACTTTTTTAATTTTTTTAATGCTGTCACGCTCGATTTTTGTCTTAAAAATATCAGTCCGGCCAGGATAATCAGCGCGCCGATGCATTGCAATAAAGTAAGTGTCTCGCCATCTATTACGCCCCAGATTATGGCGACCACGGGCATCAGCAAGGTCACGGTAGATGCGAAAAGCGGTGTGGAAATATTTAAAAGTCTGTAATTCAGCATCATCGCCAGGCCTGTGCCGAAAATGGAGAGTAAACTCACAAAGCCGAGACCTGCCCAAAGATTGACGTCATTTTTAAAATCATTAAAAAAGCCAGCGAAAACAAGTGAGACAGCTGATGGAATGATCAACACAAATGAAAATACAAATGCTGAAAGGATTTTCGCGGGAATATTGCCGAGTTTTGATTTCACCGTGGTGGTGCTGATTGCGTAGCAAAACGTGGCAAGCAATAGTAATAAAATAGGAATGAGTTTGAATTCGCCGCCTTCGCCGCCCGAAAATGCCAGGATGCACGCGCCCGTAAAACTGATCATCACGCCGATGATTTGTCGTTTTGTCGTCTCAAATTTCCATACTAATGCTCCAACAACGATTACAAAGATGGGCATCATAGAATTAATGATGCCAGCGATACTACTGCTGATGGCGGTTTCGGCGATTGGGAAAAGGAACATCGGAATGAAATTTCCGGTCACTGCAGCCAGAATAAGCCATTTCAGATGTTTGCGCGGGAATTTCTTGATATTCAGAACGGCAACCGGAAGCAACAATAAGCCCGCGATCAGAACACGTAATGCGCCAACCTCGTATGGATTGAAGTGCTCCAGCGATTTTTTGATGAGTATAAATGAAGAACCCCAAATGACAGAGAGGACCACCAGTAAAATCCATTTTTCTTTTTCAGGATTCATTGTTCTGTTTTAAAATTTTTAAAAATTCGTGTTTTGAAATCATTTTTGCGCCCAGGCTCTCAAGATGGTCTGAATGTACCTGGCAATCAATAAGTTCGATATTCGGCGCATTTAATGCAAAATTCAGGAAACCGGCTTTGGAGGCGTTGCTCACTTTCGAAAACATACTTTCACCGCAAAAAACACGTCCGATCTGGATCCCATAAAATCCACCGACCAAGTCTTCATCTTGCCACACTTCAAAACTTTTCGCGTACCCGAATTTATGCAGGACACTGAATGACCTGATGAGTGCTTCGGAAATCCACGTGCCCTCTTGATCTTTACGGTAAACGCTTCGGCACTGTCGCATCACCTCTTCAAAACACTTGTTTTGTGTAAATACAAACTGCGCGGAATTTAAGATTTTCCGCATAGATTTGCTGACTTTCACTTCAGACGGAAACAGCACAAACCGCGGGTCAGGGCACCACCAAAGAATTTCTTCACCTTCATTGAACCACGGAAACAGCCCCAGCTGATACGCAAAAAGGAGCCGCTCAGGTGACAAATCGCCGCCAATTGCCATTAAGCCACTTTCAGAATCTAAAAGTTCAGGGTCCGGAAACGAAATTTCGTCGGCACTGAGGTAAATCATAGGCTCAAATTTAAAAATCCTGCTTTCTGAAAGCAGGATTTTGTTTTATCTGTCAGCCAAAAATTAGAATGGCAAATCATCATCATCTTCCGCGAAAACGTCTGTTCCCGCTGAAGGTGTGCTCTGTGAAGCGTTTTGCTGAGGTCTGGCCTGTACAGGTTCATTCTCGAAACCACCTTCTGCAAGTTTCTCCACTCTCCAACCAACGATTGAGTTGAAATATTTCACTTCATTTTGTGGAGATGTCCACTCGCGGCCACGAATATTGATGCTTACTTTCACTTTATCACCCTCGCTGTAGTTATTCAGAAGGTCTGCTTTGTCCTGCAAAAATTCCACGCTTATCGGCTGTGGATACTGCTCTTCAGTAAGGATGATCATTTCTCTTTTCTGAAAACCGCTCGCAAATGTCTGTACGTCAGTTATTTTCTTTATTGTTCCCTGTAGTTCCATTGTCTTATATTATTAAAATGTAAAAGTAATAAATTAAAGGAGTAAAAGAAATGGCAGGCCTGAAAAAATTAGAAATAAAAAAAATTCGAAATTTCTTTTGCACCAAATGTAAAAAGTCTATATATTTGCACTCACCAAAAAAAAGAAAAGAAGTTCTTAATTAATGCGGATGTGGTGTAATTGGTAGCCACGCCAGACTTAGGATCTGGTGCCGTGAGGCGTGGGGGTTCGAGTCCCTTCATCCGCACTATATTGCGAAAATAGCTCAGCTGGTAGAGCACGACCTTGCCAAGGTCGGGGTCGCGGGTTCGAATCCCGTTTTTCGCTCAGATTTATCTACCTGCCTTGGTGGTGGAACTGGTAGACACGCAGGACTTAAAATCCTGTATCCGCAAGGATGTACGGGTTCAAGTCCCGTCCGAGGTACTTAAAAAAAACGCTGAAATTTTTTCCAGCGTTTTTTTTTGTGCTTTATGGCGGTGTTTTTCGGCTCTTCTGAAACAAAAGGGAACACGATTGCACAATATTTGTTGTTACAGCAAAAAAATAAATTATGCAACCGAAACCAATGCTTACGCTAAGCCAGGTACTGGCCAAACTCGCCGCAAAAGACGTGACGCGCGAATTCTGTATGAATGAGGCGGGTGAAATGAAACTGATGGATAATGGCGAAACTTATCAGCCACAAGATTTAAAAATACTGCGCTCATACCGCTTTGAGGCGGACAGTAGCCCTGAAGACAATGCTGTGCTTTATGTAGCTCAGGCTACAGACGGAAATATTGGGATTATTATCGATTCTTACGGTGCGCAAAGTAATTATGAAGGTGCCGACTTTGATAATTTTATCCGTGAAATCCCTGTGGAGGAGGACGAAAGGTATAATTTTGATAACTAAAATAAAAAAAATCCGGTTTTCTTAATCGGATTTTTTTCTGAACAGATTTTTGAGTCCTTTGGTTTTCCCGGAGACTTTTTCTTTTGTATCCTGCACTTTTTCTGAAACCGCTTCCTTGCTTTTCTTCAGGTCGTCCTTGTTTTCTTCGAGCGCGTTTTTCGTATTCTGAACGGTGTTTTTCATGGCCTGCTCGGTTTTTTCGGCATTGTTGCCGAGCAACGTTTTCTTCAGACCTTGTTCAATCCCCTTCCAGAACATATTAAAGAATGATTTGGTTTGGTCCCGAACCACGTTTTCTACCTGTACCGACTCCGGATATTTCCCTGAATCTGACCGCACGAATATATTCGCTACTGCACTTAAAAGTTTGTTTTTTTCACCGTCTTCTTTCAGCAGTGCGACTTTCAGGTCGTGATGTTTAAGATTTAATGTGCCGTCAAGGCCATTGTAATTGCCTTTAAAATTAAAAATCAAATCGGAAATCAATCCCGTTGCGCGCACTTTCAGATAAGGTTCGATGAACGGATTCACCCGTGATGCCGGCAGGTCCGCTACGTTTCCTGCGATGGAGAACGCGTCAGTTTTATTCAAAACATCAAAATTCCATTTTACATTCATCGGTGAGGCGTTCATAAACCGGCAGTTTATCGTGATTAAAACCTGCGTCGGTTTTCCCTTCATCTTGCCGGAATTTATGTTTTTCACGTTCATATTGAAGTTTCCGAACGTAAGTTTTCCCGGCCCATCGCTCTTTTTCGTGTCTTCTTCATACTCGAGCACCGAATTTTTCACCTCCAGATTCTGTACATACATCGGCAGTTTCATATTTCGAAGTAATGAAGAGTACAATAATTTTTCGGTCAGGTCATCTTTTGGAATCTTACTGCGGAAAATGTTGGCATTCACCCCGTTTAAAGTGATTTGTGAAGCGTCCATAAATTTATTTTCAGACAGAAAATCCCACGTTCCGCTTGCTGAAACCTGCTTTACTTTAATATCATACAAGTCTTTTTCGGCGGGAATTCGGCGGATGAACTGTGCGCTTGAAAGCTTGGGCGTTGCGGCAAAATTCGACATCTGTACGGATTTGTTAGTGAATTTGAACCGGTCACCTTTAATATTATAGAACTCTGTATTGTAAACAAAGTGCTGCGTTGTAACATCGTAGGCACCGAATTTAAATGGAAAACGGTTTTTTACCGTCGAAGAATTCATTTCAATATTCCTGATATTGGCATTTAAAGACCTGAAATCAACCGGCGATTTTCCGTCATCGATGATGATGTTGCTGTTGCGTAGTGCTACATTGCCGATTTTCAGCGGAAACTGTATGCCGGAATATCCGTTCTTTTTGTCTTGATTTTTAGCGGTTAATATTTTTCCCTTCACCGAATTTACAAGCACATTGCCGACATCGAGTTTAAGTTTTTGTTCGATGAATTTCAGTTCATTTATTTTTACTTGAATCCTTTCCGCATCAAGGTCCATTACGGTTTTCGAACGGTTGGCAGAAACCGGACTCAGACGGATATTTCTTACGTCCGCAGATTTCGGGTTTAAAGCTAACGCTGCGAGCGTGATATTTTGATTTTCGGAAACGAAGCTGATTTGCCGTCCCGCCACACTGAAATCTGCATACTCGAATGGCAGCGTAGACTTTGAAGTCTCGCTGTTCATTAGAAACTTATTGATGTTGACGTTGAGGTTTCCTGCGCTCAGTTTTGGTGTGCCATTGGGCTGCAGAACGCTGATTTTTGCATTTTTAAACTGAACATCTTCCATATTTACCGTAAGGTTGAAATTTTTCTTTTTCGAGACGGCTTTAGAGTTTGTGGTGAAAATCTGAAGGTCAGGACTGTCGAAATTTGCATTGCTCAAAGCAATTTTCTCTTCGCTAAGTGCGATATCTTTGAAGTTCATTTCAGCAGCCTTGAAACGGTAAAGATTTTTTTGGTTTGGATGCGTTCGGGCAAAATTTGGGAATGAAATAAGCGGCGTCACAGCGAAATTCCTCACGCTCATTTTAGCATTTTCCGTAGTGATTGTTTCCGCCGTTATTGCGTAAACTTCCGTTGGACTGAAAAAAAACTCTTTTCCACGTATGTCGTAACGGTCGAAGATAAGCGGCAGCATTCGTTCGACGCTTTCCTCGCTCATCTGTATGTTTTCTACATTCAGCGCAAGATCTTTTACCGAAATAAACTTTTGGCCGGAATGCCGGGTCACTGCAATATTTCCGTTTTGGATATTTAAGTTTTCAATGGAGACCGGATTTCGCTTTTTACCTGTTTTATCGTCGACAGGTTTCGCAAGTCTTATCTGCAAATCCGGATTGACAAGCAAAAGGTTATCTGAACTGATAACTTTTTTGAAAAGTGCGCTGTAGATGCCCAGGCGGCTGATTGAAAGGGTATCGACCTTTCCTTTAATCCCGATGACATTGAGGTCATCGCTTTTTTTGTTTTCGATTTCTACTTCGGTCGCAAGAATATCACCGCTGAAAAGGTCGACGTTGAGCGACTTATAGGCTATCTGGTAATCCGAATTTTTTTTAATGTAACCCCCAAGATTATTTCGGAGCCAGAAATTAGCGCCAAAATTGATGACCAGCGTAATAAGTACTATTACCGCGAGGATTATGGAAGCGAGCCGAAAGTATTTTTTTTTCATCAGCTTGCTGATTAAAATACTATGCCAACGTCTCTTCTGGCTTTGTGATCGAAATTTCCACTACATAACCCTCATGTGCTCTCACATTGATGAAATTTCCGCCCTCAAAACTTAAATACTGCCCTTTGATCCCTCTCAGGATGCCTCCAACCTCCGGATTTTTATCTAGCGTGCAGGATGAAATTTTTTCCGGAGCTTCATAAGGATAGTCGAGGCGGAGCATCTCGCGCTCCATCGTATAGAAATTCTCGAAATTTTCGGGGAAATGATGTTTTATGCGTTCGCGGAAATCCACCAGATCGAGATCGTCCTCGAAATCGTCTTCGAGCATCTTTTTCCAGTTGGTTTTGTCTGCGATATGTTCTTTCAGCGCAACTTCGATCATTCCGGCTTCGTATCGGTTCGTTGTTTTGGCAATCGGAAGTGCGAATGTAGCACCTTGGTCGATCCAGCGCGTCGGCAGTTGTGATTCACGCGTGACGCCAACTTTTACTTCGCCTGTATAAGCCAGATACACGATGTGCGGCGCCAGCTGAATTTGCTGTTCAACCTCCAGATCCCGCTCCCCGATGCCGAGATGCGCAGTAGAAAGTTCAGGCCGGATGATGGTGTCGCTGGCGTAGGGACTTTCGAAAAAGCAGCGTTTGCAGAAGCCCATGCGGTATATTTTTTCGTCGCTGCGGCACGATACACACTCATATCCAACATGTTTTATCGTTAGGTTTTTTCCTATAACCTGATTCAGGTTGATGAGGTCATGTGAAAGATTAAGGAAATATTGTATCGGTTTTCCGTTCTGCGTGAACATCTTTAGGAGTTGGCCGCTAAACTGCATAACATTATTGTTTCAGTAAAAATAATGATTTGCTTTTAATTAAATTTGTCTGTCACAAAAAACAGTAGATGAATTATCTGATCACCGGCGGCAGCGGTTTCATAGGGTCGCATTTAGTAGAGTGTCTTTTACATAGCGGACATTCTGTCATTAATGTTGACAACTTTGATGATTTTTATAATTATCGAATCAAAATCCGCAACACACTGGAGTCTGTGGGTAAAAGTTTCGAATTCCCGTTTAATGAAAAGGAACATGATATTCAGAAACTCATTTTCGAAACCGAATCAGACCGCTACCGGCTTTATTATCAGGACATTCGCGATGCTGAAGGACTTCGGAAGATTTTCCGGAAACATAAAATAGATATGGTAGTACATCTGGCGGCACTGGCCGGTGTAAGACCATCAATCGAACAGCCCGGCAGATATGGTGAGGTCAATGTAAACGGAAGTATAAATCTGTGGGAAATCTGTGCTGAATTTAATGTAAATAAAGTGATATGCGCTTCAAGCTCAAGCGTTTACGGAAATAATGAAAAAATTCCCTTTACCGAAACGGATTCTGTGGATCAGCCGGTTTCACCTTACGCTGCCACTAAGAGATCTGCCGAAATTTTAGGTCATGTTTATCATCATCTTTATCATATAGATATGATTCATCTTAGATTCTTCACAGTTTACGGTCCGCGGCAAAGACCTGATCTTGCAATTCATAAGTTCGCAAAACTCATAAGCAGCAGAGAGTCAGTACCATTTTTTGGGGACGGCACTACAGCGCGGGATTATACTTATATAGATGACATCATTGCCGGAGTGACTGGCGCAATGCATTATCTGGAGCGCAATACCGGTGTTTATGAGATCGTTAACCTGGGGGAGAGCCGCATGGTCTCTTTAAATGAAATGCTTTCTACCATTGAGGAAAATCTGAGCATCAATGCTAAAAGAGAGTTGCTTCCGATGCAGCCTGGCGATGTGTTGCGAACCAATGCAGATATCGCCAAAGCACGCGCACTTTTCCACTATCGGCCGACCACAGATTTCCATTTTGGCATAAAAAAGTTTGTGGAATGGTTTTTGAGAAACGGATCGTGAAAAATTAATAAAAACCACGCAAATATTATTGGAAATCAGCGACAAAAACTTTTTTATGTCGCCTATTTTTTTACTTTTGCAAAAAATTATTTGATATGTATTGGACATTAGAACTGGCTTCATACCTGAGCGATGCGCCCTGGCCGATGACCAAAGCGGAATTGATTGATTATGCAATCCGCACAGGTGCACCTATGGAAGTGGTGGAAAATCTTCAGGCGATTGAAGACGAGGGTGAAATCTATGAATCCATAGAAGAAGTATGGAGTGATTACCCTACCGATGACGATTTCCTCTGGAATGAAGACGAATACTAAATTTTCTCAGGGCTTTAGGCAATTACTATAGCCCTATTTTATTAACATGAGGCACTGCGGTGCCACCATTTTTGCCAGGTTTGGCAGACACAAAGCGACAGACATATGGGTTTTATAGATACAGTTCTGAAAGGTTTTCTCGGCGATAAGAATGCAACTGACCTTAAAGAAGTAAAAAAAGTTGTTCAAAAGATAAAGCTGGTTGAACCAAAGATTCAGGAACTTACCGATGACGGGTTACGTGGAAAGACGGCAGAATTCAAAGAAAAAATTAAGACAGCTACAGCTTCCATCGCCACTCAGATTGAGCAGGTACAGGAGCAGATTAAGAATTCTTCCAATGTAGATGAGAAAGAAGAACTGTTCACGAAGGTTGAACAACTCAAGAAAGATTCATATCAGATCGAAGAAAAGATTTTAAATGAGATTCTTCCTGAGGCTTTTGCATTGGTGAAAGAAACCTCAAGAAGACTTGCTCAGAACGGCGAGATCCGAGTAAGTGCAACCGAACTTGACCGTGAACTTGCGGCAACTAAAGATTTCGTCGTACTGGAGGGTGAGACCGCTGTTTGGAAGAACAAATGGGATGCTGCCGGGACTCCGGTAGTTTGGGATATGGTTCATTATGATGTTCAGTTCATCGGTGGAGTAGTGCTGCACAGCGGAAAAATTGCCGAAATGGCTACCGGTGAAGGTAAAACGCTTGTCGGAACTTTACCTATTTATCTTAATGCACTTACCGGCCGTGGGGTTCACGTAGTAACCGTGAATGACTACCTAGCTAAACGTGACTCCGCATGGATGGGTCCACTATATCAGTTCCACGGCATGACGATCGACTGTATTGACCGTCATCAACCTAATTCTGATGCACGCCGAAAAGCATATCAGTGCAGCATCACCTATGGAACCAATAACGAATTTGGGTTCGATTACCTGCGGGACAATATGGTGACTTCACCTACAGAACTCGTTCAGGGTGAGCTGAATTTTGCAATTGTGGATGAGGTAGACTCCGTTTTGGTAGATGATGCGCGTACACCGCTAATTATTTCAGGTCCGGTTCCTCAGGGAGACCGTCAGGAATATGATGTGCTGAAGCCTTCTGTAGACAGAATTGTAGAAATCCAGAAGAAAACAGTATCTGCTATATTTAATGAAGCCAAAAAATTAATCGCGAACGGAAACACCAAAGAAGGTGGTTTCAAATTACTTCAGGCGTATCGCGGTTTACCAAAATCACGTCCTCTGATCAAATTTCTTTCTGAAAGCGGAAACAAAGCACTTCTTCAGAAAACCGAAGGCCAGTACATGGCCGACAACAACAAAGAAATGCCGAAGGTTGACAAAGATCTATACTTTGTAATCGACGAAAAAAATAACCAAATCGACCTTACCGACAGAGGTGTGGAATATATGTCAGCAGGCAACGAAGACAAAGATTTCTTCGTCCTTAATGACATCGCCACCGAAATCGCTGAACTGGAGGCTAAAAATTTAACTAAAGAAGAAGAATTTGAAGCTAAGGAAAAACTTTTCAGCGATTTTGCCGTAAAATCTGAACGCGTACATACATTAAGCCAGCTTCTGAAAGCTTATACACTCTTCGAAAAAGACGATGAGTATGTGGTGATCGACGGAGAGGTGAAAATCGTAGATGAGCAGACGGGCCGTATCATGGAAGGTCGAAGATATTCTGATGGTTTACATCAGGCTATTGAAGCTAAGGAGAATGTGAAGATTGAAGCTGCGACGCAGACTTTCGCTACGATCACACTTCAGAACTACTTCCGTATGTACAACAAGCTTGCGGGTATGACGGGTACTGCGGAAACAGAAGCAAGCGAACTTTGGCAGATTTACAAACTTGATGTAGTAGTAATTCCGACCAACAAGCCGATTATCCGTGATGACAGACAGGATTTGGTTTTCAAGACCAACCGTGAAAAGTATAACGCTGTAATTGAAGAAATCGAAAGGCTTACAGCTGCCGGAAGACCGGTTCTTGTGGGAACTACCTCGGTTGAAATCTCGCAGTTGCTTTCCAGAGCGTTACAGTTAAGAAAGATTCAGCATAACGTACTGAACGCGAAACTCCATGCAAAGGAAGCGGAAATCGTAGCAATGGCCGGTGGACCTGGCGTTGTGACAATCGCGACCAACATGGCAGGACGTGGTACAGACATCAAGCTTCAGGGTGAGGTGAAAGCCAACGGTGGTCTTGCGATCATCGGTACTGAAAGACACGATTCCCGTCGTGTTGACCGTCAGCTTCGTGGTAGAGCTGGAAGACAGGGAGACCCAGGTAGTTCGCAGTTTTACGTGTCGCTTGAAGATAATTTGATGCGTCTTTTCGGTTCCGAAAGAATTGCGAAAATGATGGACAGAATGGGTCATAAGGAAGGCGAGGTCATCCAACACAGCATGATTTCTAAATCCATTGAGCGCGCGCAGAAAAAAGTGGAAGAGAACAACTTCGGGATCCGTAAGAGACTTTTGGAGTATGATGATGTGATGAACAAGCAGCGCGATGTGATCTACAAGCGAAGAAAGAATGCACTTTTTGGTGATCATCTTAAATATGACATCTCCAATATGATCTTTGATGTGTCACAATCCATCGTTACAAAGACAAAACTGGAGAACGACTACAAAGAGTTTGAATATGAGATCATCAAACATTTCACCATGGAAGCGCCGGTTTCTGAAAACGACTTTAAGACAAAACAGGTTCCGGAACTTGCAAACATCGTATTCAAGGCAGCTACAGAAGATTACCGGATGAAACTGGATCTGTTGAAAGAAAAATCGTTCCCGATCATTGAGAATGTATACCAAAATCAGGGATCACTCTTCAAGATGATTCAGGTACCGTTTTCAGACGGAATAAAGACGATGACCGTGGTTACAGACCTGAAAGAAGCATTCGAAACTAAATGTGAATCACTGATAAACGATTTCGAGAAAAACATCTCATTGGCGATCATTGACGAAAACTGGAAACTTCACCTCAGAGAAATGGACGACCTGAGACGTTCTTCACAAGGTGCCGTTTATGAGCAAAAAGATCCTTTGGTAATTTATAAGCAAGAGTCTTTCTACCTCTTCAGCGAAATGGTAGAAAAAGTGAATAAGGAAATTGTTTCGTTCCTTTACAAAGGCGAAATTCCCGCATAAAATCAGTACATAACAACTAATTTAAACGACTTCATCATGCATTGCATGGTGAAGTTTTTTTAAACATAATATGAATTTTTCGTATTTTTAGTGTCTTAATAATTATTGGATGGCATTAGTAGATTTGTCGAAGCAAGTTGCATTAGGCGTTGATATTGGCGGTACAAACACCAAATTCGGCATCGTAAACCATCGTGGCGAAATCCTTGAGAAAGGGAGGATGCGCACGGACAGTTTCGAACATCCCGAAGACTTTATCGATGCGCTGTATGAGGCTGTAAGCCCTCATCTTGCGAAACATTCCAGCCAAAAGCAATTTGACGGCATTGGCGTGGGTGCTCCGAATGCCAATTATTATAAAGGAACGATCGAACAGGCACCGAATCTCCGTTGGAAAGGTGTCATTCCATTTGCTGAACTGATAACGAAAAAGTTCGGTGTTCCTTGCAAGATGACTAATGACGCCAATGCAGCGGCTTACGGTGAAATGATGTTTGGAGCGGCGCGCGGCATGAAAGATTTCATCATGATGACCTTGGGAACCGGTGTGGGCAGCGGAATAATCTCTGGCGGAAAACTTATCTACGGTCACGATGGTTTTGCCGGTGAACTCGGACATACGATTGTAAAACCGGGCGGCCGGAAACATTGGAGTACTGGTTCTGAAGG
This sequence comes from Kaistella rhinocerotis, assembly GCF_030243905.1. Classification (NCBI taxonomy): domain Bacteria; kingdom Pseudomonadati; phylum Bacteroidota; class Flavobacteriia; order Flavobacteriales; family Weeksellaceae; genus Kaistella; species Kaistella rhinocerotis. The sequence goes on along the minus strand of NZ_JASSYY010000002.1, from coordinate 317,383 downwards.
TTCTTTGGAAGCGTATGCTTCTGCAACCGGAATCGCGATCACTGCCAAAAAGATGCGCGCAGAATTCCCCGATTCAATGCTGAATGATTATCCGGAGGAGGCAATCAATTCTAAAGTAGTACACGAATGTGCAAAGAAAGGCGATCCTACAGCAATTGAGGTATTCAGATATACTGGCCAGAAGCTCGGTGAAGCATTGGCAAATTTCGTCATGTTTTCTTCACCGGAAGCGATCTTGTTGTTTGGTGGCGTGATCAAGGCAGAAGATTTCATACTAAAACCTACAAAGCTGCACATGGAGCGCAACCTGTTGCCTATTTTCCGTAATAAAGTGCGGCTCGTGTTCAGCGAACTGGATGAAGCGGATGCCGCGATCCTGGGTGCAAGTGCTTTGGTTTGGGAAAAGTAGAGATTTAAAAATAACAAATGAACATCATTAAGATGTTCATTTTTGTTTCTGAATGATGCAAGTATCCGCTGTCATCGGAAAAAAGAACAATTTTTAAAATTTTAAGTATAGATAACCGTTATCACAGTATGAAAAACATTTTAGTATTTTTGATGTCATTAATTCTGACCTCATGTAACGGTCAGGAGGCGAAAAAACCTTTAAATAAAACCCCGAAAATGGATAAAGACAATTTGGAATATATCACTTTTGGTGGCGGATGCTTCTGGTGCGTGGAAAGCTGCTTTAATATGCTGAAAGGTGTAGATGCAGCGGTATCCGGCTACTCTGGCGGCCACAAAGCGAATCCCGCCTACGAAGAAGTTTGCACCGGCGAGACCGGCCATGCTGAAGTGGTGGAAATAGCCTACGACCCTAAAATAATTTCTTACGAACAACTGATGGACGTATTTTTCTTCCTTCACGATCCTACGCAACTGAACCGTCAGGGAAATGATATCGGAACGCAGTACCGCTCCGTGATTTTCTATAAAGATGAGACTGAAAAAGAGAAAGCTGAAGCTGCGATGAAAGCCTCTGAGGCCTCCGGAAGATGGAATGGTAAATATGTAACTGAAATCACAAAGTTTGAGAAGTTCTGGCCGGCGGAACAGTATCACCAGGGTTATTATAACGCAAACCCGAATCAGCCTTACTGCAGCGCGGTGGTTGGTCCGAAAATCGCCAAATTCAAAAAACATTACGGCGAACTTGGCATGCTGGAACCGGAAAATGAACAATAAAAAACAGCGGAGAATTTTCTCCGCTTTATTTTTGTTTGAAAATCGTGTAACCGGCTTCCGTAGGATGATCCTGAACAAAATCGTCGGGATTTTCTTTTTTGATTAACTGATAAATCATTAGATCACCTGCCGCAGCACCTGAAAATACAATTCCGAAAACGAGTAGAATAAGATTTCCAGTGAATAAACTGATGATTCCCGGAATAATACCCAATATAATGAACGGAGCCAGTAAAGCGATGATATAATGCCGGATTTTCAGAGGTTCTTTGCAATGGCAATAAGGTGTGAGCATTTTCCACAGAATTCCGAATTTTACAGATTTAAGACCCTTTCGCGCATACATGGCAAAAAAAAATACCGTGGATTAATTCGTGAACTATGATTCCTATAATCATCCCGACAACAGGTGAAAATAAATTCACAAAAATATGATCGCTGTCGAATAAATTACCGGAAAAACTGTTCTGCCATATGATGAAAAATGGCACTGCAAAGATTACAGTAAATAATACGAGAAATTTAATTGAAACCAGATTGGCTTTCATCAAATCAATAATTTTATCTTCCTTTTCAAAGTTTTCGAAATACATATATTTTTTTTCTTATTCAAATATAGATCAATTTCGTTCATAAAAAACCCACCAAAAGACTTCGGTGGGCTGAATAATTGTCTAAAAATTAATTATTTCACTAACGTCATTTCACTGATCAGGTGACCTGCTTTACCATATTTTTCGATGATCCACAGAACCATTCTTACGTCAACGTTGATCGTTTTCTGCAATTTCGGGTCGAAGATGATATCGCCGCTCAATGCTTCACTGTTTCCGTCGAATGCAAGACCTAAAAGGTGTCCGTTTCCATCAAGAATCGGCGAACCTGAGTTTCCACCTGTAATGTCATTATCTGAAAGGAAATTTACAGGCATGAAACCTTTCTTGTCTTTGTACTGACCAAAATCTTTACGTTTTACCAAATCAAGGAAATCCTGCGGAAGATCAAATTCCTCATCTCCTTTTTTGTATTTGGCAACCATTCCGTTGATATCTGTGTAATAGTTGTTCTTTTGGTTGATTCCGAAATAATTTCTGTCGTTACGTACCGGCAAAGTCTGTACTGTACCTGTGGTAAGTCTCATCGTAGAGTTTGCATCCGGATAGAACGCTTTTTCCGGCTGAGATTTTCTTAAACCATCTAAAAATATGCGGCTGTTCTTAGCGAATGCCTCATCTACTTTTGCATATTTCTCGCCAGCAAGTTTCTGGTCGTTTACGAAACCGTTTGCAATTTTCATCATTGGATCTGCATCGATTTTCAGTCTGTCCGGGTTGTTAAGGAAATTCATTGCAGATTCTTTAGTCGCAAAAACCGAGGCGTAAGCTGTGTTTGAAAGCGTTTTGGCATCTACTGCCATCAAAGATGGTGATGCGTCTTCTTTTTTCACACGCTGCTGATAAAGTGCAACCATTGAATTCAGCATCTCGCCTTCAAGCTTGGTATTGAAACCATCGTACATTCTGTCGATTGCTTCAGTCACCTTAGGTTTCATTGCAGCTTGTCCTGCAGCATCCTGATCAGCATACGATTTCAGCATGGAGCCAAGTTGGTAAGCAATCATGATGTATTTTGCGTTACGCTGAAGCTGTGAAGAATAGTTACGCTCCACGTTTCGGCTTGAGAACTGCGTGTAATTGGCTTTTAAATCATTAAGAACGCTGCCGTACATCTTTTCGTTTTCCGGAAGAAGCGCCCACACGAGGAACTTGTCTTCTAGACGCTTTTTGTCAGCGATCGTACCGTTTTTATTTACCGCATCGATAGTTCCCTGACGGTTTTTCCAATAGTTTGCAACAGAGGCGTACTGTGAAGCATAGTCAAGCTTCGTGGCTTGGTCTGTGTCCATGTATTTTTTCATCACGTCCATCGCTACTTTCGACGCTTCCACCCAAGCCGGATAATCTTTCTGCACCATTTGCTCTATACCGAAAGAAGTAAGGTAACGGTTAGTACGGCCAGGGAAACCTACGATCATAGTAAAATCACCAGGCTGATAACCTTTAAGAGAAATCGGAAGTGCATGCTTAGGCTTCATTGGAACGTTGGTCGGCGAATATTCAGCTGGGTTTCCGTTTGCATCAGCATACACACGGAAAACAGAGAAATCTGCTGTATGACGTGGCCACTCCCAGTTATCGGTATCACCACCGAATTTACCTAGCGCGTTTGGAGGTGTTCCTACCAATCTTACATCTTTAAAATCTTGGTATACAAAGTAGTAGAATTCATTTCCGTTAAAGAAATCTCTTACAACCACGGTGTATTTTCCGTTTTCAGAGTTCTCTGTCTGGATTGCTTTATATTCTGCATCAATCACCGATTTTCTTTGCTCGGCAGTCATGTTGTTATTCAGTTTCGCATTGATGCGGCTTGTAGCATCATCCATTCTTACCAGAAAGCGAACTGAAAGTCCCGGTGCCGGAAGTTCTTCGCTTTTTTTCATTGCCCAGAAGCCGTTCGTAAGATGGTCTTTCTGAGGTGTTGAAAGTGCTGCGATCTGTCCGTATCCACAGTGGTGATTTGTAAAAAGTAATCCTTCTTTAGAAACCATTTCGGCAGTACATCCGCCGCCAAACTGCACGATGGCGTCTTTAAGGCTGGATTGATTTACAGAATATATCTCTTCAGGTGTGAGTTTCAACCCCTGTTTCTGAAGGTCTGTACCATTCAGTCTTTTGATCATGGTCATCAGCCACATACCCTCATCGGCTTTCAGCTGCAGAAAGCTCATCATAAAGGTGAGCAGTAAAAATACTTTTTTCATTGATAAATTATTTAATGAGGGCTAAATTAAGAAAAACCTTTTCAAATCTGCATTTTTGGCATAAAAAAATGGATGACCTTTTCACCCATCCATTAAGTTGTCACCTTTAAAGTATTACTTTTTGATAAGCTTGGTATTTTCTACCGCGCCACCGCCATAATAAACCTGAAGGATGTAAGTTCCTTTTGCCAATGCGGATACGTTGATTTGCTTGTCAGCTTTGAAAGACTGAACTTTTTTACCTGACATATCGATTACTGTAATGTTTTCGATTTTTCTGTCAGCAGATACAGTTACGATATCAGTTGCTGGGTTAGGATACACTTTAAGTGAAGATTTCACTGCGTTATCTGAAGTTCCAAGTGCAAGGTTACCGCTGAATTTCAGAATACCTGTAGAACCTGTTGGTCCGTCGCTGAACTGTCCTGCCCATCCTGTTGTAGGGTTAAGGAACTGAACTTTACCGCGCTGGCTGCCAGTGTCGATGCTCACCCAGGTAACACCTCCATCAGTTGAATAAGAAGAACCCATCCAGCTTGGATCACCTGAATTGATACCTGTAGAAACATAAGTGTTCGCAGTTCCCGGAACATAAGTGATGTCGCCAAAATACCAGGTACCTGTGCTGGCAACAGGATCCCAGTTAGCACCGCCGTCGTCAGATGAATAAAGGCTGGCAGTGGTAGTTCCCGGAGAGTCTGCACCATCTACAGCGATCAGAAGACCGTTGTTTGCATCTTTGAATGCAAAAGCACCTGAAGATCCTGAAGTTGTAACACCACCAAAGTCAAGTACAGGGCTGAATGAAGCTGTCCAAGTTGCGCCTCTGTCTGTTGATCTAAGAATTCTACCGATGTCAGTACCGATCCAGATGTTATCTCCTACTACTTCTTTTAGAGCTACATAACCGAAATCACCCAAAGCAGCTGGTCTTCCCGGTACTAATGTCCAGGTAGTACCGCCATTGCTGGTTTTGTACATTTCGAAGAAGCCACCTATTGGGTCACCGGCAGTCCATCCTTCGTTCGCATCCCAGAAATAGATCTGGTTACCGAATGAACCTGATGTATAACCAGACGTCTGCTGGGTCCAGTTTGCGCCACCGTTAGTTGTTTTCCAGATTCTGTTTGCATTAGTTCCTGCAGTATGCGGAGCAGTGATGATCCATGCAGTGTTGGCATCCAAAGCCGAAATATCAGAAATAAGTGCGTTGGAACCAGGTCCGGCAACAGTTGTTGCAGTCCAGGTAGCACCTCCGTCAGTTGTACGTGAAACAACTTTTGGATAAGTTCCAGCTCCTGATCCGTCGTAAGCGAATGTCCAAACAGTATTCGCGTCTACGATATCAATCTCGTCAACCCCAAAATTTGCGGGGAATTTTGTGCCTTGTGGCACCCAGGTTTGTGCCTGGGCAGCCATAGAAACTAGCGCTAAGCCAGTAAGTAAAAGTTTTTTCATAATCTTTTAAATTGAATGATTTTCGGTAAAATTATATAATTAAAGACTATTACGCAACTTATTTTATTATTTTTTCATCAAATATTCATATTTCATGTATAATGCGGAATTCGGCGGTTATCGCTGTAAAGCTCGATATAGCCTTAGTTTCCGCGTTTATACATTTCAGTATGTGGAATGTCGTCTTCTAAATATTTGTGTCCAGTATCTACAAAGCCAAATTCACTGTAAAACTTTAAAAGATAATCCTGCGCTGAAATTCTGATACCGGCTGCACCAAAGCGTGTTTCGATTGCATCAAGTGCAATTTGAAGTAAGCTCCGGCCCAAATTCTTTCCGCGGAAATCCGGGTGCGTCAGCACTCTTCCAATCGAGGCCTCCTCATATTTAAGTCCCGGCGGGAAAATGCGACAGTAGGCTGAAATTTTTCCTTCAGTTTTGCACCAGATATGGATTGCCGCTTCATCACGGCCATCCGCATCTAAATAATGACAGGTCTGTTCCACCACAAAGACCTCCTGGCGGACTTTCAAAATTTCATACAATTCGGAAGTGGAAAGCTCCGGGAACTCTTTAATCTTCCATACAGAACAAAACATTAGCCTAAGTTTACTTTATTTTTCTGCAAAAACTCATTAGTGGTTGTTATGAGTTTTAATATGTCGTCTGTACCGGTTCGTTTTTCGGCTGAAGTGAGAAATATTTCTGGCAATTCTTCCCACGTTTCAAGTAACTCCTTTTTGTAATTTTCTACATTGTCGATGGCTGCATTGGGTTTCAACTTGTCGGCTTTTGTGAAAACGATCGAAAATGGAACGCCGTTCTCGCCACACCAACCGATGAATTCCAAATCAATTTTCTGCGGAGTATGTCTTGAGTCTACCAGAACAAAAAGATTGACCAGGTTTTTCCGGTTAAGAATATAGTTAGTGATCAGTTTCTCGAAATCTTTCCGCATACTTTTTGATACACGTGCGTAGCCATAACCCGGTAAATCAGTCAGATACCAGTTTTCATTGATTAAAAAATGGTTGATTAACTGCGTTTTACCCGGGGTTTGAGATGTTTTTGCGAGGTCCTTGTGGTTCAGCATTCCGTTGATAAGCGAGGATTTTCCTACGTTTGATCTGCCGATGAAGGCGTATTCGGGAAGTGTTGGTTCTGGACATTCCTGCCATTTCGAGCTGCTTTTTAAGAATTCAGCGGTTTTTATTATCATGGTATTTTATTACTTGTATTAAACAAAAAAGGAAGCAATCGCTTCCTTATTTTTTCTCATTCTGCTGAAGCCAGTCATACAAAATCTGGTTGAATTCTTCAGGTTTTTCCATCATTGCGGCATGTCCACACTTGTCAATCCAGTACAGGCTGGAATTCGGTAAAGATTTATGCATATCGTCAGCCACTTCCGGCGGCGTCACATTATCCTGTTTCCCCCAGATCAGGCAAACCGGTGCGGTGATTTTAGGCAAATCATTCAGCATGTTATGTTTGATTGCGCTTCGGGCCAGCATTACGGTCTTTATGCCTTTCATCCTGTCATTCACTACGCCGAAAACTTCGTCCACCAACTCATCTGTGGCTACTATCGGGTCATAGAAAACTTCTTCAGTTTTTTTTCGGATGTAGCTTTTGTCAGATTTCCGCGGGAAACTGTCGCCAAAAGTACGTTCGTAAAGCCCGGAACTTCCGGTCAGAACCAGATTCTTCACAAGGTCGGGGCGCGCCAGCGTGAGGATGAGACCTATGTGGCCTCCCATAGAATTGCCGACGATGGTGGCGGGTTCAGTGCATTTTTCATCAATGAATTTAGCAACGTATTTCGCAATAGTTGTAAGATTCGTGTGCAGAACAGGCAAGTCGTAGATCGGGAGTACGGGTACCAGGACACGGTAACCTTTTTCCGAGAAGAATTTTACCGTCTTGTCAAAGTTACTTAAACCGCCCATCAGACCATGCAGCAAAATCAGCGGATGCCCTTCTCCAGCCTCGATGAAAGAGAATTTTTTTTCTTTTTTCGTAATGAATCTCATAAAGTTGCTTCCTAAGCCTTGCAAAAATACAAATTAAAGACCATAAAATTTATGTCGTCAATTAATCATTGAAATATTATAAAAAAGTAGCCACTCCGGAATTTGGCTAAGCGAAAAATCCACTCGTTCCATGTTTGCCTTAAGTGCTTTGAATTCAATATTTTAAACCGTAAAGTAAAACTTATTAACATTAAGTCAAAAAGTGGGAAAAAGTGGGAGCTTTTAGAATTTTTTATATAAATTTGTCCCAAATGAAGAATTTCATCGGTACATATGAATGCAAAATAGACGATAAAGGCCGTCTTAAACTTCCATCCTCCCTGGTAAAACAGATGGAGAACTTTGGAAGTGCAACTTATGTGGTGAAACGTTCAGTTTTTCAATCATGTTTGGAAGTGTATCCGATGTCAGGTTGGGAAAAACTGATGGAAAAAATTAACAGGCTGAACCGCTTCCAGAAGAGAAACGCAGATTTTATCAGGCAGTTCACGGCAGGTTTAAAAATCGTGGAGCCTGACAATGCAGGAAGACTTCAGATTCCGAAAGACCTGATCAATTTTGCTTCACTTAGAAAAGAAATCGTCATCACAAGCGCGGGTGAACTCTTCGAAATTTGGGATAAAGACACTTATGAAAGTGTGATTGCGACCTCGGAAGAAGATTTTGCCAAACTTGCAGAAGACGTCATGGGCGACATTAGTTTCGCTGATGACCAAATATAGCTGTAAAATACGGCTTCTTTAAAAAAAATAGTAAGAATGTATCACAACCCGGTTTTGCTGACGAAAAGTGTGGATGATTTGGTGACGAATCCCGCGGGTACTTACGTGGACGTCACTTTCGGTGGTGGTGGCCATTCGGGCGAGATCCTGCGCAGGCTGAAGCCGGAAGGTCGGCTTTTTAGTTTTGACCAGGATTTGGATGCGCTAAAAAATACCATCGCAGACCAGCGGTTTACGCTTGTGAACCAAAATTTCCGTTTTTTAGAGAACTCCTTATTAATGTATGGTGTAAATCAGGTGGACGGTGTTTTGGCAGATCTTGGTGTTTCTTCACATCAGTTTGATGCAGCCGAACGCGGGTTTTCCACGCGGAGTGATGCTCCGCTGGATATGCGGATGAACGTGCAGCAATCGATTGATGCTAAAAAAGTCATTAATGAATATGAGGAGGAGCAGCTCGCTGACCTGTTTTATTATTATGGCGAACTGCGTGAAGCCCGCAAACTGGCTCGGGAGATCGTTCATCACCGTAAGCTAAATCCCATTAACACAACAGGCGAGCTAAAAAATCTGTTCAGTTATATTCCGCAATTTAAGCAGAACAAATTTTTTGCGCAGGTGTTTCAGGCTATCCGAATTGAAGTAAACCAGGAGCTTGAAGCGCTGAAAGAGATGCTGGTACAAGCTCACAGAATTTTGAAACCGGGCGGAAGACTTGTAGTGATTTCATACCATTCGCTTGAGGACCGGCTGGTAAAGCGGTTCCTGAAAAACGGAATGTTTGAAGGCGAGCCGTCACGTGATATTTATGGCAACTTCAGCAAAACATTTGAGCTTCTGCAAAGCAAGGCTTTCGTTCCGGATAACGACGAAATAGAACAGAATTCCCGTGCAAGAAGCGCGAAAATGCGTGTGGGAACTAAACTTTAAGATTTAATTTTAATATAAATTTTGGCTAAAAAAGGCACATACAAAGCCCCTAAGAGACTCACCTTCATTGATATTGTGAAGGGGAACTTCCTGAACCGCGATGAGGTGAAAATTCACTATCGCTATTTCCTGCTGGTTTTTGTCCTGCTGATGATTATGATCTATAGCAACCACCTCGTAAGCCAAAAGATAGAACAGGTAAATGACCTGAAGGAACAAACGGAGGAGTATAAATCCCGAAATGCCTACGCCCAAAGCAGGCTTATCAAGGTAAAACTAGAATCTGAATTAGGTAAAGAAATGGTGCAGGACTCACTGCTGTCTCTCGAAAACCATCCGCATAAACTTTTGATCAAACTCGACAGTACAGATGGCGATACAGAATGAATTCGAAGCTAAGCGCTCCAAAACATTGCGTTGGGGCTACCTCTTTGCGGCGGTGGCAATTATCGTATTTGTGGTTTTCCTCGCCAGGATTTTGGTTCTGCAGAATACCAATGTGCAGGCCATCAAAGACGATTATATCAGCAAAAATTACCGTGAAGCAAAGCTCATGGCTGCGCGCGGAAACCTTTACGCTGCGGACGGTTCTATCCTTGCAACTACGGTGATGCGATATGATGTCTATATTGATTTCAAAACTATAAAAGACACCGCTTATACCAATAATATCGGTCCACTTACAGATTCACTTTCCACAATGTTCGGAAAGCCCAGAAGCTATTTTCGTGACCGGCTCGATCAGCAGAGAAAAGCTCAAAATCAGTACTATTCACTAGTAAAAGGTCTTGATTTTGATGAATATGACCGCATCCGAAAATTCCCGATTTTCAAAAAAGGTAAAAATAAAGGAGGATTCATCGTTGACCGGAACTTCAAACGGGAACTTGCAACCACCCAAATCGGGGCAGGCACCATAGGCATGGACAATGGCGTTTCGCAATCTGGTCTTGAAGGCGCGTTTTCGAAATATCTCCGCGGCACAGACGGGACCCGGCTCGAACAGCGTGTGAACTCAAGCCAATGGAAACCAATCGATTATTGGAAGGTAAAAGAACCTGTTGACGGACAGGACGTTTATACAACAATTGATCTTCGAATTCAGGATATCGCACATTCCGCACTCGAGAAGCAACTCATCAATTTCGATGCTGATCACGGCTGCGTGCTCGTGATGGAAGTGGCGACAGGTAAAGTGAAAGCGATGGTAAATCTGAAGCGCACCGAGCCCGGAATGTACGTAGATTCTTACAATTATGCACTGAAAGACGCCACTGAACCAGGTTCTACATTTAAAACAGTTTCGCTTCTGGCGGCAATGGATGATGGTTTTATTGATGACAAAACTACTGTGAACGTGGGCAACGGCGTATGGACTTACGCAAAGCAGCGTATTTCCGACGGACATGGCGGTGGCGAATATGAGATTGCAGACGTCCTGGCGAAATCGAGTAACGTAGGTTCGGCAAAACTTATCACTCAATATTATGCGGATAAACCTCAGGTTTTCCTTGATCATCTCAAGCGTTGGAAAATGTTTGATAAAATGGACATTGAACTGCCGGGAATTACCAAACCTTACATCGTAACACCTGAAAATAAACGTTGGAATGCCGCTACCCTGGCATCACTGGCGTATGGCTATTCTTCGAGGTTTAATCTTCTGCAGCTTACCACTTTTTATAACGGGATCGCCAACAACGGAACGATGCTGAAGCCTTTGTTCATCGATAAGATTCTGAAAGACGGACAGCAGCTTTATGTCGCTAAACCGGAAGTAATGGTAAAAAAAATGGCTTCAAAAGAAGCGATTGCAATGATGACAGGTGCGTTGACAAAGGCGGTGGAGAAAGGAACGGCAAAAAGTATCTTCACACCAAACCTGAAAATGGCGGGTAAAACCGGAACCGCACGTTTTGAATACTGGAAACCGGGCCCTCCGAAATATCAGGCGAGTTTCGCCGGATTTTATCCTGCAGACAACCCGAAATATACGTGTATTGTCATGATCAATCAGCCGGACAATTCGAAAAGTTTTTACGGATCCACGGTGGCAGCGCCAGTATTTAAGGAAATAGCGGGTAAAACATTCCTGAAAACGCCACAGAATGTAGAGCCGGAGCTTCTTGTTGACAAAAAAGTGGATCTGAGCCGCATGGTTGCGCCAAATGTGAAAGTAGCCGTGCGCGGAAAGCAAATGCCCCGCGTCGTCGGACTTATAGGTAAAAATGTCATTCCACAACTTGAAAATTTGGGCTATAGAGTTGATTATAAAGGCGTCGGAAGAATCATGGAGCAGTTTCCGCTTGAAGGAACTGTCATCAAGAAAGACCAGAAAATTTACCTCAGTTTACAGAATTAAAGCCCGCATACAGATATAATGACATTAGACCAATTAATAATACAGGTTCCGTATCTCGAGATCGTTGCTAAAACGGAGCGGGAGATCGCAGCGCTCGTTTCAGACAGTCGCCAGGCAGGTCCGGCGTCGTTGTATGTGGCAGTGCAAGGCACGCTTGCGGACGGACATGATTATATTGATGCAGCTGCAGATAAAGGTGCGGAGGTCATTGTCTGTGAAAAACTTCCGGGCGAAATCAATGCTGACGTGACGTACATCCTTGTGCAGGACAGCGCCAGGGCTTTGGGCAAACTTGCAGCTAATTTTTACGGAAATCCATCGGAAAAACTGAGTCTGATCGGCATCACCGGTACAAATGGAAAGACATCGGTCACCACGATGCTGTTTGATATTTTTAAAAATTTAGGCTTTAAATCCGCCCTTATCTCAACAGTAGAATATAGAATTGCGGACAAAATACTGCCATCTACACACACCACGCCGGATGTTATCACTTTAAATAAACTGCTTTCGCAGGCTGTAGATGCAGGCTGTGAATATGCATTTATGGAAGTTTCCTCGCACGGCATTCATCAGCGCAGAACGGAAGGTTTAAATTTTAAAGTCGCCGGTTTTACCAATATTTCACATGATCATCTAGATTATCACCATACTTTCAGCGAATATCTTAAAACCAAAAAACAGTTTTTCGATAACCTCTCGCCTGATGCTGTAGCCATCACCAATCTAGATGATAAAAACGGATCGGTAATGTTGCAAAATACGAAGGCCAAAAAGAAATCCTATGCGCTGAAAACAATGGCAGATTATCATGGGAAAGTAATCGAAGCAGATTTTAATGGGATGCTGATGAACTTTCAGGGCAGGGAGTTCTGTACGACTTTTAGCGGGAAATTCAATGCATACAATCTTCTCCTGGCGTACGCCGTGGCGGTGGAATGCGGTTTCGATACGGAAGATGTGCTTAAAGCAATATCCACTTTAAGCCGTGTAAAAGGAAGGTTTGAAACACTGAAATCAGACGGCGGAATCTTTTTCGTCATCGATTATGCACATACGCCCGACGCACTCGACAATATTCTGGAATCCATCAACGAGATCCGAACAAAAAACGAAAGGTTAATTACTGTCTTCGGTTGTGGCGGTGACCGCGATCATGAAAAACGTCCCGAAATGGGGAAGATTGCTACCCGGAAATCTACACTTGCGATCATTACCTCAGACAATCCACGGACAGAAAAGCCGGAAGATATCATCAAAGAAATAGAAGCCGGTGTAGAACCGCAAAATTACAGCAAGTACACCTCGATTCCGGACCGAAGAGACGCAATCAAGATGGCGATAAAATTCGCTGAGCCTAAAGATATCATCCTGGTTGCGGGCAAAGGCCACGAGAATTATCAGGAAATCAATGGCGAACGCGTTCATTTTGATGACAAAGAAACCGTGCTCGAACTCGCACGCATGATGTCCAAGTAAAATATTTAATAAAAACAAACCGATGTTATATTACCTCTACGAATATCTCACCAGCCACGGAATTCACGTTCCGGGACTCGGTATGTTCCGTTTCATCTCTTTTCGTGCAGGCATGGCAGTTTTGCTGTCGCTGGTGATCGCATTGGTGTTCGGTAAGAAAATCATCAATTTCCTGCGCCGCAAGCAGATGGGTGAGCAGGTAAGGGATTTGGGTCTTGATGGCCAGAAGCAGAAAGAAGGCACCCCGACGATGGGTGGTCTCATCATCATACTCGCAACACTCATTCCAGTGATTCTTTTCACGAGGGTTCTTAATATCTACATTGTATTGCTTATTATTTCTGTGATTTGGATGGGTGCAATTGGTTTTATAGATGATTATTTAAAGAAAATCAAGCAGAATAAAGACGGTCTCAGCGGTAAGTTCAAGATAATCGGGCAGGTAGGTTTGGGTCTCATCGTCGGCATTACGATGTTTTTCCATTCGGATATTACCGTGAAGAGAAAATATGCAGATGCTCGGGAAGTGAGCCGAAACAATGTGGAGAAAAATTTCCTTCCAACCGAAAAATCGACAGTTTCTACCGTGCCTTTTGTGAAAAATAATGAGTTCGATTACAGTGGATTGCTCTTTTGGATGTCTCCCCAGGAAGCCGAGGAATGGTCGTGGATTGTTTTTATCCCGTTCGTGATCTTTATCGTAACCGCGGTTTCGAACGGAGCCAACATTGCCGACGGAATCGATGGTTTGGCGGCCGGTGCGAGTGTGGTCATTCTGCTTGCGCTTGCCTTCTTCGCCTACCTTTCCGGTAACATTATTTTCGCAGACTATCTGAATATTATGTTTCTGCCAAACATGGGCGAAACTACCATTTTTGCACTTGCACTCGTGGGTGCGGTGATAGGTTTCTTCTGGTATAACACCTACCCGGCGCAGGTTTTCATGGGCGATACCGGAAGTTTGATGCTGGGCGGTGTCATCGCTGTGCTGGCTATCATTTTAAGAAAAGAACTGATGATCCCGGTGTTGTGCGGAATTTTCCTCATTGAGAATATTTCGGTGATGCTGCAGGTGGCCGTCTTCAAATACAGAAAAAGAAAATATGGGCTGGAGTATGCGCAGAACAACAGACTGTTCAAAATGGCGCCGCTCCATCACCATTACCAAAAAGAAGGTTACCACGAAAGCAAGATCGTGAACCGCATGATCATCATGGGGGTTTTGCTGGCAATTATCTGTCTGATAACGCTTAAAGTACGTTAAGAAACAAGAAGCAATAACGGTGGATAAAAAGGATAAAAATAAGATGAAGATTGTAGTTTTAGGCGGCGGAGAAAGCGGTTGTGGCGCGGCATATTTAGCTCAGAAGAAAGGGCTGGACGTCTTCCTGTCCGATAAAGGCACCATTAAAGAAAACTACAGAACGTTTTTGGCGGAATCCGGAATCGAATTCGAAGAAAGAACGCATGACGAAGAAAGAATTCTGTCCGCAGACTGGATCATCAAGTCGCCAGGAATTCCGAAAAAGGCAGCAATCATGCATAAGATTCACCAAAAAGGCATTCGCGTTTCCTCCGAAATTGAATTTGCTGCTGAATTTACTGAGGCAAAGATCATTGCGATCACGGGTTCAAACGGAAAGACTACGACAACATCGCTCATTTATCATATCCTGAAAAATGACGATTTGAAAGTAGGTTTGGGCGGAAATATCGGACAAAGCTTTGCAAAACAGGTCGCGGATGAAAATTTCGACTATTATGTGCTCGAAGTAAGCTCTTTCCAGCTCGATGATGTGCAGAATTTCAGACCGTATATTTCACTGCTTTTAAATTTAAGCCAGGATCATCTCGATCAGTACAACTACAATTATGAAGAGTATGCGCTGGCAAAATTCAGAATAACTGAAAATCAGGAAAACGACAATTTCTTCATCTATAATAAAGATGATGAGATGAGCCAGAATCTTCTGCAGAAGCTCGAAATCAAGGCCAGGATGATTCCGTTTTCAATCAAGGAAAAAATGCGTGAAGGTGGTTATCTTACCAACCAAAAAATGGTGGTGAGGCTTGAAGATGAGTTTGTGATGGATATCTCGGAACTATCGCTCGTAGGAAATCACAATGTAGCGAACAGCCTTGCCGCGTCGATCGCCGGAAAGATTCTGAATATCCGCAATGAAAGCATCCGCCATTCGCTGATGACTTTTCAGGCGGTGGAGCACCGTTTGGAGCAGGTTGCAGATTTTGGCGGCGTGAAATACATCAATGACAGCAAAGCCACAAACGTAAATGCCGCTTATTATGCGCTCGAAAGCATGAAGCAGCCAACCGTGTGGATTGTTGGCGGTGTGGATAAAGGAAATGATTATTCGGAGATAGAAGACCTCGTAAAAAAGAAGGTGAAGGCAATCGTGTGTCTGGGTCTAGATAACCAGAAGATCATTGATTTCTTTAAAGATAAAAAAGAACTCATTTACAGTTCTTCGAGTATGGAAAAAGCTGTGGATATTGCCCATTCGCTGGCTCAGAAAGGTGATGCGGTGTTGCTTTCGCCGTGCTGTGCGAGTTTTGATCTTTTTGAGAACTATGAAGACCGCGGCAACCAGTTTAAAAATGAAGTATTAAAAATAGAAAAGGCCGCAAACTAACGACATGCAGGAAAAAGAAAACAAATATGAACTGCTGAAAGGCGACAAAGTGCTGTGGAGCGTGATCCTGCTGATCTCGTTCTTCTCGGTGTTTCCCGTGTATTCGGCGAGTTCTAATTTGGAGTATATCGTAAACAGCGGAACCACGACTTCGCACCTCATCAAGCATGCGGGTTTCGTGGTCATGGGTCTTGCGATAATGCGGATGATGGGGTCTTTCAAATACGAATATCTCGGTAAACTCAGCAGCATCGGGCTGGTGGCCATGGTCGTGCTTTTGGGAGTCACGCTTTTTACCGGTCAGACCATTGACGGAGCATCGGCTTCACGATGGCTGAAAATTCCCGGCACGCCGATCTCGTTCCAGCCGTCGTCTTTCGCGTATCTTTTCCTCATCATTTATCTGTGCCGTTACCTCACCAAAAAAATTAAAAGAGAGCGTCAGACCTGGGAAAACCTGCTGTTCATTTTCGGGCCGGTGCTGCTGGTTTTCGGACTTGTAGCTAAAGACAACGGTTCTACGGCTTTAATGATTTTAATAGTTTCACTAGCTGTAATGCTGATCGGTCAGCTCAATAAAAAGTACATTTTCGGTTTTGTCGGAATCTCCACGTTAGCTATTGCGGTTTTTATGTTTGTCGCATTAAAGACAGATTTAATTGAAAACAACCGTGTACATACCTGGATGAGCCGTGTGGAAGTTTTCATGAACTCAAAACAGCCTAACCAGATCGAAAGTGAAGTAGATAAAGCCAAAAATTATCAGGTAATGCAGGCGAAAGCCGCGATCGTACATGGCGGAATTGCCGGTATGGGTCCGGGTAAAAGCGCGCTGAAGCAAATGCTTCCGCAATCGGCCTCCGACTTTATTTTCGCAATCATCGTAGAAGAATATGGTTTTATCGGTGCATTCGTACTCATCGGATTATATTTAATAATGATCATCCGAATTGTAATGATCGCGAGTAAGATGCCGGCATTTTTCGGCAGCCTGCTCGTGCTGAGTTTAGGTATAATGATTTTCGTACAGCTCGCGGTTAATATAGCTGTAGCCGTAAACCTCATTCCGGTGACGGGTCAGCCATTGCCGTTAATAAGTTACGGTGGAACCTCGATGCTGGTAACTTACATCCAGCTCGGAATCATCCTTACCGTAAGTTCCAGAATACAGATTTACGATGAAGAAGGCATGGGCAAAAAGCAGAATATAGCAGAGATCAACGATATCGCATAAATTTTAAATTAAGGCGAAAAGCCGGAATTATGAACAGAAAACTGAAAATATTAGTGAGCGGCGGCGGAACAGGTGGACACATCTTTCCCGCGATTGCCATTGCTGACGAACTCCGAAAGAGATTTCCGGATGCCGAGTTTCTGTTCATTGGCGCAAACGGCAAGATGGAGATGGAAAAAGTTCCGCAGGCAGGCTACCGGATTCTTGGCCTTAATATTTCGGGCTTTGACCGCGGAAATCTGCTTAAAAATGTCAATCTGCCATTTAAGATTGTATCCGCGCTGGTGAAGATGAGGCATATCATCAAGGTTTTCAAACCTGATTTTGCAATCGGAACCGGAGGATTTGCAAGTGGTCCGGCCCTGTTTGCAGCGGCGTTTTCGGGTGCACCCATCTTCCTGCAGGAGCAGAATTCGCTCCCGGGCAAAACGAATATGTTTTTAGCTAAAAAAGCCCACGCAGTATTCACAGCCTATCCAAACATGGAAAAGTTTTTCTCCGGAACCAAAACTTTATTCCTCGGAAATCCTATCAGAAATTCAATCGTGCAGGATTTTATTGATTCTGCGACGGCCAAAGAAAAACTAGGTTTGGATCCACACAAACTCACGATACTTTCGGTCGGTGGTTCATTGGGTTCGCGTACATTGAATAATGCCTGGAAAGCCAATCTTCAGAAAATACTCGATAAAGATTATCAACTGATCTGGCAAACCGGAAAGACCGACTATCAAACGATATATCACGAAACCGAAAGCCGCCAGTGCCGTAATCTGCAAATCGCAGAATTCATCAGCAACATGCATCTTGCGTATTCGGCTGCTGATGTTATCGTTTCGCGCGCGGGTGCAATCTCGATTTCTGAACTGGCGATGGCCGGCAAAGCTGTGCTGTTGGTGCCGTTTCCGTATGCCGCGGAAGATCATCAGACGAAAAATGCGCAGACGTTGGTAGAAAAAAACGCCGCACGAATGGTAAAAGATTCAGAGATGGAGGCCAAATTTTGGTCAACGGTGACCGAAATTGCCGAAAATGAAAATCTACGCCGCGAAATGGCTGAGAACATCGCGTTTTTTGCAAAACCAAATGCTACAGAGCAAATAGTTGACGAAGTATTGTCATCACTACAAATTAGAGCTTAAGAACTGAAATGAAAACTTTAGAATCATACCAGAATTTTTACTTTGTCGGCATCGGCGGCATCGGCATGAGTGCACTGTCGCGCTATTTCCACGCGGCTGGCAACAGGGTTTTGGGCTATGATCGAACGGTAACAAAACTCACGGAAACACTGGTATCAGAAGGTATCACTATTTCTTTTGTGGATGAAATTGGTGATGATATTCGCGCGTTGAATCCTGAAAATACGTTGGTGATCTACACGCCGGCGATTAAAAAACTTGGCATTTTAGATTATTTTAATGCAAATGGTTTCACGGTTCTTAAAAGAGCTAAAGTTTTAGGGCTGATAACAGAAAATACCGTCAGTATCGCCGTGGCCGGAACACACGGGAAGACTACTACATCTTCGCTGATGGCGCATTTGTGCAAAGTGGCTGATTTGCCGTTTTCTGCCTTCCTGGGTGGCATCGCTGAGAATTTTAAATCAAATTTCGCCTACAACGGAACCGAAATTTCCGTGATGGAAGCCGATGAATATGACCGCAGTTTCCTTCAGTTGTCGCCGGATTGGGCCGTGATCACATCTATTGATGCAGATCATCTCGATATTTATGGCGATACGGCCACGATAGAACAGGGCTTTCGCGATTTTGCGGCGCTGGTGGAAAGTGACCGGCAGGTTTTTGTACGGAAAGGCATCGATATCGGTCGGCCTGCGGTGACCTATGCGGTAAATGAGCCTGCAGATTTTTACTCAGACAACATCCGCGAAGTTGGCGACAGGATTTCGTTTGATTTTCATTCCAAAAATTCCGCGGTGACCACTTTCGAATGGGAAATCCCGGGGATTCACAATGTGGAAAACGCTACGGCTGCTATCGCATTGCTCCAGACTTACGGCGTATCAACTGAAGTTTTGCAGCTTGGAATTTCCAGTTTTAAAGGAATAAAACGCCGTTATACAAAACACAGATTTTCGAATGGCAAAATCTACATCGATGATTATGCGCACCACCCAACGGAGCTGAAAGCGGTGATTGGTTCGATAAAGACTTTCTATCCTGAGAAGAAACTTCTGGTGGTATTCCAGCCGCATCTTTTCAGCCGTACACGTGATTTTGCTGACGCTTTCGCCGCAAGTCTGGAAGCTGCAGACGAACTTTTACTGCTGGATATCTATCCGGCGCGTGAACTGCAGGAAAATTACCAGGGAGTAACATCAAACTGGCTGGCGGAAAGGATCAAGATTAATGAAAAACAGGTGGTCAGCCTCGCCGAAACATTTGAAAAAATAAAAGAAAAAGATTTCGACGTGCTGCTTACAGTGGGCGCCGGAAACATAGATACGCTGTATGATGACATAGTAAACTGGCAGAATAGTCTGTCTAAAGTTGACACAAACGGATGAAAAAGAAGTTCAGAATATTAAAGATATTGATCACCGTAATCATCTTCGGATTTTTGCTGAGCTTTTCACTGAAGAGATTCAACAGCAAACCGATGGAAAAAGTTGCGGTAAATCTGA
This sequence comes from Kaistella rhinocerotis, assembly GCF_030243905.1. Taxonomy (NCBI): domain Bacteria; kingdom Pseudomonadati; phylum Bacteroidota; class Flavobacteriia; order Flavobacteriales; family Weeksellaceae; genus Kaistella; species Kaistella rhinocerotis. The sequence continues at coordinate 297,852 of NZ_JASSYY010000002.1, read as the reverse complement.
TCAAAACTTCGCAACCCGTGTATTTCATCGATGAGAAGGACGTGCGCGAAATCGTGCGGAAATCTAATCCTTCCGGCATCGTAGGTGAGATCAATATTCCGGAACTCGAGAAGAAACTCAACAGTTTGCCGGCTGTGGACAGCGCTAATGTATATTTAAATCTGAACGGAAACCTGAATTTGGACATCAAACAGAAGGTTCCGGCCTTCAGACTCACCAAAGGTGATGAGGATTTCTATGTGGATGAGAACGGTGTGGAGTTTCCGATATCGAAAAACTACTCCTTTCCGTGCATGCTTGTTACCGGTAATGTGCCGCGTGAAGACTATACAAGTATTGCAGAACTGGTGCAGACCATTGATAAAGACCCATTCGGGAAAAAGTTTTTCATCGGGATATCAAAAGAAAAAGGCGGTTATAATCTGCTGACAAGCCAGGGCAACTATAAGGTTGAGATTGGTGACCTTGATAATATTCCTTTGAAAGTGAAAGGTTTTAAAGCATTTGTAGAAAAGTTTTTGGTTTATCAGCAACCTGAAAAATACACGAGGGTTTCGGTAAAATACAGTAACCAAATTGTAACGACGCTGAACCCGCACTTCGCGGAAAACGACAGCATCCTGAAAGTGGGCAACCGCGAACTTGCAAAGATTCCGGTACAGCCTGCAGCGAATTCAGGCCGGGAAAAAAAGCCGGAAAGCAGCGCTTCAAAAGCGAAGGAAAAGAAATCGAACACATGATGAATAAAATTTAAATAATTAAAAAAAATCAAATCGGCATAAAATGGAAAATCACGAGTATTCAGTAGGCCTCGACATCGGTACCACAAAGATTGTGGCCATCGTCGGGCGCCGAAACACACACGGTAAAATAGATGTGCTGGGTGTGGGCACAGCAAGAAGTCTTGGGGTTCACAAAGGTATTGTGAACAATATTTCGCAGACAATTCAGTCAATCAGGGCAGCAGTGATGCAGGCACAGGCCAGTTCTGGAGTAGAGATCCGCAAAGTCACTGTAGGTATTGCCGGCAAACACATCCGTTCGCTGCAGCATTCCGACTATATCATGCGCGAAAACCCAGACCAGTACATCACAGAAGACGACATCGAGAAACTGAAAGAGCAGGTAAAAAAGTTGGTCATGCTCCCGGGCGAAGAAATTATTCACGTGCTCCCTCAGGAATATAAGATCGATTCAGAAGGTGAAATCCATGAACCTATCGGCATGCACGGAAAACGTTTGGAAGCCAACTTTCACGTGGTGGTGGGTCAGATGGGCAGCATCCGGAATATTGCGCGCTGCGTAAAAGAAGCGGGCCTCGAGATGGAAGCCTTAACTCTGGAGCCGCTTGCGTCATCGGAGGCCGTTTTAACAAAGGAAGAAAAAGAAGCCGGCGTTGCGATCGTAGATATCGGTGGCGGAACTACAGATATCGCCATCTTTAAAGACAATATTATCCGTCACACTTGCGTGATTCCTTACGGTGGCGGCATCATCACAGAAGATATCAAAGAAGGATGCTCGATCATTGAAGCGCATGCTGAGCAACTGAAAGTAAAATTCGGATCTGCGGTGCCAGAACTTGAAAGAGACAGCACTTTCGTTACCATTCCGGGACTTCATGGCCGTCCGGATAAGGAAATTTCATTAAAGACACTTGCGCAGGTAGTGAACGCGCGCGTGGAAGAGATCCTGGAGATGGTAAACACTGAACTGAAAGCCTACGGAGCCTTTGAACAGAAGAAAAAACTGATCGCCGGCATCGTGCTTACAGGTGGTGGTTCAAACCTGAAGAATCTACGTCAGCTGGCAAACTACACCACCGGTTTCGACAGCCGCATCGGTTTTGCCAATGAGTACATCGCCAATGATAAAAACCAGTCGCTGAAAGGTCCTGAATTCGCCACATCCATCGGGCTTTTGATGGAAAGTTTAAAGATCCGCGACAAAAAACCGGGCAGCGTTCCGGAACAGGAAATGGAGGTTACCCCCCAGGCTGCAGCAGAAACTTCAGCAGAAATATTGGAAAATTCCGCGGAAGAGACACAGGAGAAATCGCCGGCCGAGAAGCGCCGCAAGAAGCTGACGATTGGCGAAAAGATCATGGAAAGCGTGAAAAAATTCTTTGAGGAGGTAGAATAAATTAAGAAACATCTGATGAATGATAATTGATTTCATCACCATCAATCATTATCAAAAAAAAATTAAGTTATGGAAAACATGAATACCGCAGGATTCTCCTTTGATTTACCAAAAGGCAATTCTTCAATTATAAAAGTGATCGGTGTAGGGGGCGGCGGAAACAATGCGCTGAAACACATGTACGAGCGTGGTATCCACGGCGTAGATTTCGTGATCTGCAACACAGATGCGCAGACTTTGGATAACAACCCGGTGGCCAACAAAGTGCAGTTGGGCGTTACCATCACCGAAGGTCTGGGCGCAGGTGCCGATCCGGAAGTGGGCGAAAAAGCAGCAATAGAAAGTATAGAAGACATTAAGGCCGCGATGGGCCAGAATACGAAAATGGTGTTTATTACTGCCGGAATGGGCGGTGGAACCGGAACAGGTGCCGCGCCTGTGATCGCGAAAGTGGCCAAAGATATGGGTATTCTTACGGTGGGAATCGTTACTGTGCCGTTCAGCTTCGAAGGTAAAAGACGTCTGGAACAGGCAGAATTAGGTCTTGATAAATTAAGAAATAATGTAGACTCGCTGATTGTCATTAATAACGACAAACTTCGCCAACAATACGGAAATCTGGGTTTCAAATCCGGATTTTCAAAAGCCGATGAGGTGCTTACGAATGCCGCAAAAGGTATGGCTGAAGTTATTACCGGTTATTTCGATGTGAATATTGACTTCCGTGATGCCAAATCTGTATTGGCGAATTCCGGAACTGCACTGATGTCAAACGGTATCGCCTCAGGCGAAAACAAAGCCGAAGAAGCGGTGAAAAAAGCGCTGGATTCTCCTTTGCTTAATGACAATAAGATTACCGGTGCACGCAACGTGCTTCTTCTCATCCGCAGTGGTTCTGAGGAAGTGACGATGGACGAAATAGGCGTGATCATGGATCACATCCAGAAAGAGGCCGGCAACACAGCTGACATTATTTTCGGTGTGGGTACTGATGAAGAATTGGGCGATGCAGTGAGCGTATTGGTGATTGCAACGGGTTTTGCTAAAGAGCACGAAAAACATTCAGGTATTTCAGAGAAAATTAAGATTTCCCTATCTGATACCATTTCACCTAAAGGCCATCTGGAATCTCCGTTCAACTACCGCGACAGCCGTGAAGAAATGAAACGCGAAGAACGAAAAGGACTTTTTGTGCTGGATGATGAAGATGATGCTCCGGCACCAAGCTCAGGTTCAAGAACGCCGGAAGCACGTGCTACCTCAGGAAAGACGCAATCTTCGGAGGCACAGTTCTTCAGCCTGACGGAGACAGAACTTCCGGAACAAACTTTCAACCTGAATACGCCGGAGCGCCCTGTGGACTTGTTTTCATTTGACCAGAACAATGATTTTCCGGAATCTCAGGCGATCACGTTTGAATTCGATACAAAGCCGGCAGACGATGAGGCAGGCTTCTTTAAAGTAGAAGAGAAAAACGAAATCAATTTTTTCGTAAACGAACCGACTGATGAGCCGAAAGCTGAAATTGCACAGCCGAAAGCACAAGCCAGCGTGCAGCCGGTTCCCGCTTCTGAAGCTATCGTAGAAAAGACAGAAGAGAAAAGCGCTGAAGTAGAGAAATTCGAGATTGAGGACGATTTTACGTTTATCACCAAGCCCGCATCAAGCGAAAAGGTGACTGAAAGAAGAAATAAACTTAAAGAATTTAATTCCCGCTACCAGACCGCTGAAGCCGACAATGATTTCGAAAAAATACCGGCTTTCCGCCGCAAAAACATTTCGATTGAGGCCAGCAAACCATCTGAGCAGCGCATCAGCAGCTTCTTGAGCGATGAAAACGGAAGAGTGCAGGTACGTGAAAACAGATTCCTGAACAAAGATGTAGACTAAAAATTTCGGTGGATATTCAAACCATCTGCCGAAATCTAATTATTTAAAACTTACAATTATGAGTTTAGAAGATACCATAAGCGAAGCGATAAAAACCGCTATGCGTGAGAAAGATAAAGTTGCGTTAGACTCTTTAAGAGCCGTGAAAGCGCAGATTCTTCTTCTTAAAACCGAAGCCAAAGGTGCCGAAGTAAGCGCAGAGCAGGAAATCGCTATTCTTCAGCGTATGATCAAGCAGCGCAAAGATTCAATGGAGCAGTTCACCGCACAGAACAGAAGCGACTTGGCGGATGTGGAAGCGGCACAGATGAAAGTGATTGAGCAATATTTGCCGAAACAGCTGACCTCAGAGGAACTGGAAGTGGAAATCGCAAAGATTATCGCTGACACCGGCGCTGCGGACATGAAAGATTTAGGAAAAGTTATGGGCACAGCCAGCAAAACCTTGGCGGGAAAAAGCGACGGTAAGTCGATTTCCGAAATGGCCAAAAAACTGCTTTCCTAAGCTGCACAGACTGCGGTGATTGCTTTTTGCACAGATATCCGCAGTTATTTTAATTGGATATCCAACCTTTGCATATCGATTTGATTTGAAGTCCCGCGACAATTCTTGTCCGGGGCTTTTTTGTCTTCAGAAACATAAATTCCGATGATAAAAATTACGTTCTGGCAAAATTCATAATTATCGTTTTGCTGTACAGTTTCCCCGCCAGTTCGCAGGTTCTGATCCATCACACACCGCAGAGGTTTGGCCCAAATGCCAATCCCGTTCCCGAATTTACCGCAGCGGTGATTCCGGCCGAAACGAAAGTCTCCCGCCTACAAACGACCCGAAACAGAATACTTTATCCAGTACACACGCGGCATCCAGCATTTTCTTTATCATCAGATGATGGCGGCTGCTTCTTTCATCCTTAAAACTTTAACTCCCGATTTTGCCAACTGACAGGACGGCGCATCTCCGCACTGGACTGCCGGTAAATATTTGACATAAAATTTCGTAAATTTGTGGAATAATTTAATTTTAATTTTTAAAGTTTTCAGATATGTATCCAGAAGAATTAGTATTGCCAATGAAGGCTGAACTTACAGATAAAGGATTTGTGGATCTTCGTACACCGCAGGAAGTTGCGGAAGCGATTGGCAAAAGCGGAACCACGCTTGTAGTGGTGAATTCGGTTTGCGGTTGCGCGGCCGGTGCGGCACGTCCGGGAGTTGTTTTTTCACTTACAGGTGACAAAAAACCCGATAATTTGGTAACTGTTTTCGCAGGTTTCGATAAAGATGCCGTTGCAGAAGCACGTAGATTTATGGCGCCTTTTCCACCGAGCTCTCCCAGTGTAGCCCTTTTCAAAGATGGCGAGTTGGTTCACATGCTCGAAAGACATCACATTGAAGGAAATCCGGCAGGAGCAATAGCTGCGAACCTCCAGGCCGCTTACGACGAGTATTGCTAACGATCACTTTAGTTCATATAAAATTCCGCTTTTCAGCGGAATTTTTTTATTTGAGCCAAACCGGAGCTTTTGGTCAAAAACATTATATTTGTGACTGATGGCAACGAAAACACTTTTTAATACAGTAGTAAACTGGTTCATACGGCAAAGGATTGATCAGATTGAGAATTTCATCAAAAATCCGATCGAAACACAAAAGGGTGTACTTTTTTCCCAACTTTACCACGCCGAGAATACCGATTACGGTAAGATTCACGGCTTCAGTTCGATATCAGATTACGAAGATTTTCAGCGGAATGTTCCTGTGGTTACGTATGAAGATTTCGAGCCGTTTATCGAGAAGGCGCGCCGTGGTGCACCCGATGTTTTCTGGCCGGGATATATCCGGAAATTCGCGAAATCATCCGGAACCACCAATGCTAAAAGCAAGTTCATTCCTATTTCCGAAGAATGTCTGGAAGACTGCCATTTCAAAGCCGGAAAAGACCTGCTATCTATTTATGCCAACAATCATCCTGAAAATACGCTGTTTTTGAATAAAAATCTGAGGCTGGGGGGAAGCTCAGAACTGTACGAAGATTTCAATACCAAATTTGGTGACCTGTCAGCAATAATGATCGAAAACCTGCCATTTTGGGTAGAAATCACCACGACGCCAAGCAAAAAAGTCTCGCTGATGTCTGAGTGGGAAAGCAAACTGAAAGCGATAGTCACCGAGGTGAAAAATGAAGATGTAGGCAGCATCACCGGCGTCCCGAGTTGGATGATGGTGTTGCTTCAGCGCACTTTGAAGGAAACCGGCCATGCAACGATTTCGGAACTTTGGCCTAATCTCGAAGTCTTTTTCCACGGCGGAATCAGTTTTAAGCCTTACAAAGAGCAGTACCGTAAGTTGATTGGCAAAGACATCAATTACTACGAGATTTACAACGCTTCTGAAGGTTTCTTTGCGATACAGGACCGTCACGGCAGCGATGAGATGTTGCTGATGCTCGATTACGGAATTTTCTATGAGTTCATCCCGATGGACACTTTCCATTCGCCAAACCGACAGGCAATACCGTTGGAAGAAGTGGAACTGGGCAAAAATTATGCGCTCGTGATTACTACAAACAGTGGTTTATGGCGCTATCTTATAGGTGATACGGTGAAATTTACCTCGATCTCGCCTTTCCGAATTAGAATTTCAGGACGTACAAAGCATTATATCAACGCTTTCGGAGAAGAACTGATGATTGATAATGTGGAAAACGCGTTGGCAAAAGCTTGTGATGAGACTGGAGCTACCGTAACCGATTTCACCGGCGCGCCCGTCTTCATGAAAGAAGGGGAAAGTGGCGCACATGAATGGATATTTGAATTTTCCCAAAATCCTTCAGACCTTGAACAGTTTACTGATGTTTTTGACGATACTTTAAAGTCATTAAACTCTGATTATGAGGCAAAACGCTACAACAACATGACCTTGAAAAGACCCGTTGTTCACGTGGCGAAACCAGATTTGTTTTATAACTGGATGTCTTCCCGCGGAAAGCTTGGCGGACAGAATAAAGTGCCGCGACTGAGTAACGACCGCGAGTATATCGAGCCGCTACTGGAAATGAACGCGTAAAATCAGCGAACTGTATCTCTTTTTTTGGTGCGTAAATCTTCCCGAACGTTGTCTGCAGCTTCATCTAGTTTTTCCCCGGCAACATTCAGCTTTTCTTTGGCAGTATTTACCGTGTTCTGAATGGTGGCAGAATCAAGCGCGGAGGTCTTTTCCGTCTCAATGGTCTTTACGGAAGTAGTTCCGTCCGGATTTTTAATCGTTTCCGTTTTCGTTTCGGTCTGTGAGCAGCTGGCCATGATCAAGCCTATTGCAGCCATAATTCCGTATTTTTTCATGTTGAAGTTTATTTAATGATTATTTAAATAAAGCTTCAACAAATACATTACCATTTTGATTTTAAAAGAATTGAAACTAGTTTTTTAAATATTCAAAATACTTTTTCAGCACCGCTGCGTTCTCTATTTCCTGCGTGTCCACTTCCAGGATTTTAGGTTTTTCATCATGCCTGAAAAAATTGTCAAGCACACGCGACAGTGTATCCTCATCATCGACTTTCGTATAACCGAAACCAAAATGTCTGGCTAAAAATTCCGCATTTTTGTGATGACGCGTCAGGATAAATTCATCCAAAGCGTTCGTAGATTCCGGACCCGGAATGATTTTAAATATGTCACCTCCGCCATTATTGAACAGGATGATCCGTGTGTATGGCGGAATGTAAGCATTCCACAAACCATTGATGTCGTAGAGGAAACTCACATCGCCGGTTACAAGTACGGTTTGGTTTGTATTGCGCATCGCATATCCCATCGCGGTCGACGTAGATCCGTCAATGCCGCTCGTTCCGCGGTTACAGTGAATGTTTTTTGAATTAAATTCAAACAATTGCGCGTATCTGATTGCCGAAGAATTGCTGAAATGCAGATTGATATCTGCCGGCAGTTTTCCGGCTAAAACTTCGAAGAATTTAAAATCTGAGAAAGGCACTTTGAGGCAATATTCGTCATGACGTACGTCCTGTTTATTGCGCAGAACATCCCAAAGATTAAAATAAGATTGTGGTTCCGGAGTGATTTGGCTTAGAAGTTTAGCAAAGAAAACTTCAGGACGTGTTTCTAATTTCTGAGTTAAAGCGAAGAAAGTATCTGGTTGCCAAACTTCGTGGATGTGCCAATGGTTTTTAAGTTTTGCCTTACGCAGAAACTGCTTTATTTTCTTTGAAACCACATTTTGCCCGATTGTTATTAAGAGATCCGGTGCAAAATGCCTGAAATCATCTTCAGTAAAATTAAAAATATACCTGTCGATATGCCCGAAGAATTTTGGATGATGAAGATTCGAGGTGACTTCGGTAAATATAACGGCGCTGTGGTTTTTCACCAGTTGCGAAAGCTGCATTTCAAGTTCTTCACTGTGTTCGCGCGTCCCGACGAGTATCATTACGCGTTTCGAAGAATTCCAGTCGGAAAGCAGTGTAGGTGAAAGGTCGAACTTCTTTTTTGCAAAGGTTTTTTCGACGGAAGGAAAAAGCGGCAGTTCCGAAACAAGTTCGTACAAAGGTTCCTGCAAAGGGATATTGATATGGACAGGGCCCTGTTTTTCAATGCAGATTTCAATCGCTTTCTTGATTCGGGCAAAATTTTCTTCATCGGCGTTTTCTTCATCGTCTTCCAATAATTGAAAGTCACCGTAGGAATGTTGCTGGAAAAGGTCTTTCTGGCGAATCGTCTGCCCATCGAAAATATCCACAAAATCCGCAGGCCGGTCTGCTGTAAGCAACAAAAGTGGAATATTTGAATAAAAACCTTCCGTCACCGCCGGATAATAATTCGCTGCAGCTGACCCGCTTGTACACGTCACTGCGACTGGTTTTTTCTCACTTTTGGCCATGCCGAGACCTACAAACCCCGCGCTTCTTTCGTCCACAATGCTGTAACAGTTCAGTTCGTCGGTTTCCGAAAAATGGATGGCGAGCGGTGCGTTACGAGAGCCCGGCGAGATGACGATATTATAAATTCCGTATTCTTTCAAAAGGTGCGTCAGGATCTGGATGCTTCGCTTAGAAGAGTATTGTTTCATGTTTGGATGTGGACTGTATGCAAATTTAAAGATAATATTATGTAGCAAAGAGCAGGCGAAAGATATAAAGCAAAAAATCCTAATTTAGCGGGACAATTTTTAATCCAAACAAAATGAAACAGATTCCCAGTGTGGATTTGCGTGATTTCCTTTCGGGTGACCCGGAACGCAAGCAAAAATTTGTAAATGAAATCGGAAAAGCATACGAAGAAATCGGCTTTGTTGCCCTGAAAGGTCACTTTCTGGACGAAGAGTTGGTGGATGAACTCTACAGCGAAGTGAAGAATTTTTTCGACCTTCCTGTAGAGACTAAGCAGAAGTACGAGATCCCCGGAATCGGTGGCCAGCGCGGCTATGTAGGCTTTGGTAAAGAAACCGCAAAAGGCTTTAAAAAAGGTGATTTGAAGGAGTTTTGGCATTTTGGTCAATACCTCGAAGACGGTTCTAAATACGCCTCGGTGTATCCTGATAACGTAGAGGTTGCGGAAGTTCCTAAATTCAACGACGTTGGAAGACAGGCCTATAAAATGCTCGAGAAAACCGGTGTTTACGTGTTACGGGCTTTGGCCTTGCACCTTGGTTTGGATGAATTTTACTTCGACAAATATGTGGGCGAAGGTAATTCTATTTTAAGACCGATCCATTATCCACCAATTACCGAAGAGCCTGATAATGCGGTTCGTGCAGCTGCACATGGCGATATCAACCTGATTACGCTTCTTATGGGCGCACAGGGACGAGGGCTTCAGGTTATGAACCACGACGGTGAATGGATTGATGCAATTGCAGAGCCCGATGAACTGATGATTAACGTTGGGGATATGCTCTCCCGACACACCAACAATAAACTGAAATCTACCATCCATCAGGTGGTGAATCCACCAAGAGAACTGTGGGGAACTTCACGTTATTCCATTCCCTTCTTTATGCATCCGGTGAGCGAAATGCCGCTGAACGCTTTGGAAGGAACCTATGACGAAAACAATCCGAAATTGTATCCCGATACCACAGCAGGTGAATTCCTTCACGAAAGATTGGTGGAACTTGGATTGATCAAATAAATTCTATTAAATATTAAATTAAAGCGGGCAGATTTTTCTGTCCGTGTTTTTGTGCTAAATATTCAGTTTAGCATTTCATTTGTAAATTTGTCGGATGGAAATTTTAGATGTAATGATTATCGGCGCAGGTCCAATTGGTTTGAACTGCGCTCTGGAAGCAGAAAAAAACGGTTTAACATATATCATTATTGAAAAAGGCACCATCGTCAATTCACTCTACCATTATCCGCTTTACATGCGGTTTTTCTCCACGGCCGAAAAACTCGAAATTGCTGAAATTCCTTTTATCACCACTTCACCAAAGCCAGGCAGACAGGATGCATTGGAATATTACCAGGGAATTGCGCGACAAAAAGAACTTAAAATCAACCTTTACGAGAAAGTTTTAAAAGTTTCAAAAAATCAGGTCTTCGAAATTGAAACCTCAAAAGCAAAATATCTTGCAAAACACGTCATTATCGCCACCGGATTTTATGACATCCCGAATCTGCTGAATATTCCCGGCGAAAATTTACACAAAGTAAAACACTATTACACCGAGCCTTATCCTTACGCTAACCAGAAAATTGTGGTCATCGGCGCGAGCAATTCCGCTGTGGATGCTGCGCTGGAAACGTATCGAAAGGGAGCGGAGGTCACCATGATCATTAAGAATTCGGAAATTTCAAAGTCGGTTAAATACTGGGTGAAGCCCGATATCGAAAACCGCATCGCAGAAGGAAGCATCAATGCATATTTTAATTCAGAAGTAACTGAGATCAAAGAATCAACGGTCATTTTCAAAGATAAATTGGGCAATATCCACGAGATTGAAAACGATTTTGTTTTGGCAATGACGGGCTATCTTCCCGATTTCGAATTTCTTCAAAATTCTGGCATCGAATTAAAAGGTGACAAACTCATCCCGGCCTACAACCCGCAAACCATGGAAACTAATGTTGAGAGCCTGTACCTGGCCGGCGTTGTCTGTGGCGGTAAAGACACGCACCTTTGGTTCATCGAAAATTCGCGGATTCACGCGGAAATTATTATGAACCATGTGGCTAACCTCAAATAGATATTTTCAGTTTATTTTTGTATTTTTATAACGCATTTTGAGGCATTGTAAGAAGGGAAGATGATTTTCCTGAAATTGCATTTGTTCGCCTGTTAATTCTCACTAAACCCTTTACTGAAAATTGTTACAGAAGGTTGAACCGTAGTTGAACTGTACCAAAGTCATGTCAAAGCCATATCAAAGGCACGGCCCCGGTAGGGATGCTGTTGTCCGAGTGTATTTGTTGCTGGCTTAAGCATTGCTGTGAAATATCATCTATTCAGTTTAAGAAAATTTCGGAGTCCTTTCAAATCTTTCGTAACTTTAACTACCTAAAAATCAAATGCCGGTCATTTCCTTTTTAGCATATCATTAAATAATTAAAACTATATATTATGAGTGCTAATACAAAAGATCTGAGAAATGTAGTCTTGCTCGGACATTCCGACAGTGGCAAAACTACGCTGATTGAAACAATGCTTTACGAAGGCGGGGCGATCAAACGCCGTGGCTCCGTCGAAGGACAGAACACGGTGAGCGACCATACAGACCTGGAACACGAAAAAGGCAAAACCATCTTCTCCCACCAGATGTTCGTGAACTGGAAAAACAACAAAATTAACATTATCGATACCCCCGGATTTGACGATTTCGTTGGCGAAGTCGTTTCTTCGTTAAAGGTGGCCGATACCGCGATCATCGTGCTCAATGCCGCCAACGGAGTAGAAGTAGGGACTGAGTTGGTCTGGGAATATGTTGAAAAATACCAGACGCCCGCCATCTTCGTCATCAACCAGATGGATCATCCGAAAGCAGACTTCGAACGCACGCTGGAACAGGCAAAGGAAAGATTCGGAAATAAACTCGTTCCGCTACAGTATCCTTACAATTCAGGCGCTAATTTCAATGCAATTATTGATGCTCTCAGAATGGTGATGTATGAATTCCCCGCAAATGGCGGCAAACCTGAGAAAAAACCGATTCCCGAAAGCGAAATGGCGCGCGCCAACGAAATGCACAACGCCTTGGTGGAAATCGCTGCAGAAAACGAGGAAGGTTTAATGGAAAAATATTTCGAGGAAGGCAATCTTTCGGAAGAAGAACTTGCAAAAGGAATTACCATCGCATTGGCAAAACAGCAGTTCTTCCCGGTGTTTGTAACGAGCGGACTGAAAGATATGGGCAGCGGCAGGCTGATGGGTTTCATTGATGACATTGCGCCGTCACCAGCCGACAGACCGGCCCGCAGACTCGAAAACGGCGAAGAGATTTCTTACGACCCGAATGATAAAACTACCCTGTTCATTTATAAAACACTTTCTGAACCGCAGGTCGGGATGGTTTCTTACTTTAAAGTATTAAGCGGGAAACTAAAACCAGGCGATGAATTGGTGAACGCCAACAACGGCGAAACCGAACGCATATCCCAGATCTTCGTGGCGGAAGGTAAAGACCGGATTCCTGTGGATGAGCTGGTAGCCGGTGACCTGGGCGTTACCGTGAAACTTAAATATGGCCATTCAAACAATACCTTAAATTCTAAAGGCGTTAACCGGAAGATCCGCCCGATGGAATTCCCGGAAAGCCGTATCCGCAAAGCGGTTTCAGCAGATTCTACCGCTGATATGGAGAAACTCGTCACTGCACTCCATAAAATCGAAGAAGAAGACCCTACGCTGAAAGTGGAGCAGTCTGCCGAACTCAAGCAGACCATTCTTCACGGGCAGGGACAGCTGCATCTGGATCTCGTGAAGCAGCGCATACAGAAAGAATTTGGCGTGAAGATGAATTTCGATAATCCTAAAATCCCTTACCGCGAAACCATCACCGGCTACGCGGAAGCCGATTACCGCCACAAAAAACAGTCAGGCGGATCAGGCCAGTTCGGTGAAATCCATATGCGGGTGGAGAATTTCTACGACGATATGCCCGAACCTACCGGCGTGAACATCCGCCAGAAAGACATCGAAGATCTGCCGTGGGGCGGCAAACTCGCTTTTTACTGGTGCATAGTGGGCGGTGCAATAGACAACCGCTACATCGGTGCCATTAAGAAGGGCATTATGCAGCAGATGAAGGAAGGTCCGCTCACCGGTTCGCATTGCCAGAACGTGCGCGTAACCGTGTACGACGGCAAAATGCACAGTGTGGATTCAAACGATATTTCATTCCAACTGGCAGCTTCGGGTGCTTTCCGCGAAGGTTTCCATAAAGCCAAACCGCAATTGCTCGAACCGGTTTATTCCGTGGAAATCCTATGTCCGGATGAAGATACCGGGGATGTGATGGGCGATCTGCAGACACGCCGCGCGATGATTTCGGGTATGGATTCTGAAGGACATTACCAGAAAATTCTGGCTGAGGTTCCGCTTGCAGAACTTCACGATTACGGTTCTACACTGCGTTCCATTACGGGCGGGCGCGCGAAATTCATGATGAAGTTTTCGGAGTACCAGTTGGTTCCCCCAAATGTTCAGCAGGAGCTGGTGAAATCGCACGCGCATCTGCAGGAAGCTTAAGTATAACATCTTATTGCGTTCGTCATTGCGAGTGGAACGCATTGAAGCGAAGCAATCCCTAACTTCTAGAAAACACTTTTAAATTATGAGGTTGCTTCGTCGCTTCCTTCGGTCGCTTCTCGCAATGACGTTGACGATTAAAAGACAGCCTGCGGTTTCCGCGGGCTGTTTTATGTTATTTTACAGATGTATTTCGGTTGTTTTGAGGTCCGTTTAGGTTAGAGAGCCAAAATTTTAGGTTTATGAGTACCCTCTTTTTACTTCTCCTCCATTAGTTTCTGTCCTAAGTAACCAATGATTAAAAATGTTATTATTGAAATTAATAGCAAGATTATCTGAAATAGATATAGGAAGAAATTTAATTCTTTAGCTAATAGATTTATAATCAAGATTATTATAGAAGGTATTAATCCGAATGAAATGATAACAGTTATAATAAGGGCAACTAATTGCCACCTGAATGTTCTTTTTGAGTTAGAAATTCCAGAAGAAAACTTAACTATGGATTGGCCGAATAATATAATAGCCATCATTATCCATTCTGTGTTGTAGAAAATTTGCTCGGCCTGATCTTGATAGGATCGAATAATTGCAATTACCACTAAGGGTAAAATTGTAAAAATTATTTCTGAAACCAGAACGTAAAATATGTTTCTTTCTAGTTTCATTGATTTTTTATTATCCCCAAAACTTCGATAATTTCAGTCTTTTCAGAGATTAAATATCCATTCCTATTATACCGAAAGTTCTGCTTAATTCTTACTTTTAAAGAATCACCTGGAACAACAATTTCTTTTCCATTCTTAAATCTTTCAAGCCATTCTTCATCAGCAATTTTAATTTTGAGAGATTTACTGCCATGTTTAAATTCCCACTGTGAATCCCCAAGGAAGTCAGGCTTTTTAATCTTGTAAAATGCGATAGATTGATTATTGATCTCTTCGACCGTTAATGCTTTTTCGACGGCTTCAATGTCAATTTTCGTTACCTTATTTGTAAGTTCCTCCGATTTCTCAGTTGAATTTGTTATAGTAAGTTTTTCATTATCAGATAATTTTTCCGTTGTCTCAGAAATCTGATTTAAGGTTTTGGCCAATTGTAAAATATCTGGTTTAGCATAATTAAAAGTTTTATCTAGATCCTCTTCTCGAGCGATTTCCTCGATAGCCTCCGATAATTTTTCTAAATCATCAACACTACTCTTTCTGTCTTGTATAAATTCTAGTGCTTTACTTCGTGAATTTTCAATAAAATTTGAAACTTTTTGCGGCTCTTCTAAATTATCTAATTTTCCATCTTCATTTAAAACTAATTCATCCCATAATTTTCCAATTAACGAGCCTTTCTCTATATCGTTTAGAAAAATTTTTGTTGAAATACTGGAATTAATGGATTTTGCAAGTACAACATCAAGATTTCTGATATCCTCTATTATATCTGCAAATGATCTGAAAAGACGACTAGGATTTTCCGTATTTTTATCAAACTCTAATTTAAGTTCGAAATGACTAATAATTGTTTTTTTCATCAGAGACGCTAAATTAAACCTGTGTAGAATCGTTCAAATATGCAACAATTCCCTCAACCCACCAAGCATAATTTATTACGCCATAGTGATTTAGAAAAAAATCCCCTTTGTCAATGCCGAACGGATTTTGTTATTTTAAGCCTCTTCCAGCTTCACCGTAAAGTGTCTCAAAATATCAGATTCCCAGGTGATGTTGTAGCCTTTTTCGATTTCTGCGCGGCGGTCGTACACGTTTTTGATGGCGACGGCGATATAATCCATGTGGTTGTTGGTGTAGGTTCGGCGCGGGATGGCGAGCCTCACAAGCTCGAGTTTCGGGTAACGGTTTTCACGGGTTTGCGGATCGCGGTCGGCAAGCAAAGTCCCGATTTCCACAGTGCGGATACCGGCTTCCTTGTAAATCTCGTTGGCCAAAGTCTGCGCCGGGTATTCTTCACGCGGAATGTTGGGCAAAAACTTCAGTGAATCTACAAACACGGCATGTCCACCGATTGGTTTCTGGATCGGGATGCCGAACTCAATCAGTTTATTGCCAAGATATTCCACCTGAGAAATGCGGCTTTCGAGGTATTCAAATTCGGTAGCTTCGTTCAAACCTACCGCAAGCGCCGCCATATCGCGGCCCGCCATTCCGCCATAAGTGATGAAACCTTCGTAAATAATGGTAAAATTAGAAGCGGTGTTGAATACATTTTCGTCATTCAGGGCGATAAATCCGCCGATGTTTACAAGTCCGTCTTTCTTCGAACTCATCGTCATGCCCACGCCGTAAGAGAAAACTTCTTTCGCGATTTCTTTGATGGTTCGGTTTTCTTGCCCGGCTTCTCTCTGTTTAATGAAGTAGGCATTTTCCGCAAATCGTGCGGAATCAAAGTAGATCGGGATACCGTAACGGTCTGAAAGTTCTTTCACTGCCTTCACGTTCTCGAGCGAAACAGGTTGCCCGCCCGAAGAATTACACGTAATCGTAATCAAACAGAACGGAATTTTTTCTTTCGGATAGGTTTTGTAAACCTCTTCAAGTTTTTCAAGGTCGATGTTTCCTTTGAACGGGTACAGGTTTTCAATATCGAAAGCTTCATCGATGGTACAGTCGATGGCATGGGCTTTACGGAATTCGATGTGGCCTTTGGTAGTATCGAAATGCGAGTTTCCAGGAACGATATCTCCTTCTTTAACCAAGACGGAAAACAGAATGTTTTCGGCGGCACGTCCCTGATGGGTGGGCAGCAAATATTTATAACCGGTGAGCTGCTGAACGGTTGTATGAAGCTCATCGAAACTTTTCGATCCAGCGTAACTTTCGTCACCAGTCATCAGCGCGCTCCACTGCTGGTCGCTCATTGCCCCGGTTCCGGAATCGGTTAGAAGGTCGATATAAACCTGTGAGGATTTAAGATTGAATAAATTAAAGTTGGCGTCTTTCAGCCATTGCTCTCTTTCTTCGGGAGTGGATTGGCGGATTTCTTCCACCATTTTTATACGGTAAGGTTCTGCGTATGGGAGTTTCATTACGTTTAAGTTTAAGGTTGAGGTTTAGCGGCGAAGATTTCTTGAGATCAAAATCTTAATCTCAAACTTAAACTCAGATTCATTCTGGTGCTTTGAAAACATTGTCATCCGAATGGAAACCAGCCACGCCGCCGCTCACAGCAAACTTCATCGCCTGCGCCGCCGTTACGTTTTCGAGAACAACAAGATTTTCTGCGCGTACAAACACTACCCACCCAGACACCGCATAAGAATGCGGCAGGTAAACCGATACATATTCGGGGAAACCAACGGATGAAAGGTCGCTTTGGGTAAGGAAGCCGATGCGCCAAACTTCGGGCTCATCGGTGGTTTTAATAAGAACCGGTTGGTTGAATTTCTTCTTATCGCCCACAAAAGACGTCATTACATCCTTTAATGAAGTGTAGATAAATTTAATGCCGGGAGTATGTTCAAGAAGATAATCAAAACTGTCTACCACTACACGTCCGATGATGAATTTGTTGCCGAGATAACCGATCAGCGCGGTGCCGAGAACGACGATCATGAAGGTAATGCCCGGATAAAGCCTTTCGGAAACCGCCGGAATAATGTTATCGATACTTGAGACGATATACCAGATAATCCAGATGGTTACGGCAAACGGACCGATGATGAGCAAACCCTGAAAAAACGACTTTGCAAGGGTGTTAAGAAACTGTTCGGCGCGTTCGCGGTTCATGTAGAAGGAATAATTTAGATGGGTAAAAATACTGTTTTTCAGTGTACGGGCATATTAAAAATTTTAGCCGTGAATCGATTCTTTCTTACCGTAAGATTTGATGATTTCGGCTTCGTAATCCAGCCATTCTTCCCACCTTGAATTCACGGCTTCAGGATTGCCGAGCTGCCTTGCAAAACCGATGAAAGCGGTATAATGATTGGCTTCAGAGATCATCAGCTCTCTGTAAAACACCTTCAGTTCCTCATCTTTAATGTTTTCTGTCAGAACTTTAAAACGTTCGCAGCTGCGGGCTTCGATCATGGCGGCAAAAAGCATGCGGTCTATAATTCTTTCGTCGCGTGTACCGCCGTGACGGATAAATTTAATGAGTTCACCCACATAATCGTCTTTGCGTTCCCGGCCGAATTCGTAACCCCGTTTTTTAATGATTTCATGCACCATCTGGAAATGTTCGAGTTCTTCCTGCGCGATCTTGATGAGTTCTGTGATGATTTCAGGATATTCCGGAAGCATTGTGATGAGCGTGATTGCATTGGTTGTTGCTTTTTGTTCGCACCAGGCGTGATCTGTAAGTATTTCTTCGAGATTTCCTTCTGCGATGTTAGCCCAGCGCGGGTCGGTCAATAATTTCAGTTTAAACATTTTAAGTCAGGTTTTAGGCACAAATTTAAAGATAATATTAACGCCGCATTTGTAGACAAGTTGGTTTGCCTGTTGCGGATTTCGTAACCAAAGTGCTGCCGTGGCATAAATATTGAAACAAAGATTCTACAAACATTAAATAAATAAATTATGAACACGCAATTATTATCAGCAAAGCTCGAAAAATTTGGAATTTTTGTTCTTACATTTTTCTTTAGTGTAATGGCTTTCGCCCAAACCGGTACAAACCCAGATCTGAACGTAGATGTTACCACTACTAAAACTACGACAACTGAGGAATGGTTTACGAACCCGATTTACTGGGTGATTGGAGCCCTGTTGCTTATCATCCTTATCGCAGTGGTAGCACGCGGTAACCGCAGAGCAGACGTATAATTGCTGCAAAGATTAGAACCGTCTCAGGAAACTGAGGCGGTTTTTTTGCGTAAAAACGCAAGGATTTTCCAGCTCCACGCATCGAATTTTTTGAGCGCGACCGCGATTGCGAAAGCCAAAGCTACATTGATGAGGTAAATTAAAATCATCAAAACCCACCACGGCATTGAATCCTGCAACGGAACTGCGATAAAATAAACCAAGGACGAAGAAATTCCCTGCGCAAAATAAAAGAATATCGCATTCTTACCGATAAATGTGACAATGGATTCTTTGCTGATTTTCAATCGGTTGTACAAAACGAAAAGTGTAACCAGCGAGAAAGATGACCAAAAGACGTAAAGCAATTTCGGCGGAAATTTCGCTTTGTTCATGCGCATTAAAAGCTCTTTGCCTTCAGTCAAAAATATAAATGCAAGAATTAAAATCAGGGTTCCGTAGAGAACAGGAATTATCTTATTCGGAATCTTCTTTCCTTTCAGTTTATTCGCCATCAGGAAAATTCCCAAATAAAAAGCAACATAACCTACCTGACCAGTCGGGTAATAATGGGGGAACACATTAAATAAAAATGTGAGGCCGAAACACAGCGTGATGAACCAATTGATATGTTTTGGGAAAAAGCGGATGATCAAAACGCCGAAAACTGTCAGGATAAAATACACTTTGAGGTACCAGAAACTTCCCATAACTACAGGGAAAGTGTCTGCGTTTGTGTATTGATGCAGATACCAGTTGCCAAGATTCTGCCACTGGGGAACATCTGAAATGCTTTGCGGGACGTACTTAGAACCAAACGTGGAATAGAAATCCTGCATCCAGGCGAGTCCGAAGACGTTGAGCCCCAAAACTTTAAAGAGGTAATCCAAAAAGAAAAGCAGCGTCACGAAAATCATGAAAGTGATTTGCAGCTTCAACAAGCGGTAGAGGGTTTTTTCGACATTTCCGCCGGAGGTCAGCCCGCTCAGCGCGTAAAACAGCGGCACATCGATTAAAAGTGAGAGCACGCGCAATTCTGTCGGCACATAAAACTGTCCGGACCAGAACACGGTATGTATAAAGATGATTGAAAGCGTGGCGAAGCCTTTGGCAAAATCAATATAGAGATCTCTTTTCATGTAAATTGAATTGATCAAATTTAATTAAAAATTGGTCTTAGCGGCGATGTAGCGAACTTAAATTTAGGGGGTAAAGACGTTATTTTGAAGAATTTACCGCATAATCTATTTGCAATGATTTGTAAATCAGAAATATTTCTTATTTTTGCACCTCGAATTAACTAACAAAACTTATAAACAATGTTTGCAATTGTAGAAATAGCAGGGCTTCAATACAAAGTTGAGCAAGACCAAAAGTTGTTTGTAAACCGTTTGAAAGGAGATAAAGGAGGAAAAGTTTCTTTCGATAAAGTTCTTCTTACTGTAAACGGTTCTACAACAATCGGCGCCCCAGCTGTAAGCGGTATCACTGTAGATGCCGAAATCCTTGACCACGTAAAAGCGGACAAAGTAATCATCTTCAAGAAAAAAAGAAGAAAAGGTTACGAGAAGAAAAACGGCCACAGACAGTCTTTAACTCAGATCGTTATCACCGGTATCACTGGTTTCGATAACAAGAAAGAGAAAAAAGCAGCAGCTCCGAAAGCTAAAAAAGCAGCGGCTACTGAGCCTGCAGCAACAGAAACTCAAAACAGCGAAAGCGCTGAATAATTTTAAACCAAAAAACCTTAAAATAAAATGGCACACAAAAAAGGAGTTGGTAGTTCCAAAAACGGTAGAGAATCGCATTCCAAGAGACTTGGTGTAAAGATTTTCGGAGGTCAGGACGCTATTGCCGGCAACATCATCGTGAGACAAAGAGGTACGCAACACCACCCGGGTGAAAACGTGGGTATGGGTAAAGACCACACACTTCACGCTTTGGTAGACGGAAAAGTAGTTTTCAGAAAGAAAGCAAACAACAGATCTTTCGTATCTATTGAACCAAACGCATAATTATTACTGCGTCCCGAGTAACATCGGATCATAAACTAAAATCCCCGTTTCAGATGAAACGGGGATTTTCATATTTAAATGTTTTCTTTATTTGTTCAGGAAGGCATCCCAACCCTGAGCATTCAGCGCAATCAGTTCATTGCTGCCACGCGCTACCAGGAAGTTTCCCTGCTCCAAATCTACGGTGTGACCGATAATGCTGAAATCCGGATGATTTCTGATTTTTTCAAAATCTTCCGGCGAGATTGTAAACAGCAGCTCGAAATCTTCACCACCATTCAATGCGCACATCACAGGATTTAAATTCAGTTCCTCCGCCGTAGAAATCGTCAGCGAATCCATTGGGATTTTATCTTCGTACAATCGGAAACCCACTTTGCTTTGGTCAGACAAATGCAGAATCTCCGAAGAAAGACCATCCGAAATATCAATCATAGAAGTTGGCTTTACACCGAGTTCCTCCAAAGTTTTCTTGATATCCGTGCGGGCTTCAGGTTTAAGCTGGCGTTCCAGGATATAATCATAACCTTCCATTTCAGGCTGCATATTTGGATTGGCTAAATATACAGAGTGCTCACGCTCCAGAATCTGCAAACCTAAATAGGCGCCGCCCAAATCTCCCGTTACAACAAGTAAATCATTGACCTTCGCGGTACTTCTTTTCACGATTTTATCTGAATCTTCCAGGCCCATTGCGGTGATGCTCATCACCAAACCGGATGTCGAACTCGTGGTGTCGCCACCTACAAGATCCACATTATAACGTTTGCAGGCCAAAGCGATACCTTCATAAATCTCCTCCAAAGCTTCTACTGGAAAACGGTTTGAAACTGCCAGCGAAACCAGGATTTGCGTTGGTGTAGCATTCATTGCAGCTACATCACTGAGATTCACCACCACTGCTTTGTAACCCAAATGTTTCAACGGCACATAACCCAGGTTAAAATGAACACCTTCTGCAAGCAAGTCAGTAGTTACGACCAGTTTTTTCCCCTGGGGATCAATCACCGCGCAGTCGTCACCGATCGAAAGTTCCGTAGAAGCATTCGCAAAACCAAAGTTTTCGGTTAAATGTTTAATGAGTCCGAATTCACCGTATTTCGAAATGGGAGTGAGTTCGGTATTTTTATCTTGGAGCATACTTTTATAGTTTATTGATCTGCGTTTTTGCGCCACGCGAAAGTTCCCTGTTTGTGGAACGCTTCCACATTTTCAGCTTTAAAAGGCAGTTCACGCAGGTCTTCACGCGTCAGCACCTTCGTATTTTCACTTCTGAATTCGTTCATCACTTCCTGGATATCATCCGGCGGCGAAGTAGATTTTCTAAGCATCATATCAATCCAAACGCCGGTTGCTTCGCTGGTTGCGCAGTGCGTACCGTCGGGCAGATAAAATTTATGAAGAAAGCGGTAGATGCTCGCATCTTCACTCATCCCGGAGATTTCAGCTGACACAAAAACGGTTTGATCCGCGTAGATTTCCTTGAAAAACGAATACCTTTCATGCAGGATAACCGGGCCAATTCCCCAGCGGCTCAGTTCTTTAAGCCCCATGTGATGGGTGTTCATGAAAGCCATGCGCGTCTGCGCGCAATAGGCCACGTACGATGAGTTCGCCAGATGTTTGTTCGCGTCGATGTCGCTCCAGCGCACTTCGAATTTATGATGATATATTGACATTTTAATATTTTTTTAGGTTTGGGCAATCCCGCGGCGGCAGCTGGCGCTGCCGCCGCGGTCGGGCTTTCCGTTTCAATCTGCGGGCGGCTGGCGCCGCCCGCAGGATTTCCACTGCAATCCCTATTGCGGGTTCGGTTATAATCCCACAATTACGGCACAAAATTAAGCATTAATGATGGGGTAGAAAAACTGTATTTTTGCACTCAGCAAAGGTGATCCGGCGCGGTTTTTTAAGTATGGCAAAGAAGAAAATTATAATCATCGGTGGCGGCGCGGCAGGTTTTTTCTGCGCAGCGAACCTCGATGAAAGCAAATACGACGTGCTCATTCTTGAGCAGAATTCTGATGTTTTGCAGAAAGTGAAGATTTCGGGTGGCGGACGCTGCAATGTTTCACACGCATGCTTTGATCCTCGGGAACTTGTCGGCTTTTATCCGCGCGGCAATAAGGAACTGCTGAGTGTATTCCACAAATTCCAGCCGGGTGACACGATGGATTGGTTTGAGACGCGTGGAGTAGCTTTAAAAATAGAAGATGACAGTCGTATTTTCCCCGAAAGCAATTCCTCGCAAACGATCATCGACGCGATGACAAAGGAAGTAAGCCGCAAAAAATTTGAAGTAAAGACGCAAGCCGTGGTTTCTGCTATTGAAAAGACGGGTGAAAAATTTATGGTAAAATCCGGAGCTGGCGATTTCACTGCCGATTATCTCATTTACTGCACGGGAAGTTCGCCGAAATCTTTAAAACTCATTCAGACTTTAGGCCATAAAATTGTCGAGCCTGTTCCGTCATTATTCACATTTAACATTAAAAATGAAACTTTGAAGGATTTGATGGGAACCAGTTTTCCGCATGCTGAAGTTTCAATTCCAGCCTTAAAGGCAGAGGAATCCGGGCCGATGCTGATCACGCATTGGGGACTTTCGGGGCCGGCTATTTTGAAGATTTCGGCCTGGAAAGCCCGCGAGTTGGCTGCGGTGAAATATCAGTTTGAGATCTTTGTCAATTTCCTGGGCATTTCCCGAGTCGAAGCTTTATATATGTTAAAAGACTACCGTTTACAAAATCCAAAGAAAACAATCGGCGCTTCGAAAATATTCAATATCACCACTAGATTCTGGCATCGAATTCTGTGGTTATCGATGGTGAATTTAGATAAAAACATTTCCACATTAACGACAAAAGAAGTCGAAAGTATTATCACAAACCTCTGCGAAAATGGCATGAAGGTCAGCGGTAAGTCTACTTATAAGGACGAATTCGTGACTGCCGGGGGTGTAAATCTAAAGGAAATCAACTTCAGAAACATGTCTTCCAAAGTTGTAGATGGTCTGTATGTGGCTGGAGAAGTTCTTAATATTGACGCAGTTACGGGCGGTTTCAATTTCCAGGCATGCTGGAGTGAGGCGTGGCTAATGGCGCAGGATTTGAATGCATAATAACTGAAAAAAGTATTTTTCATTTAGGTCTATTTCCTAAATTTGAGTAAATATTAAAAATGAAAAATCTATATTCCATATTTATTGTTTCCCTGGTGCTGCTGATGGTGTCGTGCCAAAGCCGCGTGGTAAGCGTGCAGAAGCCATTCAACAAGAATTCGCTTGAGCTCTACAAACGCTACAGTTTTCAGTTGCAGGATGCAAGTAATATCAGGATGCAGGTCCTTCGCGTAGATGCGGAAAACGTGTACGGAAAAAATAATGATGACGAGCAGATTGTCATCAATGCCTCGGAAATCCGCGAGGTGAAGAAAACCGACCTTTTTTCATCGGTTGCTGTTGCTCTGGCCGCCGTGGCCGCGGTGATTTTCGTGCCGATATAGTCTTTACTTAATTAATATAAAAAAAGGAACCAACTCTCAGAGAAGGTTCCTTTTTTTATTTAAATATTTTACCCACGATATTACCGATTTCCATGAAGTCATCGGCATTGCTGATGTCCCTCGAGAGTTTGCCGTACTCTTCCTTGGCATTGCGCGATGGGAAAACCAGCAGGTAATTTCGGCTCGAAAAGTGCGTGTTCAGGTAAGCGGGCACATTCTGCATCTGGGGGAGATAAGAAACCATGCCGCGACGCGCCATGAAGAGCACAAAAGCGTCATCATCTTTCATTTTCTTGAAGACTTTTGGCATCTCTGCCCAATTGCTAAAAACATAAAATGCCGCATCGATATTGACTTTCTTTTGAATCCGTTCGAGCACTTTTATCGTCTTGTCTTCGCCGAAGAACTCGATTTTTGCACCGGTGCTGCGGGAAATATTCCAAATTTTTAGTAATGAATGAAAGAAACCAGCTTCGAGATGTGCATTATCTGGAAAAACCACCATATATCGTCGGACCGTGGCGATTGGTTGCACGGCATGATACACCAGCGTATTTACGCTAGTGTTCCGCAGATACCCATTGTAGAGGTTATAAACTAAGCTTGTAGAAAAGCCTTTATCAGCGTCTACAGCGAGGATGAGATCCGAAATTTTATGTTCTTTAATGGCATTGCTGATACCGCGCTGCACGTCACTGTCGAATCTTTTTAGCGGCGTGATCTCTACATCTGCGGAAGCACCTATCTTCGACGATTCTTCCAGCAGTTTCACCGCATTCTTCTCTAAGGATTCATCGGTTTCATCGTCGATGACATTGATCGCGAACAGGTCTTTCGTGTTGTTCTTGGATTTCAGCAGCAACGATAAGTTTGTAATAGGTTCCACGGTAGCGCTGTAATTTAGCGCCAGCAACAGCCGTTCGTTGTGCGAATCTGTGGCAGCCATCGTATTTTCATTGTCAGTTTCCAGAATTGCCTGTGCGTTTTTCTGGGTGACAAAGGACGAAACGGTGCACGAAACCAGGATCAGCAAGATGCTTCCGTTCAGAATGCTTTCATTTAAAAGTCGGATGGGTTCGCCAGCGTCGGTCTCTCCGATAATGATGTTATAACCTACAAGCACGGCTGCGAGCGTGGCCGCAGCGGACGCGGAACTTAGTCCAAAAATAATCCCGCTTTCTGCTTTTGTGAATTTAAAAGCGCGCGCTGTGGCTTTTGCGGCGAGATATTTCCCACCGATGGAAACAGAAATCATTACTGCGGCCACCTTTAACGTTTCTAAATCATTAAAGAAAACTTTCACATCGATGAGCATACCGACACTGATTAGGAAAAAGGGGATGAAAATCGCGTTTCCCACAAAATCAATCCTGTTCATCAGCGATGAAGACCTCGGGATGAGCCCATTTAAAGCCAAACCAGCCAGAAATGCACCAATGATAGCTTCTACACCGGCAAGTTCGGCGAGTAATGAGGCAAGATAAATCATTACCAATACGAAAATATATTGTGAGATCCGGTCATCTACTTTCTTGAAAAACCACCGTCCTACAATCGGAAATCCGAAAAGTACGATTAATGCAAATGCCACAATTCCAACAGACATCCTGGTCCAAAAAGCCGAGTTCACTTCGCCAGTCGTCATCCCGACAACTATCGCGAGAACCAAAAGTGCGAGCACATCGGTAATCATGGTTCCGCCAACCGTAGATGTCACAGCGGCGTTCCGTGTAATGCCGAGTTTACTTACAATCGGGTATGAAATAAGTGTATGTGAGGAAAAAAGACTTGAAAATAGAAATGTAGTAAGCCAGTTGAACCCTAGTATATAATGTCCGGCAAGAATTCCGAAGGCAAACGGAAAGAGGAAAGTGAAGGCACCGAAACCTAAACTTTTCCACTTATTCTTTTTAAATTCTGCCAGATCGATTTCGAGACCGGCCAGAAACATGATGTAAAGTAAACCAGTGGTTCCCGTCACCACGATGCTGGCGTCCCGAGTAAGGATGTTGAAGCCGAAAGGTCCTACCGCGGCACCGGCGATGATAAGCCCGAGTAGGTGTGGAACTTTAATCTTGTTTAAAAGCAGCGGCGCAAACAGAATGATAATTAGAACTACCAGGAATTTGAGTACGGGATCTTCAAACGGCAATGTGAAATGTGAAAAATCCATAGATTAATTTTTGGCTTTTTCGAGTTCTACCGAGAATTTTGCAACACAATTGTCTTTACCGGTCAGCTCGCGGCTGCCTTTGAGGCGCGATGAGGCAAGATCCACTAAGGCGAGCGTTATCTTTGAGCGCGACGCGGCTGTGGCACTGTCGGTGGAGGAAAGTGTAAGATCTGTGCCGCTGATGTTTCCGGTGAAATGGCGTTCGCCGCCGGTTTTATTGGTGATTTTTAAACCATTAGGTGAAAATTCCCAGATGTCGTTTCTTGTGTCACCCACCACATGTTCGCTACACGAAGATTCTGTACAGATCATCTTTCCGCTCCATTTACCCATGATTTCTTCCGGCCAAACGGCTTCCGCGGGCATTTTTTCGGCAGTATGTTCGAGGCTGTCGCGCAGTGAGAGCAATTGCTGATAATCTGCTTCTTTTGCCAGAAATTCCTGCTCTTTCAGCGAAAGTGCCTGCTCTCTTTGGGCCAAGTTATCTTCTTTATTTGTATCTGTACAGCTGGCAAACGCCGCGGCTGTCAGTATGTAGATAATTAAATTTTTCATGTCCGATCGGTTAGATGCATTTAAAAATAACAAAAAAAGCCCAGACTGGAAAACCTGGACTTGTTTGAATCACTAACAAGGAAGGAGTAATTTATTCGTTCATACGCGCGATTACATTGATTCCGCCCTTGGTTTTGTCGCCAATCTTGCACAAAATTTCGGTATCAACCGGAAGGAAGACATCCATCCGGGAGCCGAACTTGATGAATCCGAACTCGTGTCCTGCTTTGGCCTGATCGCCCTCGTTACAGTAAAAAACGATGCGTCGCGCTACGTAACCTGCGATTTGGCGAAAGACTACTTTATGATTGGTCTTGCTTTCTACAGCCACAGTGGTGCGTTCGTTATCAGTAGAAGATTTTTCATGCCAAGCTACGAGATATTTTCCGGGATGATACTTTTTATAGATAACCTGTCCCGACACCGGATAACGGCAGATATGCACATTAAGCGGTGACATGAAAATAGAAATCTGGATGGCTTTATCATTCAGAAACTCGCCTTCAAAAACTTCTTTTATCATCACCACTTTACCATCTACAGGCGCGATGACATTTTCTTTGTGATCGAGAATATCACGGTTTGGAACGCGGAAAAACCAGAAGACAAGTCCGTACAGAATAAGGATAGGTACAATAATCAAAAGCGACCACTGTTCAAGGTAATAGACCGACAGAAAGGCGACGATTGCGAATACGATGCTCGCCACGACGATTGTTCCAGTGGACTCTTTGTGTAATTTCATCTGTATGCTAAATAAGATTTTCTAAAACAAAATACAAATATACGACAGGCACACAGATAATAAAACTGTCGAGCCGATCCAGGATGCCGCCATGACCCGGAATAATCTTCCCGGAATCTTTCACGCCAAAAGTGCGCTTCAGCTGACTTTCAACCAAATCTCCCAGCGGCGCAAATACAGCTACCAAAAGCCCAACAATCATCCAGTTTCCACGCAGGTCCGGATGGTACAGTTCGATAAAGAATCCAGCAACCATGGTTAATATCACACCGCCGGCAAATCCTTCCCAAGTTTTTTTGGGCGAAATTTTGGGCGCCATTTTATGTTTTCCGAAAAATTTTCCGGTAAAAAATGCAAAACTGTCACTGCTCCAGATCAGTACAAACAGAAAGAATACTTCGAGCGAAAAATCAGTAGAAGTAAACTGCGGTAAAGCCAGCGCAAAACTGAAAGGAATTGCTGTGTATATGATGGTGAAAATGAGTTTGCCATTGTCATAATAAAGTTCTTTTGAGAACCTGAATAAAGTGACAACGGCAATCACGATTAATGACAGAGCGAGAAATTCGGAGAGGCTATAATTATAATAAAAACCCTGATTAAAAAAGCGGTTGGAGAAGCGGTAAAATACAAATACGATTATTGGGAAAACAACCCATTTTTCCCAGCTTTTTGGGTCAAACTGCATTATTTTCACACATTCCCACGCGCCGGCAAAGAGAAAAAAGGTGATGAGTCCGTAATAGAGATGCTGTTGCTGCACGAGACCTGGTGAGAGCCCATTGATGAGTTTTGCGCCAAGCGGAGTGGTGCACAGTATCACGAGCAAACCATAGATGGCACCGCCAAACAGCCGTTGTAGTAGATTTTTATCCAAAAGTATTCTGGGTTAGAATTTTGCAAGTCAGACTTCAGAAAGCCTTAATCTTCGAGCAAAAGTAAGAAAAGTTTTGTATTGTCCTTATTCGGCGTGTCAAGTTTGGAATTGCTGCCGCTGATTGAGGTAAGATTCCGGATGTTTCCGTCACGTTTTATCTTGCTCATCGCATCATTCAGATTGGTGACAATCTGCGAGACATTGGCCATAATAATAATCTTAGAAGGAAGGCGTGAAGAATGATAATGCAGAATATTGTGATGCGAGAGCATGATGCGTCCGTCAAAAGCAATTAGATATTCGCAGGTGATCAGTGCACAGTCATTGAAGAGCTCGAGTTCTGTGGTGTAAGGAACATTCACCACATCAAGGAAGTTCTTTAAATCGTGATCCCAGCAGAATACAGATTTTACATCCTCGATCTTAAGTATTTTGTTTAATGTCTGCAGCGCCTCGGCTTCGTCCGCACAATAATTAAAAATTCCGCCGGAGTGGGTGAAAAGCTGAGCGAATTTGTAATCCAAATCAGCGTTTTTCAATTGGTCTCCCAGTTTTACCAAATCCTGTTCCTCATCCTCAGCGGGTTGATTCAGAATTTTTCCGACAATTTTTTTAAAATTAAAGAGACTCAATTTCCTGCTGGTTTGCTGTTATTATTACAAAAATAGAAAATTATTGCATTAAATTTAATAAGAAGAGAAATATCCTGATAACAATCTGAAAACTGCTACCAGGATATTTTATTTAATTGTTAAATCTGTGTTCCAGATTCCGGAGCCTGCACTACGTCAGGCGCTTCGTTCTCAATTACTTGTGTATTTGAAACCGGTCTTTCCGTAAGTTCCGGATCCCAGGCGCGCTGACCGAAAATTTCTTCCAGGTCTTCCCGGAATATCACTTCTTTCTCGAGCAATTTTGCGGCTAATGCATCCAGTTTGTCCCGGTTTTCCGCGAGAATGTTGATGGCACGCTGATATTGGGTTTCGATGATCTTTGAAATCTCTTCGTCAATCATCTTCGCCGTCTGGTCAGAATAAGGTTTCCCAAAACTGTATTCAGACTGGCCTGAACTGTCGTAATATGAAATGTTCCCCAATTTATCGTTAAGACCGTAGATCGTAACCATTGCCTGCGCCTGTTTCGTCACTCTTTCAAGGTCTGAAAGCGCTCCCGTGGAGATGTTACCAAAAGTTACCTGCTCGGCTGCTCTACCGCCTAAAGTAGCACAAAGTTCATCGTACATCTGTTCGGTAGTCGTAAGCTGACGCTCCTCCGGTAAGTACCATGCCGCACCAAGTGAACGGCCGCGCGGAACGATAGTTACCTTCAGCAAAGGTGCTGCGTGCTCTACCAACCATGATATAGTGGCGTGGCCGGCTTCGTGATAAGCAACTCTGCGTTTTTCTGATGGTTTGATGGCTTTATTCTTCTTCTCGAGCCCGCCGATTATTCGGTCTACGGCATCGAGGAAGTCTTGCTTAGTCACAGATTCATGTCCGTTTCGGGCTGCGATAAGTGCAGCTTCATTACAGACATTCGCGATATCAGCGCCGCTGAACCCTGGCGTTTGCTTAGCCAAAAATTCGCGGTCAATGTTATCATCCAGCTTAATTTTAGCCAGGTGAACATCAAATATTTCTTTACGTTCATGCAGTTCGGGTAAATCCACATAGATCGAACGGTCAAATCTTCCCGCACGCATCAAGGCTTTGTCTAGGATATCTGCACGGTTGGTCGCGGCCATCACGATAACGTTGGTATCGGTTCCGAAACCATCCATTTCCGTAAGAAGCTGGTTAAGTGTGTTCTCACGCTCATCATTGCCACCGGTGAAATTTCCTTTACCTCTGGCACGACCGATAGCGTCAATTTCATCAATGAATATAATCGCAGGAGATTTAAGTTTTGCCTGTGCAAAAAGGTCACGCACCCGTGATGCTCCTACACCTACGAACATTTCCACGAAATCTGAACCTGACAGCGAGAAGAAAGGTACTTTCGCTTCGCCGGCTACAGCTTTTGCAAGCAGGGTTTTACCGGTACCCGGAGGGCCAACAAGTAGAACACCCTTCGGGATCTTACCACCAAGTTTCGTGTATTTATCGGAATTTTTAAGGAAATCAACTACTTCCTGCACTTCTTCTTTCGCACCTTCAAGACCGGCTACATCTTTAAATGTAATTTGGATCTTATCTTTTTCGTCAAACAGTTTCGCGCGCGATTTCCCAATTGAGAAAATCTGTCCGCCCGGGCTGTTGCCACCACCGCCCATCATTCGGCGAAAGATCACGAAATAGAAAAGTGCCATGATACCGATCCAGAACAAGGCGGTGAAAAGCAGTTCTGTCATCGGGTTTTTACCGATTCCATAATCTTTCTTGGTAGCGATCGCAGGATTATCTGCTTTT
The DNA here is from genome assembly GCF_030243905.1 of Kaistella rhinocerotis. NCBI lineage: Bacteria > Pseudomonadati > Bacteroidota > Flavobacteriia > Flavobacteriales > Weeksellaceae > Kaistella > Kaistella rhinocerotis. The sequence continues at coordinate 267,079 of NZ_JASSYY010000002.1, read as the reverse complement.
ATCTTGTCAAATTTTTCGAGGAAAAGCTGAAGGTCACCAAAACTCAGCGTATAATCGGGTTTCGGTGCAAAATCAAAAGATGAAAACGGGCTGCGCTCCGTCGCTGGCTGCTTGCTGGCTTTTTCGGCTTTGGCAGCTTTTGTAAGGAAAACGTCAGCTTTTTCGGTGTCTTTATAGATCAGTACATCCTCGATTTTTCCCTGCTGAAGCAAGGTGTAGAAACCTTCTTCATCCAGCGTGTTCGCGCCGGAATCGCTGTTCATGTTCGTAAAGAAAATGAGCAGTATTGCCGTTATTATAATCGGGAAAAACCAGTTAAAGCCTTTATTTTTATTCATATTTTTCTATAAAAATTTTGACGAAAAAGGATTCCGTCAAATGCAATTAATTATTTTCAATTTTTGTGATCACCGCGTCGCCCCAAAGCTCCTCGATGTCATAATATTCCCTGGTTTGCCTTTGGAAGACGTGCACCACTACTGAAACGTAATCGAGCAGGACCCACAGAGAATTTTCGGTACCTTCTACATGCCAGGGCCGATCCTGCAGTTCATTTCGAACCTTTTTTTCAATATTTCCTGAGATGGCAGAAACCTGAGTATTAGAGTTTCCCGTACAGATGATGAAAGTTTGTGCTACGGAGTTTTCAATTTTTGAAAGATCGAAGATCATGATGTCTTCTCCTTTGGTATCTTGTATTGCTTCTACAATTTTATTGGTAAGCTGTTGTTTGTCAATGTTTTTATTCATTAAAAATTTAATATAGTCTGCAAATTTATTGTTTTTTTATTTAATTTGAGTCACCTTTGCGGCACACTACGTCTTAAAGTTTTCATAATGCCAAGGCCTATTTTTCTTAAAGAATGCAAATCTACTAACGACGAAATCATAAAATTGATTTTGGCATCGCAAAATGATGTCTGCGCAGTTTATACACTCTATCAAACAGCAGGTCGCGGGCAATTTGGCAATACCTGGTATATGCCGCGGGACCAAAACCTCGCGTTCTCGATTGCTGTATCTACAAGATACTTTCCGAATCTGCAGCAGTCCGTCAATTTCCGTACCGCACTGCTCACACGGGATTTAATAGCCAAAATGACCGCTGCACACGTTGAAATAAAGTGGCCGAATGACTTGATTATCAAAAGTAAAAAGATTGCCGGCCTGCTTACCGAAAAGATTAAAGTAGATTCCGAGGAATATTTTATCATCGGGATTGGCGTAAATATTCTTCAGGATGAATTTCCAGGGTTGGGAAAAGCCGGTTCAATACTTACGCAAACAGACCAAAAGCTTGATCCACATGTATTTGCAGAAGCATTATATGCGGAGTTGAACCAGAATTTGCGCGGTAGTTTTTCAGTTGAAAATTTAATGAACAGTTTGAATTTAAACCTTTTCAGAAAAAACGAGGTGTCGGTATTTGCAACCGGCGGTACGAGACAAAATGGCATAATCCGGAATGTGGATGCAGACGGATTTCTTTGGGTGGAACTTGAAAACGACGGTTTACAGCGCTTCTTTCACAAAGAAATAGAGTTGCTCTACTGATTGGCTCTTTTGAAATAAAGATAAAGTGCCACCGGCCCGAAAACGAGATTCGGCAGCCACATCGCCAGCAGTGGTGGAATGGTTTGGTTCTTTGAAACCACTTTTAGAGCTTCAAACGAAAACACAAACAGAAACGCGAGCGAAATCCCGATTGCTAAGTTAGCGCCGAGTCCGCCGCGCTTTTTCTGCGAGGCGAGTGAAAGACCCAAAAACGTAAGTATGATCACCGAAACAGGCATCGACGTTCTTTGGTGCAACTCATTCAGGTAATTTCCGAGATTTGCATTTCCTTTTTCCTTTTCACGATCGATAAAGCTAATGAGTTCTGGCGTTGTTTTGTTCTGACCCAATAAGACGCCTGGGAAAAGCTCCTCCGGCGGATGGCCGAAAGCTTTCGTCATTACGTCACCGTTACCCAGTTTTTCAGTATCGTTTGTGCGTACGGTCTTCTCCAGATAATTATTCAGTACGAAATGTTGCTTTTTATCATCCCAATTGAATTCATTGGCGATAATTTGGTAGGTCAGTTTCCGGTTTTTATCGAATTTCTGATACATGAAGCCGGATCCGCGCCTTTCTTTTTGGTTGTAGCTTTTGATGAAGATGTATTCAGTTTTCGAAAGCTGTGCCGCAACTTCCACATTTCCAATATATTCCTCACGGGACTTGGCTGAATAGGTATAAGGTTCGAGTTCGTTTTTCTTCACATTGGCGCGCGGAAGCACGAAATGGTTCAAAAGCAGCGCAACACCGGCTATGAAAGTGGACGTGATCAGATAAGGACGCGCAAAACGGTGAAAACTCGCGCCTGAACTGATGATGGCCACAATCTCCGTGTTATTGGCCATCCGCGAGGTAAAGAAAATTACGGATATAAAGACCAGGATCGACATGAAGGTAATGATCAGATTCACAATCCAATATGGATAGAATTCAATCAAAAACTCAGTCACAGAGAAACCATTCGATTCTATTCGCGGAGCTTTGGCCTGAACATCAATGATAAGTACGATCAACGTCAGCAACCCGAGCATAAATGCAAAAGTGCCGAGGTATTTCTTGATGATATGTAAATCAATGATTTTCATTCAAAAAAACTTAGAGTCGCTGTTTAAGTACCGGAACTACAGAATCTTTCCATTCGTAAAAATCTCCGGCTATGATATGCTGACGCGCCACGCGAACCAAATCAAGGTAAAAAGCGAGGTTGTGAACCGACGCGATTTGCTTTGAGAGATATTCTTTCGAAACGAACAGATGCCGAACGTACGCTTTTGAATATCCAGAATCCACATAACTGGTGCCGAACTCGTCGAGCGGCGAAAAATCGTCTTTCCACTTTTCATTTTTCATGTTCATGACGCCCTTCCACGTGAAAAGCATCGCGTTTCTGGCGTTTCGGGTTGGCATTACACAATCCATCATATCAATTCCGAGACCTATTGATTCCAAAATATTCCATGGAGTTCCTACGCCCATCAGATAGCGCGGCTTGTCTTTTGGCAGGATGTCTGTCACTTCATCTGTGATGCGGTACATTTCTTCCTCAGGTTCTCCCACGGAAAGTCCACCGATTGCGTTGCCTTCTGCATTTTGTTCTGAAATGAATTCGGCTGAGATTTTACGCAGGTCAGAATACGTAGAACCCTGCACGATCGGAAAAAGCCGTTGCTTGTGTCCGTAGATTTCCGGGTTTTCTTCAGTCCATTCAATGCAGCGTCTGAGCCAGCGATGCGTCATTTCCATCGAAGTTTTGGCTAAATTGTACTCGCAGGGGTATGGCGTACATTCATCAAAAGCCATAAAAATATCTGCTCCGATCTGTCTCTGGATCTCCATCGATTTTTCGGGTGAAATAAAATGCGTGCTGCCGTCAATATGTGATTTGAATTTCACACCTTCTTCGTTCAGTTTCCTCGATTTTGAAAGTGAAAAAACCTGGTAACCGCCGGAATCAGTAAGGATCGGTAAATCCCAGTTCATGAACTTGTGCAAGCCGCCTGCCGCCTGCATTACATCCATTTTAGGTCTAAGATTCAGGTGATAGGTATTTCCAAGTATGATCTGTGCTTTGATGTCATCGCGCAATTCGCGTTGATGAACTGTTTTTACAGAAGCTACGGTGCCCACAGGCATGAAGATCGGGGTCTGAATGGTACCGTGATCGGTAGTGATGAGGCCGGCGCGCGCCTTGCCGGTGGTGGTTTTATCTATTTTGAAGAATGGGTCTGTCATATTATTTTTCGAGTACAGTAGTCGTGTTGTTTTCTTTAATTTTTTTTCTGATGTATTCGGCGGCTTTTGGGTCTTTGTCCAAAATTATCTCCTGCGCATCATCTAATATTTTATCGAGTTCGCCGGTGGCGAGGTAATATTCATAACTTTCATTGAAGTCGGCGGCCTTTATTTTTTGCTCTTTCAGTACGAAACGGGCCGCGTTTTCGGTATTTGTTCCGGGAATGTAGTTGTTAAGTTGGTCTGTCAGCGCCAGTTCGGCGATGATCTCAGCCATCTGGTCTTTAGGCAATAGCTTTTTTGGAGGCTGAACTAATTCGGAACAGCTCATCATAAAAAACATTAAGAATAAATAATGAAACATCTTCATAATTTGCCCAGCCATGATTTAAGTTTAAGGTTTAAAACGCCAAAAACCGCTTCGTGAATGATTCCGCCATGCATTTTGCTCGCGCCGAGTTCGCGGTTTGTAAAGATGATCGGGACTTCGACGATCTGAAAACCTTTTTTGTACGCGCGGTATTTCATTTCAATCTGAAAACCGTAACCTTTAAGTTTAATATCATCCAAACCGATATTTTCCAATACACGTCTGGAGAAACACACGAAACCCGCCGTAGTGTCATGTACAGGAATACCGAGGATAAACCGCACATATTTCGACGCAAAATAAGACAGCAGTACGCGACCCATCGGCCAGTTCACTACATTTACCCCTTTTGAATACCGGGAACCGACGCTCATATCGGCATTCAGGCAAGCTTCAAACAACCGCGGAAGATCCTTTGGGTTATGCGAAAAATCGGCATCCATCTCAAAAACATAGTCGAAACCGTGTTCTAATGCCCAACGGAATCCGTGCAGATACGCTTTACCGAGCCCGTCCTTTACCTGGCGTACACTGAGGTGAAGCCTTTCGGGATAAACCGCCTGCAGTTCCTGTACGATCTTTGCGGTGCCATCCGGAGAAGAATCGTCTACCACTAAAATATCAAATTCCATTTCCAGCGAAAAAACGGCCGAAATAATCTGCGCGATGTTTTCTTTTTCGTTGTAGGTCGGGATTATAACCAGTTTCTTCATCCGTGTAAATAATTTGCAAAGATAATCTTTTCCCGCTTTGCTGATGTTGCCACTGAAGCTTGCCATTTATCTAAGACCAAACGAAGGGCTGCGGTTTGCCCGCGAATGCTTACTTTTGCAAAAAAATACAAATTGATACGCCTCGCGCAGGATAACGATTGGGTTATACTTCTTATTACAGGCTGCATTTTCCTGCTCCTGTTCATGCTGCGGTCTCTTCAGCGCGAGTCTTCGTTACCCGAGTTTTTGCTGCAGAAATTTCCCGATGCTACCAATAGCTTTCTCAGTTGGGCAACCATCAGCGTCGTCTATTCACTGATGTTTGCGACGGCGCTGTCTCAATTCATACCTATAGTGCCGAAATTTGTACGGCAATTTCCGCTTTTTGGCTATGAGCTCAATAAATTCGGTTTTACCCTCATCATTGTTTCACTTTTTTACCTGATCCGAGCAGGACTCGGTTTTCTGCTTTTCGCCGGAACAGGCGCATCGCGCAGGTGGGAGCGGTTTTATTTTATAGCGGGTAAGTTCTATTTTGTCTTTTCGGTTTTGCTTATCATCTTAAATGTGGCTCAGTTTTACGTGATTACAGACCGGGATTCCTTCTTTATGTTTTCTATAATCCTGTTTCTGGCGATGTTCATAATTAAAAATATATTTTATCTGATGCAGCCTGAAGCTATACTGCCTCAAAAATGGTATTATAAATTTTTGTATATTTGCACCCTCCAAATTGTACCTGTTTTGGTACTGTGGAAAGTCTTATTTGTTTAACAAATTATTGATGATGAAAATAAAATCTATACTTGTTTCACAGCCTGCTCCGAATGAATCTTCTCCGTATCTAGAGATGGCTAAAAAGGAAAAAATCAGGATTGATTTCAGGCACTTCATACATGTTGAAGGCGTGGATGCGAAAGAGTTAAGAACGCAGAAGATTGATCTTTCTCATTTCACCGGAATTATTTTCACCAGCAAGAACGCGATTGATCATTATTTCCGTCTGGCTGAAGAAATGCGCTTTGCCGTGCCGGATTCTATGCGTTATATATGCCTTTCTGAGGCGATTGCCAACTATCTTCAGAAACATATCGTTTACCGCAAGCGCAGAATTTCTTTTGGTGAAAGAACTTTTGCCGATCTGTTGCCGCTCTTCAAGAAGTTTCCGTCTGAGAAATATCTTTTGCCTTCGGGTGAAACGGTGAGTCCGGACACGCTGAAAGTTTTGGAAGCAGCCGGGATAGAGTGGTCTCCTGCCACAATGTACCGCACGGTAAGCAGTGACCTGAGCGATATCTCGATTGACGAATATGACATGTTGGTGTTTTTTACGCCGCAAGGTATCCGTTCGCTGCGCTCGAACTTCCCGAATTTTGAACAGGGCGATACCAAAATCGCTGTTTTCGGTAATGCAACTGAGCAGACTGCAAAAGACGCCGGTTTACGTGTAGACGTGATGGCGCCAACCAAAGAAAGCCCGTCTATGACGATGGCCATTGAGAAATTCATAAGGGCGAGCAACAAATAGATTGCATCGACATGATATACAGGCTGTCTTTTTCAATGGATTAAGGCAGCTTTTTGTTTTTAATTAAAAAGATGCAGCATACCAACTGCCAGATTTACATACGATGAATGCTCCAAAAGCAAAGAAAATAGATAAAATACTCACAACCCATGGCCATGAGCGGAATGACCCGTACTACTGGCTTAATGAACGCGAGAATGCGGAGGTGATAAAATATCTTGAGGAAGAAAATGCGTACTGTGACTACCAGATGCGCGATACCGAGGATTTGCAGGAACTTCTCTTTGAAGAGATGAAAGCAAGATATAAGGAAGATGACCAAAGTCTGCCTTACTTTTTCAATGAATACTGGTATATCGTACGGTACGAGATTGGAAAAGAATATCCAATCTTCAGCCGAAAGTTTCAAACGCTCGACAACGAGGAAGAAATCTTGCTTGATGTGAATGTTTTAGCCAACGGGCAGCAGTATATGGAGGTGGCAAGTCTCGCAGTTTCGCCCAACAACAGGTTGATGAGCTATTCCTTCGACGACCTTGGCCGCCGAATCTATACAATCTGTTTCAAAAATTTGGAAACCGGAGAGAATTTTGAAGACAGAATCGAAAATACTACCGGAAAAGCTGTTTGGGCCGATGATAACGAACATGTTTTTTATATCCGGAAAGATGAAAGCCTGCGCGCGTTCCAGGTTTTCCGCCACCGCCTTGGGACGGATCCTGCCGAAGATGTGTTGATCTTTCATGAGGAAGATGAAACGTTCGATGTCAATGTATTCAAAACGAAGTCTTTAGAATATATTTTTATTTCCAGTTCAAGTTCGGTTTCAGATGAGATGCGTTTTATTCCGTCCGGCGATGTCTTTGCAGACTGGCAGATCATACAGCCGCGAACGGAGGATTTGGAATATTCCGTAGAACATTACAAAGATGAATTCTACATCATTACCAATGCCGATGATGCCACCAATTTTAAAATAGTAAAAACCAAGGTTTCTGAACCCGGAATTGAGTTTTGGGAAGATATCGTGCCGCACAGACCGGAAACGTTACTTGAAGGTTTTGAGATTTTCCGTGATTTTTTCGTGCTGGAAGAGAGAACCGAAGGTTTGCTGTACATCAAGATCATCGAGAATGAAACGGGAAATTCACATTACATTGAATTTAGTGAACCAACCTACACGGCGTACATCGGCTTGAATTTAGAGTTCAAGACCGAAAAACTGGTATATGGCTATACTTCATTGACGCATCCGAATGCCGTGCTGCAATATGATATGCGCAACCGCACCACCGAAATATTGAAAGTGCATGAAGTACTAGGCGGAAATTTTTCAAAGGAAAATTATATTTCGGAAAGGATTTGGGCGCCGTCCCGCGATGGTGAAAACGAAATACCGATTTCGCTCGTGTATCATAAAACCACACAAAAATCAGCCGATACACCGCTATTGCTTTATGGTTATGGAAGTTATGGGCACACGGTAGATGCGGCTTTTTCTAATGTCAGGCTGTCTTTGCTCGACCGCGGATTTACCTACGCGATCGCGCACGTTCGCGGCGGTGAATATCTTGGCCGCGAGTGGTACGAGGAAGGCAAAATGCTAAGCAAAAAGAATACATTCTACGATTTCATAGACGCTGCTAAATTTTTGATTTCAGAAAATTACACCTCCGAAAAACATCTTTATGCAATGGGTGGCAGCGCCGGCGGTCTGCTTGTAGGTGCGGTAGTAAATGAAGAGCCTCAGCTTTTCAATGGTGTGGTAGCGCAGGTTCCGTTTGTGGATGTGGTCACTACGATGCTCGATGATTCCATTCCGCTTACGACGGGCGAATATGATGAATGGGGAAATCCGCACGAGGAAGAATATTACCATTATATGAAGTCTTACTCGCCGTATGATAACATCAAAGCGACAGATTATCCGAATATGCTTATTACGACAGGTTTGCACGATTCTCAAGTCCAGTATTGGGAACCTGCAAAATGGACCGCCAAACTGCGTGAAATGAAGACCGATGACAATCTACTCCTTTTAAAAACCGATATGAGCGCGGGGCACGGCGGGGCTTCCGGCAGATTTGAATCACTTAAAGAAGATGCGCTGGAATATGCGTTCATCCTCAAATTAGAAAACAGAATTCATGGAAAATAAATCAGACAGCGAACTTTGGGCAGAGGTAGAATCGTTTTTCCAGCGAAATTTCGATACTGAAAAGCATCCGCAGATCGACACGATACTTTTCCTGATCGGTGTTCAGGAACTTGGCAGCGGTCAGCAGAAATATACTAAAGATGATAAGCTGAATATTCTGCATATCGCGGTGTGTAGGCTATTGCAACCATTTGGGTATTATGCATTCTCACACTACGACGATGATGGCTACCCACATTTTACAGAACTCGAAAAACTGCCCGAACTGAAACCGAACGAGCAGCAAATCCTGATGAAAAAAGCGATTATCCAGTATTTTATTGACGAGAATCTGTTTGATTCAGAAGTTCCTCAAGCTGATTAAGCCCGGCTGTGAAACCTTGCTCAAATCCCATTTCCAATAGCTGAGTCATCTCAGATGAGTCCGCAAAATGAATATTGATGGTAAGTTTTGTGCCTTCTTCTACGCCTGTAAACCCGAAAAGCCATTTCACTTCCGGCAGATTGTGATCGATCTCACCGTTTTGGTCCATAAAGTAATCTGTCCAGTCGAAACTTCTGTGCCAGTTGATTTCGTGGTAGTTGGCGCCGGCAAAATGCTTTTCTCCTTCCGGACCTACCATTGCATAGATCCATTTTCCGCCTTCAGTGAAATCTAAATTTGAGGTTTCACATTTCCAGGGTCTTGGTGCCCACCATTGATCCAAAAGTTCTGCACGCGTGAAAAATTTCCAGACGGTCGTCACATCCTGTGGAAAAACCTTCATTACAAAAACCTGCGCCGCATCGTAATCTCTGTTAAAAACCAATTCGTTTGTCATTATGTTATTTTTAAACAAATTTAGGTGAATAATCGTTAATGATATCGGTATGTCATTAATCTTTAATTTAAATGGAAATAGTTAAAAACACTGGTTTTAAGAATTTTTCCATACTATTTTAATCATTTAGACGTTTATATATTCTTAAAATGACTAATTTTAACATTTGAAGATTAAAAGCTAAGGATGAACAACAGATTTATTCCATTCATTTCGGTACTGATGACGATCTCTATGATAGTGTTCGTCACGCTGCAGCTATATTGGATCAAAGAACTTTACGCCGCACTGAACCAGGACTTTTCGAACAAAGTCTATGCTGCGATGGAGTCTGCGGCCACCAAAACGCAGCAGTTAGAAGTGGAGAAGTATTTGAATATAGACAACCGGAATTTTGCCAACAACATCATAGACAGTAGTAATCTCCCTACCCAAACTTATATTCAGCAAACGTCAGATTCTGCCAACCGCCGAACCATCACCTTTCAGAAAAGCATTGTAGAAAACCAGAATTTTCCCATTTCGCCACTTGGTGACAGTCTTTTGCTGACCAAACTTTACACCGACGAAGGAATTTTAAAGATAAAAACCCAGGAAAACGCGGCCGAACCGCTGACTGCGCAGATGAGCCGGGATTTCAATAACAATACCTACGCGCTGCGCGAGTTTGCCAAACTGAATGCCAGCAACCTGCCTGTTGAAAGACGTGTGAATGCTGCAATTCTTGATTCTGTATTGTCTAAAGAATTAAAGCTGAACGGATTGAACACAAAATTTGGTTTCGCAGTGATCGACAAGAGAAGCGCGATGACCAAAATAGTGAACGATACCTATTTGGAACAGAAAGATAAGAGCAACTATACCTATCCACTGTTTACCGACAGTAAAGACCGCACACTTTACACCTTGGCACTGGTTTTCCCACGTAAAGATTATTCGCTGGCGAAGAACAACCTGCCGATGTTGCTTGGAACCTTCATGTCGCTGCTTACCATTCTCGGAATTTATATTATTTCGATCAATTACATGATGCGCCAAAAGAAGATTGCGGAAGTCAAGACAGATTTCATCAACAACATGTCGCACGAGTTCAAGACGCCGCTGGCAACCATTTCGGTAGCTACAGATTCTTTGGCTAATGACAAGATTGCGACAAATCCCGAAAAAGTCAAATATTATTCAGGACTAATCAAACAGGAAAACCTTCGGATGAAAAAGCAGGTGGAAAACGTGCTGAATATGTCTAAACTTGAGCGTAATGAAGTAAATCTCTTCCTTAAAGAAACAGATGTGCGCGCGTTAATAAAGGAACTTTCAGAATCTTTTGGTCTGATTGTCGCACAACGCAACGGAACCCTCACGCAGGAACTCCGTGCAGAGCGTTATGTTTTCAAAGTAGATGAATTCCACCTTTCGAACGCGCTAATCAACCTCTTGGATAACGCAAACAAATATTCTCCTGACGCTCCGCAAATCAAAGTGAAGACCAGCAACGAAGGAAACTGGTACGTGGTAGAGATTTCAGACCAGGGAATGGGGATGGATATGGGTAACAAAACGCGGATCTTCGAAAAATTCTTCCGTGAAGAGACCGGTAATATCCACAATGTGAAAGGTCAGGGCCTCGGTCTCTCTTATGTAAAGAAGATCATTGAGCTGCACAAAGGACAAGTTTTGGTGGAGTCTCAAAAAGGTATAGGAAGTACCTTCACCATCAAACTGCCGGTGGTGTAGAAGCTTATTTTTAAATTTTTAAGAACAAAAAACAAATATTATTATGAACAACAGGATTTTGTTGGTAGAAGATGACCAGAGTTTCGGCGCGGTTTTGAAAGATTATCTTACCATAAATAATTTTGAAGTAACACTGGCCACTGATGGTGAACAGGGACTGAAAGAGTTTACCGAAAATGAATTCGATATCTGCATCTTTGATGTGATGATGCCGAAAAAAGATGGTTTCAGCCTTGCTGAAGATGTAAAACGTATTGATAAGAATACGCCTATCATTTTCCTCACCGCACGAAATATGCGAGAAGATATACTGAAAGGTTACCAGCTGGGCGCTGACGATTATATCACGAAGCCTTTCGATACAGAACTTTTGCTCTATAAGATAAAAGCCATCCTTCAGCGCAGCAGCGTTTCTGAGGATGAAGAACAGGAACAGTTCAAGATCAGCAATATCTTCTTTGATTCAATGCTAAGACAGTTGCGTGTAGGTGACAATGAATACAAACTTTCGCCGAAGGAAAATGAGCTGTTGAAACTGCTTTGTCTGCACCGCAATGACTTCATGCCTAGAGATTTAGCTTTGAGAAAAATCTGGAAAAAGGAGAATTATTTCACCGCAAGAAGTATGGATGTTTACATCGCAAAGCTTAGAAAGCTGCTTAAAGATGATCCGGGATTAGAGATCATCAACGTACATGGCGAAGGTTTCAGGCTTTTGGTAAAAAACTAAAACCTTCCTAAAAACAAAAAGCTCCGGAAAATCCGGAGCTTTTTTGCTTTTGTTCGTTTATTATTTGGCCTCTACACAGAAAACGCGGTACTGCACGGCTATCGCCGACTTGAAATGTGGTTTTATCTTCGAGAGGTCTGACGCGGCGCTCTGCTTGCTGAGATAGCTGCCGGCCATCACTTTGTAATTTGGTCTTAGCGAAGCATCGATTTCCACTTTCATATTCGGGAACCGACGACGGAAGAACATCCCGACTTCCCGGGCCTCCTCATTGCTTTTTACCACGGCAAGCTGAATCTTATAGCCCATGATTCGTGGGTTTCTGCGGCAAATTTCCGCTTTGGAAAGTTCTTTTTCCGGAGTAGCCACTCGCACAGGTCGCGAAGGAGAATCTTCATCAGTCCGCCGAATGCCTGTTGCGCATTTTTCCTCCAGATTTTCAAGAAGTGCAGCCACATTTTTGTCCATGCTCGTAATAAGTGGCGTGCCGGAAATAGTGTCGTTTTTCGTAACCAGTTGCGCATGAGCGACATTTGAAATCGAAAACAGAAGTATTGGGATTATTTTGAAAAATTGTTTCATCCGTTAATTTTAGACAAAAATAGGACAATTAAAAATTATACCAATTTTTATTATTTAGAATTATTACAAATTACCTCGCTTCCGTGTTTGCAGGCGGCCGCGCCCGTTAATTTTCTGTTAAAAGTGCTATTTTTGCCCAATTGAAAAGTAAACTCAAATATTTTACTAACCCAATATTATATAAATGATTAGTTGGAGAAAGCATTACAAGAAGGGTCTTATCGCAATAGGTTTATTGCTCGCGACCAGTGCTTCTGTTTACGCTCAGGGCGATGCCAAGAACGGTGAAAAGCTTTTTAAGGCAAACTGTACGGCATGTCACGCGTTGGATAAGCAGCTCATCGGGCCCGCGCTCGGTGGTGTGGTAGACCGATTGAAAACTGAACAGAATCTGGATACAGACTGGCTGCACAAGTGGATCAAGGATAACAAATCCCTTCGTGAGTCCGGTGATAAGTACGCTCTAGAGGTTTACGAGAAGTTCAACAAGGTGGAAATGACGCCTTTCCCTAATCTATCGGATACAGATATTGACGATATTTTAGAGTATACAACGAATCCACCCGCGCCAGAAGCTGCTGCACCAGCAGATGCAGCTACTGCAGCGCCATCGGCCGCAGATTTGGAAGCCTCTAAAACCGAGTCTCAAAACTCCAAGATCATCCTGATTTCGATGGTTGCCATTGGCGCTTTGCTGCTTTGGCTTCTAGTGAAACTTAATCAGCTTGTAAAGCTTCAGCAGAGCGATGAACTTGCCGAGCAGCAGGTTAACCGCGCTGTTTCATGGGGTGAGCTATACCGTAAATACCACTATGTAGGTAAAGGTGTGCTTGCAGTTCTTGGGATTTTAGCAGCATACGGAATCTGGAATTCCCTGATGTGGATTGGTGTCTATAAAGGTTACAAGCCTGAGCAACCAATCTATTTCTCCCACAAAATTCACGTAGGTGAAAACAAAATCGATTGTCAGCTTTGTCACTCTTCTGCGAAGTATGGTAAGGTTTCCGAAATACCTTCAATGAACGTTTGTATGAACTGTCACCGTACAATTTCCGAGTATAACGGTAAGTATATGGAGCCAGGTAAAGACAAAGCTTTCTACGACGGAGAAATCCAGAAAATCTATGCTGCTACTGGCTGGGATCCGGCAAAACAGCAGTACACGGGCAAAACACAGCCGGTGGAATGGGTGAGAATTCACAACATGCCTGATTTTGTATATTTCGATCACTCTCAGCACGTTGTGGCCGGTGAACAGGCAATCATCAATTCACACAACAAGAAAAATCCGAATGCTAAGATTGATGTAGTATGTAAGGCTTGCCACGGACAGGTAGATACAATGAACGTTGTACGTATGGCTAACGATTTCACGATGGGTTGGTGTGTTGAATGCCACAGAACAACCGAAGTGGATATGAACAACGCCTATAATAAAGAGTACTTCAAAAATCTGCATGACAAACTGAAAAAACAGTACGGTAATGAAACCAAAATTACTGTGGATGCGATTGGTGGTCTTGAATGTGGTAAATGTCATTATTAATAACAAAAATTAGAAGTATCAATGGCTTCAAATAAAATACAATTCAGAAGTATTCAGGAACTGAAAGATCCAGGTTTAACGGCAAAGCTGGCTCAAAAAGAATTTCAGGAGGAAATTCCGGTGAATGACTTATTAGGAGGATCAAAAAGTGGCGGCTCAGGCTCATCACGTAGAGACTTCCTGAAGCTTTTAGGTTTTTCTACGGCAGCCGTGACGCTTGCAGCTTGTGAGGCGCCGGTTATCAAAACCATTCCGTACGTTGTAAAACCGCATGAGATCATTCCGGGGGTTCCGAACTATTACGCAACTACTTATTTTGATGGGTTTGATTTTGCGAGTGTTTTGGTAAAAACAAGAGAAGGAAGACCTATCAAGATTGAGCCGAATCCTGCAGCAGGTGAACTGGGTAAAACCAATGCCCGCGCTCAGGCAGCCGTGCTTTCACTTTATGACAATGATAAGGTGAAACAGCCAAAACTGAACGGCAAAGACGAAACTTTCGATAAAGTAGATGACTATGTTATCAAAAGTTTGAACGAAGCACAGACCAATGGCCGCAGAATCGTTGTTCTGTCGCATTCTTTCGCTTCGCCAACATTCAAAAAGCTTTTCGCTGATTTTAAAACCAAATACCCAACCGCCGAGCTTGTAACTTATGATGCCATTCCATGCACATCCGCACTGGATGCTGCTGAGGAAGTTTTCGGTCAGCGTGCACTGCCTGTGTACGATCTTTCTAGAACGCAGTTGGTGGTTTCTTTCCAGGCAGATTTCCTCGTAGAATACAACGGTGGATCACTGGAAGGCACTTATGCTGCAGCTAGAGTTCCGGGACCAAACATGCTAAGACACATTCAGATAGAATCTAACATGTCACTCACTGGTGCTAACGCCGACAGCCGTATCAAATTGAAACCAAGCGCTGTAAACAAGGTGTTGGTAGAGGTTTACAACGGTTTGAATGGTGGTACTACCAGCAAAGAAGCCGCCGAAATCGTAAAAGAACTTCAGGCAAAAGGAAGCAACGCAGTTGTTTTCGCTGATGGTTCTAAAGGTGCGCATGTGTTGGCGCATTTGATCAACCAAAAACTGGGTTCTACCGCATTTACGGGTAAGGCAAATTTCCTTAAAGAATTTGATGCTAAACGTTTCCAGGAGTTTGTTAGCTGGATGAATACTGGGCAGGTAGGTGTACTGATTGCGAACAACGTGAATCCGCTGTACTCAAATAACCGTTCAGAAGACTTCAGAAAAGCACTGGCACGCGTTCCGCATGTGATTGCCGTAGCTGATAAGAAAAACGAAATGTACAAAGCAGCGAAAGCTGTGATTCCGGTGGCAAACTGGTTGGAATCCTGGGGCGATATGGCACCACAAACTGGTGTTTATACGCTGATGCAGCCTACGATTCAGAAAATCTACAAATCAAGACAGATTGAAGAATCACTTTTGGTTTGGATGAACGGTAAGAACAATCCGGCAAATAACTATTATGACTATCTGAAAGCCAATGCGGCTACAATGATTGGCGGTGCAACATTCAATAACGCACTTTATAATGGTGTAATGGCTGGCGGAAATACTGCAGGCCTTGCTTACGCCGGAGGAAATGCCGCACAGGCCGCAGCAGAACTTGGTAATATGAAAGCTTCTGACCTTGAACTTGTTCTTTACACAAAGACAGCAATGGGCGACGGAACTCAGGCCAACAACCCTTGGCTTCAGGAACTTCCGGATCCAATCACCAGACTTTCATGGGATAATTACCTGACAGTTTCACCTAAAGATGCAGAACGTCTTGGTCTTGACAACGACCTCAATGCTCGTATGCAGCTTAATGGTTCTATCGTGAACGTGACTGTGAACGGTGTTACTGTGAAAGATGTTCCGGTATTCATTCAGCCTGGTCAGGCAGAAGGTTCCGTAGGTCTTGCCTTAGGTTATGGTAAAAAAGACACGGGTAAAGTTGCCGAGACAGGTGTGAATGCTTTCCCACTTTTTGACGGATCAAACTATGCGCTTTCTAATGTAAAGCTTGAGAAAGTTAGCGGAATGCATGAGTTTGCAGGTATGCAGCTCCAAAATACCCTGATGGGCCGTTATGAAATTGCGAGAGAAGTTTCTCTTGACACTTTCCTCAATGTAAAATTTGACGACGAAAAATTAGGCTGGAACAAGCCTTTGGAATATCACACAATCGGAGGTGCACTTCCTTCCGGAAAAATTGACCTTTGGGATTCATTCGATGAAACTGACGGGCCACACTTCAATATGTCAGTTGACCTGAACTCATGTACAGGTTGTGGCGCGTGTATCATCGCTTGTCAGGCGGAAAACAACGTGCCTGTAGTAGGTAAGGAAGAGATCCGAATGTCGCGTGATATGTACTGGTTGAGAATTGACCGTTACTATTCAACAGATGTTCCTGCAGATTACGATACGAACAAAGACCGCAAACTTTCTCAAGAAGAAGCGATCTCTGCCGACCTCAATGTACCTGGAATGTATGGACATTTCCTTGACAAGGAAAGCGGAATTTTGAATCACCCGGCGGACAATCCGGATGTGATCTTCCAGCCGGTAATGTGCCAGCACTGTAACCATGCACCATGTGAAACTGTTTGTCCGGTAGCTGCAACCTCTCACGGTAAGCAGGGCCAGAACCAAATGGCGTATAACAGATGTATCGGTACCAGATACTGCGCGAACAACTGTCCTTATAAAGTGCGTCGTTTCAACTGGTTCACTTATAACCTGAATGATAAATTTGATTTTAATCAGAATAATGATTTAGGAAGAATGGTACTGAATCCTGACGTGGTAACCAGAACGCGTGGTGTGATGGAGAAATGCTCACTTTGTATCCAGATGACTCAGAAAACTATTCTTGAAGCTAAGAAAGAAGGTCGCAGAGTGAAAGACGGTGAGTTTACAACTGCATGTGTGAATGCCTGTTCTACCGGAGCACTTAAGTTTGGTGATATGAATGACAAGGATTCAAACATCCGTTCACTGTTCAAGTCTGACAGAAGATATACGCTTCTTGAAGAGATCGGTACCAAACCAAATGTTTTCTACCACACGAAGGTGAGAAACAGAAAAGAACAAAATGTTTAAAATAATAAATAGGTAAAAAATGTCAGGACATTACGAAGCTCCGATAAGGGAACCTTTAATTATTGGTCATAAGACTTATCACGATATTACAGAAGATATCGCAAGACCTATCGAAGAAAGAGCCGGAAAACTTTGGTGGATTTCTTTTTGGATTGCGCTGGTGCTGTTCATCTACGGATTTGGCTGCATTGCTTATACCATCGGTACCGGTATCGGTGCGTGGGGTCTGAACCGAACCAATAACTGGGGTTGGGATATTACTAACTTCGTTTGGTGGGTAGGTATTGGTCACGCCGGAACACTTATTTCCGCAGTACTATTACTCTTCCGTCAGCGTTGGAGAATGTCCGTAAACCGTTCTGCCGAAGCGATGACAATCTTCGCGGTAGTGCAGGCGGCTATCTTCCCGGTGATACACATGGGTAGAGTTT
The DNA here is from genome assembly GCF_030243905.1 of Kaistella rhinocerotis. Taxonomy (NCBI): domain Bacteria; kingdom Pseudomonadati; phylum Bacteroidota; class Flavobacteriia; order Flavobacteriales; family Weeksellaceae; genus Kaistella; species Kaistella rhinocerotis. The sequence goes on along the minus strand of NZ_JASSYY010000002.1, from coordinate 249,560 downwards.
GGGTAGGTTATTGGGTATTTCCATTACCAAACCAGTTCGGTTCACTTTGGACGAACTTCAACTCACCACTTCTTTGGGACGTATTCGCGATTTCTACCTATTTCTCGGTTTCCACAGTATTCTGGTTCATGGGTCTTATCCCTGACTTTGCGATGATCCGTGACCGTGCGAAAACGCCTTGGACCAAGAGAATCTACACTTTCCTTTCATTTGGATGGGGCGGTAAAGCAAAACACTGGCAGCGGTTTGAGGAATTATCCCTCGTACTTGCAGGTCTTGCGACACCACTTGTATTCTCGGTACATACCACGGTATCTTTTGACTTTGCCACTTCGGTGATTAAAGGATGGCACTCTACTATTTATCCTCCGTACTTCGTTGCAGGCGCAATCTTCTCCGGATTTGCGATGGTACAGACGCTTCTCCTTGTGGCTAGAAAAGTTGCGCATCTTGAAGATTATATCACTATGTACCATATCGAGATCATGAACATCGTAATCATCGTAACTGGTGGTATGGTGACCGTAGCTTATGCTGCTGAATATTTCATCGCTTGGTATTCCGGTTCACGTTATGAAGATTTCACATACCTTTCACCAGGTGCTGCTACAGGACCTTACTGGTGGGCATTCTGGGCGCTGATTATCTGTAACCTTGTGGTTCCTGCTGCGTTCTGGTTTAAGAAAGTGCGAACAAACATTATCGCAACGTTCATTATCGCTTTGATAATCAACATCGGGATGTGGTTCGAAAGATTTGATATTATCGTAATCAACATTTCAAGAGATTACCTGCCGTCTTCGTGGACGATGTTTAAACCTTCCATCATTGATGTAGGTGTATATCTTGGAACAATCGGTTTCTTTGGCGTGCTGTTCCTACTTTATGCAAGGACCTTCCCGGTAATTGCACAGGCCGAACTGAAGACGATTCTGAAGATTTCTGGTGAAACTTATAAAGCAAAAGAAGAAGAAGATGAGCACCACTAAAAAAATATTTGGCATCTATGCAGACGATGATGATCTGCTGAATGGAGTACGTGCCTTCAATGACAAGGGTATCGCGATTGGCGAGGTTTATACACCTTTCCCGGTGCACGGTCTTGATAAAGCTTTAGGCCTTAAGAAAACAAGAATTTCTGATGCTGCCTTTATCTATGCTGTTTATGGTGTTACGATCGGTGCTTTGGTCACTTATTACACGATGAACCATGACTGGCCAATGAATATTGGGGGTAAACCTGCATTTTCATGGGCAGAAAATATGCCGGCATTCGTAGTACCGATGTTTGAACTGATGGTTTTCTGCGCGGCTCACCTTATGTCGCTTACCTTCCTGTTCCGTAATAAGATGTATCCTGGCTGTCCGCCACAGAACCCGGACCCAAGAACAACGGATGACAAGTTCATGATTGAGCTGGTAAGTGATAACGTAGAAGCAGTAAAGCAAATCCTTGTTGACACCGGCGTTGAAGAAATCACCATGAAGGATGTGTAAGTGATTGCCTGCCAGGTATCATTATTTAAAAAAAATAAAATTGTCCGAACATGACAAAGAATATATTTAAAATTACAGCGATCGTAGGATTTGCAGCCATGGCACTTAGCTCTTGCAGCAAGGAAAATCCACCATTGGTATACTTCCCGGATATGTATTTCCCGGTAGCTTATGACCCATTGATGAAAGCTGATGACGCTTATACTGACCGCGAAAACCAAAATCCCGCGTTCGTAAAGAACGGTGGTGCAACAGGTCTTCGTCCGGTTGACGGAACGGTTGCTCAGAATGCTGACGGAGTAGTATCACCTGCAGCCAATTCGGGTATGACAGTGGATATGTATAATGCCGGCTACGATGCTTCGAAACAGATTACTACCTCGCCATTACAGGCCGGAAACCAGCAGAAAGATATAGAGCGCGGAAAAGTACTCTTCAATCAGGCTTGTGCGGCTTGCCACGGAACTGGTGGTGACGGTCAGGGACCTATCGTAGCAAGTGGAGCTTACAGCGGTGTTCCAAATTATAAGGACCGTGAACTTACGGTAGCGTCCGTACAATATGTGATCAAACATGGCCGAAACGCTATGGGTTCTTATGCAGGTCAACTAAAGCCTGGCGACCAGTGGAGAGTTGCAATGTATGTAATGAACGAGTTTAAAGGTGGCTTAGCATCAGCATCTCCAGCAGTAGCAGGTACTACGACCTCTACACCGGGCGCTGCCGCGGCACTTACGGAAACACCTGCTCCCGGAGCCGGATCACCAGCACCTACCGCGCAGCAAGGCGCAGGAAATGCATCCACAAATCCTAAAAAATAAAAAGATTTACAATGTATAGTTTTTCACCTAAATTGAGATTATATTCGTTCATATTCATCGCGCTTGGATTAGTGCTTTTTGGTGCGGGTTATTTCCTGAACAAAGGAATTGATGATACACGTATAGAACACATGATGGAAGCTGTGCACGCAGGCGGCAACCATGCACCTACGCATTCCAGCGAGCTTGTGGGTCCGCAAGACCATCAGGCACATCTGGATCATGCTAAACTTCAGGTGGGCAACCAGCCATTGGCTGCTATCCATATTGTAGCCGTGTTCCTTTTTGCACTCAGCTGCTGCGCACTTTTCTTTTACTGTATTCAGAACGCGGCACACGCTGGTTGGTCTATAATCATCCTCAGAGTGATGGAGGCTATCGCTTCTTTCATTCCTTGGGCGGGTGCTATCCTAATTATTTTAATGGTGCTGAACGTGACCCATTTCGGGCACCTCTTCCACTGGATGGATCCGGAGCTCACCACGCCTGGAGATCCACATTTCGATCCGATTCTGTACGAAAAACAAACCTTCCTAAATATTCCGTTCTATGCTGTCCGTACTTTAATTTATGTTCTTGGTGCTTCATTCTTCGCCTGGAAACTGAAAAGTTTGTCTAAGCGCGTAGATGAGACCAAAGACCGTAAAGTATACGCCAGCTACTATAACTGGAGTGTTGGTTACATCGCATTCTTCGGGTTCGCATCTGCTGCCTGGGCTTGGGATTGGTTGATGTCTATCGATCCGCACTGGTATTCTACGATGTATATTTGGTATGCAATGGTAAGCTGTCTTGCTTCCGCGATTGCCGCAATCATTCTTATCAGTGTTTATTTAAAGAAAAAAGGTGTTTTACCTCAGTTCAATGATAATCACCTGCACGATTTAGGGGTTTACCTTTTCGCGAGCAGCATGCTTTGGACATATACCTGGTTCTGTCAGTTCATGTTATACTGGTATGCAAACATTCCGGAGGAAGTGAATTACTTCTTTGGCAGATTTAAATATTACTCGCCAACTTTCCTTCCGATGCTTATCCTAAACTTCCTTATTCCATTGTTGGTTTTGGTAAGTTCAAGCATCAAGAGAAACTATACGGTTGTGACAACTGTCGCTGTTATCGTTCTCGTAGGTCACTGGCTAGATTACTTTAACATGGTGATGCCGGGAACAGTAGGTCCGTTCTGGAGAACTCCGGAGGTCTTGCTTCTCAACCTTGGTTCGGTACTGCTTGGGGTAGGATTGTTTGTATTCGTTGTACTTACGGCCCTTTCAAAACTGAAACTGATACCGGAAGGCAACCCATTCGTGAAAGAATCAAAGATTTACGAATATCCATTCTAAGTTAGTGCGCTAATACGCAACTCAATATATCCCGGCTTATGTCGGGATTTTTTTTAATTTTGTATAAATCACGCGTTTATGAAACGATTACTTTTCCTGGTTATATTTTCATTTTTAATGGTTGCCTGTAAAAAAGATTCGGTGGATGCATCCACCACACGGTCTTTTCAGTCGAGTATTAATGACATGGCCAGCAGCCTGAATACCCTGCAGCAGGTCAAATTCAACGAAGCACTTTACATTCTCAAGACTTTCGGCGTAGAAGCGGAAGGGGATGTAAACGAATTGAATGCGTTGGGAAAGCTTATCAACGGAATGAAGGTTCCACAGATATTCGCTCTTGCAGATCAGGTTGCGCAGCGAAACGGTATCGATTGGAGCAGCACAGGTCCGCCGTCTTTAGGTGAAATGAATATTTTTGGCGAGGAAGAGGCAAAAGAATCAGATCCAAACGATATTTCAGCCAGTTCGCTCGGCCTTACGGTCATGCCAACAGCACAGGACAGTATTTTAGGTCCTAAATCACTGCAGATCGTGCCAAGGCTTCTAGACAACCGCGGAAACGCGATAACGTTCTCCGGTGCGGCTCTTGAGGTTACAATGGAGGTCTTCAGCGCCGGAACAAGAATTCTGACTGCGAAAAACCTGATGACCGACAATAATTTCAAAGGTTTCAGTTTAAGGTTTGCATCCTTGCCAGTTGGTAAAATTACGGACGGCAAGATAGACATCACAGTGTCCGCTAAAACGGCGAAGAAAACTTTCAAAATGTCTAAAATTGGTGTTCCCGTCAACCAGAAAGCACTGCTGATGCCGGCAGGAACTCCTGTAGATACGCAATTGCCAACTACAACTGATCCTACAACTGACGGAACAGATGTGCCAACCGGTACAGACACTTCGCCCGCGGCGCCAACGGCGGATCCGAAAGCCAGTGTGACAAAATTTCTGAACAGCCTGAGCTCACAAAATCTTAGGGGTGCCTATGATACTGCCGATAATCCGGCGTGGGGATCGTACGAAAGTTTCTCTAATCCTACGTCAGGTTTTGGTGCGGTAAAAAGTATTAACGTAAAAAATATCAGTACTACCAATACTGCCGCCGGCAGTGCAAGCGTGGATGCCACGTATGATGTGACTGATAAAAGCGGTAAAACCACAGCGCTGCAAGTGACATTCGGCTTAAAGAATGTCAATGGAGAATGGAAGATTTCTAGTTACAAAATCAACTGAGATGAGTGAGCCGCAACTGGTAAAACGTTTAGAAGAAACCATTGAGTCCATTCCGGACTTTCCAAAAGAGGGTATTCTGTTTAAAGACATTACGCCAATATTCTTAAATCCCGACCTGTACGAAGATATAATCGGCGAATTTGTGAATTTCAGCCGCGGTAAGATTGATGCGGTCTGCGGAATCGAAAGTCGTGGTTACCTTTTTGGAATTGCTATCGCTGTCGCGCTGAAGGTTCCGTTTGTACTGATCCGTAAAGCCGGCAAGCTACCGCCGCCATTCGTAGCCGAAAGTTATGATCTTGAATATGGCTCAGCCGAAATAGAGATGCGTACCGGACAAATCAAAGCCGGACAGCGCATATTGATTCACGATGACTTGCTCGCGACTGGCGGAACCACTGAAGCCGCCGCAAAACTTGTAGAAAAGCAGGGCGCTACGGTCTCACAGTTCAGCTTTTTGATCGCTTTGAAAGATCTCCAGGGTGAAAACCGGCTTAAAGATTTCAATGCCGAAATTTTCAGCGTCATCGAATATTAATTCAGATATCATTAAAATAATTTAAATAAACCGCGCAGATTTTCAGACAGAATGTTTTTTAAACCAATATTTTGTATATCCTGCGAAAACCGCTAAATTTGCACTTCAATTTTTAAAACTATTATGGCAAAACATACAACGCATACCGATAAGAAAGAACTTGAAGGTAAAGAAACCGTAGAAGTCTTCAAAGATCTGGACAGAGGTGCACTGGATACAGAAAGATTCATTGAGAAACATGCGAAAAAACTCGCTGTGGTCTTCGTATTCCTTGTAGCAGCAGTGCTTGGCTATTTTGCCTATGAGCAGTTTTATGTAGAACCAAGAAATGAGGAAGCTACTTTAAGCTATCTGGCAGCGCAGAAAAACCTTGCCGATGGTAAGCAGGATCTGGCTTTGGGTGGAAAAACCGCTGCAAATCCTGGCTATTTGGGTACTTACAAAGATTTCTCGGACACGCACGTTGGGAAGCTTTCTGCTTACAACGCCGGCTTGCTTAAATTTAAAGAAGGAAAATACCAGGAAGCTTACGATCTGCTCGATAAATTTTCATCGAAAAATGATGTGCTGATGGCATTGAAATTCGGTGCAATGGCTGATGCTCAACTGAATTTAAATAAGAATGAAGACGCATTAAGCCTTCTGGATAAAGCCACTTCGGCATCGGATGATCCTTACACTACCTATTATTTTACACGCAAAGCGGGTATCGTAGCTTTAGCTTTGAAGAAAAACAGCGAAGCAAAGAAATATTTCTCAGCGATTGACGAAAAGTACCAGGATTACGATAACGGCATGTCTGATGCGTATATCGAAATGGTGAAATATTACTAATAAAAATGAAACAATGGCCACGGTAAATCTTTCCGATTACAAACCATTACAAATTGATGATGCCGGTTCTTTCAGAATTGGCATTGTTGTTTCGGAGTGGAATGATTTTGTAACCCACAACCTGCGTGATGCCGCTCTACAAATCCTTCAGCAGGAAGGTGTGCCGGCGCAGAATATCAATGTTTTTAAAGTTCCCGGCGCATTCGAACTCAGCTATGCGTCGATGCAGCTTTGCAAAGAAAACACCTTTGACGCGGTGATTTCTATTGGCTGCGTAATTCGCGGAGAAACGCCGCATTTCGATTTTGTGTGTTCGGCGGTGGCGCAGGGCATCAAAGACTGCAACATCCTTACGGATGTCCCGACGATCTTTTGTGTGCTGACCGATGATACAAAAGAGCAATCTGTGGCGCGGAGCGGCGGCGATCTTGGTAACAAAGGGGTAGAGGCGGCTGTTACTGCACTGCAGATGATTGATTTTAAAAGAAAACTTTCGGGTACGTCCGGTCACATCGGATTTGTCAGTTAAAAATTTGAATTTTTGAATAAAGCCGTCGTAATACCGTGTTACAATGAATCTACGCGTTTGCCTGTGGCAGAATATGCCAGTTTCCTGCAAAATGAGGTTTCGTGCGTGCTGGTTTTTGTAAATGATGGTTCTACGGATGATACGGTTGCCGTTCTGAAGAATCTGCAGCTACAGTTTCAGGAAAACGTGCAGATTGTTGATTTAATTCAGAATGTGGGCAAGGCAGCTGCTGTGCGTGCTGGCGTGCTTAAATGTTTGGAGCATGACTACGAGAGCATCGGTTACCTCGATGCCGATCTCGCTACTTCACTCGAGGAATGGATCTCAATCTCCGAAAATATTTCTGGCGATGTAGTTTTCGCATTTGGCGCCCGAATTTCAAAGATTGACAACCAAATTTCGCGCAAAAAATACCGTCACTACGTGGGGCGTGTCATCGCGACATTTATTTCCGAAGCGCTTGGTTTCGCAGTGTACGACACGCAGTGTGGCTGCAAAGTTTTGCGCGCAGATGTGGCGCGGGAAGTTTTTACAGAGGGTTTTCTTTCACGCTGGCTGTTTGATGTGGAGATATTTTTCAGAATTAAAAACAGATTTGGTGGCCCAAACATGTCACGGGTTTGCCGCGAAATTCCGCTTCAGCGCTGGCATGATGTTGCTGAATCTAAAGTAAAGTTCACCTACTTTTTTAGGCTTTGGACCGATCTTTTTCTAATCGCTAAAAAATACCGCAATGCGCAGAACTGAATTTTATAATCATCCAAACTTCTATAAAGTAGCCCTGGCCGTAATGATCGTGGCCCGACTTCTTCTTAATGCACTGATCCCGCTGATGGATCAAACTGAAGCGCGCTACTCTGAAATTGCAAGAATAATGGCTGACACCGGCAACTGGATCACGCCACAGATCGATTATGACACGCCGTTTTGGGCAAAGCCGCCCTTATCCACATGGCTTTCAGCAATCTCAATTAAGATTTTTGGTGTAAATGAATTTGCGGTGAGATTTCCGGCATTTGCAATCTCACTTTTGCTTGTTTGGCTCATGAAGCCGTTCGCAAAACGTGCGGGCGTGCCGTTGCTGCTTCCGGCTTTTGTGCTTTTTACCCTTCCTGAATTCCTGCTGCACGTAGGTGTAGTTTCCACAGACATGACTTTGCTTTTGTCGATTACACTGATGATGGTTTCGTTCTGGGAAACGGTGAATGACGGAAAACGAATCTGGCGCTATCTGTTCTTTATGGCTATTGGTTTAGGATTCTTGGCGAAAGGACCCATCATCCTTTTACTTACGGGTCCACCGCTCTTTGCCTGGACAGTTTGGTTTAAATCTTTTAGAAAAGTGCTTTTTTCGTTCCCGTGGCTTATTGGCATTTTAATAGTATTTGCCGTTGCATTTCCATGGTATTGGCTGGCGGAAAAAACTACTCCCGGCTTCCTCGAATACTTTTTTGTCGGCGAACATTACAAACGTTTTTTTGATGCTTCCTGGACAGGTGACAAGTATGGTTTCCCGAAAATTCAGCCGTTTGGTATTATTTGGGTCTTCCTTTTCTCACTTGCACTGCCGTGGATCTTGTTTTTTGCAAATAAAATAGTGCGTCAACCTAAAGTGATCCTGAAAGACCGTTGGCTGCTTTTCCTTGCCCTTTGGATCCTCTGGACACCTGTATTCTTCACTTCATCCAAAAGCCTCATTCACACCTATATCCTTCCGTGCTGTTTCCCGCTCGCGCTTTTTGTGGCAACATACTTTGAAAATATTAAAAATAAGAAAACCTACATCTATTCGGCATTGGTTCTGCCGGCGCTTTCGGTTTTAATTATTCTGCTTGCATTTGTTCCCGGTGTGTTTGAAAATAACACAAACACAGACAAGTATATCCTGAGAGATTATAAAGGTGAAAACCTGTTTTATCTCTCTGAAAAGACATATTCTAGCCAGTTTTACAGCCGGGGCCGTGTGAAAACCATTCCCGCCGAAAAGCTCGACAGTCTCAAGACAAATAACCAGGATTTTCTTCTGCTCGTTCGTAAACGCGATAAGGCCTCACTCCCGGCTTCGCCTGATTTGGTGAAAGTTGGCGAAAGCAAAAAAAGCCTTCTGTACAGGTTTCATTAATCATTTTTTAAAACTCAACTTAGCGTTACGCGCCGTGTTTTACATTCGGGGTATATTTTTTGTACATTTAATATTCAAAAAATAAACTATTATGAAATGGACAAATAACCGGAGTGGAAATGTAGATGACAGACGCGGCTCAGGTGGTGGCGGAATGCTTGTAGGTGGTGGTCTTGGCACAATGATCATTGCGGCTATCGTATTCTTCCTTGGAGGCGATCCATCCGCAATATTATCCGGTGGCGGCAGTATGGGTCCACAAACGGAACAGCGCGACCTCACTGCGGATGAACTTAAAGTTCGTGAATTTGTACAGATGATCACCTTTGAAAACGAACGTAGTTGGAATCAAATCTTTCAGGAAAACGGGATGCAGTATGAACCTGCCAAAGTGGTGATGTTTGAGCAGATGACGCAGTCGGGGTGTGGCACCGCGCAGGCGGCGATGGGTCCTTTCTACTGTCCGGCAGACCAAACGGTGTATATGGATATGAGTTTTTTCAAAGAACTGCAGCAGCGATTCGGCGCACAGGTTACCGAGTTTTCAGTAGCTTATGTGATGGCTCACGAAATGGGGCATCACGTGCAAAATCTGCTCGGCACCTTACAGAAAACCGATCAGTTGCGTCGCAGTGGCCAATATTCTGAAAGTGAAATGAACCGTGTATCTGTTGCTACTGAACTTCAGGCAGATTTCTATGCCGGACTTTGGGCCAAATACACAGACAACCGCGAGAAAATTTTAGAGCCAGGCGATCTTGAGGCAGCTATTTCTGCAGCAGAAGCCGTAGGTGATGATAATATTCAGAAGCGTTCTCAAGGGTACGTAAACCAGGAAGGTTTCACGCATGGCAGTTCGGCTCAGCGAAAAGAATGGTTTATGAAAGGTTATAACACCGGCGATATTCGCCAGGGTGATACTTTTAACGCATTACTTAAGTAAAAAATAGTTTAGATTAAAAAAGCTGGAAAATATTTCCAGCTTTTTTAATTCATATTATTTTCAGTTTAGCGCCATCCGCCGCCTAGAGCCTGATACAGTTCTACGCCAGCGCGCATTTTGTTGTACTCAGCATTAGAGATGTTCAGTTCTGCATTCAGTGAATTCACCGACGAATTTAAAACCTCAAGATAATTGGCCATACCATAATTGACGAGTTCCTGAGAATATTCCACAGAATTCCGGTAAGCCGCGAGTTCTTTTCTCTTTAAATCAATAAATTGATCCTGCGCCTCGTAAACTTTTAAAGCATCAGAAACTTCTCGTCCGGCCTGCAATACAGTCTTGCGGAAATTCAGATAAGCACTTTCACGGTTTGCCAAGCTTACTTCATAGTTCGTTCGGATCTGCCTTTTATTCAAAATAGGCTGTGTAAGTCCACCAATCACATTCGCAAACAATGAATTTGCACTGAATAGGTTATCTATCGCCAGGCTTTGAAGGCCGCCGCTTCCCGTGATCCGAAGTGTGGGATAAAACTGTGCTTTTGCCGCATTTGTAAGTTCAAAGGCTGACATTAAATTATACTCTGACGCACGAACGTCCGGGCGGTTTGCAAGCAAGTTTGCAGGGAAGCCAAGTTTGTAGTTTGCCGGCATCTTTTGCTGGGCGAGCGTAGTTCTTTCAATTCTTTGCGAAGGAACCGCGAGAAGGTAGCTCATCGCGTTTTCAAGAAGTTCTATTTGGGTATTGGTGTCTATTAGCATAGATTCTGCATTGTAAACCAATGCTTCGCTCTGCTGTACGGCAACTTCGGTCAGCGTTCCGGCTTCTTTCAGTGCGCGCGTGGTTTCAAGGTTTTTGCGACGCAGGGAAATGGTCTCACCAATTATCCGTTTTTGCTCATCGAATGTGAGTAGCTGATAATATGCGGACGCAATAGCCGCCACCAAATCGCTTTTCACCGCTTGATGTGTAGCTACAGAACCGAAATATTCTGCCGTACGGGCTCTTTCCTCAGCTTTCATTCTGCCCCAGATATCGAGGTCCAATGAGACGTCGCCGCTAAGGTCAAATATATCATTGTACCTTCGCGTACCGCCACCCAATTGGCCTAGCTGCGTGTTCAGCGACTGTGTTTGGAATGTATAGGAAGGACCAACAGCCACTGTAGGTTGGTAGGCTGCTTTACTTTGTTTTAAATAGGCCTCGGCACGCGTGATATTCTGCAGTGCGAGTCGTATGTCGAGGTTGTTTTCCAGTCCCTGCTGAATATGGCGCTGTAGTACCGGATCGGTGAAGATTTCGCGCCATGAAACCGTGGCAAGGCTTGAAGAATCCAATATCAGCTTATCAGTTCGGAACAGGTCCCCATTCACTGCGTCCGCGGGGCGTTCATACTTTTGCCGCGCTGTGCACGAGGACAGCAAAACCAATGCGCCCACGAGCCAAAGTATGTTTTTTGTACGCAACTTATCTTTCATTTTTTTGTTTTTAATTAATGACGCGAGTCTTAGGGTTATTCAGCTAAATTGATTTCCTTCGCCTTGATGGGTTTCACTTTTTCCTGTAACCACTGGAAAATCACAAACAGCACCGGAATTGCCAGTAATCCGAAGAAAGTACCGATCAGAAGTCCCGCCGCAGCACCAGTCCCGATTGATCTGTTACCTACCGAACCAATTCCGGAAGCAAAGACCAGTGGTAACATCCCGAAAATAAACGCGAATGAAGTCATCAAAATCGGACGCAGACGTGCTTTTGCCGCATTTATCGCCGCCATCGAAAGGCTTTCACCGTGATGACGCCGTTGAACAGCGAATTCAACAATCAGAATTGCGTTTTTAGCTAAAAGTCCGACAAGCATAATCAAAGCGATTTGGAAGTAAATGTTATTCTCCAGCCCGGCAACTTTCTGTCCGAAATAAGCACCGAAAACACCAAGTGGCAGCGAAATGATTACGGCCAAAGGCAACAGGAAACTTTCGTACTGTGCCGCCAGAATAAAGTACACAAAAACCAAACTCAGCAGGAATATGACCGCTGTCTGGGATCCGGCGCTTAATTCCTCTTTTGAAAGGCCTGTGAATTCCACTACATAATCAGCGGGCAAATGTTCGGCAGCTACTTCCTGCACGGCTCGGATCGCATCACCGGTGGAGTAACCAGGATTGTTCGACCCGGACATCGATACGGACGTAAACAGGTTATATCGTTCTACAGATTTCGGTCCGAAAGTTTTTTCCATCGTTACAAACTGGGAAATAGGCGCCATCTGGCCCGAAGCGGTTTTTACGAAAATACTGCTCAGATCAGAAGGTTCATTCCTAGCATCGGGGAATGCCTGTACCATTACCCGGAACTGCTTTCCATATTTGGTAAAATCCGCGGCATATACGCCTCCCACATAACCCTGCATTGTGCTTAGGATATCCGACACAGAAACGCCGGTTTCCTTAGCCCTTGGCACATCAATCACCATTTCATATTGCGGATAGTTGGTGTTGAATGAAGTCTGCGCAAACTGAATCTCAGGTCTCTGCATCAAAGCACCCAAGTAGTTTCGGGCCGCATCGTCAAGTTGTTTCAGGTTTCCGCCTGATTTATCTAAAAGAACCGCTGAAAAGCCATCACTGCTACCAAAACCCGGAATACTTGGCGGCGAGAAGAATACGATTTTCGCATCAGGATATTTCCCGGCCAAACCGAAAAGTCTTTTTGTAATGGCCTCTACAGATTGATCATCTTCTTTTGCACGCTCATCAAAAGATTTTAGCCTGATGAAAGCCTGTCCCGCATTCGAACCGCTGCCCGACATGAATCCGCGGCTTGCGGTGAAGGTAACGTTTGCCACGCCCGGAATCTTTCTTGCTTCATCCTGAAGATCTTTCAGTACGTTATATGTCCTTTCCATCGAGGCTCCTGGCGGTAGTGAAACATCTGTGAAAATAATTCCCCGGTCTTCTTTCGGTACAAATCCTGACGGCATATTCGCATTCGCCCACCAGAAAAAGAGTCCGCCAACCGCAAAGATCACCAGTGTAGCCCACTTGTGTCGAAGGAGAAATACAAATGAGCGTCCGTATCTGTCTGTGGCTGATTTAAAGGCCACATTAAATTTAAAGAAGAATTTCTGCAGCCAGTTCATTTGAGAATATTCCTTATGATGTGCGGCATTCGGTTTTAAGAACAGGGCACAAAGCATCGGACTTAAAGTCAATGCATTCACCGCGGAAATAAGGATCGCAACAATCAATGTAATACCAAACTGCTGATAAAATACACCGGTAGGTCCTGTGATAAAGGTTACCGGAATGAAAACCGCAGCCATTACCAGTGTAATGGAAATAATAGCGCCGGTAATTTCGTCCATCGCGCTCACAGTGGCTTTCTTTGCATCGGCAAAACCGTTTTCCATCTTGGCGTGAACGGCTTCTACAACTACGATGGCGTCATCTACAACGATACCGATGGCCAAAACCAGCGCGAAAAGCGTGAGCAGATTTAATGAATATCCCAAAAGGTTCAGGAAGAAGAATGAACCTACAATGGAAACAGGTACTGCGATCGCCGGAATAAGTGTGGAACGTAAATCCTGAAGGAAAATATATACCACCAAAAATACGAGAAGGAAAGCTTCAAGTAGCGTGGTTACAACCTTACCAATCGATGCTTCCAGGAAGTCGTTTGTATCAAAGTTGATGGTATAACCAACGCCTTCAGGCATTGTTTTCTGGTTTTCTTCGAGGAAAACTTTTATGTCTTTAATGATATCCTGTGCATTGGAACCCGGCGTCTGGAAAATACCCATACTCACGGAGCGGCGCCCGTTGTTTTCACCGATTGAGCTGTAAGACTGCGCATCAAGTTTGATTTCCGCGACATCTTTAAGCGTCAGAAACTGGCCATTTCCGAGGGATTTTAATATGATATCACCGTATTCTTTCGATTCATCGAATTTACCTTTGTAGGTAATCACGTACTCGAACGCATTTCCGCTGTTCTGCCCGAGCTGTCCGGCAGCCGCTTCGCGTGACTGTTCGTTGATTGCTGCGGTAACATCGGAAGGTTCAAGTGAATAAGCCGCCATCTTGGCAGGATCAAGCCAAACACGCATTGAAAAGTTCTTCCCGCCAAATGCCTGCGCATCACCCACACCGTTTACCCTTTTAAGTTCCGGTATGATGTTGATATTCAAATAATTCTGAAGCCAAACTTCGTCAAGGTCCTTATTGTCAGTATAAAATGAGAGGAACATCAGCGCACTTGTACGCTGTTTCTGCACAGTAACACCCGATCGTGTTACATCAGCAGGCACAAGTGGTAAAGCACGCTGAACTTTATTCTGAACTTCTACAGCTGCAATATCGGGATTAACGCCTTGTTTAAAAAACACCTGGATGTTTGCCGAACCATTATTACTAGCCGAGGAGGTAATATAATCCATGCCTTCAACACCATTTACCTGCTCCTCAATCGGAATAATTACGCTATTCATCACCGTTTCGGCACTCGCACCGGTATAATTTGCATTAATACTGACGGTTGGTGGCGCAATATCCGGATATTGGGTGACAGGAAGTGCCTGCAAGCCCAAAACTCCGAGAATGATTATCAATATCGAAACTACACTGGCCGCAACCGGCCTGTTTATAAACTGCTTTACCATTAGAATATTGGTTTTATAGCGTTTACTATTTCATCAAAATCGGCGGGCTTGGATTTCACTGCCGTGCCGGGTTTCAAAGTCCCAACACCCTGCGCTACGATTGGATCGCCTTTTTTCACGCCGTCTTTCACTACAACCATATTGTTTACACGGTCTGTGACGCCAATGAGGATGTTTTTCGCGGTATCTTTTTCAACCCGGTAAACGTAAACGAGACCCTGCTGCTCGAATGTGGCACTTTCAGGAACCACGAGGGCCTGATCATAAAGTTTTGGAACGCGGATGGTGCCGCTGTTGCCGTTGGTCAGCAATTTATCGGCATTTTTAAATGAAACTCTGAACTGAATAGTACCGGTTTGCGGATCTATCTGACCCGTCACCGCCTCAATTTTTCCTTTTTCGGAATAAGTACTGCCGTTCGCCAATACCAATTCAACCATAGGTAAATTTTTTAGTTTTTCAGGAACTGTGGCTCCCACTGAATCTTCGAGAAAGTCCAGATATTCTCGCTCGTTCATTGAAAAGTATGCGTAAATACCGCTCGTGTCTGAAACCGTGGTCAGAGGTGTAGGGTCATTCGGACCTACAAGGCTTCCAACGCGTAACGGCAGTTTCCCAATGACGCCGGAAATCGGCGCACGGATTACAGAATAATCGATATTGGCCTGTACACCCTGATAATTGGCGGTAGCTTCAGAAACGCCTGCAGCTGCCTGCTGTTCTGCCGCGCGCGCTTGCGCCAGTTTTGCCTGTGAACTTGCCAGATTTGCTTTCGCTGTTTCAAGCTGAACGTTGCTGATGATATTTTTTTGCACCAATGGAATGAGTTTGTTAACCTCCACTTGCGAAGCGTTTACTTCTGCCTGCGCAGCATTGATGTTGGCTCTTGCTGCAGAAACACCCGATCGCGCCGCACCTACACCTGCTCTGGCCGCGCCGGCAGACTGCGTAAGTGTATTGGTTTCCAGACGGAAAAGAGGTTGCCCTTTCGTAACATATTGTCCTTCATCGACCAAAACCTGAGTGATATAGCCCTGGATCTTAGCACGCACATCGTTGTTTACGCGACCCTGAATAGATGCCGGGAACGACTGATAGCCGGTGACATTTCTTACCTGTACCTGAACCACAGGCAACTCTTTCGGTCCTTCCGGTGGTTTTTCGTCGGTCTTTTTACAGGAAAGGACGCTGAGCAGCGAAAAGGAAAGTATAAATATTGTATTTTTCATATTTAGATTTTATCGAGGGTTTCTTCTATGGTTTCAATGTTTTTATTCAGTAACTGTCTGTAAATGAGGAAGCGGTTGACGTCAGTCTCATTCGCGCAGCCACGGAATTTCTGCAGGTTATCCAAAATTAGTAATTCCTGCTTCATTTTATTTATAATCGCGGAAAAGCGGATGTTGATATAATTATCGTTGATCATGAAAAGCCGTTTCCGACCGTTGATCGTGTTGAAATCGCGGATAAGTTCTGCATTCAGCAATAAATTCAGATTTGCCGAAACCGAACTTTTACTCGCGGAAAATATTTGGATGAAGTCATCGAAACAAATTCCTTTGCGCTCAAAATCGAAAATGAGATACGAATAAATCTTGGCAGAAAGCGGTGGAAGATTGAATGTCTCACCATAAAATCTCACCATATCCTGGAAAATTTCTTCGTCAATATGTAGCGTTGATGGCATTTTTAATTAAATAACCCGCAAATATAAATGTTTAGTTCGGAACCAAGCGAACCATAATTTGTGTTTATGAAAACTTTAAGATTTGGCGGAAATCTTATTTTACTAAATTTGCCTATGGATTTACGTGATCAACTGAAAAAGCTCTTTCCGACGCATGAAGAGCAAGATTTCGAACTTGAGGAAGAGAAAGAAATCTCCGTGCAGAAGGAACCGCTCATCTGCAAATTCGAGAAAAAAGGCCGCCACGGAAAACCGGTAACCCTCATCGAAGGTTTCGAAGGTTCTGATGATGATTTAAAACATATTTCAAAGAAAATAAAAACCACGCTCGGCATCGGTGGATCCGCGAAAGACGGAGTGATTGTAATTCAGGGTGATAACCGCGACAAGATCATGAAAATACTCAATGACATGGGTTATAAAACCAAACGGGTAGGCGGATAGACGCGGGAAGCACACTTTTTCACCGAAATATTTCTTACCTTTATTATCCTTTTTTCTGAAAGGATTTTTTTAATTAAATCAACAAATTATGCTTAACAAACTGGCCGCCTCCGAACTTGTCTTGAATCCGGATGGCAGTGTGTATCACCTTAACCTTCTACCCGAAGATATCGCAGATAAAATAATCCTGGTTGGAGATCCTGACCGCGTTCCGAAGGTTTCGAAATATTTTGACAAGGTAGAAATCAAAAAAAACAAACGTGAATTTTATACGCATACCGGCACCTTGCGTGGTGAAAGAATCACTGTGATGTCAACCGGAATCGGGACCGAAAATATCGATATCGTGATGAACGAACTCGATGCTTTGGTAAATATCGACCTTAAGGAAAAAGAGTTCAAATCTGAACATAAAGCATTGCAGCTGTTTAGGTTAGGCACATGCGGAAGTGTAAATCCAGATGTAGAAGTTGACAATATGCTGGTCACTAAAAATGTGGTCGGTCTTGACGGTTTGCTGCATTTTTATCAGGATTACCAGTTTGAAAATGAGTTTTCACGGAATTTTCTTGACAAATTCCCCTACGAAAAAATAAAACCAATGCTTTATTTTGCTGATTGGGCTGAAGATATTTCAGATTATTATAAAGACGCGAAATACCATGGAAACACCGCTACATTTCCAGGTTTTTACGCGCCGCAGGGCCGACAGCTCCGTCTGAAAGCACTCGACGATAAGTTCCTGGAAACTTTGAATGATCTGGGAATTACAAATTTCGAGATGGAAACTTCAGCAATTTACGGACTTTCTAAATTGTTGGGACATAAAGCTTTGACTGTAAATGCGGTTATAGCCAATCGTCGCCGCGGCGAGTTTTCGGCAGATCATCAGGCTTCGGAGAAAAATATGATCGAGTGGGTGCTGGAGCGAATCATTAAATGAACCTAATTGCTGAAGATTTCCTTCGGCATTTTTATGATGAAATTTAGTATAATCAAGAGGAAGAAGAATATATTAGGGTCAATTACAAATGCCCAGTTTATTAGTCTTCTTCTTTTTATTGCTTTATTCTCCGCCATACAGTTCGCTACAGGCAAACTGGTTGAAATCACAATGCTTCTTTTCTGCGTTTCTCTTTTTGCTTTGATAATTTATTCGATGTTTGACTATGAAAAGTTGAATGCAGAAATAGCCGGCGTATTTTCTCTCGAAAAAGATCAGGTACAGATAGGTGTAGTGAAAATTTTATACCCGGAAATACGCTCGATGATGATTGAGACTAATTTTTTCAAGGGTCAACAGCGATATCCGGGCGCTTCCAGTTTTTTTGGCCCATGGAACTATATCGGGAAAAATAATTTTGTACGCATTAAATGTATCGACAGCCGAACTTTCAATTTTGAATTCCAAATACTTTCTGAGATTGATTTAAAGAAATTAAATGAACAGTTTGCCGCATTACTGCTTGATGGCAAGATAAATATTTACAGTCACTCTCTTCATAAAGTACCCAGGCCGCTAAAGCAAACTCCGTCATTTCTGCTTTACGTAATAAAATTGGTGGACGCTAAAATAATTGGCAAAGAATACTCGGAGAGAGTCTTAAAGGATAGATACTGATTGGGAAAGCTGCCGACTGTTCAAATGTCAGTTTCGGCAATGGCAATCCGCCACATGATCGTTCACCATTCCCGTCGCCTGCATGTGCGCGTACATCACCGTCGAGCCTAGAAATTTAAAGCCGCGTTTTTTCAGGTCTTTGGCTAATCTGTCGGAAATCGTACTTGTTGCAGGCACATCTTTTAAAATCTGAGGATGGTTAATTACGGGTTTTCCGTCCACAAAATTCCAGATGTATTTAGAAAAAGTACCGAATTCCTGCTGTACTTCCACGAAGCGCTGCGCATTATTTATTGCTGCTAAAATTTTCAGGCGGTTCCGGATGATGCCGGCATCCTGCATCAGTTCTTCAACTTTTTCCTCAGAATAGTGCGCGATCTTTTTATAGTTAAAATCATCAAATACACTTCTAAAATTTTCACGTTTTTTGAGTATCGTGTGCCATGAAAGTCCGGCCTGAAAGCTTTCGAGCACCAAAAATTCAAAAATTGTCTGATCATTAAAGACGGGTACGCCCCATTCCTCGTCATGATATTTTCTGTAGAGATCATCTTTTTCGCACCACGCGCAGCGAATTTTTTCCATTCTTTTTTATTCAAATTTAAAAATTTAACAGAATCAATTTAAAATATTTAAAAGTGGTCATTAATTTAATCATATTGGCTTTATGTTAAGAATACTTTAACTTTTCATTAAATGGTTAAGGAATAGAACTTGATAAACAGTAAACATCAAATATCATTTTTCATTCATTAATCACAAAAAAGATAATTAATTATGGACAGACAAGATTACAACGACGCCGAAAGAGCAGTCGATCAGACAAAGTGGACAGTAAACGATTATGCAGAACGTGCGAAAGATTACATTCGTGAAGAAAAAAGAAATAATCGTGTAGCAACAAGCGAAGGTTGGATGGCCCGTGCAAAAGAAAATATTAAAGATGCGTGGGAAGATACCAAAGATGCTGTATCTGACGCCTGGGAAAAAACCAAAGACTGGACTGAAGACGCAGCAGATGACGTGAAAGACGCGGGGGAAGATGTAAAAGCTGAATGGAGAAAGAGCACCAACTAATCATAATTTCATATAGTTAGATGTGGGAACCAAGAAATTGGTTCCCTTTTTTTATGCTTTGAGCAATAAAAATTCTAAATTTGTGAGAAATAATAACGATTACTATGTCATACGGATTACTACAAGGGAAGAAAGGAATTATTTTCGGCGCACTGAACGATCAGTCAATTGCCTGGAAAGTGGCAGAAAGATGCCATGAAGAAGGTGCGGAATTTATCCTGTCTAATGCTCCTATTGCAATGAGAATGGGCGAAATCGACGAACTCGCGAAGAAAACGGGATCGGACGTTGTGCCTGCAGATGCAACATCAGTGGAAGATCTCGAAAAACTGTTTGCGCATGCTCAGGAAAAATACGGGAAAATAGACTTCATCCTTCATTCCATCGGTATGTCTGTGAACATCAGAAAAGGAAAAGCTTACACCGACCTCAATTACGATTTCCTTGAAAAAGGCTGGGATGTTTCTTCGGTTTCATTCCACAAAGTGATGAAAGCGGCCTGGGACAAAGACATCATGAACGAGTGGGGATCTATTCTTGCCCTTACGTACATCGCTGCACAGCGCACCTTCCCGAATTATGGTGATATGGCCGACAACAAATCTTATCTTGAAAGCATCGCCAGAAGTTTCGGTTACTATTGGGGCGAGCGCAAAGTGCGCGTGAACACCATTTCTCAGTCGCCAGTGATGACTAAAGCGGGTGCGGGTGTGAAAGGAATCAGCGGGTTTTTTAATTTCGCTGACAGCATGTCGCCACTCGGAAATGCCGATGCGATGGATTGTGCGAACTATTGCGTGAGTATGTTCTCTGACCTGACGAGAAAAGTGACGATGCAGAACCTTTTCCACGACGGAGGATTCAGTAATACAGGAGTTTCACAGAAAATCGTGGACAAATTTGAAGATTTCGAAGGTTAATTCCTTCAATTATAAATAAAAAATTCCGCTTTTTCAGAAGCGGAATTTTTTTTATCTCGAAACCTGCGGAATCACAGGAAGACTTTCGTTGCCGTTTTCGGAAACGCTTTGCACCGCAAACAGGAAATTATCTTTTGAATACAGAACTGTAGCGGAAGTTTCAGTGGTGAAAATTTTTTCAGTCCAAACCGCGCTGCTGGTCTCGCGGATCAGGATATTATATCCTTTCACCTTGCCAATTTCGGGTTTTTCCCAGCGCAGCGCCGTACTGTTGGTAAGTTCCCGCACAGCCATCTTTACGTTCATCGGTTGTTGCGGAGACTTTGCAAGATTCGCCAAAACCGCTACGTTCACTTCGGTATTTGTCTTTAAATAATCGAAGTCCATGAATTTAATTAAATCCCCGTACTGTTTGCCATTTTCCAGTTTGATATCCTGATGTTGGTGATCGTAATTCTCAAACCAATCCGTCAGCCGCACAGCCGTAAAACCGTGATTGACAAACGGTGTATGATCGCCACCACGCAGAAATCTGTCGTTACGGTAAATCAGTTTAATATCAATATCTTTCACATAGCGTTCACCGGTTTCTTTGGTATAACGCGCCAGTTGTCGTGCCGCACCGTCGTTTTCAAGTCCGAGTGCCCGCAGTCCGGCCGCAGCTTTTTCTGTATCAATCGCGGGCAATCCCTCACTGAAAACCCGCAGTTTAGGTTTTTCGCCTTTATTGGTCTGATCAAAAGTGTTATTGCCAATCATGTCATTATTCAAAACTGCCAAAACCTGCCAGTTTTCGTTTTTCGCCTGATCAGCAAGCATTTTAGCACCCAAAAGTCCTTGTTCTTCGCCGGATACTGCCACAAAAAGAATTGATGCGGGAAATTTTGATGTACTTAGCACACGCGCTGCTTCAATTACCGCAGCAACGCCACTCGCATCATCATTCGCGCCGGGCGCGTCACTTTGTGCGTCCATCACGTCGGAAACGCGTGAATCGAGATGTCCGGACATGATGATGATCCGTTTGTCATTCGGGTCCGTACCTTTCAGAAGCGCGATGGCGTTTCCAAGATTGGTAACCTTGTTAATCCGTTTTCCATCCGGTTTCAGATCCTGATTTTGAAGATAGACTTCCATCCGCCCTCCGGAATTTTTTGCATAATGCCGAAATTTCGCTAACACCCAGTTCCTGGCTGCCCCTATTCCTCTTTTTGGGTCTGTAGTAGAGCTCATGGTATGACGCGTGCCGAAACTTACCATCTTTTCTACGTTTGCGCGTAGGGAATCTTTGTTTGCGTTTTTCACAAAATCGCTGATTTGCGGATCAACTACAGGTTGCTGGGCTTTTAGATGGCTGCAGCACAGCAGGATTATTAAAGGAACTAATTTTTTCATTTTATATTTTTTATTTCTGCAATGAATTTATCCACCATTTCAAGCGGGGTTGCCCAGGAAGTAAGAATCCTGATGGCTGCGCGTCCGTCTTCGAGTTTCTTCCAAATGTAAAAATCAAAGTTAGCAGAAAGTGCGTCAATTTGTTGCTGCGTAAGGATTGGGAAAATTTGGTTGGTAAAAGTTTCGGAAAGCATTTCGCAGCCTGCATCCCGAAAAGCTGATTTTAGTTTCATCGCCTGTTGGTTTGCATGCGCGGCCAATTCGAAATATAAACCCTCCCGAAAAAGTTCCTGGAACTGTATTCCGAGCAAACGGCCTTTCGCAAGCAGCGCACCTTTTTGCTTTAAATGATAGCCAAACTCATCCTGAAGCTCCGCGTTGTTTATAATAATCGCTTCGCCGATCAGCGCGCCGTTTTTCGTTCCGCCCAGGTAAAATGCGTCCGTATATTCCGCGATGTCTTTTAAAATTAAATCATTGTTGTCGGCCATCAAAGCATTGCCAAGTCGTGCACCATCCATAAACAGGAAGAGGTTTTTGGCCCGACAGAATGCATACAAATCTTTCAGTTCATTTTTAGAGTAATGCGTCCCGATTTCCGTGGAGTTTGAAATATAAACCAATTTTTGCTTCACCTGATGCGGAATATTCTGATGCGCATCAATCACTTTCTGGATATCCTCAGGTTTCAGCTTTCCGTCTTCGCTGTAAATCCCATGAACTTTATGGCCGGTAGCTTCTATCGCGCCGCTTTCATTGGTGAAAATATGCCCGGTATCGGCGGCCACCACACTTTCGTGCGGTTTTAAGAAAGCTGAGATTGCGATCAGGTTGGCTTGGGTTCCGCCTGACACAAAGTGTACGGCAGAATTTTCACTTTCCATTTGCAGTTTTATCAGTCGCTGCGCCTCCTGCGAGTAATCATCGAGACCATAGCCGTTCTGTTGGGTAAGATTTGTAAGTGCAAGCGCCTCCAGCACCCGTGGATGCGCGCCTTCAGCGTAATCGTTTTTAAATGAATATTTCATTGATTTATATAAGTATTACCCAGCAATAATTATAGACAAAATAATTAACTAGTTATTTTCAGTGGTATAAATGTAGGATAAAAATCGGGTTTTTTAGCGGTGATGAATCAGTTGAATAACTGTGGATTCTCTACATAAATGGGTGAATTTTGTGATAGAAAATTTGCCCCCTAAAAAAAACTAATAACCAGTTTTCCGATTTAAACGTGATATAAGGGTAAATGGCATCCATCCTATGTGTTTTAAGGGTTATGCGGCGCGCTTCAATGAAGCGCGTTTTTTTATGTTTAGATTTAATTGTTAGATTTGTACAGGAAATTATCTAATATATGCTGTCTCTTACCGAGGAAAACTACCTTAAAGCAATCTTTCATCTCACCACCACCGAAAATACCGTGACTGTAAATGAGATCAGCAAATTCCTGAATGTGAAAATGCCCAGTGTGAACAATATGATGAAAAAGTTCGCAACCAGAAAATGGGTTATTTATGAAAGTTATAAACCGATCGAAATAACCTCGGAAGGTAAAAGACAGGCCGCGCAAATCGTAAGAAAACACCGGCTGACAGAGATGTTTTTGGTTGAAAAAATGAATTTTGGCTGGGAAAACGTCCATGAAATTGCAGAGCAACTCGAACATATACATTCAGAGCAATTTTTTGATAAGATGGATGAACTGCTCAATTTTCCCAAATATGATCCGCACGGCGAACCGATTCCCGATAAAGACGGCGTCATTATCGCGCAGGACCTGCTGAAGCTCAGCGAGTGCAGCACCGGAAAGGTATTTATTTTCACGTCGGTCACCATAAGCGACGACGATTTTCTGACCTATCTGACAGAAAAAAAACTGGAACTGGGAAAAGAAATCGAAATCCTTCTGATTGAAAGGTATGACCGGTCGATGACCGTTCGAATTGGCGATGAGCAGGCGATTCTAAGCAAGATTATCTGCGAGAAAATCCTGGTGAAAGAGCGCCTGTAGCAAGCAGGCGGGCTTTTGGCACATTGCGGCAATTGGCTTAACTTTGTGCATAACATTCTAATATTAATCGTAAAAAAATTTAAAGATATGAGTAAAGCAATCTCTCAGGTACCGTTTGCTGTGAATGAGCCGGTAAGAGCTTACGAGCCCGGATCTCCCGAGGTGAAATCGCTTATTTCCACGTATAAGAAAATGTGGAGCGAAAAATGGGAAATCCCGATGTTCATTAATGGCCAGGCAGTAACAACTGATGAAAAAGTTGCTATATCATCGCCGCAGGATCACAAACACGACCTTGGCTTTTACTATAAAGGTACGATGCAGCACGTAGACGATGCTATCAATACAGCGTTGGCTGCAAAAGAAAAATGGAACAAACTGGGCTGGGAGCACCGCGCAGCGATTTTTCTTAAGGCTGCAGAACTTATTGCCGGGCCATACAGAGACCGTCTGAATGCTGCGACGATGATCGGGCAAAGTAAAAACGTTCATCAGGCTGAGATCGATGCAGCCTGTGAGTTTATTGATTTTCTGCGCTACAATGTGGAATTCATGACCGAGATTTACGCAGAACAGCCGGTTTCTGACGCGGGTATCTGGAATCGTTCAGAATACCGTCCGCTCGAAGGTTTTTGCTTTGCTGTAACGCCGTTCAACTTTACCGCTATTGCCGGAAATCTGCCAACATGTATGGCAATGATGGGCAATGTGGTGGTTTGGAAACCTTCAAACAGCCAGGTTCTTTCAGCGCAGGTTATCATGGAAGTTTTAATTGAAGCCGGGCTTCCTGCAGGTGTAATCAACCTGATTTTTACAGACGGTAAAGAAACTGCAGAGAAAGTACTCGCACATCCTGATTTTGCTGGTCTGCATTTTACAGGTTCAACCTCCGTATTCCAGGGAATGTGGAAGATGATCGGTGATAACATCCATAATTATAAAACCTACCCAAGAATTGTAGGTGAAACCGGTGGAAAAGATTTCGTTATGGTTCACCATACCGCAAATCCTGCTGCTGTAGCAACCGCTTTGGTGCGTGGCGCATTTGAGTATCAAGGCCAGAAATGTTCTGCTGCTTCACGTGCTTATATCCCAAAATCTCTTTGGGCTGAAGTAAAAGAAATCATGGGTGCGCAGCTTAAAACTGTGAAGATGGGGAGTCCGGAAGATCCTTCGAATTTCGTGAACGCGGTAATCCACGAAGCTTCTTTCAAAAAATGCAAAGGCTATATCGAACGTGCAGAACAGGCTTCGGACGCAACTGTAATCTTTGGCGGTAAATGCGATGACAGCAAAGGCTGGTTCGTGGAGCCGACGGTGATTGAAACTACAAATCCCCAGTACGAATCTGTATGCGAAGAAATCTTCGGACCAATTCTTACGATTTATATCTATGAAGATGCGAAGTGGGAAGAAACACTGAAACTGGTAGATCAAACGTCTATCTATTCACTTACAGGTTCCATTTTCGCGCAGGACCGTTACGCAATCGAGGAAGCATATAACGCACTGGAGAACGCTGCCGGAAATTTCTACATCAATGACAAACCAACCGGCGCGGTTGTTGGTCAGCAGCCATTCGGCGGAGCCAGAGCTTCAGGAACAAATGATAAGGCCGGTTCAAAAATGAACTTATTGCGCTGGACTTCTGTACGAAGCATTAAGGAAACTTTTGTTTCTCCAAAAGATTACAAATACCCTTATTTGGGATAAAATTCATGTCAAAATAATTTAAACTCTGTCGTTTTGGCAGAGTTTTTTGTTTTAAGGTTGACAGTTCACAATTTCAAAAAATACAGGTTTGACCGGGCCCAGACTTAATTAACAAATTTTTGTGAAGCGATAAATTGACGTGGCACAGTTTTTACAAGTAATTGGATAACAAAATATTAATTATAAAACTTAAAATTATGAGCAGTAAAAGAAATGGCTTATTAGCATTGTTGGGCGTAGGCGCAGTGGCTTGGTGGAAGTATAAAAATTCGACTCCAGAGCAGAAGCAGGCGGTGAAAGACACACTGAATACCGCAAAAGACAATTTCAGTAAATTCGGTACAGACCTGAAATCTAAAGCAAGCGATATGGCTTCACAGGTTCAGGATAAAGTTGCCGGAGCAACGAATTCTAATCAAGCTACCGCTGATGCGGGTGCACCGGATACTCAAAATCAAAGCAGCTTCTAGGAAATAAGTTAGCTTAAAAAGAAAAATCCCGCTTTATACAAGGCGGGATTTTTTATTTTAATGCTTTGAAGAATTCCCACATGACAATCCCCGCGCACACCGAAACATTCAGAGAATGCTTGGTGCCAAGTTGCGGAATTTCTAAAAATGTATCAATTTGTGTCAGAACACCATCGGAAATACCTTCCACTTCATTTCCTAAAACAACCGCGTATTTTTCGGTTTTTAATATTTCAAAGTCAGTCATCATTCTAGAATTTGAAGTCTGTTCAATTCCGATGATCTGGTAATCTTTTGATTTTAAATTATTTAAAGCTTCCGAAATGTCCTTTACATAGATCCAGTCTACACTTTCGGTTGCGCCAAGTGCGGCTTTGTGGATCTCGCGGTGTGGCGGCTGAGGTGAAATTCCGCAAAGGATGATTTTTTCGATGAGAAAGGCATCGGCAGTGCGGAATACGGCGCCGACATTGTGCATGCTTCGAACATCATCCAACACTACCGTTACCGGGATTTTTTGGGTCTGTTTGAAAGCCTCAACATCTATTCGGCCCAATTCTTCGAGTTTAAGTTTCTTCGGGGATGACATTTTCGTATTTTTGGCAAAATTAATTAAAATAAAGGCTTCAGCGCCCATTACAACTCTACGATGGCTAAAAAAGAAACCCCTCTAATGACACAGTACAATACCATCAAGGCGAAATATCCGGATGCGCTGTTGCTGTTCAGAGTGGGTGATTTTTATGAGACGTTCGGCTCAGATGCGATCCGCGCTTCCCAGATTTTGGACATCGTGCTGACAAAAAGAGCCAATGGGGAAGGCAGCATTGAGTTGGCCGGTTTTCCGCATCATTCGGTGGATTCTTATCTCCCAAAACTCGTGCGTGCGGGTTTACGCGTGGCGATTTGTGACCAACTTGAAGATCCGAAAACCGTAAAAGGAATTGTAAAACGTGGCGTGACCGAGCTTGTGACGCCTGGCGTAACTTTTAATGAGCAGGTTTTAAGTTCAAAACAGAACAATTTTTTGCTTTCCGTTCATAAGGAAAAGGAAAAATACGGAATGGCTTTGCTCGATGTCTCTACGGGTGAATTCCTGGTTTCAGAGGGAAATCTTGAGAAACTTCTGCACATCGTTCACACATTCGATCCTTCCGAAATCATTTATCAGCGCACCACAGAACTTCCTACTCAGCTGAAGAACCGCAATTCTTTCAAACTTGAAGATTGGGCATTCCAACACAGCTATGCCTATGAGAAGCTGACCAATCATTTTAAAACTGCTTCGTTAAAAGGTTTCGGAATTGAGGAATTCAGGTTAGGAATTGTTTCCGCCGGCGCTATTTTTGCCTATTTGGTGGAAGATACGCATCACGCGCTGCTGCAGCATATCACACGCATCCGGCTCATTCCGCAGGAAGATTATCTGATGATGGATAATTTTACGCTTCGGAATCTTGAAATATTGTCGCCTAGCAGTCCGCAGGGGAAATCTTTGCTCGATATCATTGATAAGACCTCGACACCGATGGGCGGTCGTCTGCTCAGAAGAAGGCTGATTCTTCCGTTGAAATCTGTTGCAGAAATCAACCGCCGACTTAGCTTAATTGAGTTTTTCAACCAGGAAGACCAACTTAAATATGAAATCCAGCAGCTCCTGAAATCAATATCAGATTTGGACCGGCTGATGGGGAAACTCGCTTCGGAAAAAATCTGCCCGAAGGAACTCGGATATCTGCGTCAGAGTTTGATTAACATTCAGCAAATCAAAGCTTTGCTTCATCCGTTTGATGAGGTTTTGGCTTGGCTTGAGCCATTAAATAATCTTGATGAACTGATAGAGTTTCTTAAGAATTATCTAAATGATGAACTTCCCGTAAATTTAGCCAAAGGACGTGTGATAAAACCGGGCATCTCAGAAGATCTCGATCATTTGCGCGGTTTACAGACGAAAGGAAAAGGTTTTCTGGATGAAATGTGCGAACGTGAAATTGCACGAACCGGAATCTCAAGTCTGAAGATCAGTTTCAATAATGTTTTTGGCTACTTCATTGAAGTCCGGAATATGCATAAAGACAAAGTTCCCGCAGATTGGATCAGAAAACAGACGCTGGTGAATGCGGAACGCTATATCACGCAGGAACTGAAAGATTACGAAGACCAGATTTTGGGCGCGGAAGAAAAGATTTTGAAAATTGAGGCTGAACTTTACCGCAAAGTCTGTGATACAGCGATGATTTATATTGACACCGTTCAGGCCAATTCCCGAATAATCGCCGAGCTAGATTGTGGTGTGGGACTGTCAGAACTCGCGGTTTCCGAAAGCTATACGCGTCCGGTATTGAATGAAAGTTTTGAAATCAATTTAAAGGAAGCGCGTCATCCGATCATTGAAAATGCTCTGCCACTCGGTGAAAAGTACATTCCGAATGATGTGTTTTTAGATAAAGACGCGCAGCAGATCATCATGGTGACCGGCCCCAACATGGCGGGTAAATCTGCGATTCTCAGACAAACCGCAATCATCTGTCTGATGGCGCAGATCGGCAGTTTTGTGCCTGCAAAACATGCTGAGATCGGTTTTTTAGACAAGATTTTCACCCGTGTCGGTGCCACAGACAATATTTCAGCCGGGGAATCTACCTTCATGGTGGAAATGAATGAGTCGGCGAATATCCTAAATAATATCTCGGAACGAAGCCTGATCCTTTTAGACGAAATCGGGCGCGGAACCTCAACGTACGACGGTGTTTCAATTGCCTGGGCAATTGCTGAATACCTGCACCAGCACCCGACTCAGCCCAAAACGCTGTTCGCGACCCATTATCATGAACTGAACGAAATGACGGTGACTTTCGAAAGGATTAAAAACTTTCATGTCTCTATCCAAGAGAACAAAGGCAACATTATTTTCATGCGGAAACTGCTTCCGGGCGGCAGCGAACACAGTTTTGGGATTCATGTGGCGAAACTGGCAGGAATGCCTTCTAAAGTAGTGAACCGTGCAAACGAAGTGTTGAAAACTTTGGAAAAAAGCCGCAGCCAGAGCGGTTCTAAGGGGAAAACAAAAGCTTTGACAGACCAGAACATGCAGCTGTCATTTTTCCAGCTGGACGATCCTGTTTTGGAGAATATCCGCGAGGAACTCACAAAAATCGACGTCAATACACTGACGCCGATAGAAGCTTTGATGAAGCTGAATTCGATAAAAAAGATGATTGGGAAGTGACGGGCGCTGATTGAAGATTTGGATAGTACTGAATCCGGCTAAAGCGTGAGTGGGATGTGGATAGGCTGATCAATTTCCGTACTAAAAGGAAATCTCAAACGAAATCGCACTTTTTCGCCATTAATTTCTGCCGGAATCCATTTTGTTTTAATCTTTTTTACGGCTCTGATACTTTCATCATTTAATAATTGACTGCCTCCCAGAGCTTTCACATCTGTTATTGAACCATCTTTCTCAAGTATAAATATAACAGTAGTCCGTAGTTTTCCTTTTCCTTCGAATTTTTCGTATCTGAAAGCTTTTACAAACTGGTTTTGATATTCGTAGATGCCTCCGGGAAACTCGGGAATTTTATCAGCGGTTTCTACTACCTCGTTTAGCTGGTCACCGTTGTCATTTACCTGTGCGAACATAATACTGGTGACCAAAAGAGAGCATAATACTATAATTTTATTTAACATAAATTGTTGCAGATTAATTGTAAAGGAAAATCTAAAAGCTTATTGTAAACGGCATTGTAAAATTATATTTTACTTTCTCACCGTTCAGCTCCGCCGGTATCCATTTGGTTTTGATTTTTGAAACTGCCCGTAAAGATTCATCATTCATCACCTGATTTTCACCTGATGCTTTTATATCGCTCACCGATCCATCTGTATTAATAACAAAAGTTACGGTGGTATTTACGGTACCCTTGTCTAGTTTTAACTTATCTGCCCTGAAATGATTCATGAGTTGTTTTCGGAATTCGTTTATTCCACCCGGGAATTCCCCCGACTTTTCAACGCTTTTCTGAGTTGTTTCCGTTTTTGTGTCTTCCACTTTGGTTTGTGCGAATACCAATGCTGCACATAGACACAGAGACATTAAAAGTATTTTCTTTATCATTTTTTTATTTAAACTTTTAGTGTTTGTATAATTTAAAAACTCATCGTAAGTGGATAATTAAAAAGGAATCTTACGGGTTCGCCACCGATAATTGCCGGTTTCCACACCATTTTTATCTTTTTAAGTGCCTTCACAGCGTCGCCTGAAAGTCTTTTATCACCAATGGCGGTTATGTTGCTCATTTTTCCGTCTTTCTCAATGATGAAATACGCAGTAGCCTGAAGGACAGTGCCTGACTTTTCATCCAAATTAGTTTCGAAAATCTCCATATATTTCTTTCGGAACTGATTAATACCGCCAGGGAATTCCGCTGGTGTATCTGCCGTGGTATAAACATCGGTAAGATCAATTTTTGTTTTTAGAATAGGGTAATCTTTGCTTTTTGTAATATCTGAATTTTGCACAGATTTTTCCTGAGCTGCTGCTTCTCCTACATTCTCCGATGTTATTTGCGCAAAAGCAACTGCTGAGCTCAGGAACAGAAACATTATAAGAAATTTTTTCATCTTTTTTATTTAAACGTTTAGAGTTAATGTATTTAGAAGATCATGCTGAGTGGTACCTTAAACCAGTAGCGTACCGGTACTCCGTTCATTTTGGCCGGCTCCCACTTTGTTTTTATCAAGGAAATTGCCCGTACCGCTTCTTTGTTGAAACTTTCGTTGGAGCCTGTTACGGTAACATTTGTTATCGAGCCGTCTGTCTCAACCACAAATTTGAGTTGGCAAGAAACTTTTCCTGATCCTTTCACTTTCTTACTGCGAAAGTTATCAGCAAGTAACTGACGAAAATTTTTCGCGCCACCATCAGGAAAGTGCGCGGTTTTTTCGGTAACGACCGCTGAATCTGCCGAAACAGTCTGTGCAAACGCGAGAGATGATAATATAAGAGCGAAAAACAGAAGTAATGTTTTCATAAGTTAACTGTTGTAAATTACCCAAAATTCTGAAGTTCCACCAATTTCCGGTAAACTTTCTGGTTATTCATGAGTTCTTCGTGAGTGCCCTGTTCTACGATGTTTCCGCGTTCCATCACGACAATCCAATCCGCTTTCTGTATGGTAGAAAGGCGGTGCGCGATGACCAGCGAAGTTCGGTTTTCCATCATTTTTTCCAAAGCGTCCTGCACAAATCTTTCAGATTCGGTATCCAAGGCTGAGGTAGCTTCATCCAGAATCATGATTGGCGGATTTTTCAGCACCGCTCTGGCTATGGAAACCCGCTGCTTCTGGCCACCCGAAAGTTTGTTGCCATCATCGCCGATATTCGTGTAATATTTTTCGGGAAGATTTTCGATAAAAATGTGCGCATTCGCGATTTTTGCGGCCGCCGTCACTTCTTCTTCTGAAGCGGATGGTTTGCCCATCAGGATATTGTTGAAAACGGAATCATTAAATAAAACCGATTCCTGCGTTACCATACCGAGCAGATGGCGATAATCTTTCAGACTTAAATTTTTAATGTTTACGCCGTCGATAAGGATTTCACCTTCCGAAACATCGTAAAAACGCGCCAGCAAATTTGCGATCGTCGTCTTACCGGATCCCGACTGACCCACAAGTGCCACCGTTTTCCCGCGCGGAATCACCAGATTGAAATTCTTTAGGATCACATTGTCTTTATCATAAAAGAAGCCGATATTTTTAAACTCAATCTGATGGTTCAGTGTAGAAATAGGTTGCGGATTTGCGATCTCTTCCACTTTCAGATCATAATCTAAAACCTCAGAAACACGGTCTAAACTCGCCATTCCACCCTGGATATTCGAAATTGCGCTTGATAATTTTTTAGCGGGGTCGAGAATCTGGAAAAACATACCGATAAATACCAAAAATGTCTCCGGTTCCATGGTTTGTTCATTCAGGATCTGAACGCCCGCAAACCAGGTGATAATCAATATAGTAACGGAACCGAGAAATTCGCTCATCGGTGAAGCCAGTTCGCGTCTGCGGCTCATACCAATCGCATATTTCTGCCAATTGTCTGTGGTGGTGCTGAACCTTTTTTTCAGAATGGTGTCAGCGTTGAAAATCTTGATGACTTTCGAAGATTTAAGCGTTTCGTCAACCAGCGAAAACAGGTTTCCGAGTTCTTCCTGCGCCGATGTTGCCTGACGTTTAAGACTTTTTCCCACCCACGCGATCAGTGCGCCCATCAGCGGGAAAACAAGTAGCGAGAACAAAGTTAGGTTCGGTGAAAGTATAAAAAGCGTTATCAGTGATGAGATTATCATGAACGGTGAGTTGATGACATCTACTAAACTGCCCATTATGCCGCCTTCCACGCCGCCGATATCGTTTGATATCCGGCTCATCATGTCGCCTTTTCGTTTTTCGGTAAAGAATGAAACGGGCAGTTTCAGGAATTTGTCGTACATCGCTGTGCGCAGGTCTTTTGTAATCCCAACGCGATAATTTACAAGCAGATAAGCGCCGAGGTAGCGAAAAATATTCCTCAACAGAAAAGCCACAGCGGTAACACCGCACAGCACTGCCAAAACCTGCACCGTGCCGTGTTCATCAATGTTTCTTTGAATTGTATAGTAGGCCCAGTCTTTCGCATAGCTGAAAAAATCTACGAGCCGGCCGGAGTTTACAGGCGGTTTTGTGGTGTCTACCTTGTCTACAGTGCCGAACATCAGACCTAAAATGGGAAGCATTGTAGCCACAGAAAAAATATTAAGCACAGAGTACATAATATTAAAAAACATGCTGCCAAAAAGATATTTTTGATGAGGCCGTGCAAAGGAAAGAATACGTTGGAATGGTTTCATTGAGAGAGTTTCGGCGCAAAATTACGCAATTTTAGGTTGCAGTACGTCTACTTCAGATTTACCTTTTCGTTATATCGCGGTGCGAACTTTCCCGGTTTGAGTTGCTGAATGGTTTTGCCTAAACTATTGATCAGCAATGTCAAATTATCAAAATTCACTACACCGATATCGTCATTGAGCTGATGATAATGGGTCGCAACGCGCATGTCTACGGTAGAAAATGAATGCGCAACAATATTCTTCCGGGCGAAAACCACATTGTCTGACCGGTAGAATAAATCCTGCCCCGTGTACGGATCAGCATTGATTTTCAGCCCGTCTTTTGAATTTGCATTAATGAGTTCATCCAAATCTGAAAATCCGTCACCAGTCATATAAAGTGCATTATTGCCAAACTGTGAGACGGTGGCGAGCATTTCGAAATTGAACAGTGCTGCAGTTTTAGAAAACAAAGGTTGTAAATCCGTTACTTCCGCGATTGCTTTGGAGCCTTTCATTCCTTTTTCCTCACCGTTAAATGCCATAAACATCATTGAAAAATCAGGCTTGATATTTTTAAAATAATCGGCTATACCAATCACAGCTGTTACCCCACTGGCGTTGTCATCAGCACCATTGAAGACATTGTCGCCCGAATTGCCGTTGGAACCGATATGATCAAAATGAGCTGAAAATGCCAGATTTTTATCCGATTTCCCTTTCTTGAGACCACAGACATTGTACACGGTTCTGCCTTTATATTCGAACGGGACGAGATATGAACTGCCGGTGCAGAATGCAAGGTCACTTTCAGCAAAGCGTTTGGCGATATATGTGGCGGCCGAATCGTTCTCAGGTGTTCCGATCTCACGTCCTTTCATCTCATCCGAGGCTAAATCGGTAAGGATTGTCACCACCTTTTCCTGAGAAATATTTTGCGCATAAGCACTTACAGAAAACAGGACCGAAAGCACAAGTAATAGTTTGTTCATTGTTTTTTTATTTAAAAATACCAATTCGCTTTTAATAAAAATAAAAAACAGCTCCCGAAGAAGCTGTTTCACTCAAAAAAAATCGTTGTGAGTTTAGCGGAGTCTGTCTACAGATTTTACGAGCCTCTCATCTTTTCTTATTGCCAAATTCGCCAAAAGCAGAAAAATGACAGACAGTAAAGTAAAAAGCGGCTCAATACCTTTCTCAGGAAAATCTATTCCTCCAGGTAAAGTTAGCAGCCAATACGCCAATAAACCGAGCAACAAAGCGTTTATAAAGATGCTTATATGGTTAAGCAAAATTTGTCTTTTACGGTTCTGATAACTCAGAATAGCTGAAAAGCCGAAAAATATCAATACGACGCAGACTGAAGAGATGAAGGGAATGGGCCCGAAGAGTGAGAAATCCTGTCCGGTGACAAACAGCAAGATAGCCCCTACAATGGCCAAAAATATCCAGACAGTCTGTATTCTTTGTAGCATTTTCGTATTTAATCTGAAGAGCAAAAATAGGGATTATTATTTGCATAAATAAAAAATTAATGTAGATTTGCAATAGAAAATCATCTGATTTAAAGAAGTCGTCCGACTTAATTCCCTTACTTACACTTACTTATAATTACTTTTCACATAATAATTTATGTTCACATTTGAGACATTACGCTCGAAAACCGCGTCGGAGTTGGCGAAAATCACGTCTGATTTTGGCTTAAAACTTCCCAAAAACAGCGGTGATAATGAGACAATCTTCGCAATTCTGGATTTTCAGGCATCAAATACCAAAATGGCTAAAGAATATTTCAGCGCAACTGAAAAGCCTGCCAATACAGAAGAAAAGCCTGCTCCTGCTCCGAAAAAACCTGCTGCAAAAAAGCCGGGACCAAAGAAAAAAGAGCCTAAACCTACCGAAGAACTAGTGAAAGAATCCCCCTCAGCGGAAACCGTGAACGAAACGGAACCGGCAAAAGAAGCTGTCGCCGAAAAACCTTCACAATCCGATGTCGCTCCGGAAGCAGTTGCCGAAACAACAGCTGAAACTGGACCAACACGGCCGCAGAAAAAGCGCAGAACCAGAACCACTGCCTCAAATGAAGCAACGGTTGCAGAGCCGACTGTTGAAGAACCGGCCGCACCGGAAACTGCACCAGCAGCAGAAACCAAAAGCGAACAGCCACGCAATGCGGTTCAGGCACCACAACGCAACGAAAAGCCGAACTCAAATATCGGAAACGGAAATAATGGCAACGGAAACAACGGCAACGTCAATAATGGAAACGGAAACAGCAATGGAAACGGAAATAACCAAAATCCGAATCAGAACCAAAACCGCCAGCATCCGAACCAGAAAAATCAGCAGAAAAACCAAAATCCAAATCAAAACCGTAATCAGCAAAACGCTGAAAACCAGGAAGAGGCGAAGAAAGATTTTAATTTTGACGGCCTTGTAACCATTGAAGGCGTTCTTGAAATCTTACCGGACAACTACGGATTCCTGCGTTCGCCGGATTTCTCCTACATTTCCTCGCCTGATGACGTGTATGTTTCTACCAACCAAATCAGAAACTATGGTTTAAAGACAGGTGACACCGTGCGCGGTATCGTACGTTTGCCGAAAGAAGGTGAGAAATATTTCTCTCTCCTAAAACCTACGGAAGTAAACGGCCGAGACCTTGAGTTCATCAAAGACCGCGTGTCTTTCGAGTTTCTTACACCGCTTTTCCCCGAAGAAAAATTTAACCTGACCGGAAAAAACTCTACGCTTTCTACAAGAATCGTTGATTTATTCACGCCCATCGGTAAAGGTCAGCGTGCGATGATCGTTGCACAGCCTAAAACGGGTAAAACCATGTTGCTGAAGGATATCGCGAATTCTATTTCAGCCAATCACCCGGAAGCATATATGATGATTTTGCTCATCGATGAAAGACCGGAAGAGGTGACCGACATGGAACGAAGCGTAAACGCAGAGGTGATTGCTTCAACTTTCGACGAACCGGCTGATAAACACGTGAAAGTGGCCAACCTGGTGCTTTCAAAAGCTCAAAGAATGGTAGAATGTGGCCACGATGTGGTGATCCTGCTCGATTCGATTACGCGTTTGGCGCGTGCTTACAATACGGTGACGCCGGCTTCAGGCAAAATTCTCTCTGGAGGTGTGGATGCAAATGCGCTTCACAAACCAAAAAGATTTTTTGGTGCAGCGCGGAATATCGAAGGTGGCGGCTCACTGACAATCATCGCAACTGCGCTTATCGACACTGGTTCTAAAATGGATGAGGTGATTTTTGAAGAATTCAAAGGAACCGGAAATATGGAACTTCAGCTCGACCGTAAAATCGCGAACAAGCGTATCTATCCTGCGATTGACCTCGTTTCCTCGAGTACCAGAAGAGATGATTTACTGCTTGATGACACCACGCAGCAGCGTATGTGGATCCTTAGAAAGTATCTGGCAGACATGAACCCGGTAGAAGCGATGGAATTTGTAAATAAAAACATCAAAGGAACTTTGAATAACGAAGAATTCCTCATGAGTATGAACAGGTAATTTCATTTTGTATTAAATTTAAAAAGCCGCGCTGACTCTGATCAGCGCGGCTATTTTATGTGTAAAATATTTTATTTCATTCGGTATTCATACCGATATTCTGCGTACAGCTGACCATTCTGGTCCTTTCCGGTAACCAAAACCGGGAGATTATCATAGTTGTACTGCATGGTGTACGTGATATTCTGGTTTTCAATCCAGTTTCCGGACGCGTCTTTGTAGCTGATCTTTTCAGTTTTATAATTGTTTTCACTTAAAGACATAGCGCCACCCATCAGCGTGCGGAGGTACGAATTTAATGAACTGTACGGATTATTCTTATCATCGTAGGTGTATTCTCTCTTCGTGCTAATAGAGAAGGTAGAGTTCCATACTGTGGTCTCAGCTAAGATATTTTGGTTACTATATGTATAAGTTTGAGTGATTGGCGAAGAACAATCGGGTTGCTCACACGATTTTACGACATTACCTGTCCGGCAGCATTGTAAGTGTAACTTGCGCTTCGATTGTAGTTCGGATTGTCGTACACCGAATTTATCTTGACCAGTTTTTCGCCTTCGTAAAGATAATTGTTTGTGTAGGCATAGGATTTATCGGGATTGCAATAGATCGTCTTTACTAGTTTTCCGGAGCTGTCATATTCAAAAACGGAAGACTGTGCGGCGCTGCTTCCGCTCACCAACTGTCCTTTTGAATTGTACTCAAGTGAATTCACGGATACTTCGGGCTGAGCCGGATTATCGTAATATGTTGTAATAATTTTGGTCAAATGTGGCTGCGGTTCTGTAATCTCTTTTCCTCGCGGTCTGTACTGCATCCTGTCAGGCAGAGTGCTGTGATCAAAAGTGCAGGTGTAAATTTGTTTGTCATATCATGTTTACCAATCCTCAAAAGTATTAAATTAAATGGCCGGGTGTGTTATCGTGTTAAGCAATGTTAAAGATTTATTAAACTGATCGGCCATTTTTGCTGATGCATTTTATATTAAGTAAATTTGGGTATTAACACTTTTAAAAAATTAATTATGGCATTCGAATTACCGAAATTAGGGTATGCGTACGACGCTCTGGAACCTACCATTGACGCGAAAACAATGGAAATTCACCATACAAAACATCACCAGGCATATATCGACAACCTGAATAAAGCCATCGAAGGAACTGAACTTGAAGGCAAATCAATTGAGGAGATCTGCAAAACAGGAAATGATAAGCCTGCCGTAAGAAACAACGGTGGCGGGCATTTCAACCACACACTTTTCTGGGAAATTCTTACACCGGGCGGAAGCAAAGAACCTGTCGGGAATGTGAAAGCGGCACTGGAAGCGTATGGAGGTTTCGAGAAATTCAAAACTGAATTTGCTGATGCTGCTAAGACAAGATTTGGTTCCGGCTGGGCATGGCTTTGCAAAAGGGAAGACGGCGCCGTGGCGGTTTGCTCTACGCCAAACCAGGACAACCCGCTGATGCCGGTGGTAGATGTACAGGAAACCCCGATTTTAGGTCTTGATGTGTGGGAACATGCATATTACCTCAATTATCAGAACAGAAGACCGGATTATGTATCTGCTTTCTTTGAACTGATCAACTGGGATAAAGTGGAAGAAAATTACAACAGGTAATCATCTTTCAGTCTTAAATATTAAAAGGTTCCGAAATTTCGGAACCTTTTTTTTGTTATCGCACCTCGGCACCACTTAAGCCATTCATTTTGAGGCCGTATTTCCACTGCACGTACGCAAATACTTGGTAGAGCCGGTAATTGAATGTCATCCCATAATTTTCCTGCGGGTTGTATTCTATCGCAGATTCTATGATATTTCTGTAGCGGCCCGAAAAGTAATAGGAGTTCCATTCGCTTACCAAAAAGGCGTTTTTGTTTTTCAGATAACCTTCTGAATACATTGACATCGGTTTTGCAATTGCATTCAGGAAATAGTCGTACTGTGAATCGAGGACGTGGATTTCCCACTCGCCGTCTTCGTTCTTTTCGGGTTTTATGGTGTTCTCTGTATTTGAAGCCGTTTGCGGGCGGGCTGTGCAGGCATTTATCACTAAAAAGCCAAATAACATCAAAATATATTTCACTGCGTTAAATTTTTAATTAAAATACAAAAATAAAACCGAAGCTTTATTAAAACTTCGGTTTAAGGTTTATTTTAAAGAGAATTACTGCGTTACCTCGCGCTGTACTACAGAAACAGCCGGGAAGTGATCACTGAAGCCGTTGGTAAAGCGGTCACCGTCCCACGAGCGTAAAGGATAGCCTTTCCATTGTCCGGAAGGATTCACCAAATACGACGGCGCGTAGATCTCAGCCTTATAGAGGGAGTAGGTTTTGGTAAGTTTATCCGTTGAATACAGGTTTTTGGAAATGATGATCTGGTCAAACAGGTTTGGTGCATCGCGGTAAGCCAATGATGCCACGCCCGCTTTGTACAGCTTGTACATCAGGTTATAATAAGGAGTTTTTTCAGACAGTTGCGAAGGTTCGCCCACAGCTCCCAAATGTTTCTTCAAACTTGGGCTTACAGGATCATCATTGAAGTCACCCATGGCAAACAGCTTGATTTCCGGATATTCCGCACGCGCCTTATCCATTTCTTCTTTCAATACTTTTGCGGCTGCCGCGCGGCGTGCAATCGTAGCTGCCTCTCCACCACTTCTGGATGGCCAGTGATTAAGGAAAATACCGACTCTTTCACCATCAAGGAAGCCTTTTACCACAAGCACGCCACGTGTATAAGACCTTCTGCCTTCATCATTAAAGATTTTAACATCTTTTGAGTAGGTTTCAGTTACTTTGAGACGGCCTTTCTGATAGATCAGGGCAATGTCAATACCTCGTGCATCATAAGAGTTGTAATGGACAATTCCGTAATTGCTCTTTGCCAATAGAGGCTGCTTGATGATATCCTGAACTACCTGACGGTTTTCCACTTCAAGTAAACCAACTACAGCCGGATTGTCATTGGTGTACTGACGGCCAAGCTCCGAAATTACACGGGCAATATTGCCGAGTTTCTGGTTGTACTTTTTGGTGTCCCAATTTTTCGGGCCGTTTACCGTGAAGTCATCTGACAGTATCTGGCGGCG
Source organism: Kaistella rhinocerotis (assembly GCF_030243905.1). Classification (NCBI taxonomy): domain Bacteria; kingdom Pseudomonadati; phylum Bacteroidota; class Flavobacteriia; order Flavobacteriales; family Weeksellaceae; genus Kaistella; species Kaistella rhinocerotis. The sequence continues at coordinate 210,190 of NZ_JASSYY010000002.1, read as the reverse complement.
AACCACTTTCTTGCCTATCAGTAAATCATCGGTCCATTCACCTTTGTACTCTTCGGTTACTTCAAGATATTTTAGTGAATCGAGCGGCACGCTGCGGTGGAATGCGGGGTTGTGAACGTCTTTCGTACCATCAATATAATCTGCGGACGGTATGGTGTCCCACAGGTTTTCTACGTTCATGAACGCTACTGCTGCGCGCTGAACTTTTCTTTGCTGGCCAAATGCTAAAGTTGTGCTGATAACAGCGAATAAAAAGAGGAGTTTTTTCATTTTCGAAAATCATAAATATAAGGGCTGTAAAAGTACTAATTATTTTTATGGTGACCGATGGTATCCTATTCAAAACCTAAGCAATATCATGTTTTTAAGTATGATATTCTACCACAGTGATTATCCGTAAAAAATCATGTTCTATACCGAGAATAAAGTGTTAAAAATCTTTAAGTTAAGAAAAATTAAGTTTAAATTTGTCTCCCCTTAAAAAACGCTTATCAATAAGGGGAATAAATAATTAGTTATGATAAAAAAGTTATCCTTAATCTCATTGTTTACGTTGCTTCCGGCTTCTTTTTACTTTGCGCAAACTACCGTTTATGCGTACGTAAAAGATGCAGAAGGCAAGCCAGTTGAGAATGCTCAGGTGGATCTGGGTGAATCTTCAAGTTCAGTAACTGCCGACAAGATCGGATACTTTCAGTTTGTGGACTTAAAGCCGGGTCAGTATCAGATCACTGTATCTAAACAGAGCTTTGATCCGAAAATCATTGAATTCGATGTAGCAGAAAACGAAAAGAGAAAAGATTTGGGTGTTATCAGTTTGTCTTTATCTACTATATCTACGGCTGGTGTGATGGTGATAGATGATTCCGCAACTGACGGTGACGAGGGTGGTTCGTCTATGCAGCCAACTATCGGGCTACTGAATGCGGGACGTGATATCTTCCAAAGTGTTTCCGCGTTTGAGTTGGGAGCTTACTGGTTCCGTCCGCGTGGTGTAGACAATAGATTTGAAGATGTATTGTTCAACGGCGTCTCAATGTCTAAAAATGATGACGGCCGTGTAGATTTCAGCAACTGGGGAGGTCTGAATGATGTAACAAGATATCCATATGAATCGGTTGATAATATCACGCCATCAGAATATGCATTCGGAAATCTTGGTGGGGTAGTATATTACAACACACGTGCATCATCTTACAGAAAAGGTGTTTCACTGGCTTATTCGGCTACGAACAGAAGTTATAACAACCGTGCTATGGCTACGTATAACTCAGGTTTGCTGAGAAACGGTTGGGCATTTACATTCTCCGGAAGCCGAAGATGGGCCGAAGAAGGTGTTATCGAAGGTACATACAACGATTCGTATGCTTACTTTGGATCCATCGAAAAAAGATTGGGTGAAAACCATGCGCTGAACCTTACCGCGTTTGGTACACCAACTTACAGAGCGTCAAACAGCCCAAATACACAGGAAGTTTACGATATCATGGGCAAAAACTACAACTCTTACTGGGGTTGGCAAGACGGTGAAAAGAGAAGTTCCCGTGTACGTAAGGTTTTTGAACCTGTTTTCCAATTGGCTCACTACTGGAAACTTAATGACAAATCAAATTTAAATACTACAGTTTCTTATCAGCAGGGTAGCGACGCAAGAAGCCGCCTCGACTGGTTCCGTGGTGCTGACCCACATCCGCACTATTACAGAAAACTGCCAAGTTACGGTCTTAATACTCCGGAAGAGTACAAAGCGATTGCGCAGATAGACTGGACGGACCTTTACTACCAAAACAGCAACGTGAATCCGGCTTCTTATACGATCGGTGGCGAGACCATTACCGGTAGAAGATCAATCTACAGTCTTGTAGAGGATGTGAACGAAGATAAAACCATCAACGTAGTTTCTCATTATGACACGAAACTGCAGGAAAACTGGAAACTGAACATCAACCTGAATTATCAGACCTTGAAGTCAGACGTGTTCCGTAGAGTGAAAGATCTTTTGGGCGGCGATTTCGCGTTCAACAGAAATGCTTTTGACGGTGACGCTTTTTATAATACTGATGATCCAAACTACATCGTGAGAGTTGGTGACCGTACACAATATTCATATGAACTGTTCAGAGATACTTATGGCCTGAATGTAAGTACAGAAGTAGATTTTCCTAAATGGAACGTGATGGCTTCTATTTTCTCATCTTATACAGAATCTCAGAGAGACGGGAAATACCGCAGTGCGCGTTATGCCGACAATTCTAAAGGAAGAAGCGATATCTTCAGTTCTTTGGATGCAGGTGTGAAAGGTAAGCTGACGTACAAAATCAACGGGAAAAACTTCCTTGTTTATAATGGCGCCTTCTTCAGCATTGCTCCTACACTGAACGAAATCTATATCAACCCACGTGCAGTAGACTTCCTTACGCCAGGTGTTGACAGCCAAATCATTAATTCTAATGATCTTAGCTACATCCTGAGAGGTCAAATCCTTAAAGTAAGACTTTCCGGATATTATACTACCCTCAGCAACGGGACTGAAATCTCACGTTATTATGCTGACGTAGACGCGGGTTCGGGAACTTCCCTCAGTACGCTGGTTAACGAAGCGATGAGCGATGTAGACAAGCGCTACATGGGTGCTGAGCTGGGCGTGGATGTAAAAATCACACCAACTCTGAACGCAAACCTTGTAGGAAGTTGGGGAGATTATGAGTACACCAACAATCCTTCGGTATCTACTTTTGATGACCTGAACAACTTCAGAGGTGAAGATTACTGGAAAGGAAAAGCGAATGTAAAAGGTTATAAAGTTGCAGGAACGCCTCAGAAAGCATTCTCTGCTGGTTTAAGATACAATTCACCTAAATTCTGGTGGGTGGGTGTAACCGGAAATTATCTGATGGATCAATATCTTGATTTTTCAGCTTTGAACAAGACACCAAGACTTTATTATAACCCTGTTACTGGTGATAACTATGAAGCTGCAACGCCGGAAGTTATTGCTTCACTTACCGCACAGAAAAAATTCGACGATCAGTTTATGCTGAATGCCAATGCAGGAAAATCTTTCCTTTTAGGAAAATACAGACTTGGGGTAAGCCTTAGTGTAAGCAATATTCTGAACAACAGAAACTATGTAACTGGTGGTTTCGAGCAGGGTAGAAACGTGAATTTCGAAGACGCTGTCACTGATGCTAACCGTGCTACACCATTCTTTGGTCCGAAACTTTGGTATGACCGCGGAACACAGTACTTTGCTAACGTTTATTTAAGATTTTAAAAAAAATAGAAAAACATTATGAAAAACTATCTTTCATTCTTTAAGATACTATTTGTCATCATGGCGTCCTTTGTGGTCTCGGGATGTGTGCATGATGATAAGTACACCGACCCTGACCTTACTGGGTACGGCTGCGCTGAACTGATGAAGACCAAGACCTTGGAGGAAGTAAAGGCGCTTTACATAAACCAGACCTACGTCTTCCCTGAAAATACCACTGATGTGATCGAAGGGTATGTTTCTTCTTCTGATGAAACAGGAAATATCTACAAGACCATCTTTATTCAGGATGCACGTGAGAACCCTACACAGGGTTTCGTGATCAGTGTAGATGCAGTAAGTACGTATACAAGATTCCCGCAGGGATCTAAGATATATATCAAACTTAACGGGCTTGCACTGGGAACGTACGGTGGCTTGGTACAGTTAGGCGTTAAAGACATGGCGCCGGGAGCTGCAGCTAACGGTGTAGCACGTATCCCTGAAAAAATGGTAGCAACCCATATCTTCAAATCTTGTGAAGAAGCAAAACCAATCGTACCTAAAACGATGACACTTGCTGAACTGGGAACTGCAAACGACCGTTTCTTAGGCTGCTTGGTACAGATTCCTGATGCAGAATTTGATGCGAAAGTGCTTTGTTCAGTTTTCGCTCCTGCGGGAACAAGCGTTGACCGTCAGTTGAACGACCCAACGACAAGTGTAACGACAAGAGTGGTGAGAAACAGTGGTTTCGCTTCTTTTGCGAACCAAACTCTTCCTGCGGGTAAAGGTACCTTCATCGGTATTCTGAGTAAATTCAACTCAAGCTATCAGTTTTATATCAACAAACTGTCAGACCTGGCAGATATGAAACATTTCCCTCGTAAAGATGGTATCACCAGCGATCCTTGTGGCATCACGGAATCAGATTACACGATGAAAACGGTTTCTGAAGTGAAGCAACTGTTCAATGGTTCACTTACCCAGATTACTGCTAACCATTTGCTTAAAGCTAAGGTGACTGCTAACGATGAGACAGGTAACCTGTTCAAATATGTATACGTGGAAGATGCTACCGGTGGTATCCGTGTAAACATCAATAAAACTGACCTTTACCGCGATGAAAGATTCAGAGTGGGTAAAGAAGTTTACATCAAACTGAAAGATCTTTACATCGGAAATGTAAACGGTGAACTGCAGATTGGTCAGCCATTCAACGGAAACGCAGGTCAGATCGCCGAGGTAGATGTTTACAAGCATTTCATCGATACGAAAAAACCGGCAACAGCTGTTGTTCCTACTGAACGTACGATCGCACAGCTTACAAACGAAGATGTAGGTAGATATGTGAAAATTAAAAATGTACAGTTCATCGATGCAGATTTAGGGAAACCTTATGCTTCAGGAACTACTACGAACAGAACTTTGGAAGATTGCTCCGGAAGCAAGATTTTCCTTAGAACCAGTAATTTTGCCTCTTTCTCAGGTGTAGAAGTAGACGGTGGTAAAGGCGATATCTACGCGATCGTAAGTAAATTCAATAATGATTATCAGCTTTGGATTCCCTTCCTGGTCAATGCAGACTTTGATAATCCAAGATGTGACGGTACCGTTCCGGCGGTTTATACCACAATTTTCAGCGATGGTTTTGATACACTTGCTAACTGGACTGCTGTGAACATTGAAGGTACGCAAGTTTGGAGCACCACAACTTTCGGAAATCCGAGACCAAGCGCCATCATGGATGGTAACCGTATGCTGAACGAAGACTGGTTGGTTTCTAAGAAAATCGCGATCCCGTCAACCTTTACTGATGCTTACGTATCATTTGAGACCGACGGCCGATTCAGCGGAAATCCATTGGAACTCTACGTTACTGATAACTATACAGGAACGGTAGGTACAACGAACTGGACGAAACTGAACCCGGGACTGGATACAGACCTTAACGCATTTTCAGGCTTCGTAGGTTCAGGTAAAGTAAACCTGAAAAGCTACCTGAACAAAGAAGTAGTGTTTGCCTTTAAATACACTTCAGTTGTAGGCTCATCTACGACTTGGGAAGTTGATAACTTCGCAGTGAAAGGAACTAAATAGTCTCTTCAAAATTAAATAGAAAGGGTTGCAGTTTGCAGCCCTTTTTTTATGTTTAAATGGTTGATTTAAGTCTTTATTAACAGCTTTAAATCCTGCAGCAAAGCGTTTCAGGTTTGTTAAATGCATTATATGATGAGGTATTAGCCCTTTAATATTATAATAGGTAGTACGAAGGCTCTGAAATATCTTTAACAACTTAAAACTATCTGGGTAATGGCCAAAAAAAAGAGTTCTCACTTGGAAAACTCTTTTTTTTATAACCTATTAGTTTTAGAAACTTACCTCGTTCACTTCCTTTCCGCGCTGGAAATTCATGGTCCTTTGGTTGCCTTTGAAGGCGATATTCACAATGTTGATCTGGCCGGGAAAAGTCCCGAGGAGTATGGTGTTTTTAATCCTTAAAGAATTAATGTCTGTCACACCGCCGGTCTCGAAATAAACCCATGTAGATTCGCCGTTTACCTGGCTTCCGGTGAAAGTGAGTGTTTTCGCACCACCGTTTACATAAAGATCGAAATTATTGTTCACGTACTTTTTTACTTCAGCTTCAAAACCCGCCGTGTTTGGGTTTATCTTTATCGCGTCAGAGATATGGCGCGTATTCATCTTCGTGGTGAATTTCAAAGTACGGTTTCCCTCCACGTAATCCACCTTCGTCATCGATGAGTAAAACTCCGCCGAGGCGAAACTCATCATTACTGCCAGCAGCAGTAACCCCGTAATATATAGAATTTTTTTCATTACTGTATAATGTGTGGTTAAGGCTCAAATATGATGCCAATCAGAAGTTTACGTTCACCGTGTATTTTTCGTAGAAAGCCTTGATGTGCGCCACCGCGTCATCGGCAGTATCCACTATTCTGTAAAGCTGCAGGTCGTCTTCAGAAATCATACCGGTATTAAGCAGGGTATTCTGAAACCACTCGAGTAATCCGCTCCAAAATTCGGTTCCTACAAGTACAATCGGGAATTTTCCTATTTTGTTGGTCTGGATGAGTGTTAATGCTTCCGTAAATTCATCTAAAGTTCCGAAACCGCCCGGCATCACCACAAAACCCTGTGAATATTTGACGAACATCACCTTTCTCACGAAAAAATAATCGAAATCCATATTGAAACCCTTATCGATGTACGGATTGAAATGCTGCTCAAAAGGCAACTCAATATTCAGCCCGATGGACTTTCCGCCGCGGTTTCTCGCGCCTTTGTTTCCGGCTTCCATGATTCCGGGGCCGCCACCTGTGATCACGCCAAATCCGATATCCGTAATCTTTTCAGCAATTTCTGTCGCCATTTCATAATAAGGATTATCAGGCTGAAGACGCGCAGACCCAAAAATGGAAACACACGGACCGATCTTGGCCAGTTTCTCGTAACCGTCTACAAATTCAGCCATGATCTTGAAAACCATCCAGCTGTCTTTGGTGATTGTTTCATCCCACGTCTTTTCGCTGAAAGAGCGTTGCACTTTCTGGTCTATTTCGTATTCAGTGCCGCTCGCCGCGCGCGTGGTGCCTTTTCCCCTTTTTATTTTGCTCATTTACATTCTTTATTTAAAAAATTTTTCGGCTTCCAGTACCGATTCGGGCCGTCCCACATCAATCAAAGTTGCGTTGTGCTCGTATCCGCGAATTTCTTCTGATAACATCAGGTCCAGATATTCATCAATGATCGAAAACTTGCCCTGTCTTTTGATCTTTCCAAAGATCGCCGGATTTACACAGTGAATTCCGCTGAAAGCAAGCGCTTTAAACCCAGGATCAGGTTCGGCTAAACGCTTTTCGCCTGAATCTGTATTCTGCCATCCGCGCAGCACCATATCTTCATTGAACAAAAGTTTCCGCGAGCTTTTTCGGTCTGAGACAGCTAAAGTAACGAAATCATTTTTTGTGTAATGGAATTTAATTAGCTGATTTAAATTAAGATCCGTAAGAATATCCGTATTCATGATAAGGAAATCGCCGTCATTTTCGAGGTATTCGCGTGCAAAAAGCAATCCACCACCGGTCTCGAGCAGCTGATCTTTCTCATTTGAAATCTGGATCTTGGCACCAAAATTTTTGTTTTCAATTAGAAAATCAACAATTTGAACTCCGAAATGATGCACGTTGACCACAAAATCGTTGATACCGAAACTTTGCAGATATTTGATATTACGTTCCAGCAAGGGCACGCCATTCACCTTTGCCAACGCTTTCGGATGGTGGTCTGTGAACGGTTTAAGCCGCGTTCCTTTGCCCGCAGCGAAGAGAAGCGCTTTCATATTTAAGGTTGTTGCACTTCACAAAGTTGAGGCTGCTCATCATGAATAAGCTTCACAACAGCCTGAGGAAATTTAGCGCGCACAAACTCGGCAGTTTTTTCGGCACAGTACACCGAGCGGTGACGGCCGCCTGTGCAGCCAAAATTAATCTGAAGGTGCTCAAACCCCCGCTCCAGATAATTGTTGATGTTGATTGAGACAATTTCCTGGACAAGCGCAAGAAATTTCGGCATTTCGGTTTTATTTTCGAGGAATTCCTGCACCGGAAGGTCACAGCCCGTTTGCGGTTTGTATTCATCGATTCGTCCCGGGTTCAGGATGCCACGGCAATCGAACGTGAAGCCGCCCCCATTACCGCTTGAATCTTTTGGTATTCCGCCGATTTTGTATGAAAAGCTGTGTATTTCTATGTTTAAAGGCATATTTCTGATCTTTGAATTTTATATTTAATATTTACAGTTTATTATTTTTCCGCCATCATCTGCTCGATTTTATACTGCACAGTTTCCGCACCTAATACCAGAGCAATTTTTTTAAGTTCCGGCAGTGTATCCATGAATTCTGAAGACTTCGCGAACTGATTCAGGTTTCCAATTCCTTTTGAAAGGCTGGCCAGAAAGTGTGCTTTCCGCTGCACCAAACCACGAAAACCATATGCGCCCAAAACCTGGAGATAGCGGATCAAAATAATCGGCTGGAGTGCAAGCTTTAATTTTTCGGCGATGAGTTCGTCCTTCCAAAGCGAAAAATAGTATTCGAGCATCTCTGCTTTAAATTCAGCGGGAAAATCGGCTTTTGCCTGGTAAAGAAACGAAACCACATCATACATCAGCGGTCCATGCATCGCAGACTGATAATCGATGAATGAAACGTCGTCACTGCTGTTTACCATGATGTTCCTCGCCTGAAAATCGCGGATCATCAGGCCTCGCGGCTCCAGTTTTTCTATTTCGGCTGTGATTTTTTTAAACTCACTCAGCAGCGTAGACTTGTGGTAGGGAAGTTCAAGTACATCTGCGATGAAACTTTTAAAATAAAAAAGATCATTGCTTACCGGAAGTTCGTCATACCTTTCATATTCAAAAGTTTGCGAGTAATCTATTGCGGACAAAGTCGCTTTCTGTAAGTTGTATAGCTTTTCTATTGTTTGTTTCACTAAGTTTAAAGCCCGCTCAGAAAGTCCCTCTTCGCCTAAAATTTCTGAAAGCGTGTTGTCTCCCAAAAATTCCTGCACGTAAATCGACCGGTCCGGCGAAATGGCAAAGACGCGTGGTGTATTGAGCTGAAGTTTAGAAAAGGTATCCGAAAAATAAAAGAAGCTTTCGTTTTCGGCAATATTGCTGTTCGAAGTGACAATGAATTTAGAATCTGCTGTGCCCGCCAGAAAATTTCTACGCGCGGACCCGCTTTGTGCCAGTAAAACAAAACTGCTGGCCGGTTTGCCAATATAATTTTCGAAAAAAGACCTCTCTCTGTCGTGATTCATGCTTAGACAAAGATACTTAAATTAGAATTTCTTAAAAGCAGTATATTTGCACATGTTCAGTGATTTCCGGCCTGTCTTTAAGATACTTTTGCGTTTTTTAGTGCTTTATGTACTGTTGGTTTTAGGTTATCAGCTGTATCTGAATTTATACAAAGGCGCCGGTCTAGACCCTGCTTCCGAGTGGGTAGCGCGCCAGACCATTTTCGTGCAAAATCTCCTGGATTATCCTTCTCAACTTGTTCCCGGTAAACCCGCTCAGGAGACTTCGTGGTTTTGGGTGAGTGGCAGGTATGTCTCCCGAATGGTGGAAGGCTGCAACGCGATATCTGTGATCATTCTGTTTCTGGCTTTCATCTTTGCGTTTTTCAGAGGGCCAAAAACGTTTCTGTTTGCGTTTGCGGGCTTGGTTTTTTTGCACATCGTAAATATCCTTCGTATTGCCGGGCTTAATATTCTGCTTGTTGAGATGCCGCAGTACTCAAAAATAGGCCACGATTATCTTTTTCCGGCCATTATCTATGGATGCGTGGTGCTTCTTTGGCTCATTTGGATCAACAGATTCGCATTAAAGGAAGTTCCGGATGAAAATTCTTAGTTGGTTTTTAGTTTTAGCCGGTGTGTTTGGGCTGATTGCGGTGCGGATGTTTGAAGAACCGCTGTTTTACGATCCGTTTCTGCAATATTTCAAATCTGCCGATAAAAATGCGATCTTCCCGCTTTACGATTGGGGAAGCCTAATTTTAGGACATTTATTCCGGTTTTTTCTCAATCTTATTTTCTCGCTGGTGATCGTGCAGTTTTTATTTAAAAATACCAGATGGACCGCCCAGGCCGCCGCTTTGATTGTAATCGCTTTCGCCATCACACTTCCGATCTATCTCTATTGTATCCACACAAACTTTGAAATCGGCTACCTTTTTTCCTTCTATATCCGAAGGTTCGTGATTCAGCCACTGGTTTTACTGCTGATCATTCCGGTTTTCTATTACCGCAGGAAACTGGAAAAGTAAAGCTTTAGATTAAGTGTTTACGTCGTGTTTATTGAGCTGCGCAATTGTGGAATCATTCCATTCAATTTTCTTTTTAAATGTGTGCTGCCTCACTTTACATTCCCAAAGTTCACAGATTTCGCATGAAAAAGGCTTGCAGTCATCAAGGTGAAAATTAAACTCGATGGTTCTTTCGGAATTTTTCCCAATCAGTTTATACACTTCTTCCATTTCATTATGTGCCGTACGCAGATCATAATACCAGGGTAAAGTAAGATGCGCGTCAATATGCAGTTCGCTGCCGTGCTGCTGGATCCGCACGTTATGGATGTCTACCCAATCGCGCTGCCTGTTTTCATTTAAAAGTTTAGACAATTTCGTGAGGAGCCGTACATCAGCTTCATCCATGATCCCGCTCAGCGACTTTCGAATGATCTGATAACCGATAAAAATGATGTATCCGCCAAAAAGAAGTGCCACCACCGCATCGATCCAGTAAATTTTGGTAAAATAGACCAGGACCAAACTCAGCACAACCCCGAGCGTAGTGAAAGTGTCACTTTGCAAATGTTTACCTGAGCTTTGCAGCACGAGTGAGTTTTCCCTGATTCCTTTTTTGTATGAAATATAGCCCATCAGATAATTGATGCCCGCGGTAACTCCGACGATCAGTATTCCCCAATCAAGCTTTTTTGGAACATTACCGTGAAGCAAAGAGTCTACGGCTTGAACGATGATAATGATTCCGGCAAAAATGATGAGTCCGCCTTCAATACCCGATGTGACGAATTCTGCTTTGCCATGCCCGTACGGATGACCGGTATCACGCGGTTTAGCCGCAACGTAAAGCGAATACAGGCCTAAAAATCCCGCCACGATATTTACGATACTTTCCATCGCGTCCGAAAATACCGCATCTGAATTGGTGAGATGCCATGCCAAAAGTTTGGCGATGAAAAGGCCAATCCCGATGAAAGCGACCTGCCGCTGAAAGACGAAATTGCTTTTTGAGCTGCGTTCTGAAGTCATAGTTCGGTGGTATTTAATTATATTGTTTGAAAAGTCTAATAATTAAAAAATGCTCACTTTCTGGTGAGCATTTGTTTTTAAACCAAATCTTGTTTTACGAGATATTCGGCGATCTGCACGGCGTTGGTTGCGGCTCCTTTCCGGAGGTTGTCGGCAACAATCCAAAGGTTTAGGGTGTTCGGTTGTGAACGGTCACGTCGGATCCGGCCCACGAAAACCTCATCTTTTCCTTCAGCGTAAAGCGGCATCGGATAGATTTTATTCTGTACATCATCCAAAACCGTCACGCCCGGCGTTTCAGAGAGAATATTGCGTATTTCGTCGATGTCAAAATCGTTTTCGAACTCGATGTTCACACTTTCAGAATGTCCGCCCTGTACAGGAACGCGCACTGCGGTTGCTGTTAGGTTAAAGCTGTCGTCACCCAGAATTTTTTTGGGTTCGGTCATCAGTTTTATTTCCTCTTTTGTATAATCGTCTTCGGCAAATACGTCGCAGTGCGGCAATGCATTTTTAAAAATTTCGTAAGGGTAAACTTTTGCGGCATCAGCATCGCCCGAAATTTCGGCATTCAACTGATCCACCGCATTTTTCCCGGTTCCCGTAACTGACTGGTAGGTTGAAACAACCACACGTTTCAGCCCAAATTTCTTATTTAAAGGATGCAATACCATCACAAGCTGTATTGTAGAGCAGTTTGGGTTTGCAATGATTTTATCTGATGGCGTAAGTTCCTCCGCATTAATTTCGGGCACGACCAATTTCTTATCTGCATCCATCCTGAATGCGGAAGAATTATCGATCACGGTAGTGCCAGCGGCAGCGAATTTCGGCGCAAATTCCAGCGAAGTGTTTCCACCAGCAGAAAAGAGCGCGATGTGCGGCTGCATATCAATGGCATCCTGCATGGAGACGACTTCAATGGCTTCATTTTTAAAGAAAATCGTTTTGCCCACAGACTTTTCAGACGCAACCGGGATGAGTTTCGTCACCGGGAAGTTGCGTTCTTCCAAAACCTTCAGCATTACTTCGCCCACCATTCCGGTGGCGCCTACAAGGGCTACTTTCATAATTTTCTGTTCAAAGAGGTTTTAATATTGTTAAGTTGTTCAAACGGTTCAAATGGTTCAATGGTTCAAATGTTCAAGTGGTTAGGTCAATTAAGTAATTATGATAAACAATTTGAACCTCATTGAACCATTTGAACAATTTGAACCCATTTAAAGACCAGCGTTTACCCTCCAAAAAGCCTGTTCCACTGGAAGGCCCACAGCATCAGAGCGAGTGCAACAAACGCCATGATCACCCACGGCATCTGCATTTTGTCGTTGGTCTTGAATTTTTTATTAAGGATTGTAAGCAGAACCGCAGAAACAATCATCGCAAATGGATGTTCTACGTACGTGTTTCTGGCCACAGAATCTTTCATCAGTGTTCCGGCCTCAGTCGCGGCTTTAAAACCCGGTGAAAAGAAGAACAGCATGATCAGCCCGATTACGGCTTGCGTATGGAAAAAAATCATTGTGAACAGTGTTGATTTTCTCAGCAGCTTGGTGATTCTTCCCGAATAGCCAAACATTGTCATGAGCAGTGCTACGACAAAAACAGCGATTGCGAGCAAAATAAGGTAAGCAAAACCACGGTGTGCCTGAAGCATAATGTTGAAATCCATAATATTTTTTTTGTTAATGGCAAAGATAAAAAAAATCCCGGCGTATTGCCGGGATATGTATAAGCGGAAAGCTTGTTTTTAGAAAGAATATTTCATTCCAAATAAAGCTGACCACGTGGTAAATCTGTTGTTCGCAGCTCTGTAAGGCGCGTTTACCAGGTTGCTGCCATCTCTTACCATAGTGAATGTAGGATCTGGCGAAACAGCACCTGATCTGGATAGGATAGCTGCACCATACTGGCTTACAGTAGTATCCTGGATTCCCCACTCGGAGTTCAGCATGTTTCCAAAGTTCAGAACATCAAGCGTTAACTGAATCTTGTCGCCTTTTTGTACCATATCGCTGAAAAGGTTTTGTGAGATACGTACATCTACACGGTTCAACCATGGAAGTAGGAAACCATTTCGTGGCAAGATCTGTCCGCGGTATTTTTCAAGTCCGTTATCGGTGATGAACTGCTCGAATGCTGCTCTCTGCTGGTCAGCTGTGAACAGGGTTACCTGATTTGCACCTGAACCGGAAGTGATATTCGCAAATTTCATCGTAGCAGTACTTTCCGGGATGTACATCAAGTCATTAGCTAAACCATCTCCGTTCAGGTCATTGGTATAGTAATAAGAGAATCTTCCTTGGTGAGCACCTGAGTAATAAGCACCAATGGTTGTTCCGGTTTGCTTGATATCATACGTAACGTTCGCTACAACTCTATGCGGAACCGCAAAATTCGAAATGCTCAGGAAATCCTGGTTTGGTGTATCGATAACCGGTGAACCCAGCCATGAAGATGACGCGTTAGAACCAGAGTTTGAAGATACTTCCTCAGCTTCAGAGTAAGTGTAGAATACCGATCCTGAAAGTCCGTTCCAAGGGCGAAGGCTTGCACCTACCGTAGCTGAGAATGCATAACCTTTCGTATCAGTATTGGTAAGGATCGTGGCATTGTTTGCTCCAATCGCTGAATTATACTGATAGTTTGGCATTTGTCCCGCTGCCGGTGTCGGATAGAAATCCCGCGGCTGGCTCGTCATTTTCACAGTAGAAGGCTTTCTGTTTGCACCGTACTGGAAAACTGCGTTGATATCTTTAGTGTAAAGAACGTCTGATGTAAGCGTGATCAATGAATTTGGAATTCTGTAATCGATCCCGATGCTTGATCTCCACACAGACGGCATCTTGAAATTGCGGTCTACAAGTGCAAATGTACTTGGTGCACCATCAGCCGGTGACTGAATGAACACGTTTCCGGCACCTGCAGGCACATTGTTCAAATGATAATAGATATCCTGTGGCTGGAAAGTGATATTATTGATCCATCCCGCAACCTGCTGATATGAAGTTGGTTCCACGATATTTTGAAGAACGCCTGCGTTGGTCGGCATATTAGTCAACCAGACAAACGGTACACGACCGGAGAAAACTCCAGTACCACCACGAACAGTGAGCGTTCGGTCACCAAAAGCATCATAATTGAAACCTAAACGTGGTGAAAGCATTACTTTAGAATTTGGCCACTCGCCAGAAGAATAGTTCGTTGGGTTACCTTTGGTGTCAAGTAATGTCAGATTATCGATAGCTGGGTTTGCAGTAAGATCATTAAGATACATTGGCAATTCAGCACGTAAACCTACAGTGAAATTGAATCTGTCATTCAACGCAATTCTGTCTTGTGCATAAGCAGATAAAAGACCGAAATTTACGCGTGAGTAAGTGTCCTGACCTGCGTACGGATATGTAAGGCCGAACATGATCGGCGCCACTTCGTTGGCTGTACCTGTCGTAAGGAAATCTGCAACTGATGCGTAACGGTAGTAACCTGTTCCCATTCTGGTGTATGAATTACCGAATTTCTGCATCTCATACGCCGCACCTCCGGTAATTGTGTGTTTACCCGCGCTGTAAGTAAGGTTATTGATGATGGAGAAGTTATCATTGATCACATCATTCAGATAAGAGAAAAGCTCCGTACCGAAACTGATGTAGTTTCCGCCGCTTGCAGAACCATCCCATATATCAACAAAAGGGAAAAGTTGATCTGATGGTGTAGTTCTTAAATCCTGGATTTTTGAGTAGGTGAACAATAATTTATTCGAAAGGCTTGAGTTGAAAGTTGAGTTCAATTCCGCAGTAAGCGACTGTACTCTGTTTTCAAGTGCGTAGTTACCATTTTCGAATGTCATTGCCTTGTCACTTACACGTCCGTGTGCCGATCTAGGTGAAGGCCCTGATGAAGCATTGGCAACCTGCATTGATTTGGCATTCAACACATTGTAACGTATGGCAAATTTGTGCTGGTCGTTGATATTCCAGTCAAGTCTCGCGAGGAATTTGTCTCCCTGCTGCTCAGCTTCGTTAGCGTAGCCCTGGTATCTTCCGGGATCGTAACCCCAACGGTTGATCAGGTGATTTCTTACCGCGATAAGGTCTGACTCTTTTACGCGTGAAATGTTATTTGCCGGATCGGAAACACCATCCTGTGAAGCTTTCCAAAGGTTTGCACCTGAAGCGTTAGCGCCCGTAGCAGTTTCTCTTTCAGCACTAACGAAGAAGAATAGTTTGTTTTGAACAAGTGGTCCCCCGATTGTGAATCCATTGGTCATCTGTCCACCGGAAACCTTCGCGATATCGTTGTCGTTAATTTTCCAGCCGCTAAGTTCTTTTCCTGTGTAATACCCGTAAAGTGAACCGTGAAACCTGTTAGTTCCAGATTTTGTAACCGCGTTGATGCCTGCACCAGTAAAACCTGATTGAGTAATATCAAACGGCGCAATGTTTACAGAAATTTCCTGGATCGCATCCAAAGAAATAGGCTGTGAATTTCCTCCCGGAAGTGGGTTTGAACTTAAACCGAAACCGTTATTAAAGTTCGCACCGTCAATCTGAAGGTTGTTGTAACGCGCATCACGGCCTGCAAATGAGTTGCCGTTTGCCTGGGGCGTAAGTCTTGTAAATTCTGTTATGCTGCGGTTTGCCTGTGGAAGTTCCTGAATTTGCTTCAAACCTACATTGGTTGCTGCACCTGTTTTGTTTGTGTTCACACCGCGTGTACCTGTAAGTACCACTTCGGCGATGTTTTCTGTCTTCTCACCGAAAACAGGGTTTAATGTAAATGGTTGGCCAAGTTCTAAGTACACATCTTCATAAATGATTGGCTGCTCCGTACCGGTACTTACTTCTACACGGTAAGGTCCGCCAACACGCATGTTCGGAAGGTTGAAAGCTCCCGAAGCATTCGCTGCAGCACTATACACTGTACCAGAAGGCAAGTGGGTGGCCGTAATTCTGGCACCCGACGTTTGTTTTCCGTCGCGCGTGCTTACAATACCGGTCATGTTACTCGTAGTAACCTGTGCATGTACGTTGCCGTAACCTGCAAAGGCAATTGCAGCGATAAGAACACTCTTCTTAAATGGTTTCAAATTCATATCAACTCGATTAGGTTATAATTGAAAATATCTTTTGCTGCAAAAATGAACAAAAAAAATGAGATTATTATTACAGAGATGTTAAGATTTAAATTTACGTAAAAATTACATTTAAAAAGCACATTAACAGCTAGTTAATGTGCTTAAAAATTTCCCCGAAGAGAAATAATGCATTGCATAATCGCTAAAAATAATTCCCCAAAACGTGCTTTGACATAAGTTTCAGACTACGGCTTTCAAGCTTAAATCTATGTTCGAAGCCGAATGGGTGAGTGCGCCTGCCGAAATAAAATCTACACCTGTTTTAGCGACTTCTTTCAGCATTTCGCGCGTGATTCCGCCCGAGGCTTCCGTTTCACATTTTCCGGCAATCAGGCTTACTGCCTTCGCCATGGTTTGAGTGTCCATATTGTCGAGCATGATGCGGTCTACCTCCATTTTCAGGGCTTCTTCCACTTCTTCGAGGTTGCGGGTTTCCACTTCTATCTTCAGTTTTTTCTTCAGCGACTTATTGTATTCGCGTGCCATTTTCACGGCATTGGTGATGCTTCCGTTGTAATCGATGTGGTTGTCTTTCAGCATGATCATATCGTACAGGCCATACCGGTGATTGGTTCCGCCACCTATTGCCACTGCCCATTTTTCGCAAATCCTGAAATTTGGCGTTGTCTTGCGGGTATCCAGAAGTCTGGTTTTGGTTCCGAGCAACCTTGAATCCCAGTCGTGTGTCAGCGTGGCGATGCCGCTCATGCGCTGCATACAGTTGAGTACCAGCCTTTCGGTGGAAAGAATTGACCTTGCGCTGCCTGTCACATAAAACGCGATATCGCCCACTTTGGCAGTTGCGCCGTCTTTAATTAAAACTTCAATTTCCAGATTCTTATCAAACTGCTTAAAGATCATCGTGGCCATCTCTACACCGGCCAGGATGCAGTCTTCTTTCACCAAAAGTTTGGCTCTTTGCTGCAGATCTGCCGGGATTGTCGCAAGCGTAGAGTGATCGCCATCCTGAATGTCTTCTGCAAGTGCAGATTTTATGAACTGTTTAATATTTTTATCGGTAACGTAACTTGGTTTTTTCATGATTTTATTGAGTAAAATTATTTGCGGGGTTGAGTCGCGATCGGTTTATTGTTCCGGCTGTATTCGCTCCAGGAGCCGACGTAAAGTGTGGGTATCGGAAGATCTGCATAGTCCATTGCCAGGATCGTGTGACAGGCGGTGACGCCGGAGCCGCAATGAACTGCAATACTATTGACGTTTCCAAAAACATCCTGGAATTGTTTTTTAAGTTCTTCAGGCTTACGGAAAAAACCGTTTTCGCCAAGATTATTTTTAAAAGGTAGATTGATCGCGCCCGGAATATGTCCTGCAACCAGATCGATAGGTTCAGTATCGCCATTGTAGCGCTCGGTTTCACGTACATCCACTAGAATATTCGATTCTGCGGATACGAAGCTTTCAATTTGATCCAAATGAATGACCGGAAGCTCCCAGTTTTTGAATTTAATCAATTCAACCTCATCAGCGACAGGTATTTTCTGAGTGATTGGCAAATCGGATTTTTCAGTTTGTTGCAAACCGCCGTCTAAAACCTGAACATTTTCAAGGCCTGCGGCGCGCGCCATCCACCAAAATCTAGCTGCAGCATTCGAGCCGTTTTTATCATCGTAAACAATGAGGTGTGAGTTTTCTTTAATTCCTACGCGCTGCAAAACTTCTGCAAATTTTTCGGGCGAAGGAAGCGGGTGACGGCCTCCGTTTTTGGCATCGTCGGGAATTTCAGCTAAATCTTCATTCAAATCAACATAGAATGCATTTTCGATATGCTTTTGCAGATACCTTTCATACGCATGCTTTCCGCTGCCGGCATCGATGAGTATAACATTTTTATTATTAATTATTTCAGCGAGTCCGTTTGTAGAAATGACAGGAGAGATTTTCATACAGTGGTTTTTTAGAATTTAAATCTCAGTTCAGGTCCTTGTTAAAAAATGCGCCTTTATTCTGTTTCATCGCCAGAGAATGTTTGATGATCAGATAGGAAACGTTTACCAGATTCCGAAGTTCTGAAAGTTGTGGCGACATGATGGAATAATTATAAAGTTCGGTCACAGCTTCATAGATTTCGCGCTGTTTCTTTTGTGCCAGCAAAAGCCGTTCGTTAGTCCTTACGATGCTTACCAGATCGCTCATCATTTCCTGAAGCTGTCTGCGGAAATAGGAAATCATTACCATCTCGTCCATCATTTTCAGGCCTTCGTCATCCCATTCCGGCACGGCTTTCAGGTCATCAAAATTAAACTGATTCGCTTTGAGCAGTTCCACAGTTTTCATAGCAGCATTATGCCCGAAAACCAATCCTTCGAGCAGTGAATTTGATGCGAGTCTGTTTGCGCCGTGAAGTCCGGAATTTGTGCATTCGCCCACTGCAAACAGGTTTGTGATCGAACTTTGTCCGTTCATGTCGGTTTCTATGCCGCCCATCAGGTAATGGCAGGCCGGAACCACGGGAATCAGCTGCTTAAACGGATCTATGCCTTCCTGCAGGCATTTTTGGTAGATATTCGGAAAGTGTTCTTTGAAATTTTCTTCATCCATTCCACGACAGTCGAGCCCGACGTATTCGTCACCGGAGATTTTCAGTTCATTATCGATCGCGCGTGCAACGATATCGCGGGAAGCGAGTTCTTCGCGTTCATCGTACTTATGCATGAATTTTTCACCGTTTTTGGTCCGCAGTTTTGCGCCGTCTCCACGCACCGCTTCAGAAATCAAAAACAGCATTCCGTCACGTTTTGAGTAGAGTGCAGTAGGGTGAAACTGATAATACTGCATGTTCGAGACCTTTCCGCGCGCGCGATGCACAAAGGCAATTCCGTCGCCTGTTGCGATCACCGGATTGGTGGTGTTCTTGTAAACATGTCCGGCGCCACCTGTGGCTACAAGCGTGATCTTGGCGGTGATTTTTTTAATTATTTTCTGCTTTTCATCTAAAATATAGGCGCCGTAGCAAGCGATATCGTCGGTTTGTGTTTCCTTGCCCGGAACGTGGTGCTGCGTGATGAGGTCTATCACGTAATGATGCGCCAGCATTTCGATATTCGGCGATTTACGTACAGTTTCGAGCAGGGCTCGTTCTATTTCGGCACCCGTAACGTCTTTATGATGAACGATGCGGTTTTCGGTGTGGCCGCCTTCACGCCCGAGTTTGAAATCCCCGCCTTTTTCCATATCGAAATTGGTTCCCCAATCTACAAGTTCCCGAAACCGCGCCGGACCTTCCCTGATGACCATTTCCACCACTTCGCGCTTATTTTCACCATCGCCGGCACGCATCGTATCATCGATATGTTTTTGGAAATCGTCTTTATCAAAATCGGTCACCACAGCAAGCCCGCCCTGGGCATATTTCGTGTTGCTCTCATCCTCATCAGCTTTGGTGACGATGGTGATCTGCGCATCGGGCATTTTTTGGGAAATCTTAATGGCATAGGAGAGGCCGGATATCCCGGAACCAATTACCAGTACATCTGTTTTTATCATTGAAATTAAATGAACTTAAATAATTTTTGATCTGGTTTGCGCACTTTCTTTAAATGCTGGAAGTTGTCATCCGGCGCGCGGTAGCCCAGTGCAAGCGTCACTGCAACACTTTCTTTTTCAGTGTCTAAGCCCAGAATCTCTTCGATGAGGTTTTTTTTAAATCCTTCCATCGGACATGAATCCACTTTCTCCAGCGCGGCCGCAAACATCAGATTTCCGAGTACGATATAGGTCTGTTTTTCAGCCCAAAAGGCAACTTCTTCCTGTTCCGGTTTTTTGGTGTAGCCCTCAATGTTTTTTCGGAACAGGTCCAGACTGCCAACCGGAACTTCGCGAACATCAGAAATGTGCCGGAAATAACCGTCAATGTAACTGTCATCCACATTTTTTTTAGAAATAAGGATGACCAGATGTGAGCACGTTGAGATTTGGGATGGATTATAAAATGCCGGGATCAGTTTGGATTTTATTTCGGCACTTTCTGCGATAACTATTTTGTAAGGCTGCAGGCCAAGCGAACTTGCAGACAGCTTGCCGGCTTGCAGAATGTTTTGCAAAACATCCGCCGGAACCTGCCGTTCGCGGTCGAATTTCTTTACCGAATATCTTTGCTTCAGCGCTTCAATATAATTCATTGAACAAAGATAACAAAAGTAAAAAAGCACTGACAGCGATTACTTCTGCTGTGGTAAATTAAATTAAAACAGCCCGCCCGGATCAGGATTCTCGAAATATTCATCGGTTTCCAGTGTCGGTCCCTGTGCAGCCTTCACCGCGAGTTGGTCACAGATTTCGTTTTCGGGGTGCCCGGCGTGGCCTTTTATCCAGTGGAAAGTCGTGTTGTGAGTCTTGAGCAGCGGTACCAGCCTTCGCCACAAATCGGGGTTTTTTACGTTTTTAAAATCTTTCTTTATCCAACCCAGCAGCCATTTTTTATTGATAGCGTCGGACACATATTTGCTGTCTGTGAAGATGTGGATGTCGTTGTCCGGAGATTTCAGTTTTTCGAGTGCCACGATCACCGCCAGCAGTTCCATGCGGTTGTTGGTAGTTCGGCGGAAACCTTTGCTGAAGTGTTTCACGTAGTTTTTCTCCGGAACTTTCATCACAATCCCGTATCCTCCTTTTCCCGGATTTCCGCTGCACGCGCCGTCTGTGTAGATTTCTATTCGTAAACTCAATCTGTAATATTTCTTTAAGATAAGCTTCAAAAAAAGCCGGCATTGCACCGACTTAATTTGTATAGCTAAATTTTAATATTTAAAACTCAAATTCCTCATCGTCATCCAAATCATTCATCGATGAACCCGACACATTTTGGCTGCCCGGCAAATCAAACGCGGCACCCGGATCAATGGTTGCCCGGATTTTATCAAATCCGCCCGGCGCGTCCATCGCGGCGAAGTTAGACGGTTGATAACCCATCGTGTGCTGGTTACCGAACAAATCGAGGTCAGCGAACTTCGCGATGTTTTTAAAGAATGACATCCTTACGTCTGCCGTAGCGCCGTTCCGGTGTTTTGCGATGATGAGTTCGGCCTGGTTTTCAGTTGAACTTTCCCCGCCGTCTTCATCATTATCCCACGTGGTAATCTTGTAATATTCAGGACGGAAAATAAACGACACGATATCGGCGTCCTGCTCAATCGCTCCCGATTCCCGCAGGTCAGAAAGCATCGGTCTTTTGCCCGGACGCGTTTCCACCGATCTTGAAAGCTGCGAAAGCGCGATCACCGGAACATTAAGTTCTTTTGCGATTGCTTTTAGGGATCGGGAAATCGTGGCGATTTCCTGTTCGCGGTTTCCGGCGCCTTTACCGGAATTCGCCGTCATCAGCTGCAGGTAATCGACCATGATGATCTTCACACCATGCTGCATCACAAGTCGGCGGCATTTCGCACGGAAATCAAATACCGACAGAGAAGGTGTTTCATCAATGTAGAGTGGTGCGTTTTCGAGTTCCGATACATTGGAGAACAGACGCTGCCATTCTTCATCGCTCATCTGGCCTTTACGGAGTTTTTCTGAAGAGATGCCGGTTTCAGAGGCAATCATCCTCGTGATAAGCTGCACAGACGCCATCTCGAGCGAGAATAGGGCAAGCGGAATCTGGTGCTGCACGGCAATGTTTCGTGCCATCGAAAGCAGAAAAGCCGTTTTACCCATAGCAGGACGTGCCGCAATGATAATCAAATCCGAGTTTTGCCAACCACCGGTTTCTTTATCAATGTCTCTGAAACCTGACGGAATACCGGAGATTCCTTCTTTGTCTTTTAATGATTTAATGGTTTCAATCGCCTGTTTTACAAGTGTATTTGCTGTGTCAAAACCTTTTTTAATGGTTCCGTTGGTGATTTCAAAGAAAGACTGTTCGGCTTTATCCAAAAGTTCGAAAACATCCGTAGATTCTTTGTACGAACTGTCGATTACGTTCGCGGAAACGTTGATCAGGCTTCGAAGAATGAACTTTTCGAGGATCACACGCACGTGATACTCGATATGCGCGCTTGACGACACGCCCATTGTAAGGTCGATGATATAATGATCGCCGCCGGCAAAACCCAGCTTTTCGTTTTTCTTAAGTTCCTGGATTACGGTCATCAGGTCAACGGGATGGTTACCTTCATACAGTTTCAGGATCGCACGGAAGATTTCCTGGTGTCTGGGATCGTAAAATACGTCTGCCGTAAGTAAATCTATCGAGTAATCGAGGCCTTTTTTATCAATAAGGAAAGTCCCGATCACCAAACGCTCAAAATCTACTGCGTTTGGCGGCATTTTGCCATCGGAAATGGAAAGCTCACGGGCGAAATTGCCGTGAATCAGTGAAGATAAAGTTTCCTTCTGTGTCATGGGGCAAAGATAGTTTTTTTTAAAATCGCCTGCCATTTATTAACCAACAATAGCCCGTGTTTCTGGGTTAAAATGTTGGTAATGAATGCTAACCGATGTTAATAAGTCAATGTCTGTCTGAAGGTAAAATGCCCGGGTTCCTAGCCCCGATTGCAGCGGAAATCCCCGCCTCAGCGGGATTGCAGCGGAAAGCGGGTGGAGTCTTCAGAATGAACGAAAATTTGTAGCTCCTAAAAAATATTTTAATACTCCATTTTCCGGAGTTTCGGGTTGGTAGTTCCCACCAGCAGCGCGATGAGCACCGTAGCTGTACCACCGAATATCACGGAGCGTACTACGCCGAAAAGTTTGGCAGCCACACCACTTTCGAACTGCCCCATCTCGTTGCTCGACATGATGAAGATTGAATTTACACTGAGCACGCGGCCGCGCAAGTGATCTGGTGTTTTCAGCTGAACGATGGTGCCGCGGATGACAACCGAAATACCGTCGAGCATGCCACTCAGCATGAGGAAACCGAATGAGAGCCAGAAAAGTTGCGAAAAGCCGAACGCGATGATGCAGAGACCGAAACCTGCAACCGCCGCCAGCAGTATTTTTCCCTGATTTTTCTTCAACGGAAAGAAGGCCAGAAACGCGATAATGCACATGGAACCGATGTCTGAAGCTGCATTCAGCAGGCCGAAACCTTCCGAACCCACCTTCAGGATGTCTGACGCGAACACCGGAATCATTGCCACAGCACCGCCGAACAGCACCGCGAACATGTCCAGACACAGCGCACCCAGGATTTCCTTGGTTTTGTAGATGTACGCGACGCCTTCGCGCATGCTTTGTACCACGCCGATGTCGCGCTGGCCGTTTTCTGAATGATGCTTTTTCAGGAACCAAAAGAAGAACGAGGAAAGCACCATAAGTACGACCACTACCAAAATAGTCCCCGAAATATCGATCCAGTGAATCAGGAAGCCACCGAGCGCGTGTCCGCAAACCGAAGCCGTGAGAAATGTGCCTTGGTTAATAGTAATAGCGTTGGGCAAAGTCTCGCGCGAAACTATTTTGGGGATCATCGACGGGATGATGGGTCCGAGGAAAGCCCGGCAAAAACCCGTAAAAAATATCACTGCGTAAATGAAGTATGAGATCTGCAGATTGCTGAAATGTAAAAGTCGGTGCCCGAAAAAAGCCGGGATGATGAGCAAACCTATGAGGAAAACATAGATGTAGTTGCAGATCAGCAGCAGTTTCTTTTTCTCCGAATTATCGATCACATGGCCTGCGTACAGCGCGGTGAATACAGCCGGTATCACTTCTGAAAGCCCGATGAGGCCGATTGCAAACGGGTCTTTTGTAAGCTGGTAAATCCACCAACCCATCAGCGTAGCCAGCATGCGGAAAGAAAGTACCAGAAAGAAACGTCCGGCCATAAGGTTCCGGAACTCGGGAATTTTCAGCGTTTGTAGAGGCGTGAGTGAAATCATGTGCAAATGTAAATCTTGCCCGGCATTTTTCAGGGAAAAATTATCTTTGCGTTTATGAACTGGATTTTACTGATCATCGGCGGTCTTTTCGAAACCGGATTTGCGACCTGTCTCGGCAAGGCGCAGGAAACCACGGGCCGTGAAAGCTTTTTCTGGTGGGCCGGATTTGCCATCTCGCTTTCGCTGAGCATGTTCCTGCTTTATAAAGCGATTTCGTACGGCAGCAACCCGATTCCCGTGGGAACAGCGTATGCAGTGTGGACGGGAATTGGTGCAGTGGGCGGCGTGATGGCGGGAATTTTCATATTTAATGAGCCAGCGACCTTCTGGCGGATGTTTTTTGTCTTTACACTGATCGCCTCTGTTGTTGGGCTGAAGGCGGTTTCGAACTAAAATAGAGAATTTAAAACAAAAAAAAGCCTGCAAACGCAGGCTTTAAAAATAGAAGTTAAATCTATTTTTTGATAAGTTTTGTAGTTTCGATAACTTCTGAACCCGCATAAACTTTAACAAGATATACTGCTTTCGGGAGTTTTTCTACATCGATAGAATTGCTTGCTGAACTTGTAACCAGTTTGCCGTTCATATCATAGATTTCGGTTTTCGTGATGGCATGTTTCCCGTTTGCTTTCACGTTCACTACGCTAACTGCAGGATTCGGGTAAACGGAAACATTTTTACGGTTTGAGTAAACTTCGCCCGTTCCCAGTGCAGTTTCGCCAGTAATAGAGAATGCCATCCCCGGCATAGTGTCTCCGGTGAGGTCGGAGATTGTGCTCCAGTCTGTTGCTCCTGCCTGAAAAAGATCTTCCTCATCAATAAGGACAGGCTCAGCAAAATTACCGGTTGGCGTGCCTGCCCAGTAGAATATTTCAGAAGAATCTGCACCATATTCATCACCAAGGTCTACGATCGGTGCGAATGCAACCCAATACCTTTTGTTGGCATCCAGCGTAAGAGTTTGTCCTAAAGCCTGCGTTACATTGACATCGATAGTAAATTCCCATGGGTTTTCAGTAGAGATAGCAATGGCACTGCTACCGCGCAAATTGATGGCTGCTACCGCATTCCCCGCATTTGTAGGTGTGCCGGCCGGCTTGCCGTTATCGTCATTGAAGATGTACATCTTTGCACCAAGTAGGTAATCAGGTAAATCATCGTAATCCTGTGTGCCGTAGAAAACAAACTTGTCAACTTTTACAGCTTCTGTAAGCTGGAAATCGTCTGCAGCAATGATCTGCGCATCATCCTGATCAACCATTGAAATAATAGCATTGTCAAAATCTGCTGCCTGCTGAAATTTAATACTGCTCTCTTTCAGATTAGAGACAAAAGGTTGGTGTAGGCCATTTTCGCTTTTTTTGATAAAGCTTTTTTTCGCGGTCTGCGCATTTGAGAATGTTATCGCTAACATTGCTCCCAAAACATAAAATTTTCTCATTAATAATAATTATTTTCCGCTAATATAAGGCAGTATCACGTGATTTCCTAAGAAATGCGTAATTCCGAACTTCCATTTTACCCGATATTAGATCTAATGCTTTGGAATTTATGAATTTAGACCCTAAAAAAAATTGAGTAATAGACCTTAGGCTGAATGAACCCCAGCATTATAAAAAAAACCACCCTATTCGGATGGTTTTGGTTTTAAGTCCGTTTAATTTCAGGATTTCAGTTTATCCAGAAAATCACCGATTTTCCTGTCATTCGCAAGTCTTGGAATCTTGTTCTGGCCGCCAAGTTTCCCTTCAGATTTTGCGTATTCGTGAAATGCGTTTTTCTCTAGCCGGCTGATAACCAAAGGTTTTAGGATGTTTCCGGCAATCAGGTCATCATAATATGTATTTCGGCGCCGCATCTCTTTATCTAAATTTATTCTGAATGCTTCCATGTCCGCCGGTTCTTTCTCAAACTCGATGAACCATTCGTGATAAGGCAAACCTTCGGCAGGATTTACCTGTGGCGCCAGATGGAATTCGGTGATCTGAGCCGGAAATTTTTCAACTGTGGCCTTCATTGCTTCCTCCACTTCAAACGCGATCACGTGTTCACCAAAAGCCGAAGTGAAGTGTTTGGTTCTGCCCGAAACCACGATTCTGTAAGGATCTTTAGAAATAAATCGCACCACATCACCAATAGAATACGCCCAAAGTCCGGAATTGGTCGTCAGGATCAGTGCGTAATCTTTGTGAAGTTCCACGTCTTTTAACGTAAGCCGTTGTGCATCGGGTTTTCCGTAGGTTTCAAGCGGCACGAATTCATAAAAAATTCCGTGATTGGTCAACAGCAGTAAACCTTCTTTGGTATAATCATCCTGGAACGCAAAAAATCCTTCGCTCGCCGGAAAAGTTTGGATGGTGTCCACGGGCCTGCCCAAAAGTTCGTTCATTTTCTCACGATAAGGCTCGAAGTTTACACCGCCGGTAATGATCAGCTGGAGATTCGGGAAAAGTTCGGTGATTTTTTTTCCATTGCGCTCGATGAGTTTTTCAAAATACATGATCAGCCAGGGCGGTATGCCCGAAATCAGCGTCATGTTCTGCCTTTCGGTTTCCTTTACAATCTCGTCCACTTTGGTTTCCCAGTCGTCGATGAGGTTTGTTTTTTCACTCGGAAGGCGGTTTTTCTGAAGATAATTCGGGATGTGATGCGCAACAATTCCGGAAAGACGTCCTGTTTTAATGCCGTTAATTTCTTCAAGTTCAGGGCTTCCCTGCAGGAAAATCATTTTTCCGGCCACGAAATCTGAATTGTTTTTCTGGCTGATATAATGAAAGATCGCGCTTTGCGCGGCAGCGAGTTGATAAGGCATTCCTTCTTTTGAAATCGGGATGTATTTCGAGCCTGAAGTGGTGCCCGAAGTTTTTGCAAAATACTCCGGTGTTTCTGTCCACAGAATATTCCGCTGGCCTTTTTTTACTTTTTCGATATAAGGTTTTAACTCTTCATAATCAGCAATTTGCACGTGTGTCTGGTAATCTTGGATGGTTTTGATTTCTTCAAAATTTCGTTCCCGTCCAAACAATGTCTTTTCCGCGGTTTTTACAAGCGAAAGCAGAAGCTGCTGCTGATCTTCTACCGCATTATTTTTGAATTTTGCGGTAGCTTTAACGTGCTTTTTTGCCCAAATAAGCGCGATTTTTTTCTTGATGAAATTTATCATTCAGCAAATTTAAATATTATTGATGCGAAAGGTCTAAAAATTATACCTGTAACCCAAACTCAGGCTTAGCAGGACCGAGCGGCTGTAGTATCTCCGGATATCAGCATTTTCATTAAATGTGTTGCCGAAGTAGAAATTCGCTTTTCCTGCTACGAAAACCTGCTGCGGCCCATCCAGCGTGTAAATTGCTTTCCCGCCAAGGTGAAACCCAACCGCTTTTTCTTTTAACTGTTCGGAACCAAGGTCAATGAAATTATTCGTCAGCCGGTAAAAGGAGAATCCGGCCATTTCTTCAATGAAAAAATCTTCGGAAATCCCATCACGATGCGTCAGGAAAGCATCGATAACGGTCATCCGCGGCGAACCGAGGTTGCCGTAGCTGCTTCTTCGGCCATAATCTACATTCGAAAAATAGGCGCTGTAATCAATCCCTACTCCGAAATTGATCGGTGTCATCAGGTTTCCACCGAAACCAAAACCGTAAAAAGGCTGCAGGTCTTTGGCGAGCCAGTTATTTCCGATCGGTTTCATCGCAAGCACCTTCACATCGATGTTCGAAACTACATCGAGACCTTTTTTCCGCTTCTGGCTCAAAAAAAGCGCCGGCGAAATCATTAAAAGTAAAATAGCGATCCTCATTTCGTCAGCACTATTTCGTTGAACTTAAGGTAAGTGATTCCTTTCGGAACATTGATCTGCATTGAATCTGCGGAGATTGTCAGCCCGGATTTTTCGGCTTTGAAAGATTTTATTTTTTCGGTGGATGTCAACGAAAAGCCATCATTTGAGATGGGTCCGGAAAGTGTGAAAGATCCGCCAGCCTGCAGCGCGGTTTGTGCTGTCACGATATTATTGCTGATGATTTTAAGCCTGATTTTATTGAAATCTACCGTCGCAGCAACCATCTGGCCTTCTACATAGGCTCTCGGATTGTCTGTTGAATCACTTCGGCAACCGCTCATTATCAGTACGAAGTACATAAACAGCAGGCCTGAAACAGGACGGAATTTCATTGGCTAATTTTGTTTAAAAATACAAAAAAACTGCTTCAATAAAATTGAAACAGTTTCGGTGTATCCTGTCGTTACAGACTATCTGTTGGCATTAGCCGTCCAGGTTTTTCCGTTATTGCTGTAAAATATTTTCAGGTCTTTATTGTCGATCCTAATGTACGATGTTGCCGTAGAACCCACCATCACCATTGTGTTGTCGCCTTCTTTCTGGAATTCGATTCCGTTGATATCCGGAATTCCGTCTGAAAATCTGAAGTTGTACTTCGTAGCGCTGCCGATTTTCGTTACAAATACGCTTCCGTTTTCCTTTGTAATCGAGGTGGTGCCGTCATCATACGTGAGTGTTCCGCGGTAGGTGCCGGCAAAGAAATCGTTGTCTGACGGATCATCGTCGCGGCTGCATGAGCTCAGCGCGAAAACGGAGAAAATTAACATCAGAAATCCTGCGAATTTGGCAGTCTTCCGGAAGATTGAGGTTTTAGTTTTAAATGCAATCCTTTTCATAATACTATTTTTTACGGTTAACGCGTGTGACTTTTCAAACGGTGTGCCACTAAAACATTGCTTTAAAAGTATTTGGATAACAGTTTGCTGCCCAATAGCTAATAAATTTTGACAAATAAAATCTTAAATTTGCATGTCTTAACGGTTCCGGAAATTTTCCGGAATCGTTTTTGACGTTTGAGATCTTCTCATCGAAATTCCCAAATTATTTAAATGCAGTTAAAAAACATAAGTCAAAACTTCCTGCCCGATATGCTCAAAAGTGGTTTCGGTGCAGAGATTTTTAATAATATTGATGACCATAGCCGCCTTTCTGTGCGGGGTTCCGCAGGTTCATCGCCGTCTGTCTTCGCAGCAGAACTTTTTCTTACGCGCAAAAAAACCATTCTTTATTTAATCGAAGATAAAGAAGAAGCGCTTTACGCCACTGCCGAAATGGAAGATCTCCTCGGAAAGGAAAATGTGCTCTATTTCCCGGCGACCCATCTTGCGCCTTACCAGATAGAGAAAACGCAAAATGCAAATCTGGTCTTGCGAACGGATGTACTTAATCAGCTGAATGCGTCTAAGAAACCAAAGGTCATCGTGGCTTCTTTCGCAAGCCTTTCTGAAAAAGTATTAAAAAAAGAAGATTTTAATGCGATTTCGCACCGCATAAAAGTGGGTGAAAGCCTGGATTTCGATTTCACTGGCGAACTTTTGCAACAGTTTAATTTTCAGTTGACCGATTTTGTTTCGGAACCCGGCGAATTTTCTGTGCGTGGCGGCATTGTGGATGTGTTTTCTTATTCTAATGAAGAGCCGTACCGAATCACTTTTTTCGGTAATGAAATCGAAAGCATTAAAACATTTAATATCGAAACGCAGCTTACCAACGGCAAAGTGAACGAATTTCAGTTGGTTTCGAATATGAATTTCGCGGTCTCAGGGAGCAAAGTGCCGCTATTTGGACTGTTGCCGAAAGACAGTTTCGTGATTTCGAACAACGCCTTTTTGGCTGTGAGGAAGATCAAAGATTTCTTTGCGAAGGCGGAGGAAATGTTCGAAAATTTAAACAAAGACATCAAGCATCAAAAGCCCACAGAACTTTTCGTGTCCGACAGCGAATTCGCCGAAAATCTGGAGCGCTTCAAGCTTATTGATTTTACGATCGAACCATTAA
Organism: Kaistella rhinocerotis; assembly: GCF_030243905.1. Lineage (NCBI taxonomy): Bacteria > Pseudomonadati > Bacteroidota > Flavobacteriia > Flavobacteriales > Weeksellaceae > Kaistella > Kaistella rhinocerotis. Next base: position 180,253 of record NZ_JASSYY010000002.1, on the reverse strand, counting down.
AGTCTGGAACCGGCAACACAATAGAAATTGAACTGAGCCAGAGTCCGCAGCCGAGTTTCCACAAGAATTTTGAGTTGCTGATAGATGATTTAAAAGAAAAACGACGTGACAATTTCGATATTTGGATCTCGTTTTCCACAGAGAAGCAAAAAGAAAGGCTTGAGGCAATCTTTGAAGAGATCTCGACGGGAAATTCTGACGATTTTGAATCTGAAGATGTTGATTCGGTGAGTGTTTCAAAGATTTTCTTTAAATCTTTCAAATCTGAACTTCACGAAGGTTTCGTAGATGCCGACCACAAAATTTCGGTTTACACAGATCACCAGATTTTCGACCGTTACCAAAGATTTAAAGCTAAAAATACTTTTGCAAAATCTGAGCAGCTCACGCTGAAAGACCTCATGCAGATGAAAGTCGGTGATTATATCACGCATATCGACCACGGCATAGGCAAATTCATGGGTTTGGTAAAAGTAAACAACAACGGCAAAGTGCAGGAATGTTTTAAACTCACCTATAAAAACGGCGACTTGCTGTACGTAAGCATTCATTCACTGCACAAAATCTCAAAATATAACGGCCCGGACGGAAAAGAAATCGTTTTGAGCAAATTGGGTTCGCCGGCCTGGAAAACATTAAAGCAAAAGACTAAAGCGAAAGTAAAACAGATCGCTTTCGACTTGATAAGACTTTATGCGAAGCGAAAAACCGCGAAAGGTTTCGCCTTCACACCCGATTCTTATCTACAGAACGAGTTGGAAGCCAGTTTTTTGTATGAGGATACGCCCGATCAGGAAAAAGCGACGCTCGACGTGAAAACCGATATGGAAAAGGAAACCGTGATGGACAGGCTGATTTGTGGTGATGTAGGGTTCGGCAAGACGGAAATTGCGGTGCGGGCAGCTTTCAAGGCAGCTACGGATGGCAAACAGGTTGCGATTTTAGTGCCGACGACCATTCTGGCTTTCCAGCATTACAGAAGTTTTAAGGAAAGGCTTAAAGATTTTCCGGTAAACATCTCTTATTTGAACCGCTTCCGCACGGCAAAACAGAAATCGGAGACGCTGAAAGGTCTGGCAGAAGGCAAGGTGGATATCGTGATCGGAACGCATCAGTTGGTAAGTCCGACGGTGAAGTTCAAGGACTTAGGTCTTCTGATCATCGATGAAGAACATAAGTTTGGTGTGGCGGTGAAGGATAAACTCAAGACTTTAAAAAATAACATTGATACGCTGACGTTAACCGCGACGCCTATTCCGAGGACACTGCAGTTTTCGCTGATGGCCGCGCGGGATTTATCGGTGATCAAGACGCCGCCGCCAAACCGTCAGCCGGTAGAAACCAGTATTGTAGGTTTTAGTGAAGAAATTATCCGCGATGCGATTTCATACGAAATCCAGCGCGACGGCCAGGTTTATTTCATCAATAACAGAATTGAAAATTTAAAGGATATCGCCGGACTTATCCAAAGGCTTGTGCCTGATGCTAAGGTAATTACGGGCCACGGACAGATGGAAGGCAAACAGCTCGAACGCAACGTACTTGACTTCATGGAAGGTAAATATGATGTTTTGGTTTCGACGACTATTGTAGAAAGCGGCGTGGACGTGCCGAACGCCAACACCATGTTCATCAACGATGCGCAGCGTTTCGGGATGGCCGATTTGCACCAGATGCGCGGAAGGGTAGGACGAAGCAACCGGAAGGCTTTCTGTTATCTGATTACGCCGCCGTTTGATATGATGACATCGGATGCAAGAAAAAGACTGGAGGCGATCGAGCAGTTTTCGGATCTTGGAAGCGGCTTCCAGATTGCGATGAAAGACCTTGAAATCCGTGGTGCGGGCGATCTTCTTGGCGGTGAACAGAGCGGTTTCATCAACGAAATGGGCTTTGATACGTACCAGAAAATTATGCAGGAAGCGCTGGAAGAACTTCAGAATGATGAGGAATTCGGTGAACTTTTCGAGAATGAAGAAGACCGCAAAAAATTATTTAAATCCACCAAAGAAGTAAATATTGACACTGATCTTGAACTGATGCTGCCTGATGTTTATGTTCAAAGCATTGAAGAAAGACTTTCACTTTACCAAAAACTGGCTGAAATTCAGAATCGCGAAGATTTAAGAAAGTTTGAAAACGAACTTAACGACCGCTTCGGCGCATTACCGCCTGAAGCTAAAAATCTGTTGAAATCTGTTGAGCTCAAATGGATTGCGGCTGAAATTGGTTTCGATAAGATCGTGGTGAAAAACGGTGTTTTCCTGGGCTACTTTCCACCAAATCCGCAGGATAAATTTTACCAAAGCGAGAAATTCAGAAACATTATCGCTTATCTTCACCAAAATCCTGCTGAGGCCACATTAAAAGAAAAAGTGAACAAAGAAGGCAACCAACTGATGATGCGCAAAGAAAATGTGCAGAATGTGGATGAGGTGAACCGAGTGCTGGAAAGGATATTGTAATTTAATTTTATATCGAATTTAACTGATGAAAAAACTTTTGTTACTGGCAGCCCTTTTTCTGCAGACGTATGTTCTTGCATGTAAATGCGACGAGACGGGAAAAGTGGGTATCCAATTTCAGGATGCAGATTTTGTGGGAGAGATTGAAATTTTAAAAATAACACCAAACAAAAGAAAGCGCAGTTACACCGCTGAAATAAAAACAATGGCAACTTATAAAGGTGAGCCGCCGCGCATGGTAGAAGTTTTGGGACTGTTAGGTGATATCAATAGTGGTAGTTGCGAAGTAGAACTTAAAACTGGTGAAAAATATATCGCTTATCTGTCAGAAGGTGACGGTGATAATATCTGGTCTATGACAAGCCGCGAAAACCCACGAATTTCATCTAAGTTTGTGATATCAAGCTGTACACCAATGACTTTAATTGCTTCTGAAACCAAAAATATTGATCTGGAGCGTGAAGTATTGAATTTTTTAAGAAAAAATAAATTTAATCTTTCGCAGGCATTCTATTTTGACAACTCAGTTTTCCAGAGAGGTGAAGGAGATTTTAAAAAAACTGTAATGGAACGCCCTGCGAACCGGTTTGCGGTTTATAAACTAAAAGTCAACAGCAAATCTGAAGTCGAAGAAATTGAGGCAATTCAGAATTTTGGCAGTGCGCAGGACGCAGAAATTATGAAATTGATTAAGAAGAATTTTAGTATAGCGAAAGAACTTCTCACCGAAGTTCGTAATGAAGAGGTATTATTAACGCTTTTTTATATTCCTGAAAATAAAGAAAAAGAGTTCGGGGACACCATTACGCTCAGATTACCTTAAACTATGAGCGAAGAAAACGGTCCTGAATGACAAAAAAAAACTATTTCTGAAACGTTTTAAAAATACATTACTTTTGCTAAAAATCAATAAATGAAAAAACTACTGTATATATTCCCGACACTCATCAGTCTTATGTTGGTATTTTCCTGCCAACCCGGACGGGATGAAAACGGCGACCTGCTTTTTGGGCTTGATACAGATGCACCAACTGGCGGCGGCGGGTCCGGCACGTCGAAATTGCTTCATAAACTTACAGCGCCCGATGGTTCAGGCGGAAATTATACGATAACTTATAATTATGCACTTGGTAAGCTGACGAATGTTAGATCAAGCGATAATTCGGTGTCGTATGACCTGATTTACGACAACAATAACATCAGCAAGATAAAAGTGGTGCAGGATGATGGAGGAACCGTTACGACCACCAATTTTGATATTTCCTATACCAACGGGAAATTTACGGAAGCTAAAGGTACGGGTGTGGAAGATTCGGGTAATTCGTTTAACAATACCATAACAGCGAGTTATGCCGCCGGAAAAGTTTCGAAAATCGTAAGTAAAATGCAGGGTATCGACATCTCTGATCCCACTGTGACTTACGATATGTTCACGATGCAGAATGATATTACCTACAGCGGAAACAATATCTCCGTCTGGAAATCTACGATGAGCATGCCGCCCATGCCGCCCATTACGATTCCTCCAATTGTACTCACTGCCAACTTCAGTGATTATGATTCCTACAAAAATCCTTTCCATACTTTACCCGAAGTATTCAATATCCTGAGCTCAGTTTTCGGTACCGAAAGTAGTGCTGTAACTGGTTTTTCAGTAAATAACTATAAAAAAATAAGTGTGGAAGGCCAGGCGGTTACCTACACTTATACGTACGATGCTGATGGCTATCCAAGTAAAGCGGTAGGCTCAGGAGGAGCAGGAACTTTAACTTTCGAATACACAAAATAGTTTTTTTTTAAGATGAAATATCTTATCGTCGGTCTCGGCAATAAAGGAGATGAATATACAGAAACCCGGCACAATGTCGGGTTTAAAGTTGCTGAGAAAATTGCAGAAACTATTGAAGCTCCTTTTAAATCTTCCAATTTTGGTCTTTTGGCTGAAGGCAAATATAAAGGCCGGAAAGTATTTATTCTAAAGCCCGATACTTATATGAATCTTTCGGGAAACGCCGTGAAATTCTGGCTTCAGAAAGAAAATATTCCGGTCGAAAATCTAATGATTGTTACCGACGACCTTTCTCTGCCTTTCGGGACTCTTAGGATGAAAATGAAAGGCTCAGATGCCGGTCATAACGGTTTGAAAAGCATTCAGGAGCAGCTGCAGACTCAAAATTACCCACGCCTTAGATTCGGTATCTCCGCAGAGTTTCCTGAAGGTAAGCAGGTAGATTACGTGCTTGGAAAATGGACAGAGGAGGAAAAAGAAAAACTTCCCGAAAGAATCGAGAAGTTTTCTAAAGCATGCCTTTCCTTTGTTTTCGCAGGCATTCAGAATGCGATGACCGGTTTTAACGGTAAATAATTACAGCCACGTGACCACGCCACTTTCTACACAATAGTTGGCGCCAACAATCTTTATGCAGCCTTCTTCTTCAAGTTTGCGCAGTGTAGCACTTTGCGAACGGATATCCGCAATGGTACGTTTTATATTGCAGACATTCAGCCTTTCTAGAAGATCGCTGTTCGATGAAGAACGTTCTTCACCGTCCTGTATCACTTCATTTATACATCCTTCGAAATTATTGATCAGATGGTTTAGGTTTTCCATGCCGGCAGGTTCGATGGCGCGTGCGTCCAGGCCGCCTTTCAGCGCACCACATTTGCTGTGACCCAGTACTACGACAAGTTTCGACCCGGCTACGTTACAGCCAAATTCCATGGAGCCCAAAATATCTTTATTTACAAAATTTCCGGCAATACGGATGCTGAAAATATCGCCCAAACCCTGATCAAAGATCAGTTCCGCTGAGGTACGGCTGTCGATACAGCTCAAAATCACGGCAAAAGGCCACTGTCCTGCGCGGGTGTCATTCACCTGTTCGAGCAGGTTGCGGTTCATTTTAAGGTTTTGTACAAAGCGCTGGTTACCTTCCTGTAAAAATGTAAGTGCCTTTTCCGGAGTTGTGGTTGATTGGGTTTCTAATGTATGTGCTTTCATTAATTTAATTCTAATTATTGTTCTTAATATTTTAAATTGCTCTTCTGTGTGCGATGATCACGTGGGAATCTTCGTCCTCAGCGTATTCGCGGTAAGACGTCTTGAAGCCGAGCAGTGTCACTTCAATATCCTCTTCTTTCGCTCTGATGTTGGCAAATTCCTGAATCATATCCAGAATGTCGGTCGCGATGTAGGACGTTGAGCGTGCATCAATACACACTTTTGAGTTTGGTCTTACATTTTTAAGTGTTTTCTTGATGGCTGCTTTATTCAGAAATGAAACTTCCTCGGCCAGTTTAATATTGATATCATCGGCGTCATCCAGATCTTCGCGGCTTAGATAATAAGCTCTCTTCATATTTCCCTGCAGGATATAGAAAACTGAAATCAGCAATCCGATTCCCACACCTTTTAAAAGGTCTAATGAAACTACTGCGATCACGGTGGCGATAAACGGGATAAACTGATATTTGCCTTTATGCCAGAAGTGCATGATGGTTGCGGGCTTCGCGAGTTTGTAACCTACCAGAATCAGAACTGCTGCAAGTGTGGCAAGCGGAATTAAATTCAAAATAAACGGTATTGAAAGTACGCAGACCAAAAGCAGCACGCCATGAATCATCGTCGAAGTCTTGGAGGTAGCTCCGGCGCCCGCATTTGCGGAACTTCTCACTACAACCGAAGTCATCGGAAGGCCGCCAATCGCGGCGGAAAGCAGGTTTCCGATACCCTGCGCACGGAGTTCAAGATTGGTATCTGTAATCCGGCGGTGCGTATCGAGGCGGTCTGAAGCTTCAATACAAAGAAGCGTTTCAATAGATGCCACAATCGCGATTGTTGCACCGACGATCCACACTTTTGGATTTAGAAAACCGTTCAGATCCGGGAAAACCAGCATATTTGTAAAGTCTGCCGCGGTTTGCGGAACCGGAAGCGAAACCAAATGCTCAGGTCCGATCGCTAACGAACTTCCGGATACGACGAAAATATAATTGAGCAGAATGCCAGTTGCTACGGCTACAAGCGCTCCCGGAATCATTTTGATTTTCTTTAAAACCGGAAATTTGTCCCAGGCCACCAGTATTGAAACGGAAACTAAAGTGACAATCACCGCACCCATGTGAACTCCAGATGCTAGTTGCCCGAAATAAGCCGGATTGAAGCCGTTTTCAAACAGTGTTTCTTTGGTCTCGAAACCGTCTGTGAAACCGAATGCGTTCGGGATTTGGGTCAGAATAATAATGATTCCGATACCGGCGAGCATTCCTTCAATCACATTAGTTGGAAAATAGTTTGAGATACTTCCTGCACGCAAAAAACCGAGAATCAGTTGGAGCATCCCGGCGATAAGTCCGGCACACAGAAACAGCTCAAACGCGCCAAGATCTGTAATGGCTGTGAGAACGATGGCTGTGAGGCCTGCGGCAGGACCGGTGACAGAGATGTTGGAATTACTTAAGTAACCAACGACAATGCCGCCAATGATTCCTGCGATAATGCCGGAAAGTGGCGGTGCGCCGGATGCCAGTGCAATTCCTAAACATAGAGGAAGTGCGACAAGAAAGACGACGAGGCCGGAAGGGAAATTTTCTTTAATTCCTCCGTATATAGATTTTGCTTTTTTCATTTTAGAAAAAGTAGTATAATGTAAAATACTGCGAATGAGTATAGTACGTTGTTGAATGATAATTTTTAATCACAGATTTGCGTCCGTTTCGGTATGGAAACAGCTGCAAATACACTCGGAGAAAAAATTATGCTTCCGGAGGTGGAGAAAATATAGTGAGGAAAGGCGAAAGATGAACAGAATCATCAGTCCAGAGGAAAGATTTGCTGTTCTGGTCAGCCTGGAAAAATTTCAGAAAATCATGGACATTCAAAGTGTCCGGAATGGTCTTTTCATTAATAACCAACGGCGAATGCTGGCTTTCTTCTTCGGAGATGATCACATTAGTCGACGGCAGATCCCATCCGAACGCGCCGGCAATACTTGGTAAAGCCATAAAGTTCAGGAAGACCGTCAATGTAATGATACTCCAAATTTTCATTTTGTTCTGTCTATGTTCAGATGAGGTTTTTATTTTTTTTCTTGCTCATCACCCAATCAGAATTGGTAAGGTTGTAAATCTTCTGAATATCTTTCAGTGTACTCTCAAAGTCAATTTCAAGATCGATTATCTTACCCGTTCGGAGGTCGAAAACCCAGCCGTGAACGATAGGATATTCATCTACCAAATATTCTTCCTGTACAACCGCCATTTTTGTCACGTTGATGCACTGCTCTAAAACATTGAGTTCCACAAGCCTATCATAACGTTTCTGCTCGTCATCAATCGCATCCAATTCTAGCTGATGTATCCGGTACACGTCGCGGATGTTGCGCAGCCATGGGTTCAGGATGCCCAAATCTTCGGGAGTCATCGCTGCCCGAACGCCACCGCAGCCGTAATGTCCGCAAACGATGATGTGTTTCACTTTCAGATGCTGTACCGCGTATTGTATAGCTGAAGTTACATTCAGGTCGAGGCTGTTCACCAGGTTCGCAACGTTTCTGGAAACGAAGACTTCGCCCGGTTTCAGACCCATCATCTCTTCCGCCGAAACCCGACTGTCCGAACATCCAATGTACAGATAATCAGGATTTTGTGAGCTTGAAAGTGTTTTGAAGAAGTCTTTGTCTTCTGCCAGTTTACTTTCAACCCACTTTCGGTTATTCTCAAATATTACTTCGTAAGATCTTTTCATATTGGGGCTAATGAACCTGTTTTGATTGCCGGTTTCGTGCAAAAGCACCGCTCCGAACGCGCACAAAAATAAAAATTAGAATTTAAAACGGGCTAAAATTAACAAGATTTAATACAAAAAAATTACGTGTAACAGTAGATCAATCCGCAATTTTATTACTAATGTAGCCTTCAGTTGCGGCCGGATTTGGAATGATGGTCGCCGGGTTGCCGGTTACTACAGAATCATTCGGTACATCAAAATTTACGTAAGCGTTCGGTGCAATTAATACATTATTTCCAACCGTTATATTACCGACTAAAACAGCATTAGGCCCGATCCATACTTCGTTTCCGATGGTGGGTACGCCCTCTTTTTTTCCGCGGTTGGCCTGCGCGATCGTCACACCTTGCGCGACGTTGCAGTTACGACCTATTTTCGTTTTTGGATTGATAACCACTGCGCCCCAATGTCCCAGGTAAAAACCCGCCCCGATCTGCGTTTCCGGATAAATCTGGAAACCGTATTTTATCTGATGATGACGCAAAACCAGTCGCCAAAACATTCCCAGAATTGAATTTTTCGGGTGACGCTGGGTTTTCCTTAAAATGTAAATGAAATGAAGATTCGGGTTTACGCATTTCATCCAGATGCCCGGTGTATCAAGCATTTTGCCGCTTTCGCGGTAGAAATCTTTCTGGATGATATTGTTTTTCGGCATCAGAGCAAAGTTAGCAGATATTTCGAATCAGAGCCCGTCTATGATATCCATAATTTCCCGCACCGAGTTTTCAAGGCTGAATGGCAGCACATGATTGTTGAGGTTTTGCTGAAATTCGAGGAAGATTTCATGATCCTGCAGCGCTTTCTTTAAGCCTTCATACAGGCCTTCTTCAGAATTTTCTACGATCAATCCGAGGTTTCCATTTTCTAAAATCTCACGCGCACCCGAAACATCCGTGGCAATGATGTTCTTTTTTAAAGTCACGGCTTCAGACAGTACAGTCGGAAAGCCTTCATATCGGGAACTGAGGACGAAAAAATTAGCCGCCTTTAGGTGTGGATACGGATCGTTTGAAAAGCCGGTCATTTCTGCATAATCGCCTAAATCAAGGTCTTCTTTAAGTTTTTTAATCTTTTCAAAATCATATCCGTCGCCGATAATTTTCACATTGAAACTAAAACCTTCGTCCAAAAGTCTGCGCTGCACTCTCAACAGACGGTCAAAACCTTTCTGCGGAAAAACGGTACCGATTGCCACGAATGTCGGCACGTTGGATTTGGCAATTTCTAAAGGTTTCCCCGCGCTGGCGATGACTTTCTCCGTGTCGAGCGGGTTGTAGATCCTCAAAATTTTCTGTCTTTCAAAATCGTTTCGCGCCAGTTTTTCAAAATCGTTTTTAATATGTTCAGAAATCACCAGAATTTTATCAAATCCAAAAAACTTCCGGATTTCAGCGTCGTTATAATTGTGAAAATGCGTTTTGCGCAGGTCATTGTGAATCCAGACGATTTTCTTTGAAGATTTCAGAGGCGAATTTAAAATATCATCGCGCATACCATGGATAGCCGCAAATTCAATATCATACTGTTTTCCATTCAGGATGCTTTTGTACAGGACTTTCGGAAATTTTTTTAAAAATGCCTGATACACTTTTCTGTAAACTTTACGAGGCAAATCCTGCGTGCGGTTCGTGGTAATCATTTCGCCTTTATTCAGGTACAGAACATTTACAAAAGCAGGAACTTCGCCTAAATATTTTCCCGAATATAGATTCAGCAACAGGTCGATTTCATATTTTTCCCGCGGCAGATTGTTTAGAAAAGTGACAAGCACTTTTTCCGCGCCACCATGCCGCAGCGAACCGATTCGGATAAGGATTTTCTTTTTTGCCACAGATCAATCTAAAGTTTGGTAAGCATTAATCAGAAGTTTTTCAATTTCGCGGAAAATCTTTTCGTTATCAAATTGACTGTCAATATTCAACAGATTCTTTTGAATTCCGGAAACCAGTTTTTTGTCAGTAAGGAATTCGCGCATCGCTTTATATAATTCGTCGGCGTCGTAGCGAACCAATGAACCGGTTTCGCGGTTTTTAATCATTAATCCCACATCACCGGTATCAGTCGCGATGATGGGTTTTTGCAGAATCAGCGCCTCCGCAATCACCAGTGGCCAAGCCTCCGACTCGCTTGGCAATATGAAAAAATCAGCGTTTTTGATGTAAGGATACGGATTCATTTGGTTGCCGGCGAGAATGAAAGTTTCTTCCACATTAAGCTTTTTTCGCTGTTCGAACAGGTTTGCGCGTTCTTCGCCGTCACCGATGATCATTACCGCATGCTGAAAACCTTCCAAAATAAGTTTCGCGTGCGCTTCCATCAATTTGTGGAAACCTTTCCGCGTATTCAGCCGACCGACCGCCACAAAAACCGGTGCTGACGGCATTTCCGGAACAAACGCATCAGCTTTTCGCCGAATTTCTGTGGTTGAAACTGCATTCGTAATCACGCTTTCGGGCGGATACGCAAGGTTTGGATGCTCACGGTGCATCAGTTTTCTGATATTTTCTGAGCAGTACACCATATGATCGAACTGCGGGAACTGCTTCAGAATCTGCGGAACCAGGACTGCTAGTTGCCTTTCGTTGATTTCGGAATGAAACCAGCCTATTTTTTTTGATTTTTTGTTGGATGAATTCAGCACCGGTTCAAAATCGTTGTACGTCATCGCAATTTCGATGTCGAAAGACTTTTTCAAATAATCACGGTCAATTATCTGCGGGTTTCGGCGCAGGTTTTCGAGTTTCAATCGCCTTGCCACCAGTTGTATTTTTTGAATTAAAATATTTCCGGACAGGTCTTCCCTGCCTTTGGCCAAAACCACTTTGCGAATGTGCGTCGGTATCTCATTGCGGAGTTCGCCCTGATTTAAATTCAATAAAACCGTCAATTCAAACTTCTCCGGATCCAGGTTTTCAAGCAGACTCAATAATACTTTTTCCACGCCGCCCATTTCCATGGAACGGTGTCTGAAGAGGACTTTAATCTTTCGGGTAGGAGGCATGCGTATATTTGGCTTTAAAAACATGGAATTTAAAGAAAATAGATCAAATAATCTATTTTTATAAAAAAACCTCCACAAATGACTGAATTGCTTTATGAAAGTGACAAAAGCTACGATGGCCGCATGTGGGCTTACCACGAGCTTTTCGCTCATCTGCGCAGCGGCGGGGTTTTAATCAGCGATGATATCGGTGATAATGCTGCTTTTAGAGACTTTTGCGAAGCGAATGATATTCAGCCCGAAATCGTTAGTTTTGAGGGTAAATACGTTGGGATTTTCATTAAGCATTGACATTACTACAAACATTTAAAAACATTTCATTTTCCGCATCAAGCGTTTTATTGTAGTGTTTTCTTTTTTATAAATGAATTCCGGAAAATTAGAAATGTCACCTGGCCTGACGCCATAGATTGTATCCAAACCCCGTTTGGCCGCTATTTCCGAAAGTACCCGGTGCCAACTTTCATTCTTTGTTTTTTCTAAATCTTTGCTGTGCGAGAGTCCGCCGGAATGAAGTCGATAATAATACAACGGCTGCGGAATATATTTAAAATCGCCTTTCTCATAAAGTTTCAGGATCAAATCCTGGTCTTCAGCCACGCGGAGCTCAGGATTAATTCCATCCGTAAGGTTGTACACCGATTTACGAAACGTAAAAAAATGCGCCACCTCGAAATGGATGTTAAAGAAGAGCGCTTTTCCGTTGCGGACCTTTGCCGTATTCGGGAAGATTTTCGTTACATCAAGGTTTTCGTCGCATAAATACAGTTGCGAATAGGTTGCAACCGTCTTTTCATCGAAGTTGTTGATGCTTATTTCGAGCGCATTTTCGTGAAGTGCGTCATCCGGATCCACGAAACCGCAGATTTCTCCTTTCGCCAGCTCCACGCATCGTCGTTTCGTAAAACCTACGCCACGGTTTTTGTCATTCCTGTAAACCTTAATTTTCGAATTTCCTTCGGTAAATGCCTGGATTTTTTTAAAAGAACCGTCCGTAGAACAGTCATCAACCAGAATAATCTCGAAATCGCGGTAGGTCTGTGCGCAGATACTTTCGTAGCACTTTTTGAAGTATTCAAAATGATTGTAATGCGGGACAAGAACCGAGAATAGCATAAAACTTTAAATGTTTTTTATTGATTGATTTTGGTTGGCAACCACCACCGAATTTGCGGGCACGTCTCTGTGTACCACGCAACCTGCGCCCAATATTACATTGTCGCCTATCGTGACACCTTTCAGAATGACACAGTTGGCGCCCGTCCATACATTATTGCCGATTTTTACTGGAGCAGTGTTGAACTCGGTTTTGGAAACTGAAAATGGCTCAGAAGTATGCTGATGATTGTGGTCGAAAATTTTCGAACCTTCGCCGAACAGGCAGTTTTCACCAATCTCGATGCGTTCCAGGCAAGTGATTGTGGAGCGTGTGATGTATGTCCCGCGACCTACCGAAAAACTTGTCCGCGGTTTCACGGTAAGCAGATTATATTCATTGATCGTGACGTTTTCCGCAATCTGAATTTTGGCTGAAGGGTCAATGCCAATTTTATTGTGCGTCCCAAGCCGGAAACTGCTGTGTACATCGCTTTCCGGGTTTACCGAAAACTGCTGCCGCTGTGCGTCAGCCCGTAGCCTGTGCAGAATTTCGTACAGCTTCGAAACGGATTTGGCGAGTAAACTTTTTATCATCCTGTGTGCATTGGTGGTGCAGACAAATCTAAGAATTTGAAAATATAATTAAGTATTTTTGACGAAATATCACACAGATGCTGCCTTTGGTTACCGTTTCGATCCCGCTTTTCCGCTGCGAAGATTTTATTGTCAAATGCCTTGAATCGGTACGTGTGCAGTCTTACCCAAACATTGAAGTAACGCTGATCAATGACCAAACGCCGGATAAAAGTGTTGACATTGCAGAAAGTTTTATCCAAAAAAATCAGTTAAAAAACTGGAGAATCATCCATTTAGAGCAAAATTCCGGGCTTTCGGTGGTAAGGAATAAAGGAATCGAAACTGCCCGCGGGAAATATCTTTTTTTTCTTGACAGTGACGATTATTTAAAGGAAAACAGCATAGAACTGCTCGTTGAAACCGCCGAAAGGACCGGCGCTGAAATGACCGTCGCGCAACTCGAATGTGAGCAGTTGAAATCAGGTGAAAAATCGATCTGTATCCCGCTGTTGTCAAATCAGGAAGTGATTGAAGGTAATCTTTCGGTGATGAAGGCTTTTGCAGACGGCGACTTGGTGACTTACGCTGTTAATAAGCTAATGCTCACGGAGTTTCTTCGCAAAAATGAACTTTGGTTCGTGCCCGGTCTTTTTGCGCAGGATGAACTGTGGACTTTTCATACCATGCTCAAACTTAACAAAATAGCACTGCGAAAGGAGCTGACATACACGTATGTTTTGCATGAAAAATCGGTGATTCACAACCGAAACAGGCGGCATTTTGACAATTGGGCGACAATTATAGAACATTTTACACAGTCTTTAAAAGTAACAAAAGACCCGCAAATCCGCAATTTTATCCGCACGCACATTGTGAATTATAAAACGATGACTTTAGTGATGAACTGGAAGGCAAAACAGGACGCGCGAGAATGGCTTTACAGTTTCGGGCTGTACAAAAAGTACCCAAATCTGCGCTTAAAAGATTATTTCAGTCCCCGTTTCAGCACTTCAGTGAAGAAAAAATCCATCAAATTGGCGCTGCCGCCGGCTTTGGCTGTACAGTATTTCCGTTGGATGTATTACCGCTGATCATTTTTTCATTTGATAAAAGCGGCTGAAAAGGTTGTAGGCTGACAATAAAATTTGGTGATAGAACCGAATAAAACCATTAAAGTTTTTAAATAAAACCGGCCGGTCAATTTCACTGAACGCGGTTCGGAGACGTTCATTTTGTCTGTAAGATTCCTCAGCGGGCAATTCTTTGCGAAAATGCTGGAAGGCTTTCATCGCATCGATCAGATTTTTATACGCAACCCGCTCAAAAACTTCCTTCCTTTCATTGTAGATGCCATGGTTTTTAGCGAAACTGCGCATATACATATCGGTGACCACCAGATCGGTTTTCTTTATGTTAAATGATTTAGCCGAAGAATCGGGGTGGACAAAATGTGTGTAAATACCGCTGCACGAGCCAATTAGTTTTACGTTTTTCAGGATTAATCTCTCCACGATCTCATCTGCGTTCAAAAGTTTTTCCGTAAACCTGAACGAAACCTTTTGGAAGACTTCACGGCGATAAATTCCACGGAAATGGAAATCATAACGTCCCACCGTAAGCCGCAGCGCATCTTCGCCGCTGATCTGGTGTGGAACAAAGGCGGACTCGGTATCGAGAAGCTGATGGAGCGAATAGATGTTTTTAATGTTTCCATCGTGAAATACGGTTTTTACAATCATTCCGACCATCCCGAGATCAGGATTTTCTGTAAAAATCTGAACGCCTTTTTCAATAGCATCTGCGGAAAGCAAATCATCGTGATCGAAAAGCATCACCAAATCACCTGTGGCAACGTCCTGTCCGGCCGCTTTTGCATATTGCGCGGTTCCTTCGTTGGGTTTATCAATGATTAAAATACGTGAATCTTTTTCAGCATACATCTTCAGCTGTGTGAGTGTTTCATCTTTAGAACCGTCATTTACGCAGATCAACTCGAGATTGTGGTAGGTTTGGGCAAGTAAACAATCCATCGCACGATGTACAAAGTTCCCCAGTGAAACTGAGTTGTAGAAGGTGGTGATGACGGAAACTTTGGGTTTCATTTAATAGAAATTTAAATTGGCAACGCCGAATGACCTTTTTATTTTAATTTTTGCAGCACAGCGCGGATTTTTGCGATGTTTTTTTCATTGCTCATTACAGAGCAGTAATCGTCTTTAATCCTTTGTGCAAAAGATTCAAGTACGTCAGGGTTATCGTAGAGGTAAATGATCGCGTTGGCCATTTCATCGATATCGCGGTTGATAAAGATTCCGTTTACGCCATCCTGAATCACCATTGCCGGCAGCCCGATAAACGTGGAAACCGACGGAATATTCGAAAGACTGGCCTCACAAAACATCGTTGGCGCACCATCGCCACTGGACGCGATCACCGCAAGGTCCACATCATTATAAAACTCGATCATTTCTTCGTAAGGCGCATCAAATGAGGTCTTGAGGCGTATATTTCGGCCTGTTGCCAACACTTTTTTCACTGCTGGTTCGATGATTTCGAAAAACCCTTTCACGGGCCGGTGCGGATTTCCTGTCCAGCCTAAAGTGAAAACTTCACTTTTGACTTTCTTAAACCCGAAACATTCTTCTTTATAGATTCCGAGTGCAAATTCAAGGTTCGGTGTGTACTGTTTGTACGCATTGATGAGATTATCGTTGGCCAACAGAAGGAAATCGTAGTGTTTAAGGTACTTTTCAAAAAATTCTGCGCGGGAAAGCGCATTTACATTCGTTCTTGTTTTAATGTCGAACTCGGGACCAAGATGCGGAAAACAATCATTAAAAATTCCTACTAAATTTTTAGTTCCTTTAAACGGGATCTCCGAGCTGTACTGGAAGAAATATGCCATCGAAACGACATAATCGAAGTGTAATTTTTCGGTTTCAGTACTTTCATCATTGAATGCAACCACTGTGTTTTTTGTAAACCTTGGGTAAGAATAGTTGCCTGAGGGATGTATGAACTGTACTTTCCGCTTTTCGCAGGAAACCACTTTAAGAAGTTGGAAACGAACCGTGGAAATTAAATTCCATATGAAAATCTGAAACTGATTTGTTTTTTTTAATGCTTTAATTCGGTACGGTTCATTGCAGACATAGTAGCAAATGTATTCGTCCGCTAATTTCAGTGACCAGGATTTTACCATGAAGTAAAAAGCCCAGTCTTTGAAATCGACTTCGAACAGAATAGTTTTTTTCATACAGATAGTAAAAGTAACTAAATTTGTACATACATGAAATTCACCATTTTCACACCTACATTCAATCGTGCACATTTGCTGCCCCGCCTGTTTGAGAGCCTTACACAGCTCGATTTCAATGATTTTGAATGGGTGATTGTGGATGACGGTTCTACGGATGTAACGAAAAAAGTAGTTTCAGAATTTATTTCAAATTCAAGCTTTCCAATTCGCTATTTTGAGCAGGAAAATCAGGGGAAACATGCGGCGACTAATCTCGGTGTGGAGCACGCTGAGGGCGACTTTTTCTTCATCGTAGACAGTGATGACTGGTTGCCGGCAGAAGCTTTGTCTGTTGCACTGCGATATATAGAGCGTATTCAGTCTTCTGAAATTGCTGGAATTGCCGGCAAACGGTCTTTCGGTGACACAATGCACGATTTTCCCTTCACCGAGCGCGTCAGTACGCCGCTGGAGATGAGGTACCGGTTTAAAAATAATTTTGACTTAGCGGAAATCTACAAAACTGAAGTACTTAAAGAATTTCCTTTCCCGGTTTTTTCAGGCGAAAAGTTTATAACAGAATCGCTCGTCTGGTTTAGAATTGCCTCAAAGTATCAGCTTCTTTATTTTAATGAATTTATTTATCACTGTGAATATCAGGCAGATGGGCTTACGGATAATTACCGCAAGCTGATGGAAACCAATCCGAAAGGTTCACTGCTCTATTTTGGTGAGTTGCTGACTTACAGTATTCCGGCCGATGCAAAAAAGACCGCCGCCAGGAATTTCAATTCCATTGCGAGACTCAATGGTCACAGCCAGATTTGGGTCTTATGGAAACTAGGTTTCCGCAATTATCTACGCATTTTTAGCTGAAATTTCTTTAATGATTTCGCTCATTTTTTCTGCCCAAACTTGCCAGTTCAGTTCCTCTTCATACTTATGGCGAGCATTTTCCGAAAGTTCTTTGAGACGCACTCTTTTATTTAATATTTCGCGCTCGATCAGGTTGGCATAATCTTCCGCGGTTGCATTTTCGGGTAAGAGAAAGCCCGTTTTTCCGTGCTCAACAATCGAGGGAACACCGCCGGTATCAGTGCTTATGACGGGCAAGGAGAATCCAGCGGCTTCGCAAAAAGCAATCGGAGAACAATCGGTGCGCGTGGGCACAAACATAAAATGGGCTTCGGACAGGTGACGTTCTATTTCGGCCAGTTCGCAGGGATAATTTTTATTTAAAAACGGAATGATTTCTACAAATACTTCCTGCACATCAGGCGTGCAGCCCATAATCTTAAATTTTAAGTCATAGCCTTTTTCGTGCAGAATTTTTACGGCTGCAAGTGCGATATCGCCACCTTTCCGTTCCCAGCCGACACCCGAAAACAAGATGTTTAATGATCCGGAATAATCTTTTTCCAGCAATGCAAAATGGGGCACGCGGAGGTTTGCTCCAAACTTTACGACGGAAATCTTTCGGGAGTGGATTCCGTAGGTTTTATGCGCATCGTTGGCGGCCCAATCCGACGAAAATACGAGCTGCTTAGCGTTATTGAATGCCTTTTCTTCAAGCAGGCGTGTGATTTTTTTTGAAAGCCAGCCCATCCCCATAAAGCCGGGATTATAACCAATCAGTTTATTAAAAGTTCCGTCATTTAGGTACAGTATCGGTTTATTAATGTTTAAAAAAGCGATTTCATTAATGTAGGTTGGGGAAAAAAGCAGGTCGTAATCTGTGCTTTGAAGGATTTTTTGGGTTTTTTTGGATGCGAGGAAAGCTTTTAAAATAAAATGATGAGAATTGAAGCGCCTGCGGAATGTGCGTTCGTAAATATTGTGAATGGAAGCAAATATTTTTTCCTCACTTGCCGAAAATTTCCCGGTTGGCATCCAGACAATATCAAAGCCCTGCGCCTGTAGGGATTCGTACATCTTGAACATGGTCCCGGACCAATGCCGCCGGTCCTCAAGTGGCTGGCTGCTGAGAAAAGCGATCCTTAATGCTGCCATTTTTTGATTATATAAATTGTGAGGATTTTGTACTTCTTTAAAATCCAAAACAGGAATTTCGCGGCTGTCATTATATTCCTCTTTTTTATTGCTAAACTGAAACCCAGCCGGCTGCGCGAAAATATCTGCCAGTCTGCGAGAATTTTTATTTTACCCTTATAATACTCACCGATTGTTTGGTCTAAGGTGTTGTGCCGCAAATCTTTATTTAAGTTGTGGCCGAACGAAATACCCTGTTCGTGACGACGGTACGCAGACATTGTACGGCTGATACCGATCAACTTTCCCGTGGTAGAGGCTGCCAAAAAAAGAATAGTGTCAAAATACAGCAAATTCGGATCCCGGACTGTGACTTTAAAAGCGTCAGATTCAAGTACATCGCGGCGCATCACCACCGAGGCGGTGTGGATAATCCAGTGACGATAGATTTCGGTAGCAGAAAATTCACGGTCCTGGATTTCTGCAAATATTTTTCCGTCATACTCGCTATGCGTCGAAACGTTGATGACCTGGTGAAATGTCAGCGCACAATCCGGGTTTCCGTCCATCAGTTTTAGCTGCACCGAGAGTTTCGCGGCATCGGTCCAGTAGTCGTCACCTTCACAAAATGCGAGAAATTCGCCGGTCGCCTTTTTCAAAGCAAAATAGAAATTAGGCGTGGCGCCAAGGTTCTTTGGATGGTTGAAGTATTTGACTTTAAAATTTGCCGGTGCGTCCGCAATCTTTTGCCGGATTTTCGCGTCTGTATTGTCGGTGGAAGCATCATTACAGATAATCAGCTCGATATTACCTTCAAAATCCTGCATGAAAATACTTTCCAGGTTTTTTCCGATAAAATCCTGGTGGTTGTAGGCGAGGACGATGATGGAGACTTTAGGATGCATCAGAATGGGATTTTGCCGCGCAGGTTTTTAAGAAGACCGAACCTTTCATAAAAATAGCCTAAAATGGCAGCACGGCCCAGATATTTATAATAATTCCGGATGATATAGTGGTCTAAAATCAAATGTTCGTTGATGTTTTTGCGCCGGTTTTGTTGGGTGGTCTGTTCAGGATGAACGCGGAAACGCACCAGTTTTTCATTGATCAGCACGATGTTGAAATTGCGAAGCAAGCGCAAATTATATTCTAAATCAAGAAGTTGCCGCAGCATGGGATTGTGCAGACCCGTTTTCAGATATGCGCTTTTGCTCACAAAACCCGCGACCGGCTCGCCAATGAAATTGTGGCTTAGCGCTTTTTTTTTACCAATCAGTTTCAGGTCTTTCTTCGAAAATACCATATAATCAGCAAGGTCCGGCAGGATTCGCTTCTGAAGATCTGCAATGTAGGAGGTGTCTGAAATGTCCTTTCCAATAGAATCAATTATCATCCGTTTGCAAAAAAAGACATGTTCGCCCGTTTTCTGTTGGACTTTTAAGAATTCCTCAAGACAGTTTGGTTCTAAAATGTCATCCTGAAACAGAAATTTTATCCATTCGCCAGTGGCTTTTTCAATGCAGTGATCCCAATTGGCGCCAATTCCGGCAGGCTCATGTTTAAAAATAGAAACAGGAAATGGAGCCTGTTGTTTAAAATTTTCCGCGATCTCTAGCGTGGCATCCGCGGATGCATCATCAGAGATAATGACCTCAATGTTTTTGTACGTCTGCTTGGTCACCGAATCCAGGGCTTCCTGCAAATATTTTTCGCCGTTGTAGGTGGGTATGCAGATTGAGATTAAGGCATTTTCCATAGTTTCAAGTTCGATAACAGAGAATATTCAGCTGTTGATTAAACGTTGACGGTTTTTCACCACAGTATGGGAACTTGATGGTCTCGCCTGCTAACCTGATGTAATACTGAAAGCCTTTTTCTTTCAGTACGTTTAAGATTTCGCCTAAATTCTGGGGTTCGCCAATAAGACCATGATATTCCAGAAAAAGATTTTGCACATGATGAAGATGGTCTGCAATATCGAAAAAGACAGTGTTTTCCGCTCCTTCAATGTCGATTTTTAGAAAATCGACCTTTCTATTCAGGAATTTTTTCAGATCGACAGTCTCAATCTCAATGATGTCGTTTTTATTGCTGAAATCGGTAACCACAGATCCCGCGAGAGCACCTTCAGAAAAAAATTCCAGCGTAGTTTCCTCCGTCCAGACAGCCTTTTTTTCGATGGTTACATTTTCGAGACTATTCGTATTTCTTTCGAGAATTTTAAAAATCTTCTCATCAGGTTCAAAAGCGACAATTTCAGAATCGGGAAATAACCTTTTAAAATAAAGAACGCTCAAACCTATGTTTGCACCGCAGTCTATGATGTACGGGGTGGGACTTTCTGAGGTGAATTTGTATATTTCTTCCTTAAAAATTTCGTCAACAGAGTGAATTAAAGAAGGGCCGTGCGAAAATGAAAACGGTTGTCCGAAAAGGCTTGCCTCACCGGGCACAAATTCGGGAAAAGCTAAAATTCGTGCGTGTTCTGCGGGGGTAAGTCCGGTTTTGTGATCCATCACGTGCCGCAAATTTTCCTGGTAGCGTTCTTTGCGGTAAACCTCCCAAAGTTTTTTCAGCTTATTTATCATATTAATCCCATTTATATCTTCCGAAAACCGATCCATAATCATATTCGCCGTGTTTTGCTAAATATGAATTGGGGTCGGTCACGACAAATTTGCACACATCTTCTACCATGTCAAGTTGGGCGATTTTGGGTTGGTTAATAAACGCCTGAATCGAATATTTGCCGCGGACAAGTGTTTTAGGTTCGATGGTAAGCGTCATGTATTCACTTATATTTTCGCGTTCGCAGGAAAATATTCTTCGTTTCCGGGAATCGAGTACGGTCACAAAGAAACTTGCTTTCGGAGGCGGTCCGTTCATACTGAGACTGAATTTAAAATTGATGGGTTCGTCATAAGTAAACTCATTGGAAACCCCTCCGCAATCCCGGGTTACTTCGATCTGCTGAATGAATATGGCCTTGTGGGAATTATTGCCTGTGTTTAAATAGATTGCATCATCATTATCAGCATTGAGGTACGTCGCAACAGTGTCGCGTATGGTGCCGATGTGCTCTACAATGCCCTTGTTCAGTAAGATGCCCGTATTACAAATCTGCGAAACCGCATTCAAATCATGACTCACAAACAAAACCGTGCGTCCTTCACCTTTGCTCACGTCGCCCATCTTGCCCAGGCATTTCTTCTGGAATTCTGCATCGCCAACGGCCAATACTTCGTCCACAATTAAAATTTCTGATTCTAAATGCGCCGCGACAGCAAAAGCCAGACGCACATACATGCCGGACGAATATCTTTTTACCGGTGTATCGATATATCTTTCAACGCCTGAAAAATCGACAATCTCATCGAATTTGCGCGTGATTTCCTTTCGGGTCATCCCTAAGATCGCGCCGTTAAGAAAAATGTTTTCGCGACCCGTCATTTCAGGATGAAAACCGGTGCCTACCTCGAGCAGTGAGGCGATACGGCCGTTGGTATAAATTTTTCCTGTGGTGGGTTTAGTGACTTTACTTAAAAGCTTCAGAAGAGTGGATTTTCCTGCACCGTTCCGGCCAATGATCCCGACAGCATCGCCCTGCTCAATTTCAAAACTGATGTCGCGCAGTGACCAGACGTACTCGGATTCTGCTTTCGTCGCACGGTCATTGGTTTCCCCGATTTTGAGATACGGGTCATCCTTCCCGCGCACTTTGTGCCAAAATCGGTTGAGGTCATGCGAAAGCGTACCTGTCCCGACCTGCCCGAGGCGGTATTGTTTCGAAATATTTTCAGCTTTTAATGCAAGCATTCTTTATTGTTCAAATTTGTTTAATGGTTCGGTTGTTCAATTTTGTTCAAATGTTCAATAGTTCAAAGTTTTAATTTCTGGATAAGACTTTCACCATTCACTATTTACTTTGCTCTTTACACCGAATCCATGAAACTCTTCTCCACTTTATTAAATATGACGGTGCCAATGGCCAGCAGCGCAAAGATGATAGTAGAACTCACTGCAAGCAGTATCGCCGAAAAATCACCGGAGCCGAGCCAGCCATATTTAAAACATTCAAAAATTCCGGTGAGTGGGTTATAATAGGCGAGTTTTTTCCAGATTCCGGATAAGGCTGAAAGCGGATAAACCACTGGCGTGGCATACATGTAAAGGCTCACGCCAAAGCCCAAAAGCATCTGCAGATCGCGGTATTTAGTGGTAAGAGCCGAAAAAATCATCCCCATGCCGAGTGCGAAGCAACCCATTAAAAAAATTAAGAAAGGTGTAGCCAAAACCCAAATATTTGGTTGTACTTCACCTTGAATTAAATAGTAAATAAAAACAATAAGGAACAGCAGAAATTGTACGCCAAAGCGCATCAGATTGGAAATCACGATGGTCAGCGGCATCACGAGTCTCGGGAAATATACTTTTCCGAAAATTGCTGCATTTGAGGTGAAAACGCTCGATGCGCCGGTAAGACACGAGGAAAAATAGTTCCAGAGCGTAACGCCGGCAAGGTAGAAAAGAATTTTTGGGACGCCATCTGTTGAAAGATTGGCGATGTTTCCAAAAATGACGAGATAGACAACCGTCGTGAGAATCGGGTTGATGAAAAACCACAGCGGCCCGAGTACTGTCTGTTTGAATCCGGCCACAAAATCACGCTTAACGAACATGTAGACTAAGTCCCGGTAGCGCCACACCTCGCTCAGTTTCAGGTCAAATAGCGAGTGCTGCGCCTCGATGGTTTCCGTCCATTGTTGCTGAGGTTGTGTCATTTGTGTTTAATGATATTTAACCAAAAATAGTTTTATTTAATGAAATTTGGCTAAGTTTCGTGCGTCCGATAAGAACTGATGTGATGAAAAGCGGTACGTAAAGCCGTATTTCGTATAAAATTCCGGAGTAAATACATATTAAAATGTACGGTGCTGAAAGGACATGGAACATCAAGATCCTTCTTGCGCACCCTGTGTTTTTCGCGATGAGCAGCGAGAAAACCAGAAAAGTAATCCAAAAAACCAGACCCAGCAGATTCTTTGGCTGTGTAAAATTTTGGATCAACAAATTTCCATCGTTCGTGGTAAAATCTTCGCTAAACATCCGCAGACCAAAATAACCTGAAACGAAAACACCAGCTAAGATCAGCACAGGAACTTTTGTGTCTTGCCGAAGTCCGTTTTTAGCGTATAAAAGCGTGGCAGCAATCGAAACAGAAAGCGCCGCAGTTTCTCTGTTCAGGGTTGAAAGTGCTAAGATTAGGCACAATGAGACGAGATTTTGCGTGTTTTGTAGGTTTAAAAATTTTAGGAGAATATAAAAGAATAGAATAAGAAAGAAATAACTTGAAACATCGTATGGAACGATCACGAATTGTGATAAGGAAATCGTGAATATGATTAATCCGTTGATCAGCGTTTTCTCGGTTTCGGTGGCTTCGAAAGATTTTGATTCTGAAATCAGCGTCAGCATGACCGCCGAAAGCATCAGGAAAAACGTGTTCAGAAGATAAAAACTGAGGTAAAATAGCGGCTCAGATTTTGGGTCTAAAAATTTTAGTTTAAATATTTCAGGATCGAGGTTGAATGACTGAAAAACTTCGTAAACACCGATCAGCAGCCAGCCGCTTAATTTTCTGTACTGATAGATGCCCGAACTGAACTGTTGTTCAAATTCCTGAAAATTGAGGATTTTCGAAGAATAGATATTTGCAAAAGAGAAATAAACAAACGTGCTGACGACAAACGCCAGCATCGCCATGAATAAAGCTTTTCCGAATAAATTTAATTTCAAATTGTGTGTTTTAGCTTATTTTATGGTTTTCCGCCCGATCGATTTATAGAAAAACCCGGTACTTTCCACCTGTTCAAGGGCGAACATATTCCGGCCGTCAAAGATTGCTTTATTTTTCATCTGTTCCGCCATCATTTCGAAATTCGGGTTTTGGAATTCACTCCATTCAGTGGCAATAAGCAGACAATCAGCGTCTTCTAGCGCCGAATACATGTCGGTAGCGTATTTTATTTTATCACCAAGGATTTTTCTTACGTTCTGTTCGGCAATCGCGTCATAAGCTGAGATTTCTGCTCCTTTTTCGAGCAGCAATCGGATATTGTCAAGTGAGGACGCTTCGCGGATGTCATCGGTGTTTGCTTTAAAAGCAAGTCCCCAAACGGCGATTTTTTTGTCCTGAAGATCACCGTCGAAATAATTTTCGATTTCCGAAACCAAAATAATTTTTTGATTTTGATTCACTTTTTCGGTCGCTTCCAGAAGCCGAAAATTAAAATCTTCTTTTTTGCCCGACTTAATCAAAGCTTTCACATCTTTCGGGAAACAACTTCCGCCATAGCCGATGCCCGGAAACAGAAACCGGTGCCCGATTCTATCATCTGAACCCATACCGAGACGCACTTTATCTACATCGGCGCCTACTTTCTCGCAGTAATTTGCGATTTCGTTCATGAAGGTGATTTTCACGGCCAGAAACGAGTTTGCGGCATATTTGGTGAGTTCCGATGATTTTTCATCCATGAAAATAATCGGAATCCCGGTATTGGTGAAAGGCTGGTAGATTTTCGACATGATTTCACGTGCCTTCTCAGATTCACTGCCGACGATCACGCGGGCGGGATTCATTGAGTCTTCCACGGCAAAGCCTTCTCTTAAGAATTCGGGGTTTGAAACTACGTCAAAAGGTACGTCTGTCACTGCCGAGATGGTTTCGCGGACGGTGTCTGCGGTACCCACCGGAACTGTGGATTTGTTGACAATGACTTTGTATTCGGTCATCGCTTCACCTATTTTTTCGGCCACATTCAAAACATAAGAAAGGTCTGCGGATCCGTCCTCACCCGGCGGCGTAGGAAGCGCGAGATAAATCACTTCGCTTTTCTGCAGGGCTTCGTTCAGATTGGTGGTGAAAAACAGCCTGCGGGACTGGATGTTTCTCAAAAACATCTCTTCAAGCCCGGGTTCATAGATCGGAACTACGCCCTGCTGCATGGCTGCAACCTTATCTTCGTCGATGTCCACGCAATAGACGGTATTTCCAAGTTCAGCGAGGGTAGTCCCCGTTACCAATCCTACATAGCCCGTACCTACAATTGTAATATTCAAAATAAAATTCTTTAAAACATGCAAATATAATTAAATAGACGGCGCTGCGGTACAGCCCGTTAAGGTTTTATAATCTGCAAAAATTTTGTCTGATAGCCAAAAATGTGTATATTTGCACCGGATTTACGGATAATAATGAAAAGGCTTTCGAAAGAACGCCTTTTTTCGTAACCTACATGAAATTATGGAATTTAGAAAAAGAATTGAAGAATTGCTTCACACTTTTTTGGCGGAAAGAGAAGACCTTTTTTTGGTAGATCTGAAGTTTTCTGCCGCTGACGATATCACGGTGATCCTTGATGGTGACAATGGCGTAACGCTCCAAGACTGTCTGGATGCGAGCCGCGCGATCGAGTTTAATGTGGATCGTGAAGAGCACGATTTTTCATTGCAGGTGATGAGCGCCGGACTGAGCGAACCGCTTAGTACGCCTCGTCAGTTCCGGAAAAATATCGGGCGCGAACTTGATTTATTAATGACAGATTCAAGCGAGATCACGGGTGAATTGAAAGAAGTGGGAGAAGATAAAATCATTTTGACATTAAAATACCGCAAACCAAAAGAAATTGGTAAAGGGAAGACAGATGTGGTGGAAGACAGGGAAATTCTGTACACCGACATCAAAAAAGCACTGGTAACGATTAAATTTTAACAATAAAGATGGAGCCGCAGAGGCCTCATTCTATATCACTTATAAATATGGACGGTTTAGCATTAATAGAAGCATTTGGCGATTTCAAGGAGGAAAAAAGCATCAGTAAGATCGACCTGATGGCGATCATTGAGGACTCGCTGAAGACTTTGCTGAGAAAAAGATTCGACTCAGACGATCATTTTGATGTGATCGTGAATCCTGATAAGGGAGACTTTCAGATATTTTTGAATAAAACCATCGTAGAAGACGATATGTCTGAAGATGACGACCTGGAAATAGAAATCTCTGAAGCTAAAAAAATTGACCCAACCTTTGAGGTGGGCGAAGATTTTACGATTGAAATCCCGATTGAAGGTCTGGGACGCCGCAGCATTCTTACGCTGAAGCAGATTTTAGCTACAAAACTTCAGGAGCATAACAATGCGATGCTCTATGAAGAGTTCCGCGACAAGATTGGCGAAATAGTTGTAGGTGAAGTTCACCACATCCGTCACAAACATGTGATTTTGCTTGATGATGAAGAGAATGAGTTTATTTTGCCTAAAGAAAACCAGATCCCGTCTGATTTCTTCAAGAAAGGTGAAAACATCCGCGCGATCGTAGAAAGTGTAGATTTCAAAGGCGCAAAACCGCAGATTATCGTTTCAAGAACAGCACCGAAATTCCTCGAAAAACTGCTTGAGCTTGAAATTCCGGAGATTCAGGATGGTACCATTATACTTAAAAAAGTAGTGCGGATCCCGGGTGAGAAAGCGAAGATCGCTGTAGATGCCTATGACGACAGAATTGATCCTGTAGGAGCATGTGTAGGTGTGAAAGGTTCAAGGATTCATGGCGTTGTACGTGAACTGAAGAATGAAAACATCGACGTGATCCAATGGTCAAAAAATCCTGAGATCATGGTTAAAAGAGCCTTGGGTAATGTCACCATCAACAAGATCGACATCAACGACGAGACCAATTATGCAATGGTATATACGCCGGTTGACGAAATTTCAAGAGTGATCGGAAAACAGGGTCAGAACATCCGTTTGGCATCTTGGTTAAGCGGTTATGAGATTGATGTTTACAGAGAATCTGCTGAGGATGATGACGTAGAACTGAAAGAATTTGCCGGAAGTGAAGAAGGCGATATCGAACAGTGGATCATCGATGAATTCGAGAAAGTAGGACTTACTACTGCGAAAAGTGTGCTGGATAAAGACACAGATGCACTTCTGAAAATGGTTGACTTGGAAGAGGAAACTATCGAGGAAGTAAAACAGATATTGAAGGAAGAGTTTGAGGATTAAACTTCCAAAAAAACCCGGTAACGTTAAAATAGGTTAACTTTACCAAAAATTAAAACAAAAGTTTACATTATACATGTCCAAAATTAGATTAAACAAAGCGGTAAAGGAATTAAATATCTCAATCCCAAGACTTGTAGAGTTTCTGCAGTCTAAAGGAATGGAGGTAGACAATAACCCGAACGCTCAATTGGATGAATCAGCATATTCTGCACTGAAAGCGGAGTTCGCGAAGGACAGTGAGCAGCGTAAAGCCTCGCACGAGGTGGTGATCACGAAGGTTCCCGAAGAAAAACTGGAAATAGAGCCATCTAAGCCAGAAATCATTCGCGCCAGAACCACCGCCCGTCCCGAAACCAAAGTTTTGGGCAAAATAGACCTCGAGCCTAAGAAGCCTGAAGCTCCGGTTGAAAAACCTGTCGAAACACCAGCTGAGAAGCCGGTTGAAGAGGTTACTCTGCATACGCCTGCGGCGGAAAAGCAGGAATTTAAAGTTCTTGACAAGATAGATCTTTCACAGATCGAAAGCGGCCGTACACGTACAGCGCCGAAGGAAACTCCGAAGGAGGAGAAACCGGCTATAGAAGAAGTGAAGCCACAACCTGTAGAAGAAGCACCAAAACCTGCTGCTGAGCCCGAGAAAGCTCCGGCCGATCCTTCAGTTCCTGAGAAGATCGAAACTGTTTATCAGAAGCTGGATGGTGTGAAAATTCTGAAAGAGACTGTGGACCTTTCACAGTTCAACAAACCAAAATCTTCAAGCGCGGCAGCCAAGAAGAAAAGAAAAAGAATTGAAAAACCTGCAACACCGGGCACCGGAACAGCTGGTACTCAAGGTAACAGACCACAAGGGCAGGGCGGCAATCGCGGTCCCGGTCAGGCTGGTGGAAACCGTGGTGGCCAGGGTGGAAACCGTCCGGGAGGCCAGGGTGGAAATGCCGGACGTGGTGGCAGCAGACGCGGTGCACCTACAATGCCGGTAGAACTTACCGATGAGCAGGTAAAGAACCAAATTAAAGAAACACTTGAAAAACTTACCAATAAAGGCGGTAAGAACAAGGGTGCTAAATACAGAAAAGAAAAACGTGTATACCGCCGCGAGCAGGACGAACTGCAGCAGGAAATGGATGCAGCGGACAGAACTCTGAAGGTAACCGAATTCATTACTGTTGGTGAATTGGCCAGTCTGATGAACGTCAGCCCGACAGAAGTGATTTCAGCGTGCTTCTCTCTTGGCGTAATGGTAACCATGAACCAGCGTCTGGAAGCCGATACACTTCTGCTTGTAGCTGACGAATTCGGATACAAAATTGAATTCTCTGATGCGGATCTTGAAGAATCGGCGATCGAAGAAGATACAGATACTGAGGAAGATTTGTTGCCACGTGCACCTATTGTTACCGTAATGGGTCACGTAGACCACGGTAAGACTTCCTTACTCGATTATATCAGAAAGACAAACGTAATCGCTGGTGAATCTGGGGGTATAACGCAGCACATCGGTGCATACAATGTTCAGCTCGAAAACGGTCAGCGAATCACGTTCCTGGATACACCGGGTCACGAAGCCTTTACCGCGATGCGTGCGAGAGGTGCGCAGATCACCGATATCGCAATTATTGTGATAGCTGCGGATGATGATGTGATGCCTCAGACCAAAGAAGCGATCTCTCACGCACAGGCGGCGGGAGTTCCGATGATCATTGCGTTAAACAAAGTAGATAAGCCAAACGCGAATCCAGATAACGTACGTCAGCAACTTTCTTCGATGAATGTACTCGTAGAAGAATGGGGTGGAAATGTACAGTCTCAGGAGGTTTCAGCTAAGTTTGGTAACAATATGGATGCGTTGCTGGATAAGGTTTTGCTTCAAGCAGAAATGCTCGAATTAAAAGCTAATCCAGACAAGAACGCCCAGGGTGTAGTAATTGAAGCGTCACTTGATAAAGGTCGTGGATATATTTCTACTATCCTTGTACAAAGTGGAACACTGAAGGTAGGTGATTATGTTCTTGCAGGTAAAAACCACGGTAAGGTAAAAGCAATGCTTGATGAGCGTGGTAAGCCTCTTGAATCTGCCGGTCCATCAATACC
This sequence comes from Kaistella rhinocerotis, assembly GCF_030243905.1. Taxonomy (NCBI): domain Bacteria; kingdom Pseudomonadati; phylum Bacteroidota; class Flavobacteriia; order Flavobacteriales; family Weeksellaceae; genus Kaistella; species Kaistella rhinocerotis. Next base: position 150,935 of record NZ_JASSYY010000002.1, on the reverse strand, counting down.
TGTTACGATTCTGGGACTCGACGGTGCGCCGACAGCTGGCGATAAATTCCGCGTGTTTGAAGATGAAAGAGAAGCGAAAAGTATCGCCACTAAGCGTGAACAGCTTCAACGCGAACAGTCTATCCGCACCAAGAAGCACCTTACGCTTGATGAACTTGGCCGTAGAATTGCCCTTGGCGACTTCAAGGAACTTAACATTATCCTTAAAGGTGACGTGGACGGTTCTGTGGAAGCACTTTCAGATCAGTTGCAAAGTCTTAGCACAGAAGAGATCAGCGTGAACATCATCCATCAGGGTGTCGGTCAGATAACCGAGTCCGACGTGTTGCTTGCAGCAGCTTCGGATGCTATTATGATCGGCTTTAATGTACGTGCCGGTGTAAATGCGAAAGACCTTGCTGATAAAGAAGAGATTGAGATCAGAACATATTCTGTAATCTACGCTGCTATAGACGATGTAAAAGAAGCGATGGAAGGTATGCTTTCGCCGGAGATCAAAGAACAGGTAATCGGTAACGTAGAGATCCGTGAAGTGTTCAGGATTTCGAAAGTTGGCTCTATTGCAGGTTGTATGGTCTTGACCGGAAAGGTGACACGAAACTCCAAAATCCGTTTGCTGCGTGATGGAATCGTGAAATTTGATGGTGAACTGGAAAGCTTGAAGCGTTTCAAAGACGATGTGAAAGAAGTAACGAAAGGCTACGAATGTGGTTTGAACATCAAAGGATACAACGATATCGAAGTTGGTGACATCCTGGAAGTGTATGAAGAAGTTGCTGTGAAGAAGAAACTCAAATAATAAAATTGACATATAAATAGGAGACCTGCTGAGAAGCAGGTCTTTTTTTTAACTAAAACCTATTTTAGAATTATTTTAAATTGCTTATTGTCTTAATATGAGAAATCTAATTTAACGGTCAGAATTGAACTTAAAATTACGGAATTATTAATGTTTTTGTGATTTACTTGCTTTAATATAATTTAAATATTATAAAATTTAATAATTATTCAAACAATTTTCCATTTACTCAATAGATAAAGTTTGGTATGTTAAAGAATTTTAACATATTTGCGAAAATAATATTAAATAGTGTTAATATGAATGTGAAAATTAAAGTACTTAGCATCGCTGTTGTGTTTTTTGCTGGTCAAACGCTCTCCGCACAACAAGATACTGCAAAAGTGCAGAACATCGACGAGGTGATCGTAGTGGGTTACGGTACGCAGCGAAAAAGTGAGGTTACCGGAGCGATTTCGTCAATCAAAGCGTCGGATATCGCTTCGATCGCCGCGCCGAGTTTTGAACAGCAGCTTGCAGGTAGAGCTGCGGGTGTATCAGTTTCTACGCCTACTGGCGTTTTAGGTGAAGCTCCACGAATCCGAATCAGAGGTGTTGCATCCATCACAAATGGGGTAAGTCCCTTGATTATTGTAGACGGTGTTCCTATCTGGTCTGGTGATATTGGTGGACAAACGGCTACGAACGGTTTGGGTGAAATAAATCCCAATGACATTGAATCGTACGAAATCCTTAAAGACGGTGCGGCAACAGCGATCTACGGTTCGCGTGCCTCCAACGGAGTGATCCTGATCACGACCAAAAAGGGCCGTGGCGGTAAATTCAACCTAAACTTCAGTAATTATGCGGGGTATGCAAGTCCTGCTGGTTACTATGATTTGCTTCAAACACCTGACTTCATCACGATTTCAAACGAAAAGAGAGCAAATACAACAACTGCGGCAACACAAACTCCTATCGCGTTCGGGACAGAGTTCAATACTGATTGGCAAAAAGCGGTACTTCGCTCAGCGGCATTCCAGACAGATAACGTATTGTCTGCTTCCGGTTCTTTAGGGAAGTCTAATTACTATACGTCGATTGGTTACTCAAACCAGGAGGGTGTTACCAAGCCGAATGCGATGAAGCGTTTCACAGGACGTGCGAATATCGACCATCAGGCTTTCGACTGGTTAAAGATCGGAACCAATTTAAGTTTTACAAAAACACAGTACGAAGGGCTTAACACAGGTACTTCATCACTTTCGGGTAATATTTTCAACGCGATCCGTCAGTTACCGAATACACCGGTGTACAATCCTGCGCATCCTACAGGATATAATATTGATCTTATAGATCCACGTGTGGTGGGCAGATGGCAGAATACGATGTTAGCGGGTGATAACATTACCAACATCATGTACACCATCGATAATAACAAATATGGATCAGATGTGAACAGATTCATCGGATCGGTATTTACAGATATCCGTCTGTTTCCTTTCCTAAACTACAGACTTCAGGCGAGTGTAGACCAGTCTCAGACCAAAGGCTACGTTTACTGGAATCCGGTGCACGGTGATGGTCAGGGATCAAACGGATTTATCCGAAATGATTTCTCTGACCTTCTGAGAAATAACGTTCAAAACATCCTGACATTTGACAAGACATTTGGTGAAAACCACAATGTAACACTTGTAGGTGTGAATGAGATTCAGAAGCAAAAGGTCCAGAGTTTCTTCGGTGGGGGAACCAATTTGTCTAACGTGTATTTCGGCAGCGGTGTAATAAGCGGCTCAATCGGTACGCTACAGGCCGGTGGTGGTATCACCGAGAACGGTTTTGTATCACTTGCAGGACGTTTGAACTATAATTTTGCGCAAAAATACTTCCTTCAGGCATCAATCCGTAGAGACGGTCTTTCTTCTCTTCCATATGCAAACAAGTACGGTAACTTCCCGGGAGTTTCAGCAGGATGGACAGTTTCAAAAGAAAACTTCATGCAGGGTATCGCTGATGTAGTTAATGACTTAAAACTTCGCGCATCGTGGGCTAAGGTAGGAAACACAGACATCGGAAACTACCCTTATCTGGGAACTTTCAGTAACCTGAAATATGCGGATTATAACGGTATTGCTTACTCGCAAATCGGTAACGACGAACTTCGTTGGGAAAGTACCAAGAAAATTGACGCAGGTCTTGATCTTGGGATGTTCAACAACAAACTGCGTTTTACATTCGATTATTATGAGAACCAAATCGATGATATCATCCTTGGAGCACCGCTGGACAGTGGTTTGGGTATTCCTGGTAACCTTATCTACAAGAATATCGGTACCATGGTGAACAAAGGACTTGAGTTTTCTGCAGATTACACCGTTTTCAACACCGAAGATTTCGGTCTCGATCTGAACGCAAACATTACTACGCTCGAAAACGAAGTTCTTTCACTGGCCAATAACAATGCAGACATGATTGGTCTTAATAACATCAACCGTGTAGGCGAATCTATCAACTCTATCTGGGGCTTTAAATACTGGGGTGTGAACCCAGCAAACGGAAACCCGGTGTATTATAAAGCAGATGGCAGCCTTGTACAGGGTGTTGTAGGCGGAAACCGATATGCAGTTTTCAACCAGTCAAACCCTGGCGATGTTTCTCAGGCGGCTACTTTAAGCACTTCTGCAGACAAGATGATCCTGGGACAAAGTTTACCTAAATACTTTGGAGCCACAAGTTTACGTTTAAGATATAAAGATTTTGATCTGGGCACTACCGTAAGGTTTGCAGGCGGTAACAAAATCTTTAACTCTACCAGAAGAGAGATGATGAACCTGAACTTTACAAACAACTCCAGCGAAATCCTGGGCAGATGGCAAAGCCCGACAAATCCGGGAGACGGATGGACGCCAAGGCTGTTCTTTGGTGACAACACATTCACCAACCAGTCGAGCAACGCTACCTCAAGATTTTTGGAGGATGGAGATTATGTGAAATTCGATCTTATCTCACTGGGCTACACTTTACCAAGAACTGTGGTTGAGCAGGTGGGTATCAAGAGCATGCGAATCTATGTTCAGGCCCAGAATGCATTCATCATTACCAAATACACAGGTCTGGATCCGGAGATGGAAACAAATGGTGTAGACCTTAATGCAACGCCTCGCCAGCGTGTATTTACTATGGGCTTTAATATTTCACTATAAATATTTAAATAAAAATGAAAAAGAATATAATTAAAAAACTGGGATTGGTGCTATCCCTATCAGCGGTCGCTTTTGCCGGGACATCTTGTTCACGGGATGAGATTATAGACCTGAAGCCATTTAACAGCATCGATGAGAACTTGGCATTTTCTACGGCAGCTAACGTAGACCTGGCGGTAATGGGAGTGTACAACGCGGCTCAGAACGGATTTTACTATACAGCTCCCGGTGCGGCCAACACGCCGCGCGGATATGCCTTCGGTTCGGCCTATACCGTGCAGGGTGATATGCGTGGAGAGGATATGGTGAATACCGCCACATTCTATCAGTTGACTTACACTGCGACCTATGATCCAGGTACGGCAAACAACGTTCACCACTATGAAAACCTTTATGCACTGATCAACAAGGCGAATATTGTACTTGAAGGGGCTGCGAAAGCTGCAGAAGGCGGCGTAATTACAACAGCTGTAAAGGATGGGTACGCAGGTGAGATGTATTTCTTCCGTGCATTGGCGCATCTTGAGTTGCTTAAGCACTTTGCAAGACCATACAATTTCACTACCGGAGCAACACATCCAGGTGTTCCCTATAGAGATTTCGCAATCACTTCTCCAGCGACTATTGATCAGGCTTTAGCCGTAGGTCGTGGAACCGTTGCAGAAGCTTATGCAAAGATTATTACGGATCTGAACAATGCGGAAAGTATGATGCCGAGTAAGACGACGCGTACGGGTAACATGAAGATCACAAGAGCGTCTAAGGAAGCTGCAGCGGCACTAAAAGTGCGGGTGTATCTTAACATGCGTGACTGGAACAAAGTGCTTACTGAAGGAGCTAAACTTGCTGCCGGGTATGCGTTAGGCGCGCCATCAGCTCCGTTCACCAGCAATTATGGCAACACAGAGTCTATTTTCTCCATTGAAAACTCGGCAGTTACAAACCCTGGTGTAAATGCGGCGTTAGCTTCTATGTATAATAACCGTTCACTGGTTTGTATCAGCCCCATTATTTGGAGAAATCCGCGCTGGACAGCTACCGACAAGCGTCGCGAAGAAGGTACTATGGTGAGAACCGCAGCGTCAGGTGTGAAATTTTCAAACAAATACAAAGATATCACGAACCTCACCGATGCAACCCCTATCCTGAGATATGCTGAGGTAGTGCTGAGTATGGCGGAGGCAAATGCCCGTCTCGGAAATCTGCCTATGGCTCTTACACAGCTGAACCAGGTAAGAAACCGCGCACTAGCTGCACCGGCAACTGAAGCGTATACTGCGGCCTCGTTCGCTAATGCTACCGAAATGGTAGATGCGATCATCACTGAAAGACGTATTGAGTTTTTGGGCGAAGGTATGAGATGGAATGATATTCACAGATTACTGTACGACGATTTGGTGCCAATGCCAGGAATCCCGGCTAAAGTAGCTAACGCAATGCCTACTGCAGCTATGTTTACTCTGGGTACGCCATATACAGGACCTTACGGTGTGGCGATGATACCGAAGGAAGACTTCAGAGTGCTGTGGCCATTCCCATTAAGCTCCACTACCAACAATCCTATTTTGCAGGCAGAGCAAAACCCTGGATGGTAACATCCTTTGAATGAAAACTTCATTCAGTTAATTTTTCGTTAATCCGTCCTTTTTTCGCAAAAGGGACGGATTTTTTTTAAAAAAGCAAATTCGTAAGAAAAACGATAAGTTTTTTGGTGGCTTTTTATTTTAAAGGCAAGAAAATAATTAAAATTTAATCTAATTCGCAGCTTGTGGCTCACGCTGAAATGTTAAATTATAAAAAAATCAAAATTTTAGTTAATGTAAGGATTTTAGAAATTTAACAGAAGTAATCCAAAAAAGGTTTTCAATTATTTATAATGAGGCATTAATCACGCTTAACCATTGTAAAATCAAAAACGAATAAATATCCTGAGTATTGGAGCGGTTTGTTAATGTTAAATATAATTAACATATTTGCGTTCAATTTAAAAAAAATGTGTTAAGATGAATGTGAAATTAAAAGCACTCGGAGCAGGTGTTATCTTCTTTTTAGGAGGAGGAATGGCATATGCTCAGACTGACTCAACAAGAACTGTTGAAGTAGATGAGGTGGTGATTGTTGGTTATACCGCAGTGAAAAAAGAAGATTACACTGGATCGGTTTCCAAAGTTGGCAGTGAGAACATTGCTAAGAAAAATGTATCGAACGTTGCACAGGCGCTGACTGGTGAAGCTGCTGGTGTACGTGTTATTACTACTTCCGGACAGCCGGGTTCTGAGCCTTCTATCAGAATTAGAGGTTTCGGATCGGTAAGTGGAAACAGAGAGCCGCTTTATGTTTTAGACGGAATTCCGTTTGCAGGTAACGTATCTGCGATCAACCCAGACGACATCGAAAACATGACTGTTCTTAAAGACGCTACTGCAACCGCAATTTATGGTTCCAGAGGTGCGAACGGTGTTGTATTGATTCAGACTAAAAAAGGTAGAGCCGGTAGAGATGTAGTAACAATCGACACTAGAATTGGTTTCAATGCACCTTTAATCCCGCGTTACGATGTGATCCGCAGCCCGGAACAATACATCGGACTTTCATGGGAAGCACTTTACAACCAGGGAAGACTAAGCGGAAGTGCAGATCCTGTAGCTTATGCTAATGCAAGACTTTTCTCTACGGCGGGTGTAAGAACTCAATATAATATGTGGAATGCTACGGCAGCACAGTTGATTGATCCTGCTACACATCAGGTAAGAGAAGGTGTTACAAGAAAATATAACCCGGAAGACTGGAGAGACTATGGTTTCCAGACCTCTATGAGATCTGAGACCAACTTCAGCATCAGCGGTGGTGAAGGAAAGACTACTTATTATACCGGTATCGGTTATCTGAAAGATGAAGGTTATACCATCAACTCTAAGTATGAGCGTTACAGCGGACGTTTGAACATCGCACACCAGGCTAAATCTTGGTTGAAAGGTGAGTTCAACATGGGTTATGCTTTCTCTGATACAGACAGAAACGGCCAGACTGAAGACAGTGGGAGTATCTTCTGGTTCGTAGATAACATTCCTTCTATCTATCCATTGTTCCTTAGAAATGCTCAGGGTGGCTTCGTAAATGATCCATATTATGGTGGATACCAGTACGATTATGGTAACGGTAGAGGTTTCGGTGCACTTACTAACTCTATTGCGGACGCAACGTACAACCTGGATAACAGAAAGAAGCACGAAATGAACGCGAACTTCTTCCTGAAAGCTGACATTACCAAAGACCTGAGCTTCGAAACAAGAATCGGTGGTCAGTATTACAACAACTCCAGAAACGACTACAGCAACCCTTACTACGGTAGCTCTGCTTCCCAGTTCGGATCACTTTATAAAGTTCGTACAGAATTATTTTCATACAACTTCCTTCAGTTGCTTCGTTACATGAAGAAGTTTGGAGATCATAACGTACAAGCTTTTGCTGCACATGAAACAACTGACTGGAAATACAACTACATGTCAGTTTCTAAATATGGTTTGGTAATTCCTGATGGTGGCGAATTCAACAACGCAATCAACCAGAACCCGGCATATTCTTACCTTTACAACTATGCGCTTGAAAGTTTCTTTGGTCAGGCAATGTATGATTTCCAAGGTAAATATTTGCTTTCTGCAAGTGTGAGAAGAGACGGTACTTCACGATTCCTTAATGACAAATGGGATACTTTCTATTCCGTAGGTCTTGGATGGGTTGTAAACAAAGAAGCTTTCATGCAGGACAGCAACGTTTTCAACAGACTTAAACTTAAGGCCAGCTACGGTACTGTAGGTGATCAGGCAGGTGTAGGTTACTACCCTGGGTACAATGTGTACAACCCTGGTAACTTTATGGATCTTCCGGCTGCGGCTTTTGACAGAATCGGATACCCAGAACTTACATGGGAAAAATCTAAAGTGTTTGATGCGGGTGCAGAATTCACCTTATTCAAAAACAGAATTATTGAAGGTTCTGTAGATTATTTCCACAAAACTACAGACGCGCTTATCTTTGATTCAAGACTTGCACCTTCTACAGGTAACGCAATCCTGAAAGTAAACGACGGTCTTTTGGTGAACCAGGGTGTTGAATTTACATTGACAGGTCACGTAATTAATAAAGACGATTTCTATTTAGATCTTTCTGTGAACGGTGAATGGCTTGATAACAAGCTTACCAGAATGCCAATTGATCCTTCTACGCAGCAGCCAAAGATTATTGATGTAGCTGAAGTTGGCTTCGGTAGATCAGTAGGTCACTCACTTTATGATTTCTATATGAGAGAATGGGCTGGCGTGAACCCTGCAACGGGTGCAGCCATGTGGAACGTAAGCTATACGGATAACAACGGTAACGGAAAATTCGATTCTGGTGAGCAGATCGCGTCACTTGCTGAGTTTTTAGCCGCTAATCCTGGAGCTACAGTGTTGGAAGCAACTACAGAAAACTACACACAAGCAACTCAGAAATATGTGGGTAAATCAGCTATTCCTGACCTTAGAGGTGCGTTCTCTGTAAATGCAGGTTACAAAGCGGTTTCACTATCTGCTCAGTTCCTGTATGGTATCGGTGGATACGCTTATGACGGCGCTTACGCAGCATTGATGCACAACAGTGTCGTAGGTAACAACAACTGGCACCAGGATATCATGCAAAGATGGCAGAACCCAGGTGACATCACAGATGTACCAAGACTTACCAGCAACCGTACTGGAGATACTAACTATAACAGTATGTCAACAAGGTTCCTCACAAAGTCTGATTATCTTGTGTTGAATAATGTGAGACTGGCTTACACAATGCCAAACAAATATTTTGCAGGTCTTGGACTTAACGGTCTTACTATTTCACTTACGGGAGATAACTTGTGGATCCAAACTAAGAGACAAGGTTTCAACCCTACAACATCTGAAACCGGGAACAGTAACACTTACAGATATTCACCTCTTTCTACCATTACGTTTGGTGTAAAGACAAACTTCTAAATTTTTAATTAACAAATGAAAAAGCTACTTATATTAGGTTCCATGATGGGACTACTCTTCACTACTACTTCTTGTAGAGATGAGTTTTTGGAAAGCGAGCCGACGGAAACGTTGGCAAATCCGCCAGCTCAGGCGAAACTGAACGGTCTTTACCTGATGATGGTAAATACCGGAACAGGAGGTACTACGGGTCATGATGATTACGGTCAGAAAGGTTACGACCTCACTGCAGACCTTTTGTCGGGTGATATGGTACTGAGCGGTGTAACTTATGGATGGTACCGAAACATTGCCAACCTTACAGCGACTACTGACTTTACTAATAACTCCAACTACATGCCGTGGAGATATTACTACAGAATTGCATACGCTGCAAACGATGTAATCGCGGGATTGGGTGGAAACGATTTCGTTCCTGCTACAGCCAGCGATAAAGCATCAATGGGTCAGGCAAAAGCGATACGGGCCTATGCATACTTCTACCTTACTCAGTATTTCACTACCAAATATGATCCGGCATCACCTGCAATTCCACTTTATACGGATACTGGTGTAGCAGCGAAGCCTAAAGCTTTACAGTCTGAGATCTACGCACAGATCGTGAAGGACCTTTCTGAGGCAGTAACTTTGCTGAACGGTTTCAGCCGTGCAAACAAAGGGATGATCAATCAGGATGTGGCTAAAGGTTTGTTGGCATACACATATGCTGCAATGGGAGATAACGCGAAAGCAGCTACTCTTTCATTAGAATTAATTGCTAAGTTCCCTAAAACTACTGCAGGTGACCTTGTATTTGACGAAGCTAGTGCTACAGGGGGCGGATTCAATAGCCTGGCGACTCCAAGTTGGATGTGGGGCTTCGACCTTACACTGGCAAACGATCTTGACTTGATCAGCTGGTGGGGTCAGTTAGATATTACCACGTACTCTTACTCTTGGGTTGGTGATGCTAAATCTATTGACTTAGATCTTTACAGTGCAATGCGTGCAGATGATATCCGAAGAAACCAGTTCAGATCTGTAAATGAAACTGCCAGCGGATTCACTACGGCTCCTGCTGATGCTGCGGGTACATTTGATTATCCTGCTGTTCCTGTGAATAAATTCTTTGATCCTGCGCGTACAATCGGTGGTCAGCGTATCGTGATCACAGACTACCTTTACATGCGTGTTGATGAGTTCCACCTTCTTGCGGCTGAGACCCTTGCGAAGTCTGGAAACGAAGCTCAGGCAAGAACAGTACTTAGCTCTTTCTTAGCTAACAGAGTCGCGGATACATCTTACATTTCCGGTCTTTCTGGTACAGCTCTATTGAATGAGATTTATCTGCAAACCAGAATCGAATTGTGGGGTGAAGGTAAGAGCTACCTGGCTATGAAGAGAAACAAGGCAACGGTGAAGAGAGGTCCGAACCACTTGTTCTTTGCAGGCCAGAGTTTCAACTCTGATGATGATAGACTGACGTATGATATACCTCAGGCAGAAATCAACAACAATCCGAACTTCTAATAGTTTAGACGTTGTAATTTATAAAAGTGCTTCACCCGTTTGGGTGGAGCATTTTTTATTTAAAATTTAAGTAATTCGTCGAGATCAAAGCTTCAGTTCCGTTCACGAAAACGTGTAAAATCGGGCGCTAACGGGTATCGTTGCCATTTTGGAAAAGAAATGGGTATTACGTCACACATTCCGTACCAGAACAAAAAAAAGATTGCAATTTCCTAAAAATTGTTTTGGCTATGTTAATATAAATTAACATATTTGCCTATTAAAATATTAAAATGTGTTAATATGAATGTAAAATTACGAGTTTTAAGTATCGGCGTGCTTTTCTTTGCAGGACACGCATTGAATGCGCAGCGGGCAAACAGAGATACTGCAACTAAAACTAAAGAAATTCAGGAGGTAGTACTGATCGGGGGGATCAAGCTGGATCCGGCTCAGAAAGTGGGCGCATATAATGTAGTTTCCAAGGCTAATTTTGAAAGCACACCATTTTCATCGGTGGATGAAGTATTGAACGGCCGTGTGGCCGGGCTCAACTTCTCTTCAGCCAGTGGTGATCCGGGATCATCAAATATGGTAACCATCCGTGGGGTAAGTTCTCTTCTTGGTACGCCAAACCCACTATACGTAATCGATGGTGTAATTGTAGGGAAGGGATCAGATAACGCTTCCTTGATGGAATCGTGGAACCCGCTTTCCGCGATCGACCCGAATGCTATTGAAAATGTGTCAGTGCTGAAAGACGCTTCGGCTACTGCACTTTACGGCTCACGCGGTGCGAACGGTGTGATTCTGATTACCACTAAAAAAGGAAAGTATAACCAAAAGACACGTTTTGAATTCTCTACTGAGACCGGAACACAGGACCGCGCCTTCGACAAGATGGAACTGATGTCTTCTGACGAATACATTAAATATGGTGGAATCTTGATGTGGAACAGTCAGGACCTTCTGGGCCAAACCTTTTCTACACTGCAGGAGGCTACAAATTTTTTCCTCTCAGAACCTACCTATGAGGGTAATTATGACGGGACCACCAATACAGATTGGGTAAAGGCCGTAAACAGAACTTCATCTGTAGTAAACACTTACAACTTTTCTGCATCAGGTGGTGGCGAGAATACCTCTTTCCGTATCGGTGGAACGTATTATAACAATAGCCCACTGATCAAAACCTCAAACTTTGACAGAATAAGTGTAAATACGGCTGTAGATCACAAAGCATCTGATAAACTGAAATTTGGGGTAAACCTCAATTATTCAAATATCAAAAGACAAACCTATTTCGGTGGACGTGCATCGGCAAACCCGGTTACATCATCGATCATGATTTCTCCACTGAGACCTATTTATCTTGAGAACGGTGACTACAATCAGGATCTGGGTGAAGGCTCACCAACACCAGGTTTCAACCCGGTTTCTATCCTGGATGAGACCAGCCAGAAATCTACGATCAACACCATCATCGGTTCAGCGAATATGGATTATCAGTTCATCAAGAATTTCTATTTCAATTCCCTGTACGGTATGCAGGCACAGTTCATGACGGAAAGACAAAACGTTCTTGCGGGGCATCCTGTGTATACGATCATGACGGATACTCAAGGTTTCCTTGGTGATTTCCGCACTACAATTTTCGACTGGAACTGGTCGAATACATTAGGTTACCGAAATATCTTCAATGGACGTCACAATGTTCAGGCATTCCTCGGAATGGAGTATCAGGATCATACCTATAACAACTTCCAGGCGATTACTTTCACGCAGAACGATCCCAGACCTTATTTTGGTTTCTCTGATGAGCAGTTTGCCTCAAACACAGACCAGCAGTGGAGACAGATTTCGTATTTCGGAAGACTTAATTATACTTTAGACAGTAAGTATACGATTTCAGGGCAGCTTCGCCGTGACGGTAACTCCACTTTGGGTGAAAACAAATGGGGTAGTTTCTGGTCTTTAGGTGGCTCCTGGAATGTGATGAATGAATCTTTCATGCCTGATGCTTTCTCGTCACTGACGCTTCGTGCAAGCTACGGTGTCCTGGGTAATATTCCTTACGCAGACCAGTGGTACAGCCAGTACAACCAGTACGCGACACTTGTTTATGATTCCAACATCGGTTGGGGACCATACGGTGGTAATGGATTTATCGCTTCGGCGGGTAACCGTAACCTGAGCTGGGAAGAATCTGCGCATCTTGATGTAGGTGCAGATTTCGGAATTCTGAATGAAAGGCTCAAATTTACCTTAGATTATTACGACAAACTGACGGATAAGGCAATCTTCCGCTCCTATCCGGCGGTGGAAACAGGTGGTCCTACTTTCTTCTATGACAATGTTGGCGCCATCAGAAACCGCGGTTTTGAAGTGGTAGTGGATGCAGTACCGGTACGGACTGAAAACTTCAGCTGGAACATCAATGCGAATGGATCTTACGGAAAATCAAGAATCGAAAAACTGAACGTTGATCTGGTAACATTTGAAGGAGAAACATCTGATGGAAGTAATGAACTTGTAGCTTTTGCTCCGGGCAAACTTTTCGGTGAATATTACACATGGCTTTGGGCAGGTGTAGCGCAAACCGATGATGCAGCCAATGGTATTTCTGCGGGTGACGGTATTTGGTATACTGATGGTTCACGCACCACTGTAACAAATGACAAGGCACAAGCGGAGAAGGTATGGATGGGTAAAAATGCATTCCCAACTTATAACGTTGGTCTTACAAACTCATTCGACTACAAAAACTTTACTTTGAGTTTTATGCTTTCAGGGCAGTTTGATTTCTACGTGCAGAATGGTGTTCACTCTTACACAATCCACGACGGACGTTTTGCGACCAGAAACCAGATTACCGATGCGCTTTATAATAGCTGGACTGATGCGCCGGGAGCTGAAAATTTCAGTGCAGACAACCCGAAAGCGGTGATCACTAACCCAAGAAGTTCAAGACTTGAATCTTCGCGATTCCTGAACAAAGGTGATCATATCAGACTTAAAGAAGCCAGAATTGCATATTCTTTCGGCGATACATTCAAGGATGCTACCGGCATAAACAACCTGACTATCTATGCAAGAGGGACAAACCTGCTTACATACGTATTTGATAAAGATTTGAACTATGATCCGGAATCAACTTCCAACTCATGGTCAGCACTTGGAAAAGGCAGATATTGGTACGCCTCTCCAGTGGTTCGTACCGTTTCATTCGGAATTCAAATCGGTTTTTAATGACTAAATTTAATATAACAATGAAAAAATATTTAATAATATTATCCTCAGCGCTGGTCTTTTTCACGAGCAACTCCTGCAGCAACCGTGATCTGGAATTGCTTCCGCCCGACCAGGACAGCTTAAACGAGATCAATACACCCACCAAACTTCAGCAACTTCTGAACGGTGCTTACCTTTCAATTTCCTCAGCTAATGCCCTTGGTGCCGAAGCTACAATGTTTGCCGATATTTTGGGTGACAAATTCTTCGTTTCGAACTCGAACTCATCTTACACTACAACCTATACTTACAACTACAGTGCGACCGTAAATGATTTTAAGTTTTACGGAACTTTGTATGACATGATCACCAAATGTAATTTCGTGATTCAGTCTTCGGTCCCTGAAGATGAAGAGGTAATCCGCATGAAAGCAGAAGCTAAGATTTTGCGCGGTATGGCTTACTTCATTTTGGTGAACTATTACTCACCTACACCTTCATCTGGTGTGAATCAGGAGTATGGTGTGCCGTTGGTGACGGATGTGTATGATGTTACCATTCAGCCGGCACGTGCAACGGTTGCTGAAGTTTATGACAGAATCATTCAAGACCTTACCGAAGGTGCGCAAAACGCTGAAGCTACACCGCAGTCTAAAGTATTACTAGGAAAAGATGCAGCCAAACTGTTACTTTCAAGAGTATACATTACGCGCCGTGCAGCGGGAGATGCCCAAAAGGCTGTAGATCTTGCAACACAGGTAATTGATTCCGCGCCTGCAGGTTCATTCGGACTTGGAACGAATTCGATCAGTGCCTACACAAGCTATTTTGCAGGTAATGATGATACTGCTTCAGAAGAGCAGCCGGAAACTATTTGGGAACTTGATTTCAACCAGGTGACTAACAGAGCTAATGGTATTGGTTCAAACGTTTCGCTTCCAGTGTTTTATAGCCGTCAGGATTCACGTAGAAGTATGCTGATCAACCAGTCGTTTTACAGCAGTTTCGCAGCTACAGATATCCGTCGAGGTTCACTTACCACTGGTTTGATTTCAAACACAGGACCTACAACGCCGAATACAGACAGCCCGAAAGGTTACTGGATGAACAAATATCCAAGACTTACCTCTGAAGGAAATTACGTAAGAGACGTGAAAATTCTGCGTTATTCAGAAGCATACTTGAACAGAATCGAAGGTTTGTACTTAGCCGGTCAGAATGCGCAGGCGCTTACAGAACTTAACGCATTTGCAGCTTCAAGAAACGGATCGCTTTATACAGGTGCCGACCTTTTGAATGATATCCTGACTGAAAGAGCTAAGGAGCTCTATGGTGAGGGACATCGCTTCTTCGATCTTAAGAGACACAATCTGCCTGTCGTAAGACCATCGAACTGTACGATTAACTGTACGATCCCGGCCGGTGATAAACTGTTTGTCTTCCCTATTCCGCAAGGCGCGCTGAACAGCAACGCTAACCTAAAACAGTATCCTGGTTACAACTAAGATTTTTCTTAAAACTTACCCCGCCACCCGGCGGGGTTTTTATTTGCCCATATTTCTTACATTTGTCTCACAAAAATAAATAATGAGGATTCTCCTTCTCTGTATATTCTTTTTATCACTGTCTCTTAGCGCCCAGGTGCTCAATAAAACCGATTCTAACCGTGTAAAACCCAAAGACACACTTGTCATCGATTCGGGTCGAAAAGATTCGCTGCAGATTTTTAAACCCACTATTTACGATTATACTTTCCGGACACAGTTCAGCGAAAAGAAGATTTTCGATACCGCATTCACGCCTGAAAAAACCTTTGTTTTTACGCAGTACAACAACCGCGATAATTTCGGACGTATTCAGTTTGCAAACATCGGCTCGGGTTTTCAGCCTTTGATTTTTGAAGTAAATACCGAGCAGAATCTCTCACTTTTACCTACAAATAAGTCGTTTATCATCCAGGGGATAAAAGACATCAGATATTATGATGTGAAAACGCCCACCACTTCGTTTATCTATCACAACTCGGTGAGTAGCGGTGCTGCCCTACAAACTACGTACACGCAAAATATTGGTAAAAACTTCAATTTTGCCCTCGAATATATGGGCTTGCGTTCGCTCGGGCTTTATCAAGAGAATCTTGCGGCGAACAACAACGTGATTTTCTCCGGACATTATGTTTCGAAGAATAACAAATACGATGCTTTCGCGCATTTCGTTCATCAAAATGTCAACAACCAGGAGAATGGCGGTGTAGCAGATATCGGCTTGTTTTTGGGCGATAACTCGAATTTTGACAACCGCATCAATTTACCGGTAAACCTTACCGGCGCAGATTCGCGTTTTTCTTACCGCCGCTATTATCTTAGTCATCAGTTCCGGCCGTTTGCATCGGAAAAATTTCCGTTCAAGATTCGGCATACGCTATACCATCAGGGCAACAAATATTATTTCATACAGGCTTTGCCGCAGGATTTTTATTTTGATGACATTTCAGAACTCATAGATTATCCGCTTTCTTCGAAAAAGTATTCGAAAAACCTGAGTAACACCGTGAGTATTATTTTCGATAAGGAAAATATCAAGCTCGACGCGGGAGTCCGTCACCAAAGCATTAAACTCGGTATCGGCGAGGCATTACCAGCATCCCTGAACATTCCGCAGGAACTTTCAGAAAACCGTTTGGGCGCGGTGGGCAATCTCCAGATCAATTTGTGGAATAAAGTTGCACTTAATTCAAACCTTGAGATTTCTACCGGAACAGAATTTGGCAGTTATCTGCGCTCTCAGAACCTGCTGAAATTCGAGCCTGTCGCGGGTTATTTTGTAGATGCGAAAGTGAATTTCCAAACTGCCTCCCCAACATTTAATCTGTTGATGAACCCTTCTGTTTACCGCAGGTTTAATTATTTCCTTGAAAATCCAGTCAATGAAACGATTACCGAAATTGGCGGTTCGGTAAACTTGAAATGGTTTAAAAGTTCGGTATTTGCCAACTATTTCATGATTAACAATTATACGTATCTGGATGCTGCAGCACAATCTCAGCAAAGTAATTCAGCTTTGAATATTTCGCAGATCGGCGGTGAAGCGATATTCAGTTACGGGAAATTTCATTTGAATCCGCGTGTGCATTTCCAGACGGCGCTCAGCAATCAGGATTTGCTTCCGATGCCTAAATTTATTGGTCGCGCAAACCTTTACTGGCAGTCTAAAGCGTTTAAAGATGCAGCTGAGATTCAAACGGGAATTAAGGCTTATTACTTCAGCAAGTTCGCCTCGCGGGAATATTCGCCGGTGCTGAACGAATTTATTCTTCCAAACTCATCATCGTATTCTATAGGCGGCCAACCGATTGTGGATGTGTATTTTAATTTGAAAGTGAAGCGAATGTTTTTCTTCATCGAGGCCCAGCACCTGAATACGACCATTCAGAAAAACCGGTCATTTGCAGCGCCTTATTATCCGGTCTCAGATTTCAGGCTGAATCTCGGGATCGTCTGGTATTTATTTAGCTAATTATTAATATTGAGACGCTGCGTATTGATTTAGAAATAAATGGATCCGGGCAAAAAATTTAACCAAACAGTTTTGAAAAGTATCACCTCCATACCATTTCAGGATATTGAAAGCATTCCGACTTTGATAAAAGATTATCTGGATCAAAAAATTTCTGGGTTTGAGGATGATCTCTTTAGCGATCAAAACTTCGCGAAAAAATTTGAGGCTAAAAAGCAAAGATTCACCGACGCTCAAAGAGAAATTTTAGCTAATACTTTAAAATCTCAAACGAAAGGTTTAAATCTAAGTGATAATCAGCAGCTAAATCTTAAAAAACTTTCCCTCAACAACACATTTACGGTGACCACCGGGCACCAGTTAAATCTTTTTACCGGGCCGGTTTTTTTTGTTTATAAAATTTTGCAGACGATAAAAACGGCAGATTATTTAAACAAAAAATTTCCAGGTCAATATACAGTCCCGATTTTCTGGATGGCCTCCGAAGATCACGATTTTGCTGAGATCAACCACTTCCGTACGCCTGAAAACTACTTTGAAGTACGTGCAAACGCCGGCGGACCTGTGGGCGAAATCGAGATTGAAGATGATCATTTCATCTCAGAATTCGAAAGTGAATTTAAAAATTCGGTGTTCGGGACAGAACTCTTTCTGATGATGCAGCGCGCTTACAAAAAGGGACATACCCTCGCTCAGGCAACACGGATTTTGGTTCACGAGCTGTTTGCAGAGTATGGCCTGTTGATCCTTGACGGAAATGATGTGCGGCTGAAGGAACAGATGAAAGAAATATTCAAAGGTGAAATATTGACCAGAGCACTTTTTGAGTCGACAAAGCCGGCCGTACAGGAGCTGGAGACGCGTTACGGCAATGTGCAGGTGAATCCGCGGGAGATCAATCTGTTCTATTTGAACAACACAAGAAACCGCATTGAAGCTGACGGTGACAATTTCCGTATTGTCGATACTGAAATCACTTTTACAAAAGAGGAACTTCTGCAGGAATTAGAGAATCATCCTGAAAAATTCAGTCCGAATGCGCTTTTACGGCCAGTTTACCAGGAAACCGTGTTGCCAAATGTGGCGTACGTCGGAGGTAATGCCGAAATAATGTACTGGCTTGAACTTAAAGACTATTTCACAGCGCTTGAACTCCCGTTTCCAATCCTCATTCCGCGAAATTCAATCGTACAGATTCAGGAAAAAACGCTCGGCAAAATCGACAGGCTTGACCTCAAAATAGATGATTTTTATAAAAATTTTGCGAATGTTACGCGGGATTTACTACTCTCGGATAATGAAATCCTGAAATATTTAGATATTAGCGAAAGCCAGCTCCAAAAGCATTTTAACGAACTTGGTTCCATCTCCGCACTTACAGACAAAAGTTTCCAAAATCTAGTGGATGCCGAAAAAACCAGGCAACTGAAATCTTTCGTACGGATGCGGAAACGTTTGCTTCGCGCAGAGAAAATAAAGCAAAACGAAAAACTTCAGCAGCTCAACGATTTATTTATGGCTGTGCATCCGGGCGGCGTCTGGCAGGAGCGTGTCCTGAATTTTTCGGTGTTTTTTGCAGACCATGGCAAGACGTGGCTTCAAACTTGTTATGAGGTGATCAACGTAGATAAACCGGTGCTTTCGGTCATCTCCATTTAATTTTAATGCGTTATTTTTGTACTTATTATCCTAAGAAATGATCAGAAAAATTATTGCTCTGTCCGCATTTACCGCTGCCCTCGCTTTGGGCGCGCAGAATATACATACCGTTGTGAAGGGTGATAACGCCTACAATATTTCCAAAAAATACGGCATCAGCACCGCAGAGCTGTACCGGATGAATCCTAAAGTTCAGGACGGTAAAATAAGCATCGGTGAAGTGTTGGTTGTGGGTAAATCTACCGGTTCCAAGCCAGCAGCGCAATCTGCACAACTTGGCAAGATCATTATTCAGCCTAAACAGACCATTTACGGTCTTACCAAACAATATAAAATTTCAGAAGCAGACCTACGTGCACTGAACCCAAATCTGGATTCAAACATGAAAATAGGGTCTGAAGTGACTTTACCCCTTGCCGCTATCAGCAGTTATGGTGGAAATCAGGTGATTGCAGCGCAGAATTCATCAGTTGAAACACCTGCTGTGGCTGAAAAGACAGTAAATTCGGACGCAAATGACACCTACATGGTTCAGCCAAAGGATAATTATTACAAGCTTACGCGTAAATTCAGTCTTACACAAAAAGAACTGTTTGCGATGAATCCGGGTCTTGAAGAAAAAGGTCTCCGTCCGGGTGAAACGATAATCGTACAGGGAAACACCAGTTCGCCAGCGCCGGCGAAATCGGCAACGGAAAAAATTGAAACCGACACACCTGCACCGAATACTTACACTACAACTTCCACAGCTGATGACTATGTGACTTATACCGTGCAAAGCGGTGACACCGTTTTTGGTATTCTAAATAAATTCGGGATCGGTCTTGATGAGTTGCTGACGCTGAATCCGAACCTTTCGTCAGGTTTGAAGGCGGGAATGGTCTTAAAAATCAAAAAATTAGACGCCGGGTACGTAAAGAAATCGGGAGATGCACTGAATGTAGTGATCATGCTGCCATTTGGCTTTGATACCAACGATTCTAAATTCCGCACACTTTCGCTGGATTTTCTTTCCGGTGCCAAACTCGCGATTGAGCGCAGTGCCGCCAGCGGACAAAAGCTGGATGTGAAAATCATCGATGCCGGCAACGAGGCAAGCTTTAAAAATTCTTTGACGCAGATAAATTCTGATAATACAGACCTGATCATCGGGCCGTTCTTTAAGTCAAATGTTCTGCAGGTACTCGATTATGTGAAAACGCAGAAAATTCCTGTTGTTGCACCATTTGCAAATAGCGATGATCTGTTGAAATTTGAAAATCTGATTCTTATTGAAACAAACCAATCGGTATTTGCAGACCGCATCGTGAAAGAGGTGAAGGACGTTTACTCAGACCAAAAGATCTACATCGTAGCTGATGATGACAAATCGAATGCAAATTACCTTAAGACAAACCTTGAAAAAACGCTGAAGAACGCCAATATTGTCATTGTGAACTCTGGCGCAGAGATCGAGCCCGATAAAAACATGATGACAGGTCAGTCTGCACCGGTAATCGCTATTTTGGCAAGTGACCGCGATGCAGATGGGGACGCGTTTGCAAACAGAATGATGGCTTTGTCTAAAGAAATCAGCGGTATCAAAGCGTTCAGCATGTACTATTCGCCAATCTTTGAGCGCAAAGTAGACGAGTTGAGCCAGGTGAACCTTGTTTATCTGATGGACCGCAAAGTAGATTCTGAAGGCAGGTTTGAAAAAGAAATTCTGGAAGCTTACAAGAGCAAATATTGCAAAACGCCACCGAAATATTCAATCATCGGGTTTGATATCGTAAATGATATGCTGAGCCGTGAGAATAAAAAGGGAGAGATCTTTAAGCAAATGAACAAGGTTCAAACGCAGCTTGCGACAAAATTTGAATTTGAAAAAATCCGCAACGGTGCCTATGTGAACAAAGGTTACCGTGTTGTGAGACTGTTGTCCAACTAAGCGAAGGCGATTT
The DNA here is from genome assembly GCF_030243905.1 of Kaistella rhinocerotis. Classification (NCBI taxonomy): domain Bacteria; kingdom Pseudomonadati; phylum Bacteroidota; class Flavobacteriia; order Flavobacteriales; family Weeksellaceae; genus Kaistella; species Kaistella rhinocerotis. The sequence continues at coordinate 130,105 of NZ_JASSYY010000002.1, read as the reverse complement.
AAAATAAAAACAATATAACCGCACTATTCTAATTCTATATGAAAGCACTTGTATTTCCTGGACAGGGATCACAATTTGTGGGCATGGGTAAGGAACTGTATGATTCCCGGAAAGACATCAAAGACCTCATGGACTCCGCAAATGATATCCTCGGTTTCGATATCATTTCTACTATGTTTAAAGGATCTGAAGAGGATCTGAAAAAAACCGAAGTTACACAACCTTCAATTTTCATCCATTCTGTAGCGGCGCTGAAAGCCGTGAATGGACTTGGAGCCGCAATGGTTGCCGGCCATTCATTAGGCGAATTCTCCGCATTGGTAGCCAACGGTGTTTTATCTTTTGAAGATGGTCTTAAACTCGTTTCTGCGCGCGCAAAGGCTATGCAGTCCGCTTGTGATGCGAATCCAAGCTCGATGGCTGCTATTTTGGGCTTAGCCGATGAAAAGGTGGAAGAGATTTGTGAAAGCATTGATGGTATCGTAGTTCCCGCTAACTATAACTGCCCCGGCCAGCTTGTGATTTCCGGTGAAACGTCCGCAGTGGAAAAAGCCTGTGAAAAAATGAAAGAAGCGGGTGCAAAACGTGCACTCTTGCTGTCTGTCAACGGTGCCTTTCATTCACCGCTGATGCAGCCGGCGCAGGAGCAGCTTGCAGCAGCCATTGAAGCCACACGTTTCCGCAATGCCACGATCCCGGTTTACCAGAATATCACGACAACAGCTGTGACCGAGCCTGAGGAAATCAAGCAAAATCTCATCAGCCAGCTTACTGGTCCGGTAAAGTGGACACAATCTGTACAAAACATGATCAAAGACGGCGCTACGACTTTTATCGAAGTGGGTCCCGGAAAAACCCTTCAGGGATTGATCAGGAAAATTAACAGCGAAGTGGAAGTCTCAGCCGCGATCTAGCGTAATGAAAGGCCGACTATTTTCGCCCGGAAAACTGCTTTTAACTTCAGAATATACCGTCCTGGACGGCGCTCTGGCTCTTGCCGTACCTACAAAATGGGGGCAGGAGCTTTTTTTTGAGGAAATAAGTGACGGAAGATCTACGATACATTGGGAAGCCTATCTCCAGGATGAGCTTTGGCTCAGCACCGAAATTCGCTATTCGGACTGGCAAATCACGTCCGCTAACCTGCTTCCGGCGGCTGAGTTTGTCTTAAAGGTTTTAAAGAACACTGCGCGCTTGTCTTCAATTAAATTTAAAGAGAATACCTCTTACCGCATCCGTACGAACCTACAGTTCCCCGCAAATTTTGGCTTGGGCAGCAGTTCAACGCTGATGAATAATATGGCCGAATGGGCTGGCATTAATCCTTATGAACTAAATGAGGCGAGTTTGGGCGGAAGCGGTTACGATATAGCGGTTGCAAAAGAGAAATCAGCAGTTCTGTATCAGATTTCAGGGCAGGATAGACGGGTTCATAAGGTTGATTTTAATCCTGTTTTCAGTGATGAACTTATTTTTATTCATTTGAATCAAAAACAGGACAGCCGCGAAGGTATTGAACACTACCGTGCACTACCGTATGATCCTGAGTTGATTGAGTGGTTTTCAGACCTGACACATAAAGTTGTGAATACGGTTGAAATTGATACGTTTTCAAATTTGATGGAAGCGCATGAGCAAAAATTGTCAAACGCGCTTTTAATAAAGACCGTGAAAGAAAGATACTTTTCAGATTGCCCTGTTTTCGTGAAAAGCCTTGGTGCGTGGGGCGGAGACTTTGTAATGAGCCGGAAATTTTCGGGTTACGAGCGTTATTTTTCGGAACGCGGATTTAGCTGTATTTATACCTGGTCTGAATTAATTCTCTGATTATCAGGATGTCTTAAAGACTTGCCGTTTGTGATGAATATCAGTACTTTTAGAACCGACAATACCCTTAGATATCATTAATTTTGTCATTCCAAAAAGTAATCAAACAGAAATACAAGAGAGTCATGAAGAACATCAAAATCATTCAGCAACTACACGATTTGGGAATCACCGGTTACCAGGAGGTAATCTACAATCCGAGCTACGAAGAACTTTTCCAGGCAGAAATTTCTCCGGAGAACAAAGGTTTTGAGCGCGGCGTGGTGACAGAATCCGGTGCAGTGGCAGTAAAAACTGGAATTTTTACAGGACGTTCTCCAAAAGACAGGTTTATAGTAAAAGACGACAGTACGAAAGATACCATTTTCTGGGACGGAAAAGTAAATCTACCTACAACACCTGAAATCTTCGAAAGCTGCAAGCAACTTGTGCTGAAACAGCTTTCTACCTCAAAAAAACTTTATGTAGTAGATGCTTTTTGCGGCACAAACCCTGACACGAGACTTAAAGTTCGTTTTATCATGGAAGTAGCATGGCAGGCGCACTTTGTAACCAATATGTTCATCCGTCCTTCAAACTATGAACTCGAAAACTTTGGGCAACCGGATTTTATCGTGATGAATGGTTCTAAAACTACCAACCCGAACTGGCAGCAACAGGGATTGAACTCTGAAAACTTCGTGATGTTCAATCTTACCGAGAAAATCCAGATCATTGGCGGCACCTGGTACGGCGGCGAAATGAAGAAAGGGATGTTCGCGATGATGAATTATTTCCTTCCGCTAAAAGGCATGGCATCGATGCACTGTTCCGCAAACGTGGGCGAGGAAGGCGATGTAGCGCTGTTCTTCGGACTTTCGGGAACGGGTAAAACAACACTGTCTGCAGATCCTAAAAGATATCTTATTGGCGACGACGAACATGGTTGGGATGATAATGGCGTATTCAACTTCGAAGGTGGCTGCTACGCGAAAGTGATTGACCTTTCCGAGGAAAAAGAGCCGGACATTTACAAAGCCATCCGTCGCGATTCACTTCTGGAGAACGTAGTGGTAAATGATGAGGGTGAAGCCGACTATTCCGACAATTCAATCACGGAAAATACACGTGTTTCCTACCCGATTTATCACATCAGCAAAATCGTATTGCCATCAAAAGCAGGTCACGCGAAGAAAATCGTTTACCTTTCGGCAGATGCATTCGGCGTTTTGCCTCCGGTTTCTGTTCTTAATGAAGATCAGGCGCAATATCACTTCCTTTGCGGATATACTTCTAAGTTGGCTGGGACGGAGCGTGGAATTACCGCACCGGAACCTTCGTTCTCGCCGGCCTTTGGTGAAGCGTTTTTAACGCTGCATCCTACGATGTACTCTAAAACTTTAATCGGTAAAATGAAAGAGCACGGAGCGAAGGCATATCTGGTAAATACCGGCTGGAACGGTACAGGAAAGAGAATTTCACTTAAAGATACCCGCGCAATCATCGACGCGATCATCGACGGCAGCATTGATAGCGCAGAAAAAACGACAATTCCTGTAATGAATCTTGAAATCCCGACAGCATTACCTAATGTTTCTGAAGGCATCCTTGATCCACGTGACAGTTACGCGGACGCGGCAGAATGGGAGGTGAAGGCACGCGATTTGGCGGCACGTTACATCAAGAACTTCGAGCAGTACTGCGACAATGACGAGGCGAAAAAGCTCGTCGCGGCTGGCCCTCAATTATAAAATCATTCACTTAAAACTTTAAAGATCCTTTAGAACTTCTAAAGGATCTTTTTTTGTGATGGCAATTTGAATATTATTTAATTCTGATCTTTCCGCCAAAGGGTGACAGCGCATAATAGACCAGTTCACTGCCGTTTATGGCTTCAAAACCTTCAGACATGAAAATATAGCGATCGCCCTGTTTTTTATAAAGATAAACAACGGTTTGGGGCGTGATTTTAGTTTTGGGAACGCTCAGAATAAGGCAGAACATCTGTTTGTCGTCGTCGAAGCGCCAGTCTTCGCTGTCAAAGTTGCAGGCCTTGCTTCTTTTCCGGAATATATTTAGATTCATCATTGTGTGTTTCAGCAAAATTAATATTAATCCGGCAGATATTCGGTACAGAAACTCCAGTTTTTCCTGTGTTTTACATAAATTCACCTGCAAAGTGTGAGATTCAGATAATCAAAGATGAAAATTCAGGCTTGGAACCGCTCCGGGAGACAGAGTACACGAAATTGAATGAAGAAATATAAAATCGTTTAAAAATAAAATAACCTACTGAAAAACAATAGGTTATATTTTTAAAAGTGGAGTTGGAGGGATTCGAACCCTCGTCCAAACAAGCAATACATAAGTTTTCTACATGCTTATTCTGTATTTGATTTTCGACTGCAAACAGAGCACAGACACCCAATTTACAGCTTAACTTCTAAAATTTTCGATCCCGGACCGAAGTCTCCCGGGACTTATTTCCGCATTGCTATGCCTCAGGTTCAAACGCCGCAGAACAGAGCGTTTGTGAGACATCTTGCCTCCTTACTATGCTTCGGGAGAGCGCAGAATCCTACTATGATTCGGATTATGCTGCAAGAGCAAACTCTTGGTCGCCAGTTAAAATTGTGTAGCAAGGGATTAAAGAGATCGCGCTACGGTTCTCTGCATGCTTACTTACCCATTGGTCTTGCTGTCGAAACCAGTCAACCCCATGTTATAAGGTTACAAAGATACGCAATAAATTTTATTTTTTTTTGGGCGTGTCCCTCGGTCGGTCTTTACAGCGCGGCCGCCTGCGGCGGCCGCGCCTCCATTCCCTTCCTCGGGCCGGGCTATCCGCTCTATCTTTTTTGGGAGGCGGCCCGGTGCCGCCTCCCAAAAAAGGATGCCGCTTCTATCCCTCCCGCGGCACCCGATTCCTCAAAAAATTTGATAAAATAACATCCGAAAAACTTCTAAATTCAGAAAAACTCTTAAAACGCGTTAACTTCGGTTAAACTTCCCAAAGCATCTTCAAAATAAATCTACTTTTAGAAAAAATTAGCATTGAAAACAAAACTACTCCTGCTTTCCTTCCTTCTCATGGCCCTTTCGGCCCACGCTCAGGAATACATCTTCGGAAAGGTGCGCTCCGAGTTTGGCTCTGAACTGCCAAATGCGCTCATTTTAAATACCCGAACCGGTGAAAAGGTAAATTCCGATAAAGACGGAAATTACATGATCGGCGCAAAACCTTCAGACGAACTGCGTTTTGTAAAAAGCGGCTACGAGCGTTCGTCAACAAAGATTTCAACTTACAATTATTCCGGGCCGCTTAATATTTCCCTCACGCACTCAGCTTATCTGATAGAAGAAGTAGAACTCGCCTTTCAGGCATCGGGTAATTTAAAGAAAGATGTAAAATCTCTGGATCCACCGAGAAGGGTTGTTGCGCTCAATTCTTCAATGGACTCTTATATGCGAACTCCACCAACAGAATCTTCGCCTAAACTTATAACTCCGTCTGCATTTGCCCCAAAAGATTATAATGCCGGACAGGTCGATATGGTAAAGGCCGTGTCTGCTCTTATAGGCTTGGTAAGTAAAACAACCAGTTCGCCAATTTCTACCGCGAATTATGCGGAAACTCAAGCGTTTTACCGACGGATCAAAGCAGAACTCGATCTCAGCTTTTACACATCCAGAGGATGGACCGAAGAGGATATTGACAAATTTCTTATTTATGCCGATAACAGTTATTCGCTTGCGAAAAAATACCGGAAAAGCTTCAATGTCGTGGCGATCCTTTCTGATATGAAAATGGCCTATCAGGAATATATTAAAACCCACAAAGTAGGAACGTGATTTTACAGAGGACCAGAAATAAAAATCTGAGTTTAATTTTTTTTCTTAACTTTAATAATAAATCGTTAGACCAAATGAACCGCAATATCATCGCCATCGCCATCGCTGCCGCAGGTTTCATCATCGGGCTTGCATTTCTCGCAAGTGCGATCAAGAACCGGAACCAGTCTGATAATACCATTTCTGTCACTGGTTTGGGGACAAAGAAGTTCACTTCAGACCTTATCGCCTGGAGCGGAAATTTCTCGCGAAATAGTTTTGAACTTAAATCAGCCTACGATGAACTCGCGAATGACAAAAAAGTGATCGAAAACTATTTAATTTCAAAAGGAATCCCGAAAAATGAGATGGTGTTCTCGGCAGTTGATATCCAAAAGCAGTTCAACTATTCCACAGACAACATGGGCCGGAGTCAGCAGAGTTTTGCCGGTTATCAGCTTTCGCAGCGCGTGTCCATAGACAGCAAAGACGTGGCAAAAATTGAAAACCTTTCGCGAAACATCACAGAAATCATTAATCTTGGAATTGAATTCACCTCCTCGCCGCCAAATTATTTCTACACGAAACTGGCAGATGTAAAACAGCAGATGATCGCTGACGCCACCAAAGATGCCAAACAGCGAGCCGAAAGAATTGCCGAAAATGCCGGTTCCAAACTTGGTAACCTTAAAAAAGCGACAATGGGCGTCACACAGATTACGGAGCCCAATTCAACGGAAGAATTCTCTTACGGTGGCACTTTCAATACTTCTTCAAAGGAAAAAGAAGCCAGCATTACGATAAAACTCGAGTATCAGGTCGATTAATGTGACCGAAGCTTCCCAGCTGCGACAGGAACAATCATTTAATTTCACACTTTGTTTAAAAGAATTTTAAACTGAGGATCTCAATTTTTAGCAGGGATTTTGATTAGGATTTGTAAATCAAATCCATTCCGCATGAGAACACTTGTTTTTATTCTGGCTTTAATCACCGTTTCGTGTACAAAAGAAGAATCGGTCAAATCCAATAATCAGGTAATTTCGGATTCTACTTCCACCATATTACAAAACGATTCAACGCCTGCAACCCATCCTCAAGCCGGTGTTGTTCAAGTTGATTCCACAAAATCTTCTAATTATAAAGGTTTTAGAACGGTCGAACAAGGTAAAATCATAAAAACCATCAACGGTGACATGATTCCGCTTACACTTACCGATGAATTTACCGAGGACAAGCAACAGTACATCTTAAAAATTAAGAATTTCACGAGCAAAAACATCTCCGGAACCATTACAACTGAAAATCCAGACATGAACATCCGTTTCAATCAGGTCCGCCTACCGAACGGCGAATATGACGGTCCTTTCGGGCGCGAAATGATATATAAAATCCACGAAAATGGGGAAATTTGGTTGCTCATCGGGAAAAGCAATATGGCATCGGGCGAATCTAAAGGGCGCTTTTCTGTCTCAATAAAATAGTGATTTGCAAGACGTTAAACTTACGTTAAAATTTTCAGTTGGTATAGTTTCTGTCAGACGGTTTCAATATTTAAATAATCGTACTATGAAAAATCTACTATTCGCGGCTGCGGCTGCCACTTTTACGCTTACCGCGTGCTCCACGGTTTCTTCAATTCTTCAGAACACTTTTCCGTATACAGCTACCGTTTTGGTTACGTCGGGCTCCCCGGCGAATGTTCAGCTTTCAGCAGTTTCACCCGCGCAGAGTATCAACCAGCTTACGGGCGCAGGTGCGAATGTGAAAGACATCCGAGTTTCATCGGCCACAATGTCGGTTGATTCTAATACGAGCATGAGTATGTTCAAATCGGTACGTGTGTATCTTTCAAACAATGGCGGGAACGAGGTGATGGTAGCATCGCGGGATGTAGTACCCGAAAATGTAGGCAGTTCGCTTTCACTTGATATCAATACATCCACTACTTTGGATTCAATGATGAAATCAGGTGCCGTGCAGGCAAGGGTGGTGTATGTTTTAAAACAGTCTCCAACCTCAGATATTTCGCTCAAAACGTCAATTGGATTCAGCAGTGTTCCTGTTACCAATCCTTAATATAGAAGCCGGACAGATTATTCTGTCCGGCTTTATTTTAATTAAATTTTTATTTAAAGTCTTGTCTGCTTAACAATAAACTACATCATAGATTTCCTCCTTGATCCAGTCGGTTTTCTCTGGATGCCAGTTCGCCAGCAGCCACAGCTTTAGTGCATTTTTATCAGGTTCGTAGCAAGGCTGCTCATAATTTTCGTCAATGACTTCGAAACCATTTTGTCTGTAAAAGCTGATGCGGCGTCGGGCGTTTTCGTCAAGTGTTCCCGGTTCAGCTTCGAGAACGATATGTGTGTAGTCTTTGCAGAGATCGCTGATCACATCGGAACCGTATTTTAGGCTGCGGAATTCCGAGAAAATTTCAAAATGTTCGATGAAGACGAAACCGGTAAGTTCCCATGAAATGATGTAGCCAATATTTTGGAGATCATGAAGGATTGAAAAAACCTTTACACTGGGATTTGAGAATAATTTTTTAAACTGTTGCGCGCCCCGTCTCTCGTCTGGTGGGAAGGTAGCACAATAAAATGCATAGATTTCTTCAGCGCGGTAATCATCAGGAGTGGGGATGTGCAGATATTCCATATTAGAAAACGAAATTTGATGTCTTCCCTGCAAGATTTGAGCCTAAAAAACTTTCTAAAGGTCAAACACGCTTGGCCGGCGGGTAATGAAGATATCTTTTACCCAAAGCGTGAAGGCTAACCCCAGATAAATGAGAAAAAAGACACCGGCTGTAGCAAAAGTAGAGTAGATAAAGAACACCCGAAGTTTCGACACCGGAATGCCAAGTTTGGCGCCCATACGCGTCAGCACACCGAACCATTCTTTTTCCATTGTATGCCGGAGGTTATTGAACATTTCTTCGTTTTCTTTTGTGTAAAAATACTAAATTTTAAGAGGAACTGTTTAGAATCTTCTCTTTCCCAAAGTTTTTGTCTACAATGACAGGGACAGAAATCTAGTGCTCATGACGATCATTATGTCCTGCCTCCACACTGCAGAGCACCGAAGCATCGTGTGTATGTGCGCCGGTCTCCAGTTGTATCGTAACATGATGGATGTTAAGATGTTGCAGCTCATGATCTATTTTACCGAGCAATACCTCGCTTTCGGCAACGGTAAGGCTGTCATCTACCACGGCGTGGCAGGTCAGCGCATTCAGTCCGCTGGTGATTGTCCAGATGTGCAGGTCATGGATACTGATAATATCACCGGTTTCTAATATCTTTTGTGTCACTTTTTCAATCTGAACGTTGTCCGGCGTTCCTTCCATCAATACATGAACGGAAGATTTTGTGACCAGATAGCCACTTCGTAAGACCAGAAGCGCCACTATTACGCTGGCAAGCGGATCTGCCCACGCCCAACCCAGGAATATAATGAGCAACGCCGCGATAATTGCGCCCACCGAACCCAGCATATCACTGATTACATGCAGGTATGCGCCGCGCATATTCAGGTTTTCTTTTACATCGGAGCCGCGCATCATGATGTACGCTACCACTGCATTCACGAGCAAACCGACTCCGGCGATGATAAGCATTCCGTGCGAGGCGATTTCGGGTGGGTTTCTGAACCGTGCAACCGCTTCAAACATAATGTACACCGAAATAAGGATAAGCGTGGCACCGTTGAGAACCGCTGCCAAAATCTCAAACCGTTTATAGCCGTATGTTCTCCGGTAATCCGCTGATTTATTACTGAACGTGAATGCCATCAGCGCTATGAACAATGAAACCGCATCACTCAGCATATGCCCCGCGTCCGCGAGCAGCGATAAGCTGTTGGTGATGAATCCACCAATGACTTCCACCACCATGTATGCTGAGATAATACTCAAGCAGATGATCAGGGTTTTCCGGTTTGCGTGATGGTTGTGATCGTGATGCTGTGACATTTTTAAATTAATTTTTTGCCTGCAGGAAATTGATTGAAACCGTCGCAAGCTCCGAATCCGGATATTTTTTAAACAGTTCCTGGTTTACCTGCAAGCCAACTTCATCACAAATTTTATGAAAAACATCTACTTCCAGGATGTATTGGTCAGAAAATCCATGCGTTGCATCATATGCGGTCGCGGCGGTTTCGCCCAGATGATGGCTTGTAAGTTCCGGGGCTAAAGTATGAAGTTCGATTACCAACAATCCGTTTTTGCGGATATACGGCAACCAAAGACTAAGATGTTCTTTCAGGTTTTCTTCCACAAGTCTGTTCGCAATTCGTTTGCCACGAAACGCAAATGCGCCAGTGGAAGTGGAAACACGGTCTGGAACAGGATCTTTCGGCTCTTTCCAGATTCTGTTGTGATCCAGGAATGTTCGGATATTCAGCAGGTCTCCAAGGTCTATTTCGTAGTTTTCGCGGAGATCTTTTGCGAGCAGATTCGGATTTCCGATATCGCCCCAGATTACTTTCGCCCAAATGTCATTATTGATGAGGTTTGCGCGCGTTACATTCAGTGCGGCCTGGTTATAATCTGCGCCTACAAGGAAAAGAGGATGGTCTTCGAGCATTTTTCCGCGCAGCGTATGCCGCTCGATGGTTTCAAAGATGTGCTGTATGAAAGCTCCATTACCACAGCCCATATCCAAAATGCCTTTTGGCTGCAGGTGAATTGGTTGGTTGAAAATCGAAATAATGAAGTCTGTCACTACTTTGAAATAGGTGGAGTGCGCGCCACCACTTCCCCAAACATTCATCTTCCGGTTTACGTGGATTTCATCTTCATTTTCAGATTCAGGCCGCAACCCGTCAGCTTTTCCAAAAACCAACTCTGCCACACCGCTCAGCATGGGCAGATAGGAGACGGTAACTCCATACGATGCAGCTCTGCGCGCGAAATACAGTCCGGTCTCAGTGAATTTAAAATTTGAATTCGTTTTCGTAAACCAACCTAAATCTTTGAGAAAATCCAGGATTTTTTCAAAATTCTCTGGTTCTTTGTGGAATTCTGCAGCCTGAAAAGATGTTTCCATGAAATATTTGTGGAACATGCCGCTCATACCGAGTTGCACAATGATGGGCCCTGCCAGGCAACCTTCGATATGTTTCAGGATTTGCTCCGCAATCTTTACTTCAGTTTGATCTGATGATATTTGAAGGTCGAAATTATTTTTAAATTCTTTGAATACAGCCACAAGTTTTGAGAACGCTTCCGGTTTCATATTCTGGAAGTCAAAATCTGAAGCCTGTGCTAAAACCGGTAGAACCCTTTGGTACAAATGCCCAAAACTAAGTAAGTGCTGTGTATTTTCGTTGGCTGAAATGTGTATTGTATCTGTTGCATTATCCACGAAATAGTTTAAGAAACCTTGTGAAGCCAGAACCCGGATTGCCACATTCAGGTAACCTTCATTTACCGTAAACAGTGCGGAAAGTTCTGTGAGTGTAGTGTTTCGGCTTTCGGCAATTTTAACTAAAACGCCCCTTTCGAGAAGTGCCGCAGCAACAGGCGCTGTGACAATACCATCGAGATGCTGAAAGATTGTGCTTCTGAGTTTCCTTTTATCCATAGTGATTTTGGTGATTTAATATCAGATAAATATAGAAAATTTTAAAGGAAAACAGTAGAGAGAGCGCTTTAATGGAGTAGCTTCTTGAAAGCAGTAACTAAATGTCCTTCCTGCGTTTACATTTACTTTAATCACTTAAATATTACTAAACGCACGACCCGCGTTGCGAAATAAAATATTAAAAATAGAAGTTCTAATTTTAGTCAAAATAAATCCGCGGCTTCAACTGAAACCGCGGATATTTATCTTGTTTAAGTACTTCTTAAATCGTTGTTAACCTTAGTGTATTGGTCTTACCGCCATCATAAGCCGGCGTAGCATTCAGGTTGATTACAAAATCACCCTGTTCAACGAAGCCGTGTGTGTGTGCAAGCATATTCACCTGGATGATGGTTTCATCGGTAGATTTCTGCATGTCATAATAGAATGCGCGAACGCCCCACAACAGGTTCAGCATCGTAAGAACGCGTTTATTGGAGCTGAAAACGATAATATTCGAATTCGGACGGTGTGCTGAGATCTGGAAAGCTGTGTAACCTGAATTCGTAAGGGTTACGATTGCTTCAACATTGGCAGATTTCGCAATTCTCACGGCCGCAAGACAAACGCGGTTTGTGATGAAACGTTCGTCAACACAATTAAATTCGCGCTCGATCGGCGAGTTTTTGTTCTGATAGAAGTGCGTCTGCTCGATGTTTTTCACAATCTTAGCCATATTGCGTACCACATCCACAGGGTAGCGGCCGACGGACGTTTCGCCCGAAAGCATCACGGCATCAGCACCATCAAGAACCGAGTTGGCTACGTCATTCACCTCCGCGCGTGTCGGCGTAAGGCTGTTGATCATCGTTTCCATCATCTGTGTCGCAATGATCACAGGTTTGGAGTGCTTCCTTGCAATTTCTACAAGGTTTTTTTGGATCGCAGGAACTTCTTCCATCGGAACTTCCACGCCAAGGTCTCCACGTGCTACCATCAAACCGTCACATTCCATAAGGATCTGCTCGATGTTGCGAACGCCCTCAGGTTTCTCGATTTTTGCGATAATCGGTGTCTTAACTTTATTTGATGGATGATTTTTAATGAGTTCCTTCAAGTCAATGATGTCCTGTGCATGGCGAACAAATGAAAGTGCGATCCAATCAAGCTCAAGATCAAGCATGAAATTGGCGTCTTCGATGTCTTTTTCGGTAAGCGCCGGCAGTGAAACATTGGTGTTCGGCAGGTTTACCCCTTTTTTAGAACTTAGTGGTCCACCCTGAATCGTTCGGGCGCGCACCGTATCGATATTGTTAGTCTCTACAACTTCAAGTACGAGTTTTCCGTCATCGATGAGGATTCTTTCGCCCACTTTCACATCTTGTGGAAACTGCTGATAGGTCATATAAACCCGCTCAGAATCGCCTTCAATCTTTTCATTAGTGAAGGTGAGAATATCTCCTGGGTTCAGGTAAGAGCCTTCTTTTACGACGCCAACGCGCAGTTTAGGACCCTGAAGGTCACCGAGAATCCCTACTGAAAATCCGTACTCCTGGTTTAGTTGACGGATTGTCTCTACATTTTTTCTTACTAAATCGTAATCAGCGTGCGAAAAATTTATTCTGAAAACATCGGTACCGGCCTGGATAAGCTGCAGCATCGTTTCTTTGTCAGATGATGCTGGACCCAGGGTCGCGATGATTTTGGTTTTTTTTAGATATTTATTCATAATATTGAAAGCTTTGATAAAGCTCCTCGGAAGGATTTAGCATGAAAGACTGAATTTTAAACATCAGATTTTCAGGATGCAAAATTAAGGAAAAATCATCAAACGGCTCGGATGTTTTGATTACATAATCCACCTCCGGTGAATTGGGAAGGAGGAAACGGCATTCTTCTTCGCCGGAAAAGAGCTCATTAGCCAGCTTTTTCTGTACACTTCGGATAGATTTGTTCGAAATGAAATGAATACAGATCTTCGAGTCTGTGTGATAACCTTCGAAACGTGCGAAGCTGTGGTCAAAGTACGTTCCTCTTAAGACAAAATCTTTTATCCGGGTAAACTGGAATGTATTGAGCGCATTGATTTGGTAGAAAAGTTCAAAATCCGGAATCTCTTTCGCGAGTCTTACTAGGCCAATCTGTATAGGATCGGGTTCAGAATCGAAATTAAGCCGGATCTTTTGAGTTTTCAAGGATACTTTGTTTTTTATTTAAAATGTAGAAGGCACGCTGTGCGGCTTTTTCTTCTGCTTTCTTCTTGGAAGTTTCGGTGGCGTTGGCCACCTTTCGGTCATTGATCCAGATGATGCTGCGGAAAACAACCTGCCGTCCGGGCTGGGTTTCCTGAAACGTATCGTACCTGATCTGTTCCTTTTTCTTTTGAGACCACTCTAGCAGAAGACTTTTATAACTGACGATCTTATTTTCGAGCTTGTTGATCGAGGAAGGGGTCAAAAGCCTTTCGAGTACCACTTTCTTGCATGTCTCGTAATCTACATCCAGGTAGAGCGCACCGATAAGTGCTTCAAAAAGGTTTCCCGCGATGTTTTCGCTAAGTGTAGACGGAGTTTCGGTTTGCAGGATATCGATCAGACCTAATTCTTCACCCAGTTTGTTGAGATTTTTCCTGTTGACAATTTTGGATTTCATTTGAGTGAGATATCCTTCGTTTGCCTGCGGATAGGTAGAAAAAAGGTGACACGAGATGATCGCACCTAATACGGAATCGCCCAGAAATTCGAGACGTTCGTAATTTTTAAATTCTTTTGAACTACCGGTTTTTAAAGAAAATGCTTCACGGTAGAGATTGATATTGTAAACGCTGCAACCTGTTATCTTGCTGATTTCCAGACTTAGCAGGTAATCTTTCTCTGAGAGATTATTTTTTTTCGCACTAAGGAATTTAGGAAAATATTTCTTTAACTCCATCAGGGATTTCTTAGATTTTTGCGAAAAGTACGCATGCGTTGTGTCCACCGAAGCCAAAAGTGTTACTCATGGCGACATTTACCTGTTTTTCAACAGCGTTGTGGAATGTAAAATTCAAACGGCTGTCGATATTCTCGTCGTCAGTAAAATGGTTGATTGTAGGAGGAACCATATTGTGAATGATGGTATGAACGGCTGCAATAGCTTCAATAACACCTGCTGCACCCAAAAGGTGACCGGTCATTGACTTAGTGGAATTGATCTGAATATCAAAAGCATGGTCTCCGAGCAGTCTTGAGATCGCATTTGATTCTGCTATATCACCAAGTGGAGTAGAAGTGCCGTGCATATTGATGTGGTCTACATCATCTGTGGAGAGACCTGCATCATCCAGACAGTTTTTCATAACCAGATAAGCGCCGAGGCCATCTGGGTGAGGAGCCGTCATATGGTGTGCATCAGCACTCATACCGCCGCCTTTCAGCTCGGCATAGATTGTGGCACCGCGTTGTTTTGCGTGCTCGTATTCTTCAAGGATAATAGTTCCTGCGCCTTCGCCCAACACAAAACCGTCACGGTCTTTGTCGAAAGGCCTGGAAGCTGTTGTAGGATCATCGTTGCGCGTTGACAGGGCCATCATCGCATTGAAACCTCCTACACCGCTCGCAGTAACAGCCGCTTCGGAGCCTCCGCAAACAATGACGTCCGCTTTGCCAAGCTGGATAAGCATCTTAGCGTCTATGAGTGCGTTTGCAGATGATGCGCATGCGGAAACTGTTGTGTAGTTTGGGCCATGGAAGCCGTACTCAATGGAAATCTGACCGCCTGTGATGTCGGCAATCATTTTAGGTATAAAAAACGGGTTGAATCTTGGAATATCAGTGTTGGCCCAGCCTAAAACTTCGTTTTCAAAGGTTTCTAAACCTCCGATACCGGAACCCCAGATTACACCGACACGGTTTTTGTCGATATCAGAACCCATAATGCCGGAATGTTCAATAGCTTCCCGGGCTGCTACAATGCCAAGCTGCGTGTTTCGGTCCATTTTTTTGGATTCTTTCTTTTCGAAATGATCCAATGGATTAAAGTCCTTTACCTCGCAGGCAAACTTGGTTTTAAACTGAGTGGCATCAAAAAGAGTAATTGGAGCGGCACCGCTCACACCTTTTACAAGGTTTTCCCAGTAATCTTTGGCATTATTTCCAATAGGCGTAATAGCGCCAAAACCGGTAACAACTACTCTTTTTAATTCCATAAATTTTAATTTCTAAAAAATGCTATTATTTGTTTACTACCTCTTCGATATAGGTAATAGCGTGACCAACAGTTGTAATTTTTTCTGCTTGATCATCTGGGATCTGAATGTTGAATTCTTTTTCAAATTCCATGATAAGTTCTACAGTATCCAGGGAGTCTGCGCCTAGGTCATTGGTAAAGCTAGCCTCTGGTGTTACTTCTGTTTCCTCAACGTCGAGTTTATCAGCAATAATAGCTTTTACTCTTGATGCAATGTCTGACATAGTAATTTATTTTTATTAGTTGTTAATAGCTGCAAATATATAAAATTCTTTGGCAATCGGAATTATTTTACGAAAATATAGCCGCAATAGCCGGGCCATTTTAGCCTTTAACCGCTTGTTTTTTGACCAAAAAAAGCCCGATTTTCATCGGGCTCTGAAGGTTTGATATGAGTTATTTTTTTACAACCTTGAATGATTCGTTTTTACCGTTCTCTAGAATAGTACTTACGATGTACATGCCTGGCGCCAGTCTGCTCATGTCAACTCTGCCATTAACAAGTTTAGCGGAAACCGGCATTTTCTGGCCGTTGGCATTATAGATGTGAACAGTCTCCACTTTGATCTTAGAATCGATGTTCAGGTAGTCTTTTACCGGGTTTGGATAGAAAGATACGTTTCTTGCCCCAGATTCGCTTACTGCTGCTACGGTACAGTCTGCATCAATCATCATATTGCTGTCATAATGCTGACCCGGCGCGGTGTCACTTGTAACCTGTGCCCATGTTGCGCCACCGTCTGTAGAAATGTAGTTAGACTTGGTATTCCAGCCTTCAGTATACTGATGACCGATCCAGTACATGCTGGTATTGCTTGCAGATATTGCCTGAAGTGAGATCCAGTATCTTGTGTCTGCGGCTGCATTCACAGGTAGCGTGTAGCCACCAAGGTTCACCTTAACCGCGAATGTTGGATAACCTGCGAATGTATTAGGTAGCGCTGTAACACTTGCCGGAGCTGCATTCGTGATGGTATGTATCACTGTTCCAGGTGTGTCAGTCGCGGAGTTGCTCATAATCTGGATGTTGAATCCTGATATATCTGCTCCACCCGCTGCTGATAATGGTACAATATCAGCGGTAACGCTTTCGAGTTTATAGGCTGCGCTTTCCATTGGTACAAAGAAATCGTTAGCAACCGCATAGTTCAAAGTAGTATTTTTAATGATGTTGCTGGCAAGGTCTGGTGTGCCGCTATACGTTTGGTCGCAACCGTAATCCGGCTCCACTGGCGGAGTGCCGCACTGTACAGATCTTGTATGCGCAGTAGCAGATGTACCGCTGCCACATGCCACGCTGGTGTGAGAGTAGAATCTTATAACACCTGTAATATTAGAAGTCCAGGATATCTGACCAGTGCCCCCTGCTAAGATCGTGGGTGTAGCGGCGTTGTCAGTAATGGTGATATAATAAGCAGCATTTGAAACTTTAAATGTATAGTTTACGCCACTTGTAACGTTGAGTGATGAATATTCTCCTGTCCAGCCCTCTGCAGTTATCGTATACATGCTACCATTACAGTTCGGGGTAACGGTTGTTGTTGGATACTGGCCGTTTGGTGCAGTTGTACATCCTACAGGAGCAATTTTCAACGTGTAATCCTCGGTTTCACCATATACACCAGGTGCGCACGGGTCAGTTACAGCCGGGTTCGAGGAGCCTGTTGCAGCTACCATTACTCTCATTCTGTAAGAACCGGGAGCAAGTGTAGATGGAATTGCGATGTTTCCGGTAAGCGTAGATACAGTATTATTAGAACCCGCACCTATCTCTCCCAAAAATTCGGAACTCTCAAATGTTTCATTGTTGTTAAAATCAACCCACACAGAAACGCGCTCGAACCAGCCGTCTCCTACGGTAACCGAGATTGGGTACGACTGTCCCGCAACTATAGTACCGACCATTGCTGTATAATCACCATAACCGTTAGTACTGCAGGTAGTGGTATTATTAATTCCGGCTACAGTAACGTTTGTAATTAAGTCTCCATCGGCGCAGTCTGAAGAAGGGAGACAGTACGCAGACGGCATCTTCGCTGTAGCGGTGCTCAAAGATGGGCTGGTAATCAGTTGAGGATTTTTTGGGTGTACTGATTCTTTTGCATTTTGGGTGTTCCGCGCATTTTGCGAAAAACACAGAAATGGCAGCATCAGGACCGCCAACACAGGTAGTTTTTTTCTCATTTTTAAAAATTTAAATTAATTAATGAATGATTTTGGACTCCCCTAAGTTAGAAAAAAAATTTAAATAAAAAAGACTTTTGTTGCAGAATCGGTATTTTAAATGAAAAAATACAAGAATTTAATATGAACTTGCTAATATTAATGCAGTGTTAATAAATGACTCAAATCGCTTATGATACCTGAAACCATTCGTTGAAGAGACTTGCTGCCAGCCGCGCTGTTCGATTGTCCTGGTCATAACCCGGATTTACTTCCGCTACGTCCAATGCACGGAGTTTGACACTGTCTAGAATTCGTCGATAAAGGTGCATGAAGGCTGCGTCAGCAAAAATACCGTTATGAGATGCTGCTGAAACGCCGGGTGCAATAGCGGCGTTGAAGGTATCCATACAGACCGTCAGATACAGAATATCAACGGCGGACATGAATGCGTCAAGCTGTTCATAAAGTTTCGGTAAATTTTCAAAGTACAGTTCGTCAGCGAGGATGTATTGCATCCCAAACTGGTGTGCGGTATCGAACAGTTTAAGCGTGTTCGAATTTTTTTGAATGCCCATGTGAAGCGAATTAAGTTCACCCTCCTGCGCGATCTGGCAAAAACCTGTCCCCGAACTAGGCCCAACCGCGGGATCAGGTTCGCGGTTGTCAAAGTGCGCATCAATGTTGATGATGCCTATTCTTCGATCGGGAAACGCGTTTTTCAGTCCTTGATAATGTGCATACATCACCTCGTGACCGCCTCCCAAAACCACCGATTTTCCTCCTGACATCAATGCCTGGCCCACTTTCTGCGCGAGTTCTGCTTGCGCTTTCTCAAGGTTTTGGTCTTCACAGTATACATTCCCGAAATCGCGCAATACAAATTCAGGCTGGATAACCGGGAAGTTGGTCATGTTTTGACGGATGATGTCCGGCGCGTCTTTGGCGCCCACGCGGCCTTTATTCCGGCGAACGCCTTCATCAACCGCGAATCCGTGCAAAACGAAATCTTTAGGTTTGATTGAAGCGTAATCCGTGTCCAGCTGTACACGCTGAAAAATCCTGTGATGAAGCGGATCTTCTCCATCAAACCTACCTTGCCAAATCATCTGGGAATTCTGTTTTGAAGGTTAAGATATTTACACCGCTAAGCGCTGTTTCGCTGCGTAAGCCATCGCAGCTTCCTTCACCCAGGCATGTTCGCGCTGTGCTTTGCGTTTGGTTTCAAGCCGTTTTTTGTTGCACGGCCCGTTTCCTTGCAGTACTTCCATGAATTCATCCCACGGAAGCTCGCCAAATTCATAATGTTTGGTTTCCTCGTTCCATTTAAGCTTATCATCCGGAATTTTCAAACCTAAAAATTCTGCCTGCTCCACAGTTACGTCTACAAATCTTTGCCGAAGGGCATCATTGCTTTCACGTTTCACCCGGTAAGCCATAGATTTTTGAGTATTTGGTGACGCATCGTCGTTTGGGCCAAACATCATTAAAGCTGGCCACCAGAAGCGGTTCAGCGCATTCTGTGCCATTTCTTTCTGCTCTTTGGTTCCTCTGCAAAGCGTCATCAGGATTTCATAACCCTGACGCTGGTGAAAGGATTCTTCTTTGCAGATTCTCACCATTGCCCGCGAATAAGGTCCGTAAGAATTACCCATCAGCATCACCTGGTTCATGATTGCTGCGCCGTCTACCAGCCAGCCGATTGCACCGATATCTGCCCACGAAAGTGCAGGATAATTAAAAATACTCGAATATTTTGCTTTTCCGGAAAGCATGTCGTGGTAGGTAGTATCCCTGTCTGCGGGCACTTCTCCGTTGTTCAGTGTCTCTGCAGCCGCGTACAGGTAGAGTCCGTGTCCGGCTTCATCCTGTATTTTTGCCATTAAAGCCATTTTACGGCGTAATGACGGCGCGCGCGTAATCCAGTTTGCTTCGGGAAGCATGCCTACTACTTCGGAATGTGCGTGCTGTGAGATCTGTCTTACCAATAATTTTCGGTAATCATCGGGCATCACATCTTTTGGTTCTACCTTGTTTTCGGCTTGAACATAGGCTAAAAATTTATCTCGATCCATCTTTTTTGTCTTTAATATTTCCTTTAAACGAAAAAGTTAGAGTTTCCCCTCGCGAAGTTCGTCCTTTATATATACGCCAACTTTTGCATCACTGAATTCGCCGGCGACGAAATTCACCGTTTTGTCGCTGTCAGCGATTTGATACTCTTTAAAATAATAAATATTGCCACCATCAGGACCTGCGACTTCTACTTTTTTATCTACGCAATGCCAGTAGTGGTTCCAAATGTTGAGTCCTTCGATTCGGAATTCCTCATTTTCACGAATAGCTTTTGCAAATTTCCAGTGGCTCATCTTACAGTTATTAGTTTAATTAGACATCATAGTTCAGCATCACCACATTCGTTGTCGGGTGGCATTGGCAGGTAAGTACGAAGCCGCGTTCCACTTCATCCTCGGTAAGTGCAAAGTTTTTCTCCATAAAAACTTCGCCCTCCATCACCTGTGCTTTGCAGGTACAGCAAACGCCGCCTTTGCAGGCAAAAGGTACCGGTAATTTTTCGTTAAGTGCCTGATCCAAAATGCTGTTTTTCTTTGAATTGAGATGGAATGAGTATTCATCATCGTCAATGATCAGGGTCACCATACTTTCAAGGTTTGGAATTGCCTTGAATTCATCACTCATCTCGGCATTCTCTTCGTCATCCGGTGCCGCATAATATTCGTACAAAATCTGTAAAGACGGGACTTTCTTCTCATTTTTAAGATAACCCGACACGCTTTTAATCATTTCAGACGGTCCGCAAATAAAGTAAGTGGCTTCACGCACCGGTATATCTGTAAATCTCTCGAGTAGTTCATCCAGCTTGGGTGCACAGATCCTGCCTTCAAAAAGTTCATCCTCAAAATGTTTTTCGCGCGAAAGCAAATAAACTACCTTCAGTCTGCCCGCAAATCTTTCTACAAGCGCGTCTATTTCGTCCTTAAAAATGATATCGTGCAAGCTTTTGTTACTGTAGAACAAATAAGCCTCACTTTTAGGCTCCTGATATAGGGCTTCTTTTAAATTGGACAGCACCGGCGAGATACCGCTTCCGGCCGCCAAACCAACGTATGTTTTCTCGTTGGAAGCATGATGGTTCGTATAGAAATGTCCTGCGGGCGCAGAAACTTCAATCGTTTCACCGGCCGCAAGCTGTTGGTTTAAAATTGTGGAAACCCGCCCGTCTTTCAGGTGTTTTACCAGGATTTCAAGCTCGCCATTTTCTTCTGAAGGCGCATTGACGATAGAATATGACCTGCGCAAATCTTCGTCGCCTGCCAGGAAACGTACATTGAGATATTGGCCCTGTTTGAATGAAAATTCCTGCTTCAGTGCGGCCGGTATCTCAAATGCGATATTTACCGAATCGTTGGTTTCCTTCGCAACTTTCGTTGTTTTTAAAAGATGAAAATGGTGCATATATTAATCTGACTACATTATTAATGTGATGAGAAACAAATATAATCTTTTTTGTAATTCGAGTTTTTAAATTGAATCCATGCTGTTTAATAATTTGACATTCAATGATTGTTTATTCGGAAAAATTGTCTTAAAACATTCGTGTTCAGTTGATTAAAACGGAAATTATGTCTGTAAATCGTTATGTTTTGGGCTCAAAGTATGGTTTTTGCTGCCACGAATTCAAAATATTCCAATATCAATTCAGATACAAAACTATTAATATGAACCTAAACCAATATACCGTAAAATCTCAGGAGGCTATCCAGAAAGCGCAGCAGATCGCGATGGAGTTTGGCCACCAAATCATTGAGCCACAGCACCTGCTCGAAGGAATTCTGCAGGTTGATGAAAACATTTCTGAATTTCTGATGAAAAAGTCTGAAGCAGAAGTGGGTCTTGTTCGCGAACGCAACCGTGAAAACCTCGAAAAATTGCCTAAAGTAGAAGGTGGAAACATTTATCTTTCCCAACCGTCAAACAGAATCCTTCTTGATGCGCCCAATGTAGCGAAGAAAATGGGTGACGAGTATGTGACGATAGAGCACCTCTGGCTTTCGCTGCTCGATGTGAATTCGGAGGTTTCAAAAATGCTCAAAGACATGGGCGTAACCAAAAAAGGGCTCGAAACTGCGATTGGCGAGCTGCGTAAAGGATCCAAAGCAACTTCGGCGAGTTCGGAAGAAACTTATCAGAGTTTAAATAAATATGCGAAGAATTTCAATGTTTTAGCCGCAGAAGGTAAACTTGATCCCGTAATCGGACGTGATGAGGAAATCCGCCGTGTGCTTCAGATCCTTTCCCGCCGAACCAAAAATAACCCGATTCTTATCGGAGAACCGGGTGTAGGAAAGACGGCGATCGCGGAAGGAATCGCGCACCGCATCATCTCCGGCGATATTCCGGAAAACCTGATGGATAAAACGCTTTATTCTCTCGATATGGGCGCGCTGATCGCAGGTGCGAAATACAAAGGGGAATTCGAAGAGCGCCTGAAATCAGTAGTGAATGAAGTTATTAAATCTGAAGGCCAAATCATCCTTTTCATTGACGAGATTCACACATTGGTGGGAGCTGGCGGTGGCGAAGGTGCGATGGATGCAGCGAATATCCTGAAACCTGCTTTGGCGCGGGGCGAACTTCGTGCGGTGGGCGCCACTACATTAAATGAATATCAAAAATATTTCGAGAAAGATAAGGCGCTTGAGAGACGCTTCCAGAAAGTGATGGTGGAAGAGCCGGATACGGAGTCGGCGATCTCCATTCTGCGCGGAATCAAAGATAAATATGAGGCGCACCATAAAGTCCGTATTAAAGATGAAGCCATCATCGCGGCGGTGGAACAGTCTCAGCGATATATCAGCGACCGTTTTTTGCCGGACAAAGCAATTGACCTGATTGATGAAGCTTCTGCAAAATTACGGATGGAAATCAATTCCAAACCTGAAGAACTGGATGTACTCGATCGCAGACTGATGCAGCTGGAAATAGAACTTGCCGCGATTTCACGTGAAGGCAATGAAATTAAAATCAATCATTTAAAGGAAGATATTGCGAAGGTTTCTGAGCAACGAAACGAAATAAACGCAAAGTGGCTTAAAGAAAAACAGAAATCTGAGGATCTTACCGCGATCAAAAAAGACATTGAGGCACTGAAACTCGAAGCGGAGCGTGCATCACGGGTAGGCGACTATGCGAAAGTGGCCGAGATACAGTACGGAAAGATTAAAGAAAAAGAATCTGAGCTACAGCAACTTGAACTGGAGATGCAGAACCATCAGAATGAGCTTATCAAAGAGGAAGTAACTGCTGAAAACATCTCAGAGGTCATCTCAAAATGGACTGGAATCCCCGTGACGAAACTGCTGCAGAGCGAGCGCGAGAAACTTCTGCACCTTGAAGACGAACTGCACAAAAGAGTAGTCGGGCAAAATGAAGCTATTGAATCAATCGCTGATGCTATCCGAAGAAACCGCGCGGGTCTGAACGATGAAAGAAAACCAATCGGCTCCTTCCTTTTCCTCGGAACTACCGGTGTTGGTAAGACAGAACTGGCGAAAGCACTCGCAGAGTATCTTTTCAATGACGAGAATAACATGACGCGGATTGATATGAGTGAGTATCAGGAACGGCATTCGGTGTCGCGTCTGGTAGGTGCGCCTCCGGGGTACGTAGGCTATGACGAGGGTGGCCAGCTGACTGAGGCTGTGCGCCGCAGACCTTATTCGGTGGTGCTTTTAGACGAAATAGAAAAAGCGCATCCGGACGTATTCAATACGCTGCTTCAGGTTTTAGACGATGGTAGACTGACGGACAATAAAGGCCGCGTGGTGAATTTTAAAAATTCCATCATTATAATGACGTCTAATCTCGGGTCGCATCTGATTCAGGAAAATTTTGAGAATATCACCGATGAGAATGTAACCGAAATTGTTTCAAAGACCAAAGATGAAGTTTTCGCGCTGCTGAGACAGACGCTGAGACCCGAATTTTTGAACAGAATTGATGAAACGGTGCTCTTCCAGCCTTTGAACCGAAAAGAAATCGGCAAGATTGTGCAGTATCAGCTTCGTGGCTTCAATAAAATGCTGGAGAAAAAAGGAATTTTCATGACGGCAACCGAAGACGCAGTAGATTATATCATGAATAAAGGTTACGATCCGAGTTTTGGTGCGCGCCCGCTGAAGAGAGTTTTGCAGCAGGAAGTGCTGAACAGGCTGTCTAAAGAAATCCTTGCCGGAAACGTGAAAGATGGTGATCGGATCACGCTTGATTATTTCGACGAAAGCGGACTGGTTTTCCGGCCAACTGAATAAAAATGCTATTGCAGACATAATATATCGCGCTGATTGTCAATCCTATTCCATCAAAGTGAGAAAATAAATAATTTTTTATTTGCAGATGTCAGGATTAATACATTCCTTTGCGCTGTTCTAATGCTTTCATCAGCTGAAGAATAAATTTTTTTTCATCATTTGTGTTTATCCACCGGCTTCATCACCGGTGGGTTTTTTGTTTTTAGCGGAAACTCAGCGTCGCCATCACAGGGAAATGATCGGAAGGATAAAGAAGGTTTTCGCGACGGTCATTTATCGTTCGGTGATCTATGCAGCGCAATTTTTGCGTGAAAATATAATCTATCCGTTCTGTGGAAATCTTTGTAATATCGAATGCCGTAAAAGTTCCCCGCGGTCCGTAGGATGGTTTTTCGCAATTTTTATAAGTGTCCTGAAGGTTATTCGCTAATAGTTTAATAGGTAAGGTATCATCGGTTAAATTAAAATCACCTGTCAGTACCACTGGTAATTGTTTGGAATTTAATATTTTAATTTTGTCTAAAATAATTTTGGCAGAATTGGCGCGCGCTGTATTTCCCACATGATCAAAATGAACATTAAACGCCCAAAATTTCTTACCGCCTTTTTTAGTTTTAAATAAAGCATAGGTGCAGACACGGTTGTAGGCTGCATCCCAACCTTTCGATGGTCTGTCCGGTGTTTCGCTGAGCCAGAAAGTACCGCTCTGAAGCACTTTAAGTTTTTCGTTATTGTAAAATATTGCTGAATATTCGCCTTTATTCTTTCCGTCATCGCGCCCTACGCCGACATAATCATAGTTTTCTAAACCAGATTTAATGTCTTTCATCTGCTGCGGTACGGCTTCCTGAACGCCCAACACATCTGTTTCGTAATAGTTGAGAAGTTTAAGCACGTCCTCTTTGCGGTACTGCCACGCGTTTTCTTTATCCGAATCGAGCGCCAGGCGGATATTGAAAGTCATCACTTTCAGATCCTGAGCGCTCATATTTAAACAGAAAATAAATACAAATATGCCGGTCAGCTTCTTCATAAGGTTGAATTTTTACTTTTCAAAGTTATGATTTTAAACGTTTTCCCGTTTTTAGCTTGCTAAATTGGTGCTAACAGATTTCCGATTTGTTTCCTTACTTTTGCACCTCGAAATTCACTCGTTCCTAATAGATTATAAAATATGCTTTCAGTACAGGGTTTAGGCCTTCATCACTCCGGAAATTATCTTTTCCAAAATGTAAATTTTACCATCAAGAAAGATGATAAAATTGGCCTCGTCGGTAAAAATGGTGCCGGTAAATCGACCTTGCTCAAAATGCTTACGGGCGAAATCAATTTTTACGAAGGCAACATCGTTCCCGAAGGAAATATCACTATCGGATTCCTGAAGCAGGACCTTGATTTTGTGAAAGGCCGCACGGTTTGGAACGAAACTTTGCAGGCTTTTGAACAGATCAATGCGATGAAAAACGAGCTGGATGAGGTGAATCATCAGTTGGCAACACGCACTGATTATGAAAGTGACGCGTATGAGAATCTGATTCACAAAATGACAGAACTCAACGATCTTTTGATGCATCACGATGCGTATAATCTGGAAGGTGACGTAGAAAAAGTATTGTTGGGTCTTGGTTTTAAAGCGGATGATTTCCACAAAATCACCGATGAATTTTCAGGTGGATGGCGAATGCGAATTGAATTGGCAAAGTTGCTTCTTCAAAAGAATGATTTAATGCTACTGGATGAGCCGACGAACCACCTCGATATGGAGTCGATTATTTGGCTGGAAGAATTTCTGAAAGATTATCCCGGTGCAATTGTCCTGGTGAGTCACGATAAACAGTTTATGACTTCGGTCTGCAACCGAACTTTTGATATCAACAACCGAAAAGTTGACGATTACAAAGCGAATTACACCAAATACCTTGAGTTAAGTAAGGAGCGAAAGGAAAAACTGACGCAGGCGAAGAAAAACCAGGATGCGGAAATCAAGCAGATGGAAGATAACATCAACCGTTTCCGTGCAAGTGCGACGAAAGCTTCTTTCGCGCAGTCTTTGATCAAAAAGCTGGAAAAAATCGACCGTATTGAAATCGATAATGAAGACGTTTCGAAGTTCAATATCCGATTCGTTCAGTCAGTAGTTCCGGGTAAAGTTATTTTTGAAGCTAAAAACTTAGGTAAAAGCTACGGCAACAAGCAGGTTTTCGATAAAGTGGATTTCTTTGTGGAGCGCGGCGACCGTATCGCTTTACTTGGCCAAAATGGTCAGGGGAAGACAACTTTAGCCAAAATCCTTTCCGGTGAAATCAAAGATTATTCAGGTGAATGGAACCTGGGTCATAATGTGAACATCGGCTATTTTGCGCAGAATCAGGAAGAAGTGCTTACGCCAAATAAAACCGTTCTGGAAGAAGCTGAAGATGCGGCTACCGAAGAAACTCGCCCGCGCGTGCGCGACTTGTTGGGAAGCTTCCTTTTCCAAGGTGAAGATGTTCAGAAGAAGACAAAAGTGCTTTCCGGGGGTGAGCGTAACCGCTTGGCTTTGTGTAAGCTTTTGCTTCGTCCGTTCAACACGCTGATCATGGATGAGCCGACGAACCACCTTGATATCCAGTCGAAAGAAATTATCAAACTGGCGCTTCAGAAATTTGAAGGAACTTTAATCGTCATTTCCCACGACAGGGAATTCCTGCAAGGTTTGAGCGACAAGATTTTCGAATTCCGCGATGGCAGGATGAAGGAATTTTTGGGCGATGTGAATGAATATCTTGAATTCCGCCAGAAAGAAAGCATCCGCGAGATTTCTGCAGAGAAATCAAAACTTCAGGAACTGCGCAACGAACCTGTGGTAGAGAAACCTGTAGAAAAAGCGCCGGAGAAAAAAGAGGTTTTCGTAAGCAAAGACCAGAAAAACATTCAGAATAAAATAAAGAAAGTCGAGGAAAAAATCTCTGAACTCGAACTGAAAATCGAAGGGATGGAAGCCGGATTCGCCAAAGAAAATCCAAGCGAAGAATTAATGCAGCAATATACAGCGAAGAAAGAAGAGCTTGATTTAGCCTTGCAGGAATGGGAGTTCCTGGGAACGCAGTTGCAAGGGTAAAATGGCGTATATTTAATCTTTTAAAGAATAATGAAAATAAGTCGTTTACCGCTGCTGTTACTTTTTGTGGTACTGTCTTGCGAGCGCGAGCAAGCTGTTCAGACTCCTCCGGAGGATCCATTAGTGGCAAAAATAGCCGTCCGTGTTTTGTCACCGGGTGCGGTGCCTTACAACAATGAAGAATTGACTATAGATTTCTCTTATGACCACCAAAATAAATTAATCAGACGCACTGGCGGATTTCTACCGATTTCTGGTTCTACGGGTTACAATTATGGCCCTTTTACAAAGTTGCTTGGAACTTCCCTTGCGTACACCGGAAATAAAGTGGTTGTCGAGAATTTTTCAACTTCCACTGAGTTTACAGTACCGAAAAATACCCGCAACCTTACCCTTAACCCTCATCAGCAAATAGAAACCCGCGAAATTTCAAATGCAAATGTTTATTTATTCAAACGGGAGACTTACATTTACAAAGGTGGCAAGCTAGACGAGATAGAGACTACATTTCCAAATATGCCCTACGATCCTACAGATCCAAATGATTATATATACTCATTCTCGGAAAATTTTTTTTTTAATTCCGCAGGCAACTTAATAAGAACAGAGTATGTGGAATTGCAAGATGGCGTGCCTTCACCGCATTATAAGCGTGTAAGACTGTTTGAAAACTTTGATAATTCTTATAATCCATTTAAGCGTTTTACATTGTTGGATGAGTACTTCTACCGCTCTATTTCTAAAAATAATTTCAGGACTTACCGTGAAATTCTTACACAGAACGGCACTTCTACAGCGTCTGTGCAAGAGTGGGAATTTAATTACGATTCGGCAGGAAATATCATTATAAATTGATCGGCAAACTGGCGGCGCTTATATTTTATTAGTCACGATATTTCATTATTGTGCAGTTTTACAAACTTAAATAATGCCGTACCAAGCCCTTAGCTTGCGCGATTTTCCCTATATTTGAAGCTTAATCAAATGCTATGAATCATCAGCCGGTAGAAGGTTTCTCCAAACTGTCGAAGCAGGGAAAAATTGACTGGATCGTCAACGAATATCTGGAAGGAAACTCAGAATACGAAACCGTCCTGAAGCAATACTGGAACGATAATCCTGATCTTCAGAAGCTTCACGAAGAATTTTCCGAGAATACCATTTCCAATTTTTATATGCCTTACGGTATTGCTCCCAACTTCCTGATTGACGGGAAACTGCTGGCGTTGCCAATGGCCGTGGAAGAAAGTTCGGTGGTGGCCGCGGCCTCAAAAGCTGCCAAATTCTGGCTTGACAAAGGTGGTTTCAAGACGACCATCATCAATACTAAAAAATTGGGTCACACGCATTTTATCCTAAATGTGGAACCGCATAAGCTTCAGCATTTCTTTAATTTCAAACTGAAGAAAAAGCTTTTTGAAGCGACTGAGGATATCACCAAAAACATGCGCAACCGCGGCGGCGGAATCCTGAACATCCGGCTTATCGACAAAACCGCAGACCTTGAAAATTATTTTCAGTTAAAAGCGAGCTTTGACACGGTAGATTCCATGGGCGCGAATTTCATCAATTCTTGTCTGGAACAATTCGGCAAAACTTTGAAAGAAGAAGTAGCGAAGGAAGAAAGTTTCACGCAGGAAGAGAAAGATTCGCTGCAAATTGTGATGAACATCCTGTCCAATTTCACGCCGGACTGTATCGTTCGTGCTGAGGTTTCGTGCAAAATTGAAGACCTGAAAGACGACAGCGGAATTTCTAACGAAGAATTTGCCACGAAGTTCAAACGTGCGGTAACAATCGCTGAAATTGAACCTTTCCGCGCGACAACGCATAACAAAGGAATCATGAACGGCGTGGATGCGGTGGTGATCGCAACCGGAAACGATTTCCGTGCGACAGAAGCCTGTGCCCATGCCTACGCCGCGAAAGACGGAAAATATTCGAGTTTGACGCACTGTACAATTGATAACGGGATTTTTAGGTTCTGGATTGACCTGCCGATTTCGGTTGGCGTTGTTGGTGGTCTGACAAATCTTCACCCGCTTGTGAAATTCTCACTGGCACTTTTAGGAAAACCTTCCGCGCAGGAACTCATGAGTATTCTGGCGGTTTCAGGTTTAGCACAGAATTTCGGGGCGCTGCGTTCTTTGGTGACAACCGGCATCCAGAAAGGTCACATGAAGATGCACCTTTTGAATATCCTGAATCAGATGGGCGCCACGGAAGAGGAGAAAAATCATTTCGTGACTTACTTCAAAGATAAAACGGTGACGCACCATGAGGTGATTTCGGAGTTTAATAAATTGAGAGAAAAATAATATAGTCATGAAGATATGTGTGGTAGCTGAAGGATCTGAAGAAAATCTTGATTTGCTATTGCAGATAGCAAAAAAGTTTGACATCAAAATATCGAGGCCTCGTCAAAGTTCACCTGGCGCCAGAACCACAGTTGGGCATCAGGGAAATGCATATTTGCCTTGGAGCTCAGAGGATGATGAACAACTTGAAATCCTATATTATTGTGGGAAAAACGTGAAAGAACTCAGTGAGATTTTTGGGCGTAATGAAGGTGCTATCCGTTCCCGAATTAAAAAGCTTGAATTAGTAGAAAAATACGGTAAAAAATGAATCAATTATGTTCGGATTAATTTTGTCAGTGGCGATTTTAGCTTTTGGGATTTTTCTCAAAATGACCCAAAATCCAGGCTTTGCGCGCTCAAAACGGATGGCGTGGCTGCTGATTGCAACCGGCATCATCACGCTCATCGGCAGAATATTTATAATGTATCAAAAAGGAGAATTTTAAAATATGAAAACATTCACATTGGTTGTAGGTGCCGTTTACGGACTGCTTTCGGTAATATTAGGCGCTTTTGGTGCGCATGCTTTGAAAAAAGTGTTGTCTGTGGAAAAACTCACCAGTTTTGAGACCGGCGTGCGCTATCAAATGTATTCAGCGCTGTTTTTATTAATCGTGGGATATATTTTGAAATTCGAGACGCCGGCTGAAAAATGGATTTCCATTTTGATGATTGCCGGAACCTTTATCTTTTCATTCAGCATTTATGTCTTGGCGTTCAACGGAGTAAATGGTTTAAACTTCAAGTTTCTTGGACCGATCACACCGCTGGGTGGCCTGATGATGATTATTTCATGGGCGATGCTGATTTTTTATTTCCTGCGGACAAAGATCTGATATTTTTGAAGACAGGATATCAAAAAGGCGGTTACTATGCATAAAAAACGCGTTCTGATTCTTGAAACTGAGATAGCAGTATCTAGTGTATTGGCGTCAATTTTAAAGGATGAGGGATATCAGTGTATAGTCCGGGAGACTTCGCAGGGACTACCGGAACTATTGTTGCAGTTTCGTCCCGCAGGGATATTGATAGCAAGAAGAATTCCTGAACTTGGCGTGGTTAAAGCAATAGAATTAATTCGAAGGAGCCCTTTCGGCAGGCATACCGCAATTATTTATTTAACGGCTTCGGGTTCAAGCATTGGCGAAGCAAGATCAGCTGGTGCTAATGTCACAATTTTCAAACCGATAGATATAAATAAGCTGCTTTTTACTTTGGGAAATTTCACAAATTTAAACTAAACCACATGTTTTTCATCTTCGGCTACAACAAAAAACCGGTGGGCAGGGAGACACGAAGCATCCGCAAGAATGGCTTGAGTGTAAACGCAGTCGTGACTGTTTACAAAATGTACATTGAACTGTTTTTTATTCCGCTCATTCCGCTTGGGAAACGCTACAGCATTTACATTCCGCACACAGACGAGTATTACGAGCAGGGTTTCCGCTCCACGATTCCGGAAGAATATATGGAGGTTTGCAAAGATGTCGGCAGACTGTATTGATAAACTGATTTTCGTTGATAAAAACCATCTTCGCGCCCCGGATTGAACGGCCTGTCTGAGCTCTTTTTCTGCGCCGCGCGCAGCGGCGCAGAAAAAAGCGAGTAGTGAAAGCCGGAAATGGCGCC
This sequence comes from Kaistella rhinocerotis, assembly GCF_030243905.1. Lineage (NCBI taxonomy): Bacteria > Pseudomonadati > Bacteroidota > Flavobacteriia > Flavobacteriales > Weeksellaceae > Kaistella > Kaistella rhinocerotis. The sequence goes on along the minus strand of NZ_JASSYY010000002.1, from coordinate 99,087 downwards.
CAAATTTACCGCAAAGTTGCGAAAAACACATACCTGTAGGCTCCAAAACCAAGTGCAGTGCAAACTTAATTGCTTCATCACTTCCTACTTAGTCCTTTTTTCTTAAATTTGTAAATCTTTAAAAAAAACAATAAATTTAATTCAATAGTATGAATCTTCACGAGTATCAGTCAAAAGAGATTTTAGCAAAATATGGCGTTAATATTCAGCGCGGTTTTGTGGCAAACAATGTGGAAGAAGCCGCAGAAGCAGCTGAAAAACTCAAGGAATTAACCGGCGGTGCCGAAGGATGGGTGGTAAAAGCTCAGGTACACGCAGGTGGACGCGGAAAAGGCGGTGGCGTGAAGTTCTCACCGAACTTGGATAAACTGAAAGAAAACGCACAGAACATCATCGGTATGCAGCTTGTGACTCCACAAACTTCTGCTGAAGGTAAGAAAGTACACAGCGTACTGGTTGCCGAAGATGTATACTACCCGGGCGAAACGGAAACGAAGGAATTCTACGTTTCTATCCTATTGGACAGAGCTTTGGGCAAAAACACGGTAGTTTATTCTACTGAAGGTGGTATGGATATCGAGCACGTTGCTGAAGTTACTCCGCACCTTATCCACAAAGAAGTTATTGATCCTACGGTAGGTCTTCAGGGCTTCCAGGCGCGTAAAATCGCTTTCAACTTAGGTTTGGAAGGTAACGCGTTCAAGGATTTCGTGAAATTCATCACGGCACTTTACAATGCTTACGTAGGTATTGATGCATCACTTTTTGAAATCAACCCGGTACTTAAGACATCTGACAACAGAATCATCGCTGTAGATGCTAAAGTAACTTTGGATGGCAACGCATTGTTCCGTCACAAAGATCTTGCAGAACTAAGAGATACACGCGAAGAAGACCCTACAGATGTAGAAGCTGGTGAAGCAGGTCTTAACTTCGTAAAGCTTGACGGTGACGTAGCTTGTATGGTAAACGGTGCCGGTCTTGCAATGGCGACGATGGACATCATCAAACTTTCAGGCGGTAACCCGGCTAACTTCCTTGATGTAGGTGGTACGGCAGATGCTGAAAGAGTACAGAAAGCTTTCGGTATCATCCTGAAAGATCCAAACGTAAAAGCGATCCTGATAAATATTTTTGGTGGTATCGTTCGTTGCGACCGTGTAGCGCAGGGTGTGGTAGATGCTTACAAAGCGATGGGCAGCCTTCCGGTTCCATTGATCGTGAGACTTCAGGGTACCAACGCAGTAGAAGCCAAGCAATTGATCGACAACTCAGGACTTCCTGTGCACTCGGCTATCACGCTGGAAGAAGCTGCTAACAAAGTAAAAGAAGTTTTAGGACACTAAGATTTTAGATAAACTTATAATATTCCGTTCAATTCAGTTTGAGTGGATTTTTTTTTGGAGCTGTTTCCGGCTCTCCACTGTATCCCCGTTCGGCGCTGGCGCGCCGCCCGGGGGATGCCGCTGCGATCCGGGCTAAGAGATCACGAAGCCCCCAGATACTTTTTTTTGCAAAAACACTATCTTTGCCCTCCACAAGAAGAACGGCCTGTTGATTCCGATTTCGGTCGGGGTAGGAAAGTCCGGACACCACAGGGCAGCAAAGCGGGTAACACCCGTCGGTCGTGAGATCAGGACAAGTGCAACAGAAAGGATGTATATTAATTTATAGTGAAATCAGGTAAACTCTTTGCGGTGCAATGTTAAGTATATCGGATTTCCCGGTTCGCCGGGATAGGAGTGGCTCGCTCCAAAAACCGAGGGGTAAACAGCTAAAGTTTTGCAGCAATGTAAAACGCAGATAAATAACAGGCACTTTCGCTTCGGCGAATTTACAGAATCCGGCTTACAGTTTTTCTTGTGGTTTTTAATAGAAACAAAAAAGCAGAAATTTAGGTTTCTGCTTTTCTTATTTATTCGTTTTCCAATTGAGATTCTGCATCATCCAACTTCTGTTGCTCTTCTTTGGCCAATTTCGGGAATTTCAAATTCATGTTTTCCAGCGCATCAATGATGATCTGAATGGCCGCCACGCGCGCAAACCATTTGTCATCCGCCGGAATCACGAACCATGGCGCGTGGTCTTTTGAGGTTTCGTTGATGGCTCTTTCATAGGCTTCCATATATTCATCCCAAAGTTTTCGCTCCTCGATATCACCCATCGCAAACTTCCAGTTTTTTTCGGGTTCGTTGATGCGGTCCAGGAAACGTTTTTTCTGTTCTTTCTTTGAAACGTTCAGGAAGATCTTGATGATTCTGGTTCCGTTCTGCGCCAGATGTCTTTCAAAATTCCGGATGCTTTCATATCGCTCTTCCCAGAACTTTTCATCGAAATCCGAAACAGTATTCCATACTTTTTCATTGAGGTTATATTCCGGATGAACTTTACAGACCAAAACACTTTCATAATGACTTCGGTTGAAAATCCCGATTTTACCTTTCTCCGGCAGCGCGATATAATGACGCCACAAAAAGTCATGCGAATATTCTTTCGAACTCGGAGATTTAAAACTGTGCACCTCGCATCCCTGCGGATTCACACCTCCGAAAACATGCTCAATCAGTGAATCTTTTCCGGCTGCATCCATCGCCTGCAGCACAACGAGTAAAGATTGGCTTCCATCGGCATACAGTTTTTCCTGCAGTTCGTACAGTTTGCTTTTTTCATTGGCCAGCAGTTCCTTGCCGTCGCTTTTAGTGAGCTTGCCTTTGTACTCAGTGTCTGCTTTTCCAATTTCAATTTTCCCTTTTACGATATAGTCGTGGCTGAAATCAAGATCCATAATCCGGTATTTTTATTAAAAATAAAAAAAATCACTTCAGAAGAAGTGATTTATGTGATTTTTTGTTTTGTGCGTAGCCTATTTTGTTCTTTTTCTTTCTGCTTTAGTTGCAGTGGCAGGTGCTGGTTTTGCAGAAAGTTCTGCAGAAGCCGGAGCTGCTACAGCTACATCAGTCGCTACCGTTGCGGTAACGGCTGGCTCTACGGTTCCTTTAATGTTGATTACTGAACGGCTGCTTGCCGGATCGTTTGAATATACCTCGATGATTTTAGCGAATGGACCTACGATTTTTGTGTCGTAACCTACTTTCAGCTGAGCCGTTTTTCCTGGCATAATCGGTTCCTGGCTCCATTCAGGAGTTGTGCATCCACAAGATGCCTGAACTTTAGAAATGATTAAAGGTTTATCACCTGTATTTTTTACGGTGAACATTCTGTGACCTTCAGATCCCGCTTTCACGGTTCCGTAATCAAAAGTGGTTTTATCGAAAGAAATTGTTTGTGCTGTTGCGAATGCGAAAGATGCAGTGAGAAATAAACCTGCGAAAATCTTTTTCATATTTTTAATTGTTTTTTGGTTCGGGTTTCTTATATTATGAGAGACAAAGTTAAAAATTATTTCCACATCGGGATAATTTTTTTTATTTGAGTACTTTTGCACCTAATACCGAGTAAACACACAGATTCTATGCAGCTTTCCGAGAAGTACAGCCCGACAGAAACCGAAAAAAAGTGGTACAGTTACTGGCTGGACAATAACTATTTTCATTCCGAACCAAACGAGAAACCGCCTTATACCATCGTCATTCCGCCACCAAATGTGACCGGAATTCTTCACATGGGCCACATGCTGAACAATACGATTCAGGATGTATTGGTGAGGCGCGCCAGGATGCAGGGTTTCAACGCATGTTGGGTTCCCGGGACCGATCATGCATCTATCGCTACGGAAGCGAAAGTGGTTGCCAAACTCAAGGAAGAAGGCATCAACAAAGCAGATATTTCGCGTGAAGAGTTTCTAAAACATGCGTGGGACTGGACAGATAATTATGGCGGAACCATTCTAGAGCAGCTTAAAAAACTCGGTTGCTCATGTGACTGGGAGCGTACGCGCTTCACAATGGAGCCCAAGATGTCTCAGCAGGTCATCAAATCTTTTGTCGATCTGTATAATAAAGGGTTGATCTACCGCGGCTACCGCATGGTAAACTGGGATCCGGAAGCTAAAACGAATATTTCCGATGAAGAGGTGATCTTTAAAGAGCAAAACGGAAAACTCTATTACTTAAAATATAAAATTGAAGGTACCGAAGAGTTTCTATCGGTAGCAACCACGCGTCCGGAAACCATTTTTGGCGATACCGCAGTCTGCATCAATCCAAATGATGAAAGATATGCGCATTTAAGAGGTAAAAAGGTCATCGTACCTGTGGTGAACCGTGTAGTTCCTATTATTGAAGACGAATATGTTGATATCGAATTCGGCACGGGCGCGTTGAAGATTACGCCGGCACACGACCTGAACGATTACGAAATCGGCCAACGACATCAGTTGCAGCTGATTGATTCCCTGGATGATGACGCCAATCTGAACGCTCACGGTCTTCACTACGAGGGCAAAAACCGTTTTGAAGTGCGCAAGATGATCGCAAAGGAACTGGAGGAGAAAGGACTTTTGCTTAAAGCTGAAGATTATGTGAACAAAGTAGGGACTTCCGAAAGGACTGGCGCCGTAATAGAACCGAAAGTTTCGGTGCAGTGGTTCCTGAAAATGTCGGAAATCGCCAAGCCTGCGCTGGATGTGGTGATGAATGATGAGATAAAATTCCATCCGGAAAAATTCAAGAATACCTATAAACATTGGATGGAAAACATTCGTGACTGGAATATCTCGCGCCAGCTTTGGTGGGGACAGCAGATTCCGGCTTACTTTTATGGGGAAGGTGAAAACGATTTTGTGGTCGCGGAAACCATTGAGGAAGCCCTGGAACTTGCTAAACAGCAGTCTCAAAATTCAGATTTAAATATTTCGGACCTTAAACAGGACGAAGATGCGCTCGATACGTGGTTTTCTTCGTGGTTGTGGCCAATGTCTGTGTTTGACGGTATGCTGGAAACGGACAATAAAGAAATCGATTATTTTTATCCAACTTCCGATCTGGTGACGGGTCCGGATATTATTTTCTTCTGGGTAGCCCGAATGATTATGGCAGGTTTGGAATACCGAAATGAAGTTCCGTTCAAAAATGTGTATTTCACGGGAATCGTGCGTGATAAGCAGCGCCGCAAGATGTCGAAATCACTGGGCAATTCGCCGGATCCAATCGAACTTATCGAAAAATATGGCGCTGATGGTGTGCGTGTAGGAATTTTGTTGAGTTCCGCTGCAGGAAACGACTTGCTTTTCGATGAAGAACTGATGTTGCAGGGCAGAAATTTCGCTACCAAGATCTGGAACGCATATCGCCTAATTCAGGGCTGGAATAAAGATGAAAGTATAAAACCGAATAAATCTGACGCACAGGCGATCGAATGGTTTGGGCAGCAAATGAATAAAACTATCGCGGAAATTGCTGACCAGTTCGAGAAATTCCGGATTTCTGATGCGCTGCATCTTGTCTATAAATTGATTTGGGACGATTTCTGCGCGTGGTATCTTGAAGCGGTGAAGCCAACTTACGGCCAGCCAATTTCGCAGGAGGTCTACGATAAGACCATCCTCTATTTCGAAGAACTGATGAAACTTCTTCACCCTTTCATGCCGTTTTTATCGGAGGAACTTTGGCAGAACATTACACCAAGAACTACTGAAAACGCCCTCGTAATTACCCAGCAAAGTAAAGGCGGAGAATTTGGTAAAGATGTTCTGAATAATTTTGAGTTTGCCAAGGAAATGATTTCGGGTGTTCGGAATTATCGCCAGAGCAAAGGAATTTCTCCACGCGAAACAGCTGAAATTTTCACCAATGCTGAATATTTTAAAAATGAAGATTTGGTAAAGAAATTAGCCAATATTTCAGATATTCATTATGCCCAAAAAACGGACAAACCAAGTTTTACATTCTTGATTGGTTCCAGTGAAATCTCCATTCCACTAAGTGAAAAACTTGATCTTTCCGAAGAAAAGACGAAGACCGAAGAAGAAATCAAGTATCTGAAAGGCTTTCTTATTTCAGTCGACAAAAAATTATCGAATGAGAAGTTTGTGGCTAATGCAAAGCCCGAAATCGTAGATGCAGAGCGCAAAAAACAAAGTGATGCGCAGGAAAAGATTGCGCTTTTGGAAGCGAAACTGAAGACTTTATAAAAATTAACAACAAAAAATGACGCACCTCGAAAACATTGCTAAGCTTTTCAGCAAAAATTTTGTGGAAAATCCCGTGCTTGAAACTTTCGAAGCAGGTAAGATACATCTCTCTAGCGGTAAATTGGTTGCTTGCGATCCCGTATTGACCAACGATATGCCGCCATTTACTACGGTTTTTCCCGTGGGCGAATTTCCCGTGTTGGTGCATAAAGAGCGCGAAAGCAACTGCATCGCCTATACCGAGATTGTCTTTGCAGATTCACCGGCTGTTCACTGGGAACTCGCGACAACCGAGTCGCAAAAAGTTCACGATTTGAAAGGAGATGAGATCTTTGGTTATCCGGTAGAAAGTGGCATGGGCTGCTTCATGGACCTGGATACGCAGGTAAGCCTCGAAAAGCTCGAACTCAGGCTTTTTCACCGGAAGGGTGCGGATTTTATGGGTATTTACGAAGAGTTTTTCCATGAACACTTCTTTAATGAAGATGGTGCAATCGATCAGTTTGCACTTTTAAAACCCGATGACGAGGCAAAAGGAAATATTTTCGCTTTTGAAACCGGCTATGGTGAAGGTTTCTACGGAAGTTACATCGGTTTTGGCCCGAAAGGTGAGCCGGTGAAAATTATCACTGAATTCATCGAAGTTCTGGCTGAAAAGTAATTTTACTTTTGAAAGTGAAACTCTGATAAAATCAATAGATTTGTAATCGCGTCGGAAGTACTTTTGAAGTATTGTCGCTTAATATTTTTTGATCCATGAAAGTATCCACGGAACAACCCAAGATTATCGTAGTAGGAAGCTCGTCTATCGATTTGGTGCTTTCTACCGAACATTTGCCAAAACCGAACGAAACTGTGTTGGCTGAAAAATCCGAGAGTTTTTTTGGCGGTAAAGGTGCGAATCAGGCGGTGGGTGCTGCTAGACTTGGCGCGGATGTCTCGTTTGTCGGGTGTGTGGGGATGGATCCTTTTGGGCAGCAAATAATGCGAAACCTTGTAGACGAGGGTGTTGACGTAAGTTATGTCACGGAAACCGAAGATGCAGCCACTGGTTCAGCCTTTGTCACTTCATCTGCAGGGGTAAACTCGATCGTGGTGGTTCCTGCATCCAATTATTGTTTGAAATCATCGCATGTCGCCGAGGCAGAACGGCTTTTTTCTAGCTCAGACCTGCTGCTCATCCAGCTCGAAATTCCGATGGAAACCGTGGAGTTTTCGGTAGAGTTAGCGCGGAAAAATAACATTAAAATCGGTGTTTACGCCTCGCCGCCAAAGAAACTTTCTGAAAGTGTTATTGAAGCCAGTACATTCATCGTGGCGAAAAGCAGCGAGCTTTCTATCGTATTTGGCGAAGATCAGCGTGAGGACATTTTAAGAAAATATGCCAATAAACTGTTTGTGCGTGATGACTCCAATTCCACAACCTATTACAACGGCTCTGAAATGAAATATTACCGCAACGACCACGATTCTGTACTTCACAAAATGGGAATGGGCGATGCGTTCACCAGCGGTTTTGCAGTCGCATTGTGCCATGGAAACCCCGTGGACGATTGTGTGCAGTTCGGCAACGACGTGTCATTGAAAGTTACCAAAAACTGCGGTTCTCAGAGCGGTTTACCTTACCTGAAAGATTTTAGCGGCGAATGATTTAAGACCGGGAATTACTACGCAAACCTTTGTAATTAAAGACAACAATTCACTTTTAACCGGGTGAATTTTTTATTTTTCAGGTATGAAAGAATTTTTCCTGGAGACGGACGGTTACTCGCAAATCGCGGTCACCGTGTTTGAACCTTCAAGTCCTCGTAATAAACTTTTGGTTATCAATTCTGCAACAGGCGTAAAGCAGCAGGTCTATTATTCTTTTGCTAAATATTTCGCTGAATACGGATTTACAGTGGTCACTTATGATTACAGCGGGATTGGCCAATCTAAGCCGAAAAATTTGGCTTCATCAAAAGCTACGATGCGGACTTGGGGAACTGTAGATTTTAAAACCATCACCGATTATGTTAAGCAACATTACAGTGATCATACCAAATATTGCCTCGGCCATTCGGTCGGTGCGTTGATTTTAGGCATGAACGAAGGTTCCCAGATTTTTGAAAAGTTTGTTTTTGTAGCCACACAGGATGCATATTACGGACATTTGAATCTCAAAATTGCGGCACTGGGATTTTTTGGATTTGGAATTGCCGTACCAATAATCACCAGGTTTTTCGGCTATTTCCCGGCGGATAGGTTTGGGTTGGGGGAATCTCTGCCATCCGGCGTGGCGCTTGATTGGCGTACACTGATCCTTCACCGCAAATCCACCAGTCGACTTTTAGAAAAGATAAGCAACGATTTCTCGAAACATTTAACACAAAAAACCTTGATTATTCATGCTGAAGATGATTCCTGGGTGACTTTGAAAGGCATGGAAAGCCTTATGAATACAGTTTATCCGCATTTAGAAAAGAAATATTACGAAATAAAAATTTCAGAATCGCCTAAAAAGGAAATTGGACATGTAAACTTTTTCCGAAGTTATAACCGTGTGCTGTGGCGCATAGTTCTCGATGAACTTTAAAAACAAAATCCAGAAGCAAAAGCCTCCGGATTTTTTTACTGAAACTGGGTTTCAAGTTCTTTTAATTCGGCGATTATTCCATCCATTTTTGCATCCTGTTTTTTCAGTTCGCGCTTGCCGAAGTAGAAATAAGCGATCAGCATCCAACTGTAGGTGAGGACAAAAGCCAGCGCCATTTTCCAAAATTCTACCGCTTTCAGCAACTCGTAAAGGTACACGGCGAGGGAAACGCTGAGCAGGATATAGTAAACCGGCATATTCCACCGCCTTTGTTTTTTCTGGAATTCGCGGAAGTCCAGCCACTGCTGAAGATGCACCGCTGGTGTGTTTGAATCATCTATTTGACTGATTTTTCTTGCATTGAAAAACATCACCGCTGCCTGAAGAAAGCACGCAAGTGAAATGATGATCATCGCGGACATGATGGGCAAAGTTTGAAGTTTTCCGTCAAAAGACAACATCAAACCGAGGATGAAGATTCCTGTAAATATGAGGACAGAGGCGTGCTTAATTTCTTTTTGTTTTAGTTTCATCTTATTGGTTTTTATTTGTGAAAGGTTGTTTTTTCTGTTTGGTGCTGGTGTTTTGGCTTGTTTCCAGACGTCGTGCAGTTCGTTAAAATTGTCCATAGCTGCTGTAAATTTGGTGGAGTTCTTTTTTGATTCGGTGAATTTTCACACGCAGATTATTTTCGGTAATGCCCGTTATCTCTGCGATTTCTTCGTAAGGTTTCTCTTCTAAAACCAGCGTAATAATGATTCGTTCATTTTCTTTCAGCTGGCTGATACATTCGTAAAGCCGATTGATTTCTGCAGAATTGTCCCTTGTTTCCTCGTGTATCAATTTTGAAAGAACTGCTTCTGAATTGTCGGCTTTCTTTTTTTCTTTTTTTAAACCTACCAGACAGGTGTTGATAGCGATGCGGTAAATCCAGGTGCCGATCTGGCTTTCATTCCGGAAGCGTGGCAGACTGTTCCACACGGCAATCCAGGTTTCCTGATGCAGGTCGTCCGCTGCTAGCCGGTCTCCGGAGTAACTCAGGCAGAGTTTGTAAATGCGGCCGGAAAACTCCTTATAAAGTTGGTCGAAATCGTGTGTCATCAGGTGAATTTAATCTTCTTCAATATTTTCATTTAAAAGAATCTAAAATGTTTCGGCTTTTCAGTTCTGCTCATTGGATGAAGATATGCTGAAATTATTACAAAAAAATTAAAAATTGTTTTGAAAGGATCGTGCTGCAGCGGCTTTGGGCCTATTTTAAAATCGTTATTTTTACGTCAAAGAAATTAGAAATGAAAATTTACACCAAAACCGGCGATAGGGGAGAAACCGCATTGTATGGCGGAACGCGCGTTTCGAAAGCTTCAGCAAGAGTTGAATCTTACGGCACAATTGACGAATTAAATTCTTTTATCGGGTTTGCTAAAACTGAAATAAATAATGAAAAAGTACTGGATCAGCTGCGCAAAATTCAGTTTGATTTGTTCACGCTTGGTTCAGAATCGGCAACGCCAACCGACAAACTCACGCTGGCAAACGGTAAATCACGGCTGACTTTGATGATTTCTGAAACTGAAATCGAGGAGTTAGAGCAGTGGATGGATGAATTTGAAACTGAACTGGAACCTTTGCAGTATTTTATCTTGCCGGGAGGCGGAAAATCTGCGACATCATTACATATTTGCCGTACCGTATGCCGTAGAGCTGAACGCAGCTTGGTTTTTCTTAATGAAACCGAAGAAGTTCGGCCGGAACTGATTAAATATCTGAACCGACTTTCCGATTATTTGTTTGTGCTGGCGCGTTACGTTTCAAAAATCAACGGCGAAACGGAAGAATACTGGAATCCCAATAACCGATAATTTCAGTTATAAATGCAGAAAGCGCTTTTGTTCATCAACGGAGTTCCGCCGAAAAAACTTCCAGACACGGACGGTTATTCCGTAATCGCGTGCTCGGACGGCGCTTTTCATTATTTAACAAGCAATGGTTTTCCGCTCGATCAACTCGACTTTATTTCTGGTGATTTCGATTCCCATTCTGGCTCAGATGAAATGCTTTATGCGGAAAAATTCATCTACACGCCGGATCAGGACAAAACTGATTTCTATAAATCACTGGAAATTCTGAATGAAAAAGGCATTAAAGAAGTCGACGTTTACGGTGGCAGCGGTGGCGAAATGGATCACTTTCTAGGGAATCTGCACACGGCTTTTATGTTTAAAAATGAATTAAAAATTACATTTTTTGATGAGCATTCTAAATATTTCTTTGCGCCTAAAAAGATAGTTTTGTCAGATGTGGAAGGTCTTTTGGTGTCGCTCATTCCATTTCCCATCACGTCAAATGTCATTACTCAAGGTTTGAACTGGGAACTCAGTGGTGAGGAACTTTCAATTACATCGCGAATAGGAAGCCGCAATTTTGCAGTGCAAGATACTGTAGAAATAAGGTATGGCGATGGCGATCTGGTGGTTTTTGTGGGCAGGGAAAGGTACAGGTGATTTAAATAAAATTTAGATCGCGAAAAACCAACTTTTTTACGCAATTTTGCAGTTTGTTTTCGGCAAAATGTCACACACTTAAAATTCCAAATATTTCTAAAGAATGAAGATTAAATATTCAGAACTTATCGACCAGACTTTGTATTTCCCGACAGAAGAGTTCAATGTTTCGGAGAATACGCTTCTGTTTCACGATATCCCTCTGATGGACGTGGTAGAGCAGTTTGGCACGCCCCTGAAGTTTAATTATCTGCCAAAGATCTCGATGAATATTCAGCGCGCAAAGGCGTGGTTCAAAGAAGCCATCGAGAAAAACGACTACAAGAAAGGTTACCGTTACTGCTATTGCACGAAGTCGAGCCAATTTGCGTTTGTACTTGAAGAAGCGCTGAAAAATGATATTTCGATCGAAACATCGTCTGCTTACGACATGGACATCGTAAAGTCGCTTTACGACAAAGGAAAATATGAGAAGGATGTGGAGGTGATCTGCAACGGTTTCAAAACCGACGATTATCTGGCAAAAATTTCAGACCTCATCAACAGTGGATTTGAAAATATCATTCCGGTGCTTGATAACTACCGGGAACTCGATAAACTTACCGAAAGCATTGACACTACGTTCAATATTGGGATCAGAATTGCCTCTGAAGAAGAGCCAAAATTCGAATTCTATACCTCCAGACTTGGAATTGGGTACAAAGATATCATCCCATATTACAGCCAGAAAATTGCGGAACATCCGAATGCGCGCCTCAAAATGCTGCATTTCTTCATTAACACGGGAATCAAGGACACCGCGTATTACTGGAACGAACTTTACAAATGTCTCCGCGTGTATGCGAGACTTAAAAAAATCGCTCCGGAAGTGGATTCCCTGAATATTGGTGGCGGTTTTCCGATCAAAACCTCTCTGAATTTCGACTATGATTACCAGTATATGGTGAATGAAATCGTGTCGCAGATCAAGAAATTCTGTGAAGAAGAAGGCGTGGAAGAACCAAACATCTATACCGAATTCGGTAGTTTCACCGTTGGCGAAAGCGGCGGAAACCTTTACAAGATCATCTCCCAAAAACGCCAGAACGACAGGGAAAAATGGAACATGATCGACTCGTCTTTCATGACGACGCTGCCAGATACCTGGGCGATTTCGCGACATTTCATCATGTTGCCGCTGAACCGTTGGGAAGATACGTATGAACGGGTATTTCTTGGTGGCTTGACGTGTGATTCAGATGATTACTATAATTCAGAACAGCATACCAACGCGATTTATCTGCCGGTTTTCAGTGATACAAAACCGCTTTATATCGGTTTTTTCCACACCGGCGCGTATCAGGAAACCATCGGCGGCTACGGCGGCGTTCACCACTGTCTGATGCCGCAGCCAAAACATATTCTGATCAATAAAGACGAAGATGGTAACTTCACATACGAGGTTTTCCGCGAAGAACAGCGGCCGGAAGACGTGCTGAAGTTATTAGGATATTAAAATTGAGGAGCAACAAACTAGTTGCTCCTTTTCATTTGCGTTCCCGCTTTCCGTTGCAATCTTTTTGCGGCGGCTTTGCCGCCGCAAAAAAGGATTTCCACTGCAATCGGGGCTAGGATGTCGGGTATTTGCATTTCCCACCGCTGGGTTCTACAAATAGGCTTTTCGGCGCTCGCTACGCTCGCGCCCATTATTCCCCAAATAAACTTTTAATCTTCTCCGCCTCAATCTCCGAAAAATCTGAAATTACCAGATTGGCCTTACTGTAATCCTGATTCACGGAATGCTCACTTTTATAGGCCACACAGAAGATTCCCGCCGCGTGTGCAGCCAAAATCCCGTTCGTTGAATCTTCGATAACAAGGCAGTTTGGCGTAGGTTCTCCAGCCATTTTCGCGGCTAACTGAAATATCTCGGGATGAGGTTTAGATTCTTTCAAACTTGCGCCACTGATCTTTCCGGAAAAATATTTTTCAAGTCCGAATTTCTCAAAAACCCAGTTGATGGTGTTCATGTGAGCGGAAGAAGCCAGGATAAGTTTCAGGCCGTTTTGATGATAGTTTTCAATCAGATCTTTTACGCCCGGAAGTAAATCGAAATCCGCATCGTTATCAAAATAATGCTTGAAATAGAGGCGCTTAACCGAAGCTAATTCTTCGTGCGGCAACTTTATACCAAATTTTTCCACCAAAGTGGTGCAGACTTTCTGTGTAGAGGCACCGGTGAAACTCGTGTAAAGCTCTTCAGAAACCTCGATGTTGAGCTCAGCAAATAATTTAAAATACGCTTTACGGTGCAGTGGTTCGGTATCTACAATCACACCGTCCATATCGAAAAGTACAGCTTTTAATGGCATATCTGGAATTTGCGCAAAGGTAGAAAAAGCGTACAAAGCTCAGAGAGTGGAAAATTTTATACGCTTTCTTCGATGATATAAATCAATAGGAAGAAAGAAGCGATCATCAGCACCAACGCAAGTACTGATTTCCAGTTGGCGAAATTCACTGTCCAGCCCATCCACGGATGGCGTTTCGGTGGAAAGATCCGCCGGTCATTTTTGTTATAATAGAAAACGCCCCATATCCAGTTGCTGGCGTCGTTTCCATACTTATCGGTTTTCATCTTGTAAGGTTTGACTTAAAGTTACGTTTTTTTTGTGATAATTGGGGAACTGAAGATGGCTTCGGTTTACAACCGGAATTTTTTACCTTTGGCATTCAAAGAAAAATTAAATATTAAACTGACAATTCAAATGAAGACATACGCAGGAATACCCGAAGAAAACGCCACCCTGGAAAATTCGAAAGTGATGCTCGTGACGGTTCCTTATGACGGAACTTCAACTTGGGGAAAAGGTGCCGATAAAGGCCCGGAACTTTTCTTGGACGCGTCTGAAAATATGGAGCTTTTCGATATTGAAACCCGCACCGAACCTTATCTGGAAGGCGTTTATCTGGCTGGGGAAATTTCGGAAGATTCTACTCCTGAAGCGATGACCGAGGCGGTTTACCAAAAGACAAAAGAACTGCTGAATCATGATGATAAACTTTTCACGCTGTTCGGCGGTGAACATTCGGTTTCAATTGGTTCGATCCGCGCGGTGGGTGAAAAGTATGAAACCCTCACGGTTCTTCAGCTTGATGCGCATACAGATTTAAGACCTGATTTTCACGGCTCCACTTCAAACCACGCGTGCGCGGTGTATGAGGCCAGCAAAAAACACAATCTGGTTCAGGTTGGTATCCGTTCGATGGACGCGGAAGAAATGGAGCACGTGAATGAAGAGCAGTGCTTCTGGGCTCACGAAATTGCGGTAAACCCGAACTGGATCGACGATGTGCTGGCAAAAGTTTCCGGGAATGTCTATATCACCATCGATCTAGATGCGTTCGATCCATCACTCGCACCGTCAACCGGAACGCCGGAGCCGGGCGGTCTGCAGTGGTACCCAACTTTAGAATTATTGAAAAAAGTATTCGAAAAGTGCAATGTTGTTGCTTTTGATATTGTAGAATTAATGGATTCGCCGATGCCGAAACCAAGCGCGTTCTTAGCCGCGAAATTGTATTATAAAATGCTGGCTTATTATCATTTGGGAAGAGCCAAGTAAAAAGAGCCAGGTAAGAAGAGCCAGGAATCTAGAATCAAAAAAAAAATGCTTTCCATAATTTTTGGAAAGCATTTTTTGTATTGTATTTAAAAAAGAGACCTTTTTAATGTTTTTTCACCGGAAAGTCCCAAACACATGTTCAACAAACTTTCCGGAAGACCCGAAAAGTCCAAACACTCGTGCGACAAACTTTCGGGAAATTGGGTAATGCAATTCAATGTTGTGTTGTCTTTATTTCAAAACATCAACTTCCAAAGAACTGTCGCCAAAAACGTTTATAAAGGCTTTTGTGTAATCATCTTTAGTAGCGAAGTTCGGATTGTCCAAAAATTTCTGAGGATTTACAGAAAACAGCGGAAACCACGTGCTTGAAATCTGAACCTGGATTCTGTGACCTTTTTTGAAGGTATGCACCACGTCCTGCAACCTGAAATTCACGGCTGTTTTTTGATTTGGAATCAATGCTTCCGGCTTCTCGCGGGAGTTGCGGAACCTTGCCGGCATTATTTCGCTGCGTACCATCTGATGATAATATCCGTAAATGACGCCTTCCTTCTTTTCTGTCGGTTTGAAATCTTCCGGATAGACATCGATAAGTTTCACCGCAAAATCTGCATCGGTAGAAGTAGAGGAAATATTAAGTTTGGCTAAAATTTCGCCTACAAAAGTGAGGTCTTCCGTGAGTACATTGGTTGTGAATGTGATCACATCCGGCCTTCCCACAGCAAAACGCTGGTCTTCGCTCATATAATTTCGTGGCGTGAAACCATTGAAGTCTTTCAGATTATCTGAACTTAAAACCGGATTGTTCGGATCACTGTAATATTCCGAGGCTGAGTTGGAAGCGGCAGGTTTCAGGGTTCCGTCTGCGAGGAAAAAATTGACTTTCTGCGCGTTCTTGGGCGGATAAACATCGAATTCTTTCCATTCTTTCTTTCCGGTATCATACATCATCGCTTCGGGCAAACCGGCGTCAGCTTTGGAATACCCTTTAAGATAATGACTGAAAAATTTCGTTTCCAGATTTTTCTGATAATAGGTCGCGATACTGTCTCCGAAATAGATCTCGTTGTGGAAATGTTTTCCGGTTTCGCGTCCCCAGGCGCCATGCGAGAAAGGTCCCATCACTATGGTATTCTTCGCTTTCGGACTGGTTTTTTCAATGGTTTTATAAATATTTAAAGGTCCGAACAAATCTTCCGCATCAAACCAGCCGCCAACGGTCATCACCGCGTGTTTCACGTTTTTCAGGTGGGGTAGCAGACTTCTTTTTTGCCAGAATTCATCGTAGTTCGGATGATTCATAATTTCGGTCATAAAGAAGTTGTCTTTGTAATATTTATCATAGCCGTCCTTCAGCGTTCCCATATCGCGGTAAAACTTTAAGCCGTCCTCTGAAGTGGATTTTATCATACTGTCGCTGTACCAAGCCTTATTTTCAGCTTTTGTCTTTTGGACGCCGAAAACCGGAAAAGTCTTGAAGTAACCCAGCATAAACTTGCCATTGTGCAGAAAATCGTCATTCCAGAAATCTGAAATTGGAGCCTGGGGCGAAGAAGCTACCAGCGCCGGATGGTCCGCCAATATCCCCGCAGCGGTGTAAAATCCGGGATAAGAAGTGCCGTATTGACCCACTTTGCCGTTATTGTTTTTAACATTTTTAAGCAACCATTCGATCGTATCGTAAGTATCCGTGCTTTCATCCACATCTTTCTTAGTTTTGCGTTCTACCTGTGGCGTCATATTGGTGAAGGTGCCTTCGCTCATGTACCGGCCGCGCACATCCTGATAAACGAAAATATATTTGTCATTCATCAGGAACTTGTTGGGGCCCAGCGATGCACGGTATTCATTTGCACCGTATGGCGCAATGCTGTAGCAGGTACGCTGCATGATGAATGGGTATTTCTGGGACTTCGAAATGTCTTTTGGAATATAAATGGCAGTGAAAAGCTTAACGCCATCACGCATTGGGATGTAGACTTCCTTTTTAGTGTAATTATCTTTTACAAATGTATTGTCGGGACGCGTCTGCGCGAATGTGGAGAGTACGCAGAACATCAGCGCAAAGTGCAGGAATTTTTTCATGAATGATAATTTTGTCCGAAAGTATAAAAAAACATGATAAATTTAAGACGTAAAAACGGGAATAATGAGCTTATTTGATAATAATTCGGATCCAAACATCAATCTTTTGCCACACGACGGTACCGTAAATTACTATGGGAAGATTTTAACTAAAGATGAGGCCGACCGATTTCAACAGGCACTTTTGAATACCATCCAATGGCGCAATGATGAGGCCGTGATTTTCGGTAAAAAAATCCTCACGAAGCGCAAAGTAGCTTGGTACGGCGATGAAGAATTTAAATATACCTACTCTAAAACGACCAAAACCGCACTTCCCTGGACTGCTGAACTGCTGGAGCTAAAGAAAATTTGCGAGGCAGAAACAGGTGCGATATTCAATTCGTGTTTGCTCAATCTCTATCATTCCGGCGAGGAGGGAATGGCTTGGCACAGCGATGCGGAGAAAGATCTAATGAAAAATGGCGCCATCGGATCCATGAGTCTGGGTGCTGAAAGAAAGTTTGCATTTAAACATAAATCAACCGGTGAAAAAATTGAGCTGATGCTGGAACACGGCAGTTTGCTCGTGATGAAAGACGAAACCCAAACGTTCTGGCTGCATCGGCTGCCGCCCACGAAGAAGGTGAGCGAACCGAGAATCAACCTTACTTTCCGCACCATTCGAAATAACTCTTAAACGTAAGAAGTAAAAAGCTTAAAATATGTCGGTTGAGGAAAAATACCCTTAAAAATTGTGAAAAGTTTAATACTTATTGGCAATTTGGCATCAATTTTAATGGCTAAATTTGAAATTACTAAATCATAAAATCATCAAACTATGAAAAAACTAATTGCAGCCTCAACTCTCGTATTGGCGGTTTCATTTACATCTGTAGCGTGTAAGAAGAAGGTGACGGATGCCGATCTTCAGACGCAGGCAACTACCGTGGTTACTGCGAATCCTCAGGCAACTGTGGAAGTGAAAGACGGTACGGCACATCTTAGCGGTACTTTTGAAGATGAAGCCTCACGTGATCAGATGATTGCATCTTTAAAGGCAATTCCAGGAATCAAAGACGTGATGGACATGTCCAAAATAGAGGCGCCTGTGGTAGTGGAAACTGTGTCCGCAGTAGATCCGGCTGTTCAGCAAAAAGTGACTGATGCCGTGAAAGACTTCCCTTCAGTTTCTGTAGAAGTTGTAAATGGCGAACTCACCCTTACCGGAAACGTTTCACCGGAGCAGGCAAGAAAAATCAAGATGTCTGTAGATGCCCTTCAGGCCGGCAAAGTAAATTATAATTATACCGTAAAATAATAGCTATGAGTACCTTACAAGATAAATACGCAGGAGTAATTTCTGCAGCACAGTCTGCGGGAATCCGGAATCTTCAGATTGCCGAGCAGGACGGTATTTTATACGTTTCAGGCGATGCCGCTTCCAGCGCCGCGAAAGACAGTGTCTGGAATGCTTTAGGCGCGATCGATACAACGTATTCTGCATCAGATATTAATTTAAATGTGCAGGTTTCAGGCCTTTCGGCAGGCTCATCACTTACCGTGGCTACAGATAATTCAAACCTGAATATCCGCCAGGAAGCTTCTACCGACGCCGCAATCGTGGGCAAAGCAGGCAAAGGCGACAGCGTAACGCTGGTGGAGCAAACCTCCGATGACTGGTGGAAAGTACGCACCGCAGATGGCGTGGAAGGTTATGCTTACTCGCGCTATCTCCGTTCATAGAAAGTCTTTTCGTTATATATTTGGTAACCTCTGGATTTGTTTCAGAGGTTTTTTTATGGGCCATCCCGAAAAATTGTCTGCGGTCTTGTCCGCGCCAATTTTCGGGACCGCGCTCTCCGTTACAATCTCCGCGGTCTTTTCAGGCCGCGGAGGATTTTCACTGCGATCGCTTGTCCGGCGCAGTTTCCCAAATTTATGTATGTTAAAAAAAACTATATTTGTAACCTTACACACAAAAAAAATTAACATGAAAGGTCAAAACAAGCTTTTTATTGCCATCGTAGTGGCGCTCATCATAGGAGTGATCATGGGTGGGGTGGTACACACACAGTTTCCCGAAAATGCAGAAGGATTTTCCACCAACATCAAACTTTTGGGAACGATATTCATCCGTCTGGTGCAGATGATCATCGCGCCGCTTGTTTTCACCACGCTTGTTGTAGGTATCGCTAAGATGAGTGATATGCGGATGATAGGCCGTGTGGGCACGAAAGCCATGCTGTGGTTTATCACAGCGTCTTTGGTTTCCCTGATGATCGGACTTATTTTTGTAAACTGGCTCGAACCGGGTTACGTAATGCAACTAGAAAAACCCGCGGCGGATGCAGCTGGAGATGTGGTGGCAAACAGCCAGGGACTTTCATTGGAACAGTTCGTAAAACACATCATCCCGAAAAGTTTGTTCGAAGCTTTCGCGACCAACGAGGTCCTGCAGATCGTCGTGTTTTCCATTATGTTTGGCGTTGCCCTCGCTAACATGGGTGAAGATTATACAAAACCGATCGTTCGCGCGCTCGATATCCTTGCTCACGCCATCCTGAAAATGGTAGGCTATATCATGTGGTTTGCACCTTTTGGTGTTTTAGGAGCTATTGCCGCAGTAGTTGCAACGAACGGATTTGATATATTCAAAGTATACGCAATTTACCTCCGCGACTTCTTCTTCGCGTTGGCCATCCTGTGGCTAGTTCTGTGTATTGTCGGCTATTTAATTCTTGGAAACAGACTTTTTGAACTATTAAGAAGAATAAAAGAGCCGTTGCTTATCGCGTTTTCCACCACAAGTTCAGAAGCGGTTTTCCCGAAACTCGTGGAAGAACTCGAAAGATTTGGCTGTAACAACCGTATCGTTTCCTTTATTCTACCGCTGGGTTACTCTTTCAACCTCGACGGAAGTATGATGTACATGACGTTCGCCGCGATATTCATTGCACAGATCTACGGAATTGATATGTCGCTCGGGCAGCAGATAATCATGCTGTTGGTTTTGATGCTTACCTCGAAGGGGATCGCGGGCGTTCCGCGGGCCAGCCTCGTGATCATTGTGGCAACATGCACAATGTTCGGCATTCCGCCTGAAGGAATCGCGCTAATTCTTCCAATCGATCACTTCTGCGATATGGGTAGAAGTATGACTAATGTTTTAGGAAATGCGCTCGCTACCTCCGCTGTTTCTAAGTGGGAAGGTCAGCTTGATAACCACGGCGGGGATCTTTAATACATTTATTTAGGTTTAAAATTTAATAAGTCAGCCTTGAAAAACAAACTGGGTACAGCGGTAACATTGGGTTTCGCGCTGTTTGCAATGTTCTTTGGCGCGGGCAATCTTGTATTGCCGCCCTTTATAGGCCTGCAATCCGGAGATGAATGGTTTGCTGCCGTTTCGGGTTTCTTCACTACAGGTATCATCGCACCATTTTTAGGTGTGCTCACCGTAGTGCTGTTCGGAACTTCTTTTACCGATCTTGGCAAAAAAGTGAACCCTACAATTGTAACCGTGCTCGCGCTGCTGATTATGCTCTGTATCGGACCTTTTGTGGCGATACCGCGTACTGCCGCTGCGACATTTGAAATCGGCATCCAGCCTGCTTTCACGCATTTTAATCCGGTTGTCTTTTCGGTTTTATTTTTTTCGGTTGTGTTCTTTTTGTCGGTTTCACAGTCAAAGATCGTAGATATCATAGGCAATTTCCTTACGCCTTTTCTGATCATCAGTCTGGGGATACTGGTTATTTTAGGACTTATAAATCCACCTGCAATTGCCCTTGAAACGGATCTGAGCGCGCAGGAGTCTTATGTTTACGCATTCCATCAAGGCTATCAGACTTTAGACGTACTGGCTTCTGTCATTTTCGCGGGCATCATCATTTCCGCCGCCATTGATAAAGGTTTTACCAACGCTAATGAGCGGTTTAAAATAACAGTTTTCGCCGGTCTTATTTCTATGTTGGCCCTGCTTTTCATCTACGGCGGCCTCATCTATCTTGGTGCACATTCAGGGATTTCGGTGTCAGAGGAGATTTCACGCGTGGATCTGCTGCTCTCTATTTCGAGAGCGGTGATGGGAACTAATGGTACAGTTGTAATTTCTATGGCGGTCGCACTCGCTTGCCTCACAACAGCGATTGCACTCACGGCCGCGATGGGCAGTTTTATCGATAAGTTGACGAAAGGGAAAATCAGCTACCGTGTTGCTGTAATACTTACATGCATCGTTTCGGGCTATTTTTCGGTGAAAAGTGTAGATGAAATCATTGAATATGCGGTGGTGATCTTAAGTTTTGTCTATCCGATCACATTCGCGCTTATACTGACACTTTTATTCTTCGGCAAAATAATTTTTTCGAAATCACCTTATATCGCAGCAATTGCGACAGCGGGCGTCGTGGCCTCGCTAACGGTGTTCAAACATTTCGGTCTGTTCAGTGAACAGATTGCTGTTCTGAACACCTGGTTGCCACTGTCTGAGCATGAACTTGGCTGGGTTTTGCCTTCCTTCCTCGCATTCTTCATTACTGCTGGCTTAAACCGTGGCCTGCGAAAGTCCCGGAATATGTCTCCTTCCTGATTGATGTCAGGTTAACTTACTTTTTATTCATTCTAAATTACAGATTAAATTACGTAAATTTGCCTTTCAATCAGAGCAAAAATTATGTTGACCAAAGATAAAGTTCAGGCCTTTTTAAAAGAAATTGAAGTTGATGATTTAGTGCACAATTTCCAGGTAATGGGCAATGATGTGTATATTGATATGACCGCGCATTCACCGGCCATGCATGAAAAAAAGAAACTTGAAGCCGCAATGAAACAGGCTTTTTCTTCCCAGTTCGGTGAAGATGTTGTCTTAAAACTTAAAATAGCTTCACCGGAACCGTCGGAAATTCAACAAAGCCAGATCAAAGGCAAGCAGATTCCGGGAATCCAGAATATTATCGCAGTTGCGTCCGGCAAAGGCGGCGTGGGTAAATCTACGGTAGCTGCTAATCTCGCGGTTACATTATCCAAAATGGGCTTTAAAGTAGGAATTTTAGATGCCGATATTTACGGTCCGTCTGTCCCGACTATGTTTGATACAGAAGGTGCAAAACCTCTTTCTGTAGAGATCGACGGGAAGAATCTGATGAAACCAATCGAAAATTATGGCGTGAAAATGTTGTCGATTGGCTATTTTTCCGGCGCGAACCAAGCAGTGGTTTGGCGTGGTCCTATGGCGAGCAAAGCATTGAATCAAATGATTCGTGATGCGGCTTGGGGCGAACTTGATTTTCTGTTGATCGACCTTCCTCCGGGGACGGGTGACATTCACCTTTCCATCATTCAGGAAGTTCCGGTTACCGGCGCCGTGATTGTGAGTACACCTCAGCATATTGCTTTAGCCGATGTACGTAAAGGTATTGCGATGTTCCAGATGGAAAGCATCAACATTCCGGTGCTTGGACTCATCGAAAATATGTCTTATTTTACCCCTGAAGAACTTCCGGAAAACAAATATTATATTTTTGGCAAACAGGGCGCGCAGTATCTTGCTGAGGACCTCGGCATCCCGGTTTTGGGTGAAATTCCAATCGTACAGAGTATCCGTGAAGCCAGCGATGTAGGTCGTCCGGCATCATTGCAGGAAGGGACACTTATCGGTGATGTGTACAAGAAGGTTGCGCAGAATATGATAGAAAGTCTTGTGGAAAGGAATAAAAACCTGCCGGCGACAGAAGCGGTGAAAATCACTACCATGGCTGGCTGCTCTCCGAAGAAATAATTAAAAAAATGCGCAAAGCAACATTTTGCTCAGCAAAAATAGAGTCTCTATGCACGAACAAACTGTAAATAATGTGATGTACGCCCTCGAAAAAATTCGGCCTTTCCTGAACAAGGACGGTGGCGATATAGAGCTTGTAGATGTGCGGGACAGCATAGTTTATGTAAAACTGCAGGGAAACTGCAATGGCTGCCCGATGAGTTTCTCTACCATGAAACTTGGCGTAGAGAATACCATAAAACAACATGCTCCTGAGATCCAGGAAGTTGTAAATGTGGAGTAAAATCTCTTCAGAACCTTACTCAAAAGCAATTCGTAACTTTGAATTGCTTTTTTTTGGCACTGAAGTTTTTTAGGACGCCACAACGGACAAAAATGGCGGAAACCTGCGGGTTTTTCGCGATATAATTGATATTTTAGCGCACTAAACCTCACTGATATATGATTGCCATTATAGACGGCGGCTCTACAAAATGTGACTGGGTTATTCTGGAAAATTCAGGCAAACTCAGCCTTCGAACCACCACGCTGGGCTTTAATCCGAATATTATAAATCCGGATTTTATTCCACAGGAAATCAACCGCAATCAGGATCTGTTTTTTCTGAAAAATCATATCGAAAAAGTGTTTTTCTACGGTTCAGGCTGCGGAACTTCGCACAACTGCAAGAAAGTGCATAAGGAGTTTGCTGAAATTTTTCCGAATGCAGAGGTTTCAGTTCGGGAAGATATGACGGCTGCAGCGTATGCCGCCTACAACGGATCACCCGCTATAGTTTGTATATTAGGCACCGGCTCGAACTCGTGTTTTTTTGATGGTGAAAGAATCCGGGTTGATCTGCCTTCACTCGGTTTTCTTATTGGAGACGAAGGCAGCGGGAGCGCGCTCGGAAAACAGTTGCTTCGCCGTTTCTTTATGAAAAAACTGCCTAAGGACCTGGAAGAGGATTTTAAACAGACGTATAATCTGACGATAGAGGAGGCCATCCAAAAAATGTATCACAACCCGAGAGCGAATGCATATCTTGGTGAATTTAACCAGTTTATTGCCAACCGCAGGAAGCACCCGTATTTTCAGAATATGGTGTTTGATGAAATGAAGAATTTCCTTGATTATCAGGTTCTCCCATATCCGGAAGCGAGGGAAGTAGAGGTGAACTTCATTGGGTATATTGCCTTCATTTATGAAGATATTCTGCGCTCAGCCGCCGCAGAACTCAATCTTAAAATAGGGAATGTAGTGCAGAAACCCATTGAAAGCCTTGTGAATTACCATAAAAAGTACATGCTGAATCTTTAAGAGATCTCAGTTCAAATTTAATCAGGCCCAAGCGCCTTCGGCAATTTTATGTGCCGGTTTTTTTTAATTAATTATGTCAAATCAAAACAACCGCGACGAAAAAGCGTTCAATCAGGCAGCGCTTGATTATCATCGTCAGCAACCCAAAGGAAAAATTGAGGTCATACCCTCGAAACCGCATACTTCACAGCGTGATCTTTCGCTTGCGTACTCTCCAGGTGTGGCGATTCCGTGCCTCGAGATAGAAAAAGACCCAAAGCTTGCTTACGAATATACAGGAAAAGGCAATCTTGTAGCGGTAATTTCGAACGGAACAGCTGTTTTAGGTTTAGGCGACATCGGTGCCGAAGCATCAAAACCTGTGATGGAAGGTAAAGGACTTTTATTTAAAATCTTTGCCGATATCAACGTTTTTGATATTGAAATCGATGAAAAAGATCCTGACAAATTCATTGAGATCGTTAAAGGAATCGCGCCAACTTTTGGTGGAATCAACCTTGAAGATATCAAAGCGCCCGAAGCGTTCTACATTGAGCAACGCCTGAAAGAAGAGCTTACTATTCCCTTGATGCATGATGATCAGCACGGAACCGCGATCATTTCTGCAGCAGCGCTCATCAACGCACTGGAAATTGCCGGCAAAAATATCGGTGACGTTAAAATGGTGGTTAATGGTGCCGGTGCGGCTGCCATCGCCTGTACGAAACTGTATCTGGAACTTGGCCTTAAAAAGGAACATGTGCTGATGTGTGATTCCAAAGGTGTCATCAGCCACACCAGAGAAAATCTTACGCCGGAAAAATTAGATTTTGTTCGCGAAACCGAATTGAAAACCCTTGAAGAAGCTACGCGTGGTGCCGATGTGTTTATCGGGCTCAGCAAAGGTAATGTACTCACGCCGGAGATGCTCTTGTCAATGGCGGACAATCCGGTGGTGTTCGGGTTGGCCAATCCGGATCCGGAGATAGAATACGACCTCGCAATGGCCACACGTCCGGATACCATCATGGCGACAGGCCGAAGCGATTATCCTAACCAGGTGAACAACGTACTTGGATTCCCTTACATCTTCCGTGGTGCGCTGGATGTGCAGGCAACAGGAATTAATGAAGCGATGAAGCTGGCTGCTGTGTATGCCATTGCTGAATTGGCCAAAGAACCTGTACCGGAAGCGGTAATTTTAACGTATAATCTGAAGAGTTTGAATTTCGGACGTGAATATTTTATTCCAAAACCGTTTGATAACAGACTCATTACTAAAGTTTCAATGGCCGTTGCTAAAGCTGCGATGGAAAGCGGAATAGCCGGCAAACCAATCGAAAATTTTGACGATTACGAAACCGCTTTGCTCGACAGGATGGGCCGTGATGAGAAACTGATCCGAATGATGCAAAACCGTGCGAAAGCCAATCCTAAAAGGGTTACGCTCGGCAACGCAGAAGAATATAATGTATTGAAAGCGGCGCAGATCCTCTATGAAGAAGGTATTGCACAGCCAATTCTCTTAGGCGATAAGAAATATATTCAGGAGCAGATGCGGAAATTCGGCATTGAGCTTAATGTTCCCATCGTAGATCCTGCCAGCGATGAGCAGGAAGAAAAGCGCAAAATTTACCGCGATGACTTGTGGAAACTGCGCCAGCGCAAAGGAATGAATGAGTACAAAGCGAAAAAATTTGTGCGTCAGCGAGATTATTTCGGGCCAATGATGTTGAGAAATGGTGATACAGATGCGCTGATTGTTGGTTTTTCGAAAAATTATTCATCGACATTAAGACCTCTTCTGGAGACCATCGGTAAAGTAAAAGGTGTAGATAAAGTTTCGTCGATGATGATGATTCTCACCGAAAAGAAGCCAATTTTCTTCGCTGATGCGTCGATCATTCAGAATCCTACAGCGGAAGATCTTGTAAATATTGCAAAAATGGCTGAAACTGTCGTGAAAAGTTTTGCTATCGAACCGCGCATTGCGATGCTTTCGTTTGAAAACTTCGCAGCGATTTCCGATACCAGCAAAAAGGTGGCAAAAGCCGTTTCAATTCTCCACGAGAAATATCCAAATATGATCGTGGACGGAGAAATTCAGCCTGATTTCGCGATGGATGCGGATCACCTTTCAGATTATCCGTTCTCGAAACTCGGTACTACGCCGGCGAACGTTTTCGTGTTTCCAAATCTTGAAAGTGCGAATCTCTCGTATAAAATCATTCGCGGGATGAAGGTTGCACAGGTAGTAGGCCCAATTCTGATGGGACTTCAGCATCCTGTCCATGTTCTGCAGATGCGCGCGAGCGTCGATGAGATTGTGAATCTGGCTACAATCGCAGTGCTCGATGCACAGCAGCGTCAAGAGCAATAAACATTTAAAATAAAAAAAAACTGCGGGCAGTGTTCGCAGTTTTTTTGTGTAAAAATGCCGGATGCAAGTTGGCTTAATATTTAAATGTGTTCAAAAGTTTGATTTAAAGCTCAGCAATCCTCACAGCACACTTCCGTGATGCCCGTCAACTTGCTTGAGCGGTAAATCCGGTGTTGGCCAAGTAGGTCAGTTAACGGATTTAATGTACTTCGTGTGGCCAGATATTCTTCGATGTATGAGGCCTCTGACCCGCGTTTTGCGCCTTTGTCGAGTTGCCATTTGTTATCCATCGGGAAAATTTCCACCGCTATTGCGCTTATACTGTTGCTGCGCGGCAAACCAAGTGCTTCAAGCTTGTCACCGATTTCGCGTACAGATAATTTCGCTGTGCCCATTCGGTTTCCGTTTTCCTTTATGTATCCACCGTCATTTATTTTAGATTTTTTAGGGTGGTAAGGCATCGGACCGGAATCAATTAAAATATTTCGAAAAGATTCACCATCTGCCTGCATCACCTGTGTATAAAGTGAATACCACAGTGAAGTGTTGGGTGGAAATGCGGTGATATTTTCTCCATTCAAGACTGCGCTTGCGTGTGGCGCGGAAAGTTCCACGTATTTGTTTTTGCCAATTGGCGTTTTTATTTCACTTCGCACGGCGTGGCAAGCCAGTTCAGGTGCGGGATGCTGAACTCCGTTCACCTTCAGCGGTCTGCCATAGCGTCCCTGTGCGGTGGCCCAAACTTCTTTCCGGTGACCAACGCGGATTTCATATGTAAAGAAACCGAAAAGCTCGTCGCTGGCGGAGTGTAGACCGGGTGGCAGTGGCAGCAAATAACGGGTGGCGTTCTCTTCTTCCTCCGGAATCAGTTCCTGCATCACGCCTATTCCGGCAAAATCATTAGTCATTCTCGGAATTATTTCACGGATCTTTTCATCATTAATGTTGAACCGTTGATCTTCGGAAATATTTGAGATAAGTTCCCTGTCTACGCGGCACAGATACGGATCGGGTGAATAGGCAAGTATTCGTGCGTAGTAAGTAGTGCGTGGATTTTCCGGAGCTTTATCAAATTCAAGCCAAAGGTATTTTTGCCTTTCGTCCGAATACCGGTAGTTTTCCCGGTCATATTGGTAAGGTGTAAGCGCCACGCCGGCAGAAACCAGTTTTGGTACCTGATGCGGAATTACCGTTACAGGCAGTTGAATGTTTAAAGTCTCAAATTCATCTGTCACTGTTTCTTCATTTTTAAAGTTGAGCTTAAGGCTGTACTCGGCAAAAAGTTCACGCGGAAAATTCTTTTGATATTTTTTAGGATCTATTGAATCTAAAAACATCACGCGGGTAGTGGTTCTATCAGCATCCTGCAGCATCTGCATGTTTGCCGTATCTTTTAGCTGTACGCTGCCGATTTCCATTAATTCAGTATCCGCGGCATGCACTTTTCGCATTACTGTGATGCTGTCGGGTTCGAATCCCTGCCATGACCAGTCGCGCAGTACGCTGAAATCTACAGCAATGATCCATCGGTTAAAGAGTTCATTTACAGAAGATAGAGTTACAGAGCCACTTTCGGGTGCCAAAGAATGCCGGATTTCATTACTCACCCCAAACTGCACGCGCTGGCCGGGCTCGCCCTGAAGTGTTAAGTTATGTGAACTTAAATCCAATGCTTCCGCTAATCTTTTTAATTCGGGTGCGGTGACATTCACCATGGTTTTGGTGGAGGCAAGTTTTAGCTTGTTATGTTCTGAAACTTCAGGTTTGCTTTCAGGCTGCAGGTAAAATGCCCGCAGGCCGCCTTTGATGGGTGAAAGCAGTTCCGGCTCTTCCTCAGCTGCTTTATACGCGTTCAGAGATAGCGGTGTTCCGGATGCCACGAATTTGGCTGCATAATCGTCATCCGCAAAATCTACGATCGGAATGAAAGTTAGCCTTAAGTGCCGTGATGTCGGCAGTAACAGTTCATCTGCATCTTCGTCGCCTGTATAGTTGTTAAGTAAATCAAGTTGGTGGAAATCCTGGTAAACGATTTTGATACTCGCTGCTAAATCATAGTTTTCCGCGGCAAGATCTTTTGGTAGCGTAAATGTTTTTTCCTGCCACAAAATATAAGCTTCACGGCCGTTTTCCGAAAGCACGTTGTCCATTTCCAATGATTTCACTTCCACTAAAACTTTAAAACTGTTTACGTCAGGATCTGGCAGACCAATTGTCTGCTGAGAACGGTCTGCTGGGTCTGCCGGCACCGAAATTCCATTGATCTTATTTTTAAGAAGCTCACCTGCATCTTCATATTTTCCTGTATACGCCACACTCGGATAGCTGAGGTCTGGTCTTTTTATCCTGAGTATGTTGTCTTCGTCCAAAATATTTTCCAGGACACTGGTATCCCTTACCAGGGACGATGTCTGCATTCGGAAAAATTCATTGATGTTCGATATTTTCACCGCGCCAGCTTTGATATTTCTGCGGAAATGTGCTTGTGCAACAGATTTTTGACCCCCATTCAGCGGCTCGCTTTCAAGCTTTGGTGAACCTCCGGAAATGTCCATGAGGCGTATCCGAACTTCATAATCATGTCCATAGCGAAGCGCTACGGTTTGCGTGGGATCCTGATGGAATGGATGGAAATTTTTTTTAGGCTGAAGGTTTACCGCGTTTGTGCTGGCTAGGCCAGAAACCGCAACACGCGGCTTTTCCAAAAGGTGAATTTCCTGTGCCTCACGGTCCGGAATCACCATGCACTTACCATTCCAGGCGGCAAAATACATAGGCAGCCAAAATCCTTCTTCCATTGTGTTGCCGTGCGAGGACGGATGCACTTCGGTGGGAAGTTCAAAAGGCCTGTTCTGTGCAAAAAGCACTTCGCCATTCTGCATTTTGATATCCTGAGATGCCATCACTCGGTTTTGCGAAAACCAGGTGGAATCTCCAAGTTTCCTTATATCGACTTTATATCCGAAAACGCCGAGCGGCGCATCTATCGGCAAATCTGTAAGTTCATCTTTCTGCCGCAGTTGCCGGTTCCCCCAGATGGTCAGCTGCTCATCATCCCAACCTAATTGCAGACCTAAATCTTTAAGCGGCGGATTAGTGGTATCTGATTCCTGCAGCAAATCCTGGTTTACAGGTTGGTTGGCATGCACGATTTTAGCAAAACCGTCATTGTACAAAATCGCCTCCTGCATCACCGCATCATAGGTTGCATTATTGGCCGCAATTTCCGTAACCGGAAAAAGAACTGGCGCAAAAAGCGTACGGTCGTTTTTCAACGCGGGTAGCCGCGCAGCGTAAATCGCGCAATGCGTTGTTCCAAATTCAGAGCCTGAACCAAATCTGGTGAAAAGCCATCCGCCTTTTTTGAAGACATCACCGGAAACCGGGATGCTGGCTTTGTATATAAGCCCGGCTTTTTCGGCTAGAACTGAATTTCGGAGGATAAACCCAACTAATTTTCCCCACGAGATGTACCGGCGGTCCGTCAGTTCGTCGGTTAGGTGTCTATCTTTGTTTTTAATTATACATTCATAAGAATCGTCTGTTACGGCAAATCTTGTTCGCGAACTCGTAAAATTGAACGAATTGCGGTAGGTTTGGGGCAGGTATTTTTTGATTGCTACATTCTTTGTCGCATATTTCTGCGCTTGCGCGCGTGCCCCTGAATCTTTATTTAATGCTTGGTTTTCACTTATTTGCAGCCCGTCATTAGCTTCCATCTGGGCAATCACTTCATCTATCACCGCTTTTTTATTAACCGGAAGAATGGCTATCTGTGGCGTTTCCGTATGCGTGACGGTGGAAAATAAGGGCAGCCCGTCAAGCTGATTTATTATTTGGGTGTCGAACTGAAAAGTTGCGTCAACAAAAGCCGGTGCGCCGGAGGGCAAAGGGTTCCGAAGGTTGATATTTCTCGGAAGTACTACAATGTTGAAATGAAGCCGGCCTTCACTGAAATGTTGCGGAAAAGTGAGAATGCTATAAATTGGTTCCATGGTAATTGATTTTAATAAAAACTTCAGTTAGCTGATCTGACGTGTTTCTTCCCAGGTTTCAGTGAAGCTGATGTTCACCACAAACGCAATGGAAATATCAAGCGCGAAGGTGCACCTTGCGATACAGTTTGTAGGTCCGCCACCGATTTTTTTCTGAACCTCGCCCGCAGCTTCAATTGAAATAGTGATTGTTACGATGCCACCTAAAATCTCTGCACGACCACGGAAATAGATGAATGCACCTACCACAATATCGCCCGAAATCTTCATGTCTATTCCCACGATAAAAGTGACGGCTACTGAACCAATCACCGGAAGACCTACAGCCAGTTCTACCCCGAAGCCAAATTTAAAATAGAGAGCCGGTGGTGATGATAGGTCTGCTGCCAAACCTACTTCTGCACGTCCAATCGCGTAGATAGTTGCGGCCGCCACACTCACGCACATCACGCGTATATCTGCGCCAAGCTCCAGATACGCACCGACCGACGGCTTTATTTGGTCGATAGTTTTTGGAATTTTAATTGGCTGGTTAAAATAGACACCTACTTTGAAGTACGCGTCCATTTTCAGAGGTGTTGTCGGGGAGTTGTAATTGATGGGATCAAAAGGAAATTTCACCAGTGGAATCTCTTTGTCGGCTTTAAATTTATATTCCCAACTGTCCGCGGAATTACTCATCGCGATTTTCAATGCTTTTTTCACGGCTTCCGACGGCTGCGTAGGATCAAGATTATTCAGGAATTCCAAAATGTCGTAAATCTTCTGCAGGGTTTTGTCAAGTTTAAGCTGAGGTCCGCTTCCAATGACCATTCCGGCATTTTTCTTTTTCGCGTTGCTGAAGTTTCCGGAAATGTACATCAGCGGTGCAAAACCTGCCAGATCAACTGCAATCGTGATGTTATGCATCTGGTTAGCCCATTTTTCGATGGATTTGGAATCTGTAACATAATCGATTATAGATTCATTGGTGTTAGCCCCCTCTTCGTCAATTGCGGTATATTTAATATAAATCCTGAAAGCGTCACCTGGCTCGCCAACGATATCAAAACCGAAATTCGTCGGGACGGTATACTTGAAAACTTTTTGCACGCCATCCGGCAAAAGTGTCATTGTGGTTTTGGCCAGATTATCGATTTTAATAGCATCGGTAAGGTTCGGAAACGGTCCTTTTGAATTCATCAGCCGGAAACAATCAGCTAGCAATGCCGGGTCTGAAGTGTATTTTTCGATTTCACCTTTTGTATACTCAATGGAATTCAGCAGCAATTTCTGTGTATCGGTATTTTGAAGAAAGCCGTAGGTTTTACTAAATGTTGCAGCCGTATTTTTTAATGAATCAGGATAGGCTAAGAATGTTTTTGTGGTATTCAGGCTGAATGGTGCACCGCTGTTTTTCGGCCGAAGGCCGTCTTTTATCAAACCAACGGAGGTTCCGGGCGCCAGATTTTGTACCGAACCCGAATTTTTATCAACATCCACCACACTCCAGCTTCCGTCTGCCGGCAGAACCGGCGATCCTTTTACCGATGCCACGAAGGCAGGCTGGGAAGTATTATCGTTTTGGTAGGATGCGGACATTTCCACGGCTGTTGTTTTAAACTTTTGCAGCGTTTTTTCTACAGGTAAAATAGCGTCAACTCTGCCACTGACCGGGTTTTGGCTTTTATTTAAAATAGCTTTAAGTATACGCGCCGGAACCGGAACTCCCTGTGGTTTGATCTGCAGATAACCTTTGAACTGGGTTCCTGTAATATTTTCGTTTAATGGCTGCAAGTCTACTTCACAGTCAAAATAAACGGCCACAAATTCATAATCAACCTTGCGGCCTGGTGCAGAAGCTAACACAATCGGCACACTTTCATCCAGAAAATATTCGTTGCCCAGCGTGGTGTATTGTCCGCTGATGACGTCCGTATAATCTTCCCGGATGTTTTTCACTTTATACAATCCTTCCACAATTCCCGGATAGATGTCGTAAGGATTATTAAATGCTAAAGTTTCTGTCGCGGTCGGCCACGTAAAACTGAAATCGAAGAGGCCTTCGCTTTGTGCTAACCAGCCACTGTCTTCACGGAAAATCACTGCATTATTGTTGCGCAGGAAGGTGACCGTACGCGTTACGCAGATTCCCCAGGGGTAGATGACGCTCACGGCCTGCACTATTTCGTGTGCCGTACGCCCTTTCATGACGTCAAATTTGGCCTGTGAGATTGACGCGAACTTTACTGCAGGATTTTTCCAGTTGCTGAAGGTACTCGCGCCATAGCCGGAAAAATCGAAATGGGTGAGCGGAACTCCGCGCGGCTTCTGTGGGGTAAATACGCTGTTGAAAATTTCGGTAACGGTTTTTCCCAGTATGCTGATTCCCGGCTGATTGGTGATTGCCTCAAGCTGTTTCGTAAGGCCTTCCATACGCGGCGGCGCTTCAGGATTGGGATCTTTATATGCAGCGATCCTAAACTGTATTCCACCACGAAGTTTTTGGTTTTGGAACTTAAAATCGGGCTGAATAAATTCAAGATGACCGTTGCTGTGCATCGGTTCATTTTTATAAGGATACAGCGTAGCAAACGAATATTTGGCGTTCGGTAGAGTAAACAGCACTTTTCCGACCAGCTGTTGGTTCATCATGCCCGAACCGTTGAGATTGGCTTTGAACTGACGCATATAATCCGCCGGATGAATCCGCACCCAGTGATTATCTGTTTGGCTGAAAACGGTGGGTAAAGTATTCGGGGTTTGGTTTAATATGCCGAGATCCGGATCCGGAACTGGCGGATCACCCGGATTAATTGGTGCTGGTCTTGGGGTGATATTGTTTACAGGTTCCCAACTCACATTCGGTAAGGTGAGTCCCTGCAGAAAACCCATCGGAGCCTGCAGATAATTTCGGTTGACAGTAACTACATTTTCGCCCGTCACCGTTACATCATCACGGTAAAGTTTACGCATCTCCTCACGGTTTTGAAGTGAGAGCGCAACACCCCAATGGTCAGCCTGTGTACTTACGTCAAACAGCATGAAGTTGTTCTGTATTGCCGGAACTCCACGGATAAACGAACGTTCAGCGGTTGCCGAAAAGGCAGTGTTGGTAGGCTCCGCAAATGTATAGTTCATTTTAAACGTAACTTCTGCCAATGCAGTCCTGTCGATGGTATTCCAATTGGTGATGGCCTGCAGAGAACCTACAATCTGATCCCGACCTTGGCGGTCGTTTTTCAGATTGGTTGTGTAAGGGTGTGGCAGCGTGGGAAGTAGCGACAGGATGTAAAAATTGAGAAGCAAAGTAGCTTCGTAGATTTCGTTTTCATCCGTGTATTTGCCAGTCAGATACAGCCCGCTTTCTTTAGTTGTGGTGAAATATGCATTCTGCAGGGCAAACTGATATTTTTCAAGTTTATTATTGGCCTGGTTTGTATTGACAGTTGTATTCTGAAGATTTTCCGTGAGCATATCACTGTCGATGATCAGAATGTTTTTGGCGTTTTTACTCTGAATTTTGCTGTATAGACTTTTTTTTGAGACCGGATGAACCGGCGTATTATCTGCGCGGAGTGGTTTGTCTATAAAAAATTCGGTATCTGCAAAGCTGCTTAAAACATCTCCCATATCGCTCTGGGAGGCAATATTGAGGGTTTTATAATTCATCAGCCGAACATCAAGTGTCATCCGGTCTTTGTTCTCCACAGATTTTTGCCATAACGTGAGATCGTCGCGCAGGTAAGCAAAATCAGCATTTTCAGAGGAGAAATAAATAAGTCCATTCAAAACCATTAAAGTGCAGTTGTTCAGTTGTGCCTCTGAATTTTGGTTTCGAACACCGTCCCATGTCGCAGTGAGGCCTTTCTTTAAACCTAATGAAAGAAAGCCGTTGAACTTCACTTCAATGGATTGGTTATTCTGGAGAACGCGCGTCGGCAAAAGCCACGTTGCAGTTTCGATACGTGCTTGTCCAGAGAGGGAGTACAATTCTGAATCTGATTTCCGAACAGTAAATTTTTCCTGGTTTGGCGTAAGCGTAAGACCTAAATATTTGTGAACCGGATCCCAGGCCAGCGAGTGGTCTGTTGAGGTGAATCCGCATTCCCAATCCAAAGTTTTTACCGTGAAATTTCGGGTTTCCAGCACTAACAGCCTCGCGAAGTTTGTTTTTAAATGCAACCTGTCGGTAGGCAGAAACGTGGAGTTTTTTCCGTCTATTCCCACGGATTCCTCCGGCGGTGAATAGGAATTGTCCAGCATAAAATCAGCATCAAATATCGAGGCACGTGGTACCTGGATGCTATTATTGTCTAAAATATGAGATCCTCCTAAGCCCAGCGTCCCCGAAAGTATCCGTAAGCCGACATAAGTTGTGACCGGCGCGGCAGGATCCAGCAAGTCTGCACGGATCCACACATTTCCTGCAACCAATGTTAATGTACTTGCTCGCGGGTTAGCAGCCAGCAAACGCGGAATTTTAACCGGAATTATGAATGCGGCTCGTGCCTCGCCCGGGAAAAAAACTTTAAAGTCATCTATGAGTTTATAAAGATTGTACAAAATAGGTGGACCGTCCAGCGTGGGGAAGGGACCGAGAATTTTATCGGGAACGGTAAAGACTTGGTTGGCATCGAAGATTTGGTGTGCACCGAAACGCATGGAGTTTTCGGGTAGTTTTTCAATTTCGAACACTGGTTTGGCAGTTGACGCAGCGCGATTTGGGTTCGGAACCGTTATGAAGTCGCGCAGTCGGTTCGTGCTGAACGGTAGCTTGGACGCCCGTATTTCCTGGAAGTTAGTCGGGGAAAGATTTGATTTTTCGATGGTTTCGAGCAGAAACTCAAGATGTTTAGGCTGGTTTTGCTTCGCAGCAGCCAAGTCTAAATCCTGCAACAATAGTGTTGCAGATTTTACAGGATCTGGCATTTTTTTCAGTTTTTGTGGTTAATAGTTTCAGATCGTGGATCTTGGTGCGCGAACGTTGCAAGCCGTTCACCTCACTGCAAGCAGGAACTTGTGGCCGTCATAAAGCATTGATATATAAATTGTTATATATCTTTGAAACAAAGTTAGGTGTTTTAGGTAATACGTTGTAAATATTCCTTTAAGTAGTGCGAAAATTGCGTGAAATCACCTGATCAGAACCTGCTGATTACACCCCAGTGGATTTTAGTATCACCAAATCTGATCGGATTTCCAAACTGGTTTCCGTTTGAGATCTGAAAACTCATCAAACCGATTGGCAGAAAGAAATTAAAACCCAAACCAAAACTGTAGAGTTTAGGTTTTTCAGCGAGGGAACTGTTGTTCAGTCCGCCATATTGCCCGAAAATATCGAAAAAAGCCTGCTCTCCAACCAGATAACGGTATTCGGCAGTGCCGAAATAATAGAAATCTGCGAGCAGTGTATCTTCATTGAAGCCACGAAGCGAATCCCAGCCGCCAAATCGGAGAAGTTCGTTTACAGCTGGTTCTTCTTCCGAATTCATCAGGGCTGTTTCGGCTCGCAAATTCAAATAATGGTTTCCTTTTATAGCAAGATTCCGTTCAGCGGAAAAGAAGAAATTGTTTTGCTGAATGCTTTGTGGATCAGTTGCATATCGTGTACTGATGAGGTCAGCCTCGGCTCTTAGTCGTGTTTTGTACTGAAACAGGGCAATTTCTGTCGGCTCCATGTAATCATACCAAACTCCGACACCTTTTTTATTAAAATCACGCCCACCTACGAACAGCGAATCGGTTACTGCAGAGGTTTCAAAGTTTCCGCGAAGACCTATTTTCTGCCGAATGCCAAGATTCAGATAAATTCCGGGTAAGAATTTAAAGGTGGCAAAAGTAGAATCCTGCCTGAAAACATTCACGTTCAGTGCCATTCCGATGTTCGAACCCGCCACGTAGGGTATATCCGTTTTAAGGTCGAAGGTCTGTCCGCGGTCTGGGTTTCGCTGCCAGAATATGTTTACCGTCTCGAAACTGTTAAACATATTCCGGAAGTTTACATTCAGACTACCATTAAAGCTGAATTTTTCGTTCTTATCATTCCCGAATCCCACGATGCCATCGAATGTATTCGATTTTTTTTTCTGCAGAAACAGGTAAATCTGTGTGGAATCGCGTGTGAAGAGCGTTTGTGGTGGTTTTTCGAGGACTACAAAAGGATGGTTTTGAAGTGTTTGGTTCAGTTTTGAAAGATTTTTATCATCGTAGACCTGACCTTTGAAATCGCGCTCGATGTTTTTAATAAACCGTTTCGGTACCTTCTCATATCCGCGTACCACAATGGCGTCCAGCTTTCGGCGTTCGCCTTCAGCCACACTTAATTCAAGTTGTGGCTCTCCGTTTTGCAGACCCAAGAATTTCGTCTTCACCCTGTTGAATGCGAAACCGCGCAAACGGTAGTTTTCGCTGACGGCCTTTTTTAATGAATCTACGTTTTGCGAGTACAGTTCGCGCGGTAAATTTAGATTTAATGCGACCTCCTCCGTTAATTTTATGTGACCTTCATTGAAATTTTTCCCTTTATCGTAGAAAATCTCGATGGTTTTCTCTGATGCTTTCACACTTTTCAGTTCGGTCAGATAAAAGTTGTTCTGTGAAAGCGAATCCAGGAATTTCGCCGCAGTGGCAGAATCTTTCACCACTTTCCGCTGTCCGTTCGCAACATCGGTAAGCCAATACTCTTTCTGCTGCGACCAGAGCGAAACGCAACAAAACAGGGCTATAAGCGCGGCAATATATTTCAATAGTAAAGACTTTGGAATTCTGAACTCAATATACGCAAGAATATTTTGTTTAATGTTAACTTTAAACTGCAATTGCATGGTTGTGTCCATATTTCCGCCTTTAATCACTATCTTTATCGCGGACAAAAAGCGTCTGCTAATGATGATTTCCCGCGTTTTATGAAGAAAGTTGGACTTTTTTTCGGCAGTTTCAATCCTATTCATATCGGTCACCTGATATTGGCCAATTATATTCTCGAAAATTCTGATATGCACGAACTTTGGTTCGTGGTGAGCCCGCATAATCCATTTAAAGAAAAAAAGTCGCTGCTGAGTGATCACAACAGATTGGATATGGTTCAGCTTGCGATCCAAAATTACCCGAAGATGCGCGCCTCCAACGTAGAGTTTTCGCTTCCCACGCCCAGCTACACTATTGATACACTCACGTACCTGAAAGAAAAATATCCCGATATTTCTTTTGCGCTGATCATGGGAGAAGATAATCTGAGCGGTTTGCACAAATGGAAAAATTCGGAAAAACTGATTGAAAGCCATCAGATCATCGTATATCCGCGTCTGTTCGAGGATCAAAAACCAGCTTCGGAACTCCTGCAACATCCAAACATTTCATTGGTAAGTGCTCCGGTAATAGAAATCTCCGCCACCGAAATCCGGAATATGATAAAAGCAGGCAAAAATGTGCGCCCGATGCTTCCGCCGGAAGTTTTCGAATATCTTGACGGAAGTGCTTTTTACCGTTAATTTTAATTGATTGAGATGAAGATTTTAGATAATTTTTTCGCCAAGTACGACGATGAGCAAATCATCCGCTGGTTTAAGAAAATTTGTGTAGCGGAAGCAATTTCGTGGCTTTTGCTTTTCTCCGCAATGATATGGATCAGATATGACAGGGAAGGACTCATGCCTACCATATACATCATCATCATGGGGAATATCCACGGGCTTTTTTTCACACTTTACTTGCTGATGGTGTGGCCGGCCAAGAAAATTTTCAGGTGGGATGATGAAGATTTCATTTTCGCGCTGATCGCGGCATTCTTTCCGTTCGCCACCATGTGGATCGACAAAAAACTCGCCCGCTTCGATCGGGAGTGACCTATTATTTAATAAATATTTTGAAGTGGCTTCGGTCACTTTTTTTTGTTTTTGGATGTAATGAAACGCATCTTTCAATAGTCTGTTCCATAGTTCCAATATTCACATAAAAATTTATGCTGCTGATAACCAGTACTTTAGATATATCTGTATTTTTATTTTACTACTTTGTATTGCATGATACTAAATAATTGATATATCTTTGCAATGCAATCATAAACTAATAACAATACATAACGCAGGGTCTCAAAACCCGTTCACCAAATCACTTTTCAAATATTGAAATCCTGCTTTTTTAAAACTTAAACATCATGAAAAAATTCACCGTAACATTGGCATTGATTACTTTTTCGGCAGTCTCGGCACAGCAAAGCGTAAAAAACGACAGTCTTAAAATCCACAGCGTACAGGAAGTGCTGATCAGCAAAAAAGTATTTAAAAAAGAAAGTGACCGTTTTGTGTATGACATTTCAAATGCACCGTTGGCGAAAGGAAGTTCCACTTTTGATATCCTAAAACAGACCCCGATGGTTTCTTCCAGTGACGAAAGCACATTGAAAATTGCCGGGAAAAACAATGCGGTAATCTATATCAACGGCCGGAAATCTAATATGGATGCCGCTTCGCTCGTGCAGTTCCTTAAAAATACACCGGCGGAAAATATCCAGAAAATCGAAGTGATCACAATGCCGGGCAGCGAGTATCAGGTAGAGTCTTCAGATGGCATTATTAATATCATTTTGAAGAAAAAATCAACTGACGGCTTCAACGGGAACATGCGTATGAGCAGTACCGCCAACAAGTACACGAATAATTCATCATCTTTCTCCGGAAACTACCGCAAAGACAAGCTTGGGATCAGCGCAAACCTCAGCGGTTCGGCGAACATCCAACCTCAATATTTCGATCTTCAGAACGGTAACAGCCTTGCTACGAACCGCAGCGTAGGTTTCATAGACGATCCCAACCAGAATCTCGGCGGTTATCTGAACATAGATTATCAGCTGAATGATAACAGCAATATCGCACTGAGCTGGAATACTTGGGCAAACAAGAGCTATGGCGCCACGATTAATCTCTTCAACACATTGAAAACGTTTGACAATGAGGGCAATCTTTTGTCCACGGAATACACAAATTCCCGCAACCGCGAAGATGCGAGATCGTACAACAACAATGTGAATCTGAACTATGAAGTGAAAACCGATTCGCTAGGCAGTAAACTGAACCTGAATGCAGCTTACCTCAATTACAAACGCTTCCAGCACGGAGACAATAACACTATTCTGGCCAATGCGGACGGTACAGACGTGCATGCAACGAAGAATGTTTTGCAAAGTCAACCGCAGATCATCAACAGTTTTGCAGCAACCGCAGATTATAACCGGAAATTTGAAAATGATTTCAGTGCTTCTGTTGGCGCAAATTTCAACAAGACCAATACAGACAACGACATACAGAGTATAACCACAGATTTCATATACGACAGCACGGGTCAGTTAATTGATAAAGATCCCACCGCCACACCCAATCATTTTATCTATGATGAAAGCATTTATGGCTTTTATCTGACACTTGAGAAAAAGTTTTCCGATAAATTTTCGGGGAAAGCGGGCGCCAGATATGAAATTACAGGCAGCCTCGGAACTTCGGATAACAGTAAGGATCCGGCGCTGCGCAGGATAGAGCGCGAGTACAGCAATTTCCTGCCCTATTTAAGTCTTAATTATGCCATAAATGATAACCAGAATCTTTCCTACGCGTTCTCAAGCCGTATGCGCAGACCAAGTTTTTGGGAACTGAATCCTGTGAAAAACCTGTTGACCGAATACAACTATACGCAGAACAACCCTTTCGTGAAGGCTTCTGCAACCTACAATCAGGAACTGACGTATATGTACAAAAATTCTTATTTCATAGTCCTGAATCATTCTTACCTTAAAGATGTCATCACACAGGTTCCGCTTCAGGGTTATCCGGTTAGCCCCGATGGTACGGTGGGAGCGGTGAACGAGCTGAGATACATCCGAACCAATTTTGGCGATCAGCAGGAGATGTCCGCTGCACTTGGAGTGAACAAATCCTTTTTTAAACAGGCCGTTTCGGTGAATTTTAATATCGGTATGCAGCACAATATCAACCGTGGATCGCTAAGCGTAGATCCTACGACAGGCGACCGTTTCCTCAACGCCAATGGTGATTTTGTGACTTATACAAACGAAACCGAATCCACCAGCCTGTTCATCCAGTCAAACAATACCATTAGGCTCGACAAAAAGAAAACCTGGTTCCTGGGTCTCAATTATTTCTATGTTGACAAACAGCAAATCGAGCTCGGTTTACTCAAAAATATGATGAGTCTGGACCTTAACCTTAAAAAGATCTGGAATGACTGGACCTTCAGCGTAAATGTAAATGATGTGTTCCGCACCAACGTCGTTGAGGTAAATGACCGTCAGGCCAACGGAAACTTCAATTACATCCTGAATGACACTTACCGCCAGAATTTTGGAGCTACAATTGTCTATAATTTCGGTAACAAAAAAGTGAAGAAAGTCCGCGATATCGAAGATGCAAGCAAGGATGTAAAAAGCAGGACGCGCTAAGTTATTTTTTCTAAATTTTTCATAAAACAAAATCCACGGTTTGCGCCGTGGATTTTGTGGTTGTAAAACGATATTTGTTTTTAAACTTTTGGCAAGAACACTTCTGCAAGCATGCATCGCGCGCTTCCGCCACCGTTGGTTTCGATTGTTGCTAAATCGGCTGATAAGATTTCGCAATATTTCCTGATTTTTTCAATTTGCTCGGCGTTCAGCGACTGGTGGGCGGTCTGGCTCATTACCAAATATTTTTTCCCGTCCTCACTTTGCACCTGCAGCATGTTTCCCGCGAATTGCTGCAGCTGGTCTTCGGAAATTTCAATGATTTCCTTATTGGTAGATTTAATGACTTCCTGCACTTTTTCACGTTCCAGCTCGCTGTCGATACAGTCCAGGCAAATCACCACAAAACCGTCAGCAACGCACATCATGACATTGGTGTGATAAATCGGTAATCTTTCGCCATCGGCATTTTGGTAAGAATGAAAAACCACCGGCGTGTATCCCATTTTATCACAAAGTTCACGGAAGAGCCCTTCGTCAAGCCGCATAGAAACTGACCCGTAGGCAATCTTGTAGTCGTGGTCGAAAATGATGCTTCCGGTTGCCTCCAGAAACTTGTTTTCATTTTCATAATGCGAATAATCTTCTACATTTTCTATTTTGAAACCGTCAGCTTTCAATCTTTCCAGAATGTCCGGACGTCGCTCTACACGGCGGTTTGGGGCGAACATTGGGTACAGGCGCACCATACCGTCGGGGTGAAAACTCACCCAGTTGTTTGGGAAAATCGAGTCGGGGGTGTGCGGCTCCGGCGTGTCTTTCACCACGATTACGTTGATGCCTTTGCTGCGCAGTTTTTCTACGAAATTTCGGAATTCACCGAGCGCTTTTTCCTGGATATCGTTGCCGGTCTGCTCTACCTGAAAATAATTGTTCAGAGCCGTCTGCTCGTTGTATCCGAATGCTACAGGTTCAATCATCAGAACCGTACTGGCTGTCTGCATGCTGAATTTTATTTTAAGAGTTAAAATTGAAGTCGGGCAAAAATACTTAAATTTAAAGACAATAATTAAAAAAGGTAAATGTTAGAAATAGCCTGTTTTGAAATGACTTCCGCCGAGACTGCACTGCGCTCCATGGCAGACCGAATCGAGTTCTGCGCTGATCTGGAACTGGGCGGCACAACGCCGGATTTTTATGAGTTCCTGCATCTGAAACGCACGTTCAGCAAACCGGTTTATGTGATGATCAGGCCCAAAGGCGGCCCGTTTTATTATTCTGAAACTGAATTCATTGAGATGAAAAACAGCATCATCTCATTCGGTGAAGCGGGAGCAGACGGTTTTGTCTTTGGAATCCTAACGCCTCAGAACGAAGTAGATGTGCAAAGAAATGCTGAACTTATCACACTTGCAGCTGGTATTCCGTGTACCTTTCACCGTGCTGTAGACCGCACGGCGGATCTCGACAAATCGGTGGAAACACTGATCAAACTTGGCTTTAAGACCGTGCTGACGTCGGGCGGAAAAAAGAACGCGATGGAAGGAAAGGAAAATTTAAAACAGCTGATCGGGAAATATTCCAATCAAATTGAAATCCTCATCGGAGGCGGCGTAAGGTCTGAAAACGTGGCTGAAATCAAAGAATTCACCGGAGCAACCAGCTTTCATTCCTCGGCAATTCTGAAATATGACACTCTCGCCAGTACCGCCGAAATAAAAGATATTAAAAAGCTGATATCCTGATTATTCCCGGGCCAGCGGCAGGGTGGAGCAGCGCAGTAGACCGCCCATTTTGGCGATTTCACGGTACGGAATCTCTTCCACCGTCATTCCCCATTCGTTGCGCAAGTGCTCATTCATGCGTGTGAAACTTCCGTCAGACACCACAATATCGGGCGCGATGGAGAAAATATTAGGGTTCATCTCGAACATCTCCTCTTTGGTCACGTGGAAACAGTTTTCTTCGCCAAAAATATCGAGCAACAATCTGTAATCGCTTTCATCTACAAAGCCGTCTTTGTAAATGATGCATTTGTCTTTTCCGACAGGATTGAAAGTGCAGTCGAGGTGTAGAATTCCGGAGAAAGCGTCAAAGTCGTTTTTGGTGAGCTCAAGATCGATGATACGTTTTTTTGGGAAGTATTCTTTTAATATTTCAATAGCGTATTCGTTTGTACGCGCGGTTTTATAATTTCGGTAATCTTCAGAAAAACAAGTGCCTACGAAAAGGAAATCATTCCAGACGATCACGTCTCCACCTTCAATATGAGCGGAATCAGGCAGATTGATTATGTTTTTCCAGCCCACACGTGCGAAAATTTTCCGGTACGCATCCTGCTCATTGTAGCGGTCCTGAATGATGTTTGAAATAATCATTTTATCATCTATTACAAATGCCACGTCTCGTGCAAAAACCTGGTTGTAATCGTGGATCAGATGCGGACGGAAAACTTCTACCTCATATTTAAGCAGTACTTTTTCGAATTCAGACATTTCCATGATGATGTCTTCTTCGCGTGGGTAGATCCCGTTTTGTATGGAGTGATAAGATTTGGCATCGTAGCTGTGCTCCAAGGCATGCACAGGCCCCATAGAGTTTGGAAGACCGAGCACCACGGATTTTAGCCGGCCGGTTTCGTTTTTAATGTTAAGTTTCATAATTTCGTGAGAGTTCCAAATTTAAACAAATGCTTTGAAGTAGCGAAATATTATATAAATGAGCGAAATATGACAAAACGGCAGTGCAAAAGACATTAATGCCTTTAACATTTAGCCTGGAATCGAATCAAACGTGTGTGCTAACACTAAAAATAGCCAATGATTGTTAAGGTTTAGTTAAAACTGAAACTATCCTGTAATAATCTCTACTTATTTAGCATTAAATTTGACAATCGCAAAACGAAAAATCGAAATAAATTTATGAAGATGAACATTATAAAAAAACTAATTCCGTATGCCTTCGTAGGTGTTATCTCCGGCGCTACTACTTTTGGTGCCATCAATTATTTTAACGAAAAAAACAGCGATTCCGACTTTTCCTATTTCGCGCCGAAGAACAGCGATGCGAGATATGCGTCATTTAATATGACGGGCGTTGGTGAAGATTTCGTGAAAGCTTCTAAAATGACGGTTCCGGCTGTAGTGAGTATTAAAAACTACGCGGACCGCACAAACCGCCGCAGCGAACAGGATATGTTCGACCTCTTTTTTGGGAATCCATTTGGAGGACAGCCACGTCAACAGCAGCAGCCACCTCAAAATATGCCCTCTGGAATGGGTTCTGGTGTGATCATTTCGCCTGACGGGTATATCATTTCAAACAACCACGTGATCGCAGGTGCCAGCAAACTCGAAGTGGTGCTTTCGAATAAAAAATCATACGTTGCAAACCTTGTAGGAACGGATCCTACAACAGATATCGCACTTCTAAAAATCGAAGAAAAAGGCTTGCCTTACCTTAATTTTGCAAATTCTGATAATGTGGAAGTCGGGCAGTGGGTACTCGCTGTTGGAAACCCGATGGGCTTGAACTCTACTGTAACAGCCGGTATCGTTTCCGCAAAAGGCCGAAGCATTGATCTGTTAAGCCAGCAATCAAGAA
This sequence comes from Kaistella rhinocerotis, assembly GCF_030243905.1. NCBI lineage: Bacteria > Pseudomonadati > Bacteroidota > Flavobacteriia > Flavobacteriales > Weeksellaceae > Kaistella > Kaistella rhinocerotis. Next base: position 54,775 of record NZ_JASSYY010000002.1, on the reverse strand, counting down.
CACCAATCGAGAGTTTTATCCAGACGGATGCCGCTATTAATCCGGGCAACTCTGGAGGAGCCTTGGTAAATCCTAATGGTGAACTGATCGGTATCAACTCTGCGATCTCATCGAAAACAGGATATTATGAAGGTTATGGTTTTGCAGTTCCTTCAAATCTTGCCAGAAAAGTTGTTGAAGATATCAAGAAATTTGGTCTTGTACAGCGTGGTTTCTTAGGTGTGAATACGCTTGACCTTTCTGATACTCGCCAAGTAACTGCTTACAATCAGCAAAATAAAACGAATCTGAAAGCCGGCGAAGGTGTCTATTTGACTCAGGTTGTAGCTAAAGGCGGCGCTGAGGCGGCAGGTTTGAGAACTGGTGATATCATTACTAAAGTTGACAACACGGTGATTTCCAGTTACTATGACTTGTCTTTCGCAGTGGGCAGCAAACGTCCGGGGGACAAAGTAGCGGTGACCTACACCCGAAACGGCCGCAGCAACACCGTAGATGTGACGCTTCGTGATGAGCGTGGCGGAACAAGCTTTAGAAGTAAAGCCGATCTTACCGTAACTGAAAAAATTGGGTCAGAATTTGAACCGTTAAGCGACAGATTCAAAACAGATTATGGTTTAAACAGTGGCGTGATCGCGAAGAATGTTGTTTCCGGAAGTGAGATGGCTAAGATTGGTGTGGTAGACAATTACATCATCGTGGAAGTGAACGGGAAACCGGTAAACTCTCAGAAAGATGTAGAAAAAATCCTTCAGGGTTACAGCGGTAACGTTCAGGTAAAATATGTGGACGAATATGGCAGAATCACAACACGTGGTTTCAAGATGCCTTAAATAATTGGTAACAATATAAAAAAGCGCGACTCTTACTGGGCCGCGCTTTTTCTATGCATTTGGCGCTTGAGTCGGCGTTTTTTCCGCTCGTAAATAACTTCAGTGATCTTCCCGCCAATCCACGAAAACGGAAAGAAAGTGAGGAAAATCAAAATTTTGTAGAAAGTGGGATGATAGGGAAAAATTATGATGTCCAGCATCGCTATAAACAGGAGGATGAATCCAATGAGGATTGCATAGGCAACTTTTGCGTATTTCACAATGATAGCCGTGATGACGCCGCCTACCGTTGCTGCAATACCTGAAGAAATGAGCAGTGCTACGAAAAAGTAAGGTTTATGCTCCATTGCCATGAGAAGTGTTTCCCAATGCTGAAACGGTGCGAACTCGTCGTAAGTAATCCAGGCCGAATTGAGTCTCACGCCAAGTGAGATCAGTACACCCGCTACACCGAGCCCTACCAGTACCCCTATCGTATTTCGAAGGAAATTCATTTAGAATTGATGTGCAATCATTGATATTTCGATGTCCACATTTTTTGGCAGGCATGAAACCTGTACCGTTTCGCGTGCCGGATAATGATCAGCATCCAGATAGGACGCGTAGATATCGTTCATTACCGCAAAATCATCCATATTTTTAAGGAAAATCGTCGCTTTCACAACATTTTTAAATGAAAGTCCTGCCTCGCTTAAGATGGCCTGAAGGTTTTTCATCACCTGATGAGTCTCTTTTTCAATACCTTCTACCAATTTTCCGGTTTCCGGATTTAGCGGTATCTGGCCTGAAATGTACAGTATTCCGTTGGCGAGATTGGCCTGCGAATACGGACCAATTGCAGCCGGAGCGTCAGGAGTAGATATAATCGTTTTCATATCAAATTATTGTGTGGCAAATATAAACTAATGTTTAATTCTTTCAAAAATATTCTTAGAATGGCGCGTTCGGCTGGTTAATGCTGCGGTCTTTGTACTTCAGCGCGTCCCGAAGAATATTTGCTTTGATGCCGATGAAGAAATCGTACACTTTATATGGGCCGTACGGGATCCAGTTGAAATTAATGGTGAAACTTCGCTGGTCACGTGAGAAACCTAGCTGTGTTGTGGCGATTTCCTTTGAAATCACGTCATAGTATAGGTTTCCGGTAATGTTCCAGTAAGGCGTGAGTTTTATGCTGCCGTCAAGCCCAATTGAAGCCATCTTGTTGCCGAAACGTGTGAGACTTCTTGTGTAGCTGTATTGCGCATTGATATTTAAAGTCCAGGGTTGTGAAAACTGTGAATAGTTATCCTCATCGAAATAATAGTTCTCATTCCGGATCTCACCCTTCTTCGTGTATTTTTTGGAGATATCTTCCGCATCTTTTTTCTTAAAGATATCGCTGCTCAGCGGATAAGAAAGTTGCGCATTGAAACCCTGAACACTGAAATGACCGAAATTCTCAGTCCTTACACCAATATTCTCGCCAGGTTCGAACGTGATTTCGTAGGGTTCAAGATTCAAACCTGTATTGATATTCAGCTTTTCAAAAATTGTCGTCTGACCATTAAATGAAAATATGGACCAACGGTTTGAAGGTGCAGCGAAGTTGTAATTCGTATTAAAATTTAAGCTTTCAAAGATCTTGATCTTGCGTGTGCCTACAGAATCGTTTTTAGATTTCACCTTCATCTCCAGGTTGTTGTTGATGGAAAAACTCAGTGCCTGCACAAGTCCGGAATTCGGCGATCCAATGATTCCACGGTCAAAAATGGAGTAGGGCGTCATCTCACCCCGGTCATTGTAGTAGTTTTTATAGTAACCAAAACCAGGTGCAGAAAAATCAGGTGAATAAGTAAACCCAATCTGCGGTGTCATCATGTGCCTGATTGCCTGCACAGCCGAACTTCTTTTGAAATTCAGCATTCCGTAAAGTACAGTTTGGAGGCTGGCACCTGTGGAAAAGGACGAGTAGCCGGTGATTTTCTTATTAAAGGTATCTTCTACAGTATTGGTTACAGGGTTATAAGCGCGTGACAGTGATTTGGTAGTCAGTGCGTTATCTACGTTTGCGTTTAGTGAGAAGGTGAAATATTTAGCAATTGTGGTATTGGTTCCAAGAACGATATTATTTTTAAGACCGGTTTGCATTTTATCCCACATTGCACCGGTAAATAGCTCGTTCTCATTGGTCTGAACGTAATTATTAAAATTCAGGCCTGTATTGACGGTGATGTTTTCTAATAATCCCTGTCTGATGCCGGTTTTCGGCTTGAACAGATAAAATTGGTTAATGGCTACATTAAGTACCGGAAGTTTCAGATCTGCGAGTCCTGTTGAAAAGTTCTGCGAATATGATGATGTTCCAGTGATGGTAACAGGCAGCGTAAGGAATCGTTTTACAACACTGACACTGGAGTTTTGCTGTGCGTTGAGGTTGTTCTGGTTGAATGCGTAATTGTTGTTTACCGTATTGTTGTAAAATTTGTTGCTCACCACATCTACTGAGGCCGCAAATGTAAGGAATGGGTTGGCTTTCGCATCCTGCTGATGACGCCAGGCGATACGGTAGGTCCCGGTTTTCGAATAATCTGAAAGTCCTTTAATGCCACGTATTGTAGTACCTATATCCGCGGAAAAGTTGCCGGTGTAGCGGTAATTTTTCTTGTAATTGACCTCGGGCCTTAATGTCCAGCTGCCTTTTGTGTAAATATCTGCGAGTATTTTAAGGTCAAAATGGTCACCGATCGGCTGGTAATATCCCAAAGAGTTAAGGAAAAAGCCTACATCTTCACGCTCACCAAAACTCGGGATCAATATCCCCGCGCTGCGCTTGTCGGAGAAAGGCAAAATGGCAAAGGGCATGACGAGCGGGGTAGGAACCTGCTCCACATACAGCTGGATGGGCCCGGTGATCACCTGTGATTTATCTTTTCCTTTGATAAGTTTGATGTTGGGCGCCAACAGATAGTAATCGGCGATCGTATCTTTCTTTTGGATAAAATATTCGTCTGTGGTGTACTTTCCGCGACGCATATAGAAGACCGAATCGTTGTATTTTTTGGTTCTTTCCGCGATGATCACACCTTCGCTTTCCTCCGTTCGGGCATTGAAGGCAATAGCTTGGCGCGTCTTTATATTGTAGGTAAATTCGTCGTATTCGTACTTTTTACCGCCCTGGTCGGCCACGGCCGGGGTTTTTATGCGGCCCAGAGAATCGAGCTCGCCGCGCGCGAAGATCAAAGATTTGTTCCAGTCGATCGATATATAATCTGCATCGATCTGCATATCCTGATATTTTACCTGCGCCTTGCGGTTGAGGTAAGTCATCTTTTTAGGGATGTCATTCCGGATGTTTTCCGCCTTCGATTCTACCACTGCCTGAAGTTGCTCAGGTGTGACTTTCAGTGTATCACCGACTGTTGCGGTATCGGTAAGTGCCTTATTTTCAGACAAATTTTGAGCATATATATTTGCTAAAATATTGTTAAAAATTAGGATTATTAGGAATAGAAATATATTTTTGAAGCCAGTTTTGACCAATGCGTTGTTTTTGTGGAATTTGGGGTCAAAATTAGCATAAATTTTAAACTTTGCAGATGATTAACTCCAGTTTTTCTCCTAAAAAATATTTTCTCCTTCTCGGTCTCTTAATCTCCATTTTCAGTTTCGGTCAAAAGAAATTCACCATCGTGCTCGATGCGGGCCATGGCGGCTCAGATCATGGTGCCAGCCGTTATTACGGTGACTTGGGAACGGTGCGCGAAAAGGATATTACGCTGTCCGTCGTGCTGAAGGTGGGGCGTATGCTCGAGAAGAACAAAGATTACAAAGTGATCTACACCCGGAAAATCGACGAATATCCATCGCTTACGGAGCGTACAACATTGGCAAACCGTAGTAAAGCAGATTTATTTATCTCCGTTCACGTAAACGCAAATACGAAAACATCACCCTACGGAACCGAAACTTTCGTGCAGGGCCCTGATCAGAACAAAACCAATTTAGAAGTTGCCAAGGCAGAAAACGATGTGATTTTTCTGGATGAAAAAGACCGTGAGATGTTCGCCTCCTATGACCCGAAATCTCCGGAATCGCTCATTGCACTGAAAATACAGCAAAGCAAGTATCTCGAGAGCAGCCTTCTTTTCGGGAGTTTTGTAGAAGAAAACTTCGTGAAGAGGGACAAGCGCTTTTCGCGCGGGGTGAAGCAGCAAAACCTTCACGTGCTGAGACTGAATGCAATGCCATCGGTGCTTATCGAAACAGGCTTTGTAAGTAATTATGACGAGGCTGTTTATCTGGCTTCAGAAAAAGGTCAGGATGAGATTGCGGAAAGTATTTACCAGGCGGTGCTGAGTTATAAAAAAGCGTTGGAACGCAACGGGTCTGCATCAGGGCCCCGTGAAGTGGAAAAACCGGAAGAAAAACCGTTGAAGAATGACTTCCGCATTTTGTTGATGTCTACACCTACTAAATACACCAGCACGGATCCGGCACTGAAAGGATTAAACTATATACTGCCAATAAAAGAAAACGGCATGTATAAATATTATTACAGCACTACCAATCTCGCGTCGGTGCGGGATAATAACCTGAAAACTGCCAAAGATGCCGGCTTCCGAAACGCGACTTCTATCTCATTTGTGCCTAATCAAAAACTTGGTGTAGGTTATTACAGACTAGAGTTGGCCGTGACTGCGCAAAAACTCAGTTCAAATTCTTATATGCTGAATACAGTGAAAGATATTACGCGTACCAAGGAAAACGGCAAGTTTTACTACACTTACGGACGTTTCAGCACACTGGAAGAGGCTGTGAAGATGCAGAAAACACTGGAGGATAAAGGAATCAAGAATACCGTCATCGAAAAAGTTTTAAAATAAGACTTTTCGGTATTGCAGGATTAAAAGTTTATTGATAGTTTTGCAGTCCCTAAAACAAAGGCCTATTCGTCTAGTGGTAAGGACTCAAGATTTTCATTCTTGCAACAGGGGTTCGATTCCCCTATAGGCTACTAAAGAATAGAAAATTTAGAAAAAAAAGAAAATATATTTTGTAACTTAAAAAGATTTTATATCTTTGCACCCAAGTTTTTAAAAGGATATGGCAAATCATAAATCAGCGCTGAAGAGACTCAGACAAAACGAAAAGAAGAGACTAAGAAACAGATACTATCATAAGACTGCTAGAACAGCTTTGAAGGTACTGCGTAATGAAGAGGATAAGACTGCTGCTACAGAGCAATTGCCAAAAGTAATCTCTTTGTTGGATAAATTGGTCAAGAAAAACATTATCCACAAAAACAAAGCGGCTAACTTAAAAAGCAAATTAACTAAGCACGTTAACAAACTGGCTTAATTTTATAAAAAGCGTCCGGCCCGTTCGTCTATCGGTTAGGACCTCAGATTTTCATTCTGGTAAGAGGGGTTCGATTCCCCTACGGGCTACAAAACTTCCGAATTTATTTCGGAAGTTTTTTTATGGCTGAGTTTCCCATTGTCAGGCTGAAAATTCCCTTTAAAAAGGGAGAATTCTCTCTCTTCCTTATTCTTCTGTTTTCCTAAAATTTCAAAAAAACCTATCTTTGGGCCTTATCGAAATTACTTATGGAAACCCAAAAATATTCTCCTAAAAACAAAATACGGATTGTAACTGCTGCTGCGCTCTTCGACGGGCACGATGCTGCCATCAATATCATGCGCCGCGTGATCCAGGCCACCGGCGTGGAAGTGATTCACCTGGGACACGACAAATCTGCTGAAGAAGTTGTGAACTGTGCCGTGCAGGAAGATGCAAATGCCATTGCGCTAACTTCTTACCAAGGTGGACACAACGAGTATTTTAAATATATCTACGATCTTTTAAAGGAGAAAAACGCCTCTCACATCAGGATATTTGGCGGCGGTGGAGGTGTAATCCTTCCGGAGGAGATCAAAGATCTGATGGATTACGGAATTACAAGGATTTATTCTCCGGATGACGGCCGTGAACTTGGTCTGCAGGGTATGATTGATGATTTGGTACAGAAATCCGACTTCGCTACGGGTGAACATGTGCAGGTTTCTGATCTGGACAATATTAAGTTTGAAGAATCCAAATCTCTTGCAGAAGTGATCTCAGCAGTGGAGAATTTTTCCGATGAGAAACCCGAGCTGGTGAAGGAAATTGAGGAAAGAGCCAAAGATTCGACTATTCCAATCATCGGAATTACCGGTACCGGCGGTGCGGGAAAATCATCGCTGACCGACGAACTGGTAAGACGTTTCCTCCGATCCAACCCGGAAAAGAAAATCGCTATTATTTCCATAGATCCATCTAAAAAGAAAACCGGTGGTGCCTTACTTGGCGACAGAATCCGCATGAATTCCATAGACGATGCGCGGGTTTATATGCGTTCCATGGCTACACGTGAGAACAATGTGTCAGTCTCACCACATATACATTCGGCTCTTAACATTTTAAAAATTGCAAAACCTGATGTCATCGTACTGGAAACTTCCGGTATTGGTCAGTCGGGTTCCGAAATTACGGATATCGCAGATGTTTCAATGTATGTAATGACACCGGAATACGGAGCTTCTACTCAGCTGGAGAAAATCGACATGCTGGATTATGCCGACCTTATCGCACTGAACAAATCGGACAAACGCGGTGCGCTGGACGCGCTGCAGGCCGTGAAGAAGCAATACCAGAGAAATCATGTACTCTTCGAGCAACCGCTGGAAGAAATGCCGGTTTATTCCACAAAAGCCAGCCAGTTCAACGATTGGGGAACTACAGAGCTTTATAATGAATTGATTAAAAAAGTAAATGCGAAGTTTGAAGGTTTGAACCTTAGTGAATACGAGGAGCAAAATATTTCTGAAGAAACCACAATCATCCCGCCGAAAAGAGTCCGTTATCTGTCTGAAATAGTAGAAACCAACAGAAATTACGATAAAGAAGTAGAGGAACAGGCACTCATCGCCAAAAAAATGTACCTCGTGGAAGGCGCGAAAGCACTTATCCAGGACGACCAGCATACGCATGACAAACTCGAAAAGGTATTCCTGAAAACAAAAAAGGAACTTTCTGAAGAAAACGCTGCGTTTTTGCACGGTTGGCATCATTTCAAAGAAGAACTGGAAGCGGATACCTACTCCTACTTTGTCCGCGGAAAAGAAATTAAAGTTCAGACCAAATCTGAAACACTCTCACACCTTAAGATTCCAAAGATCGCATTGCCTAAATTCCAGGACTGGGGCGACCTCATCCGCTGGAAAGGCCAGGAAAATGTTCCCGGAGCCTTCCCTTTTACTGCGGGAATCTATCCATTTAAAAGAACGGGTGAAGATCCGACAAGGATGTTCGCGGGTGAAGGCGGACCGGAAAGAACCAACAGAAGATTCCATTATGTGTCGGCGGAAATGGATGCAAAAAGGCTTTCCACGGCATTCGATTCGGTGACGCTTTATGGGCAGGACCCGGCATTCCCACCCGATATTTACGGTAAAATCGGTAATGCCGGAGTTTCTATTGCAACGCTTGATGACGCTAAAAAACTGTATTCAGGTTTCGATCTTGTAAATGCCATGACATCCGTTTCCATGACGATAAACGGTCCGGCGCCAATGCTGCTCGCCTTCTTCATGAACGCCGCCATTGACCAGAACTGTGAGAAATATATTGAAGAAAATAACCTTTGGGATAAGGTAGAGGCTAAGCTAAAGGAAAAGTTTGATGATAAAGGTTTAACAAGACCTACTTACAGCGGTGAACTGCCACCAAGCAACAATGGTTTGGGTCTTAAATTACTGGGCCTTACCGGTGACGAAATTATTGAGGCTGATGTTTATGCTAAAATTAAAGCTGAAACCATCGCGACAGTTCGCGGTACCGTTCAGGCCGATATCCTGAAAGAAGACCAGGCGCAGAACACCTGTATTTTCTCCACCGAATTTGCTTTAAGGCTCATGGGTGACGTTCAGCAATACTTCATCGACGAAAAAGTAAGGAATTTCTATTCCGTATCCATTTCAGGTTACCATATTGCTGAAGCGGGCGCCAACCCAATTTCGCAGCTGGCCTTTACCCTGGCCAACGGTTTCACTTATGTGGAATACTACCTGAGCCGCGGCATGGACATCAACGATTTTGCTCCAAACCTATCGTTCTTCTTCTCCAACGGCATCGATCCGGAATATGCGGTAATCGGGCGTGTAGCCAGAAGAATTTGGGCCAAAGCAATGCGCGAAAAATACAACGCCAACGAAAGAAGCCAGATGCTGAAATATCACATCCAGACTTCCGGTCGTTCGCTGCACGCGCAGGAAATTGACTTCAATGATATCAGGACTTCTCTGCAGGCACTTTACGCCATCTACGACAACTGTAACTCACTCCATACCAATGCTTATGACGAAGCCATTACGACGCCAACTGAAGAGTCGGTAAGACGTGCGATGGCCATCCAGCTGATCATCAATAAAGAACTCGGTCTGGCGAAAAACGAGAATCCACTACAGGGTTCATTCATTATCGAAGAGCTAACCGATTTGGTGGAAGAAGCTGTCTATGCGGAATTTGACAGGATCACGGAAAGAGGCGGCGTGCTGGGTGCTATGGAAACGATGTACCAGCGTTCCAAGATCCAGGAAGAATCCATGCATTACGAATGGCTGAAACATACGGGTGAATATCCGATTATCGGTGTGAACACTTTCCTTGGGAAGGACGGTTCCCCAACTATATTGCCAGGAGAAGTCATCCGTTCTACCGAGGAAGAAAAGCAGATGCAGATTAGAAACCTGCACAATTACCAAAGTTCCAATTCCGCCAATACCCAAAACGCGCTGAAATCCCTTCAGCATGGCGCCATCAATCAGCAAAACTTGTTTGAACTGATGATGGAAGCGGTAAAATACTGTTCGTTGGGTCAGATTACCAATGCGCTGTTTGAAGTGGGTGGTATGTACAGAAGGAATATGTAGATGGTTAGAAGTTAGAGGTTAGAAGTTAGAAGTTAGACTGGAGACCATAAACAATTAATCCATTTATATAAAAACCGTGTCAAGTGCTTTGCCTGACACGGTTTTTTATTTAGCCCTGATTGAGCGGTTTGTTTGAGCTCTTTTCCCTGGTGCGGCGGCTTCGCCGCCCCAGGGAAAAAGCGAGCCGCGAAAGCAGGTTCCCGGCTCCCAAAAATCAATTCATAAATGATCGGCAAGCTTCCGCACATTCGCGGCAGGCACGGGCACATTCGCGGCAGTGATCGTGTTCGTGCTTCTCACACTCTGCTGCACATTCGTCACAGATCCGGATGCAGACTTCAAGCAAATCAACAATGTTGGTGTATTGGGTCGCGGCCACGTGATGTACCGCCGTACACACCGCCGCGCAAACGCGGTCCGTACGGATGCAGTTGACCATATGATGCACATGTTCTTCTTCCAGACACGCATCTGCGCAGTGATTACATGCCGCGATGCAGGCTGCCATTTTTTCTAATAGCATTTCCTTGTTCATAATTTTGCTTTTTTGGTTGGTAAAACTGCAACAAGGTTCCTGCCATGATGCAGAAATAAAATTTGAACCTGAATTTTGATGCCGTCATATTACCTTCTGCCACGGTTTTTGCACTTGGGAAGGAATAAAACTCAGCGTCTTGAAGAAAAACTATCTGTGGATCTTACTTATTTTAAGTATTGGAACGTCGTGCTCTACCGAAAAGGCGGTTCCCGCAAAACCGGAAATTTCCCAACACCAACTATATATTGATGCCTTAGCTGAAGTTCAGGACAAAATATTGGCCTCGAGGATTGATTCTGTTTTCTCAAATTCAGGTTTTAACGGTTCTGTTTCGGTCACTAAAGCCGAAAAACTTATCTATAAGCGGGTGGCAGGTTTTGAGGATTTCAGGACTAAAAAAGCCTTGACAGATAAATCTGTATTTGCAATCGGTTCGGTAAGTAAGCAGTTTACGGCGGCGCTGATACTTGCGCTCGAAGAACAGGGTAAATTATCCACCGCAGATCTGGCGGGTAAATATTTGAAAAGTTTTAGCAGAAAGCCGTTCGATAAAATCACGATTCATCAAATTTTAAATCACACTTCAGGGATTACTGATGTGGGTCCCGGGCTGATATCGAAACCCGGAGCAGAATTTCATTATTCAAATAGAGGATACCGGGTTTTGGGTGAAATCATTGAAAAAGTTTCAGGCAAATCGTATGACGATAATTTTCGTGAACTTTCGCGAAAGGCAGGTATGGTTTCCAGTTTTACCGCTGACCACTTTGAAGGTGAATATTTGGCGGGAGCCTATTTTGGAAGTCCAGAACGTTATAAAGCGGTTCCGAATATGCCCGAACGCTTGGCCCAGGCCACAATATCGGTAGCCGCCGGCGGAGTTTTGTCCACTTCGGCAGATCTCCACAAGTGGAATCTGGCGCTGCATGAAGGAAGACTTTTCAAAACCGAAACTTTAGAAAAAATGCGTACAAAAACCTCTGGTACCAAACATCCGATATTAGGAGAAGTGGGTTATGGCTACGGAATTATGATGAGTGAAAGTCCCAGAGCGTACTTTCATTCGGGCTATGTGAAGGGTTCGCCATCGCTGCTGATCTATTATCCCGCGTCGGGAACTTCGGTTGTTATTCTTTCAAACATTGCCGATATGGATAAAGGTAAAGCATTCGTATTCGGTCCGCACAAGAAAATTAAGGAAATAATGGATGGCATGGAACGTAATAAACTCTGGAATCTAAACTGAATCTGAAATTGAATAATGGATTGGTTTGAAAGTACCGCCATTGCTGTCCTCAGCGGAACAGGCCGTCAGGCACACGAGCAAATCCATCATCGCTTCAAAACGCACAAAGTCACCCGCCTTCGAAGTAGGTGGCAGAACAGAAATCTTACCCTTTTCGTCAAACTGCACATTCATGAAAATATTGAAAGCGGTTGGGATATCGTCTTGCGTTAAGCCGAAAGGTTCCAGGTTTTTGGTCAGGTTTTCCAGGCAACTCGGGTGATAACCTTTGTGGTCATACATTATTTCAAATGTTTCCTTACTGCACGGCGCGAGCAGGAAATCATTGCGGCCGTTGGTGTCCTCAGTGATTTTCACCATTTTGTTTGATCGGTTGCTCCACAAAAAATTTCCGGCAGTCAGCAGGATTGATTCCTCAAAATCCAGCGTTTTTCCGGAAGAAATTTTCTCTGAGTGATCGTGACGGTTCAGCATTACCATATCGCTTACCTGCTGCCCTTGCGGATCAGTCACGGTGAGAATCTGACCTTTATTCAGTAGGAAAGCCTTTCCCGTTTGCGGCTTGATAATCTGTATTTGGTGCGACATTTAGTTGTGTTTGTGGTGAAAAGGGCATTTCCAGGCATCTTCTACGTTTCGTCCGCTATACTGCCGACTTTCTGAGTCATCACCGAAATCTTTCAGCACAGGATTAATGCTTCCCTGCAGATTTTTGTCATTCTGCCGGATCATGTCGCGCACTTTTTCGTACGTTCCCATTGAACGAAGCTTTTCAAACTGACTGTGCAGGTTGAAAGTTAAAGCCGTAAACGGCGCCTGCCTTGCCATTCGTGAACTTGCAGGATGCATGCCGATCACATAGAAAGCTTTGCCATGAAGACTGAAACTGAATTCTGCATCATCCGGATTGTGACTCACAGTTGAATCCCATTCACTTGGATCGGCATCGTGCAGAGACTGAAGGGTTTTCCAGAGCGCATTCTCAAAACCTACTTCGTCGCTGAAGTAATTATTCGGAAATACAGCAATGAACGACCGGAATTCCATCGTGTCATGTTTTATATTGCTTATGTATGTTTTTAAGTCATCGAGCAGCGTGGTGATGCATTCGGGAGTGTGCATGTCTCCATAGGTATGCATATCGTAATTTTTCATCTTAAAGACAGATTTCGCCATGATGCATGGGTGCGCACCCTCCTGCACAAAAGCGCTGAATTTTGTCTCGATGTTTTTTTGATCAGTAGTCGGTATAGTAGAAGTTCTCATCATCATTGATTTTACAGTTTGGCGCTTGTACATTAATTTTTTTTGTACGCAGTGCGACGCTGTAAATACAACAATGATACCACCAAAGGTCATGGTATTGCTAAAACTGATCTCTTTAGCTCTCTAAGGTTTTGCGGAGTTCGGTGAGGAAGCCGGCAAATCTTTCGGGCGTCTTTCGGTTCTCAAACTCCGGAATATAGGCGTGTTCCTTTAATAGTTGCTCGGTAGATTTACCTTCCGCTAACGCTTTCAACATAAACGTATTTGAAGCTTCAAGAAAATTTATCATCTCCCGCAGATTTTCCTTTGTGCCAGTCGCAAGTTCGGGAGTGGGCGCATGACCAAAAATAAACTGAGTGTCATCACTGAAGGTCTCAAGGGCTTTCTCCAGTACTTTTATCCAGCTTCTCGAGTCCGATCCGTCAGGCGTTCGGTAGACTGGTATCATGTTGATAAACATAAGGTCGCCCATATGTACTATATTGTCTTTTTCGAAATGATAGATTGCGTCACCAAAAGTGTGGCCGTTCCCGAAATGGTATGCACGTATTTTTTCCCGACCCAGATCTATGGCAAGCGTTTCATCGAAAAGTTCAGTTGCGTACCGCTGCTCAGTCAGTTTATTGCTTTTTTCAGCTGCAAGCCGCTGAAGTTCGGGCACGCGACTGTGTGCCACAACCTTTATTTTTTGATCTTTGAATGCAATGTTTCCCGAGGTGTGATCGCCGTGGTGATGGGTGTTCAAAAGATACAGGACCGGTTTTCCTTTAGCTGAAATTCCGTCTAACACCGGCTGTATCGAATCCGGAAACTGGGAATCGACGACCACAAAACCTTCTTTAGTTTCGAAAATACCTACGGTACCGCCTTTGTTGGTGTAGCGTGAAACATTTCCGCGAACAGTTTTTAAATCGCCGCCTGATGCAAGTTCTAGAGGCTGATAAAGCATGCGCTGAGGCATACAGCTTATGATGGCAGGTAATGTGGCGAGGCCTAGTCCGGCCAGCGCAGTGTTTGAGAGGAATTCTTTGCGTGTCATAATGAGGTGATTTTGGTTAAATTAAAACTACAAAAAATATTAATCCCGATTTGTGTCTCCACCGCATTAAGTTTATTTTTGGCGAAAATTATATATGAACAGAATTGTACTTGCTGCGGCGGTTTTCGCTGCTACTTTTTTAAACGCCCAAAAATTCGAAGCAGGAATTAAAGTGGGTTATGTAAACTCTACATTAGACCTTACTGTTGATGGCCAAAAGCAACAGGTAGATCCTAAGCACAACGTATACATGAGCGTTCCTATCGAGTACCATGCGCACAAAAACGTTTCAATATTCACGGAGCTTGCAATGGCAGGTTTGGGTGGTGAAAACCTGAATTTTGGTGGCGAACGCAGCAGACTACACCTTACGACGGTTTATTTCCCTGTTGGTGTAAAGCTTTATCCGGTAGAAAGATTTGCGTTGGTAGGCGCGTATAATTTTGGCTTTGTGACCAATGCTTTAGGCAAACAGGATGGCGAAGAAGTAGATTTTGAAGACCTTCACAAAGGCAACAGTTCGTTTTCCTTTGGTGCAGAATACCGTTTTACGCCAAACTTTTCAGCGGAAGCGAAATACAATATCGGAACCAGCAATATCGCAAAGGAAAGTCCGGGTGTGGTGATGAAAAACAATTTTCTGCAGATCGGTGTAGGTTACTACTTTCAAAATTAAATCTTCAATGATTAAAGCCGGATTAAGTTCCGGTTTTTTTATGTACAACAGGTGAAGCGGTTTAATTTAAACCATCTATTTTTGTAGCGTGCAAAGCGAAAAAATAATATTAGGGATCGATCCGGGAACCACAATTATGGGTTTCGGACTCATTTCTGTAAAGAAAGGAAAGATGGAAATGATCTCAATCCACGAGCTTATTCTTAAGAAATATCCAAACCACGAAACCAAACTGAAAGTGATCTTCGACAAAACGCTCGCGCTTATCGACGAATTCCATCCTGATGAAGTCGCGCTGGAAGCACCTTTCTTTGGCAAAAACGTGCAATCTATGCTGAAGTTGGGCCGCGCGCAGGGTGTCGCGATGGCCGCCTCGCTGCACCGCAACATTCCGATCACGGAGTATTCACCAAAAAAAATAAAAATGGCGATCACAGGAAACGGAAATGCGAGCAAAGAGCAGGTCGCCGGCATGCTGCAGAGCCTGCTGAACCTCAAAGAATTTCCTACAAAATACCTCGATGCATCAGATGGTCTCGCCGTGGCGGTTTGCCATCACTTCAATTCCGGGAATGCTGTGACAGAAAAGAATTACACCGGTTGGGAGAGTTTTCTGAAAGCAAATCCGGACCGTCTGAAGTAATTTTTCAAGGAGCAACACAGGTATTACACTTGCGGCGGGTGGTACCGGCTTTCAACTCTATCCCGCCGCGGCGGGGATGCCGTTTCAATCCGGGCTAAAAGACCGGAACCTCACCTTTCCACGGTAATGTGCTCTGTTTCAACAAAACGATTTTGTAAAACAATTTACGCCGATTATACAACACATTTACTTGGCTAAACCTAATACTATTTGTAACATTGATACGTTAAAAGCTACAAATCAGATTATGAAAGTTTCACAACCACAACCTGTCATCAGCCACCGAATGAATTGGTTCCAGAAGTTTCTGCTCATCTGTTCGGGAGGCAATATTCATATTTTACGTAAAACACCGTCTGAATGGAACAAGTTCGCCGGCATCGGCGGCATCGTATTGTTCACGGCGATATTTGCTACGCTTTCCGCGGGTTATGCGATGTTCACGGTCTTTGATGATATCTGGATTTCGGTGGCATTCGCCATTGTTTGGGGATTGATGATCTTCAATTTGGACCGCTACATCGTTTCTTCAATTAAGAAAACGGGAACCTGGTGGAATCAGCTGTTGATGTCGCTGCCTCGATTGATTTTGGCTGCATTCCTGGGAATCATCATTTCGAAACCGCTCGAACTCAAAATATTTGAAAAAGAAGTCAACAAACAGCTCAACACGATCATCCAGCGCAATAAAACCCAGCTTCAGGCTGAAATGAACGGTCGGATTATGCAACAATCGGGTCCGTTTGAAACCGAGAAAAAACAGATTGCCGCGCGTGCTGCCGATTATCAGCGAGCGTATGATTCGGCTGCTGTAGAACTTGAAAAAGAAATTCTAGGTAAACAAAGCGGTCTTACTTCCGGCAAAGTCGGTTTTGGTACCAACGCGAAACGTAAAGCGGAACTAAAGGAACAGCGACGTCAGGATCTCGAAAATTATCAGAAATCCGTTGCGCCACGCCTCGAATATTTAGATAAAGAAATCTCGAAAGTCTATACCAATATTGAAACCGAAAGAAACAAAACCGAAACCTTCGAAGATAAATTCAATGGTTTTGCAGCGCGGCTGCAGGCACTCGACGAACTCGGGAAGAATTCTGCAGTCATCGCACTTGCAGCCGCGTTCATCATGGGTCTTTTCATAACGCTCGAGATAGCGCCGGTGCTGGTGAAACTGATTTCCGCTGCCGGACCTTATGATTACCTGCTCGAAAAGACCGAAAACGATTATTGGCTATATTCAAAGGAAAAAATTGAAAAAGGAAATGCCGGTACCGATTGGCGAATCGAGGATTTTAAAGATAAACTGGGCAATTAATTCAGATAAAAAATGTCATTGGAATTCCCAATGACATTTTTCTTTATTATCAGATTCTTAGTTCAAGCCGTTCACCACATTCGCAATATCACCGGCTTTCACGGTTCCTTCTTCCTGACTCACCATTTCGCCGTTCTTATCGAACACGCTGATGATATTAGAGTGTGAAAAAAGTATCGGCGTGATTTCCTTGTATTTCACCGCAAGCACATTGGCCAGTTCACGTGTCGATTCCAGATCTCCGCGAAGCAGCATATAGGGTTCCCGGTCGATATTTTCACGCTGAGCGTATTTTTTCAGGACTTCAGGCGTATCATTCACCGGGTCTATCGAAACCAAAACCAGCTTCGTTTCTTTCAGTTTGTCTTTGTCTATCTTCTTTTCAACGCTTTTCATATCAGCAACAAGAAGCGGACAAGCCGTTTGGCAAGAGGTGAAAATAAGTACAACCACAAGGTTTTTACCTTTCAGGTCTTTCAGATACAGTTCCTTACCCTCCTGGTTTTGCCATTTAGATTCAAGCTGAAAGATGGAGTTGGCGTGTTCGTCCTTTTCCATTGATTTTGCTTCGTTCTCTTTGCACGAAAAAAGCATTAAAAACGAAAATATGATCAGTGCTAAATTTTTCATTTGTTTGTTTAGTTAAGGTCCTTCGCGCACCGGAACCCGAGATTCGAAACCGTGAAATTAGCCTTCAGACTTGCCCGGAACGCGTAACGCATGTACGAAGCGTAATTGAGCGCGTCTGTCGACGTGGTAGCCGCTGCCGCGCAGAAAAGTCCTTTGTCATCGAAAGTTCCGCTGCGCGTGTCGCTGGTGGTCATGATAGAATTAAAGTCATCCGTCCACTCCCAAACCAAATCGAACATATTGTAAGCACCCCAATAATTGGGTTTTGAGACCATCGTAGGTTTCAGCTGGCGTTCTTTTTCGTTGTAAAGATTGATCAGATTAGATGAGTAGGTGGGTTTTTCCCTTGCATTGGCGGTTTCTTCATCGGCCATCGCCACATATTCCCATTCATCCAATGTCGGAAGTCTTTTGCCGGCACTTTTGGCGTAAGCTTTTGCCGCAAACCACGAGACGTACGTCACAGCCGCATCCGGATCCGCATTTTTCGGGAGTGTTTCATCGTCCTGCCAATCCTCCAGATAGGTGTCATCAGCAAAGATAGCTTTCACATTGCTGCGTTTCCATTTAGGGTTTTTCTTTACAAAATCGAGAAACTCACGGTTGGTCACCGGTCTTTCATCGAGCAGGAAATCTTTAATTTCCACCAGCGAACTGTCTTCACCGTAAAATGGCTGATATTCGCCACCTTTGATGGTCACCATCTTTACGTCGGGCCTTATTTTTACTTCCTTCGCAATAGTACTGTAGTTATTCGCCTGGTTTTCGGCCGCGGCCTCCCCGCAGCTTTGCATCAGAAAAAAGAAACTGCCGGACCAGAGAATTGTTTTTAAAAATGCTTGCACAGCAGTTTCTCTTTTAAATGATTACTGAACTTTGTGATAAACTTTAGGGTTTTTCTCACCGGTCACTTTCAGGATGCCGATCGCACCTTTGTTGAATGCCCGGAAGATCGAGTGGTCTACCATGATATATTCTCCGGGTTCTTCCACTTTGAATTCTACGATGGTTGCGCCACCTGCGGGAATCAGGGTAGTTTGTACATTTTCATTGATTTTGCTGCCGCCTTCCATATAAACGCGGTCGAAAATTTCACCGATTACGTGGAAAGAAGAGGCGAGGTTCGGACCTGCATTACCTACATATAGTCTTACGGTTTCACCCACTTTTGCTTCAAGTTTATTTTCACCCATCAACGCGTTTTTCTTTCCGTTGAAAACCACATAGGTCGGCTTTTCATCTACGCCTTTGTCCTGATCAAACTCCTGAAGTCCTTTTTCATCGGTTTTACCTTTTGTATAGAATTCAGACTGCATGATGTAATATTCACGGTCAACTTTTGGAAGTCCGCCGGCAGGTTCTACCAGGATCAAACCGTACATTCCGTTCGCGATGTGCAGCGGAACGGGTGCTGCGGCACAGTGGTAAACATATAATCCGGGATTTAAAGCTTTAAAGTTGAAAATTGCCGTTTTGCCGGGAGCCACATTGGTCGCTTCTGCACCGCCGCCCGGGCCGTTTACCGCATGAAGGTCGATGTTGTGCGGCATTACGCTGTTGCTGGCATTTTTGAGGTGAAGTTCTACCTCATCACCAACGCGCACGCGGATGAAAGAGCCCGGAACAGTGCGGTTGAAAGTCCAGAATTTATAAGTAACGCCGTCCGCCAGCGTACCTTCTTCTTCAGTAGACTCAAGATGAACGATGACTTTTTTAGCCGCACGGTCACCAATTGCCGCTGGAAGCATCGGAGGATTGAAATGTTTTTGAGTTTCGGTTTCACCACTTACTTTGATGTCGATGGCGTTCTCGGTTGCTGTTGCAGAAGAATTTTCGGGATTTTGTTTGCAGGCATGCAGTGTGAGAAGAGCGAGTGCAAGGGTTGCGAGGATCTTATTCATGCTAATAATATTTAATCATTTTTAATAGGACAAAGATATCCGATTTATAGGAATTCTGAAAATTACCCGGTATGAGTTATGTCACCACACATTAAAATCCAGCTAAATTGCAACAGTAATCCCAAAACCATTGTATTCAATTTGTTCTAATCGTCAGGATTACAGAATCAAAGACGCTTTTTTGGGAATAGTATTTGGCAGTACACACATTAGATTTCAGCGTGTAATTTCCTTTATAGATCTTAAAATGATTTTTTGCTTTCCGCGGTACCGGCAAATTGTAAATATGCTTTTGATCTACTGCAATTGCACGAACGATAATGTTGCAGTTCGAAGTGTTTTCTATGACCAAAGCGGTGAATGAATCTTCCGGATCGTTGTCATTGAGGAGATAATTCAGCACTTCAGCGGTTTCCTGGGTTTTGTGTTGCTGATCTTTCGCAAAAAGTGTAGCATATTCCGCGGATTCATCATTTATACTGCCAATAGGATTTCGGGGTCCTGCAACTGACGGCGCGGAAAGTGCGTCGCACTGCACAAGTAGGAGGGAGAGCATCGTCAGCGTCAGTAATTTCTTCATCGTCCTAACAAATATAACCAAATATCTCAAATGGAAAAAGAGGATCATTTTCCCAGTTAAACACGAAAAAAGACCGCAAATATTGCGGCCTCTGTTATATTTATTTTAAAGCTTAAAGCGAATAGTTCGGCGCTTCCTGTGTGATAATTACATCATGCGGATGCGATTCTTTCAGTCCGCTACCTGTAATCATCACCATTTTGCCTTCGCGCTGCAGAGTTTCAATGTCTTTTGTACCGCAGTAACCCATACCGGCCCGAATTCCGCCGGTAAGCTGGAAAACCACTTCTTCCAGTTTTCCTTTGTGGGGAACGCGGCCTTCGATACCTTCCGGCACAAATTTCTTCGCTTCGCTCTGGAAATATCTTTCTTTGCCGCCACGTCTCATCGCCGAAAGTGATCCCATGCCCTGATAAGCCTTGAACTTTCGTCCCTGGAAAATGATTTCCTCACCGGGTGCTTCATCTGTTCCGGCAAGCAAAGAACCGAGCATTACAGCATTTGCGCCGGATGCTAAAGCTTTCACGATATCACCAGACAGCTTTATTCCACCGTCTGCGATCACCGCGACATTTTTGGTTTTTGCATATTCGAAAACATTATAAATCGCAGAAAGCTGAGGAACGCCCACGCCTGCCACAACACGCGTTGTACAGATCGAACCTGGGCCGACGCCTACTTTCAGGATATTTGCACCTGCCTCAATCAAATCTTTGGCGCCATCTGCTGTAACGATATTCCCGCCCACAATATCAAGTTCCGGAAAACCTGCACGAATTTCTTTGATCTTATCTAAGACGCCGCGCGAATGTCCATGCGCTGAATCTACCGCGATAATGTCTACACCAGCTTCCACCAAAGCAGAAACCCGGTCCATCGTGTCTTCGCCCACGCCGACGCCCGCTCCTACAATCAGGCGGCCGCTTTGGTCTTTGTTCGCATTCGGATATTCCAGTTGATTGTCAATATCTTTTATCGTAATCAAACCTACAAGTTTGAATTCTTTATCTACAATTGGCAATTTCTCGACCCGGTTTTGAAGCAGGATCTCTTTCGCCTGCTCGAGGTTGGTTTCTTTATCGGAAGTGATCAGCTTGTCTTTGGTCATCAGTTCTTCCACCTTAGCGCTGAGGTTTTCCTGATACTTCACGTCGCGGTTGGTAATGATCCCAACCAGTGTATTTTCCGCATCCACAACCGGCAAACCGGAGATTTTGAAATGTGACATCATTTCCTTTGCTTCGGCAAGGGTGTGATCTTTAGACAAAGTCACGGGATCTGAGATCATCCCATTTTCGGAGCGTTTTACGCGGTAGACCTGCGCAGCTTGCTCCTCGACCGGCATGTTTTTATGGATAAAACCGATGCCGCCAACACGTGCCATCGCAATTGCCATTTCAGCCTCCGTTACTGTATCCATCGCTGCGGAGACGATGGGTGCGTTAAGCGTAATTTTGTCGGAAAGTCTTGATTTTAGTGAAACTTGATTTGGTAGAACTTCAGAGTATGAAGGGATAAGAAGTACGTCATCGAAAGTGATGGCTGTCTCCACGATTTTGTTATGTATAGACATCTTTACTTTCTGTGCAAAATTAAAGTTTTTTTACCGAAAAGAAAAACAAGTTCGTCTCTTTATAAACCGCAGCATGATCTCCTTATATTTGCCACTTTTGCATGTCTTATGGGCATAACATGTTAATTTAAAATTTTATCTTTGAAATTCTTAAGATACAAATGATTTATTCGCTTAAAGGGACCGTTCAGGAACTTAATCCCACCTCTGTAATTATCGATGTAAACGGTGTAGGATACTATGTCGGCATCAGTTTGCAAACCTCTGAAAAACTGGTCCTCGGCCAGCCGACTTTCCTTCAGGTCCAGCAGATTATCCGCGAGGATGCGCACCTGCTGTTCGGATTTAACACAATTTCGGAAAAAGAAATGTTCAATCTGTTAATTTCTGTTAACGGTGTTGGACCCGTTTCTGCAATCATCATGCTCTCGTCGCTTTCGCTTTCTGAGATTTCTGCGGCGATTATGAACAACAATAGTTTGCTTCTGCAAAAGGTGAAAGGAATCGGTGGAAAAACCGCGGAAAGAATCATCGTTGATCTTCGTGATAAGGTGCAGAAATTCACCGTTTCAGCGGAGAATATTTCTAACTTTGTGAATAATAAAGTGAAGGATGAGGCGTTATCTGCATTAGAGGTTTTGGGCATTTCACGCAAGATGAGTGAGCGGATCGCCGACCGTTTATTGAAGGCTGATGCTGAACTTTCGGTAGAAGATTTAGTGAAGCAAATTTTAAAAAATATTTAACATTTGGAGAAGAATACTTTTTTTCAGCATAAATTTTTCGTTTTTGTAATCCTGTTATTCTGCTCTGTTCCGCTTTCGGCCCAGGTAACGCCATCAGACAGCTCGTCTTTGCGTCAGGATTTTTCATTGCCCAATCCTATCAGGTACGATGCATTTTACGATGTATCAAGCAATATGTACGTGCTTTACCCGAAAATCGGGAATATGGTTGTAGGCAATCCGGTTTCAATGACTTCGGAAGAGTATTACCAGTACATGCTGAATAATCAGCTCAGCGAATATTACCGTGAAAAATCTTCCGTAAATAATCTCGGTTACCGAAAAGATAAGACCGATGCGCTGAGTAAAGGTCTTCTGCCAAGTGTAAACATTAAAAACAAACTTTTCGAATCCATATTTGGCGGCAATAAAATCGAATTGATCCCCCAGGGTTTTGCTTCATTTGATATTGGCGGACTTTACCAAAAAATTGACAATCCGTTAATCCTGCCTCAAAACCGAACCAATTTCGCGATAGATATCCAGCAAAGGATTCAGCTCGGACTTTTGGGTAAGGTGGGAGAAAATCTTCAGCTTAAAGCAAACTACGATACACAAAGCGGTTTCGCATTTGAAAACCGGATGAATCTCGTTTGGCAGGCCAAAGGAACCTGGCGTGATCTGCAGTCTAAAGGTTTAAATGATAAAACCACCGGCGGTGAAGACAAGATCATCAAACGTGTGGAGTTCGGTAACGTAAATATGCCGCTTTCCACGAGCCTCATTCGCGGTTCGGAATCGCTATTTGGTCTAAAGACCGAATTTCAGCTCGGCAAAACCTACGGAACCGTAGTTTTCTCGCAGCAGCAGGGTGAGGCCCGAACCATCGTGGCGCAGGGTGGAGGTGTGATGAATACTTTCAAACTCAACGCCATAGACTACGAAGACAATCAGCACTATTTCCTGAGCCACTACTTTCTGAACAGCTACGATAATGCGCTGCTAAACTATCCGCAAATCAATTCCCGCATCAGCATTACGCGTATCGAAGCGTGGGTTCTGGATCAGGGTTCGGGTAATCTTCAGGATCAAAAAGGAATCTTGGGCATCCGGGATTTGGGTGAAGGCGTATCTGGTTTTCCTGATAACTCACAGAACGGACTTTATCAGGGAATCGTGAATCTTGGTGGTGGAATCCGGGATGTGAATACGGCTTACAACACCATCAACGGACAGTCTTTTCCTAATGCCAACGGCTCACCGGAAACTTATACAGACGGCGAACAGTTTATTTTCAACCGTAAAGCCCGAAAACTTAACCAAAACGAATTTAAATATCATCCGCAGCTCGGTTATATGTCTTTGAATCAAAGGCTGAATGACAATCAGTTGCTGGCGGTCGCATATTCTTACACCTTAAATGGTGATAACAAAGTTTACAAAGTCGGAGAATTTTCGGAGGAAAGTCCGGTTCTTGTCACTAAACTTTTAAAATCAAACATCAAAACCACTACTACGACACCGATGTGGAATTTGATGATGAAGAATATCTACTCGCTGAACTCGAACGATATCAATCAGGACGGATTTTTATTAAATGTTTACCTGCGCGATGCCCAAAACGGAAAGGTGAATTATTTGCCGAACACCTCTGTTCAGGACATTAATTTGCTTAAACTTTTCAATTGGGACCGACTGAACATGAACAATGACCTGCAGCAGAATGGTTCTGTCACTGGTGACGGTATTTTTGATTTTGTTCCCGGCATCACCATTGATCCCGAAAACGGAAAAGTGATCTTCACCAAAGCCAAACCGTTCGGATCTTATCTGCAAGGTGTTTTAGGCAGCAGCGATCCGAAATTTGTGTTCAATGAACTTTATGACCAGTTTAAGAATGTAGCCTCAGAAAACCGTCTGGCATTGGCATATACACTTGAAGGACGTTTCAAAGGTTCTCAGGGAACCGGCATTTCTCTGGGCGCGATCAACGTTCCGCAGGGTTCGGTGAAAGTTACAGCCAATGGCGTTCAGCTTCAGGAAGGTGTAGATTATACGGTAGATTATATGCTCGGTTCAGTGAATATCATCAATGAAACGGTGAAACAGTCGGGTCAGGCGATTAATATTTCACTTGAAAACCAGCTTTCATTCAATACGCAGCGTAAACGTTTTTTAGGCTTGAACCTCGAGCGCAAATTTAATGAGCATCTTACGGTTGGAACTACAGTGGTGAATTATGCCGAAACACCGTTAACACAAAAAGTGAATTTCGGTCAGGAAGCGGTGAATAACACGATGGCTGGTTTCAATATCCTTTATAACAACCAGTTGCCGTTCCTCACGAGACTTACAGACAAAATTCCGCTTGTAAATACGGAAGCGCCTTCCAATATCAGTTTTGCCGCGGAAGCAGCGTATCTGATCCCCGGTCAGAACAAAGGAATTGGTGACCAGTCTTATATTGACGATTTCGAACAGACCACTTCAAAAATATCTTTGAAAGAACCTGCGATGTGGAGTTTGGCTTCAAAACCTGAAAAAAATCCGGAGCCTTACTTCCAGAATGGGACTTTGAACGATAACTTAGCGTACGGGAACGGTCGCGGATTGATTACGTGGTACAATATTGACCCGCGTTTCTACGGAATTGGCGGCACCGCGCCAAGCGGCATCAATGCGCAGGCCGTTTCGAATCACGCTTCACGCCGCGTGCAGACGCAGGAACTTTATAATTCGAGGGATTTCGTGGCGGGCGAACAACTATTCACGAATACTTTCGACATAACTTATTTCCCGGCGGAAAGAGGTCCCTATAATGTAAATCCGGTTGAAGAAAGCACACAGCAGCGCTGGGCCGGACTTATGCGCCCAATTTCGGTTTCGAATTTCATTAATTCAAACATTGAATACGTGGAATTCTGGATGATGGATCCGTATGCTGACGGCAACCCGCTTGGTGCCAATCCTAAACTTTTGCTTCAGCTCGGGAATGTTTCTGAAGATATCCTCAAAGACGGCAAACTGCAATACGAAAATGGATTGCCTACACCGAATGTACCGGCAAATACAACAACCACGAACTGGGGAACACAGCCCAACCAATTCCCTGTCCTATATGCATTCTCTACTGAAAATGAAGAAAGAACAGCACAGGATTTAGGCTTCGACGGTCTTGATGCATTGGGCGAGCAGGAAAGGTTCGGCACAAACTTCATTAATCCTGTGACCAATACGCCCGATCCTGCTTCAGATGACTTTGTTTTTTATCTGTCTGATAAATTCCAGGGTGCGCAAGCTTCATCGCTGACGGAACGTTACAAATATTTCCGCAACCCGGAAGGAAACTCCCAGAGCAACAGCCTAGAAGTAGCCACCCAAACACCGGATGCTGAAGACATCAACCGCGATTACAACCTTGACCAGAACGAAAATTATACACAATACACCATTAATCTTGATAAAGCCAGCCTTGCGAAAGGTCAGAAATTCATCGTCGATGAAAAGGAAGTAGAGGTAAAATTCCAGAACGGGCAGACGGGCAGCAACAAGTGGTATCTTTTCCGCATCCCGGTGACGCAGTTCGATGATGACCCGAATGCTGGTGGTGTTCGCGATCTTTCGATCTTAAATAACGTTCGCTTTGCGAGAATGCTTCTTACAGGTTTTGACCAAACTTCTACAGTTCGTTTCGGAACTTTAGACCTTGTTCGAAGCGATTGGAGAAAGTACACGAAAGACATCGCGGCCTTAGGTAATGACAGCGAAGGTGTAAACCAGATCGACAATAAAAATCTGGATGTAGGAAGTGTGAATCTTGAAGAAAACGGCCTGAACCAGCCGCCATACGTCTTGCCTCCGGGAATCGACAGACAGATCCTCAGTGGAAATGCGGGCGCACAGAGACAGAACGAAGCATCATTATACTTAAAGGCGGCGCCGATGGAACCGAAAACGTCACGTGGTGTCTTCAAAAATGTTGCACTGGATATGCGCCGTTACAAAAAACTTGAGCTTTTCGTGCATGCGGAAGACCTTCGTGATGTGAGCAGCAGCAGACTGGATCCTGATGCCAAATTCTTCATCCGTTTTGGTAGCGATGCGACGGACAACTATTATGAATATGAAACTTCGCTGAAATACACCGCGAAAAATGCTACTTCACCGCTAGAAATCTGGCCTTCTGAAAACAATGTGGATCTTATGATTCAAAGTTTCGTGGATGCAAAACTTCGCCGCGACGGAAATGACCAGATTCAGATCGATGAAAGAACAGAAGATTTCGAATTCGGAAGTTTGGATCCGGATAAGAAGATCTTCATCAAAGGTCGCCCAAGTCTCGGAAATGTAACGACTATTATGCTCGGGATGCGAAACAACGCCACAGCCGAAACAAAAGAAGTGGTTTTGTGGGTGAATGAGATCCGGCTTTCGGAAATCGAGAATAAAGGTGGTTATGCCGGAAATGCAAGCCTTAATTTCAATCTTGGGGATTTTGCACTGGTAAATGCTAACGCGTCTTACTCTACAATCGGCTTTGGAGGAATCACTGAAAAGCCGGCCGAAAGAGCGCAGTCTACTTTATCAGCTTACAACGTAAACACTACGGTGAACGTAGATAAATTCCTGCCGGAAAAATTAGGGATAAAAATTCCGGTGAATTACTCTTACACACAGACCATCGAAGATCCGAAATACAATCCGCTTGATAACGATGTGACTTTTGAAGAAGCGCCAAACAAAGACGAACTTAAAACCGTCGCGCGTACCTACACACAACAGCGAAGCATCGGCGTGGTGAACATGCGCAAAGAACGTATGAATGCCGCGAAAAAACCGAAATTCTATGACGTAGAGAATCTGTCACTTACTACGGTTTATAATGACGATTATTTCCGCGATGTCTATACCAAGAAAAACTACCGCCAGTATCTGCGCGGCTATGTAGATTACAACTACAATTTCAAGCCGTGGGTGCTACGTCCGTTCAACAAAATAGTAAGTGATACCGCGAAATCTTATAAATATTTAAGGTTCATCAAAGAAGTCAACTTTAACCCTGTTCCGACGCGTTTGTCATTCAGAACAGAAATTGACAGGAATTATAACGAGCTTGAATTCAGGAATATTGAAGCCATATTAAATGGAACCGGCGGACAGAATTTCGATGTGATCAAAAACCGGAATTTCTATTTCGGCTGGCAGTATGGTTTAGGATTTAATTTTACTAAATCTCTGAAACTTGAGATCAATTCGGCCATGCGTACGCTGAACGATCACCTTAACGTGGCGGATATGAACTCGAAATCGATATTCTCTGATCCGTTGCGTGCTGGCCGTCCGGTACTTTACAACCACCGCGTGCAGCTGAACTACCGCTTCCCGTTCGAATATTTGCCGTATCTCGACTTTATCAACGCAGAACTCGGCTATGGATTCACCTATAACTGGAATGCGCGGAGTACAGTGATGACGGGCTTTACGAATCCGGAAACCGGCATCAGTGAAAGCTTGGGAAGCATCGGGCAGAATACAAATAATGTAGTTGCTACTTCAACTGTTGATGTGCCTAAATTCTTCAGTAAGTTTAAATATTTCCAGAATATCAACGCCAAGATGCAGAAACGCAAGCAGGAAATAGATTCCTTGAACAACGTTTACAACCTTGCGTGGCAGAAGAAAAATACGAAGCGGAACTTCAAATCCTATAAGTTTAAAAACAAACTGAACCCGATGCAGAGCATCGCGTACGCATTGACTTCGATCAAACAGTTTGACATTTCGTACAACGAAAACAACGGGACTGTGCTTCCGGGACTGCTTTCTGCGCCAAATTGGTATGGTTACGGCCAGACTTTGGGAGGCCCGACGTATGGATTCCTTTTAGGTTCGCAGGCCGATATCCGCAGAACGGTAATTGAAAACGGCTGGATCTCAGATTCTCCGTATATGAATGATCCGTACACCCAGCTGAAGAACCAAAACTTCCTCGCCAATGTGCAGATCGTGCCGGTGAATGAGTTCAGGATTGATGTAAATTTCCTTAAAAATTACAACAGCATCTTCACGCAGGGCGGTTATAATGTGGATGCAGATTCTAACTCCGCGAACGGGTTCCAGTTCTCTTTCGGGACGGATATGATCACCTATTCACGCACTGCATGGACATTCGGAACGGCGTTCCAGGACGGCACAAACATCTACGAAACGATGGTGAATAACGCCCGCCAGATTTATCAGCAAACGGGTGCGTCCTACAACGAAGCTGAGTTTGCAGCCGGAAAAGGTCTCGGAGATGCGTATATTTTGATTCCGGCCTTCCAGGCGGCAATCGAAGGTAAATCTGTAAACGGTGAGCTCACGGATCCTAAAAAATCCGGCTTCCCGCTGCCGAACTGGCGTGTGACGTATTCAGGGCTTAAAAATATCCCGTTGGTGAACAGCCAGTTCTCTAAATTCGATATTCTTCACGGCTACAGTTCTACTTACACCGCTTCCGGGATCCAGTCGAGCGTTGACTATTATAACCTTCAAAACAATGCGGATGCGCCGAGATTTGATACTTTCAGGAATGAATTTAATCCGTATACGTTCTCGCAGGTAGGTTATGTGGAAACTTTCGCGCCACTTATCGGTGCTGACGTTACCATGCGAAACAACATGCAGTTCCGTGCGCAGTATAACCGTGACCGTATGTATATGCTCGGACTCATCAATCATACTCTCACCGAAGACGCGGGTAATGAGTATATCGTAGGTTTTGGTTATATACTGAAAGATTTGAAGATGAAAATCAACTTTAAAGGTAAGGCCCGAAACATCAAGAGTGACCTCAATATCCGCGGAGATTTCTCACTTAGAGACAGCCAAACACGCATCACGAACATCCTGCAGAATGATTCTCAGGTGACGGGCGGACAGCGTATGATGAGCGTGAAACTTTCGGCGGACTATAATATGTCGCAGAATTTTAATCTAAGGTTTTTCTACGACCAGCTGCTCACGAAGTATAAAATTTCGACCTCCTTCCCGCTATCAACAATTCGGGCCGGAATATCAGCAACATTCACCTTCTCGGGTGCAGGCGGATTCTAATCAAACTAAAACTCAGGACTTCAGTTCTGAGTTTTTTTATTTTTAAAATGACCGGTGAAGCGTTTTTAATTTTTATTCAACTCCCGATATTTATTTTTTCGCGAGGCAGCGCATTTCACACAACCGCCGTACGCGTAAGGTTTAAAAAGATTAAATCGTTAAATTTGTCCTTTATAATTCAAAATATGAACCAGGATATCGATAACGACGACGATGTATTCACGGGAAAAGAGCACACGCCACTGCGCGATGACGCTTTCGGCAAAACGCCCGCGGAAAAAATGGAGATTATCCAGCACCATTTCCACCAGATTATGGAAACTTTAGGTCTGGATATGACAGACGATTCATTGAAAGATTCTCCAAAACGCGTCGCAAAGATGTACGTAAACGAAATTTTCGGTGGTCTTCTACCGGAGAACAGACCCGGAATCTCTACATTTTCGAATAAATACAAATACCGCCAGATGCTGGTGGAAAAAGATATCACGGTGTATTCTTTTTGCGAGCATCATTTTCTGCCGATCATCGGTCGCGCACATGTGGCCTATATCTCAAATGGCGAGGTGATTGGTCTTTCAAAAATCAACAGATTGGTTGATTATTATGCACGGCGCCCGCAGGTTCAGGAAAGGCTGACGATGCAGATCGTTGATGCATTAAAATCTGCCCTGAATACCAAAGATGTTGCTTGTATTATTGATGCGAAACATCTGTGCGTAAACTGCCGCGGCATAAAAGATACAGCCAGCTCAACTATCACCGCAGAACTCAGCGGCATCTTCCGGACGAATCCAATCACGCGCCAGGAATTCCTGCATTATGTGGGTAGCCACGCAAAACTGGATTAGAATTAATTTGAATATGGTGATTTGATGATTTGAGAATGTGTGAATTTAAAAATGTGAAAATTGCTTTAATGGCAAGCGCATTTTTTAATTTTTAAACATTCTTGAACGAACTTAAACCTAGAACAGAAACCGATGACCTTAAAAATATACAATTCCCTTAGCGGCGAAAAAGAAGTCTTCAAACCCATCAATCCGAAAACCATCGGCATGTATGTCTGCGGTCCTACGGTTTACAGCAATGTGCATCTCGGCAACGTGCGCACCTTCATGTCCTTCGATTTTATTTTCCGCTCACTTACCCATCTCGGTTACAACGTACGTTATGTGCGGAATATCACCGATGCCGGACATTTGACCGATGATGGCGATGTGGATAATGATCGTTTCGTGAAGCAATCGCGGCTCGAGAAACTGGAACCGATGGAGATCGTGCAGAAATACACGGTAGATTTCCACAAAGTTCTGGATGTTTTCAATTTGCTGCCGCCAACCATTGAGCCAACTGCGACGGGACATATCCTCGAACAGATTGAACTCACCCAAAAGCTCATCGACAGCGGATTCGCGTACGAGAGCAATGGTTCGGTGTACTTTGATGTGGCAGCTTATAACGAACGTGGACTGAACTACGGTGAACTTTCGCGCAGAAATATTGAAGAACTCTTCGCGAATACCCGCGATCTTGATGGGCAAAACGAAAAGAAAAACCCGCAGGACTTCGCGCTTTGGAAAGCCGCGTCACCAGCACACATCATGCGCTGGAATTCGCCGTGGGGCGAAGGTTTTCCCGGCTGGCACCTTGAATGTACGGCGATGTCAACCAAATATTTAGGTGAAAACTTCGATATACACGGTGGCGGGATGGACCTTAAATTTCCGCACCATGAATGTGAA
The DNA here is from genome assembly GCF_030243905.1 of Kaistella rhinocerotis. Lineage (NCBI taxonomy): Bacteria > Pseudomonadati > Bacteroidota > Flavobacteriia > Flavobacteriales > Weeksellaceae > Kaistella > Kaistella rhinocerotis. The sequence continues at coordinate 24,019 of NZ_JASSYY010000002.1, read as the reverse complement.
ATAGCGCAGGGGAAAGCCTGCAACGGCGTGTCACCTGTGAATTATTGGCTTCATGCCAACATGCTTACCATGAATGGCCAGCGAATGAGCAAATCAACCGGAAACTACATCCTGCCGATGGAACTGGTATCGGGCAGTAACGATTTTTTTGACAAAGCTTTTGATCCGTCGGTTGTAAGGTTCAATTTCCTGCAGGCGCATTACCGCAGTGTGCTCGATATTTCGAACGAGGCGATGCTGGCGAGCGAGAAAGGTCACCAAAGGCTTATGGAAGCGGTGAAAATCGTGTCTGAGTTCGATGAAAGCAGTTGTAAATCTCAGTCAACATTTGATCTTAAAACGTGGAAAGACAAATGTTATGAAGCGCTTACGGATGATTTTAATTCGCCGATATTGATCTCGCATCTTTTTGAGGCTGTAAACTTTATATTTAAGCTTAAGGACGGAAAGGAGAGCTTAGCACTTGAAGATTTCAAGGAACTACAGAACTTGCTGAACGGATTTGTGTTTGATGTACTCGGTCTGAAAACCACTGAGGAAAGTAACCCCGAAAAGCTTGATCAGGCCCTTCAGGTATTAATTGAGCTTCGGAACCAGGCACGCAAAGCCAAAAACTTTGAACTTTCAGACCAAATACGCGACCGGCTGCTGGCTGAAGGTATTGAGCTGAAAGACGGCCGCGAAGGAACCACATATTCACTTTTTTAAACTGTTCTTAATCTATCATAGACTTCCGGAAAACCTGTTTTTCCGGAAGTTTTTCTTTGTAGGAATAATTATTCTCTTTAAACAACTGATTTTCAATAGCTAAGGACTTTAAATTTAATACTGAAAACTCCAGAAAAAAGGGCGTAAATTCCTAAATTGCAGAACAAATTACGTTTAAAATGAAACTATTTTTCAGTATTAATTTCCAGACGAAGGTTGGTGAGAATCTGCAGCTCCTTATCATTGAAAATCAGCACGTAAGTAAGATTTTTCCGCTTTCATATGCCGGTCACGGTAACTGGGAAGCAGAACTCGACTATTTCACACGAAATATTTCGTACCGATATCAGGTTACGGACAACACTGGCAATGTCCTGGATGAAGAATTCAGGTTGCATCAGCTCGATTTTCCTTATCAGTATGATGAGTTTGTAATCTATGATGTCTGGAATCTGAAAAACTTTCCGGAAAATTACCTTAACAACAAAATCCTGAAGAATAAATTAAGTGGTTTTAAGGCTTCGAAACTGCCGGTTCTGAAGAGACATACGCACCTGTTTCGTCTTGAGGCGCCAATTTATAATCCGAATTGGCAGGTTGTGCTTTTGGGTGATGGCAAAGCTTTAGGCAACTGGGAATATTTCAAGACCGTGCCGATGACACAGACCGATTTTGGTGTTTGGGAAGCGGCAATCGAAAGTACTGAAAGCAAAGGATTTCAATATAAATATGGCTTAAAGGATCTGCAGTCCGGCGAAGTCTTCGATATTGAATATGGTGAAAACCGCTTCGCAGGGGGAAATACAGAGAAAAATATACTTCAGATAAATGCGGATCACTTTTTCAGGTTCAAAGGTTTTGAGATGTGGCATGCGGCCGGCGTCGCGGTGCCGGTTTTCGCATTAAGAACAGCAAACGGATTTGGGGTCGGAGAATTTGCTGACCTCAAAGACCTGGCCAACTGGGCTAAAGAAACCAACCTTTCGGTGCTGCAAATCTTACCGATAAACGATACCACGGCAAATTATACCTGGACGGATTCTTATCCGTACGCCGCAATTTCGGTATACGCGCTGCATCCGCAATACCTTGCACTTGAAAATCTTTCTTATACGTTGCCCGAGGATGTGCTTGAAGCATTTAAAAATGAAAAAAATGAGCTGAACGAACTTGGTCTCATAGATTATGAAAGGATGATCCGTGGCAAATGGAAATACTTAAATGCCACTTTTGAAGCTAACAAAACCGAAATTTTAAAAGACCGCGCGTTTAAAAAGTTCCTGAAGGAGAATGAAGCGTGGCTCTTGCCGTACGCGGCTTTCTGTGTTCAAAGAGATAAATACAATACACCCGATTTTAAACTTTGGAAAACGCACCGGAAGTACATTCCGGGCAAAGTTGCACAGTTTTTCAGCCCGAAAAGCAAAGATTTTGAGGCCACAATGCTGCACGCCTGGGTTCAGTTTCAGCTTCATCTGCAATTGAAAGATGCGATAGATTATACGCATCAACTAGGGATTTCTGTGAAGGGAGATTTACCAATCGGTATTTACCGCCATTCTGTGGAGGCCTGGACGGAGCCGAATCTTTTCGGAATGGATTTCCAGGCGGGTGCACCGCCAGATCAGTTTACGGAACTCGGACAAAACTGGGAATTCCCAACGTACAACTGGGAGGCGATGAAAGCAGACGGTTACCGATGGTGGAAAAACCGCTTCAAAGCGTTGGAGCACTATTTTGACGCGATGCGAATCGACCATATCCTCGGATTTTTCAGGATTTGGCGGATGCCGATGGACGCCACGCAGGGGATTTTAGGCTATTTCTACCCGGCTTTACCGGTGACACGGGCTGAATTCGGTACAAGGGATATCGCATTTGATGAGGACCGATTTTGCAAGCCGTTCATTAATGATCAAGTCCTTTGGGATGAATTTGGCAATGAGCGTGATGCAATTCATAATCAGTTTATGAATAATCATTTTAACGGGACGTATAGTTTTAAAGATGAATTTAATTCCCAAAGAAAGCTCACCAACTATTTTAAGCAAAATCCACATTCGTGGGCAGAGGAAAAGCTTATTTCGCTATGTGCGAATGTTCTTTTTCTGAAGGAAACCAAAGATGATGGCGAAACAGTCTATCATCCGCGGTTTAATTTTGCGCAGACGAAATCTTTCCAATATTTGCCGGATGCGGATAAAGGAAAACTACAGGATCTCTACAACGATTATTTCTTCCGCCGGCAAGATGGTCTGTGGTACCGAATGGCAATGGAAAAGCTCCCGATGATCCTTAATGCGACGGATATGCTGATCTGCGGTGAAGACCTCGGCCTTGTACCGGAATCGGTTCCGCTCGTGATGGAGCGTTTGGCAATCACCGCTCTCAAAGTACAGCGTATGCCGTCCGACGATGTGTCCTGGTACGACCCAAAAAACGCTTCGTACATGAACGTGGTGACGGCGAGTTCTCATGACAGTTCTACTTTGCGGCAGTGGTGGCATGAGGATCGGGAAGTGACGCAGCAATACTTCCGCTATCAGCTTGGCCAAGCCGGAACCGCACCTGAAAACCTGGAACCGGAGCTCGCGGAGATCATTATGAAGCAGCATCTTTATAATGAAGCGATGCTTGCCATATTTCCAATCCAGGAGTTTTTGGCGACCGATGCTGCGCTTACACGTGAAAACATGGACGAGGAAAGGATCAACAATCCAGCGGTTTTCCCACATTACTGGCGTTACAGGATGCATCTCAACCTTGAATCTTTGCTGACTGAGACGGATTTTAATACGAAGATTGCAGGTTGGGTGAAAGATTCGAACAGATTTTAAATTTATTTTAAGAATTTAGATAAAAAACGGCTCAACAACAGCTTATTTTTTACAATTTGAAAATCAGCTTATTAGCTGAAATTAACAGGAAGTTAGACCCCCGGGTTTAACTTCTTTTTTAGTTCGCAATCCAACATAAGCATGCTGCCCGTAAAGTATTTACTTATAGCGTGTTAGGCTGTTTTTAATGTTTGTTTTGGCACGTTATTCTTATAGCCTTCAGCGAACAGCAATTTAAAGCAATATTTGAAATGAAAAAATTACTTTTTGGACTTGCAGTGGTTTTCAGCAGCTGGATGTCCGCACAGATTTATCAGGATTATTATCCTACCTCCGGAAGTTCGGTGGGTTATTACGAAGAATACGACGAGTTTTATTTTCCGGACGATTATTATTATGAATATCCCTCAGATTATTATACGCAGGATTTCTACAGGTCTTACTATGATGATTATCGCCGCAGTATCTATGATGTGAACTGGAACCGGTTCTTCTCTATGTACAGACTGTCTCCATGGCAAATCCGCGAGATCATGATGCTCAACGACCAGTTCCAGTCCTATAACGCGTGGAATTCCTTCTACCGCTATAATCCGGACCGTTGGTATTATGACCGTTTCTACGCACTTGAGCGAATTCTCGGGCCGCGGATTTTTGTAATCTTCCAGAATAATTATTATCACGGATACAATCCTGTGATTTATTATCAGAATTACCGCCGTCAGCACTATGCGCCGCACGTGTATATTGTGCCACGCTACCGGAATATCAATGTAAATCGCTACCGCGTAGACCGTGTTCAGTATCATAAAACCAATCCGCGCCAGAAAATTGGCTTCCGTGATACCCATGGAAATGCAAATGCGCAAAATGTCGCGCCGCGGGCAAATGGTTTCCGTGATCATTCTACACCGAACACGGCGGATACAAAAGGTTTGAGAAACGGAACGGCGCCGGCGCCACGCACTGCTCCTCGTCAAAATGATAATACAAGACAAAACGGAATGCGCACGCCAAACGAATCTCTGCGCAATGACAGTGGTTTCAGAAATGATAACAACTCGGGCAACACCAAAGCTCCGTTGAGAAAAATGGAAAACAGTGCACCGAGCCCGCGTCAGCAGTCTCCCGCAACGGGAAATCCGGGTATGTCAGCCGGAACGCCTGGGATGAGGCTTACTTCAAGATAAGTGTTTAGGTTAAGTTATATTGATGTGTTTTTTGAGAGCAACCGTTTTTTGAGCGGTTGCTTTCTTTTTTTATTCATGTCTGTAACATAAAGTTTAAAAACTTAAAAATAAATTGAGTTCGGATTTAACCTAAACAAGCATTCAGTATCAAAACCTCAAATTACCAATAATAAAATTTTTAAAAATGAAAAAGTTATTTTTAAGTGCAGCATTCGTAGCAATCGGAACTTTCGCGATGGCACAGCAGTCTCCAGTGATGCAAAAGAAAGATCCGGCTCAAATGGAGAAGATGAGACAGGAAAAAATGAAGCAGATGCAGACCGAGCTACAGCTTTCTGATGCTCAGGTAACCAAAATAAAAGAGTTACAGGACAAAAGAATGGCCGAAAGAAAGCAAGTTGCTCCTCAAATGCAGGCGGAAAGAAAAGCGAAGATGGAGCATATGAAAGCAAAGCGTGAGGCGATGAACGAGGAAATGCGACAAATCCTTACGCCGGCACAGTACCAAAAATGGGAAGCTAACAAAAAGGCAAAAATGCAGGCGCGACAAGGCAAGATGCAGATGAAAAGAATGCCGGCGGCCAACTAAAGTGTATTTCTCACTAAACTAAAAAAGCGGAAAAGAAATTTTCCGCTTTTTGTTTTGGTAATATGAGCTTGTAATTTATTCGGCTGACTTTGAATTTTTAAAGTATTCAATTCCACACGTGAGAAATGCCTTGAAATCTTCCTTAGACATATATCCACTCACCGGCGTGTTGATCACCTTTCCGTCCGGCATCAGCAAGACATAATGCGGTTGCGAATTATTATTAAAGTTTATCTGCTGGAAAAGGCTCCATTTATCACCGATGGTTTTTATCCTTTTACGCTGACCGTTGCCCATGTCAATTGAAATCTGCTCATTTTCGGGCAGCGCTTCCTTATCATCAACATACAGTGATGCCAGCACCAGATCGTTCTGAAGAATCGGCAGGATATCAGGCTCACTCCACACGAACTCTTCCATCTTACGGCAGTTTTCGCAACCGTAACCGGTGAAGTCGATTAACAGTGGTTTATTTTCTTTTTTGGCAAGTTCAATGGCATCAAAATAATCGTGCGAAGGATGCATGCCCAGAATTCCGTCTTCTTCGTTGTGAAGATAACTCACATTGATCGGGGGCAAGATTCCGCTCAAATGCTGGAGTTTTGGTCGGTCACCCGGAATTAATCCCTGCACCAGATAAATGATGAAACCGATGCCGAGGAAGCCGATGATCGTGCGGGTAAGCGAAATCTGTGGTTTTTTGTCGTCGTGAGGAAAACGAATTTTTCCAAACAGATACAGCACCAAACCGATGGCGATGAGGATCCACAGCACGATAAAAAGTTCTCTTTTGAGGAAGAATGTCTTCGAAACCAAATCTGCTTTTGATAAGAACTTCAAGGCAAGGCCAAGTTCAATAAATCCTAAAACCACTTTTACGGTGTTCATCCAACCTCCCGATTTTGGCAGATTCTGAAGTGCCTGTGGAAACAGTGCTAACAGACCAAAAACAATTGCCCAGCTAAGACCAAAACCTGCAAGTGCAAGCGTCAAAAGCATCGGAACGTCTGCCGAACCGGTTACTGCGCTGCCCAGCAAACTTCCGAGGATGGGTCCGGTACATGAAAATGACACGATTACCAATGTCAGCGCCATGAAGAAAATCCCGATGATTCCGCCCGCATCTTCTGCCTTTGATGAACGGTTTGCGATCGCACTCGGCAATGTGATGTCATAATAGCCAAAGAAACTTCCGGCAAAAAACAGGAAGATGATGAAAAAGGCCACATTCAGCCAAACACTTGTTGAAATCTGGTTGAAAATATTACCCGCGATTCCGTCGATGATGTGGAACGGAACGCTTAATAGCACAAAAATCAACAGGATGAAAAATCCGTAGATAATCGCGTCGCGCTTTCCTTTTGATTTGTTTAAAGTTCCCTTGGTGAAAAACGAAACAGTAAGTGGAATCATCGGGAAAACGCATGGTGTAAGCAAGGCGATCAGCCCACCGATGAAACCGAGCAGAAGGTAGGTCCAGAAATTCTCCGAATTTTGTGGTGCTTGCGTCCCGCAGTTTGTCAGCGGATTCTGAAAGTCGATGGTCGCCACCTTCAGGTCTTTTTTGTTTTCCGTCACAATCTCAGAAGCAGCAACTGGAGCTTCCTCAGGTGCGGCGGTAATAGCGGAGTCAGCGGTTTGCGTCACTTCAGCCGGTACTTCTACTTCTTCGGAACTTCCTGCAGCCGCGGTAGGTTTGATGGTTTGATCAAATTCCAGCGTATTTGGCGCGAGACAGATTCGGTCATCACACGTCATGTAGGTGATTTCAGCGGTTACCGTCGCTGGCGCCGCATTATTTTTAAGCCGGAATTTTTGTTTGAATAGTGCCCGGTCGGAATAATAAACGATTTGCACCCCGAATGCTTCTGAAAACTCGTCATGCTTTTTACCTACTTCCACCACGCCACCGATCAGTTCGATACCCTGTTTTGAGCGTACGATCATTTCCGTTGGGATGCCGGAATCTGGCGGAAGGTCTTTGGAATATATCTTCCAGTTTTTGTCGATTGTTGCTGTCAGTACAGCCTCGTATTCGTTATTTGGAAGTGGATTGACGCTGTAGCTGAATTTTACCGGATTTTTTATTTGAGCCGCGAAAACCTGTGAGAGAAATAGTAAAGAGAGAACTAAGAAATGCTTTAATTTCATTATAAATATCGCTTTTGTGCGGCTGAAATGCCTGCTATAGTGTAATCAGAATTTTATTTTGGCAGTCTTCACCTGCGGCGAAACGCCGGTCTTGCCGAAGCGGAACAATGCCTAAAACATTGTTGTTACCGTCTGTGAGGAGCCAAATATTTTGCTGCTCAAAGGTAGGCAATTTTTCGTCCTTAAAAAACTTGGCAACGGTCTTGCGGCCGCTCATCCCGACCGGACAAATTAGGTCTCCAGATGCTTTTTTCCGGAGTTTGAGCGGAAAACTGATCTTTGAAACATCGATTTCCCACTGTGTTTTTTTAGAAGTCTTTTGCTTATTGATTATTTGCTTCAAATTTATACAGCGGTTTTCGGGTAAAGATTCAGCGACGGTAATCTCCTCGTTTTTCAAATCTGATTCTAAAGGATTTTGATCTTTGATGATTAAAAAATCCCGGTCAACTTCAAGTATAAACGTTGGCGAACGGAAGATCTTACCCTTGGGTGCGGCAAGAATTTTTTTGATTTCTTTGACGGCTTCAAATCCGTATTTCCGAAGGATTTCAAAATGTACAAAATCGCTTTCTTGTCCTAATTTTTGCTTGTCGACCAAGACGGATCCGTCACGGTGTGTGATCAGTTTGCTTTCAATTGCAAGGATTTGTTGTGCAACAAAATCGTTGGTTTGGCTCAGAAACCCAAGGCTTTTAGAGAAATTCTGAAGAAAATTCGGGTTCATCTTATTAAGTGCAGGCACGATTTCGTTTCGGATAAAATTTCGCTGATAGTCGTTCTTTTTGTTTGACAAGTCCTCGCGGAATGCAATATTTCCTGCTTTCGCAAATTCGTAGATTTCGTCTTTCGTAAATGAAAGCAAAGGTCTGATGATTCCGTTTTTATTCGCCGGAATGGCCGAAAGTCCCTGCAGACCGGCCGCGCGGCAAAGATTAATGACAAAAGTTTCAAGCTGGTCATTCAGGTGATGCGCGGTTACAAGGTAATTGAACCCGTTGGAATCCTTAATTTCCTTAAAAAAGCGATACCGTAGATCTCTGGCCCAAACCTGAATGGAACCTTCGGGTTTTTCGTCCTTTACTGAGACTTCATACACGTGCAGCGGAATTTCATTTAAGGTGCAAAACTCTTCAACCAACCTTTGATCAGCATCTGAATCTTCGCCACGCAACTTGTAGTTGACATGGGCTACATGAAACTTCAGGTCTGCTTTTAGAAACAGGTTTAGAAGTACCATGGAATCGGCGCCGCCACTTACTGCTAACAGGTAAGTGGAATTTTCAGCGTCTGCTGCAAGTTGATTCAATTTCTCTCGGAAAGTGGCTTCAGTAAGCAATTTTTAAGGAATATTTAGCAAAGATAATTCTTCCGTTTAAAATGAAATCTCTACTTTTGAAACAACTAAAAATATACTTATGAGAACAGGAAAAATTTTTGCGATCGTGATGATGGCTCTCACACTGACATCATGTGTAAGCAGGAAGCAGTTTGACGCATTAAACGAAAATTACAACCAATGTATCACAAATATCGGCGAAAGACAGCGTGAAATTCAGGACCTAAAATCATTGAATTCGGGTCTGACAAGTGAAAACAACCTGTTGAAAAGCCAAAACGAAGCCCTTAAATCTTCCTTGGATGCGTGTCTGTCTAATACCGGCAAAGGTTCCGCAAATATTGATAAGCTGATTGGCGAGATCAATGCCTCAAACAAATACATCAAACAACTCATCTCTACCAACGCGAAAAACGACAGCCTAAACCTTGCGCTGTCTAACAAACTTAAGCGTTCTCTTGATAACATTGCAGATAACGATGTTCAGGTAAAAGTGCTGAAAGGCGTGGTGATGATCTCACTTAGCGACAAAATGCTTTACAGAACCGGAGATTATAATGTTTTGCCGGCTGCGCAGGATGTTTTGGGCAAAGTAGCACAGGTGATCAATGATTACGATACTTATTCTGTACTGATCGAAGGTAACACAGACAATGTGCCGCTTAATTCTTCCACTCTGCCGAAAGACAACTGGGATCTGTCTGCGCTTAGAGCAACTTCTATGGCCAAAATCCTTCAGACAAAATTTGGCGTGAATCCTGCGAGAATCACTGCAGGTGGACGCAGCGAATACAATCCTAAAACCACCAACGCTTCTGTAAGCGGAAGAGCGGAAAACAGAAGAACTGAAATCATCATCATGCCGAAACTTGATGAATTCATGAAACTGATGGACATCGCACCGGTGAAATAATCGGGATTCAAAAGAACAAAAACGTCGCGCGGGTGAGTCCGGGCGGCGTTTTTTGTTTTTAAAGCTTTAAATTTGAAAAAAATAGAATGAATGAGTTTTTTTGAAGAAAACTATCCTGAGATGGACCGATATTTAGAAATCCATGCTTCCCGGGAACCCGAAATCCTGAAAAGGCTGCGCCAGGAAACATACCGCAAAACTACGCAGCCACATATGATCTCCGGTTATCAGCAAGGTAGGCTGCTCACGATAATTTCGAAGATGATGCGTCCGAAAATGGTTTTAGAGATCGGTACTTTTACCGGTTACGCCACGCTTTGCCTTGCTGAAGGTCTGCACAAAGACGGAAAAATAATCACACTTGATGTAAACGAAGAATTAGAATACCTGCCACGAAAATATTTTAACGAAAGTGAATTTTCAGCACAGATTGATTTCCGCATTCAGGACGCCAAAGATTTCCTTAAAGAAACCGATATGGTTTTCGATCTTGTATTCATCGATGCAGACAAGGAAAACTATGTAGAATATTTTAATCTGATCACGCCAAAGCTGCGCTCCGGATCGGTGGTGCTTTTTGACAATGTACTTTGGTACGGGAAAGTTCTTGATGAAAGCCCAAAACAGAAATCAACACAAAAAATTAAAGAACTCAACGATTTGGTGGCCGCGGATACCGATTTCGAAAATCTTATTTTACCTTTGCGTGACGGGGTAAATTTAATCCGGAAAATATAAGTTCTGCCTATGAAAAGAGCGGTTTGCAACGTTTCAGTAGCGCCTTTGCGCGGAGAAAATTCGCATCAGTCGGAGATGGTTTCTCAGCTGCTGTACGGAGAAAGCGTTGAGATTTTAGAAACGCTGGGCGGTTTTTCAAAAATCCGGATGGATTTTGATCAGTATGAAGGTTGGGTAGATTCTAAGCAAATTAATATGTTCGATTCTGGAGATTCAAATAGCATAATAATTACTGATAATTTTATTTCAACAGAACTTCCCGAAGGTAAGATTCTGTTATCTGCAGGAAGTGAAGTTGATGTAAAATATTTATCGCATGCTCAAAATACGGTATCCACAATAAGCGAAACTGCGTTGTCATTTTTGAATGTGCCGTATCTGTGGAGCGGTAGAAGCTATTTCGGTATAGATTGTAGCGGATTTACCCAAATTGTATATAAAATTCACGGCCGCAAGCTTCCGCGCGATGCGTATCAGCAGGCTGAGATTGGCAGTGTGCTTGATTTTATTGAAGAAAGTGAACCCGGCGATCTGGCTTTCTTCGATGACAGTGAAGGCAAAATTGTGCATGTAGGCATAATGTTAGCCGATCAGCAGATCATTCATGCCTATGGAAAGGTACGCATCGATACGCTGGATTCTCTTGGGATATTCAATAAAGACCTTAACAGGCACACCCACAAACTGCGCTTCGTGAAAAGAATGCAGCGCGATTAAAAAATAATAGCAGTGAAATATGTTTCTCTCATTTTACGCATTATTTCATTTATAATCCTGATCGGCGTCTGGGCTTACACCGCCTTGAATTTTGAGCATTTGCCAGATCAGATTCCTGTTCATTACGATTTTTCAGGTTCTCCGGACCGATATGGTTCGCGCCACTCAATTTGGTTACTTTTATCGATTAATACTGCCGTTTTTATCTTCCTGAATTATCTGTTCCGAAACACTGATTCAGGTTTGCTTAATATTCCGGATAATATCCGCCAGAATAAGCCTTTAACTCAGTTGATTGTCTGCATTTTAATGATTTTGGTGGTTACGCTTTTCGCGATAATTGCATTTGAAAGTATTCAGGCCGGCCTCGGAAATGCTGAAGGGTTAAGTTCTGCGATCAGTTATCTGCTCGGATTTTGCCTGGTGCTTGTTGTGGCAATCTTAATTTATTCGGCAAGGATCAGTAAAAACCAAGCTGGTTAACTTTTAAAGAAAATACTGTTGAAAACCATCTACAACATATTCGTAAGTCTGCTGATAACCGCCATGAAGATTGGCGCGGTTTTCAACTATAAACTCAAGAAAGGTCTGGCCGGCAGAAGACAGAGCTGTGATGTGGTGCAAAATGTTTTTTCGCCGCAAGACCGCGTGATCTGGATGCATGCCGCCAGCCTCGGCGAATATGAGCAGGGTTTGCCGGTTCTGGAAAGATTAAAAACAGAATTTCACGAACACAAGATTTTAGTTACATTTTTTTCGCCCTCTGGTTATGATAATGTCATTCGGAAAAACCACATTGCTGATGCTGTATGTTATCTGCCGTTCGATACAGATAAGTGGGTGAGCGAATTTGTGAATAATTTTACACCCGAAATTTTCATTACCGTAAAATACGAGTACTGGTACAATCTTCTCGATATTTTAAAGAAACGTAACGTAAAAATTTACGTGATTTCCGCGCTGTTTTACGAAACACAGGTCTTCTTCAAAGCCTATGGGAAATGGTTTGTTCGTCAGCTCAAAAACAATGTCGACTGGTTTTTTCATCAGACTCCGCAGTCTACTGCTCTCGCGAAAGGACTTGGCCTGAAAAACTCTTCAACAGCCGGCGACACACGCTTTGACAGGGTGAAGAAATTGCGTGGCCAGGATAATTTTGTGGATTGTATCGATGATTTTATACAAAGCCGGAAAGTGGTTGTCTTCGGAAGCTCGTGGGAATCTGAGGAAAGGCTGGTAGAACTTTTGATTTCAAAAAACCGCGAGGTGAAAATCATCATTGCGCCGCATGACCTGAAACGTGTGCCCGCGATCCGCCAACTATTTCCATCGGCGGTTCTCTATTCGGAATTTGATAATTCCACACTTGCACAATTTACCAATGCTCAGATTTTAATAATAGATTGCATCGGACTGCTTCAAAAACTTTACTCCTACGCAGATGTAGCGGTAGTTGGCGGTGGTTTTCACACCAAAGGTCTGCACAACATCCTGGAGGCTGCAGCTTTTGGCGTTCCCGTGCTGTTTGGCGACCAGTTCCGCAAAAATCCTGAGGCCGATGGTTTGATTGCAATCTCCGGTGCAAAATGTTTCGAAGATGAATTCTTTGCAGCGCCGTATTTGCTCGAACTTCTTCGGAATGATGAACTTAGGCGACAAATCGGCGAGAACGCGCGGCGTTTCATAGATTCACAACCGAACGCCACACAAGCTATTTTGTCTAAAATCTTATCTTAAAAATCCGTCGCTTTTCAGATCTTTCAGAATAATGGCAATATGTTCGGGGATGTTTTCCGGATGCAGCCAGTTTAAATCGAGGCCGTGCTGCAAGGCGAGCTGCGCAAGTTCAGTGTTTTTGAGGATCGATTCGTGAAGATTTTCAAAGTATTCGTTCAGTTCTATAAAATAATCTGAATCGAGTTTTTGGGTGAGTACCAGCGTCCTGAAAATTTTATTAAGCAGATAAATATAAAGCTTGTAGCCATCGCGGAAGTGCGTGGCGAGCGCTAAAATCTCATTGATTAGGAGCAGATTCAACGAAACCTCGCCGAATTTGTCCGAAGTTATCTTTACGTGTTCGGTGATTTTTGCGCTGATTTTGCGGATTAGCCGCAGAAAATGTTTGGCATTCTTTATATAATTTGACGCCGCTGCGACCTCTTCCTTTACTGAATCTTCCAGTTGCGCCCGTTTCTCATCCTGAGTTTCGGGATCGATGAGTTCAAAATATAATTTTTCCGATAGAATTCTGTCCTTTTTCAGCAAACGTATGATCAGCCTGTCTTTTTCAACCGACGAAAACGCGCTTATGGCCTGCTTAAATTCTTTTGAGTACTCCATCAGTTAAAAAATTTAGAATATTTCAGGAAACCGTTCAGCGCCCATTGTGCGGTGTAAAACCCCGATTTTAAAGTGTTGAATCTCATATGGTCTCTGTAAACCAAATATTGGTCTTTGATGATCGATGATTTCCGCCGCGAGATTCCGTTGCTGTGCATCCGGTATTTTGCCATGGTTTTGTTTAATGGTTTGGCTGTCGGGATTTTTTTCAAAAGATTAAGCCACATTACGTGGTCTTCGCGCTTGCTGCCGTTTGGGAAATATTCAATACCGACACGACGCGAATCATACATTGAACTTAAAAGCGAAAGTCTGCAAGTCTTCAGCAAACTGTGAAAATCAACTTCTTTGTCCGCTTTGAAATCATCGAGGATGGGTGTTAGATTTTCTTCACACCGCGCGTAATTCGAATAGGCCAGTTCTGCGCCTTCCTGTTTTAAAAACTGCACCATTTCCAGCAGAAAATTGGGTTCCCAGAAATCATCTGAATCCAGAAAAGTGATATAGCGGCCCGTTGCATTTGAAAGTGAAATATTCCGGGCATGACCGGCGCCACCGTTAGTTTCAGAGAAAGTCAGTTTGATACGCGGGTCTTTACATTCATGAAGAATTGCCACCGAATCATCGCTGGAGGCGTCATCGGTAATCAGCCATTCAAAATCGGTGAAGGTCTGGTTCAGGACACAGCCGATTGTTTGCTTTAAGAATTTTGAAGAATTGTAAACGGGCGTGATGATTGAAACTTCCGGCATCTAATTATGTTTGGACAAAGATATCAATATCACTTAAGCTGAAAGTATTGCTGGCATAATACTTGGAACCCTTTTTTGATAATCCACAAAATCAAAATGTCATGAAAAATTATTTTAACAGCTCAAAAACTAATAGTTCCTGGCTTTTTTACCTTAAATTTCCTGTGCTTGCGCTTCTGGCCATCCTTACTTTATCCGCTTGCAGAACCGATGACGATGAAACCGATATCCCCGAAAACACAATCGTGGGAATTTGGCAACCTTATAAATTATCACAAACTGCCACGCTAAGCACCGGAGCCTATGTAAATGATGTAGCGTACACAAGCTGCCAACAACGCGGAAGAATTATTTTTAACATGGACGGAACGGCTACCGCCAAGACTTACGGTGAAACAGGAGGTTCGTGTGTACTGCAGGATGAAAGCAATTTCAGTTATACTTTTAATCCGGTGACGATGGAATTTAGTATTACAGACGCTGCAGGCATCAAACAGACCGGTTTGGTGAAAGCGCTTAGTGACAGCGAACTCGTTTATGAAGTTTCCGGCACTTATACCTTCCAGGGCGAGCCAAATGTCAAGGTGACGACGACGGTTACAGCCCGACGCGCTAAAGATTAAACCCAGCAGGCTTCAAAACAGTAGGTCCCCACTTCCCGAGTGGGGATTTCTCGTGTGAAAGTGCTATTTTTGTGGGATGTGATTTCTGCAGCAGATTCACATCTTTTAAAGGAAAATTTAAACGAAAACAAACTTCATTAATGTTTTACGACCATCAATCGATTGAAAAAAAGTGGCAAAAGTTCTGGCACGAAAATCAGACATTCCGCACCGAAAATAATACAGAAAAACCAAAGTTTTACGTGCTCGATATGTTTCCGTATCCGTCAGGTGCGGGTTTGCATGTAGGGCATCCACTAGGATATATCGCGTCTGATATCTATGCGAGATACAAAAGGCACAAAGGTTTCAATGTGCTACATCCGGTGGGATATGACAGTTTTGGTTTGCCGGCCGAGCAGTATGCCATTCAAACCGGTACACATCCGGCGATCACGACGGAGCAGAACATTACCAGATACGAAGAGCAGTTGCGTAAAATAGGTTTCTCATTCGACTGGAGCCGCGAAGTCCGCACTTCAGATCCATCCTATTATAAATGGACGCAGTGGATCTTCATCGAGCTTTTTAATTCGTGGTACAATAAAACCACCGATAAAGCGGAGCCGATCAGCAGTTTGATTGAATATTTTGAACAAAACGGTTCGCAAAATCTTTCAGCGACGCAAACTGAAGAACTAAACTTTACTGCAGACGAGTGGAATACTGCTTCCGAACTTGATAAACAGGACATCCTCTTGAACTACCGTTTGGCCTACCGCGCCGAAACAACAGTGAACTGGTGCCCGGGGTTGGGGACCGTGTTGGCGAATGATGAGGTAAAAGACGGCAAATCTGAACGTGGCGGTTTTCCGGTATTCCAAAAGAAAATGATGCAGTGGAGTATGCGTATCACGGCGTATTCTGAAAGACTTTTGCAGGGTTTGCAGCATAATTACTGGCCACAGCCGCTGAAAGATGCGCAGGAATACTGGATCGGGAAATCTGTCGGTGCAAAAGTACATTTTAAAGTTGACGGATCTGATGCCAATATTTCGGTGTTCACCACACGTCCGGATACTATTTTTGGTGCAACCTTCATGGTTTTGGCGCCTGAAAACCCGCTTGTGGAGGCCCTTACGGCTGCAGCCAACAAGGCGGAAGTAGAAAAATACATTTTAGAAACATCAAAGAAAACCGAACGCGACCGGATGGCGGACGTGAAAAACGTAAGCGGAGCCTTCACGGGTGCATATGCGATGAATCCGTTCACACAGCAGAAAATGCCGGTTTATATTTCAGATTATGTTTTGATGGGTTATGGAACTGGCGCTGTGATGGCAGTTCCGGCACACGACGAACGTGACCACCGTTTTGCGAAAAAGTTTGGTTTGGAAATCCGAAATGTCATTAAAAATGATCAGGATATCAATGAAACTTCATTTGATTCTAAGGATTCTGTTTGCGTCAACTCAGGTTTTTTGGACGGTCTGAATTTTAATGATGCTAAAAAAGCAATCATTCAAAAGATTGAAGAACTCGGAATTGGTCATGGAACAACCAATTACCGCCAGCGCGACGCCATTTTTTCACGTCAGCGCTACTGGGGAGAGCCGGTTCCGGTTTATTACAAAGACGGTATGCCGTATACTTTGCCCATTTCAGCTTTGCCGTTGGAACTTCCGGAAGTGGAGAAATATTTGCCTACTGAAGACGGTGATCCGCCTTTGGGCAATGCCAAAACATTCGCCTGGAATGAAGCTACACAGGAAATTGTAGATACGGACCTGATTGATAATCTTACCGTTTTTCCGTTAGAACTTTCTACAATGCCGGGTTGGGCAGGGAGTTCGTGGTATTTCCTGCGCTATATGGATCCTGAGAACGATGAGGTTTTCACGGAAAAAGACCTTTCGGATTATTGGGGTCAGGTAGATCTGTACATTGGTGGAAGCGAGCACGCAACGGGACATTTGCTGTACTCGCGTTTCTGGAATATGTTCTTGAAGGACCGCGGATATATCAATAATGATGAGCCTTTCAAAAAACTGATCAACCAAGGCATGATTTTAGGTATGAGTGCGTTTGTTTACAGAATCGAAGGTTCTAACAAATTCGTGTCTAAAAATGCTGCGCCAGAGCATCAAACCCAAAAAATTCACGTGGACGTTTCCTTATTAAAAGGAACAACAGACGAGCTCGATATCGAGAAATTTAAAAACTGGCGTCCGGAATTTGCTGACGCTGAATTCATTTTGGAGGACGAGAAATACATCTGCGAACGCGAAGTGGAGAAGATGTCGAAGTCTAAATACAACGTCGTGAATCCGGACGATATCTGCGAAGAATACGGCGCTGACTGTTTAAGACTCTATGAGATGTTCCTTGGACCATTAGAACAGTCCAAACCATGGAATACGCAGGGTTTGAGTGGTGTTTACGGTTTCCTGAAGAAATTCTATAATCTTTATTTTGACGGAGATAGCTTCAATGTTTCAGATGAAGAGCCAACTAAAGAAGAATATAAGATACTGCATACACTTATTAAAAAAGTGGTTTCAGACATTGATAATTTTTCATTCAATACATCTGTTTCGTCATTTATGATCGCGGTGAACGAATATCAGAAGCTGAAAACAAACAAGCGGAAGATCCTGGAAGCCCTTGCAATAGTGGTTTCACCGTATGCACCGCACATTTGTGAGGATCTATGGAGCCGTCTAGGGCATTCAACTTCCATTGAGTTTGAAAATTTCCCTGAATTTGAGGGGAAATACCTTGTGGAAGATGAATTTGAATATCCTGTGAGCTTTAATGGTAAGATGAAATTTAAGCTTTCATTACCTTCAGATTTAAGCGTTGAACAAATCGAAGAAAATGTGCTGAAAGACGAACGGGTTATCAAGCAACTGGCGGGAAATACGCCTAAAAAAATAATCGTAGTACAGAAAAAAATCGTTAATATTGTCTCATAAAAATTATTGGAAAAAAAATTTTTGTGCTGTAATCGTAAAAATCCTTCCAGATTTTACGCTTGTTTTCAAAGGTATTTTTGTAAACGCCAATTTTAAATAAAATACATTTTAAAATTTATCAAATCAATAATGGAAGCCGAGTCTTTCAAGCAGTGAAAAAGCACGCATACAACGGCTTGCATTTGCACGATAAATTAATTTGACTTTAATTTACACTCGAAAAATTTAAAAAATAACAATTATAATTTAGTTTAGTATGGAAATGAATGTTTCAAACAATGGGGAGCAAGTAGTTGCTAAAAAAGTAGGAGGATTGAATCCTGCGCTAATCATACCTATTCTTATCCTGATAGGTGTGGCTATTTATTTATTTGTTTTGGGTAGTCCGGGTAACTTTAAGGCTGATCCAAGACTTGAAGGTCTTTCTTCAGTATCATTCTCAGGTTTGGAAACAAAGGAGCTGCATCCTGACGGTTTTATGGGAATTATCTACATGGGTGGACCTATCGTACCAATCCTTATTTCTTTCATGATTATCGTAATCGTATTCTCTGTAGAGAGAGCAATGGTTCTTAGCAAGGCTTCAGGTAAAGGTAACGTAGACCAGTTTGTACTTACTGTAAGAAACCTGCTTAACCAGAATAAAGTAGACGAAGCTTTAGAAGAGTGCGACAGACAGGAAGGTTCTGTAGGTAACGTAGTGAAAGAAGGTCTTACGACTTACAAAGCTTTGGCTCACGATACAGCAATGAATAAAGAGCAAAAAATGGTAGCACTGAACAAGTCTATCGAAGAAGCTACGACACTTGAGATGCCAATGCTTGAGAAAAACATGATGATCCTTTCAACCTTAGGTACAGTTGCAACGCTTGTAGCACTACTTGGAACGGTAATCGGGATGATCAAGGCATTTAGCGCGCTGGGTGCAGGTGGAGGAACACCAGATTCAGCAGCACTTTCTATCGGTATCTCTGAAGCACTTGTAAATACTGCATTAGGTATTGGTACATCTGCGGTTGCAATTATTCTTTATAACTATTTTACTTCTAAGATTGACGGATTAACGTTCAAAATTGACGAGATCGCAATGTCAATCCAGCAGTCATTCGCAGAATTTCACTAAGAAATCTGTGTTGAGTGCGGACCTTCATATTTAACCTGATGGTTGTGTGGTGGTCTAAAGTAGTGAAGTATAATAAATAAATATAAAAATAATGGCGAGAGTCAAACCAAAAAGACATAACATAAGGGTGGATATGACGGCGATGACCGATGTATCGTTTCTACTCCTTACGTTCTTTATCCTCACGGCTCAGTTCAACGTACCCGATGTCGAGACGGTAACCACGCCATCTTCGATTTCTGAGAAGTTACTTCCAGATGCGAGTTTAATGACTGTTCTGGCTACTACTGACGGGAAATTCTATTTCACGCCGGTAGAGAACGGAACGGAAAGAATGCAGCTACTCGATAAGATGGGAGCAAAATATGGAATGAGTTTCACTAACCAGGAGAAAGTGAACTTCGCAAATATTCAGTCTGTAGGCGTGCCTATGAACCAGCTGAAAGGATATCTGAACCTGTCTGATGAGGAACGTAAAGCTTACAAGAGCCCTAACGGGATTCCGATGGACAGCACAAACAAGCAGGTAATCGATTGGGTACAGCAAAGCTTAGCCGTAAATCCCGACTATAAGTTGGCTATCAAGGGCGATGTTCAGACAGAATATCCAAAAGTAAAATCTCTGTTCGAAGGATTGCGTGATATAGATTTCTTGAAATTCTGGTTAATCACAAGTCAGGAGACAGCACAATAATAAAGAAATGGCAGAAGTACAAGTAAAAGATAGCAGCGGGAAAGGTGGCAAGGTGCGCTCGCAGAAGCAGCCACCCCACGTAGACCTTACCCCAATGGTGGATTTGGCGTTCCTTTTGATTACATTCTTTATGTTGGTTACCACGTTTAACAAACCGAATGTGATGGATTTGGGCCTTCCGGCAAAACCGAAAGAGAATATGCCTAAACCGCAGACAACTGAGATTGACCTTTCAAATTCGATTTCATTAATCATAGGAAAAGACAACAGGATTTTCTATCATCAACTTGATCAGGCGGGTCTCAATGAGCAGACGCTTCAGGAAACATCTTTTGATAGAGAAGGGATTACAAAAGTAATCGAGCAGGCAAAAGCAAGAGCTAAAGATCAAAGTAAATTCACTGTGATCATTAAACCGACTGACGATGCCGTATATAAGAACTTTGTAGACATTCTGGATGAAATGGCTATTACCAAGAACGAAATTTACGGTATTACCGATGTGAAACCTTGGGAACAGGCTATTTATGACAGAAAGGTAGGAGGAGCAGCACCGGCTGCACCGGCTGCGGATACAAATTAATCGTAGTAAATAAAGAAGAAAAATGGCAGAAGATAACGCATACAATAGCAATCTTACATTAGATGAAATTGTATTTGAGAACAGAAATAAAGCATATGGCGCTTATGATCTGCGGACGAACTACAGGTCCGTGCTCACAAAGTCATTTATTTTTGGAACCATACTTTTCCTCGTAGCAGCTTTGACTCCGTTTGTGATCATGAAGATCCAGGAGATGAATGCTAAAGAATCTACCGAAGTGAATGCCAATCTGATTGACATCATAGAGGAAGAGCCAATTATCGAAGAGATAAAAGAGGAAGAACCACCACCGCCGCCACCACCGCCAAAAGAGGAGCCTAAGCAGGAAATCATCCAGAACGTGGTACCGGAGCCGGTGAAAGCGCCGAAAGTGGAAACACCGCCGCCGCCAATTACTAAGCAATTAGAAACAACAACAGGTTTGGTAAACCAGGAAGGTGTAAAAACACCGACCTACGCACCGCCGCCACCGCCACCGGGTCCTACCAGATCCACTACTGTGGAAGTGAAGCCTCAGGTTTCAGAAACACAAGTTTACACGGAGGTTGAGCAGCTGGCTGAATTCCCTGGAGGTATTAACTCGTTCAGAAGTAAAGTTCAGAACAGTTTTGATGGTTCGGTGATGGATGGTGATGAAGGGACTGTAAGAACTGAAATTACTTTCGTTGTGGAACGTGACGGCACTATTACTGATGTGAAAGCTAATGGTAGCAATAGGGATTTCAACGCGGAAGCAATACGTACAGTAAAATCTATTAAGAATAAATGGGCGCCTGCAAAAATCAATGGTCAGGCAGTTCGATACAGATTCAGGATGCCTCTTACGATGCAGTTTGAATAATAATCTTAATAAAGTTTAACATTATTTAAAAGAGAAGCACACCGCTTCTCTTTTTTATTTTCTTTATTTTTGTCTATGATCTTTAATTGGCTGTCCCTGATAACCGGAATATTTTATATCATTTTAGGTGTTGTGGTGATTATTTATAAATTCTTTATTATTTACCTCGAACCGCTTATCGCATATTCGCTGGGTGCATTGTTAATACTCTACGGTTTGTTCAGAATTGGCCGTGCAATCTACAGATTACGACAGGATAGAAATGAAGTATAGAATCATATTATTAATAGCGCTT
The DNA here is from genome assembly GCF_030243905.1 of Kaistella rhinocerotis. Lineage (NCBI taxonomy): Bacteria > Pseudomonadati > Bacteroidota > Flavobacteriia > Flavobacteriales > Weeksellaceae > Kaistella > Kaistella rhinocerotis. Next base: position 2,611 of record NZ_JASSYY010000002.1, on the reverse strand, counting down.
TTCACACTCGCGTCATCATGTAAGAAAAATGAACGTGTGATAGACGATCCCAGCCAGGGAACCATAACGATCGCGGCGGATGAATCTTTCCAGAGCGTTACAGAAGCACTCACCAGTCGCTACATGGCTCTTAACCCCGCTACCAAGATTAATGTTGAAATAAAGAAGGAAGATTTAGCCTTTTTGGATTTATTGGAAAACAAGGTTCGCGCTATCGTGTTATCCCGAGATCTTACCGTCCGTGAAAAGAAGGCATTCAAAGACAAAATTGATCTGGAAATCCAGCCGGCAAAATTTGCTGTTGATGCCGTAGTATTTGTTGTGGCCAAGAACTCTCCTTTAACTTCTGTCTCTTTGGAGCATCTTAAAAGTGAGCTTCTATCCGATGAGAAAAATATTATTTTCGATGGAGCCAATGCCAGCAACCTCAATTTTGTAGCGCAGAAGTTTAAAATGTTGCCGTCAGACCTTAAGTTTTCGGTGATCGCTGGTAACCGCAATATTATTCAACAAATCAACAATTACCCTGGTAAGATCGGTGTAGTGAGTTTGAATACACTTAGCCGGCCATATGATAAGGAGTCAGAGGAATTACGGAATTCAGTAAAAATACTTGGGGTAGAATCTGAAGGAAAAGTTTACTCACCCGATATTACTACGCTTCGGAATATGTCTTATCCATTTACGCGGGTTTTGTATTTCATTACCAATGAACCCTATTATGGATTAGGTAATGGCTTGATCAGGTTTTCCTGCCAGCAACTCGGGCAGATTGTTGTGCAAAAAGAAGGCTTGCAGCCATACAACATTATTCCGCGGGAAGTCCAGATGCGTTGAGCATAGTTTAGCCACAGATTCGTGACCTTGATTAATGGTACGATAGTTGGAAATATTATCGGAACGGAATCATAACGTTTAACAAATTAAAAATTAAGAATAAAGATGAATGTATCAAAGAAAGTTGCCCTAGGAATTGCAACGGTTTTCTTTTCGAATTTTGCGTTTTCACAGACCCTTCAGGAAGGGATTGCGAATGCAGATAGCCATAAATATGCAAAGGCCAAGTCCGTATTCACAGAGATGATCGCAAAATCACCTACGGCAGAGAATTATTTTTACTTAGGAAATTCATATCTCACGCAGTTTGAACCCAATTTCGAACTAGCGCAGGAAAACTTTAATAAAGGTTTAACAGCAGATAAAAAGAGCAATCTTAATAAAATAGGTCTTGCCTCAGTGAAATTGGGCAAGGGAGATAAGTCCGGCATCACTGAGATCCAAAATATTGTAAAGGATGCACGTGATAAAGATGCGGAAGTTTTGTACCGCGCAGCGGAAGCACTTACGCTTTTCGGTGGAGCTCCGAACGCAGATTTGGCTATTGATTATCTCAATCGGGCTGTGGAGAAATCTCAGAAAGGCGGTACGCCGGCTTATTACTATTATACTTTAGGTGATGCTTATCGCCTGAAACTTACAAATAGCCCTCAAGTTGCGGGATCAGCGATGACAGCTTATGACAAAGCATTGCCGGTTGCAAAAAACAAAGCTTCAGTTTATACCAGAATAGGAACGTTGTGGATGCAGGCGCAGCAGTGGCAGAAAGCAAAAGAAAATATTGACCGTGCCATTTCCGCCGATCCATCTTTTGCGCCAGCTTATAAAGCAAAAGCGGCCTATAATATCAGATATCAGCAGAATGCGCTTGCAACACAAGATTTGCTTAATTATGCCAAATATGCCGACGAAGATCCGGATACTCAGCTTGAGATTTCAAAACTCTTTTTCACGAATGAAGATTACGGAAACTCGAAATTATATCTGGACAAAGTATTCGATAAAGTAAGTGATCCTATTAAATTCAAGTTGCGTGCATACTTATTATATGCAGATGGAGATTATACAGGTGCGAAGTCAAGCATGGATCAGTTTTTAGCTAAAGCTGAAAAAAGCAGAGTTCAGCCAGCCGATCAGGGTTTATTGGGTCTTATTTCAGCCGGCCTGGCCGAAAAGGAATCTGATGCTGCGAAAAAATCTGCTTTGATGTCAGATGCACAGCAAAAGATTGCACTTGCGAAAGCTGCTAAGGATGAGACTTTGAACTGGGATTTGGAGCTCGTTAAGATTAAAGGTGGTGGCGGTGTAAGCCAGGCGTCTGTTGATGCTGGTCCTACCAACCCACAAATCGAAGCTTTAAAGAAAGAAGTAGCCACTAAGCCACAGGATACAGACGCTCTGTTTCGTTTGGCAAATGCCTATCATGAAGCCAAAAACTGGAACGGAGCAATCCTTTCATGGCAAAAGATGAGCGGTTTACTTCCAGGTTGGGCGCCGGCTTATTATAGCCAGGGTTATGCGTACCAGCAAGCCGGAAATAATGAGTTAGCGAAAATCGCTTATGAAAAATTCATTACTACGGTAAAACCTGCCGACCTGGAGGCCAATAAGGAAACATTGTCTTACGCTTATTTTGCAATCGCATATTTAGTTCAGGATAGTGATCTTGCAAAGGCTAAACAATATGCAGCGAAATCTGTTGAACTTAATCCTACTTATCAGGACGCGATTAATCTCAATAATAATCTAAGCAAGAAATAATCTTCTTATAATT